>UQTV01000002.1 GCA_900544095.1 uncultured Collinsella sp.
GGGTAGCCGGGTTGAGAGACCGACCGGCCAGATTGGGACTGAGACACGGCCCAGACTCCTACGGGAGGCAGCAGTGGGGAATCTTGCGCAATGGGGGGAACCCTGACGCAGCGACGCCGCGTGCGGGACGGAGGCCTTCGGGTCGTAAACCGCTTTCAGCAGGGAAGAGTCAAGACTGTACCTGCAGAAGAAGCCCCGGCTAACTACGTGCCAGCAGCCGCGGTAATACGTAGGGGGCGAGCGTTATCCGGATTCATTGGGCGTAAAGCGCGCGTAGGCGGCCCGGCAGGCCGGGGGTCGAAGCGGGGGGCTCAACCCCCCGAAGCCCCCGGAACCTCCGCGGCTTGGGTCCGGTAGGGGAGGGTGGAACACCCGGTGTAGCGGTGGAATGCGCAGATATCGGGTGGAACACCGGTGGCGAAGGCGGCCCTCTGGGCCGAGACCGACGCTGAGGCGCGAAAGCTGGGGGAGCGAACAGGATTAGATACCCTGGTAGTCCCAGCCGTAAACGATGGACGCTAGGTGTGGGGGGACGATCCCCCCGTGCCGCAGCCAACGCATTAAGCGTCCCGCCTGGGGAGTACGGCCGCAAGGCTAAAACTCAAAGGAATTGACGGGGGCCCGCACAAGCAGCGGAGCATGTGGCTTAATTCGAAGCAACGCGAAGAACCTTACCAGGGCTTGACATATGGGTGAAGCGGGGGAGACCCCGTGGCCGAGAGGAGCCCATACAGGTGGTGCATGGCTGTCGTCAGCTCGTGTCGTGAGATGTTGGGTTAAGTCCCGCAACGAGCGCAACCCCCGCCGCGTGTTGCCATCGGGTGATGCCGGGAACCCACGCGGGACCGCCGCCGTCAAGGCGGAGGAGGGCGGGGACGACGTCAAGTCATCATGCCCCTTATGCCCTGGGCTGCACACGTGCTACAATGGCCGGTACAGAGGGATGCCACCCCGCGAGGGGGAGCGGATCCCGGAAAGCCGGCCCCAGTTCGGATTGGGGGCTGCAACCCGCCCCCATGAAGTCGGAGTTGCTAGTAATCGCGGATCAGCATGCCGCGGTGAATGCGTTCCCGGGCCTTGTACACACCGCCCGTCACACCACCCGAGTCGTCTGCACCCGAAGTCGCCGGCCCAACCGAGAGGGGGGAGGCGCCGAAGGTGTGGAGGGTGAGGGGGGTGAAGTCGTAACAAGGTAGCCGTACCGGAAGGTGCGGCTGGATCACCTCCTTTCTAGGGAGATACATTCTTAGAGAGACAAACTTTAACTCGAATAGAGGGCAGGAGCCCGTCCGGTAGATGTCCGCCAGGATGATTCCCCGCAGCACCCGGTCCCCGGGGTCGCACCCGCGTACCTTGAGAGCCGCATAGCGATAGGAGAGAGATGGAAGATCCAATTCTTCCAGACTCGATTCTTTTCTGCGATTAAATCAAGAATGATAGCAATCATTCATCCGATCCAAACAAGAAGAATTCACTTATACATGAGTGAGGAGCATCTGATCGCGAGCACAGTCAACTACTGTGCCGCGGTATGAGATACCCGAATTGCGACATACGAGCGCTATTCATGATATCGATTAATTTTTATTAGCGACACGTGGATATCCCGCGGGCCCGATGCGGTCCCGCAAGATACCACGGGCGCACGGCGGATGCCTTGGCACAGGGAGCCGATGAAGGACGCGGCAAGCTGCGATAATCCCCGGCGAGGAGCACACATCCTTCGACCCGGGGGTCTCCGAATGGGCGAACCCATCCGTAGCAGTACGGATATCCCGATCCTGAACACATAGGGGCCGGGAGGACAACCCGGGGAACTGAAACATCTAAGTACCCGGAGGAGAGGAAATCAATCTCGAGACTCCCCGAGTAGCGGCGAGCGAAAGGGGACCGATGGCCAAACCGTCGAGCGGGCATACCCGGCAGGGGTTCCGCCGACGGGGTTGCAGGGCCGCGCATCCGGGGGCTGCCGCCCCCGGGCGCAGGTCCGGCTGGGGAGCGGAACGGCATGGGAGGGCCGGCCGCAGCGGGTGACAGCCCCGTACGCGAACCCAGACCGGACGGCGCGACGCGGTCCCTGAGTAGGGCCGGGCACGTGAAACCCGGTCCGAACCTGGGTGGACCACCATCCAAGCCTGAGTACTACCCTGTGACCGATAGCGCACCAGTACCGTGAGGGAAAGGTGAAAAGCACCCCGGGAGGGGAGTGAAACAGTACCTGAAACCGTGCGCCCACGAGCAGTCGGAGCACCTTTATGGTGTGACGGCGTGCCTTTTGTAGAATGAGCCAGCGAGTCGCTGGCGCGGGGCGAGGTTAACCGAAAGGGAGCCGTAGCGAAAGCGAGCCTTAACAGGGCGACTTGAGTCCCGCGCCGCGGACGCGAAGCCGGGTGAGCTATCCGTGGGCAGGCTGAAGCGGGGGTAAGACCCCGTGGAGGGCCGAACGCACGTCGGTTGAAAACGGCGGCGATGACCTGCGGATAGGGGTGAAAGGCCAATCAAACCCGGAGATATCTCGTTCTCCCCGAAATAGCTTTAGGGCTAGCGTCGCGCGTTCACCGCCGGAGGTAGAGCACCGGATGGACGAGGGGGCTTCGCCGCCTACCGAATCCAACCGAACTCCGAATGCCGGCGGCCCAGAGCGCGGCAGTCAGAGCATGTGGGCTAAGCTGTGTGCTCGAGAGGGAAACAGCCCGGACCGCCCGCTAAGGTCCCCAAGTTCCAGCCGAGTGGCAAAGGATGTGCGTCCGCCCAGACAACCAGGATGTTGGCTTAGAAGCAGCCATGCATTCAAAGAGTGCGTAACAGCTCACTGGTCGAGTGGACATGCGCCGACAATACACGGGGCTAAGCTGGACACCGAAGCGGCGGGATTTTGATTTTCAGAATCGGTAGGGGAGCTTCCCATGGGCGGTGAAGCCGCCGGGCGACCGGCGGTGGAGCGCATGGGAGTGAGAATGCTGGCATGAGTAGCGAGAGACGAGAGAGTAACTCGTCCGCCGTGAACCCGAGGTTTCCTGGGCAAGGCTAATCCTCCCAGGGTCAGTCGGGGGCTAAGGCGAGGCCGGAAGGCGTAGCCGACGCGCAGCAGGCAGACATTCCTGCACCGCGCACGCGGCGCTACGACCGACGGGGCGACGGATGGGGGTGGCTCGGCGGGGTTCTGGACGTCCCCGTGATGGAGCGCGGCCCGCGGACCAGGGAAATCCGGTCCGCACGAGGGCGAGGCTCCGGACGAAGCACTTAAGCGAAGCGAGTGAGCCCGAGGTCCCTAGAAAAACCCCTAGGCAGGCGCGTGCGCGCCCGTACCGCAAACCGACACAGGTGGGTGGGTAGAACATACCGAGGCGATCGGGTCAACCATGGTCAAGGAACTCGGCACAATGGCCCCGTAACTTCGGGAGAAGGGGTGCCCGCGCGTACGTGAACGGACTTGCTCCGGGAGCGGAGGCGGGCCGCAGTGGAGAGGCCCAAGCGACTGTTTACCAAAAACACAGGACTCTGCAGAAGCCGCAAGGCGACGTATAGGGTCTGACGCCTGCCCGGTGCCGGAAGGTCACGCGGAGGAGTTAGCCGCAAGGCGAAGCCCCGAAGCCAAGCCCCGGTAAACGGCGGCCGTAACTATAACGGTCCTAAGGTAGCGAAATTCCTTGTCGGGTAAGTTCCGACCTGCACGAAAGGCGCAACGACTTGGGCGCTGTCTCGACCATGGACCCGGTGAAATTGCACTGGTCGTGAAGATGCGACTTACCCGCGGAAGGACGGAAAGACCCCGTGAACCTTCACTGCAGCTTGGCATTGGCCGCTGGTCCCGCGTGTAGAGGATAGGCAGGAGGCACAGATCCGGAGGCGCCAGCCCCCGGGGAGCCGCCCTTGGAATACTGCCCTCGCGCGACCGGCGTCCTAACCCGAGGCCGTCAACCGGCTCGGGGACCGTGCCAGGCGGGCAGTTTGACTGGGGCGGTCGCCTCCTAAAGGGTAACGGAGGCGCGCGAAGGTCCGCTCGGGACGGTCGGCAACCGTCCTTTTGAATGCAAGAGTACAAGCGGGCTTGACTGCGAGGCCCACAAGCCGAGCAGGTGCGAAAGCAGGCTCTAGTGATCCGGCGGCCCCGAGTGGGTGGGCCGTCGCTCAACGGATAAAAGGTACTCCGGGGATAACAGGCTGATCTTGCCCAAGAGTCCACATCGACGGCAAGGTTTGGCACCTCGATGTCGGCTCATCGCATCCTGGGGCTGGAGCAGGTCCCAAGGGTACGGCTGTTCGCCGTTTAAAGCGGTACGCGAGCTGGGTTCAGAACGTCGTGAGACAGTTCGGTCCCTATCCTCCGTGGGCGCAGGAGAATCGATGGAGGCTGCCCCCAGTACGAGAGGACCGGGGTGGACGCACCTCCGGTGAACCGGTTGTCGACCAACGGCACGGCCGGGTAGCCGCGTGCGGCGCGGATAACCGCTGAAGGCATCTAAGCGGGAAGCCGTTCCAGGGATTAGTTCTCCTTCCGGTAAGGGCCCAGGTAGACTACCTGGTCGATAGACGGCAGGTGCAAGGACGGCGACGTCCTCAGCCGAGCCGCACTAATCGCCCGAGCTCTTCCGGAACCGCACCTCGCGGCCCGCGGGACCCAGCGCCCATGCGCGGTCCGGGCACGAGGATGCCCCCGAGTCACCTTTCCTATACGCCATGCGGCCCCCAGGGCACGTGAGAGAGACACCCGGACACCGAGAACGGTGGGCGCCGCCCACCGGTCAGCGGCCAGAGCATGGGGGGCACGCCCGGTCCCGTTCCGAACCCGGAAGCTAAGCCCCATCGCGCCGAGAGTACTGCGGGGTCAGCCCGTGGGAGGCCAGGGCGCCGCTGACCGGTGGACGGCACCGAGCCGCCATTGGGAATGTAGAAGGGGGAGGCCTCGCGGCCTCCCCCTTTTTTGCGTTATATACAAGCTGTCCCTTGTGAACGGGCCCTTCTTTTGACTCTCTTACTGTTTGGCTGTTTTTTGAACTGTCGCTTTGTATTTGCGCGATAATATCTCGCATTGACGTTAGGGAGGGCTTGATGTTTACCGTTTTTGTTTTGGGCAATATTGCTTCGGGTAAATCGACTGCCTGCCGCTATCTGGAATCTCGCGGAGCCCTGCTTATTGATTTAGACGTTCTTGCCAAATCGCTGTACGTGCCGGGGTCGGATATCGTCAATGCTCTTGCTGAAGAGTTTGGCTGGGATATTTTGGACGAGGAGGGCGGCGTTCGAAGTAACATCCTCGCTTCTCGAGCTTTTGCCTCTCCTGATGCGGTTGCAAGGCTCAATAGCATTGTGCACCCCGTTCTCATTGAGCAGCTTTCGCTGAGGATTCTCGATCCTGTCTGCTGTACGGTTTCGACTCCTCGCTATCCCTTTGCGGCGGTCGAAGTATCTGCTCCAGCTGGCTTTGAGGACGCCTTTGGCCTTGCGGATGAAATTATGGTTGTTAGCGCTCCTTTGGAGGTCCGTCGCGAACGCGCTATTCACCGTGGTATGGAGACATCCGATTTTGATGCTCGCTGTGCTTGCCAGCCCGATGAGTCTTCGCTTTGCAGTCTAGCCACTACCGTGATTGATAACGCGGCGGGCGATAGCTCGCTCTTTGTACAACTGGACGCATGGCTTGCCCGCCATGGCCTTATGGACGCTACGGATAAGGGGACGACAGATGCCTAAGACGCGCTTCTTTACGTGGTATCGCCTTGTGCCCCTGACTGTCGTTTTCGTCTTTGGCCTTATCTCGCTCGTTTACTCGTGTGCTCCCGCCGCTTTCTTTAAACCGTTCTATCCGATTGACTATGAGGCGTATGTAAAGCAGTCCAGCATTTCGCATAATCTCGATCCGTATCTGGTATGTGCCGTCATCAAGTCGGAATCAAACTGGGATCCCGAGGCGGAATCAAACCAGGGCGCCCAAGGTCTCATGCAACTTATGCCCGAAACCGCTCAGGATATGATCGCCAAGGGCCTTGTCGACGGGGACGAGTATTCTGCCGATAACCTGAATGACCCCGCTTCGAATATTGAATTTGGGTGCGCATATCTCTCGTACCTGCTGACATATTTCAATGGCTCGACGGATAGCGCTATTGCTGCTTACAATGCCGGAATGGGCAATGTCGATGGGTGGGCGCAGCAAAACACATCGCTCCATAACGCGATTACCTTCCCCGAGACGCAAGCTTATTTGATTCGTGTCAATAATGCCTGGGTTCGCTATAAGACCCTCTATCCCGACCGGTTCGTATAGGACTATGCCTGCCGCCTGCGTATACTGCAGATGTATGAGTTAGGAGTATCCATGGCGGATTTTGAAGTTGAGCGTGTTGGCGGAGAGCTCAAACGCTTTGGCGTTGAGGGCTCTGAGGTGCCGTTTGAGGTCGTGTCTCCCTATGAGCCTGCAGGTTCCCAGCCAAAGGCCATTGAGTCGCTTGTGCAGGGTGTGAGGGACGGAGACCGCTATCAGGTTTTGCTGGGCGTAACCGGCTCGGGCAAGACCTTTACCATGGCCAAGACCATCGAAGCTCTCGGTAAGCCAACGCTGGTCATGGCCCCCAACAAAACCCTCGCCGCCCAGCTCGCGAGCGAGCTCAAAGAATTCTTTCCCAACAACGCCGTGGTCTACTTCGTCTCGTACTACGACTACTATCAGCCCGAGGCATATGTACCGCAGAGTGATACGTATATCGAGAAAGACTCCTCGATTAACGAGGAGGTCGAGATGCTGCGCCATCAGGCGACGGCATCGCTGCTTTCTCGACGGGATGTGATTGTCGTCGCATCGGTCTCGTGCATCTATGGCATCGGTTCTCCCGAGGACTATGCGGGCCTGGCGCCGAACGTCGATAAGAAGGTGCCGCTCGAGCGCGACGACTTCATCCATGCGCTCATTGACATTCAATACGACCGCAATGACTATGACCTGGCACGTGGCACCTTCCGCGTGCGCGGCGATGTTGTCGACGTATATCCGCCCTATGCCGAGCATCCGTTGCGCTTTGAGTTCTTTGGCGACGAGGTCGAGCTGATTGCCGAGATCGATGAGGTCACCGGCGAAATGCTACGTGAGTACGAAGCGATTCCCGTGTGGCCGGCTTCGCACTACGTGACCGAGAAGCCAAAGGTCAAGGCGGCCCTGAAATCAATCAGCGAAGAGTGCGAGAAGCGCGTGGCGGAGCTCAAGGCGACCGACAAGTTGCTCGAGGCGCAACGTCTGCAGCAGCGGACCGATTATGACCTCGAGATGCTCGAGACGATGGGCTTTTGCAACGGCATCGAAAACTACTCGCGCCATCTGGATGGACGTAAGCCGGGTGAACCGCCGTTTACCTTGATTGACTACTTCCCCAAGGATATGCTTTGCATCATCGACGAGAGCCATGTGACGGTGCCGCAGATTCGCGGTATGCACGAAGGCGACCGTTCGCGCAAAGTTACGCTTGTTGAGCATGGTTTTCGTCTTCCGTCGGCGCTCGATAACCGCCCGCTTCGTTTCGATGAGTTTGAGGCGAGGATTCCGCAGTTCATTTACGTCTCGGCCACGCCAGGCGACTATGAGTTGCGTGTGAGTCAAAACGATGTTGAACAGATCATTCGACCGACCGGCCTGCTCGATCCCAAAATCGACGTTCGTCCGGTCCGAGGCCAGATTGACGATCTTGAGGACGAGATTCGCGAGCGCGTGGCCCGTAAGGAGCGCGTGCTGGTGACCACGCTGACCAAGCGCATGGCCGAGGATCTGACCGATCACCTGCTCGATGCCGGCATTAAGGTCAACTACATGCACTCCGATACGGCGACGATGGACCGTGTCGAGATCCTGCGAACGCTGCGCGAGGGAAAGATTGATGTTCTCGTTGGCATCAACCTGCTCCGCGAGGGTCTGGATCTCCCCGAGGTCTCGCTGGTGGCAATTCTCGACGCTGACAAGGAAGGCTTCTTGCGCAATCGCCGTTCGTTGATTCAGACGATTGGCCGTGCGGCCCGTAATGCCGACGGCGAGGTCATCATGTATGCAGACGTTGTGACCGATTCGATGAAAGAAGCCATCGAGGAGACGCAGCGCCGTCGCGAGATTCAGATGGCATATAACGAAGAGCATGGCATTGTGCCCAAGACGGTCCGCAAGGCCATTAACGACATTTCGAGCTTTATTGCCGAGGCCGAAAAGACTGTGGGTTCCAAGGGGCGCTCGAAGGGCGACTCCCTTGGCCATGGCGCATTCTATACGCCCGATGAGTCGGGCGAGGGCGGCGTGCCGGAAACGGTGGCACCCGAGCAGACACTTGCGGAGCAGTTGGAAGAACTGCCGCATGACGAGCTTGTGCGGATCGTCGAAACCATGGAAGAGGATATGCGCAACGCTTCTGCCGCCATGGACTTTGAGGAGGCGGCGCGCCTGCGCGATGCTGTCGTTCAGATTCGGGCGATGCTCGAGGGTGCGTCTGAGGACGAGACGATCGAGCGCTTACGTTCGCAGGCCCGCAAGGGTTCCACGTTCGCATCGGGCAGAAAACGCCAGGGTGCACGGTTTAAGAAATAGCGAACAGGCCCCGAGTTCCCTGTGGAGCTCGGGGCCTGTGTCTTTTGCGTGCTGGAATTCGTGCGCTAGAGGTCTGCGATCAGGGCTTCGGCGCAACGGATGCCATCGGTAGCTGCGCTCATGATTCCTCCGGCATATCCGGCCCCCTCGCCGCAAGGGTAGAGCCCCGGGGTCGATACAGCGTGGCATTGACGGTCTCGAGTAACGGTGACCGGAGAGCTCGAGCGTGTCTCAACACCGGTGAGGACGGCATCGGGATGGTCGTAGCCACGCAGTTTTTTGCCGAGTAAGGGAATTCCCAGACGAAGCGACTCGATGATATGTTGCGGCAATGACTCATCGATTGCTGTCCAAGTCACGCCGAGCGGATAGGTGGGCTTTACCTTGCCGCATGTCGTGCTGGCGCGTTCTGCAAGGAAATCGCCGACGAGCTGTGCCGGTGCGTTCCAGTTGGAGCCGCCAAGGCGATAGGCAGCCCGCTCGCAAATGCGCTGGAGTTCTACGCCTGCAAGAGGATCGTCGCTGGGGAGATCGTCGGGCGTGACGTTAACGAGGAGAGCGGCGTTTGCGTTGCGGCCGGCGCGGGCGTTGAGACTGGCGCCGTTGACGCACAGATGGCCGGGCTCTGAAGAGGCTGCGACAACCTGTCCGCCAGGACACATGCAGAATGAGAATACGCTGCGGCCGTTGGGAAGATGGGTAACGAGCTTATAGGGGGCTGCTCCGAGCGCGGGATGACCCGCCGCGGGGCCATATTGCGCCCGATCGATATCACACTGCGGGTGTTCGACGCGAACGCCCATGGCAAACGTCTTTTGAGCGAGGGCGACATCATGGGTTTTGAGAACCTCGAATACGTCGCGGGCAGAATGACCGCAAGCAAGGATGAGATGCTTTGTGTTGATTGACTCGCTTGTCGCGTCGTGGGACGACTGGATGTCGATACCGACAATGGCGCCAGATGTGTCAGTGTGAATGTCAACGAGTTTCGCTCGATAGCGAACGGTTCCTCCGAGCTGTTCAATGCGCTGGGAGATGCTGGTAACGACGGCGGGGAGGATGTCGGAGCCAATATGCGGTTTTGCATCCCATAGAATATCGCGGGGAGCGCCCGCTTCGACGAAGGTCTCGAGGATAAGGCGATGGGCGGGATTTTTGGTTCCCGTATTGAGCTTGCCGTCCGAGAAGGTCCCCGCGCCGCCCAGACCAAACTGGATATTGCTCTCGGGGTCGAGGATGCGCTCCTTTAGAAAGAGGTCGATCGCATGTGAGCGGCGAAATGCCGGGTCGCCGCGCTCGATGAGCAGGGGTTTAAGGCCCGCTTCGGCAAGGGTCAGGGCGGCGAAGAGACCGGCGCAACCGGCGCCGACAACGACGGGACGCCCCTTGGGTGCATTCGGGACGGGGTTGGGGAATGAAGGAGCCTCGCCGTCAACCATGCGGATGCGCGAGCGGTTGCGCTCGGCGACGCGGTCGACCACTTCCTGTTCGAGTCGGGAGCTTGTCAGCTCAACTCGAAAGCTCAAAATAAAATGAACATCTCGCTTTTTACGGGCGTCGATTGACTTGCGATGGAGCTCAATGGCTTTAATCTGGGAATCCTCGCATCGCAGGGCTCGTTTGACGGCGCGTCTGCCAATAGCAAGGCAGGCGTTTTCGTCGCCGGCCTCATCGAGCGTCGCGTTGACTTGGGTGATTTCGATCATCGAGGTCTCCTTAGAGGCAAGAAAGAGGCCGTCCGGTATCCCAGACGGCCCGAATGCGTTTTTGATTATAGACTGCGCGGCTACAGGCTGCTTGCAGCGCGAATACCCGAGATCCAGGCCCACGCAAGGTTAAAGCCTCCGCAATCGGCGTCGATGTCGAGCGCTTCTCCGCAGACGTAAAGCGGGGCGCCTGTGGTGCTGTTCACGTAAAGATTGGGTGTCGAGACGCACTCGATAGATATGCCGCCACGCGTGACCTGTGCTGAGCGCTCCTCTGCCGTCCCTTCGACGGACAGTTTAAAGAGCTTGAGGATTGAGACCAGGTGGATGACATCGCGCGAGCCGGGATGGCACCGCTCGAATGCCGTACAGACGACGTGTGAGAGCTGCGGGGCGAGCATGCCGTCAAGCCAGTGGGAGTTTCGGGGCGAAAAATCGCCGAGCACGTTGACACGCTGCTCGAGCGTATCGAGCAGCTCATCTTTGGAGAAATCTGGAAAGAAGTCGATCAGAACAGTGTCGCCCTGGTTGATACGGCGAGAGAGATTGAAGGCGGCGACGCCTGAGATGCCGAAGGCACGGAACAGCACTTCGCCATCTTCTCGCCAGAGCTCTTCGTGGCTGCGCGAGAGCGTTAAGCGGGCTCGGACGCGCAGACCATCCAGAGTTCCGAGTGCCGTCCGGTCGCCGACGACTGATGCCGATACGGGGCACAGGACGGGGCGCAGGGGCGTCAAGGGAAGGCTAAACACCTCGGCGATGCCGGTGGGGTTGCCGCCCGTAGCGATAACCACGGCCCTTGCCTGCAGGGCATCGCTCGTGCGAGGAGTATCGGCTAACGCCTTTCGAAGCGAACGGAGCTCCGTCTTTCGGTCGCCGTGCTTTTTGGGTTTGAGTACATGAGCGGGACGGTCGATCTGAAGCGTCCAGCCTTCGGAAGCCTTATGAGCCGCAATGACGTTAGTTCCGCAGAGTAGGGTGATGCCCAAACGCTCGCATGCATTGAGGAGTGCATCGCGAACCGACTCGGCGCGAAGGGAGCGCGGGTATAGGCGGCCTTCCTCACGGATCGTCATGATGCCCAGCGAGGAGAAAAAACTCTCGAGATCTTGCTCGGGTTGGGGGCCCATGATGGATTCGACAAAGGCGGGGCGGTTATATCGCCGAATGTCGATGGATTCGTTTGAGAGGTTGCAGCGGCCGTTTCCGGTTGCGAGCAGCTTGAGACCGCAGGCGACGTCGCGCTCGACGACGCAGACCCTTTTGTCGACACGCGCCGCCGTAATGGCGGCGGCGAGGCCCGAGGCCCCGCCGCCGATCACCAAGACGTCATAGAAGGCGCTTGCGTTCACTTAGGCCTCGTCTGTCTTGTGCGGGGCGATGGCCTCAACGGCGGAGACGGCCTTGGGCAGCATGTCATCGGGCAGTGCGGTCTCGACTTCACCCTTATCGCAGGCCTCGGCGAGTGACGGATTGATGGGAAGCTGACCCAAGATGTCGAGGTTGTAGCGCTCGGCGACTTCGGGGAGCTTGCTCTTACCAAAGACCTCGATCTTCTTGCCGCAGTCGGGGCACTCGATATAGCTCATGTTCTCGACAATGCCCAGAATAGGGACGTTCATCTTCTCGGCCATGTTGACTGCCTTGGCGACGATCATCGAGACCAAGTCTTGCGGGCTCGTGACGATGACGATGCCATCGACGGGCAGCGATTGGAAAACGGTGAGCGCGACGTCACCCGTTCCCGGAGGCATATCGACCAGCAGGTAGTCGATGGGGCCCCACGAGGTCTCGCTCCAGAATTGCCTGATGGCGCCCGCGATAACCGGGCCACGCCAAAGGACGGGATCGGTTTCGTTTTGGAGCAACAGGTTGGAGCTCATGACCTTGACGCCGTGCTCGGAGATCTCGGGCAGCATGAGGTTGCCGAGGGCATGGACATGGCGTCCGCTCATGCCGAACATTTTGGGGATGGAGGGGCCGGTGATGTCGGCGTCGAGAATGCCAACCTTGTTGCCGCGGCGGGCGAGCTCGGTTGCGATGGCGCCCGTCACAAACGACTTGCCGACGCCTCCCTTGCCGGAAAGCACAGCGATAACGCGCTTGACCTCCGACAGCGTATTCTCTTCAAATTGCGACGGCGTTGATTGTCCGCCGGCTGCTTGTGCGTGCTCGCAACCCATGTATGACTCCTTTGTATATGTTGGGGCCGGAGCCCCGCGGTGTGACACGAGCGTCATTGTACCCTCGTTTGCGAGCGGGAGTCATTTGCGATGCATTTGGGCCGAGCGTGCTTGCAATACGATGGGTCCAAGCGAATGGGCGGGCTTACTGAACTTTGCTGGCGAACTCGAGGTATTGCATGCGCTGCAGCTTGTCGATCGTCGAGGCGTATGGGCTGTCTTCAGATTCCAAGTCGTAGCGCAGTCCGTCGGCACCAATATAGCCGGCGACATTGATGGTGGGCACATCTGACCTTGTTGCAAGCAGGGCCTTTTGATAGTCAGTGAGCGGGGCGCCGATCTTATTAAGGGTAATAGCTGCAATCTCGTTTGCCCCGACGGTGTCGTAGACGTTGAGCTCGGTATTGCCGGCGATTTCATAGTTGGCCCAGACGAAATAGGTCGACTGATAGATACGGAAAGCGTGGCTTGCCGTATCTTCCTGAGGGTACAGCTCGTCGTTGAGAGTCGTTGCGGCGCTCGGCTGATGGTCGCCAAAAAAGACAAGAACAACCGGTCTGCCGATATTGCGGAGCTCATTGATAAAGTACTCGAGGTCCCGGTCGGATGCATTGATGCAGGTGAGATAGGTATTGAGCGCGCTATTGGCGCCCTCGCTGGCTCCCTCGACCCAATAGTTTGTCAGCTCTTCGGCGGGAACGGTGCCATAGTCGTAGCCGCCGTGATTTTGCATCGTGACGTCAAAGATGAACTGCGGGGCTTCGTCGGTTCTGAGCAGGTCGAGTATCTTGTCGTAGGTGGCGTAGTCGCATACGCCGGCATGGTAATAGGGCGCACCTTCGAAATCGCCGATTGAAAGAAAGTCTCCAAAACCCAGCTGCTGATAGATTTTATCTCGATGGTAGTTGACGGGGTTTTGCGGGTGCATAGCAGTAGTACTATACCCAAGCTCTTTAAGGTCCTTTGCCAGGCTGTTGACACTATTCATCTGATACAGCTGATAGGGGATTTTGCCTAATCCGACAAAGGCCGTTGTCGCTCCGGTCAAAAATTCGAATTCGGAGTTCGCCGTTCCGCCACCGGTGACCGAAGCGAGCATGGTGCCGCGAACAAGTGTGTCGGGAAGCGAGTTGTAGAATGCGGGACCGGTGTACCCGGCCGCCTGGAGCTGCTCAAAGCACGAAAGGTCGCTAAAACTCTCGTTCATGACGGCAACAATCGTCGGCTTGATTTCATTGAACTGGGCAACGGCCGCCGCGCGCTGCTCGCTCGAGCCATACGTGCTGTCGTAGGCGGCGGCGAGCTCCTGTTCGATGCTCTGCGCCTCATCGGGCGTATAGTCTTCGGGCTTTTCAATGGGCAACTCGTTGACCATTTCGGTGAACGAAGTGATAAAACCCTGAGACGCATACGTGGTGATGGGCTGCCAACGGTCAAATCCAAAATCCAGCGACTGCTCCAAGTCGATGTTGGAAAAGCCCAAGAGCCCCACAACGGTCACTAGCAGAAAAGCGCAGAGGTTAGCGGCGATTGCGGGGAAGACATGGGCGGGCGTACGGAGCTTTCGCGGTCGGATAAGCGAAAGAAGCCCCAGGGAAATCTCCAGCAGGGCGAGTGAGGTTACGATTCCTGCAGTGAAGGTGAACTCATATCCCTCACTTACTTCCATTGCGGTGCCCAATGCCAAAATGTCGCTCGGCAGGATGGCCTCGCCTTTAAACGTTATGACGAAGTGCTCGGCAATGCCAAGGGTGCAACAGACGACGGGCACGAGGGCCATGACGCCTCCATGATGCTGTCCCAGCAAATAAAGGGAGAGCAGAACCGTCGCGAGCAGCCCAACGGAAAACCCGAATGAGTTGGCGGGAATGCGATAGAACGTTTCGTTGCAGGCAATTTCGAGTGAAACGAACGAGAGCGCTGAAACAGCGGCGACGACAAGGATGTCGCGGCAAATACAGGCAACCGTTCCCGTCGCAAGATCGGTTTGGTCGATAAGTCCCGAAACCAAGGGCTCGACAAGAAGTATGACGGCGGCAGCACCGAGCGCCGAATAAGAAAGGACCCATAGGGAACAGTCCTCATTTACGAGCAATTGATTCGTAATCCATGCAGCTACCATGCCGAGCGGGATGAGGAGCATCGCGCACCAAAAGACGCGGGCAATGGGCGGTTTTTCGTTGTGTCTGATTGAAAAATACACGCGCACGACGACGGCGGCCACGATAAGGACGGCGATGAATATGGGCAGATTGGCCATGCCACTCGAAGTGATTTCAAGGGGGATATCTTCGGTCATGGACGTTCCTCTGTTACAGCAAATTAAGTTCAGTTTTAGATTACTCTAACCTTTCCACGGCATTTCGAGAAACATAGCACCCGACACGCAAAGCAAAAGGTCTGCGAATCTTGTATTACGAACATCTGTGCGCGTTGAGTGCGTTAAACTCATCGACAGTGTGATTTGAGGTTATAGGAGGCAAGGAGCTTCCATGTCTGATTCTTCTATCGTTATCCGTGGTGCGCGCGAACACAACCTGCGCAATATCGATGTTTCCATCCCGCGCGACGAGCTCGTGGTCATTACCGGTCTTTCGGGCTCGGGCAAGAGCTCGCTGGCGTTTGACACGATCTATGCCGAGGGTCAGCGTCGCTACGTGGAAAGCCTGTCGAGTTATGCGCGCCAGTTCTTGGGCCAGATGGACAAACCCGACTTGGATTCAATCGACGGCCTTTCGCCGGCGGTGTCGATCGACCAAAAGACGACATCTAAAAACCCTCGCTCGACGGTTGGCACCGTAACCGAGATTTATGACTATCTGCGTCTGCTGTTCGCCCGTGTGGGCACCCCGCACTGTCCCGAATGCGGCCGCGTCATTGAGCGCCAGACGACCGACCAGGTCGCCGATAAGGTCCTGGCGGCGGGGGAGGGCCGCCGCGCGTTTGTGCTGGCACCGGTGGTGCGCGGGCGAAAAGGCGAGTACACCAAGCTGTTTGAGGACCTTCGCGCCGAGGGCTTTAGCCGCGTGCGTGTCGACGGCGAGGTTCGCTCGCTTGATGACCCTATCGATTTGGATAAGAAATTCAAGCACGATATCGAGGTCGTGGTCGACCGCATCGTGATTCGCGAGAACTCGCTGGGCCGTATTGCCGAGTCCGTTGAACAGGCGACTGCGCTGGCGCACGGCAATGTGAACGTATACTTGCTGCCCGACCGCGACGCTCCCGAGGGGACCGAAGGCGAGTTGCTGGAGTATTCGCTGGCGTTAGCGTGCCCGGAGCATGGACACTCCATCGATGACCTGCAGCCGCGTGATTTCTCGTTCAACGCGCCCTATGGCGCGTGCCCCGAGTGCGATGGCCTGGGCTTTAAGAAGACGGTCGATGCCGAGGCCCTAATCGAAGACCCCTCGAAGTCGATCGCCGACGGGGTCTTTGGCAGCCTGTTTGGCAACTCTAACTACTATCCGCAGATTTTCGCTGCGGTCTGCAAACACTTTAAGGTGAGCGTCGATACGCCGTGGGAGGATCTGCCTCCGCGGGTGTGTCGTGCGTTTTTAGACGGCATGGGCGACCAGAAGATTTCGGTCGACTATCAAAAGCTCGATGGGCGCCGCAGCCAGTGGGACACCAAGTTCTCGGGTGTGCGCAATATCCTGTACGAGCG
The DNA here is from genome assembly GCA_900544095.1 of uncultured Collinsella sp. Classification (GTDB taxonomy): domain Bacteria; phylum Actinomycetota; class Coriobacteriia; order Coriobacteriales; family Coriobacteriaceae; genus Collinsella. The sequence goes on from UQTV01000002.1 coordinate 16,117, forward strand.
CTATACCGAGACGACGAATGAGAACACCAAGGCGCGCTTGGAGAAGTACATCCGCGAGGAGCCGTGCTCGAGCTGCCACGGCGCTCGTTTGCGCCCCGAGATGCTCGCCGTCACCGTGGGCGGCAAGTCCATTTACGAGGTTTGTTGTCTGTCGTGCCGTGAGTCGCTCGAGTTTTTTGAGGGCCTGGAACTCACCGAGCGCCAACAGTTTATCGGCGGACGCATCGTCAAGGAAATCTTGGAGCGCCTGCGTTTTCTGGTCGATGTCGGACTCGACTATCTGACCCTCGATCGTGCCTCGGCGACGCTTTCCGGAGGCGAGGCCCAGCGCATTCGCCTGGCAACGCAGATCGGCGCCGGCCTCATGGGTGTTCTGTACATTTTGGACGAGCCATCGATTGGCCTCCATCAGCGCGATAACGAGCGCCTGATCAAGACGCTTGAGCGCCTACGCGATATCGGCAATACCGTCATCGTCGTCGAGCATGATGAGGATACGATTCGTGCTGCCGACTATGTGATCGACATGGGCCCCGGCGCGGGCGTGAACGGCGGACACGTAGTCGCGGCGGGAACGCCTGCCGATATCATGGCGTGTCCCGAGTCGATGACGGGCGCTTATCTGACCGGCAAACGAATGATCCGGGTGCCTGATGAACGGCGCAAGCCCGGTCGCGGCTGCCTTAAGATCACGGGCGCCCGCGCCAACAACCTCAAAAACGTTACCGCCAAGATCGAGTTTGGTACGCTTACGGTCGTTACCGGCGTGTCGGGATCGGGTAAGAGCTCCCTGGTTACCGACACTATCGCACCTGCCCTTACGAATGCCATTCACCGTTCGACGCGCCCTGTGGGTCCGTATAAGAAAATCGAGGGCATCGAGTGTATCGATAAGGTTATCGATATCGACCAGTCGCCGATTGGCCGCACGCCGCGTTCCAACCCTGCTACGTACATTGGCCTGTGGGATGATCTTCGCGCGCTGTTTGCGAGTACGCCGGAGTCGAAGGCGCGCGGCTACTCGCCGGGACGTTTCTCCTTTAACGTGAGCGGCGGTCGCTGCGAAGCATGCAAGGGCGACGGACAAATTAAGATCGAGATGCACTTCCTTCCCGATATCTATGTCCCCTGTGAGGTCTGCGGCGGCAAACGCTATAACCGCGAGACGCTTGAGGTCACCTACCGTGGTAAGACCATCTCGGACGTGCTCGACATGAGCGTCACCGAGGCACTGGCCTTCTTTGGGAATATCCCGCAGATTAAGCGCAAGCTCCAGACGCTGTACGATGTAGGCTTGGGCTACGTGAGCCTGGGCCAGCCCGCTACGACGCTCTCGGGCGGCGAGGCGCAGCGTGTGAAGCTCGCCAAGGAGCTTCATCGACGCCAGACGGGCAAGACGTTCTATATTTTGGATGAGCCGACGACCGGCCTTCATTTTGAGGACGTCCGCCAGCTGCTCGATGTGCTGCAGCGCTTGGTCGATGCGGGCAACACGGTGCTGGTGATTGAACACAACCTTGATGTCATCAAGGTTGCCGACCGCCTGATCGATATGGGCCCCGAGGGCGGTAACGGCGGCGGAACCGTCGTGGTTTCGGGCACACCGGAGCAGGTTGCGGACTGTCCGCAGAGTTATACGGGCAAGTTTTTGGCGCCGTTGCTCAGGCGTGACCGGGAGCGTCAGGCTCAACTTGATGCTCAATAAATAGGCGATTCAGTTTATGGGCGCCATCGACTCCTTGTGATTCGATGGCGCTTGCTGTGTCGAAGTGACGTATACAGCCGAATTGGACATATACTTAATCCTTGCGTCCGAATGCGAGGGAAAGGATATGCCATGGCAAAGGCTGTAAAGACGCCAAAAACCAATGCGATTCGCGAGCTGGAAAGCGCCGGCATTTCCTATGTTCTACATACGTACGAAGACGATGGTGATGAGTCGGCGGGCCTGGGGGTCGCGATTTCGGAGCAGCTTGGCGAGGAGCCCGGACAAGGATTTAAGACCTTGGTCTGCGTGACGCCGTCCAACGACCACGTCGTGTGCTGCATCCCTGTTGCCGACGAGCTCGATCTAAAGTCCGCCGCGCGTGCCGCGGGGGAGAAGTCCTTGGCCATGATGCATGTGAAGGATTTGCTTGCGGCGACTGGCTACGTTCGCGGCGGCTGCAGTCCGGTCGGTATGAAAAAACGCTACCGGACGCTCATTGATGAGACATGTGTCCTTTGGGATACCATTTTTATTTCGGGAGGCAAGCGTGGTTATCAGCTTGAGCTTGCACCTGATGATTTAATTGCATTTTGCGGGGCGACGGTCGCCCCGATTACGAGAGAGGACTGAGCGATGCCGCAGGAAGAATTGAAGTGCGGAGCTCATTTTGCAAAAGAATCTGCGCCTCAGACACCCTCATCCGAAGCTTCTTCGTCGCGAGACGACGCTGACGACATGGGCTCGTCGGACTACTCCACGGTTGGTCGTTCTGCTGGCCTCATGACCGTGCTGACCATCGTGTCGCGCGTCACCGGGTTTATCCGCACGTGGGCCATGGCGGCCGCCATCGGCATGTCGCTGCTCTCGTCCTCCTATCAGGTTGCCAACAACCTGCCCAACATGCTCTACGAGCTCGTGATGGGCGGCATGCTCGTTACGGCGTTTTTGCCGGTTTATATGGGCGTGAGGCGCGAGCAGGGCCGCGAGGCATCGAACGAGTATGTCGGCAACCTGCTCGGTATTCTGCTTCTGGTGCTGGGCGGCATCTCGCTGCTGGGCACCGTGTTTGCTCCCGGCTTTATTTGGACGCAGTCGTTCCTTTCGGGTAATGGCGACAGCATGGATACCGCTGCGTTCATGTTCCGCTTCTTTGCTATCCAAATTTTATTTTATGGCTTGGGCTCGGTGTTCTCGGGTGTTCTCAACGCACACCGCGACTACTTCTGGTCGACGTTTGCCCCGGTTCTCAACAATGTCATCGTCATCGCCAGCTTTATGGGCTTTGCTCCCGTGTCTGCACAATTTGGCGAGCAGGTCGGTATTATCTTGATCGCAGCCGGTACGACCCTCGGCGTCTTTGTCCAGATGGCCTGTCAGATTCCCGCGCTCGGCAAGCATGGCGTGCATCCTCATATCCATATCGACTTTAAGGACCCCGCGCTGCGACAGACGATTGCGCTTGGTATCCCGACGCTGCTCGCCACGGTGTGCATGTTTGTCTCGACTTCCATTACCAATGCCGCCGCGCTGGTGGTGCAGCCCGAGACCGGCCCTTCCGTCATCGCATATGCGCGCCTGTGGTACACGCTGCCCTATGCGCTGATCGCTGCCTCGCTTTCGACGGCACTCTATACCGAACTCTCTCACGATGCACAGGAGAAGGATTACGACAGCGTCCGCACGGGCATTTCGCGCGGTGTCGCCCAGATGCTCTTCTTCCTGATTCCGTTTGCGATGTACCTGATCGTCTTCGCCCGTCCACTCAACATGATCTACTGCGCCGGCAAGTTCGATGAATCCGGCGTGGCGCTGGTGTCGGAGTTCCTTATCTATCTGGCACTTTCCCTGCCGCTCTACGGCGTGGTCGTGCTGATGCAGAAGAGCTTCTCGGCCCTGCTCGATATGAAACCTTATAGCCGCTATTGCTTGTACTCCGCTATCGGTCAGGCCGGTTCGGTGCTGCTGTTTGGCGTGGTGCTGGGCTACGGTATGCCGGCAATTGCGCTTTCGTACGTCGTTGACTACGTGGTCTTGGTCGGATGCTCACTGTGGTGGCTGCGCCGTCGTCTGCATGGCCTTCAGGTCAAGTCTATCCTACATGGCGGTTTCTTCGGCCTGTTGTTCGGTGGCTTGGGCGCTGCCGCGGGCGTCGGTGTCATGTGGGCACTTGAGCACTTTGTCGGAATGCTTGGCAGCTCGATCCTCATTACCCTGGGCTACGTTTGTGTTGCAGGCGTCGTCTCGCTCGCCGTGACTTTTGGCCTTGCCTTCGTCTTTAAGATGCCCGAGGTCTCGGCGCTGCTTCGTCGCAAGTAGGTGCGTGTGGCAGGTCACGACAACATTCCAACACTTGCCGAACAGGTTTCGCGCGTTCCCACGCAACCCGGCTGCTACCTTTGGAAAGATGCCAAGGGCGATGTCATCTATGTGGGCAAGGCAAAAAACTTGCGTGCCCGTATGCGTCAATACGTGACGCTGCAGGATGAGCGTCAAAAGATCCCGCTCATGATGCAGCTGGTGGCGAGCTTCGACTATATCGTGGTGGAGACCGAGCACGAGGCTTTGGTGCTCGAGCGCAATCTGATTGGCCAGTACCATCCGTACTTTAACGTCGATCTCAAAGACGATAAAAGCTATCCCTTTATCGCCATTACCAAGAGCGACTTGTTTCCGGCTATTAAATACACGCGAGAGCGTCATAAACCTGGAACGCGCTATTTTGGCCCCTATACCGATAGCCGTGCGGCGCGTGAGACCATCGATACGCTACGCAAGGTTATTCCTATTTGCTCGGCATCCTGTGCGGAATGGCGCCGCTGCCGCCGCATCGTCGAATCTCATAAGGGCGAAGAAGACATCGTCGGTATGATTTGTGCGCAAAACGGGCGTCCCTGCTTTGACTACCATGTCGGGCGCGGGCCGGGCGCATGCGTCGGCGCGATTTCCCCTGCCGACTATGCCAAGAACGTCAAGCGTGTCGAACGTTTCTTGTCGGGGCATCGCAAGGATGTCGTCGACGAGCTTACGTCCGAGATGACGGAGGCAGCCGAGACGCTCGATTTTGAGCGCGCGGCGCGCGTCAAGCGTCGCCTGGAAGTCATTAGGGGCCTGGACGATCGCCAACAGGTCGTTTTTCCATCAAGCGTCGATATCGACGTCATCGGCTTCTATCGCGAAGAGACTATCTCTGCCGCCTGTGTCTTTGTCGTTCGCGAGGGCCGAACGGTTCGAACTTGTGAGTTCATCCTCGATAAAGGCCTGGATGTCGACGAGGAAGAGCTTCAATCGGGCTTTCTTAAGCGCTATTACGACGAGACGGCTGATATTCCAGCCGAGATCAATCTCCCTGTCGAGCTTGAAGATGCCGAAGCGTTGGGGGAGTGGCTTGCGGGCAAGCGCGAACGCTCTTGCCATCTCCATAGGCCACAGCGCGGCGAAAAGCACCGCCTGCTCGATATGGCTTCCAAAAATGCGCGCCATGCCCTCATGCGCTACATGATGCGCACGGGGTATGCTGACGATCGCACCAATCAGGCGCTCCTGGAGCTCGAAAGCGCGCTGGCGCTGCCTGCGCCGCCGTTACGCATCGAGTGCTTCGATATCTCGACGTTGCACGGCACCTTTACCGTCGCTTCGATGGTGGTATTTACCAACGGTCGTGCCGACAAGGGCCAGTATCGTCGCTTTAAAATTCAGGCCGAATTGGACGAGGCGAACGACTTCGTATCGATGTCCGAGGTTCTGGGGCGTCGCTATGCTCCCGAGCGCATGGCGGACGAGCGCTTTGGCTCGCGTCCCGACTTGCTCGTTGTCGATGGCGGCAAGCCGCAATTGACCGCTGCAATTAAGCAACTTGAGGCGCTCGGCCTCGATATACCAGTTTGCGGCTTGGCAAAGGCCGATGAGGAGGTCTTCGTGCCGTGGGACGAGACTCCCGTCGTGCTGCCGACCGGCTCCGCATCGCTTTATCTGATCAAGCAGGTTCGCGATGAATCCCACCGATTTGCGATTACGTTCCACCGCGAGTTGCGCGATAAGGCTATGACGGTTTCGGTGCTTGACGACGTTCCGGGCGTGGGACCCACCAGAAAACGTGCCATTATGCGCCATTTTGGCTCGATGAAGCGTTTGCGCGCAGCAAGCGAGCAGGAGATTGCAGAAGTTCGAGGCGTTCCGGCCGATGTCGCCAAAGCGGTCCACGAGGCACTTGTTGCATGGAATGCCGAGCGCGCCCAGGCATCGGCCAACCGATCCGAAAACTAAACGCGCCTCTAAACAACTGATATACATGATTGGCTGATTTTCAATCATTTATTTCGCGGCGATTACCTGATGATTTCGGGTTTTATTAACGCTAAAACGTTTGACTAGCCATGGTGAATAACCCTGCTATCCTGCGGGTTGACGAAGACTGATATCTCACCTCGTCGATACATACTGTCTGGCGAATCGTTTGTCAATGAATTCGGTGAACGGTAGTAAATACCGTTCAAGCGTATGTATGTATCGGTCGCCGAGCGCGGCACCTCAGTTGGGTTCGTCGGTAGGTAAGGTATATATCGTCCGCAAGTTGCGCGGGGGCAAGTCTAGGTGCTCCCGGGTAAGATTCTCTATTGATAGGAGAAGACATGGCCATCATCAACAAGGGTATGTCCAGGCGTTCGTTCCTCGGCCTCACCGGCAGCGTCGCTGCTGTCGCAGGGCTTGGTCTCACCGGCTGCGGTGGCAGCTCTAACGACGAGGGTTCCGCTTCCGGTTCCACCGATTCCGCCAACCGTGGCGGCGGCGTGATCACCGCTGGTTCCGCTTACGCTCCGTCCAGCTTCGACCCCGCCAGCACCGGCTCCGCTGTGGGCCTGGGCGCTAACTGGCACGTCATCGAGGGCCTCTACGGCATCGATTACCACGACTACAGCACCTTCAACGAGCTTGCCACCGACGATCCCAAGTCCGTGGACGACACTACCTTCGAGGTCACCATCCGCAAGGGCGCTAAGTTCTCCGATGGTACCGAGGTCACTGCTGACGACGTCGTTGCCTCCTACACCGCTTGCGCCGCTTCTGCTACCTATGCTCCGTTCTTCCAGCCCTTCGAGTCCATCGAGGCCAAGGACGCCAGCACCGTAACGGTCAAGACCAAGGTCCCGAACTTCTCCCTGCTCAAGGATCGTCTGGCCATCATCCGCGTTACCCCGGCCACCCAGGCCGAGGAGGATCGCGCCAAGCAGCCGATCGGTTCCGGCCCCTGGATGTACGACTCTATCTCCGATACCGAGATCACCCTGGTTCCCAACCCCGAGTACAACGGTGAGTATGCTGCCGAGGACGAGAAGATCCAGTACAGCATCCTGACCGACCCCACCGCTCGCGTTACCGCTCAGCAGGAGGGCTCCACGCTCGTTATGGAGCTCGTCACCGCTGACGCCGTCGACCAGCTCGAGAGCGCTGGCTGCAAGATCGATAACGTTCAGGGTTTCGGCACCCGCTTCATCATGTTCAACGTCGCCAAGGAGCCTTGGAACAACGTCAAGGTCCGTCAGGCCGTCATGTACGCGCTCGACACCGAGAAGATGATCACCAACACCTTCGCCGGCCTTGCCACCGCTGCCAGCTGCTACCTGCCCAAGAGCTTCACCAACTATCATGAGGCTTCCACGGTGTACAAGACTGACGCCAAGAAGGCCAAGAAGCTCATCGAAGAGTCTGGCATCACCCCGGGCGCCATCACCCTGCGCACTACCGACAACGAGCAGATCAAGGGCATGGCCGCCCAGGTCAAGAACGACCTCGACGCTCTCGGCTTCGATGTGACCATCCAGACCGATACCTCGCCGGCCACCTACGCTGCCATCGACGGCGGCGAGGCCTACGATATCCTTCTCGCTCCTGGCGATCCGTCCTGCTTCGGCGCCGACCCCGACCTGCTGCTCAACTGGTGGTACGGCGACAACGTCTGGATGCAGACCCGTTGCCCGTGGAAGGAGTCCGCTGAGTGGGAGAAGCTTCACGGTCTCATGGACGAGGCTCTTGCCGCCGAGGGCGACGAGCAGCAGAAGAAGTGGAACGAGTGCTTCGATATCATCGCCGACAACGCCGTTCTGTACCCTGTTGTCCACGTCAAGACCGTCTCCGCTTCCTGGGACGATCCGTCCACCGCGCCCAACGGCGAGGCCCTCGATGGCTTCAAGGGCATCGGCACGACGAGCATGTCCTTCAGGGGCGTCGCGACCGTCAAGGCCTAAGACTCGCTTGAGTCATATGTAGGGCGTCGGTCGTAAGGCAACGTCCTCATAGTTGAAACAAAGACCCGGGCGACCTCGATGTCGCTCGGGTCTTGTAATGAGTATCCATACTCATATACCAGTTGGTCCTACCGACAAAAGAAAGGGGAGAGAACGTGAACAACTTTCTACGTTTGATTGGAAGGCGTCTCGTGGCGCTGCCGATCATGGCATTGGGCGTCACCGTCCTGGTGTTCTTCCTTATGTCGTTCTCCAAGACCGACCCCGCCTATACGGCGTTGGGTGACGGTGCCTCGCCCGAGGCGGTTGCCGAGTACCATGAGAAGTATGGTCTGGACGACCCCTGGCCCGTGCGCTACGTGCGCTACATGGGCGATTTGATCCATGGTGACATGGGCACCTATGGTGCTGCCCGCAACTCCGTTGCCAAGCGCATCTCCACGGCCCTGCCCGTCACGATGCAGCTGACCTTCATCGGTCTTGCCATCGGCGCGGTCGTCTCGTTTTTGCTCGGCGTCATCGCGGCACTGTATCGCGATAAATGGCCGGACCAAGTGATCCGCGTCTTCTCCATCGCCGGCTTGGCAACCCCGTCGTTCTGGCTTGCCGTTCTGTTGATTCTGCTGTTCTCTTCCTACCTTAAGGTGCTCCCGGCGTCCGGTGCTCTGCCTCACTTCACCACCAACCCGGCTGGCTATCTGGGACGTATGATCATGCCCGCTATCGCCCTGGCATTTCCGCTGACGGGTCAGATGACTCGTATCGTGCGTACCGCCATGGTCGAGGAGCTCGACAAGGACTACGTCCGCATGGCCCGTGGCGCCGGCGTTCCCGAGAAGGTCGTCGTCGGCATCAACGTTCTTCGCAACGCGCTGATCACCCCGGTCACCACCCTCGGTCTTAAGATCGGTTACCTTATGGGCGGCGCCGTCGTCATCGAGGTCATCTTCAACCTCCCCGGCATGGGTACTGCGATTCTGCAGGGCGTTCAGGGCAACGAGGCGAACCTGGTTCAGGGCGTCGTCATCGTCGTTGCTCTTGCCTTCATCATCATCAACATCGTGGTTGACATGCTCTACCTGCTCATCAACCCGCGCATCAGGACGGTGTAGATTATGGTAAAGATTCGAGAGAAGCAAACCGAGCAGCTCGAGAAGGCTGCCTCCAAGGGGCTCAAGCTCGGTGGCTGGAAGAAGATGACGCTGTCTTCTAAGATTGCCGCCGTCGTGCTGGTGCTGGTCGCCCTGACCGCGATTCTGGCGCCCCTTCTTGCCCCCTATAGCCCGGTCGAGATTTTCACTGCTCGCCAGGCTCCCGGCAATGGATTTATCTTCGGTACCGACGATAAGGGCCGCGACATCCTGTCGCGCATGCTTTACGGTGGCCGTTACTCGCTGATCATCGGCTTTGGCGCCACTGCCATGGCTCTGGTCTGCGGCTCGGTCGTGGGCGCCCTCGCGGCTGTTTCGCGCAAGTCCGTTTCCGAGGCGATCATGCGCATCCTGGACATCATCATGTCCATCCCGGGCATCGCCCTCGCTGCCGTCTTCGTCTCCATCCTGGGCAATTCCGTGCCGTCGATCATCTTCGCCATCGGCTTTATGTACACCCCGCAGATTGCCCGTATCGTGCGTGCCAACATCGTGTCCGAGTACGGCGAGGACTATGTCCGCGCGGTCATCGTTTCCGGCGCCAAGGCTCCGTGGATTTTGATTAAGCACGTTCTGCGTAACTGCATCGCCCCGATCATGGTCTTCACCGTTACCCTGGTCGCCGACGCCATCATCTTCGAGGCCTCGCTGACCTTCATCGGCGCTGGTATCCAGGAGCCCACCGCTACCTGGGGCAACATCCTCGCCGACGCCCGCGGCGGCGTGCTCGCCGGCCGTTGGTGGCAGGCACTGTTCCCGGGCCTGGCCATCATGATCACCTGCCTGGCGCTCAACATCCTCTCCGAGGGCATTACCGACGCCATGGCCGCTGCTCCCTCCGCCGCCCTGGATCCGACCGATTCCTCCAAGCGCCGCGAGGCCGACCTGCTGGTCTCCGACCCCGTTCGCGCCTACAAGGAGCAGGCTCAGTCCCTGTCCGCCCGTCTTGGCGCCCTGCGCGATGTCGAGCTCAAGCGTAACGACCGCCATGTGCCCGATGAGTCCGTTGAGCCGATCCTTTCGGTCCGCGATTTCTGCATCCAGTTTGAGCACCACGGTGACATCAACGTCGTCGACCATGTCAACTTTGATGTACGTCCTGGCCAGACCATGGGCCTGGTCGGTGAGTCCGGCTGCGGTAAGTCCATCACCACGCTGGCCATCATGGGTCTGACCGATGATGACGAGCACCTTTCCGGTGAGGTTCTCTGGGAGGGTCGCGACCTGCTCAAGATGAGCAAAAAAGAGTGGTTCGGCCTGCGCGGTACCGATATCGCCATGGTCTATCAGGACGCCCTGTCCTCGCTCAATCCCTCCATGCTCATTTCCGCTCAGATGAAGCAGCTCACCAAGCGTGGCGGCACCCGTAGCGCCGAGGAGCTCCTGGAGCTCGTGGGCCTCGACCCCAAGCGTACGCTCGAGAGCTATCCGCATGAGCTTTCCGGTGGTCAGCGTCAGCGCGTTCTGATCGCTATGGCCCTTACCCGCGACCCCAAGCTGGTCATCTGCGACGAGCCCACGACCGCTCTGGACGTTACCGTCCAGAAGCAGGTCATCAAGCTGCTCAACGACCTTCAGGCCAAGCTCGGCTTTGCCATGATCTTCGTTTCGCATGACCTGGCTCTGGTCGCCGAGGTCGCTCATAACATCACGGTTATGTACGCTGGCCAGGTTATCGAGCAGGCGCCCACCAAGGAGCTGCTCACCAACCCGATCCACGAGTACACCCGCGGTCTTCTGGGCTCCGTTCTGTCCATCGAGAGCGGCTCGGGCTGCCTGCACCAGGTGCCCGGCGCTGTTCCGAGCCCGCGCGATTTCCCCAAGGGCGATCGCTTCGCGCCCCGCTCGAGCCATCCGCGCATTGGCCTGGACACCCGTCCGGTCTTCAAGCGCGTGCCTGGCACCGAGCACTTCTATTCCGAGCTCCCCGATGAGGTGCTCAAGGCAAATGGTTTGACCCCTCACGCGGAGGTGATCTAGATGAGCGAGACCGCAGTCAACGGCGTCGAGCCGATCATCTTCCTTGATGACGTCCACGTCACCTTTAGGACCCGTACCGGCTCGATTCTGCACCCCAACCTGGTTCACGCCGTCCAGGGTGTAACGATTAAGCTCATGCCCGGACAGACCATCGGCATCGTCGGCGAGTCCGGTTGCGGAAAGTCCACCACCGCCAACGTCATGTGTGGCCTGCAGGCCCCCACGAGTGGCAAGGTCTACTTTAAGGGCAAGGACGTTACTAAACGTACCGCCGAGGACCGTCGCCACATGGGCCGCGTCATCTCGGTCGTGTTCCAGAACCCGGCCACGGCGCTCAACCCCCGCATGGTCGTTCGCGAGCAACTGCTCGACCCCATGCGCGTCCACAACTTGGGTACCGAGGCCGAGCAGGAGAAGCGCGTCAAGGAGCTCTTGGAGCTCACCGGTCTGCCCAGCTCTGCCGCCGAGGTTCTTCCCGGCCAGCTTTCGGGCGGCCAGCGCCAGCGCGTCGCAATTGCCCGTGCCCTGTCGCTGAACCCCGATGCCATCATCGCCGACGAGCCCACCTCGGCTCTGGACGTTTCGGTCCGCGCGCAGATTCTGAACCTGCTGACCGACCTTAAGAAGGAGCTCGGCCTGGCCATGGTGTTCATCAGCCATGACATCCAGACGGTCCGCTATATCTCTGACGACATCATCGTTATGAATGGCGGCAAGATCGTCGAGCAGGGCGAGGCCAAGCAGGTCTTCCAGCACCCCCAGGACCCCTACACCAAGATGCTGCTCGGCGCTGCGCCGTCGCTGCTGCATCCCAAGCTCGGCGAGTAGCCTCGCTTTCCCTCCCGTGCGCCCGGTTTCCTTGCCGGGCGCACCTCCGTTGCGATTTCGAAAGGTTGGGTTCACGAGCCATGCCAAGTGCTCAGGAGCTACAACATCAATTTGGTGAATATCGAGGCGCCATGCCCCGTCCATCAGATTTCGATCTCTTTTGGAAGGATCGCATGGCCGAGGCCGACGCCGTCGGGCTTGACTATGCGATCGAGGCGGCATCGGTCACCGACGCCGTGACCTGCCAGCTTTTCGACCTCTGGTATACCGGCATGTGTGGCGCTCGCCTTCATGCCAAGTACCTTAAACCCGTCTCGGACGAGCCCGTGCCATTGGTACTTCAGTTCCATGGGTATCCAGGTGCAAGCCGCAGCTGGTTTGAGCAGGCATCGTTTGCGGGCATGGGCATGGCACTCATCGCCCTCGACTGCCCCGGCCAAGGAGGTCCCTCCGAGGACATTGGCGGATTTGAGGGCACAACGGTTGCGGGCCATATCGTCGCCGGTATCGACGGCGACCCGGCCAACCTCTACTATGTCCGCTTGCACCAAGATATTCGCATCCTGTGCCGCATCGTTCGCGAGCTCGAGGGCATCGATCTTGCCCGTGTGTTTGTGAACGGCGCGTCGCAGGGCGGCGGTTTGGGCATTGCGACCTGCGCACTTAACAGCGAGCTTATCAATCGCGCCGCCATCCTCTATCCCTTCCTGTCAGATTTCCGCCTGGTCTGGGATTTGGATGCCGACGACATTGCCTACGAGGGCCTGCGCTATTGGTCTCGCTGGTTTGACGAGGACTCGACTCGTATTGACGAAGCCTATGCCAAGCTGGCGTACTTCGATTCCAAGAACTTTGCCCCCATGGTCAAATGCCCTGTGCTGTTTGGCACAGGCACAGCCGATATTGTCTGTCCGCCAGCGACGCAGTTTGCGGTCTATAACAACCTGACCTGTGAAAAGCGTCATGAGTTCTTTGAAGGCTTTGGCCACGAGGAGATTCAGGATTTTGACGATCTGATCATTCCGTTTTTCTGCAAGGGAGGGGAGGCTCATGTCTAAGTGCGAGAGCAATGTCGATGGGCTGATTGTCTCCGAGCTTGCGGGGATTCCTGGGACGGTTTCGTCAAGGCTCGCTGAATATCGGGACTGGCACGGTGATGTTCAGGCAGATGTTTCTGATTTGGAGGCATGTGCTTTGGATCTTGAAATTCAAGGTCTGGCCATTACGGCGATTGATTTCGCCAATCCGTATGCCCGCTACTCCGAGGTTTCCTTTGAGCTCGGTGACGATGCGATTCACGCTCGTTTGATCGAGCCCGTCGGTCGTGCCCGAGTATCTGAGCGCGTGCCGCTGTGCCTGATGTTCCACGACATCGATCGGCCTGTGCGCGGCTGGCATCACATGACGAGATTTGCCGCCATGGGGTATGCCGTCCTCGCGCTGGATGACGATGTTGCTGGTGCGGACGACCTGCGGCGGGGGATTTCTTCGCCCGCTTTTGTCGAGCGCGTCCGTTGGGGTTGCGCGCTGGCGAAGGTGGCGCGCAATCTTGATGGCATGGACCCCGACCGCATCTTTGCATGGGGCGAGGGCCTTGGCGGCGGAGTCGCGCTGGCGGTTTCTGCTCTGGACGAGCGGGGCCTTGCCTGCACGGCGGTTGCCAATCCAATTCCCGGTGGTCTCGAGGCTCTGTCGTCTCGGGTGCGCGGATCGGTGCTCATGGGCACATCGCTTATGGATGCCGTGAGCGATCCCAAGGGCCAGTTTGCCGTGTTCAACGGTCTTGAGTGTGACCGGAGGCATATCATCTATGCCAAATACGCTCACGAGCGCATCAATGCGTTCGAAAACGAAGTCGTCGACTTCTTTAACCAAACGTTCTACCCGTGTTCTTTGGCCTAGACGGCCTGGACACTGCCAACAAGAGTGGGTGGCATAGGGTCGCCCGCCAGACAACTAAGGAGATTCTTGTGGCAACTCAGAAATTCACCGGCGTTATCCCTCCCGTCGTTGTTCCCGATACCGAAGACCACCAGCTCGACGTTGCCTCCTTTGAGCGCAGCATCAACCGCATGATCGATGCCGGCGTCGATGGCCTGTTCTTCCTGGGCTCCTCGGGCGAGGTCGTCTTCTCCACCGACGAGCGTCGTCGTCAGATCATCGCCGAGGCCGTCCGTATCGTCGATCACCGCGTGCCTGTTCTGGTCGGCATCATCGACACCGAGACCGAGCGTATGATCGAGCACGGCAAGGTCGCTCAGGAGCTGGGCGCCGATGCGCTTGTCGCCACCTGCCCGTTCTATGCCCTGCAGGGCATGACCGAGGTCGAGGAGCACTTCCGCATCCTGCATGAGGAACTCGACCTGCCCATCTTCGCCTACGACATCCCCGTGTGCGTCCACACCAAGCTCCCCTGGAAGCTCCTTGCCAAGCTCGGCGCCGAGGGCGTTCTGGCCGGCGTCAAGGATTCCTCGGGTGATGACATCTCGTTCCGCTACCTCGTCCAGGAGAACGAGAAGAACGGCCATCCGATGAGCATTCTCACCGGTCACGAGGTTGTTGTCGACGGCGCCTACCTCGGTGGCGCCGACGGTTCCGTCCCGGGTCTCGCCAACGTTGAGCCCGAGGGCTACGTGCGTCAGTGGAAGGCCGCTCAGGCTGGTGACTGGGCTACCGTCAAGGCCGAGCAGGATCGCCTCAACGAGATTTCGCACATCTGGGATGTCACCTCGGGCGTCCAGGGCTATGCCGGTGGCGTCGGCGCCTTCAAGACCGCTATGAACCTCATGGGTATCTTCGACAGCCCGACCATGCCGCGCCCGGTGAAGGCCATGACCGGCGAGAACGTCGAGGCGATTAAGAAGGTCCTCCAGGACAACGGTCTCCTGTAAAGCTTCCCCGGGCACCCGATCTTGGGGCTCAAGCGGTCGAGCGTGACCCATTAGGTCAACGCCCGACCGCTTTCACCCCAACCTCGGACACCCGGGAAACCTTTACCAAGTTGCGGCGATTACACCGCCTTCATTTCCTGTAGTTGTTTTTATCTCCGAAGGAGAGCGACATGGAGAACAAGTACGTCTGCTCTGTCGATATCGGCGGAACTAAGATCGCGACCGCCATCATGGAGTACCCGGCTGACGGTAGTGTGCCCCATCCCGTTTTTGAGGCCGAGGTTCCTACCGAGGCCCAGGAGGGCGGCGAGGCCGTCTTCCAGCGTATCGAGGCGTCCATCAAGGCTGCTCTCGAGGCGAATCCCGGTGTCGAGGTCCTTGGCGTCGGTATCGGTGCCGCCGGCGTCGTCGATCCCAAGACGGGCGCCATCGCGTATGCCAATGAGATCATGCCCGGCTGGTCCGGCGTTCAGTTGGGGCCGCGTCTGCGCGAGGACCTCGGTCTTCCCGTTGCCGTCGTAGGCGACGTGCAGGCTCATGCTCTGGGCGAGGCCCACTGGGGCGTCGGCAAGGGCAAGTTCTCCGTCTTGTGTCTTGGCATCGGTACGGGCATCGGCGGCGCATATGTCGAGAACGGCCGCGTGATGCAGGGCTTCCATGGTGCTGCCGGCCATATGGGCCACATCGAGTGCTCGGCTGCCGCCGGCATTCCCTGCGCCTGCGGGCGTTCCGGCCATCTGGAGTCGGTTGCTTCGGGCACTTCCATTGGTCGAATGTACGATGAGCGTTTTGGCCGCGTCGACCCCAGCCGTCCTTCGGTCGGTCGCGATGTGAACGACCTGTGCCGTGCGGGCGACGCAAAGGCGACCGAGGTCATCCATGACGCCGGCTTTGCGCTGGGGGCCAGCTTGGGCTCGCTTGCCAACATCTTGGATCCCGAGGTCATCGTGCTTTCGGGCGGCGTGATTCACCAGGGTCCCGATTGGCGCTCGCAGACGTGGAAGGACTCGGTGCACGAGGGCTATGCCAGCCAGGCGCTCGACCCGCTTCAGGACACGCCGATCCTTATCGGTTCTCTGGAGGGCGATGCGCCGCTTATCGGTGCCGCCGAACACCTTCTTGCCTCGTTGAAGTAAACATAACTACCAAGTGCGCCTTCTGAGGTGCCGCAGATTGACGTGAAAGAGGAGCGAAGCGTACTTCTGTACGCGAGCGACGGTTTGAACGTCAAGGTGCGGTGTCTCAGAAGGCTATTTTGAGAAAGGTTGAGTCGAACATGACCGTTGATCCTTTGATTCAATCCCTGAAGGGCAAGCTCGTCGTGAGCGTTCAGGCCTATATGGGCGAGCCGCTTCGTACGCCCGAAACTATGGCTCAGATGTCTCGCGCCTGCGAGCTTGGCGGCGCCGCCGCTATTCGCTGCCAGGGTCTTGCCGACATCGCCGCCATTAAGGGCCGCTGCGAGGTCCCCGTCATCGGCTTGTGGAAGGATGGGCACGAGGGCGTCTACATCACGCCGACGCTGCGTCATGCTCGCGCCTGCGTTGCCGCCGGTGCCGATATCGTGGCAATTGATGCCACTGATCGCCCACGTCCCGATGGCAAGACCGTCGAGGACACCTTCCGTCCGCTGCACGAGGAGGGCGTGCTCCTGATGGCGGATTGTGCCACCATCGAGGACATTCGCCGTGCGGTTGATATGGGCTTTGACCTGGTATCCACTACGCTTTCTCACGGTGTCGCCGCCATCGACTGCACCATGGCCGATGGCCCTGATCTGCCGCTCCTGCGTCAGGCGACCGAGGAGTTTCCCGGCCTTCCCATCATCTGCGAGGGCCGCGTGCACACGCCCGAGGAGGCCCGCGCCGCGATTGATGCGGGCGCCTGGGCAGTTGTCGTGGGCACTGCCATTACGCACCCCACGAGTATTACGAGTTGGTTCAAAGCCGCGCTTGAGGCGTAAGACAGGCCTCGTATCCGCTCAGGGCGGTATACTCATTAAAGGCAATTGACCGCGCGGGATCCGGGTTGCTGGGTCCCGCGCTTGTTTTTAGGAGGCAGCACATGCAAAAGGGAGATGCCATGGATGCGGCGGAGCGCTCGGAGCGCATCCCCGATATCGTCATCATCACCGGAATGTCCGGATCGGGCCGCACGCAAGCTATGCATGTGTTCGAGGACATGGGCTACTTTTGCATCGACAACTTGCCTCCGCGTCTGATCTCCCAGCTTGCCGAACTCGTTGGCATCAATACGGGCGTGGGCAGGCATCTTGCCGTCACCTGCGACCTGCGCAGCCAGGGCTTGTTCGATGAGCTGCTCGATGCCGTTGCCGCACTCGAGGAGCGCGAAATGAGCTGTGACATTGTGTTTCTCGAGGCCTCAGACGAGGTGCTGATCCGTCGTTATAGCGAAAACCGCCGCCGCCATCCCATTGCCAAGCCGGGGGAGACCACGGCCGATGCGATTCAGCGCGAGCGCCTGCAGCTGCAGGGTGTGCGCGATCGAGCCGATATGATCATCGACACGAGCCGCCTGCGCACCTCTGCCCTGCGCAACAAATTGCGCATGGCGTTCTCCGAGTTGTCCGACCAGCAGCTCATGGACGTCCACGTGTTCTCGTTTGGCTTTAAGCACGGCATGCCCGTCGAGGCGGACATTATGATCGACGTTCGCTTCCTGCCCAATCCGTTCTACGATCCCGAGATGCGCACCATGACCGGTCTCGATAAGAAAGTCTCCGACTTTGTTCTGGACCATCCCAAGACCCAGGAGTTCTGGAAGGCCTGGACGCAGCTGCTCGATACGGTCATGCCCGGCTATATCGCGGAGGGCAAGCCACAACTTTCTATTGCCATCGGCTGCACGGGCGGTCAACACCGCAGCGTTGCCATCGCCGAGGCCACGGCACGTTATTTGGAAGGCGCCCAATACCACGTGAGCATTTCCCATCGCGACCTGTCGCGCGCCAACACGAAAGCATAGGCCTGCATGTCGTTTACCGCCGAGGTGCGTGACGAGCTCGCGCGCTGCGAACCCGAATGTGAATACTGCGATTTGTCGACGCTTGCCGCCCTGACGCGTGTGAGCGGTACACTTTCGCTGGCCGGCTCCGGGCGGTATCGTTTGACGGTCGCGACCGAGACGGGTGCCGTCGCGCGCACGATGATCACACTGACGCATCGCATCCTTAAGCTCAAAACGGAATTTACCGTTCGTAAATCGGTCTTGCATAAGGTCCGTAACTATCTCATTACCCTGCCCGATCAACCCGACCTGGACAAGGCTCTGGTGCTGCTGGGCATTCTCGACCGCAGGGGAGGGCTCGTCGCTGGTGTTCCCCGGCACATCGTTGCCCGTCCCTGCTGCAGGCTTGCCTACATCCGCGGCGCGCTCATCGCCGGCGGTTTCGTGGCCGATCCCCGCGGCGACTTTCATTTGGAGATCGCGGTGCAGGGCGAGCAGTATGCCCGGGGACTTTGCGATCTATTGGAGCAGATTGGGGTCCATGCGCGCGTTAACGCGCGGCGCGGGTCCTTTGCCGTCTACATTAAGAGCGCCGAGGAGATCGAGCAGCTTCTAAAGCTGGTCGGCGCCAAGCGCAGCGTTGCCGAGATCGAGGAAGCGCGCGCGGTCAAATTGGTTAAGAACGACGTAAACCGTCGCGTGAATGCCGAGCTGGCCAATCAGACCAGAAGTGCGGGTGCCGCCCAGCATCAGCTTGCGTTGATCGATGAGCTCGAACAGCGGGGTTTACGCGACACGCTTCCGGACGCCTTAGCAGTCTTTTGCGACCTGCGCGAGCGCTATCCCGATCTGTCACTGCGCGATCTGGGGGAGATGGCTGACCCTCCCTTGTCGAAGTCGGCCCTCTACCATCGAGTTTTGAGGCTTGAAAAGCTCATTGAAGCAAACAGGTAGTTGAGCGAAACTGCTTATATAGGGATTGAACTGCTGTTTTACTCTTTAAAACGTTTTAACGTAAATTTGATTTTCAATTTCGAGCATTCTCGTGAAATTCAAGTCAAAAAAAAGGTATATTAGGCGAGTGGTTAGTTTGTGGGCCTCAACGGCGGGCGCTGTAGCTCGCGGGGGCCTTACGAAAGGAGACACAATGGCAGTAAAGGTTGCTATTAACGGCTTCGGTCGCATCGGTCGTCTGGCTTTCCGTCAGATGTTCGGTCATGAGGGCTCCGAGATCGTCGCTATCAACGACCTCACCTCTCCCGATATGCTCGCTTACCTGCTGAAGTACGACTCCACGCAGGGCAACTACGCTCGCGATCACGAGGTCGTTGCTGGCGAGGATTCCATCACCGTTGACGGCAAGGAGATCAAGATCTACAAGGAGGCCGACGCCAACAACCTGCCTTGGGGCGACCTCGACGTCGACGTCGTTCTCGAGTGCACCGGCTTCTACACCAGCAAGGCTAAGGCTCAGGCCCACATCAACGCTGGCGCCAAGAAGGTCGTCATCTCCGCTCCGGCCGGCAGCGATCTGCCCACCATCGTGTACAACGTCAACCACGAGACGCTGACCGCTGAGGACAACATCATCTCCGCCGCTTCCTGCACCACCAACTGCCTCGCCCCGATGGCCAAGGGTCTGAACGACTTCGCTCCCATCGTGTCCGGCATCATGACCACCATTCACGCCTGGACCGGCGACCAGATGCCGCTCGACGGCCCGCAGCGCAAGGGCAACAAGCGTCGTAGCCGCGCCTGCGCCGTCAACATCGTCCCCAACACCACCGGTGCTGCCAAGGCTATCGGCCTGGTTCTCCCCGAGCTCAACGGTAAGCTCATCGGTGCCGCCCAGCGCGTCCCGACGCCGACCGGCTCCATCACTAACCTCTACGCTGTCGTTGACAAGAAGGTCACCGTCGACGAGGTTAACGCCGCTATGAAGGCCTACGCTGCCACCATCTCCGAGACCTTCGGTTACAACGAGGACGACATCGTCTCCACCGACATCATCGGCGAGACCCACGGCTCCATCTTCGACGCCACTCAGACCATGTGCTCTGACCTCGGCAACGGCCAGACTCTCGTTCAGGTCACCTCTTGGTACGACAACGAGAACTCTTACACCTCTCAGATGGTCCGCACCATCAAGTACTTCGAGAAGTTCGTTGCTTAATTTAGCTTTTAGCGAATAGCTCGTTGAGCGTCTAAAGAAGGGCGCGGCCTTATAGGGCTTACACCCTAGGGTCGCGCCCTTTTTATAGGAAATCGTCTGCCGTAATGGGAGGCAGACACGTACGAAAGGTAGAAGCAAACATGGCCTTTACCAAGAAGACCGTCCGCGACATCGATGTCGACGGCAAGCGCGTTCTCGTCCGCGTTGACTTCAATGTGCCTATCAAGGATGGCGTCGTTGGCGACACCACCCGTATCAAGGCTGCCCTGCCCACCATCAACTACCTCGTTGAGCACAACGCTCGCGTCATCCTCATGAGCCACCTCGGCCGTCCCGATGGCACTGGCTTCCAGCCTGAGCTCTCCCTTGAGCCTGTCGCCAAGAAGCTCGCCGAGCTCTCTGGTCTCGACGTTGCCTTTGTCGCCGACACTTACGGCGAGAAGGCTGCCGAGGCTGTCGCTGCCGTCGAGCCGGGCAAGGTTCTCGTTCTCGAGAACGTCCGCTTCGATAAGCGTGAGAAGAAGAACGATCCCGAGATCGCCAAGAAGCTCGCTTCCTATGGTGACGTCTTCGTTCTCGATGCCTTCGGCACCGCTCACCGCGCCCAGGGTTCCGTCGTGGGCCCCGCCGCTTACCTGCCTGCCGTCGCTGGCTTCCTGCTCGAGAAGGAGGTCGACACGCTGACCGGCATCTTCGCCGAGCCCGAGCGCCCCTTCGTCGCCATCGTCGGCGGTTCCAAGGTTTCCTCCAAGATCGGCGTTCTCGATCACCTCATCGACTCCGCTGACACCCTGATCATCGGTGGCGGCATGGCCTACACTTTCTTCCTGGCTCAGGGCCTGTCCGTTGGTCAGTCCCTCAAGGAAGAGGACTGGGTCGAGCGCGCTGGCGAGATGCTCAAGAAGGCCGAGGAGAAGGGCGTCAAGATCCTGCTCCCCATCGACAACCGCGTTGCCGATCACTTTGGCGAGGACGCTGTCCCCGAGGTTGTCGCTTCCGATGCTATCCCCGACGATCGTGAGGGCATGGATATCGGCCCCAAGACCGAGGAGCTTTACGCCGAGGCCGTCAAGGGCGCCAAGACCGTGTTCTGGAACGGCCCCATGGGCGTCTTCGAGTTCGACAACTTCGCTCACGGCACCCAGGCTATCGCCGAGGCTGTCGCCGAGGCCGACTGCACCTCGATCATCGGCGGTGGCGACTCTGTCGCAGCTGTCAACAAGTTCAACCTGGCCGACAAGATGAGCTGGATCTCCACCGGTGGTGGCGCTTCCATGGAGCTCGTCGAGGGTAAGGCCCTGCCCGGAGTGGAGGCGCTTCTCGATGCCTAATCGCACCCTTCTTATCGCTGGTAACTGGAAGATGAACAACGACGTCGCCGAGGCCGCCAAGCTCGCCGACGAGCTGGCTCAGGCTCTGCCCGAGGTTCCGGCTGGCGTCGAGGTGCTCGTCTGCCCTCCGACCATCGACATCACCACGGTTCATGACCGCATTCAGGCTGCCCCCATCGCCCTCGGTGCACAGAACGTGTACTGGGAGGCCAAGGGTGCCTTCACCGGTGAGTCCTCTTGCGACATGCTCAAGTCCGCTGGCTGCACCTACTGCATCATCGGTCACTCCGAGCGTCGTGATTACTTCCACGAGACCGACGAGGATCAGAACAAGAAGGCCAAGGCCCTCGTTGCCGCCGGTCTTGTTCCCGTCTTCTGCTGCGGCGAGTCCCTCGAGGTCCGCGAGGCTGGCACCTATGTCGAGCACGTCGTGAACCAGGTCAAGGCTGGCCTTGCTGGTCTTGAGATCACCTGCCCCAAGCAGGTCGTCGTCGCCTACGAGCCCATCTGGGCCATCGGCACCGGCAAGACCGCTACCGCCGAGGACGCTCAGGAGGTCTGCGGCGCTATCCGTGAGACCCTCAAGGAGATGTTCGGCGAGGAGCTCGCCAACGGCATCCGCGTCCTGTACGGTGGTTCCGCTAAGCCCGGCAACATCGCCGAGCTCGTCGCCAAGCCCGACGTTGACGGCGCCCTCGTGGGCGGCGCTTCGCTCAAGGCTGCCGACTTCGCCTCTATGGTCGTCAAGGCAGGCGAGTAGGACATATGGCACAGCGTCATCTTCCTGCACTCCTGATTATCATGGACGGCTGCGGCCTGGCTCCGGCCGATGGCGAGAACGCCGTCGCCGCTGCCAAGACGCCCTTCCTTGATAGCTTGTACGAGAAGTATCCTCACACCACGCTCGGTGCTTCGGGCGAGGACGTGGGCCTTCCCGACGGCCAGATGGGCAACTCCGAGGTAGGCCACCTCAACATCGGTGCCGGCCGCATCGTGTTCCAGGAGCTTTCGCGCATCAACAATGCCATCAAGGACGGCTCCATCGCCAAGAACGAGGTTTTCGTCAAGGCTATGGACGATGTCAAGGCTGAGGGCAAGACCCTTCACCTTATGGGCCTTATGAGCCCTGGCGGCGTTCACTCCCACATGAACCACGTCGAGGCTCTGGTCAAGATGGCTGCCGAGCACGGTGTCAAGACCGTTCGCGTCCACGCCTTCATGGATGGCCGCGATGTCGACCCGCAGTCTGGTGCCGGCTACATGAGCGAGTTCTGCGCCTTCCTGGCTAAGATCTCCGAGGAGACCGGTTGCGACGCTCGCGTTGCCACCGTCTCGGGCCGTTATTGGGCCATGGACCGCGATAATCGTTGGGAGCGCATCCAGCGCGCCTACGACGTCATGGTCAACGCGTCCGATGCCGATGTCGACCCCGTTGCCGGTATCAAGGCCTACTACGAGAAGGATCCGCGCGGCGACGAGTTCGTCGAGCCCTTCGCTGCCCACAACGAGGGCATCCACGAGGGCGACGCGGCCATCTTCTTCAACTTCCGTCCCGACCGCGCCCGTCAGATGACCCGCGTGTTCACGGACAAGGAGTTCGACGGCTTTGAGCGCGAGCAGATCAAGCTTTCTCACTTTGTGACGATGACCGAGTACGATCCGACGTTTGACGTCGAGGTCGCCTTCCCCAAGACGTTCCCCGAGAACGTCCTGGCCGACGTTATCGCCGCCAATGGCCTGAAGCAGCTGCACACCGCCGAGACCGAGAAGTACGCCCACGTGACGTTCTTCCTCAACGGCGGCATCGAGGAGCCCAAGGAGGGCGAGGAGCGCGTGCTCGTCGCTTCCCCCAAGGTCGCTACCTACGATCTGCAGCCTGAGATGAGCGCTCCCGAGGTTACCGAGAAGCTTGTCGCCGCCATCAACGAGGATCGCGCTGATTTCTACATCGTGAACTTCGCGAACTGCGACATGGTTGGTCACACCGGTGTCTTCGACGCCGCCGTTAAGGCCGTCGAGGCTGTTGACGATGCCCTGTCCAAGGTTGTCCCGGCGATTCTCGCCAAGGGCGGCTTTGCGCTGATTACCGCCGACCACGGCAACGCCGATCACATGTTTGACGTTGCTTCTGACGGTTCCAAGCATCCGTTTACGGCTCACACCACCAACCGTGTGCCGTTCATCATCGTTGATGAGAAGGCCAAGCTCACCGGTATCGAGGACGGCCGTCTTTCCGATATCGCTCCGACCATGCTCACCATGGCTGGTATTGAGCCTTCCGCCGAGATGACGGGTCGCGTGCTCGCCGCCGAGGCCTAATAGAAAACAAATACCGTTTTCTAGTAAGGGGGTTGTCCACAACCGGACAATCCCCTTTTTGGTATTTCTGCCATTTCCACCTCGTCCTTGAGTGGCAGGTAGGGGAGAGCGGGGGATTGTGGTACAGTACTGGAGTTTGAATTGTTCTATTAAGGAGCTTATCTATGGGTCCGTTCCAGATTCTTCTGTTTGTCGTTTGGGCTGTCTCTGCCGTGGCGCTGACGATTCTCGTCCTGATGCATTCCGGTAAGGGCACCGGCGTTTCGGATATGATCGCTAGCTCGCTGTATAACTCCAGCTCTGCCACGGGCGTCATGGAGCAGAACCTCGATCGCCTGACGGTAATTATGGCCGTCGTTTTTGCCGTGTGCGTCGTCCTGTGCATGTTCTTCTTCCCGCAGGGCATCGTCGGCTTCTAAGCACGAGCCGCATAAAATAATTGAATAGGGTTCCGCAAGTGCGGGACCCTTTTTGTTTACAAATTTGTAACAGAGTCAAAATATCCCCACATACTTCGCCCAACTAAAGAAATTCTTGACCGTTGACCGGAATTAGCCCCAAATCGTGCATAAAATGCGCTACTGTATTGCGAAACGTTGGTCCGTTGTGCATAACCAGCCATAGCGACGGGCGACGTTTTTATGGTTCGGATCGGATTGTCTCGACATGTGTCCGACTGAACATTTCTTTGTCCTATCTCATAAGGAGGATGGCATGGCTGATTCTATGTTCCACCAGCCCGTTATGGGTCGTCGCGCCTTCGTTGGCGGTACCCTTGCTGCGAGCTCCATGGCTTTTCTTGCCGCATGCGGCAAGAAGGGTGGCGACGCTTCCGGTTCTGAGTCCGGTTCGACGCTGAACTTCTACATCAACAACCCGGTCTGCATCGACCCCTACAACGTCCAGGAGGACCAGGGCACTCAGGTCGAGTACCAGCTCTTTGACGCTCTGACCTCTTACGACGCCGAGAAGGGCGAGATCGTTCCGCTGGCTTGCGAGTCCTTTGAGTCCAATGACGACGCAACCGAGTTTACCTTCAAGATCAAGAAGGCCAAGTTCCACAACGGTGACGACGTTACCTCCAAGTCCTTCAAGCTCGGTTGGGAGCGTCTGGTCAACACCAAGTCGGCCATCGCTACCGAGTACGGCCCTTCCGAGGTCTCCTATCACCTTTCCATGGTCGAGGGTTATGACGACCTGCTTGCCGGTAACGCTACCGAGCTCAGCGGTGTTACGTGCCCCGACGATGAGACCCTCGTCGTCAAGCTGTCTTCCGCTTACGCTGACTTCCCCTTCGTCGCCTCTCATCCGGCTCTGGCCCCGGTTCCCGAGTGCGCCGAGTCCGATGTCAAGAGCTTCTATCTTGCCCCGGTCGGTAACGGCCCGTTCATGATGGACGGCAAGTGGGAGGATGGCCAGGAGATCAACGTCAAGAAGTTCGACGATTACTATGGCGACAAGGCCAAGATCGATGGCATCCACTTCCAGGTCATCAAGGACATGGAGACCGCTTACAAGGAGTTCCAGGCCGGTAACCTCGATGTCTGCGACGTTCCCGTCGCTCAGATCGATGCCGCCAAGAAGGATCGCGGCGTGTCCAAGGACGGCTACACCATGGGTGACGGCGAGCGCATGCTGCTCGGCGCCGAGCCTTCCACGTACTATCTGACCTGCAACACCACGGCCGAGCCGTTCAACAACGCCGACCTGCGTAGGGGCATCTCCCTGGCCATTAACCGTGAGGCCATCTGCAAGACCATCTTCAAGGGTACCCGTACCCCTGCCGACGGCATTGTTCCTCCGGGCATCGATGGCTACAAGGAGGGCGCATGGGAGTTCTGCGCCTACGATGTCGACAAGGCTAACGAGTACCTCGACAAGGTTGCTCCCGCTGGCGCTAACGGCGATCGTGGCATTAGCGTGACCCTGTCCTACAACCAGGACGGCGGTCACAAGGAGATCATGGAGTCCATCATCGGTGACCTCGCTAAGGTTGGCGTTACCGCTGTCTCCGATACCCCTGAGTGGTCTGCCCTGCTCGAGCAGTATCAGAACTTTAACTATCAGTTCGGTCGTCTGGGTTGGATTGCCGACTACCCGATCATGGACAACTTCCTGTATCCGCTGTTCCACTCCGACTCCCTCGGTGGCGACAACCGCTCCGGTTACAACAACCCCGAGTTCGACGCCAAGGTCGACGAGGCTCGTACTATTGTTGACGACGAGGAGCGCGTCGCTAAGATGCAGGAGGCCGACGCAATGGTCGCTGCCGACTGCCCGGTCATCCCGATTATGTTCTACACGCACACCATCGCCGGCTCCGATCGCATTAAGCACCTCTATGTCGATCCGCAGAAGCACGCCGATCTGGGTACCGCTGAGCTCGCCTAAGAGTTTGCAGCTTCCGTGAGGGTCAAGTATTTACGTAGACCTCATGGGAAACATACAGTTCTCCCTAACCTGGGGTAAACTGGCTGATGGTAATTTTGGGATGCCGGTCTGGCGATCGGCATCCCATTTAGGTTAATCCCTAGATAGGGGAGTGGTATGGGTAAGTACATCGTTAAACGTGTGCTTCAGTTCATCCCGGTGTTTTTGGGCGTTACGCTGATTCTGTTCGCCCTCCAGAATATCGTGCCGGGAGATCCGATCAAGCTGATCGGTGGAGACAAGGCTCTGTCCCCCGAGGTGGAGCTTCAGCTTCGCGTCCGCTATCACCTGGTCCAGACGGACGAGGACGGCAACGCGATCCTTGACGAGAACGGCGACCCCGTTCAAACGTCGCTCGTGGACCGTTACTTGTATTACATGAACGGCCTGCTTCATGGCGATCTGGGCAATTCGTATCAGCGCAAGCTGCCGGTTACGGAAATCTTTGCCCAGAAGTATCCGTATACGGTCAAACTTGCCGCGTGCGCCATCGTGCTCGAGGCAATTATGGGTATCGGTGCGGGTATCATTTCGGCGGTAAAGCGTTATTCCTTCTGGGATATTTTGGTAACGCTCACCACGTCGATCCTCGTTGCGGTCCCGGCCTTCTGGCTCGGTATGTTGCTGCAGCTGTTCTTTGGCGTCATCCTCAAGGACGCCACGGGCGGTGCAATCTCCATGCCGATCTCGGGTGCCGGCGGTTCCAGCTCTCAGTATCAGGATTGGATGCACTATGTGCTTCCGACCATTACGCTGGCTTCGGTTTCGACCGCTTATGCCGCCCGCATTATGCGCTCGCAGCTGCTTGACGTCATGAACCAGGATTACATCCGTACGGCAAAGGCCAAGGGTCTCTCCAATCGCGCGATCATCATCAAGCATGCGCTTAAGAATGCACTCATCCCCGTCGTTACCTATATTGGTGTCGACTTTGGCGGCATGCTTTCGGGCGCCATCCTGACCGAGACGGTCTTTAACTGGCCCGGTATCGGCTATGAGGTCTATCGCGCCATTAGCATGCGTGACTGGCCCATCGTTATGGGCGGCGTTACGCTCATCGTCGTCGTCGTCATGGTGATCAACCTGCTCGTCGACATTAGCTATGCATTCCTCGACCCGCGCATCCGCCTTGGCGGTCCGTCGGATAAGGCCTAAGGGAGGTACGTCTCATGCAGGAAACTAATTCTCAGTCTCAGGAGCAGGCTACCGCCACCAAGGCCGCATCTGCTCCCGCCAAGTCCCGCACGCTGTGGGGCGACGCTTTTAAGCGTCTTCGTAAGAACAAGCTCGCCGTTATCGGTGTCTGCTGGATCATCATCGTTGTTGTGGTCGCCCTGACCGCCGATTTGTGGGCTAAGCCCTGGCTCGGCTCTCCTACGGCTTCTGACTCGACCACCATGGCCGAGACTTCGCTGCTGGCTCCGTGTGCCGAGCACCCGTTTGGCACCGACTCTCTTGGTCGTGACATTCTCGTCCGTGTTATCTACGGCGCGCGCGTTTCGCTTTCCGTCGGTATTATGGCCACCGCCATCTCCACGGTGATCGGTCTGGTCATGGGCGCCCTCGCCGGTTTCTATGGCGGCATCTGGGATACGATCATCATGCGCTGTGCGGACATCTTCCTGGCGTTCCCGTACGTGCTGTTCGTTGTTGCCATGATTGCCGTTATCGGTCGTGGTCTTCAGAATGTCTTTATCGCCATCGGCATTCTCGGTTGGCCTTCGATTGCGCGCGTCTTCCGATCCGCGATCCTGACGGTCAAAGAGAACGACTATGTTGACGCCGCTCGCGCGATGGGTGCATCCGATGCGCGTATCGTTATGCGCCATATCTTCCCGAACTCCGTTGCTTCTATCGTGGTCTACGCGACCATGAACATTGGTGGCGCCATTCTGACCGAGTCCGCTCTGTCCTTCCTCGGCATGGGCGTTATCCCGCCCACGCCTTCGTGGGGCTCCATGATTCAGGATGGCCAGCAGTATCTTCTGACTGCTCCCTGGATGATGATCATGCCCGGTCTGGCAATTCTCTCGACGGTGCTCGCCTTCACCCTACTTGGTGACGGTCTGCGCGACGCCCTCGACGTCAAGATGAAGGACGCATAAGGATGAAGAAGAACAAGAACTATGTGGACCTGAAGGACCAGCCGGTTCCCGAGGGCCAGCATCTGCTCGAGGTCGATGACCTTAAGATGTATTTCCACACCGAGGATGGCGTCGTTCGCGCCGTCGATGGTGTGTCCTACACACTCGATCGCGGTGAGACCCTGGGTGTCGTCGGTGAGTCCGGCTCCGGTAAGTCCGTGACCGCCATGACCATCATGGGCCTTATCTCGATGCCTCCGGGAAAGATTGAGGGCGGTGACGTTCGCTATCGCGGTCGTTCCATCCTCGAGATGACCGAGGAAGAGATGCAACACATTCGCGGCAACGATATCGCGATGATCTTCCAGGATCCTATGACCTCCCTGAACCCGGTCTATAAGATCGGCAAGCAGGTGGGCGAGGGACTTCGTCTGCACCGTGGCTACTCCAAGCAGGAGGCGCTCAAGCGCGCCACCGAGCTTTTGGACCTCGTTGGCATTCCCGAGCCCGAGAAGCGCGTCAACGAGTATCCGCACCAGTTCTCTGGCGGCATGCGTCAGCGCGTCATGATTGCCATGGCGCTTGCCTGCGATCCCGATATCCTGATTGCCGATGAGCCCACGACTGCTCTGGACGTTACCATCCAGGCTCAGATTATTGAGCTGATGCAGGAAATGCAGGAGAAGAACGGCAACGCCATCATCATGATTACCCATGACCTGGGCGTCGTTGCCGATATGGCCGATAAGATCATGGTTATGTACGCCGGCCGTCCCGTCGAGTTCGGTACTGCTGAGGAAATCTTCTACGAGAGCCGCCACCCCTACACCTGGGGCCTTATCCGCTCCATCCCGGAGCAGGCTATCGATGAGAAGAAGCCGCTGACGCCGATTCACGGCAACCCGCCCTCGCTCATGAACCTGCCCGAGGGTTGCGTGTTCTCGCCTCGTTGCCCCTATGCGACCGATAAGTGCCGCAAGCAGCGTCCTGAGCGTGTTGTCACTGAGTCTGGCCATTATTCCGCGTGCCACTACTCCGGCGACCCCGAGTTCCTCAAGAATGCCCCTGCGACGTCCCGTACGCGCAAGGATTCCGAGAAGGGAGGCGAGGCGTAAATGGCAGATAAGAACGAGCGCACTCCGCTGCTGAAGGTCGAGCACCTCTCTAAGGAATTCCCCGCCGAGTCCGGCATGTTCGCCAAGCGCTTTTCCAAGCGCGTCGTCTCTGCTGTGAACGACATCTCGTTTGAGATTTATCCTGGCGAGACCTTTGGTCTGGTTGGCGAGTCTGGTTGCGGTAAGTCCACCACGGGCCGCACGATTATGCGCCTGACCCAGCCGACTGCCGGCAAGGTGTTCTTCCAGGGCAAAGATGTTGCCGAGATGAGCAAGCATGAGATCAAGGACATGCGTCGCGAGATGCAGTTCATCTTCCAGGACCCCTATGCTTCGCTGAACCCCCGTATGACCATCGGCGAGATCGTCTCCGAGCCCATGACTATTCACGGCGTGGGCACCAAGGAGGAGCGTATCGAGCGTGTTCGCGAGCTTCTCGACGTCGTTGGACTGAACCCCGAGCACATCAACCGCTATCCGCACGAGTTCTCGGGCGGTCAGCGTCAGCGTGTCGGCATCGCCCGCGCCTTCGCTTTGAAGCCCAAGCTGATCATCTGCGACGAGCCCGTTTCCGCTCTGGATGTTTCCATTCAGGCCCAGGTTCTGAACCTGCTCAAGGAACTTCAGGACAAGTTTGGTACGGCGTATCTGTTTATCGCCCACGACCTGTCCGTCGTGCAGCACATCTCCGATCGCGTTGCCGTTATGTATCTAGGCAAGATGGTCGAGGTTTCGGACTGGAAGACGCTCTATAGCGAGCCTCACCATCCGTACACGCAGTCGCTGCTATCTGCCGTGCCGGTTCCCGATCCGGATATTCAGAAGACCCGCAAGCGCATCATCCTCGCCGGCGATCCGCCGTCGCCGCTGGATCCGCCGACCGGCTGCCGTTTCCACACGCGCTGCCCGATCGCGCAGGGCATCTGCTCCGAGAAGCTTCCTGAGTTTAAGGAAGTCGCTCCGGGCCACTGCTGCGCGTGCCACTTCGCGGAGCCGTTCCCGATTAAGGAATCGCACATCGACCTGTAGTCGGCTGTTTGTCCGGGCCCGTGCTGGACTTAGTTTTCAGAACGTCCTCGACCATGGAAACCCCCTTATCCTGCTCCTTCGGAGCTGTGGATAAGGGGGTTTCCTGGTCTGCGGAATGTTCTGAAAACTAAGTCCAGCACGGGCTCTGTGTTACCGATGCAGGGGGGGGCGATTCCTTGATCGCTCACTTAATCTAATGGGATAGTTAGTGAGGCCGGAGCAAAAGCTCCGGCCTCCTTATATAAGGGCTCGGCAAAGCCGAGCCACTAAATATATATCAGCCCCAGAACATATTTGAGAACTGTTCCCGGAGTACATACTCCTAGGGCCGGAATGAGGTTGCTTTCCAACGCATTCCGCAGGGGGCGGCATTATTTTGTAGCGCGAAGCGCGAATCAAAATAATGCCGCATGCCCGAGGACGCGTTGGAAAGCAACCTCATTCCGACCCGAACAGGTCCGTCTACCAGCGCATTTACAAATTCGTAAATTTTTTTGAAAAAAGTGCTTGCACAGTTCTCGAATCATAGGTTATTATCTTCCTCGTTGAACGCGCGGGTCCAAAAAAACGAACCGCGAATCAACAACATAGCATGTCGGAGTGGCGGAATTGGCAGACGCGCTAGCTTGAGGTGCTAGTGACCGCTTTTTGGTCATGCGGGTTCAAGTCCCGCCTCCGACACCATCGCATTTGAGAAGCCTCTTCGGAGGCTTTTTTGTTACCGATAGACGGTGGGGTCCACGATGGAAACGCTTGAACGCAACGAGTGGGCAGACGTTGCCCAACTGGTCGAGATCACGAGCGATGCTGTCATCATTTGTGAGCTCGACGGAACCATCCTGCATGTGAATAATCGTTTGCTCGATCTGATGTGCGAGGAGAGCGCTGACGTCATCAACGGTGATGTCAAGGACGTTCTGTACTCGTCTGCCTTTGAGCGCGCGACCGAACATCGTCTGCCGTTTGAGACCGATGGCTGCGAGAGCGAGCTGATGCTCAAGCTGAGCGACGGGTCCTTTATTCCCGTCTTGGTTCGCGCAGGTTCCGTTACGCCTCCGCGTATCTTTGGACGCCGCGCGCCGCGCGTCCTGGTGGCGCTTCACAGCATCGAAGAGCAGTATTCCCACGATCGTCAGCTCAAACGTGCACTATCGGAGCTTAGGGTGGCGAATAAACGCCTTTCGGGTACCCTTTCGGTCATTATGAGTACCGTGGGCTCCGATGAGCTCCCCAGCTTGCTCGATACCGTTTTGAATCAGCTCGTCGGAACGCTCGATGCCTCTGGAGCTGCGATTTATTTTTCTGAGAGCGGCGGTTTTAAACTCCGCGGTGTTTCCAAGGAGCTGCATGATAGCTACCTTCCCGAATTTATGCCGTACGGCGCGGGCATTCCGACCTACGTGCTTCGTGAGTCGCGTGCCTGTCGTCTGTCGATCCAGCAGGACCTTGAGGGCGACCGGGTTGCTTCGGGTATGTTCATGGATTTGGACAATCGTTCCAAGCACTTGCTGCGCGTGCAGGATATGCCTCCGTATCGCAGCGAGATCTGTCTTCCCGTGTTTTACGGCACGCAGGTGCTCGGTGTGTTGGAGGTCGGTTGGAAACGTCCACAGGCGCCACTTGCCTATGACCTTAACGTGCTCGAGGTCATCTGCGATTACCTGTCTATTCAGATGGTCGGCATGGCGTCGAGCTTACGTTCGCGCCGCACGGCAGAACTTGGTCGATCGCTCAACGTGCTGCGCGATGAGCTTTTTACCTATCTTGATGATCCCGTCGTCGCTTCGCGCGCGGTATCGTCGGAAATTTGCGCCGTGCTCAACTGTCATTTTTGCCCCGTGGAGTATGATGCGGGCCTCGAAACCTATGTCATCGATTTTGAGGGCGGCAGTCGCGTAGCGTTGCCGGGCGATCCGGAGTCGCTCTTCTTTTCTGTCACGACGCCGGCAGCGCGCCTGGGATCAGCTTCCGATGGGTTCGAGACGTCGGTGCTGGGCGGGACGAGCGCTGACGATCTCAAGCACGTGCGCCTAACGCGCGTGGATGAATCCACGCCTATGGGTGCATGGCTGAGAGCACACGGCCTGCCGTGTCAGGGACTGTACGTCGACTCCGGTATCGAGGCGGGGCGCTATCGCTCGGAGGCGGATGACAAGCGAAACAACGATGCGATCGTTCACGCTGATGTCGCAAAGGGGCCGACAACGCGCGCCTTGCTGCTCCGTGATGGCAGCCAGGAACCAATCGACGACCTTGAATACGACTACATGGTGCATTTAGCTCACGATTTTGAGCTGATCTATGAGGGTGAGTCTCAAAAGCGCGAGGAGCGTCATATCGCTCAGACGCTTCAGATTGGCATGAGAAATTCGCTTGGTGACGTTCCGGGAATCGCCGCCGATTCGGTGTACCTATCGGCAACGAATTCGGCGCTGGTCGGCGGTGACTTCTATACGCTTGTTCGTCTTCCCGACGATTGCGCCGTTATGATTTTGGGAGATGTGTCCGGCAAGGGAATCGAGGCGGCGTCGATGTCGGCGCTCGTCAAGACGGCGCTGACGGCCTATGCCTGGGAGGGTGCGGGGCCTGCCCGCATGGCTCGCTCGCTCAATAGCATGCTCATGGGCTTTTCGAGAGTCGAGACGTTTGTGACGGCGTTTATCGCCAAGATCGATCTTAAGGCGGGTCGCGCTACCTATTGCTCTGCGGGACATCCTCCCACTATGGTCATTCGGCCGTCGTCGACGCCGCTTGGTGGCGGCGAGACCTGCGGGGGAGAAGTGGAGCTCCTAGGGTGTCAATCGGGCGTGATCGGTGCCTTTGAGAGCATGGTGTACGAGACGGGCGTCTTTACGTTCGCTCCTGGTGACATGCTCTTTATGTATACCGACGGAACGATCGAAGCGCGCGATCGCTCTGGTGCTTTCTTTGGCGAGCAACGCCTTCGCGATCTTTTGCTCTCTGTTTCGGGTGAGGGCGTATCGGGAATCTGCGGTAAGGTCTTGAGCGAGCTTGACCGCTTTACCGAGTCGGCGCTGGACGATGATATCGCGTTGGTGTCCCTTGAGTTTTTACGGGGCCGATCATAGGCTGCGACGCTTGAGGGGCGAAACCTACGCGGTTGTAGATATGTGTGCATCGAGCGAGCTCTTTTGGGGAACCATGGTCGTATGAATGAGTGGAATGACATAGCGGTTTTGACGCCACCGGGTGATGTCGACATCGCCTCGGTGCCCGCGCTGCGCCGACGGTTGGATAATTTGATCGACCGGGGCGTGCGCCGCGTTGTCATCAATTGCCAGGCCGTGGGCTTTATCGACTCGACGGGTTTGGCGTTTTTGCTTACACGCGCCAGAGAGCTCATGAGGCGAGAGGGCCTGCTTTCGCTCGTTAACGCCTCCGATGAGGTCATTCGCTTTTTGGAGATTGCCCGACTTGTCGACATCCTCCATGTTGCGGGCTTCGCTCGGGAGTCGATTCCTGCCATTCCGGTGGGGGAATTGCCTCGCTGGAGCAAGAGTGTCGAGGTGCGCCAGGGTATCGAGAACCTTCCATACTATCGTCATCGTATTGCCGAGCTACTCGAATCGCTTCCCCTGAGGCGTGATGAGCGCTATGACGTCGCATTGGCATCGGGCGAGGCACTGGGCAACGCGTATGACCATGCGGGTGGTATCGGATGCATCCTGACGGTTCAGGCCTATGGCGATCGTGTCGTGATTGAGGTTGTCGACCGTGGGGCGGGCTATTCGATCGACGGGTCGAGTGAACCGGTTACGACTGAGGAACGCGGGCGTGGAATCAAGCTCATGCGCATGTTGGTCGACAACGTGGAGGTTACCCGTCGTACTGATGGTGCCGGTACGCGCGTTCGGATGGTAAAGCTGTTTAGCGGAACGTTGGAATCGTGCGCCTAGTAAATCGTTTTGGCATGTTTATCTGCCAAGAGCATGTGGCGAACAACTTTTTTGAAAAAAGTACTTGCGTCTTTTGGGTAACTCGCGTAAATTAATAACCCGCAAGCGGACATGGCTCAGTTGGTAGAGCACAACCTTGCCAAGGTTGGGGTCGCGGGTTCGAGCCCCGTTGTCCGCTCCATTGCATTTCCGGACCGTCTCAAGCGGTCCTTTTTCGGCGAAGTGGCCAAGTGGTAAGGCAGAGGCCTGCAAAGCCTTTACCCCCGGTTCGAATCCGGGCTTCGCCTCCAGGCAACATCCGGGCGCTCCGGCGCCCGTTTTGTTTACATATGCGGACATGGCTCAGTTGGTAGAGCACAACCTTGCCAAGGTTGGGGTCGCGGGTTCGAGCCCCGTTGTCCGCTCCAAGCGCAACAGCCCGACTACCATGGTAGCCGGGCTTTTTTGTGCCCATTGCATGGGCTCGAACCCGAGAGGGAGCGAGCGTTTTGGGGCGTGGCTGCGGCGTTGTTTGCCGTGAATGTCAGCTTTGGGCGTATCATCGTGGGCATCTCGCAAAACCTCGTTGCAAGGGAGATTCATCCCATGGCTACAGAAAAGTCCTCTTCGCGCTCATGGATGTCCGATGCCGCGATTTATCAGATCTACCCGCGCTCGTTTAAGGACTCGACTGGTTCGGGTTTGGGCGATATCGCGGGCATTACCCAGCAGATGGACTATCTTGAGCGGCTGGGTATCGAGGCCATCTGGCTGAGCCCGTTTTACCCATCGCCTCTTGTCGATGGCGGCTATGATGTGGCGGACTACTGCGATGTCGACCAACGTCTCGGCTCGCTTGACGACTTCGATGACATGATCGCCGCGGCTCACACGCGCGGCATCAAGGTCATCGTCGACATCGTGCCCAACCATTCGTCCAACCAGCACCCCTGGTTCAAAGCCGCTCTTGCCGCCGGCCCCGGATCGCCCGAGCGCGCCCGCTATATCTTCCGCGATGGTCGCGGCGAGCATGGCGAGCTGCCTCCCACCAATTGGAATGCCAACTTTGGCGGCCCCGCCTGGACGCGTGTTGCGGACGGTCAGTGGTATCTGCACATGTTTACGCCCGAGCAGCCGGACTTTGACTGGTCATGCCCCGAGGTTCGCGCGTTCTTTTGCGATGTTCTGGCGTTTTGGAGCGATCGAGGCGTCGATGGCTTTCGCATTGATGTGGCACACGGTCTCGCCAAGGATCTCGACCGCGATGATCTCGACCAGTGGCATCTCGCCGAGGGCGATGACATGGTTGACGACGGCACCCATCCGCTGTGGGATCGCAACGAGGTTCACGAGATCTATCGCGAGTGGCGCCGCGTGTTCGACCGCTATAATCCGCCACGCAGCGCCGTTGCCGAGGCGTGGGTGCTGCCCGAGCGCCAGTATCTCTACGCGCGTCCCAGCGAGCTTGGCCAGACATTCAACTTTGAGTTTGCCAAGGCCACTTGGACCTATGATGACATGCACGCTGCAATCGAGGAGGGCTTGAAGGCGGCTATCGAATCCAATTCTGCCTCGACCTGGGTACTCTCCAACCATGACGTGCCGCGCGTGGCGACGCGCTATGCCCTGCCGCAAATCAAGGCGACGCGCTACCACCAGATTGCGCTCGACTGGCTCTTACGCGACGGGTCGTCTTATGACGAGGACCGTGAACTCGGCGAGCGCCGCGCGCGGGCGGCCCTTTTGCTCGAGCTGGCGCTTCCGGGCTCGGCATACGTGTATCAGGGTGAGGAGCTCGGCCTTTTTGAGGTGGCTGACATTCCGTGGGCTGCACTCGAAGATCCTACTGCGACCAATACGCGCGGACCGAAGCGCGAGAAGGGGCGCGACGGCTGTCGTGTGCCCCTGCCGTGGGTGGCGGCGGACGATCCCGCGCAGGGCGGATCGTTTGGGTTTTCACCGGCGGACGCCGATGCGGCACCCCATCTGCCGCAGCCTGCATGGTTTTCCGATTGCGCTGCCGATAGGGAAGAGACGGACCCGACATCGATGCTTGCGCTCTATCGTGACGCCCTCTGGCTGCGGCGCAAGCTGCGCGGGTGCGCCAACGATCTTGCGTGGCTCGATCTTGACGGGCACACCGGTCTTGCGGATGGTGCCGAGGGCGCTGAGGGCGGCGTCATTGCCTATCGCCGCGATAACGGCTGGGCGTGTGTGACGAACTTCGGTGCAGCACCCGTGGAGCTGCCGGCGGGCAGGGTCCTGCTCACTTCATCACCGCTTGCAGACGGCAGGCTCGCGCAGGACAGCTCTGCCTGGATCATGCTCGCTGAGTTGTAGGGGCCTCTTGCGGCGAGTTTGCGTTTGCCTGCACTTTCCGTGGTGGCTGATGCCTTCTCGAGGTTCGCGAGGGCGTCGCAAAACTTTTTAAAAAAAGTTCTTGCATAGGATGCGGGTATCACGTAAGATTAATCCTCGTAAGCGGACATGGCTCAGTTGGTAGAGCACAACCTTGCCAAGGTTGGGGTCGCGGGTTCGAGCCCCGTTGTCCGCTCCATTTGGGCGTTTAGCTCAGGGGGAGAGCGCTTCCCTGACACGGAAGAGGTCAGAAGTTCAAATCTTCTAACGCCCACCAAATGTTCGCAGCTCAGAGGCTATGTCTCTGGGCTGTTTTGTTTTGGTTGCCAAATGTGTCGCCAAATTTCGAGTTTTTTGATCTTCTGGGATGCTTCTCAGTAGTCATCCGAGAAAACTCTCATCTTCTCTGTTTGCATACACATATCTTCCAAGGATTCGTGCCGCGGTTGCATGAGGTTCGGCAAGACACGACCGCAACATGTTGGTCAAGCATAATCTTTTGGATTCTTTTGGCGCGAGCGGCTTGGTTTTGGTAGGATTTGTCAGCGGCTTGACTAAGGGGGTTTTATAACTGCCATGCAGGTAGCCGTGTTGGTAACGTTTTACCGACTTGCCAAGAGCCCCTCATAATTAATGCGTCTGCAAAATGACCAATTGCTTTGACCTGCTGAAACACTATATGTTGTGTTTGACCTAAAAAAAGAATACAGGATATAGATGCGTCTTTGTCGTATGATAGATGGCGGACAGAGAACGAGGACCTTATTCGCCCCATTTGGACACGCCTTTGAGCCGCTTGATCGGCCGCGAGGATTGTCCGCATGAGGACCTATGGTTTATCGAGAACACAGATTGCGCGACGGCGCCGCAAGACAGGGGTAAGCCCTGCCGGGCATCGTTTGGCTCTGAAGCGCAATGAGACTACGACGCGAAAGAGGCAAGAGGATGAAGATCATCAAGCGCAGCGGCACCGAGGTTGTCTTTGACATCGATAAGATCGTCAATGCCATCCGCGCCGCAAACTTGGAGGTCGAGGAGAGCTCTCGTCTAACCGACCGCCAGGTGGTTTACGCGGCACAAAACGTCGCCGAGGCATGCGAGAACGCGGGCCACACCGTTTCGGTCGAGGAGATCCAGGATTTGGTCGAGGACGAGATCATGCGTCTCGACTGCTACGAGGTCGCCCGCCACTACATCATCTATCGCTACGTTCAGAGCCTGAAGCGCCAGAAGAACACGACCGACGACAAGATTCTGTCGCTGATCGAGTGCAATAACGAAGAGGTCAAGCAGGAGAACTCTAACAAGAACCCGACCGTCAATTCCGTCCAGCGCGACTATATGGCCGGCGAGATTTCCAAGGACCTGACTCAGCGCGTGCTGCTGCCCCAGGAGATCGTGGATGCCCACAATGAGGGCCTGATCCACTTCCACGATTCCGACTACTTTGCCCAGCACATGCATAACTGCGACCTGGTGAACCTGGAGGACATGCTCCAGAACGGCACCGTTATCTCGGGCACGCTGATCGAGAAGCCGCACAGCTTCTCGACTGCCTGCAACATCGCGACGCAGATTATCGCCCAGGTTGCTTCCTCCCAGTACGGCGGGCAGTCTATTTCGCTGACCCATCTCGCCCCCTTTGTTGAGGTGAGCCGTCAAAAGATTCGCGGCGAGGTCGCTCGCGAGCTTGAGGAGCTCGGCGTCTCTGCGTCTGCCGAGAAGGTCCGTGAGGTTGTTGAGGACCGCCTGCGCGATGAGATCCGTCGCGGCGTCCAGACGATTCAGTATCAGGTCGTGACCCTTATGACCACGAATGGCCAGGCGCCGTTCGTGACGGTCTTTATGTATCTCAATGAGGCCCGTACGCCCCAGGAGAAGCACGACCTTGCCATGATCGTGGAGGAGACGCTTCGTCAGCGCTATGAGGGCGTTAAGAACGAGGCCGGCGTGTGGATTACCCCGGCATTCCCCAAGCTTATCTATGTACTCGAGGACGATAACGTTCACGAGAATTCCCCGTACTTCTACCTGACCCAGCTGGCTGCCAAGTGCACCGCCAAGCGCATGGTGCCCGACTACATCTCCGAGAAGAAGATGCGCGAGCTCAAGCTGTCTAAGGGCGAGACCGCCGGCAACGGCGATTGCTACACCTGCATGGGTTGCCGCAGCTTCTTGACGCCCGACCGCTCGGGCAACGGCTTTAACAATGTCGCCAACGCGCTGAACTATGACCCGACCAAACCTAAGTACTATGGCCGCTTTAACCAGGGTGTTGTGACCATCAACCTGCCCGATGTCGCGCTGAGCTCGCATCAGGACATGGACAAGTTCTGGAAGATCTTCGACGAGCGCCTTGAGCTGTGCCACCGCGCCCTGCTGTGCCGTCATGAGCGCCTGATGGGTACGCTTTCTGACGCTGCACCGATTTTGTGGCAGTACGGCGCCCTCGCTCGTCTGAAGAAGGGCGAGACGATCGATAAGCTGCTCGTGGGCGGCTATTCCACCATCAGCCTGGGCTATGCCGGCCTGTATGAGTGCGTCAAGTACATGACGGGTCACAGCCACACCGAGAAGGAGGGCACGCCGTTCGCCATGGCCGTCATGCAGCGCATGAACGACAGGTGCGCGGAGTGGAAGGCCGAAAGTGATATCGATTTCTCGCTGTACGGTACGCCGTTGGAGTCGACGACCTACAAGTTCGCCAAGTGCCTGCAGCGTCGTTTTGGCATTATCCCGGGCGTGACGGACAAGGGCTACATTACTAACAGCTATCACGTCCATGTGTCCGAGGAGATCGATGCCTTCGACAAACTTAAGTTTGAAGGCATGTTCCAGCAGCTTTCGCCGGGCGGTGCTATCTCCTACGTTGAGGTTCCCAACATGCAGGACAACCTCAAGGCTGTCATTCGCGTGATGCAGTACATCTACGACAACATCATGTACGCCGAGCTCAACACCAAGAGCGATTACTGCCAGGTGTGCGGCTACGATGGCGAGATCAAGATTGTCGAGGATGACGGCAAGCTGGTGTGGGAGTGCCCCAGCTGCGGCAACCGCGACCAGGAGAAGATGAACGTCGCTCGTCGTACGTGCGGCTACATCGGTACCCAGTTCTGGAACCAGGGTCGAACCGAGGAGATCCGCGACCGCGTGCTGCATCTCTAATAACCATCCCAGGCCGCCCCGTAGCGAGGCCCCGGACCTTTACTCGCTATTTCGGACAGTCCTGGCTCACGACGGAGGCGCCACTGGCGCCTCCTGTTCGTGCGGAACTCATATCGAGCAAAGGTCCGGGGCCTCGCTACGGGGCGGCCAAGTTGATGTAGCTGAGATGCAGCACGCAGCCTGCTCGCTCCTCGAAGTTCTTAGCGGAAATGAGTTGACTTGCAACAACGCTTTGCTTGCGATGGCGGTTGAGCCGCAACCCAGTTTTTATTAGACCTCGAACCCTATACTCGATGTTCGCTTCGTTCATTGAGTTACCCTTTGCATGAGGCCGGGACATATCGTCCCGCCCGCAGTTTCGCAGGCCGAAGGCCGAGAATGTTTGAGGACGGGATGATATGTCCCGGCCTCCCGGGAGAGTTACCTATGAACTACGCGAACATTAAGTATTTCGACATTGCTGATGGAGAAGGCGTCCGCACTTCTCTGTTTGTGAGCGGGTGCCGTCGTGGCTGCAAGAATTGCTTTAACTCCGTCGCGTGGGACTTTGCCGCGGGCGAGCCGTTTGATCGTGCCGTCGAGGACAAGATTATCGAGAGCCTCGATCATCCCTTTATTGACGGCCTGACGATTCTGGGCGGCGAGCCTATGGAGCCCGAGAATCAAGCGGGACTCGTTGATTTTGTCGAGCGTGTTCGCGCGGCCTATCCAGCGGGGTCGGGGAAGACTATTTGGTGTTTCACCGGCGATGTGCTCGAGGAGCTTATGCCGGGAGGCCGCCACCATACCGAGGTCACGGACCGTATCCTTGCCTGCCTCGACATGTTGGTGGATGGCCCGTTTGTTCAGGATCTGTATGATATCTCATTGCGTTTTAGGGGCTCGAGTAACCAGCGCGTGATCGATATGAACGCTACGCGCGCCCGTGCTGAGCGCGAGGGCGTTGCGCTTTGTGATGCGGTTGAACTTTGGCGTGATGATCCGGTCTATTCGACCCATACTATGTAGCTTGTGGTCGATGCCGGAGGGCGTGGTACCATAGCGCGAACGTGAAATCGGAAAAGTGAGGCCCAGATGGTCGATCAGGAAAAAGTCGAGGCCGCCATTAAGCTGTTGCTTGAGGGCATAGGCGAGGACCCAACTCGTGAGGGCCTGTTGGAGACCCCGGCGCGCGTTGCCCGTATGTATGGTGAGATCGCCGGCGGCATGGGCCAGAGTGCCGAGGAGCACCTGTCCAAAACCTTTGCCGTCGCTTCGAATGATTTGGTTATCGAGCGCGACATCACGTTCTATTCGCTGTGTGAACATCATCTGCTACCGTTTTATGGCAAGGCCGCCATTGGTTATATCCCTAACGGTCGGGTGGCTGGGCTTTCCAAGCTCGCCCGCACGGTTGAGGTTTATGCGCGCCGTCTGCAGCTGCAGGAGCAACTGTGTGCACAGGTTGCCGATGCCCTCATGGACTATCTCGCTCCCCAGGGAGCGATTGTGTTGATGGAGGCCGAGCATATGTGCATGACGATGCGTGGCGTGCAAAAGCCCGGCACCAAGACCGTGACGCTCGCTCGCCGCGGCGTCTTTGAGACCGATCCCGCGCTCGAGGAGCGTTTCTTTAGGATGTTGGGCCGCTAACCATGAGAGTCGTCAACGACTTTACATCGAAGACCGATGAGGGGACGTCGCGTCGCGGCTTTATGGCTTCGGGCCTGGCCCCCTTTGGTGCCATGCCTCGCATTGATTACATTTGTGCCAACGGGCTGTTCCGACGGCACCTGGGCAACATTGCACAGTTGGAATCGGGGCGCATCTTCTGCCGCCACGGTATTGACCATCTGCTCGATGTCGCTCGCATTATGTGGATCAAGAATCTCGAGGAACAGCTCGAATTTGACCGCGAGGTCATCTACGCCACGGCACTTCTTCACGATATCGGCAAAGATGAACAGTATGAATCGGGTATATCCCATGATGTTGCAAGCGAACGCGTCGCTGATGCGATTCTCGGCGGCATGCCCGATGACGTGGCGTTTGAGCCGGCCGATGCCGCAGCCATTAAGACGGCCATTCTGGGCCATCGAAAGCTGCGCGTGAACAGCCAACCGCTTGAGCGTCTGCTC
The DNA here is from genome assembly GCA_900544095.1 of uncultured Collinsella sp. GTDB lineage: Bacteria > Actinomycetota > Coriobacteriia > Coriobacteriales > Coriobacteriaceae > Collinsella. Next base: position 57,904 of record UQTV01000002.1, read on the forward strand.
TATGCAGCCGACAAAGCGTCGCGCGCCTGCTTTGCATGCCCCGCGCGCAATGCTTGCAACTGGAGCGATGATAAAAAGAACCTGTCGATTCGCGTGTAGTTAGTTTGCGCGGTTGGGGTTCTAAACGAAGGAGACGATCGCGTTGAGTAACAAAAAACTGCCCGAGAATGCAACCAAGACTGAAGGTGCTGAGCTCGCCCGCCGTGGAAGGGGCGAAATATCCACCGCAACGGCGGTGCCTCACGTGAGCTATGATGATCTGCGCCATGCCGATCGTATTGTCATTGACGGCCTTGAGGTTTTTGCCAACCATGGCGTGTATCCCGAGGAGAACGCGCTGGGTCAGAAGTTCATCGTTTCTCTGGTGCTCTATGCCGACCTGCGCGCGGCGGGGGAGCACGATAACCTGGATGCCTCGATTGACTACGGCTCGGTGTGCCACGATGTCGATGGCTATCTGCGCGAGCATACGTTTAAGCTCATCGAGGCGGCAGCCGAGGGGACAGCCCAGATGCTGCTGCGCCGTTATCCCTCGCTGCTTGGTGTGCGCATAAAGCTCGATAAGCCGTGGGCTCCTGTTGGCCTGCCCCTGGCAAGCTGCGGCGTCGAGATCGAGCGCGTGCGCTAACCGGTTCTAATACGACTCTATGGGTGGCTGCTTGAGCCGCTGCGACAGAGCTTTATTGTTGGGACAGTACGTGTCGAGCAGGGCGTGGAATCGCTGATTGTGGCTTGGCTCGAGCAAGTGGACGAGCTCGTGGGCGACAACCATGTCGAGGCATTCGATGGGATAGGCGGCAAGTTCGAGTGCGATGCGAATGGCGCCGGTCTTGGGCGTGCATGATCCCCAGCGCGTTTTCATGCTGCGCACGGAGACGCGGGCCACGGTGACGCCCATTGCGATTTCGTACGCGTGCACCATATCGTACAGCGCCGTGGTGACCTCGGTTGCATAGAGCTGGTCGATACGGGCTTGGAGCTCATCGGACGTTAGGCCGTCGAGGATTGCGTGCCGCTTGGCCTGTGGGCCTTCGTCCGATTCATCGGTACCCATAAAACTTGCGAAGGTGGCCTGTTTGGGTCGCGGTGCGGGTGATGCAAAGTTGTGATCGAGTGCATCCTGTACCGTGATGGGCTTGCCCCAAAGTGCAATGATGGACGAGGGGCTGAGCGGCTCTCGTGCCGTCGCCTGACGTTGCTCGCGCTGGGCAAGTCGGCTGATAATCCAGGCGCTGTTGCGCTTCACAAACGCTTCGATACGCTCGCGGCTGGCGCCGATCGGTGCGCTGGCGTGGACCTCGCCGCTCGATGTGACGCGTAGGTTGAAGTTCTTGACGCGCTTTTTGGTAACGACGACGGGGATGGTCGTCCCATCCGGTCGGGATGCGGAAATCGTAAACTGCTGCGTCAAAAGCGGTCCTTCAGATCGGGGACGGGCCGGCATGTCGACCGTTCGGCATGCCGGCCCGCTCAAGGGATGTGAAATTAATAACGCTCGAAGAAGGCAAGCGCGTTGTCGCTGCAGAGCTTTTGCATCACGGTCTTGCCAAAATGCTTGGAAAGCATGTTCTGGAACTCGGGCATCTTGCTGGCATCGGAGAGGAAAGCGGGCACCGTGGCGCCGTCCCAGTCGCCGCCGAGCGCGATGACGTCCTCGCCGCCCAGGTCGAGCCAGTGCTCGATATGCGCCGCCAGCTGGTCGAAGGTGACGTCTGCGGCGGTCTTGTCGGTTGCGTCGTTGGAAAGGAACTCGCTGCAGTAGTTGAGGCCGACGATGCCACCCATGTCGCGAATGGTGCGGAACTGGTCGTCGGTAAGGTTGCGTTTGGCGCCGCAAACCGCACGGGAGTTGGAGTGGCTGGCGACGAAGGGACGCGTGGCGCGGGCGGCGACCTCGTCAAAGCACTCATCGTTGAGGTGGGAGACGTCGAGCACCATGCCGGCGTGCTCCATCTGCGTAAGCGCCTCGATGCCGGCGGCGGTGAGGCCGGCGTGGGTGTCGTGGCCGCTCGCGAGCGGTCCCTGCGCGTTCCAGCTGAGTGACGACATAAGCACGCCCAGGCTCTTGAGCACCTCGATCAGCGCGGGGTCCTCGGCAAAGAACGTGGCGTTTTCGATGGTGTGGATGCAAGCGACCTTGCCGTCCTTGAGCGCGGGGCGAATGTCTGCGGCGCTGCGCACGTTGACCATACGGTCGTGGTTGAGCATTGCCTGGCCGCTCATATGCGCCATGATCTGCGCCTGGAAGCGCGCGGCGTGGGCGGTGGGAATCTCGTCGGGGACAAACGTGGCGAAGCACTGTGCCCACGGCGTGTTGCCGATCTTTGCGAGCGAGATGGCACAGGCGTTACCCTCGATGAGGTCGAAATCTTGCGGATGCGTTTCGTCGCCGGGGAAATAACCGTCGGTGCCGGCGGTAAAGCGCAGGTCGAGATCGAGCGTGGCCCAGCCGATTCGGTCGGCAGTGTCGCAGTGTAGGTCAAATACGGGATATGCCATGGTTCCTCCGGTTGCAGCGTTTCTTTGCAAACTGTCATTGAATTGTATGACTAGGGTATAGTTAGCGCCATATGTTCACGGCGGCCCGCGTTGTGCGCCGCCCTTATCACGGAGGTTACCATGTCCAACCAGGGCAAGAAGGTCAAGACCCATTATCGCGGCACGCTCGATGACGGCACGCAGTTCGATAGCTCCTACGATCGCGGCGAGCCGCTGGAGTTCACCTGCGGCGCCGGTCAGATGATCAAGGGCTTCGACGCCGCTGTTGTCGACATGCAGGTGGGCGAGAAGAAGACCGTGCACATTCCTGCTGCCGATGCCTACGGCGAGCACAATCCCGAGATGGTTCTGACCTTCCCGGCCGAACAGGTTCCCAACATCGAGCAGATCGAGAAGGGCATGAAGCTTTTCCTGTCCACGCCGAGCGGTATGCCCGTTCCCGCCGTGGTCATCGACGTGACGCCCGAGGCTGTGACGCTCGACGCCAACCACGAGCTGGCCGGCAAGGACCTCAACTTTGATATCGAGCTCGTTGAGGTCGAGGGTTAGAGTATGCCTGAACGCTTGGTTTCGACGACATGCTTGGGAAATCTCAACGATCCGTCCTATGAACTCCTGCTTCGCCGGAAGTTGGGCGGCGTCTTTGAAGTTGACGAGCTACTGTTCGATTGGGACCGGGCTGATGTATGCGCGTTTGCGGGCGTGACGGAGCTGGGGCGCACGATCGATGTTCGGCTGGATGCTGCCGACGGCGGTCGTCTTGCCGATGGCGACGTGCTCGCCATCGACCGTTCGGGCATGGTGCCCGTGGCGGTTGTCGTGCGCCTGCGCAGCGCCGAGGTCTATTTGGTCGAAGTCGACCGCATGGATCCGATTGCGCTCGCGCATGCGTGCTGGGAGATCGGCAATATGCACGCGCCGCTTTTCCGAGGCGATTCGGACGAGCATACCGTGCGCATGTATACGCCGGTGCAGCCTGTTTTGGGCTGCATGCTCCGGGGCGTCGAGGGTGTTCGGCTCTCGGTGGTTACCCGTGAACTCGATGCGGACCGGCGCTTTGCATCGAGTGCGGCGGAGGCCGTCGTGAGCATGGCTCCCGACTTTACCATCGTAAAAAAGACGCGCGGCTAAGCGCGTATATACGCAAGGCGGGCTTTGAGGGGCGACCAATCAAGGTCCGTCTTGCTGTTGATAGGAGGCTTTGGGGAAGCATATGGGTCTTGAGGGAATCAAGCTGATTGCATGCGATTTGGACGGCACGTTGCTGCATCCGGGGGAGCGCGAGCCGCGTTCCGAGGCCTTTGAACTCATCGATGAACTGCATCGTCGCGGTATCGTGTTTATGCCGGCGAGCGGCCGTCAATATGCGAGCTTGCGCTACCTGTTTGCCCCGGTGGCCGATGAGCTCGCCTATGTATGCGAAAACGGAGCCCTGGTGATGAGCGAGGGGCGTGCCGTTGTCAAGCGCTCTATGGAGCGTGACCTGGCGATGGATATCGCGAATGCCGTGGTCGCCTACCCCCATGCCGACGTTACCCTTTCCTGCGAGGGGCACCTCTACACCATAAGCGGCAACGATGCGTTCGTCGACCATTTGCGCTATGAGGTCCACTGCGATGTGGCGGTGGTCGGCCGTCCCGAGGACATCGACGAGGACGTCATTAAGATTGCCTTCCAGATGCCCGAGGTGGATCAGGCGGCGGCCCTGGAGTATTTCGAGCGCCTCTTTAGCGACCGTGTTGACGTGATGACGTCGGGAACCGAATGGACGGACTTTATCGGTTTCGGTTCGGGCAAGGGCTCCGCGCTTGCCGATTACGGTCGTGCCCTGGGTATTTCGCCCGATGAGATGATGGCGTTTGGCGATAACGAAAACGACCGCGACATGCTCAACGTAGTGGGCCATCCTTATCTAATGGAGAGCTGCAATCCCTCTATGCGCGGCATCAACGACCACGTCCGCTACGTGCGCACGGTCGAAGAGGAGCTGCGCCGTCTGCTCGCCGAGTAGGTTTTCGGGACATACCTAGAAATCTATTTTTTGCTGCAAAGTGCGAAAAGGTGGATTTAAGGCATGTTCCAAACATTTACCGGCAGTCGGGGCAGAGACCCTCGAAGATGGTGTAGTGCGACGTGACGTGCCAGCCGATTTGCTCGGACGCCTTGGCGTCGATCTGGGCATCGAAGGGGAGCGGTACGTCGATGACGCGGCTGCACGAGGTGCAGATGATATGTGCGTGCGGCTCGATGGTGCGATCGAAGCGACTTCCGCCCGGCGTCTTGATGGAGAGAATCTCGCCGGCGTCGGCCAAGAGATTGAGGTTGCGGTAGACCGTACCGCGGCTGATTTTGTCATCCTGCGCGCGCACGACGTCGTAGATTTCGTCGGCGGTGGGATGGTTATAGCTTTGGCGCACGGCGTCAAGAACCAACTTTCGCTGCCTGGTATTCCTTCTTTGCACCGCCATGCGCCTCGCCTCTTTTCTATCAACGGTCGTAGGTAAATGATACCGTATTTAGCACACAATACTAATAACGAGGCGTGAAACCGTCTTCATTGGCAAGTGGGGCTCGGGCCTGGGCGTCTACGAGGCGAAAACGCGTACCCATGCGCTCGTAGGAGGCATGAAGCGCTTCGAGATGAGATAGGATATTTGCCGGAGCTCCCTGTATCTCCATCTCGACTGAGCCGTCTTCCATGTTACGCACCCAGCCGGTGAGCGCGCGTGCCTGCGCGAGGTTGGTGTTGGTAAAGCGAAAGCCAACGCCCTGGACTTGCCCCGCCCAGCGCAGGAAATAGCGCAGGGGAGTGTCTTGAGTGGCCTCGTCGCTTGCGAGCACAGTAAGCCTGCGGCGCAGCTCGAGCTCGACGTTTGATGGTTTTTGAGGTTCTCGACTGCCGCCGGTGACGCTGGAGAAGAACGTATCGAAGAGGCCCATCGCTATGCCTGCTTGCCTGCGTCGGCCGGGAAGGTTATGCCGGCCTGCTGGCGCACGGCATCCATGATGCGCAGCGAGACGAGCGTGACATCGCGGTAGTGGCCAAGCTCGTGGCGTCCCGCCGGGGTCTCCCAAATCTCTTCCTTAACGTTATCGATGCCGCAGATGGCGGTGATAAAGTCTGTGAGTTCGTATTCCATAGTGTTGCTCGATTTGGGCAGGTCGAGCACGCGGCCGTTGTCTCCCTGTTCGCGCGGTGCCTCGGTCGCCGAGCCGCGTACGACGTCGCCGCGATAGTCGATGCGGACGTTGCGGGGCGTGGACAGATGGTCGATCTGGATAGTGCCACGCTCGCCTTCGATTTGCGAGGGCAGCAGGTCGTTCGTAATTTTGGAGTGCGCGAGCTCGACGGAGATGCTGCCTCCGCCATAGCTGGCGAGGATGGAGCCGCAGCCATCGATGGGGCCGTGCGTGAGCTGTTGCGTGGTGGGGTCGAGCAGAGTAGCCATGCTCGTAAGGCCGGAGGGCATGCCGAAAATCTCGACCATGGGCTCGACGGTGTAGACGCCAATGTCCATGAGGGAACCCGATGCCATATTGCAGTCGAAGATATTGGTGGCGCGTCCCGCGAGAATCTCGTTGTAGCGCGAGGAATATTTGCCAAAGCGCAATGAGGCGCGGCGGATGGGGGCGATCTCGCCCAGGGCGTCCTCGATGGCGTGGAAGGCGGGATCGTGGAGGGGACGCATGGCCTCGAGGGCCACGACACCTGCTGCCTCGGCAGCGCGGAAGACTTCCAGCGCCTGCGCTTCGGTGGCGCAGAAGGGCTTCTCGACGATGACATGCTTGCCACCGGCGATGCAGGCAAGGGCCTGCTCGTAGTGAAGCGCATTGGGGCTGCCGATGTAGACGGCGTCGACGTCGTCGGCGGACGCAAGCTCGTCAAGTGCGGTGAAGTTACGCTCGCCGCCGTGTTCGGCGGTAAAGGCGGCGCCGCGCTCGGCATCGCGCGAGAGCGTGCCCACAAACGCGGCTTGGTCGTTGGCGTTGACGACCTGGATAAAGTCGTCGGTAATCATAGATGTGCCGATGGTCGCTATACGCAGCATGTATCCCCCTCGTGCCGTTCGGTTTACAGGATGAGTGTAGCGCGAGGGGGCAGGAAATAGCGTGCGAAAACGCCGTTACAGGTCGCTCTCGTTAAAGCCGGTATCGATATCGAGGTTGCTGCCGTCGGCCGCCGTGGTGGCGAGCTCATCGCAGCGCTCGTTGAGCTCATGGCCGGCGTGACCCTTAACCCAGATGAACTCAACCTTGTGCTTGCTTTTGGCGGCGAGTAGGCGCTCCCACAGGTCGCGGTTCTTGACGGGCTGCTTGTTGGCGGTTTTCCATCCGCGCTTTTTCCAGCCGTCAATCCAGTGCTTGTTGAAAGCGTTGACGACGTACTGCGAATCGGAATGGACCTCGACCTCGCAGGGGCGGTTAAGTGCCTCGAGCGCCACGATGACCGCCATGAGCTCCATGCGGTTGTTGGTGGTCTTGGCGTAGCCGCGCGAAAGCTCGGAGGTGAAGGTCTTGCCGGCGGGGTTGGTGTATTTGAGCACGGCGCCGTAGCCGCCGCGTCCCGGATTTGATCGGGCCGAGCCGTCGGTATAGATGATGACCTTCACGGGCTTCCTTTCGTTGGGTACGTTTCGTGTGAGTGACCATTGTAGCGCCATGCCCGCCGGGGGCTAGCAATCTACGATTTCTACCCCGTCTTCCGACAGTTAGTTGGCACGGATGATGCGGTTGAGCTCGTCGAGGTATTGCTGCAAGAGGGGAGAGGGCTTGCGCTCGTCGTGCATGATATAGCCTACGTGCATCGTTGGGGCGTCTGCTAACGGGATCGATGCCATACCCCATTGCATTTCATTGGAGAGGACACCGGTCGACAGGGTGTAACCGTTCGACGTGATAAGTAAGTTAGTAAGTGTTCCGCGGTCCGAGATTCGTATGTTGCGGTCGCAAGGGATATAGCTAAAAGGTTCCTCGGCGTAATAGAAGGAGCTCGAGGTGCCTTGCTCAAAGCTGTAGCGCGTATAGGGCGTGAGGTCGGCAAGGGACAGCTGCGGGCGGCGTGCGAGCGGGTGGCGCTCGCTAACGAAGACGTGGACCGTCGCGTCGAAGAGGGGATGGAAGCTTGCGCGGGCATCGGCGAAGGCCTTCTGCAGAACGCGGGCGTTAAAGTCGTCCAGATAGAGGATGCCGATGTCGCTGCGAAACGCACGGACGTCATCGATGATCTGCGATGTGGTGGTCTCGCGCATGATGAACTCGAACTTGCTGTCGCGGCAGCGCTCGACTACGTTGACAAAGGCCTCGACCGAAAAGGCGTAGTGCTGGGCGGAAATGGCGAGGCGGGCTTGCGGGGTGCCACCGTCCTCGTAGCGTGCCTCGAGCATGTCGGCCTGCTCTACGACCTGGCGCGCATAGCCCAAAAGCTCGGTGCCGTCGTTGGTGAGCGTGACGCCGCGGCTGGAGCGCGTAAAGATCTCCAGATGGAGCTCTTGTTCTAGGCTTTTGACGGCGTTTGAGATGTTGGACTGAGCGGTATAGAGGCGCTGAGCTGCGGCGTTGATTGAGCCGGACTCTGCCACGGCGATAAGAAAACGAAGCTGCTGGAGTGTCATCGGTGCCCGTCCTTTCGATAGCTATCTAAAAAACCGATAACAGGTTAGCGCTTTTAAGTGATTGACCGAGCGAAACAATGCTCGTACTATTCAAAACACACAAAGGCGGTAGGTAATTAAGCCGACCACGGAACCGGGATGTCAAAAGGAGGACCGCATATGAACTGCTTACCAAGACGAATGCCGGGCTCCTGTTTGCGCCCGTCGGCGTGATCAGGAGACAGCGACTTACTTCTCTCTTATTTATTTACTTTCGTTCGATCAAGGAGATCATCATGAGCCAGTTCATCAACAACCCCGAGCACACCTTTGGTTTCGATACCCTGCAGCTTCATGTTGGCCAGGAGAGCGCCGACCCCGCATCCGACTCCCGCGCCGTGCCTATCTACCAGACCACGAGCTATGTGTTCCGCAACTCCCAGCACGCCGCCGATCGCTTTGGTCTTGCCGACGCCGGTAACATCTACGGCCGTCTGACCAACTCCACCCAGGGCGTCTTTGAGGACCGTATCGCCGCGCTCGAGGGTGGCGTGGCCGGTCTTGCCGTCGCCTCCGGTGCCGCTGCCATCACCTATACCCTGCAGGCTCTTGCCCAGGCTGGTGACCACGTGGTGGCTCAGAAGACCATCTACGGCGGTTCCTACAACCTGCTCGAGCATACGCTCTCCCAGTTTGGCGTCGAGACCACGTTTGTCGATGCCCACAACCTGGAAGAGGTTGAGGGTGCCATCAAGGACAACACCACGGTCATCTATCTCGAGACGCTCGGCAACCCCAACTCTGACATCCCCAACATCGACGCCATCTCCGAGATCGCCAAGAAGCACGGTCTGCCGGTTGTCGTCGACAACACTTTCGGCACCCCGTATCTGTTCCGTCCGCTGGAGCATGGCGCCAACATCGTTGTCCACTCCGCAACCAAGTTCATCGGCGGCCACGGCACCTCGCTGGGCGGTGTGATCGTCGACGGCGGTAACTTCGATTGGAAGGCGAGCGGAAAGTACGCCCAGATCGCTGAGCCCAACCCCTCCTACCATGGCGTCTCGTTTGCCGAGGCTGCCGGTCCCGCCGCCTTCGCAACCTATGTCCGCGCCATCCTGCTGCGTGACGAGGGTGCCTGCATCAGCCCGTTCAACGCCTGGGTCCTGCTCCAGGGCACCGAGACCCTGTCGCTGCGCGTTGACCGTCATGTCGAGAACACCAAGAAGGTCGTTGAGTTCCTTGCCGGCGACAGCCACGTTGCCAAGGTGAACCACCCGAGCCTGCCTGAGCACCCCGATCACGAGCTCTATCAGAAGTACTTCCCCAACGGCGGCGCTTCGATTTTCACCTTTGAGATTAAGGGTGGCCAGGAGGCTGCCTGGAAGTTCATCGATCATCTGCAGGTGTTCTCGCTGCTCGCCAACGTGGCCGACGTCAAGTCGCTCGTCGTGCACCCGGCTACCACCACGCACTCCCAGCTCTCTGCCGAGGAGCTCGCCGAGCAGAACATCACGCCCTCCACGATCCGTCTTTCCATCGGTACCGAGAACGCCGAGGACATCATTTGGGATCTGAAGCAGGCCTTCGCCGTGCTGGACGAGTAAGGCGACTTGTGCAAGGACCCCTTGCGACTCGATAGGTATAACTGCATAAATGCCTGCTCAAGGCGCCTGCGCAAGCAATGGTTGCGCAGGCGTCTTTTTTGCATAGGAAAGGCGCTATTACAGGGTTTTTGGCATGCTTTATGCATTTGGGTTGTGGAAAACTCCTGTTGAGAGGATGTGAGTTTTACGCAATTGACGTGCGCCTTTTGAGTAAAACCGCAGGTCGCGATTTGCTCGAGGTACTATGCAGCGCGATCGAATCACACGCAGCTCAAACGCAGCAAAAACGCACTACGGAGGTTTCCAGCTACATGAGGATCGATTCACGAAAACCGAAAGCCGTCGCCCTTTCCGCCGCTCTGACCGTGGCGCTTTTGGCGGGCGCCGGCGCAACTGATGCCCACGCGGCAACACTGTCCGATACGGTTGGATCTACGCCGTCCGAGACGACGCTGGTACAGCCCGTTGATTATCGCGGCGATGGTTATGGTTCCATGCAGGAGTGGAACGCCTCGATGGGGGCAAAGCGCGATTCCCTGGAGATGCGCGCTCAGATCATTATGAACATGTACGGTGACTATGCCACCGATGACGAGCGCGCTGTACTACAGGGTTGCATCGACGGTGCGGGCAGTCTTTTGACGATGGATGAGGTCGACGCCAAGTCGACCGAGCTCGACGAGCTTCGCTCCACGCTTGAGGATGCCAAGCGCGAGGCGCTCGAGGCTGCCGCAGCCGAAGCCGAGGCCGCTGAGGCCGTTCAGGCTTCGTATTACAACGCCGGCTCCGGCTCGTCTTACACGTCTGCTGCGTATTGCGCGAACGGCTCGGGTCTGACGCGCTCGAGCGGCGTCAATAACTATAACGGCCGCCGCGAGACTTATTACAGCAGCAACGTGTTGTATCACCACCGCACGGGCGAATGGACGCAGGATTCCGAGGGCTTTTGGCGCGATTCCGATGGCTACTACGTCGTTGCCGCGGGCGATAAGGCCCAGGGCTCGACTTTTACGGGCTCTAAGGGCGAGTGCAAGGTCTATGACTCCGGCTGTGCTGCCGGAACCACCGACTACTATACCGGTTGGTAATCTGCCATAAGCCAATAGGACATGACGGGCGGGCGTCTTTACCGAGCCTTTGGGCAACGTAAGGGCGTCCGTTTTTTGTGCGTGCTTGAGTTAACAGAGCGCTTACCGTGGCCGTACGCCGCGCATATGGGCGCGGGGCACACTAAGTCACGAGAAACAAAGTCGTTCTCGTGGAGGAAGTGGTCTTGTGAACGCTCGAGATATCGCCGTTGCCGCCGTTGCATTGACGCTTGGCTGCCTTGGTCCTACGGCCGCGCTCGTCGCGGGTATGCAGGGCACGTGCGGAGCTGCTCCTATCGTTGTGGGGGCCCTGATTGCTGTCGCTGCGCTGGGAAGCGCCGGCGTCGTCCTTTGCCGTGATGATGAGGACGAGATCGTGGGGTCCTAAAGTTAGCCTCAACTCTGGTTTTACCGGAGTGTGTTGCGTGCTCCGGATAGCGGTATTTAGAAGAACAAACGCATGGGAACTCACGGCTTAAAGCCAAACCAGTGTGGGGTGTCGCACGAGAGCGTGTGGGTGAGGTTGACCCAGCGATAATCGGTGCTTTTGAGCTGGGATGCGAGGTTCCAAAGGTCGAGCGCGGGCATGGGTGGCTCCTTTCATCGGGCTTTTTGCTGATGTTAAAGCGGTGCCGTGACAGCTCGATTTCTGCTGCGTTACGATACGTTCTCGATTGCGATTCCACGATGTTTCGGCCGCGTGACCATTGTGTTTCGCCTTGCCGGGGCGCTGATGGCGAAGGGAGGGGCCGTGCAATACCGCGTTGACCCCAAAAGTGGTAACCGAATATCTGCTCTGGGTCTGGGCTGCATGAGGTTTCCCGGTTCGCCGGGACACCCCGATGCGAAGACAGCCGATGCCATCATTTCCCATGCGGTGGAGCAGGGGATTAATTATCTGGATACTGCGTATCTCTATCCCGGTAACGAGGCGTGCGTGGGCGCCTCACTTGAGCGCTTGGGGCTGCGCGACCGGGTGTTGCTGGCGACCAAGTTGCCGCACGCTTCGTGCAAGTGCGCTGAGGATTTCGACCGGTTCTTCGACGAGCAACTGCGTCGCCTGCGGACCGACCATATCGACTATTACCTTATGCACAACATCACTTCGCCCGCCCAGTGGGAGCGCGTGGTGGCGTTGGGCATCGAAGACTGGATTGCGCACCAAAAGGCTGCGGGGCGTATTCGCCAGATAGGTTTTTCGTATCACGGCAGTGCGGCGGACTTCCTCACGATGCTCGACGCGTATGACTGGGATTTTTGCCAGATTCAGTACAACTACGCTGGAGAGCGCTACCAAGCGGGAACGGCGGGACTTATAGCAGCCGCCGAGCGCGGGCTCGCGGTGTTTGTGATGGAACCGCTTTTGGGCGGACGCCTGGCGGGCAAGCTGCCTCCGCGGGCCCGCGCCGTGCTCGATGACGTACGCGATCCGTACCTGAAGACGCCGGCTGCTTGGGGCCTTTCGTGGGTGTGGAACCATCCTCAAGTCACGATGCTGCTTTCGGGCATGACCGATACCGCGCAGGTGGACGAGAACGCGGTGCTGGCCGATCGGGCCCTGCCGGATTCGATGACAGCCGCTCAGCTCGATACCATCGCATGCGTGCTGGCGGAGTTTGAAAAATCGAATCGCGTGCCCTGCACGGGATGCGGCTACTGCATGCCATGTCCCAAGGGTATTAACATTCCCGGCTGCTTTGCCGCTTACAACGCGAGCTATGCGCACAGCTGGTTTACGGGGCTGTCGCAATACTTTACGGCGAGCGCGGTGCGCACGAGCGAGCCCAAGCTCGTGAGCAATTGCGTCAAGTGCGGCAAATGTGCGCGTCACTGCCCGCAACACATCGATATCCCCGAGCGTCTCGACGACGCGCGCCGACGTTTCCAGCCTGGCCCCGTAACGGCCGCGCTTAAAGTCTTCAGCAAAACTCGCTCCTCATGACCCTTTTATATCTTGTAATGGAATAGTTCCTGTTTGCGGCAGAATAGGGCGATAGCAGGAACTATTTCGTCGCAACTGAAGGGGGCTGTCGTGGGCTATCGGGATTCATGTGATGATTTGCGTGAGGTTCGTTGGGGCGTTTTGGGCGCTGGGCACATTTCGCATCGATTTGCATCGTCGCTCAAGAAGGTCGACGGGGCACGGCTGGTGGCTGCGGCCGGCCGCACTCCTGCACATGTCGAGGAATTTTGTCGAGCGTTTTCGATCGATGCTGCGCACAGTTATGTCACGGCTGACGATGGCGGCGATGCGGCTTATGATGCGCTGATTGCCGACCCCGATGTCGACGCAATCTACTTGGCTCTTCCGCATGGTATGCATACGCGTTGGGCCTGTCGCGCGCTGCGCGCCGGAAAGGCCGTGCTGTGCGAAAAGCCGGCCGTTTTGAGTGAGGAAGAGGCTCTCTCGATTGCCTCCGCCTCTCGCGAGTGCGGCGTGCTGTTTATGGAGGCGATGAAGAATCGGTTTTGCCCGATGCGCACTCGCGTGGAGGACTTGCTTGCGTCGGGCGAGCTCGGCTGTATCGTCTCGATCGAAAGCGTGCAAAAACTCGATTATGGTGAGTTCCCTTCGAGTTATCTGCTCGATCCGTTGCAGGGCGGCTGTCTATATGACATGGGCTGCTATGCGGCCGGGTGGTTTGAGGATTTGCTTGCGGGTGCGTGCGATGCTTCGTCTCGTGAAGTTCGCTGGCGTGACGTATCGGGCGGCCGCGTGGATTGGGCCGATGAGATTCATATGAGTGTCGGCGGTATACCCATTCATATGGTGTGCGACGGCAAAGCAGCATATGAAAGCCGCTTAACGATTGCCTGCGAACGGGGTTCGTTGGAAATCGAGCGCCTCCATCGCCCCGAGCTCGCCCATGTGAAGTACTCCGACGGTCGAGTGCTCGAAATCGACGCCCCATTTGAGGTCGATGATTTTTACGGCGAAGCTTCGCATGCGACTCAGCTCATCCGGGCGGGGAAACTCGAGAGTCCCGTCATGCCCCTTGCCGCCACACAGCGCTGCGCGCAGATCATCGATGCGATTTGCTTGGCGCTCTAGGCTGCGGTGCTGCTGCTCAAGGGGGGGCTCGGCGGACCGTGCCCCTGATGCCCCTTTTATATCTTGCGGTGGAATACGGTCTGTTTGCGCCAAAATAAGGCACCAATAGACCGTATTTCACCGCAACTGATGAGGGGGAGCTGGAGATGCTGACGATCGGGTGTCATCTTTCGACGACGAAGGGCTATCGGGCAATGGGGGAGACGGCGTTGTCCATTGGTGCCAATACCTTTGCGTTCTTTACGCGCAACCCGCGCGGTGGCAAGGCAAAAGACCTTGACATGGATGACGTGGCGGCTCTGCGCGAGCTTATGGCGCAAAACGACTTTGGACCGCTGGTGGCGCATGCCCCGTATACCTATAACCCTTGCTCCGCTAAGGAGCGGGCGCGCGAGTTTGCCTTGGAGGCCATGGCGGAGGACCTGCGGCGCATGGAAGCGCTGCCCGGCAACTACTACAATTTTCACCCCGGTGCGCATGTGGGACAGGGGGCAGACGCCGGCATTCAGATGATTGTCGACACGCTGTGCCAGGTGATGTTTGAGGGACAGCAGACGACGGTATTGCTCGAGACCATGGCGGGCAAGGGCACCGAGGTGGGCCGTAGCTTTGAAGAACTGGCGTGCATTATCGAGGGCGTTGCCGCCAAGTGCCCAGAGCTGTCCGATAAGCTGGGCGTTTGTTTGGACACCTGCCATGTGAGCGATGCCGGCTACGACATCATCCATGATCTGGACGGCGTACTCGACGAGTTCGACCGCGTGGTGGGTATCGATCGCTTGCATGCCGTACACATCAACGATTCGAAGAACCCTTGTGGCGCCCATAAAGATCGTCACGAGTGCATCGGCAAGGGATACCTTGGCAGCGAGGAATTTGGTGGCGGTATGCAGGTTATACAGAATATTGTATCGAATGGCCGTTTGCGTTCGCTGCCGTTTATTTTGGAGACTCCGAACGAACTTGCAGGTTATGCGGCTGAAATCAAACTGTTAAGGTCATTGCAGCAGTAAAGGCTGCCATAAACTGGAGTGCTACATTCACGTTATGGGTTTGTTTCAATCAGTTTTCTAATTGCAGATTCTTCCAAGCGGGTGCATAATAACCCTCAGTTTTTGCAGACCTCTGAATCAAACGAGGTCACCGGAAGGAGACTGATTATGAAGCTCAAGAAGCTTGGCGCATTTGCCGCCACGGGTGCCATGGCGCTCGCCCTCGCACTGACGGGCTGCGGCTCGTCCAACGCCACCTCTGGTTCTGATGCCGGTTCCAGCAGCTCTGACGACGCTAAGGTCGAGAAGGTCGACGGCTCCAAGGAGTACGCGCTCGTCAAGGATGGTACGCTCACCGTCGGCACCTCTGCCGAGTACGCTCCGTTTGAGTACAAGGATGACAACGGCGATTATCAGGGCTTTGACCTTGAGCTCATCAAGGCCATCGGCGACAAGCTGGGCCTGGATGTCGAGTATGTCAACAATGACTTTGACACGCTGGTTCCGGGTGTCGCTTCGGGCGCCAAGTATGACGTTTCCATTGCGGCTATCACCGACACGCCCGAGCGTGAGAAGGAAGTCACTTTCTCTGATTCCTACTACATGGACGATCAGGCTATCGTGACCAAGGTCGATAACACCGACATCACGGCCGACAACTACAGCGAGAAGCTCAACAACGCCGATGCTACCATCATCGTCCAGTCTGGCTCGACCGCCGAGTCCTTTGCCCAGGAGAACTTCCCCAAGGCCAAGATTGTCCCCTACAAGGACGCCACCGAGTGCTTCAGCGCCCTGCAGTCCGATAAGGGCGACGCCGTAGTCACCAACCGCTCCGTTGCCAGCCAGCTGACCGCCGAGCAGTTCAACACCTGCCAGACCATCAAGCAGATCAGCACCGGCGAGGAGTACGCCATCGCCATCAACCAGGGCAACACCAAGCTCAAGGACGACATCAACCAGGCCATCAAGGACCTGACCGATGACGGTACCGTTGACGCCCTCATGGCTAAGTACAACATCAAGTAAAATAGCTACTTGATTGCTCGCGGGCCCTTTCCGCTTTGGCGGAGAGGGCCTTTGCGCTTCTCTTGACGGAGAGCATTTCCGTCTCGTTTTGCCGACAACTTCTACGATAGGAGCCACCTTGTCTCGACTGAACAAAGGGGCTGCGGAGCAGCGTTTTCCACTGCCCGCCTTGCTCCAAAAGCTAGTCTGCGTCATGGCCGTGGCGCTCGCGCTGGTGTGTGTGGGGACATATGCGCCCACGACCGCCCAGGCGCTTGAGACCGCAAAGATTACCGCTCGACCCAACACCGGTTCGGGCAGCGCTGTGGTCGGCGGTACCGAGACGCGCATTACCTGGGAGGTCCAGGCCGATGCCGATGAGGAGCTGAGCGGTCTTTCGCTGACGTTTGTCGACGGCACGACGTTTGGTACCGATGACACGCGATTGACGATGCTCTCGGGCGAGGACCTCATGGATCGTACGCCCATGAAGCCCACGTGCAAGGCTGACGGCCAGACGCTCAAGATTGATTTTGGCGAGACGGCGCCTGCCGGCGGCTTTTTCCGTGTCGAGGTTTACGGCGTGAGCTTCCCCGTCGAGGGCGGCGATGAGGCCTTTAGCGGCACCTGTACGCTCGCTGACGGGTCGACCAAGAAGATCTCCAAGATTCCGTCGGTGGAGATCAAGGGCGTGACGGCCTTCGATAACTTCTTGGCCGATCTTAAGGAGCAGCCGTGGGTCGAGGCTTGGAACTCCAATATGTTCCTGCGCCTGTTCTTAAACCCGGTCATTTTGGTCCAGAGCCTGCCGATCGTCTTCAAGGGCTTCCTTATGTCGCTTTCGATCGTGCTTGTGGCGTTTCCGCTGGCAATTCCCTTTGGCTTTGCCTTGTCGCTCATGCGCATCTCCAAGTCGCGCATCCTGCGTTGCCTTGCCGGCATCTATGTGAATATCATCCGCGGTACGCCGGCGTTCCTGCAGATCTATATCGCGTTCTTCGGTCTGCCGTTGGCCGGCGTCAAGGTGGACGACTATGTCTTGGGCGTTATCGTCATGGCCATGAACTCGTCTGCGTACCTATGCGAGATCTTCCGTGCCGGTATTCAATCGATCCCCAAGGGCCAAAACGAGGCTGCGCGTTCGCTGGGCATGAACGCGTTCCAGACGCTGCTCTATGTCATGATTCCGCAGACGTTCCGCAATGTTTTGCCTACGCTGACCAGCGAGTTTATCTTGCTTTACAAGGATACGTCGCTGCTTGCCGCCGTGGGTGTGGTCGAGATCGTCATGAACGCCCGTACCATCGTGGCCACGACGGGCTCCATTACACCGTACGTGGTTGCCGCCCTGTTCTATCTGGTCATCACCCTGCCGCTCGCTCGCTTGGTGAGTGGTCTTGAGGCGAGGCTTTTGGGCACGGCCGAGACCAAGAAGAAGCGTCCCGCCAAGAGCGCCGGACAGGTTGTCGCGACGCCCGCCGATCACATCGCCGGTCTGTAAGGAGGTCCTATCATGAGCGAAACCAATAACTCGAACGAGGTCGTCGTCAGCATCAAGAACCTCCAGAAGGCCTTTGGCGACAACGTGGTCCTGCGCGATATCGATCTGGATGTGCACAAGGGTGAGGTCGTTGTGGTCTTGGGCCCCTCGGGCTCGGGCAAGTCGACGATGCTTCGCTGCATCAATCGTCTGGAGCATCCCACGAGCGGCTCGATTATCGTCGAGGGTGTGGACGTGTGCGCCAAGGGCGTCGACCTTAACAAGGTGCGCACGCATCTGGGTATGGTGTTCCAGCAGTTCAATTTGTTCCCGCACCTCTCAGTCAAAAAGAACGTCATGCTCGCGCAGCAGAAGGTGCTCAAGCGCAGCAAGGAAGAGGCCGAGAAGATTGCCGTCGAGGAGCTGACCAAGGTCGGTCTTGCCGAGCGTATCGACTTTATGCCGAGCCAGCTCTCGGGCGGCCAGCAACAGCGCGTTGCCATCGCCCGCGCCCTGTCGATGAACCCGCACGTCATGCTCTTTGACGAGGCCACCTCGGCGCTCGACCCTGAGCTCGTGCGCGACGTCCTGGGCGTCATGCGCGACCTGGCGCACGACGGTATGACCATGATCGTCGTGACGCACGAGATGGGCTTTGCCCGCGATGTCGCCGACCGCGTCGTCTTTATGGACGGCGGCGTCATTGTGGAAGAGGGTACGCCGAGCGAGGTCTTCGACCACCCCAAGAGCGAGCGCACCAAGGCGTTCTTGGGCAATATCTCGTAGCCGGTTGATGTAACTGCCGTTACAAAAGAGCGGGGCTGGACTTGAATCCAGCCCCGCTCTTTTGTAGGGATGGGGATGCGCTTTGATGCAGGCTCTCTTGGAGGCCCTGGGTTCGTTACGCGAGCTCGGCTCCGAGGGCCTTGCAAGCGGTCTCGCCCTCGTCGTCGGGCGCGTCGTAGCAGATGGTGGAGTCCACGACGTTGACGCCGGCCTCGTCGGCGTCGGCCTTCCAGTTGTCCATCCACTCGCCCTCGGCCCACGAATAGGAGCCAAAGAGGACGACCTTCTTGTCGCCGAGAGTCTCCTTGACCTCATCCCACATCGGCTGGAACTCATCGTACTCGAGTTCCTCGGAGCCCATGGCTGGGCAGCCGAAGGCGAAGGCATCATATTCGGCGGCCTTGTCGGCAGAGAAGTCGGCGCAGGGGATGACCTCAGTCTCGGCGCCCACGGACGTGGCGCCTTCGGCGACGAGGTTTGCCATGGCCTCGGTGTTGCCCGTGCCGCTCCAGTAGACGACGGCGATCTTGCTCATATGTTTTCCTTTCGGTTGTGCGGCGTGTGGCCGCGTTTTGTATGCTCTATCGGGTTGCCTGGACAAGTTGTCCCAGGGTGCAGCCCTGTTGATAGATGTAGGTAAGGTATTGCGTGCATGCGCGATAGGAATCGAAGGTCGTGAGCGCCTGCTCAACGTTTGTGTATACCTTCCAGGCGCCAAAGACCTTATAGTTTTCGCCGTGCTGGACGATAAACTGATGGACATCTTCGTAGGGATAGCCCAAAAAATAGCCAATTTCGTGGGGGAACTCGCAGGTGCAACCCTTATCGCAAGGCCTATCTTGGGCGAGTGCGCAAAGGCTGTCGCCATAAGCGCTTTCTGCGGCATTGCTGCTGGCCTGCGTGATACGCGCGGCGAGATGCACGAGGGATGAGAGCAGGTCGCGGATATCGTAGCCTTCGGCGGCGAGCGCGCTTGCGGCTCGGGGGTCGGATAGGTAGTGCATGAGGTCCGCGGGGCAGTATGCGTAGACGAGCGCCCCACAAGGTCGCCAGACCAAAACGCTCAAGTGGATGCCGAGCGGATCGAGCTCGTGATTGCACTGAGCGATAACGTTGAGCAGACGCGTTCGACGATCTTCGATTGCCGCGGTTGCGCTCGAGCCATCTTGACGGGCGTAGACGCCGGGATAGGTAAAGAGCGAAGCGGGCTTGATGCCCGCGAGCGTGGGGGAGCAGTTGCGCACGAGTGCCGCCTGAAACGTCGGGATATCAATGGTCCGAGTCACGTCGCTCCTTTCGAGTCCTCACTTGTTAACCTAGGAAAACTTATACACGAAAGTAAGCCTAGGTCAACTAAAAAGTAAGAAAAGGGAAACTAATTGATCGAACGGACATGGTTTTGGGTTAAGATGGGGACACCCCATGGGGGTATCTAGATAGGGCTACTTGAAAGGGGAACGCATGAGTGACTTGCTCAACCCTGCGAATCTCATCGTGCTGGCCGTCATTGCCGTCGGCATGTTTTTTGGACTGCGTCGCATTGCCGCTTCGACACACGGGAAGAGTTGTTGCAGCGATGGCGCGAGCGGTAAGAAGGCCAAGAAGGTAGTGGTTGCGGATACCGATCTGTCCCACTACCCCTATAGCGACGAGCTGCTCATCGGCGGTATGAGCTGCGATGGCTGCGCTCAGAATGTGGCCAATGCCCTCAATGCACTGGATGGCGTGTGGGCAACGGTGACGTATGCGGACCACACGGCACGCGTGCGCTCTAAGCAGCCGATCGATCGCGGTGCTCTCGTGGCGGCCGTGAAGGACGCGGGTTACTACGTCATGACGCTGTAAGCGCCGCCTTGGATGCATTTCCTTGTCTAGGCTCGTCCGCGCAGTTTGATGTCTAGAATGTCATCGAAATCGATGGCGATGTCTTTGAGCTTGAGGAGCTTGAAGGCAGGGAGTGCCTCGTCGAGGATGCCGGTGCGGGAGCGATAGCCGTACGTATCGTAATAGGTCACGCGGAGCAGGTCTCCGCGCTTGAGGCCCTCGAGCTTTTTCGAAAGCTCGAGGGCTTTTTCTTCCGTGAGCTCACACTTGGGCTCGATGGTGATTTCTTGCTTACGTACGAGCTCGTAGTACCCCGTGAGGGCGGCGAAGGGCATAAACTGCGCGGCGCGTCCGGCGCGAACGGCGCCGTTGGCCGTGAGGTTGGGGTCGGCGGCGCGGCGTCTTCCCTCAGGGTCGGCCAGGCGTTCGAAGGCGGTGGGCGGGCGCATGGGTTGCTTTGGTTTAGGCACGGTGTCCTCCGACCTGATCGTTGCGTTCGCGTGCGGTGGCGCCGGCGGTAAAGCTCAGCCCCTTGACGAGCGCGTTTTTGCCGTATTTGCCCTTTACGGCCAGGACGGCACGGGCCAGCTCGCGCTCGCGCTCATCGGCCTCGACATCGCTAAATAGATCGATGGTGGCAAACTCCTCCGGCATGAGGTTGCCAAATCCCAGGTTGATGCGCTTGACCGGTCGTTTGGGATCGACCGTTTGTGCCCAAAGGTCATCGAAATAGCCCATGATCTTCTTAAACGAATTGGTGCGCTCGGGCAGCTTGCGCGAGGCGTTGGAGTGCGCAAAGAGGGCAGCATAGCCACCGCGCGGTTTGCCGCCGTGTTCGCCCACAAAGATGCCATCGATTGCCTGCGCCTCGCGCACCAGACGGCGCCGTTCGTCATCGCGCTGGACGGGCTTGGGTGCACGGGGCGCGAGCTCGGGACCGGCGGTTGCGGTGGGTTCGATACTCGACGTGCTCGAGCGCAGGTGTCCGCAGCCGTCTATATACTGCGCCGTGCCGCTGGCGTCGAGGCGGCGTATGTCGGCGCGCTCGCTTGCGTAGCCCACAAAGAGCGAGATGCTGTCGCAGACCACGTGCTTATCGACCAAGTCCAGTACGGCGGCATCGACCATTTCACGCAAGACGGTGTAGGCCTGCTCGTAGGCATAGCCCTTCGAGAGCACCTGCCCTGTGGTGGTCGAGGTCGCTTGCGGGCGATAGGCTTGGATATCGGCGATGGTTGTCGGCTCACGCCCGAAGGCGTGGTCGATCAGATACTCGGCATTGACGCCGAGCTCATCGTAAAGCAGGTTTTCGTCGAGCGCGGCGACGCCCATCAGGTCGTAGACGCCGTACTTTTCGAGACGGGCCGCCACGCCGGGGCCGATGCCCCAGATGTCGGCGATGGGGCGATGGGGCCAGATCTCCTTGCGAAAGGTCTCGTCGTCGAGTTTGCCGATGCGACTGGGCACGTGCTTGGCGGTGATATCGAGTGCTACCTTGGCCTGGAATAGGTTGGGGCCGATGCCGACCGTCGCCGTGATGCCGGTGCGCGCGAGGACCTCGTCGCGCAGCATGCAGGCGAAGTCTTCCGCATCGGTGTGATAGAGGTCCAGATAGGGTGTCACGTCGATAAAGCACTCGTCAATTGAGTAGACGTGAATGTCTTGCGGACTGACGTATTCCAGGTAGATACCGTAGATTTGCGCCGACACCTCCATGTAGTGCTGCATGCGCGGTACGGCCTTGATGTAGTCGATGCCATCGGGAATCTCGAACAGACGGCAGCGGTTGTGGATGCCGAGGTCTTTCATAGCCTGCGTGATGGCGAGGCAGATGGTCGTGCGCCCGCGCGATTCGTCGGCAACGACCAGGCATGTCGTGAGTGGGTCGAGCCCGCGGTCGACGCACTCGACACTGGCGTAGAACGTCTTAAGGTCGATGCAGATATAGGTATGTTGCCCGTGCTCCACCCGTGCCCTCCCATCAAACACATGTTCTTATCGAATACCTGTTCGATAATACCCGCTCGCCCAGACATCGTCAAAACCTGCCGAAAAGGGACAGGTTTGTTTTGGTCGGTTATGAATTGGGTTTTAACGCAGCCCTAAAGAGCGCGAAACAGCTCGGAAAAGCTCCCTTCGTAGCATGAGCCTAACGATCGATACGGCCTACATGCACGGAAGGGTTGTGGGAATGATGGTCAACTATGGGTTTGGTATGCCGACGCGCCTTGTTGCGGATGGAGACGTGGCTCGCTGGTGCGGACGATTGGTTGCCCACTATGGCGGCACCAAGGCGCTGGTCGTGTTGGGCGGCGACAAGCATACGCGCGATGAACTTGTCTCGGCGGCACTTGGCTCGCTTGATCGAGCCCTACTCGAGCGTGTACTTTTCCGCTGCGGCTCGGTTGAGGGTGCCGGGGGAGACGAGCTGATCGACGAAGCCGTGGCCCTGGCGACCGACGAAGGCGTGGACTTTGTCCTGGCGATTGGCGATGCCGATACTGCCAGCTTTGCGCGCGAGCTCGCGCGTCGCATGGCGGCGCTCGATGCCGGCGAAGACGGCTTTGTCCCTTATGGATGCATTGTCTCGGAGGGCAAGGTGCCTGTCGTCGTGGGCGCCGGCGAGGTTCCCGTTTTTGCCATCATCGCGCCCGAGCTGCTGGAGGGCATCGGGTCTCCTCTGCGTGAGTTGCTCGGTAGCGTCTGCGCCGCGGCCTAATATTTGGCATAAAGGGATAGGTTATTTTTGATTGGTAAAGCGTTTGACCTGCCAAATTAAACCTGTCCCTTTTTGGTCGGTTGCCGTTTGGGGGCCGATTGGCAACGCTCGCTGATTATAGTCTTGACCTGCGCTAGAATAGTGGCATCTGAATGTCCGGGCGCATGGAGGCGTGCGCCCGTATGCTGAGGAGGACTCTATGGCAACTGTTGCCGCACCTATCGATGCTACGTCGACTGCCGCTTGGAAGGCGCTCGAGGCCCATCAGGAGAAGCTCGAGGCCGAGGGTATCGACCTCAAGGCCTGGTTCGCCGCCGATGCCGAGCGCGTGAACAAGCTGAGCTTTGACGCCGGTGACCTGCACTTCGACCTGTCCAAGAACCTGGTGACTGATGAGACCGTCAAGCTGCTGTGCGATCTTGCCCGCGAGGTGAAGCTCGAGGAGCGCCGCGACGCCATGTTCTCCGGCGAGCACATCAACACCACCGAGGACCGCGCCGTCCTGCACACCGCGCTGCGCCGCCCGGCAAGCGAGAAGGGCCAGCTCATCGTCGACGGCCAGGACGTCGTCGCCGACGTGCACGAGGTTCTCGACCGCATGTATGCCTTCGCCGAGCGCGTGCGCTCCGGTGAGTGGAAGGGTGTTACCGGCAAAAAGATCGAGCACCTGGTGTCCATCGGCATCGGCGGCTCCGATCTGGGCCCGGTCATGGCCTACGAGGCCCTGCGTCCCTACGCCGACGCCGGTATTGACTGCCGCTACATCTCCAACATCGACCCCAACGATCAGGCAGAGAAGCTCAAGGGCCTCGATCCCGAGACCACGCTCGTGATTATCGTCTCCAAGACTTTCACCACGCTCGAGACCCTCACCAACGCTCGTGAGGTCAAGACCTGGATGCTCGAGCAGCTCAAGGCTCAGGGTGCCATCGACGGCTCCGATGAGCAGAACGCCGAGGCCGTGGCCAAGCACTTTGTCGCCGTTTCCACCGCACTCGAGAAGGTCGAGGCCTTCGGCATCGACCCCGCCAACGCTTTTGGTTTCTGGAACTGGGTCGGCGGCCGCTACTCTGTCGACTCCGCCGTGGGCCTGTCGCTGATCGTCGTGCTCGGCCCCGAGCGCTTCCAGCAGTTCCTTGAGGGCTTCCACGCCATCGACGAGTACTTCTGCAACACCCCGCTCGAGAACAACGCCGTCGCGCTGATGGGCCTGCTCAACGTCTGGTACGTCAACTTCTTCGGTTCCAAGAGCCACGCCGTGCTGCCGTACTGCCAGTATCTGCACCGCTTCCCGGCCTACCTGCAACAGCTCACCATGGAGTCCAACGGCAAGCACGTCCGCTGGGACGGCAGCGCTGTGACCTCCGATACCGGTGAGATCTTCTGGGGCGAGCCCGGTACCAACGGTCAGCACGCCTTCTACCAGCTGCTGCACCAGGGCACCGTGGTGGTCCCGGCCGACTTTATCGCTTTCGCCAACACTGCCAACCCCGCAACCGACAGCGGCCAGGACGTCCACGAGCTGTTCCTGGGCAACTTCCTGGCCCAGACCAAGGCGCTCGCCTTTGGTAAGACGGCCGACGAGGTTCGTGCCGAGGGCACGCCCGAGCAGATCGTCCCGGCCCGCTGCTTTGAGGGCAACCGTCCGACGACCTCGATCTTCGGCGACACGCTGACCCCGTTCGCACTCGGCGAGCTCATCGCCCTGTACGAGCACATCACGTTTGTCGAGGGCACGGTCTGGGGCATCGACTCCTACGACCAGTGGGGCGTCGAGCTGGGCAAGCAGCTTGCCAAGCAGATCACCCCGGCCTTCCACGACGACGCCGCCAAGGCCGAGCAGGACGCTTCGACCCAGGCGCTCATCGAGTTCTATCGCGCTCATCGCAAGTAGTCTTTACGGCTGAGTTGGCTTATGGCTGAAAGGGGCCCGTATCCGTTGGGATACGGGCCCCTTGCTATTTGGATAGGATGGAATGTATCGGGAGGCGCCTCGACGGGCATCGCAATCGTCGAAGGCGCGCCGTTCATGTTTGGGACAATATGACATTTTTCCCGTTGCAAACAGCGCCGCCGTGGGTGTTCTGTATGATGGCTCAGACAAGGTTGTTCAATGACAGGGAGGCATATATGGCAATCAAAGCCATCGCAATGGATATCGACGGTACGCTCACCAACGATCAAAAGGTCATCAGCCCGCGTACGCGCGAGAAGCTGCTCGCGACGCAGGAGTCGGGCATTAAGCTCATCTTGGCTTCGGGCCGTCCCGCATGGGGGTTGCACGCCTTGGCGCAGGAGCTCGACCTTCAAAACCATGACGGTCTGCTAGTTGCCTTTAATGGCGCGCATGTGGTCGACGCTCAGACCGATGAGGTCCTTTTTGACCAGGCCATGCCGGCTGACGAGCTGCACCGTCTGATTGATCATCTGCGCAATTTCGACGTGATCCCTATGATTTCGCTCGGTCGCGATTTGCACGTCGAGGACTCGTACCATTGCATGATCACGCTGCCTGACGGCTTGCAGAAGAATATCGTCAAGTATGAGCGCGATGCGTGCGATCTTAAGATTCGCGAGGTCGAGAGCTTGCATGAGGTCGTGGACACTTATCCCGTGGACAAGCTGCTGACGGCGGGTGATCCGACCTACCTGCAGGCGCATTACGAGGAGATGTATGCGCCCTTTACCCAGACGCTTTCGGGCATGTTTACGGCCGACTGGTACTTTGAGTACACGGCGCCCGGTATCGACAAAGCCCGTGCGCTCGAGGGTGCCCTGCCCAAGCTCGGTATCGATGCCAGCGAGGTCGTCTCGTTTGGCGACGGCCAGAACGACAAGTCCATGATTGAGTGGGCCGGCACCGGTGTTGCCATGGGCAACGCCGTCGATGAGGTTAAGGCAGTTGCCCAGATGGTAACCGCCAATAACAACGAAGACGGTATTGCAGTGGCGCTGGATAAGCTGCTGGGTTAGAATCGCCGATTAATGCATGGTTTGGGCGCCTGCTTGCGGGCGCCCTTTTGTTAGGGAGGGTGCCGTGTCCGCATTTCCGTTCGACGCCGTTATCTTTGACATGGAC
This sequence comes from uncultured Collinsella sp., assembly GCA_900544095.1. Lineage (GTDB taxonomy): Bacteria > Actinomycetota > Coriobacteriia > Coriobacteriales > Coriobacteriaceae > Collinsella. Next base: position 83,629 of record UQTV01000002.1, read on the forward strand.
GGTGTCATTGTCGATACCGAGTATTACTACCTGGGCGAGACTGCCGCGTTTGCCAAGGAGCTTGGGCTTAACCTGACTCAAGAGGAGTTGAATGGGCAAGTCGGTACCTCGCATCAGTTCTTCCTGCATATGCTGGTCGATTGGTTTGAGCGCGCCGGTAAGGGGCATTTCACTGGCGAGGAAGCGTTGGCCCGTTGGGACGAGTGGGCGCATAAGCGTCCGCGCGACTATCAGGCTTTGATTAACCCAGGCGCTGTGGATACGATTCGAGAGCTGCCGCGCCGTGGCGTTCGCGTGGCGCTTGCCAGCTCGTCTCCCATGGATAGCATCGAGGAAGTGCTCAACGCGTGCGGGCTGTCGGATGCCTTTGAGTATGTGGTGAGCGGCGAGCAGTTTAAGGAGAGTAAGCCCGAGCCCGACATCTACCTGCATGCGCTGGACCTGCTGGGGCTGCCCGCGAATCGCTGCTGCTGCGTTGAGGATTCGGTGCCTGGCATCACTGCCGGCAAGCGCGCCGGTCTGACAGTCATCGCCAAGCGCGAGGAGCGCTTTGGCTTTAGTCAGGACGCCGCGGATAAGATTATCGATCAGCTGCCGGACCTGCTGGAACTCGCGTAAGAGCGCGTTAGTTGCGCGTTTTTCGGGTCCGATGAGTAAATACCCGACATTTTGGTGCGACACCTAGCATACTTTAAGCTAATGCGGGCTTAAGGACTTGTTGAATGCCCTTAAGCCCGTTTTAGACGTAATTGCGCTGGGAGAGGGTATATGCCACCGACTGAAGGGCTAACTGACGGTAAAGCAGCGATACCGCTGTACCAACAGGTCATTGATATCATTAAAAACGAAATCAACTCCGGTGCCTACAAGGCAGGTGCGCGGATACCCAACGAATTCGAATTGGCTGAGAGCTATAAAGTTGGCCGCGTTACCGTGCGACGCGCTATTGAGGAGCTCGTCCAACAGGGCTATCTAACGAAGCGACAGGGGAAAGGCACGTTTGTCAATGCCCCCAAGCTCAAGCGCAAGATTCGCCAGAAGGATGACGTCCAGAGTTTTTCGGACGCATGCCGCGCTAACGGAATGGAACCGGGGGCGTGTGTCATTTCGAGAAAGATACTGCCGGCGGATTCCACCGAAGCACAGTTCTTTGGTGTTCCCGTTGGAACTGACTTGATTTGCGTTGAGCGCGTGCGTACTGCCGATGGCGTCCCTGTCATGCTTGAGAACAACATATACGTTTACGAGGACAACGCCTATCTATCAACGGCGCCTCTATCTAACCAATCCATTTTTGAGTTCGTGCGCAACCGGACGGGGCGGACGCCTGCGTTTACCGACCCGTGCACGCTCGAGATCGCGTGCGCATCGCCCGAGGTCGCTCGGTTGCTGGCGGTTCCCGTTGGCGAACCCTTGTTTTATATGGAAGCCTTCTTCTTTGATGAGCAGCGGCGGCCGTTTATCATCGGTCGTCAGCGGATCGTTGGGTCTCGCTACGTTTTTGACATCTAGGACATTGCGAATGGAGACGCCCGGTGGATCATCTCACCGGGCGTTTCCATACCGTTCACGGCGCAAACGCAACCGTTCAACCGCGTTGCGGCAATCAGTTTGAAATTATCTTGATGACGAGAAAAGCTGCTGGTAATCTATAGAACGTCATAGAACGTTTGCCTTGTGCAAGCGTTGAAGCGAGATGCGATGCAGTCTCGAGTTCTTTGGAGGTATCTATGTCAGATACGAAGGCGAAGAAGACAAACAGACGTTTTAAGTTCAAATTACCGCATGTCTATACGATCATGTTCTTGCTGATCGTTGTCTTTGCGGTCCTGACTTGGATCGTTCCCTCTGGTCAGTATCAGCGCAAGACAATTTCGACAGCGGCGGGCGAGCGTGAAGTCGCCGTTGCTGGAACCTATGAACAGGTCGATAAGAACTACACCGATTCCGAGACCGGCGAGACCATCAATCTGGGTCAAGATATCTTCGCGGTCCTGCAAGCGCCCACCAAGGGCATCCAGGAGGCTGCCGATGTCGTTGCGTTCGTCTTATTGATTGGCGGATCGTTCGCAATCATCACCAAGACCAACGCTTTGAATGCCGGCATGAGCCGTGTGATTAAAAAGCTCAAGAACAAGGACATCCTCATCATTCCCATCACGATGACGCTGCTGTCCATTTGCGGCACTACGTTTGGTATGTCTGAGGAAGCCCTACCGTTCTATGCCATCTTCATTCCCATCATGATGGGTATCGGGTATGACTCGATGACGGCGTTTATCATCTGCTTCCTTGGTCCTAACCTGGGATATTGTGCTTCGACCATCGACCCGTTTAATGTTTTGATCGCCCAAGGCATCATTGGCATCGAGGGTAATCCGCAACTGTGGCTGCGTGCCGTTTCTTGGGTCATCTTCACTGCCGTCGGTATCGCATGGGCCATGCGCTACGCCATGCGCGTCAAGAAAAACCCCGAGTCGTCCATTGTGTACGAGGACGATAAGCTCAAGCGTATTGAGTTTTCCGTGACCGATGCCTCCATCGAGGAAGAGTTCACTATCCGTCAGAAGCTCGTGCTTATCGATTTTGCTTGCGGTATGGGCATTATCGTCTGGGGTCTTGTTACCCAGGGCTGGTACATGAATCAGATTTCCGCCGTGTTCCTTGGCATGGGCTTGCTTGCCGGTATCCTGGGCGGCCTTGACCAGCAGACGATCGCAGAGGAGTTCGTTAAGGGTCTCGCCGACTTTGCGTACGCTGCCGTCGTTATCGGTATCGCTCGCGGTATTCTGGTCATCGCCGAGGGCGGCATGATCATCGACACCATCCTCCAGGCGCTCGCTACCGCGCTCGCCGGTGCACCCGCCGCCGTCTACACCACGTTTATGTATGTCGTCCTTGGCCTGCTCTCTTTGCTGGTTCCCTCGAGTTCTGGCCTGGCGGCGCTCACCATGCCCGTTATGGGCCCCCTGACCGAGCTCATGGGCCTCAATCCCGAGGCGGCCGTCACCGCGCTCCAGTTTGCCAACCAGACCATCAACACCATCAGCCCCGTGGCGGGTATGACGGTCGCCGGCCTTGCCGTGGCTAAGATTTCGTTTGGCCAATGGTGGAAGACCATTTGGAAGTTCTTCATCTTCATGGTCGTGTTTGGCCTGATCGTAACGGCAATTTCTGGCATGCTTCCGGTGTAGGTGGTTGTGATGTCTGATCGTTTGACGGTCCTGACGTCTAAGAGCGTCTTTACCGGTACGGGGGACCTGCCGTTTGAAGGTTTCGTAGCGGTCCGTGGCAATCGAATTGAGGCGGTTGGCACCAAGTGTGAGGTGGCTTCGTATTTGACCCAGGCGGACGAGGTAGTTGATCTGGGCGACCGCACCGTCATGCCTGGTCTGATCGATGTACATACCTTCTATACAGGCTGGGCGCTGCGGACGTTGGGGTCTGATCTGTCCGGCATCGATGATGCCAAAGAGGCCGTGTCGCTCTTGCGTGCATGGAAAGAAGATCATCCGGATTGCGCGGCGGCTTTTGGCCACAACCTATCCGAAACGTTGGCATCGGATGCCGAGAACGCAAATACGGCAGCTGTGTTTGACGAGTTTTTTGGTGATATCCCTGTCGTCTGCTTTACACCGGGCGCGGAGACCTGCGTTCTCAATGCTGCCGCCAGTGCGCGATACGGTTTTACACCGCAGGCGTGCTATGCCGAGAAGATCTGGCGCATGATGAGCGATTTCCTCGCGTTGCCCGAGGTGCGCGCGGGGTATTCGAACTACATGAGCATGCTTAACGAGCGCGGCGTTACCGCCATCAAGGAGATGGCGTTTGATGACTACTACGGCTTTGCCGACGAAATGGCTCGCCGTGAGGAATCTGGTGAGCTGACGGTTCGCGTCTCTATGATGTCGCAGCCGGTGGGCGCTGGTGCAAATCTGGCATATGCTCGCGAGGCACGAGAGCGCTTCCGGGGACCGTTCGTTCGTTTTTCTGGCTTCAACCGTATGACCGATCGCGGCGTATGGGCGGGGCTTGCCGAGATGATTGACCCCTATGAGGATACGGCCGATGCGGGCGCTGCCGGCAAGACGGTCGTCGAGGAGCCAGAGTGGGATCTGATTGAAAGCGAGCTGCGTGCAATTGATGCTGACGGCTTCCGATATTCCTTGCATTGCCAGGGCGATGGCGCCGTTCGTCGCACCGTGACGCTCTATGCCTCGCTGCCTCGAGACGAGCATGGACGGATGCTTCGCCGCCATGCGATTACCGATCTCGAGAACTCTGACCCGACCGATCTTGTCGAGTTTGGCAAGTTAGGTGGAATTTGCGAGGTCTATCCGCAGATTCTGACGCTGGACCGGCGCGAGGATTGCCTGTCGATGATGCGTCGACAAATTGGCGAGACGCGACTTTTGCACAGCTGGAATCGCCGCGGCATGGAAGATTCCGGATGCACAGTGTGCTGTGGCACGGATTTGCCGCTGTTGATTCCGAGCTTGGGCGAGTCAATCTACAGTGCGTGCGGCGGATACTTCGACGACGGACTGCCCGTGAATGAGGTCAACACGCTGACGCTTGTCGAGCTCTTGTGCGCTTGGACTGCCGGGGGCGCGTACGACCTGATGCGCGAAGACGAGCTGGGTACGCTTGAGGTTGGCAAGCTTGCCGATATCTGCGTGCTCGATCGGGATGTGTTCGACCTCGATTATCGCGACGCACGTGATCTTGCGGTTGACATGACGATGTCGGACGGACAAATCGTGTTCGACCGAAATAAGGAGGCATAAGATGTCTGAATCCAAACCGACGCTGCGCCGCGAGCAGATTGCGGGCATGAATATCCACTACATCATGTGGTCGCTCGATTACTTCCTTGATGTTCAGCAGCGCTTGGGCTTTGAGTCCATTGAGCTGTGGTGTGCAGAGCCGCATGTGACGCTCGACCATACGGGTTACTTTGAGGCTGAGGTCCTGGCGAAAAAGGCTGCAGACCGTGGGCTTAGGTATCGCACTCTGTGCCCCGAGAATGTTGTCTATCCTTGGCAGTACTGCGCACGCAAGCCGCTGCATGAACAGCGCAGCCTGGCGTACTTTAAACACGGCATTGAGCTTGCCGAGGTACTTGGGTGCGACCGTATGTCCGTCAACTCGGGCTGGGGCGACTGGGACGAGGACCGCGAGGAAGCCTGGAAGCGCAGCCGCGAGCACTTGTCCATTCTGGCGGAGTATGCCGGCGAGCACGGTCTGGTGCTTACGATGGAAAGCCTGCGTCCCGAGGAGAGCAACCTTGTGACGACGGTTTCCGATGCGAAGCGCATGATTGACGAGGTCGCGAGCCCGTACTTACAGCCCATGGTTGATACAACTGCGATGGGCGTTGCGGGCGAGACGCTCGAGGACTGGTTTGCCGCCTTTGGTGATGGGGCAATTCACGAGATGCACTTTATCGACGGTGACCCGTATGGCCATCTGGTGTGGGGCGATGGCAAGCACGATATGGACGCCTTCGTTGCCACACTCAACGTCCATGGTTTCGACGGCATGCTGGGCCAGGAAATCACGGACGGCCGTTACTACGATGACCCGGCGGCGGCTGATGCCAAGAACATGGCCGCATTCGAGAAATATCTGATTGACTAAAACAACTATCGGCTACGCAACCAACGTCATTGATTGCGGCCCAAATAAGAAAGGAACTGGATATGAACGCACACGATCTGATCAAAGAGGCAATTGCCGAGAAGGGCAAGTTCGACAGCGTCTACTGGATTGCTTGCGGTGGCTCCATGATCGATTTGATCCCGGCTCACGAGCTTCTGCAGCGCGAGGCAACCACCTTCACTTCGTATATCTATACCGCACGTGAATTCGACATTATGCGTCCGCGTCGTCTGGGCGAGAAGTCCCTGGTCATCGCTTGCAGCCACAGTGGCAATACCCCGGAGGTCGTCGAGGGCTGCGAGATTGCCCTTGCCGCCGGCGCTACGGTGATCGCCCAGACCGACAACGCTGGATCCAAGATCGACTCCGGCAAGTGGACCACGTGGGTCTACCCGTGGGGCGAGGGCGTGCCGCAGGCCGAGGTCCCCGCTGGCATTTCGCTGTCGCTTGCGGCCGAGCTGCTCGATCAGCAGGAGGGCTACGCCGATCTTGCCGATATGTATGCCGGTATCGCCGAGATGGATAAGATTCTTCCCCCGGCACGTGAGAAGGTAAATGCCGAGCTGGGCGATCGTTTTGCCAAGCTTTGCCAGGAGCACGAGTTCTTCTACATTCTGGGCAGCGGTCCCAACTTTAGCCAGACCTACGGTTTCGCTATCTGCTCTCTTATGGAGATGCAGTGGCAGCACTGCAGCTACATCCACTCTGCCGAGTACTTCCACGGCCCCTTCGAGGCTACTCAGGATGGCGTTTTTTACTTCCTGCAGATGGGCTCCAGCGAGTGCCGTGCTATGGACGAGCGCGCCCTGGCGTTCCTTAAGACGCATACCGATACGCTGATGGTGCTCGATGCCAAGGAGTACGGTATGGAAGCCGTGCCGGCGAGCGTCCGTGCCTATCTGGACCCGGTGCTGTTCTACGCCATGAACTGCGAGCTGCGTGCTGCACGCGGCAAGGTGTTTGATCACGATCCCGATTTCCGTCGCTATATGGGTGTTGTCGAGTACTAGAAGGAGCAAAGGCCATGGCATTTAACGTTAACGCGCTCGGATTTGGCGACAACGTCGTCGATCGCTACGAGCATATCCACACCATGTATCCCGGCGGCAATGCGGTGAACTTCGCCGTTTATGCCAAGAAATGCGGTGCCGCACGCTCCGCATACATGGGCATTTTTGGCAATGATGCCGCTGCCGAGCATGTCATTGCAAGCCTCGAGGATGAGGGTATCGAGCTTGACAAGTGCGAGCAGATGATTGGCGAGAACGGAGCGGCTCGCGTGACCGTCGTTGACGGTGACCGTGTCTTTCTCGGCTCCAACGAGGGCGGTATCCGTGGCGATGCGCGCTATGTCCTCGATCGTTTTGACCTTGCGTACATGAAGCAGTTCGATGTGGTTCATTCGGGCAACTATTGCTTTACCGAGCGCGAGCTGCCCAAGCTGAAGGCTGCGGGCGTCACGGTCTCTTTTGACTTTTCGGATGACTCCACCGACGAGTACTACGAGCAGATTGCGCCCTACGTCGATTTCGCTTTCTTTAGTGCGGCGGATGCCGCGAGCGAGGACGAGATTCGCGAGCGTCTGGCATGGGTGAAGGGTCTGGGTCCGCGTTTTGTGTCGGCTACGGCGGGCGCCGAGGGCTGCATTGCTTACGACGGCGAGCGTTATTACCGCCAGCTGGCTAAACCGGTAACGGACATGAAGGACACCATGGGGGCGGGCGACTCGTTCCTCACCTCGTTTTTGATGTGCTATCTCGATTCCGTCAAGCGTGGTGAGGATGGCGCCGAGGCCATCGAGCGCGCGCTCGACTTTGCTGCCGGGTTTGCTTCGACCGTGTGCGGCATGGAAGGTTCTTGGGGCCACGGAGCACCAATCGTCGAATAGCTTAAGAAAGCGTACGGCGGTCTGGCTATGAGGCCTTGGACAGCCGATGCAAAACAATAAGCGAAACGCGAAAAGGGGGCTCGCCATGTGGTGGGTCCCCTTTTGAACATTGGAGAAGAGTATGGGTATTAAAGCGTGTGCGGCTGGTTTTTGCTGTGCGGACGTCTATCAAAACATCGGCGTGTTCTATCCGACTGGTAATGGCATTGACTGGGGTATCCATCTTGCACGAATGGGCGTTTCGGTATCCGCCGTGTCGGTTGTCGGCAAGGACGAGTACGGAGACAAGATGAGAGAGGCGCTGGCCGCCGAGGGGTTCGATATCTCACATCTGCGGGTGGAGGATGGCGACACCTCGGTGATGCTCATGGCATTGAAAGACGGCGTCGATCGCGTGCATCTCGAGGCAATCGATGGCGTAATGGAGACATATCGACCGAATGAAGACGACCGGGCGTTTATCCTGGAACATGACATCATTCATACCGACCTGTTTGGCAATTGTTTGGACCTCCTGCCCGAATGGCATGATGCGGGCAAGACGGTGGTTATGGACTTCTCGGTGTTCAGCCAGGATCCCGAATATGCATGTGAGGCTCATTTTCCTTACGTAGACTATGCGTTCATGTCGTTTGAAGAGGACACTCCGGAGCTACGAGACTGGGTACGCCACGTGCAGGGATTGGGACCGCGCGTTGCGGTTGCCACGCTTGGCGAGAAGGGAAGCATTGCCTATGACGGTGAGCGCTTCTATGAGTGCGGGGTCGTACCGGCGGAGAAGGTCGTTAATACCGTGGGTGCCGGCGACTCGTATATTGCCGGGTTTACCAAGGGCGTGATCGATGGCCTTGATATTCCGGCGTGTATGAAGGCGGGCGCTGAGCTGTCGTCCCGAGTGATTGGTTCGTTTGAGCCGTACTAGGGTCAAATGCCTGGAAAGGAGTACAAAATGGTTATCGACATGTTGGTTCAGCCCATGCTCTACAGCGAGATCTGTACGCCGGGTGATGAGCCTGATGGATTCGGTTTTTGGTCACGAGAATTTGGTATGGGGCATATGGGCCCCATGGATTGGGATGAGCTTCAAGTCGAGATGGACGTCTGCGATGTGCAGAAGAGCGTGCTCATGCCGCTCGATGTAACCACGGCATGCGGAGGGCATTTTGGCACCAATGACCAGATTGCCATGCTGGTTGCCGCGCATCCCGATCGTCTGTGGGGATTTGCGAGCGTAGATCCGCAGGTGAGCGGCGCCGCAGACGAATTGGAGCGCGCCTTTACCGAGTTGGGGGCAAAGGGGCTTTGCCTGCATCCGGCAAAGCAGGGTTTTGCCCCCGATGATGCTGTGGCCGAGCCGCTTTACGAGCTATGCGAGCGCTATAACAAGCCGGTGGTTTTCCATGCCGGTATGTCTTGGGAGCCGGGTGCAGAGCTCTCGCGCAGTAATCCGCTTGCATTTGAGCACACAATCGCAACGCATCCAAATGTGCGTTTTAGTTTGACCCACTTTGGCTGGCCCTGGGTGCGCGAGACCGTGGCGATGCTGCTCAAGTATCCCAACTGCTACACGGACACCTCTATCACTTACATCGATTCGCCCGAGGAGATGATGCAGCGTCTTTTCACGGTCGATATGGGGCCGCTGTGGTATGAGCGTGCGCTATCGCATCAAGTGATGTTTGCCAGCAATACGCCGCGCTTCCGTGCGTTCAAACTCAAGCGGGCGCTCGATACCGTGTCCATGCGCGATGATGCGCGAGAAAGGCTCTACTGGGGTAATGCCCTGCGTTTTCTTGAAGGGGATGAGTGAACATGGTGACGCTCGAGACATTGAGCTATCTCTCGACTGCTCCGGACCAGTTCATCGATATTACCGAAGACGTGCACGCCGCCGTCGAACGCAGCTCGGTGACGAATGGCTTGGCAGCGATTATTTTGTCGCATACGACCTGCGGAATCGTGGTAAACGAGGGGCTGCCCTGCGTGGAGACGGATCTTATGGAGACGCTTGATCGCATCGCCCCACTCGATGCCCCCTATGCGCATGCACACTTCCTGCCGAGCTATGGAGCCACCGGCAACAACTCCTGTGGGCATATCAAGAGCATGATTTGTGGAAACAGCTGCTTCTTTCCCGTCCAAGATGGCCATATCGTGTGCGGAGGTGCCCAGAACATCTATCTTGCGGAGTTTGACGGTCCGCAGAAGCGAAAAGTGTACGTCGAGGTGTTGGGGGAGTAACGTCCCTGCAATAGCCCTATGAAGGAGCACGTTATGTCGTTTCTAACTTCGGTGTTCAAGACCGAAAAGCCGGTTATCGGAATGCTGCACCTGCGTCCTCTGCCGGGCGATCCACTGTTTTATCCGGGTGGAATCGTATCGCAGGTCGTGGAAGCCGCCAAGCGCGATCTCGAAGCGTTGCAGCAGGGCGGTGTCGATGGCATTTTGATTACCAATGAGCTCTCGATGCCCTATGAGCAGCACGTTTCTCCCTCAACCCTTGCATCGATGGGCTATGTAATCGGGGCTCTGTCCCATGATTTGTCGACCCCTTGGGGAGCTGAGGCTATTTACGATGGTGATGCCACAATCGAGCTGTGCGCTGCCGTCGATGCGCAGTTCACGCGCTGCAATTTTTGCGGTGCCTGGGCCGGTGATCTCGGGCTGATTAACCGAGATTTCGCGCACACCATGCGTCGCAAGGCGGCGCTGCGCTTGGACGACCTCAAGCTTTTTCACTTCATCACGAGCGAGGGGGAGGTTTATCTCAACGACCGCACGACTGCGGACATTGCCGATTCACTTCTCTTTAATTGCCTACCGGATGCGATGGTCATCGGCGGTTCGGCTGCCGGTCGTGGCGCTTCGGGCGAGCTTGCCGATGAGGTCCGCGAGCGTGTTGGCGAAGTGCCTGTGGTATGTGGCACCGGTTGTCGCGAAAATACCGTGGCTGACGTATTTGCTCACTACGATGGCGCGTTTGTCGGCACGTGCTTAAAGCGCGACGGAAAGCTGGATGCCCCGGTTGATGTTGAGCGGGTAGTTCGTTTTATGGCTGCCGCTCGTACGGCGCGAGGGGAGTAGGCACCTATGGCGTTTTATCTGGGTATTGATATTGGGACAAGCGCCTCTAAAGGCGTTTTAATCGATGATCGATGCAACATCGTTTGCCAGGCCACTTGTGGACACGAGACGGATAACCCACGTGATGGATGGTACCAGCATGATGCGGAGGCAGTTTGGTGGGGCGATTTTTGCCGCTTGTCGCGCGAGCTGGTGGTGCGATCGGGGGTTAACGCGGCGCAGATCGGATGCGTCGGCCTTTCCGCATTGGGTTGCGACTGCGTGCCGGTCGATACCGAGTGCAACGCGCTGGTGCCCGCGATTTTGTACGGAGTCGATGCACGTTCGAAGCCGCAGATTGACGAGCTTCTTTCCGAATATGGGTCAGATCGCGCACGCGAGCTTTTCGGGCACGATCCCTGTTCGTCAGATATTGCTCCAAAGATCTTGTGGTTTAAGGAGAGTATGCCCGAGGTGCACGAACGTGCTGCGAAGTTCCTGACGGCGTCATCGTTTCTGTGCGCAAAGTTGACGGGGCGTTTTACGGTGGACCGTTATTTGGCGGAGGATTTTCTTCCCCTATACGATCGCTACACTTGGAAGGTTGATGCTCGGGAATGTGCTCGTTTCTGCCGGCCTGACCAGATGGCGGAGGTAATGTCGGCTACCGATATTGCCGGGGTGATTACGCAGCGTGCGGCTGAGGCGACGGGGCTCGCGGCAGGGACACCTGTCTTGGTGGGAACGGGCGACTCTGGTGCCGAGGTCATTTCGACGGGTGTATTCCGTCCCGGCGATATGATGGTTCAGTTGGGGAGTACGGCGTATTTCATCTACCTAGCTGATCATATGATCGATGATGCCTGTCTGTGGCCAGGGACGTTTATCATTCCCGGAACTTACGGGATCTGCGCGGGGACCAATACGGCGGGTGCGCTCACATCGTGGCTGCGCCAAGAGCTGTATCGCGACGCCGTAGAGGCCGAGGGCCACGGTGGCCCCGATGCATATTCGGTTATGGCGCATGATGCCGCCGACGTGGCGCCGGGTGCCGATGGGCTCCTGTGCCTGCCGTACTTTGCGGGGGAGCGTACTCCGCTCAACGATCCCGAGGCGCGTGGCGTCTTCTTTGGCTTGACCGGAAGGCATACGCGAGCCCATATGGTTCGCGCCGCCTTGGAAGGCATCGCGTATACCGTTGCATCCCATGTCGACATTATCGAGCGAGAGCATGGACTGCCAATTGGGCGCATTATGCTTGTCGGAGGTGGAACCAAGAATCCAGTTTGGATGCAGGCTATCGCCGACGTATGCGGGCGCGAGGTCTCGGTTGCCAAGGTTACGATGGGCGCATGCTTCGGCGATGCCATCATGGCAGCTCTCGCAGGAGGCGCCTATGCATCATGGGATGAGCTCGCTCAAGTCCTTGGCGTTGCGCAAACAATCGTGCCCGATATGGCTGCCCACGAGTTATATGCGTCGCGTCGTCATATCTTTGACGAATTGTATGCACGCAACCGTGATCTCATGCACGAATTGGTGTAATGCTGCCGAATTGTACTGCCTGCCAATAGGGACTGCGTTGTGCGATTCGCATGTCCCTTGGCATTTTTTGCCCACAGGGGTTAGCGAAGGTCAAATACAGAGCGCGCATTTGCTAAAACTGCCGACTCAATGTGCTTAGCGTCGCAGTTTTTGAGCGAGGCGATGCGTCCTGAGGCTCTTGTGAGCGATCTGATGAGCGACTGTGCGCTTGTTTCTGTGTTTGGCTCGGCCGGCGCATCGGTCTCGAGCAGTAGACGGTCGAGTGGAATCTGTCGGGCATATTCGCGTCCACGTTTAGACGCAAGCATGCGTTCGTTGACGGAAAAATTACAGCCCGCATTACGCGCGCGGGCGAGTTCGTCCGAAGTGCCGCTAAACCAGTGGAAGATGATAGCGGGGGAGTCGGAGTTTGGGATGAGTAGTCCATGCGATTCGAGGACGTCCAGTACGGCTCCTGCCGAACGAACGGCGTGAATTGATATCACACGCCCGACAAGAGGATGCTGCACGAGCGCATCGCAGAGCCGGTCAAGCGCCTGTATTTGTAGCGGCTCGCTTCCTGCAAAGCATGCGGAAAAGTCGAGTCCCACCTCGCCGATGTAGCGCTCTTGGGCAGCAAACTCGCAAAGCAGGTTGACTTCGGCGGGACCGCAGCGGCCGTCGGCGAGCCACCAGGGGTGAAGCCCAACGCCGGCGATGATGCTTGGTTGGCGACGGGCGCGCTCGTTTGCGGCCGAAAAGTCGCGTGGGTCGACCCCGCAGTCAAAGAGCCCCAGACCCAACGCCGCCGACTCGCTGGCTGCAGTATCGGGGCCGAGCATCAAATCAAGATGACAATGCGTGTCAAAGAATTGCGGTTCCATCGCAGGACATCCTGCTAGTCCAGGCGCTGGCCATCGGCGCGCACGTGCTCGGTGCCGCGCCCACTGATCTGGCGGATAACCTCGCCGGCGATCATCTGGCCCATGATGGGCGGCATAAAGCTGGCGGTTCCCAGCTCGGTGCGCTCGTGGATGTTGGAAGGGTCGCGGGGCTGTGTCTTAACCGATTCCTCGCAGCTAAACAGTACATGTAGGCTCTTGATTCCGCGCTTCTTACATTCTTTGCGCATGATGCGGCTCATGGGGTCACGTACCGTATCGAAAATGTCGGCAAATCGGAGGCACTCGGGATGGAGTTTGTTGGCCCCGCCCATGGAGCTAACCAAACGGATGTCGTGGTCCTGAGCATATTTGGCAATGGTGAGCTTGGCCGAGATGGTGTCGATGGCGTCGATGACGTAGTCAAGTTTGCCGTCCGTCTGCTCCAAAACGCTCGCGAAAAACTCGTCGATGTTGTCGCTCAGCAGGTATTCGGTACGCTTGATGACGGTAGCGGCTGGATTGATGTCGTGGATCATGGCTTCCATAACATCGATCTTGCGCTTGCCGATGGTGCTGTGAAAGGCGATGGCCTGGCGATTGATATTGCTGGGCGCGATGATGTCCTTGTCCAGAATGACGAAATGACCGATGCCGCCGCGGGCGAGTGCCTCGCAGCAATTGGAGCCCACGCCACCGCAGCCGAGCACCAGCACTGTGGAGTTGGCGAGCTTATCGAGTGCCTCGCGGCCCATGATGATCTCGAGCTTGGTGTCGCGTGTCTCGTTGGGAGTTGCGGCTGCGGTTTCGGTCATAGACATCCTCCGATGGGGAAGCGAATCGTGTTTTAGCTATCGCCATTATAGGTATTATCGCGATTCCATTTGAGCCCTAGGGGCTTGTTGAAATGAGGCAAGGATTCGCATAAGATGAAGCAGATGGCACCCGTTGCAGCGGGTTGGCCAACTCCCAAACACGTTTGTAGCGTGAGAAGTGGCCGTCTTCGCATTACGCGGGGGCGGCTATATCATTCGACCTCCTATGTGGATGCCGAGTTCCACAGCCGCGATTACAAGCAATAACAACGTCAGGACATTATCAATACTCATAGTCCATCTCCTTCTTGGGAAGAGGAGCTGGCCCATCTGCTTCTGGACCCATTGTATCTAAAAACGAACGAATGTTCTATACATAACATTGCTATTAGATAATTAGACAAACATCTAAATAATGAGTATAGTGTGCACGTCGCGAGAGATAGCGAGAGGAGGTTCTATGCCGGGAGAGGGTTTTAAGGCGCTTGCCGATCCAACGCGACGGCGCATTTTGGAGTTGCTGCGCGAGGGCAATTGTACGGCCGGGGAGCTTGCCGAGCATTTTGACATCAGCAAGCCGTCATTGAGCCATCATTTGGCGACGCTCAAAAACGCCGGGCTGGTGACCGACGAGCGCCATGGCCAAAACATCGTTTACAGCTTAAACACCACCGTCATGCAGGACTTGATTGGCTGGTTTATGGGCTTTACAGACACGGAAGGTGATAAGGATGAATAACGAAAACAAGGGCATTCACCCCACGGGGGTATCGTCGCGCGTGTGGATTGCGCTGGTCGTTCTGTGCGTTGCCAATGTCGTAGCGCACCTCATGGTGATGCCGAGCTTGCCTGCACAGATTCCCACGCACTGGGGCGCGAACGGCGCCGTCGATGGTTGGGGTCCTAGCTGGATGGCCTCCGCGCTCGGCGTGCTGCCTCTGGCGCTTCTCGCAATGTTCTGCGTGGTGCCGCGCATCGATCCCAAAGGTGAGGCATATCGAACCTCGGGCAAGTTCTATCAGGGCTTCGTAATCGCCTTCACCTTGTTCATGTGTGCCATAAGCTGGTTGGGTGAGCTTACGGTCTGGGGCGTGGTGCCGGCGGTCGGTTCGGTCAACGTGCTGATTTCCGGTGCTATCGGTTTGCTGTTCATCGGCGTAGGCAACTACTTGCCGCGTGTGAAGCAGAACTATACGCTCGGTATCAAGACGCCTTGGGCGCTTGCCGATCCCGAGAACTGGCGCCGTACGCAGCGTTTTGGCGGTGCCTGCTTTATGGTGCTGGGTGTTGGCCTGATTGTGATGGGCGTGGCGGGCAGCGTGCTTTCGAGTGAAGTCGTCGCCGCGGTGATTGCGGCTCTGGCGTTTGGTTCGGCCGGAGCTGCCTACGCCTATTCGTATCTGCTGTGGCGTAAATCGCAGCGAGCCGTTCGCTAAGGTTGCGGAAAACTAGCGTACGCAGTTCATAGTATGTTCCGGGGGACTTTTCCCAGGTAGTATTAGGGGGTGTGGGCAACCATGCCCCTTTTTCGTTAAGTTTCAGAGCTGGTTTTCTCATTTCGTTTCCACTAAAGCGAATCAAGAATAGGGAAACAGCAGGTAGAAAGGATAGGACAGACATATGGCGGAGTTTATCTACCAGATGTATCAGGCTCGCAAGGCCCATGGCGACAAGGTAATCCTTGACGACGTGACCCTGAGCTTCTACCCCGGTGCCAAGATCGGCGTCGTGGGTCCCAACGGCATGGGCAAGTCGACCCTGCTCAAGATCATGGCCGGCATTGAGGAGGTCTCCAACGGCGATGCCAGGCTTACCCCCGGCTACACCGTGGGTATCCTGCAGCAGGAGCCGCCGCTCGACGACGACAAGACCGTCATCGAGAACGTGCGCATGGCATTTGGCGACATGATTGCCAAGGTCGATCGCTTCAACAAGATCGGCGAGGAGATGTGCGACCCGGATTGCGACATGGACGCCCTCATGGCCGAGATGGGAAAGCTCCAGGACGAGATCGACGCCGCCGACGGCTGGGATATCGATTCCAAGCTCGGCCAGGCCATGGACGCCCTGCAGCTGCCCGATTCCGACATGTCGGTCAACGTGCTTTCCGGCGGCGAGCGCCGCCGTGTGGCCCTGTGCAAGCTGCTGCTCGAGGCTCCCGACCTGCTGCTGCTCGACGAGCCCACGAACCACCTGGACGCTGAGTCGATCCTGTGGCTCGAGCACTTCCTGCACAACTACCAGGGCGCGGTGCTTGCCGTCACGCACGATCGCTACTTCCTGGATAACGTTGCCGAGTGGATCTGCGAGGTCGACCGCGGTCACCTTTATCCCTACAAGGGCAACTACTCCACGTATCTGGAGACCAAGGCCGCCCGTATCGAGGCGCAGGGCAACCGCGACGCCAAGCTCGCTAAGCGCATGGAGGCCGAGCTCGAGTGGGTACGCAGCTCGCCCAAGGCTCGCCAGGCCAAGAACAAGGCCCGTCTGGCTCGCTACGAGGAGATGGAGGCCGAGGCCCGCGCAAGCCAGAAGCTCGACTGGACCGACATCCGCATCCCTGTGGGTCCGCGTTTGGGCAACAAGGTGCTCGAGGCCCATCATCTGCACAAGGAGTTCGATGGCCGCGTGCTCATCGACGACCTTTCGTTCACCCTGCCGCGCAACGGCATCGTGGGCGTCATCGGCCCCAACGGCGTCGGTAAGACCACGCTGTTCAAGACGATTGTGGGTCTGGAGCCGCTGACTTCGGGCGAACTCGAGGTGGGCGAGACCGTCAAGATCTCCTATGTCGATCAGAACCGTTCTGGCATCGACCCCGATAAGAACCTGTGGGAGGTCGTCTCGGACGGCCTGGACCACATGATGGTCGGCGAGACCGAGGTCCCCAGCCGCGCCTATGTGGCGAGCTTTGGCTTTAAGGGCCAGGACCAGCAGAAGCGTGCAGGCGTACTCTCCGGTGGCGAGCGCAACCGTCTGAACCTGGCGCTCACGCTCAAGCAGGGCGGCAACCTGCTGCTCCTCGACGAGCCCACGAACGACCTCGACGTCGAGACGCTGTCCTCGCTCGAAGCGGCGCTGCTCGAGTTCCCGGGCTGCTCGGTGGTCATTAGCCACGACCGTATGTTCCTGGACCGTGTTGCCACGCACATCCTGGCGTGGGAGGGCACCGACGAGAATCCGGGCAACTGGTATTGGTTCGAGGGCAACTTTGAGGCCTATCAGGCCAACCGCATCGAGCGTCTGGGCGAGGACGCAGCCCAGCCGCATCGTATTCACCGTAAGCTGACGCGCGATTAGTCGAGCTCAGGTGACCTAACGAGAAAGGGACGATAACCTTGAGGGTTATCGTCCCTTTTTGTTACTTGGTAGAAGGCTCGACTTTATCGATGGCCCAGGCGGCTCCGAGACCGCCGGTGGTGTTGCGGCGGATGCGCACGGTAACCTCGCGGCGCTCGCCGGCCTGCGTGTAGCGCAGGGGGAAGCTTGCGCGGTTTCGCGCGGCCTCGATGGTACCGCGCTCGCGGGCGATCCAGTAGTACTCGCCGACGATGCCGAGCGTGTCGGCGCCGTAGGGGAGATAGGTCGACAGCTGGTGCAGAAGCGGGCCGGGGCAGAAGACCTCGGTTGCGAAATCGACGGGGAAGTCCTCGGGGATGGCGGGCGCTGCAGGTGCGAGGGTTGGGGCCGCTGCGGGTACCGAAGCCGGTGTCGGTGCGGGAATTTGGTCGCAAGCAGAGGCGGGCACGGATTCGATGACGGGTGCGGGCTTCAGCATCGTCTTCGGCTTGATCGTGGAATCTGCGGGCTTCACGGTGACGGGCGCGTCTGCAGCTGTAGTTTCAACCTCAACCTGCGTCGCGTTCTCGTTCTCGACGCTCGGCTTTGCCTCGATGGGCGTGGATGCCATGGTGGTGATGCCGGCGTTTGCGTTCTCGGGGTCATAGACGACCGTAAGCGAGATGGCAGGCTGCGGCGTCTCGGGCTCTGGCGTCGACTCGGTAGCGCCTTGATCGGCGGGCTCGTCGGACTGATCGCCCTCGGCCTCGTTGCCAAAGACATCGCCGTTTTGGAACGCAGGCGTCTCGGGTTGGTTAGCGGCTACTTCGGTTGTCGACTTGGGAGCCTCGTTGAGCTCCGCAGTGGCTTCCTGCTCGGATATGACTTCGGGATCGGTCGTGGCGGCGGTTTCGGTTTCGGCTTCTGCTGTTACCTCAATAGCGACTTCGATTTCTGTCTCGGGCTTGGGTTCCGGTACGGCTTCAACCATAGGTTCGGGCTCGGGATGCTTAACGTGCTTGGGACGCACGGCCTTGAGGTCCTTCTCGCCGCGCTTTTTCTTTTTGTAGGACTGCTTGGCGCCCTTGGCTGCCTTGGGCTTGTCCTCGCCTTTGGCAAGGGCGGTATCCCAGGCCTCGTTGGCGATGACGGTGGCATAAAGGCGGCCGCCCTTAAAGACGGTCAGCTTAATGCAGTCGTCGAGTTCCTCGAGCAACTCGCGCGTGGACTCGAAGCCCAGGTCATAAGCGGCCATGTCGCCGGCGGCGAGCGCCTCCTCGACCTGCGTCATAAACGTTTGCTTACCGCACCCAATCGCGTCGCGCAGCAGACGATACAGATAGATGTGGTTGCCCAGCGATAGCGTGGGCGTAACTATTGTCTTGCTCATGGCAAATCTCCTCTTTACACACCAAAGCATCTTACCATCGCACGGGCCTTGCCATCTCGTCGCCCAAGGTAAACGGGCGCGACCGTTGCCGGTTCGCGCCCGTTATGCAGGTCGGTTATCTATGAGAGACAAACGTGCTTAGTTGCCCGATGCCGTGTCTTGGCTCGAGCTGTCTGATGCCGTGCCGGAAGCGGTTCCGCTCGAGCTGTTGGTGTTGCTATTGTCGGTAGATCCCGTGCCCGATGCATTGCCGCTCGTCTGGTCGCCTGTGCTCGGTTGAGAGCCGTCAGTCGTTTGGCTTGAGTCGGTCGTGCCGGATTGCGTGCCACTGTTGGCCGTAGAGGAATCGGCGCCCTGCGATTGATCGGGGGTGTTCGATGACGAGTCGGTGGATGCGGAGTTGCTCTGCGGGTCGTCCTGCTGGCTTTGCGATTGACCGGAGCTATCCGCGTCGTGCTCGGTCGTATGCGACGAAAGGCTCGGCTCGGGGCGCTCGCCCAGGCCCTCACCGGCAGTGGTGATAAGGATGGCGCCGGCGCAGGCGATGACCGCGACGATGGCGATAGCGATCGAGAAGACGATGACCTTCTTTTGCGTCTGGCTGCGCTCAGCCGCCGCCTTGGCGCGCAGGCTGTTGGGAGCGACGCGCGCCGTGGTCGCGCGTCCCGCAACCTGGCGCATCTCCTGCGTGGTTGCGGCGCCACCTAGGTGCTCCTCGACATTGGGCTCAACGGGCTCGTAGGCGCCGGTAGGGTAGTCGACAGCGGCATGCGTGCCCTTGATTGCTTCGGCGCTGGCAGAGATAAAGTGGCGGTAGACCTGCGAGGACACAACAGTGATGACTGAGCTCACAGCGGCACCAATCACCGAGCCGGCAATGCCGATCTTTGAAGCAAGCGCGACGCTCGTGGCGGCAGCTGCGGCGCCGGCGATGATTTGGGGAATGGAAATGTCGTCGAACAGGCCCTTTTTGGGCGCGATGGCCATGGTTTGTCCGATGGAATGGTTCTCGTGCACGCCGTTGTTGAGCGCTGCCGGTGTCATGACGCGCGTGCGCGGCGCGTCGGTGTACTTGGTTGTCATACGGGGTCCTCCCGGTGTAAATCTGCTTCGTTTCGTTTAGCCATCAGGGTACCCACCAGATGTGAATCGTACATGACATTTAACAGATACCATCAACTCATCAATAGCTCACCAAGTTGGTGGAATGCGGTTACACCTGGCGGTTGAACTACAATAGGGCTTGCTAATTGTTGTGAATGGCGTCTACGCACGGGAGCATTCTTATGAATCTTCACCTTTCTCAGTCTGATGGCTTTTTGCGTGTGGCGGCGGCGTCGCCGCGGATTCGCGTGGCCGATGTCGAGGGCAATGCCGAGGTTGCGCTGGCGGCTGTTCGCGAGGCTACCGAGCGCGGCGTTCGCGCGCTGGCGCTGCCCGAGCTTAACCTGACCGGCTATACCGCGGCCGATCTGTTCCATAACCGCACATTGCTGCATGCCTGCGAGGCTGCTCTGGTGCATATCCTCGATGAAACCCGCGAGCTGCCGATTGTCTTTACCGTCGGCCTTCCCGTTGCGGTAGCCGAAAACATCTACAACTGCGTGGCCGTGTGCTGTGCGGGCGAGCTTTTGGGCCTCACGGCCAAGAAGTATTTGCCCAACTATGGCGAGTTCTATGAGCGCCGTTGGTTTGCTCCGGCGCCTGCCGATCCCGTGTGCGTTGAATTTGCCGGTCAGGGTCCGGTCCCGCTGGGTTCGGGGCTTGTCTACCGTTGCTGTGATGAGGGCGCCGAGGACCTGGTGCTGGGCGTTGAGGTCTGTGAGGACCTGTGGGTGCCGGCGCCCCCTTCGACCGAGATGGCGCTTGCCGGTGCGACGGTGATTCTCAACCCGTCGGCTTCTGACGAAATCATCGGTAAGGCAGATTACCGCCGCAGCCTTATCTCTAACCAAAGCGCGCGCCTGTACTGTGCCTATGCCTACGCGGATGCGAGTGAGGGCGAGTCCACGACCGACATGGTCTTTGCGGGCGAGAACCTCGTCTACGAAAACGGCTCGAAGCTCGCCGCGACCAAACTGCTTACCTGCGACATGGCCATCGCCGACGTCGATCTGGACCGTCTGGTTGCCGAGCGCCGCCGCTCGACGACGTGGACGCGCGCGGACGATGCACCGGAGTCCACGACCGTTGAATTTTCGTTTGAGGGCGTGCTGACAGACGAACCTGTCCTGCGCGATGCACTCGGCATCGACCGTGTCTTCCCCCGCGCGCCCTTTGTGCCGGCCGACCACGGTGATCTGGCCGAGCGCTGCGAGACCATTCTCGACCTGCAGACCGCCGGCCTCAAGACCCGCCTGGCCCATACAGGCACCAAGGCTGCAGCCATCGGTCTTTCGGGCGGCCTGGACTCCACGCTGGCACTGCTTGTGACCGTGCGCGCCTTCGATGCACTGGGGCTGCCGCGCACCGGTATCACGGCCGTGTCCATGCCCGGCTTTGGCACGACGCATCGCACCAAGTCGAATGCCGAGTCGCTCGCTCGCGATCTTGGCGTGAGCTTCCGCGAGGTTTCGATCCACGCGGCCGTGGAGCAGCACTTCAAGGACATTGAGCACGATCCGGCCGTGCAGGACGTGACCTACGAGAACAGCCAGGCCCGCGAGCGCACGCAGATTCTGATGGATCTGGCCAACCAGGCTGGCGGTTTTGTCATCGGCACGGGCGACCTGTCGGAGCTGGCGCTCGGTTGGGCTACCTATAACGGCGACCACATGAGCATGTACGCCGTCAACGCGAGTGTGCCCAAGACGCTCGTGCGCCATCTGGTGCGCTATGCGGCGGACGTCTTTGGTGGGCGCATCGCGACCACGCTGCTCGATATCCTCGATACGCCCGTCTCGCCCGAGCTTCTGCCGCCCACGGGCGACGGCGAGATTGCGCAGAAGACTGAGGACCTGGTGGGCCCGTACGAGCTGCACGACTACTTTCTCTACTACCTGCTGCGTTTTGGCTTTGAGCCGGGCAAGATCTACCGCATGGCGCTCAAGAGCTTCGAGGGTGTCTACGATGCCAAGACCATTCACACGTGGCTACGCACGTTCTACCGTCGCTTCTTTGCCCAGCAGTTTAAGCGCAGCTGCCTGCCCGATGGCCCCAAGGTGGGCTCGGTCACGCTCAGCCCGCGCGGCGATTGGCGCATGCCGAGTGACGCCAGCTCGCGCCTGTGGCTCGCCCAGATTAACGCGCTCAATCCGATGGACTAAGGTTGCCAAATTGAACCAAAACAGCGGGTGCAAGCGTTACACTTTTGCAATCTGATGGCCCGTATCGCGCGGCGCTCTTGTCGGAGCGCCGCGTTTTTCATATCGAAAGGTGGCACCATGCAGGCATCGCAGCGTCTCGACCGCTTTGGCGCGGAGGTCTTCGCCTCGCTCAACAACAAACTGCTTGCGCTGAAGGCTCAGGGCAAGACCATTTACAACATGAGCGTGGGCACGCCCGACTTTAAGCCGTACGACCACGTGGTCGAGGCGCTCACACAAGCGGCCCAGGACCCTGAGATGTGGAAGTATGCCCTGCGCGACCTGCCCGAACTCAAGCAAGCCGTGTGCGATTACTATGAGCGCCGCTTTGGCGTTTCGGGCATTACGCCGTCTATGGTGCAGTCGTGCAACGGCACGCAGGAGGGCGTGGGCCATTTGGGCCTGGCCCTGCTCGATCCGGGTGACACCATTTTGGTTCCCGATCCGTGCTACCCGGTCTTTGAGGCGGGCGCCAAGATCGCCGATGCCAAGCTCGAGTACTATCCGTTGGTCGCCGAACATAATTACCTGCCCTATGTGGCGGGCATCGATCCCGAGGTGGCCGATCGTGCCAAGTATATGATCGTGTCGTTGCCCGCAAACCCGGTCGGCTCGGTGGGCACGCCCGAGGTCTACGAGGAGATCATCGCTTTCGCCCGCGAGCACGACCTGCTCATCGTCCATGACAACGCGTACTCCGACATCGTGTTCGACGGCGAGCCGGGCGGTAGCTTCTTGCAGTATCCCGGTGCGCTCGAGGTGGGCGTGGAGTTCTTCTCGCTTTCCAAGTCGTTTAACGTCACCGGTGCGCGTATCGGCTTTTTGGTCGGCCGCGAGGACGTGGTCTCTGCCTTTGCCAAGCTGCGCGGCCAGATCGACTTTGGCATGTTCTTCCCGATCCAGAAGGCTGCTATCGCCTGCCTGAACGGTCCGCGCGATGAGGTCGAGGCGCAGCGTCTGAAGTACCAGGAGCGCCGCGATGCCCTGTGCGACGGTCTTGAGGGCCTGGGCTGGGAGCGTCCCAACGCGCATGGCTCTATGTTTGTGTGGGCCAAGCTTCCCGGTGGTCGCACCGATTCCATGGCGTTTTGCGAGGAGCTCATGGAGAAGGCCGGCGTTGTGGTGACGCCAGGCGCGAGCTTTGGTCCTTCGGGTGAGGGGCATGTGCGCATGGCGCTGGTCCTGCCGCCCGATCAGATCGCTTTGGCTGTCGAGGCCATTCGCGAGGCGGGCCTGTATTAGAAAGCTATTCCGCTCGTCAATAGCTCGAAACCGATTTCGTGCAGTTATTTTACGATTTCTGCAAACAATTTCGGTAAACGGTCGATTTTTGGCTGCGAATAGGAGCATAATCAAAGTCCCGATTGGATGTATTGGGATTACGGCAAGCCGCTCGGGTCGTTCCCGGGCGGCTTGTTTGTGGAGAGAGATGGGAGTTTCTAATGGTTAACGAGAAGAAGGTCGCTATTGTCGGCTGCGGTTTCGTTGGTTCGTCTTCGGCGTTCGCGCTGATGCAGAGTGGTCTGTTCTCCGAGATGGTCCTCATCGACGTGGACAAGAACCGCGCCGAGGGTGAGGCCCTGGATATCGCGCACGGCATGACGTTTGCCGAGCCGATGAAGATCTACGCCGGCGATTATTCCGATGTCGCCGACGCCGCCATGATCGTCGTCACCGCTGGCGCTGCCCAGAAGCCCGGTGAGACTCGCCTGGACCTGGTCAACAAGAACGTCAGCATCTTTAAGTCCATTATTCCCGAGATTAAGAAGTCTGGCTTCGACGGCATTCTGCTCATCGTCTCCAACCCGGTCGATGTTCTGACCTACGCCGCCATCAAGATGTCCGGCCTGCCCGAGGGCCACGTCATCGGTTCCGGTACCGTGCTCGACACCGGCCGTCTGCAGCAGATGCTTGGTGCCCATGTCGAGGTCGACCCGCGCGATGTCCAGGCCTATGTCATGGGTGAGCACGGCGATTCCGAGTTTGTCGCTTGGTCCAGCGCTCAGGTTGCCGGCGTTCCGCTGAACACCTTCTGCGAGCTTCACGGTCATCTGGAGCATGAGGCTGCCGAGAAGCGCATCGCCGAGGACGTCAAGAACTCCGCCTACACCATCATCGAGAAGAAGCACGCCACCTACTATGGCGTCGCCATGGCCGTCAAGCGCATCTGCACCGCCGTCATGCGCGATGAGCAGACCGTTCTGCCCGTCTCCTCGCTCATGGTGGGCGAGTATGGCCTGTCCGATCTTGCCATCTCCATGCCGACGGTCGTTGGCCGCGACGGCGTTGTCTGCCGCGTCCCCGTGCCGCTGAACGATGACGAGCAGCATGAGCTTACCGCCTCCGCCAAGGCCCTCAAGGACATCATCGACAGCGTCGACTTCTCCTGCTAAATCAAGCTCGCTAAAGCGAAAAGCTACAATGAAGGCGTTCGGTCCACACGGTCCGGGCGCCTTTTTGGTGCAAAGTAACCTGACCCCAATGCGCCATAGTTGATGGGAACGCCATGTCGGATTCGCCTAATTTTTTGACCTATGCCCAGACGGCGTTTGACCCGTTTGAGGAACGGCCGTTCTGCGCTGTGGATAGCCTCGTCTTTGCGTGGTTGTCCTATTTGCGTTTGCCGGGTGATATGGCGGAGCTGACGAACTGGCAGGGCCTAGACGTACGCGAGCTGCTTCGTGCCGAGTGCTATCGGGACATGATTGGCGACCTGTGGGATCCAGAGGGGAGCAGGGCCTTGTTGGAGGCCGTGGCAGCAAGCCCTCGCTACCGTGGCGTGCACGTTTGCGGCTATCGTGCCGTGAGCGATGTGGTGGCGACAGAGCAGTTTGCAGCCATGGCGTTCCGGTTTCCGGCGGGGTTTAGCTATCTTTCCTTCCGGGGGACCGACAGTACGATTGTGGGCTGGAAAGAGGACTTTAACATGGCGTTCCGGTGTCCTGTGCCGGCCCAGGAATCCGCGGCGCGCTATGTGGACGAGGCGGCGGATGCGATTGACGGGCCGCTTTTGTGCGGAGGTCATTCCAAGGGTGGAAACCTTGCGGTGTACGGTGCGGCGATGTGCTCCGATGTCGCCCGTGAGCGAATCGAACGGGTGTATTCCCATGATGGTCCTGGCTTCGTCGAGGAGTTTCTGAACGGCAACGCTTTTGCCGATCTTTCCGGCCGCATCGATAAGACGCTACCTCGGTCGTCGATCTTTGGCATGATGTTCGAGACACAGGAGGACTATGCCATCGTTGAGAGCACCGAGTTCAGCCTGCTGCAGCACAATCCCTTTAGCTGGGTGGTTGATGGTCGCGACTTCGTGTACTGTGAGCGCCTGTCCGCCGGTGCTCGATACGTTGATGGCTCCATTCGCGAGATGCTGCTTGCAGTGGGGCCTGCCGAGCGCGAGCGTTTTGTAGATGCATTGTTCTCCGTGTTTGAGGCTACGGGTGCTGAGCGGTTTGCGGATATCGCTGGGAATCTGCGCGAGAGCCTGCCCGTGATGCTCCAGACTGCGCAAGGTTTCGACAAGGATACACGACGCTTTGTCTCGCAGACCATCGTGGCAATCCTTAAGTGCGCACTGCTGCCCAAACGACCCCAGATCGACATGTCCGCTGCCGGTAAGAGTCTGGCAGAACAGCTCGAGGCTTGGCAGTCCGAGCTCCTGCGCTAGCCATTGATGCAAAGCAACCTGTCCCCGATGCACCAATCTTCGATGCGCTCGGGGAGGGCTCGACCGCTATACTGGTTCGTGCCGAAATCGATCTAGAACGGAATGCCGTATATGAAAATCAATCACGCGATTCTGCATATCCTGGACTTTGACTCTGCCGTCAACGTCATGAGCCAGCGCGAGCTCGATATCGAGAGTCGTACCGTGCGCAACTTCGTGACCACGCATCTGCGCCGCGCACGTACCTCGGCCGACAATAAACGCGCCACGTTTGCCGAGAACTCTGCGTTTGGCGGCGAGCTCAAGGGCTATTTCTTTGGCGAGCGCGAGTTCGTGGAACTGTCGCAGCAGATTGCAGAGTTTATCTCCTCCGAGCTCACCAAAGCCGAGAAAGCCGAGTCCACCGACGTGCTCGTGGCCGATTTTGACGACGATGAGGATGCCCGCTGGTTTGCCGTGATGCTGCTGGGCTCCAAGCAGGCTTTTATGCACGAAGTGGGCCGCGAGGAGGGAGAGGTGCGCAACGACATCGCGCGCCACTACGCCATTCTGCCGAACCCCTCGCAAAAGGTGCCGAGCTATGCCATCGTGCGCGCGAGTACCATGGAGATCGGCTACGTGGACAAGAAGCGCAAGATTGCCGGCGAGGACCGTATGCTTATCCCCGATGGCCTGCTGCAGTGCGACACGGGCGTATCGGGCAAGGAGGTCATCGACACCGTGACGCGTGTGGTCGAGGAAGTCGCCGAGGAGCACGGTGCCAATACGGCCGTAGCGCTCGCTAAGGTTAAGGCTGCCGTTGCCGAGAAGGTCGAGGATGACGAGGAGCTTCCGCCTTGGGATATCGTCGATGAGGTCTTTGAGGACGAACCGGTCATCAAGGAGAGCGTACGTGCGGCGTTGACCGAAGAGAAGGTGCCCGAGCGTGTGCCCGTGGAGCGCAAGCAGGTCGAGCGTGCGGCCGTGCGCAACCACAAGATTCGTACCGACACGGGCATCGAGATCAGCTTTCCGGCCGAGATGGGCTCGAACTCCGAGTACATCGAGTTCGTCAACGAACCCAACGGCCTCATCTCCATCGAGCTCAAAAACATCGGCAGCATCGAGAATCGATAAACTGCGCCTGGACGCTGCAAAAAACAAAGGCCGAAGCCTCGGATGAGGGCTTCGGCCCTTTTTACTCGGGGCTTAATTACGCTACTGGTTGAGCATAAATCAGCGAAAACGCCCCAGAGCGAGCAAGGTGACGTGAAAGAGGAGGGCATTGACCTTTTGGTCATGCCCGACGATTGAACGTCAGATTGCCGCTCTGGGGCGTTTGTAGCGTCGAGTCGTTACGGCGTTTGGTAAAACGCCGTAACTATTACAGTTGGCGCAGGTCCTCTTCCAGGCCGGTCTTGCTGTCGGTCTTCTCGTCGCGCATCTTGATGACGCGGGCGGGGACACCGGCCACGACGGCGCCGGCGGGGACGTCCTCGACGCACACGGCGCCGGCGGCAACGACGGCGCCCTTGCCTACGTGCACGCCCTCCAGGACCACGGCGTTGGCGCCGATCATGACATCGTCCTCGATGATGACGGGCGTGGCGCTGGCGGGCTCTACGACGCCTGCCAACACGGTGCCGGCGCCGATGTGGCAGTTCTTACCCACGGTGGCGCGGCCGCCCAGCACGGCGCCCATATCGATCATGGAGCCTTCGCCGATGACGGAGCCGATGTTGATGATGGCACCCATCATGATGACGGCGCGATCGCCGATCTCGACGCAGTC
This sequence comes from uncultured Collinsella sp., assembly GCA_900544095.1. Taxonomy (GTDB): domain Bacteria; phylum Actinomycetota; class Coriobacteriia; order Coriobacteriales; family Coriobacteriaceae; genus Collinsella. Next base: position 110,873 of record UQTV01000002.1, read on the forward strand.
GCGGATGATTGCGCCCGGCTCGATGCGGGCGTTGATGCCCTTGAGGTCGAGCATGGGCACGGCGGAGTTGCGGCAGTCGTTCTCTACGTCGTAGTAGTCGATGGAATCGGCATTGGCGACCAGGATGGTCTTAAGCTCATCCCAGTTACCAAAGACGGTCTTGCCGCGATGACCGCCGTAGACGTGCGCATTGCCCCACTGGACCTTCATGCCCGGCTTTTCGCGCACGTACAGTTTGACGGGCGTTTTCTTGGGCGCGGTGGCGATGTAGTTGATAATCTCCTGTGCATCCATCTCGGCTGCGTTACTCATATGCTGTTTCTCCTTTTCGTGGATACGGTTGATACCTGGTTAGGCAAACATGACCTGGTCGAAGGTGTAGAAGCCGGGGTCGCGGGTGATGAGCTTCTGGGCGGCGGCCAGGGCGCCGTTGACAAAGATCTGGCGGCTCGTGGCACGGTGTGTGAGCGTGACCTCCTCGTCCTGGCCAAAGAAACTCACCTCGTGCACGCCGGCGACAGTGCCACCGCGCAGCGAGTGCATGCCGATCTCCTTGGGGTCGCGTGCGCCGCACATGCCCTCGCGGCCATAGACGGGGTGGTAACCTGCCTCGGGCTCGGCTTCGACGACGGCGTCGAGCAGCAGCTTCGCGGTGCCGCTGGGGGCGTCGGCCTTTTGGTTGTGGTGCGTCTCGACAATCTCGCAGTCAAAGCCGGGCAGCTCACGCGTGGCCTGTGCCACCAGATGACGCAGGGCCGCGATGCCGATGGAGTAATTGCCGGAGTGCATGACGCGGGCGTTCTGACCCAGCTCGCGCAGGCGATCCATCTGCTCGGGCGTGTAGCCCGTGGTGCCCGAGACCAACGCCGCGCCCGTGCGCTCGACATAGGCGACGACAGCATTGAAGGTCGCAACGTTCGAGAAGTCGATGATGACGTCGGCTGCTGGGGCGTTCTCGAGCTCGGACAAGTCGAAGCCGATCTGGGCGACGATGTCAAAAACGGCCTCTCCAGCGGCGTTGACAATGCCCTCGGCGGTAGTGCGGATGAGCGAGCCCATACGGCCCGTTCCCATAATGACGGTCTTAATCAAGCAGACCAGCTCCCTTCAAAGCATCGGTAAGTGCAGCGCGCGTGTCGTTGGCCATGGGGCACAGCGGCATACGGTAGTTTGCCTCGATCATACCCATCTGAGCGAGCGCCTCTTTGACGGGGATGGGGTTGACCTCACTAAAGAGGGCGTTGATGAGCGGCTGACCGGCAATCTGGATATCGCGGGCGCGCTCCACGTCGCCGTCCAGATAGGCACGGCACATGTCGTGCACGAGCTGCGGCTGAACGTCTGCCCACACGCTGATGGTACCCGAAGCGCCTAGGCTCATGAGCGGCACGGTGAGGGCATCCTCGCCCGAGTACATGCGGAAGTCGTCTGACAGCAGGTGGGCGATCTTGGCCGCGTAGGCGACGTTGCCCGAGGCCTCCTTGATGCCCATGATGTTGGGGTGCGCGGCCAAGCGCTCTACGTTGCGCTCGCTGATGCCGCAGCCACAGCGGCCGGGGATGTTGTACAGAATGCAGGGGATGTCCACGGCGTCGGCCACGGTCTTAAAGTGCTGGTAGATGCCCTCTTCGTTAGACTTGTTGTAGTAGGGGGTAATGAGCAGCAGACCATCGGCGCCCAGGCCCTGGTAAGTGAGCGACTTAGTGAGCATGGTCTGCGTGGAGTTAGAGCCCGAGCCGGCAATAACGGGGACTCGGCCCGCAACCTGCTTGACCACTGCGGCGACAACGGAGTTGTCCTCGTCGTCGGTCATCGTGGCACTCTCTCCGGTGGTGCCCAGGGTGAGGATGGCGTCGGTGCCATTTTGCAGGTGGAAATCGATAAGGCGCTCGAGCGCGTCAAAGTCGACGCTGCCGTCCTTTTTAAACGGCGTGACAAGGGCGACGATTGAACCCTCGAGATTGCGGATGTCCATGTTCTTCTCCTTCGCTTCCGCGATCTGGATGCGTTTGTTCCACTGAGCGGCGACGGCCAGGCGCTCGTCCTGAGCGCGGCGGCGGGCACTTTCGGCGCGCGACTTGGCCAGCAACTCTCGGCCGCACGGCAGCACGTCGAGCGTGGCAAAGTAGTCGCCCGGGCGCTCGGCGCGACGGATGAGGTCGGCCGAGCCATCGGGGCGCAGCAGGACCTCGGCGGAGCGCAGACGGCCGTTGTAGTTGTAGCCCATGGAGTAGCCATGCGCGCCGGTATCGTGGATTACAAGCAGGTCACCCATGTCGATATGCGGCAGCTCGCGATCGATAGCGAACTTGTCGTTGTTCTCGCATAGGTTGCCCGTGATGTCATAGGTGTTCGTGACGGGCGCTGTGGCCTTGTCGGCGCCGCCCGGCTGACCCATCACCGTGATGTGGTGGTAAGCGCCATACATGGCGGGACGAATGAGGTCGACGGCACTGGCGTCCACGCCGATATAGTCCTTGTAGATTTGCTTCTCGTGGATAGCCTTGGTGACCAGGCAGCCGTAGGGGCCCATCATAAAGCGGCCCATCTCGGTGCAGATGGCCACATCGTCCATGCCGGCGGGAACCAGGATCTCGTCGTATGCCGCGTGTACTCCCTCGCCGATGGCGCGAATGTCGTTGGCCTGCTGCTCGGGCAGGTAGGGGATGCCGACGCCGCCGGACAGATTGATGAAGGCGACGTGTGCGCCGGTCTCGCGCTCCAGGCGTACGGCAAGCTCAAAGAGGATGCGCGCGAGCTTGGGGTAGTAGTCGTTGGTGACAGTGTTGCTGGCAAGGAATGCGTGGATGCCAAAGTCCTCGGCACCCTTGGCCTTGAGCATGCGGAAGGCCTCGAAGAGCTGCTCGGTGGTCATGCCATATTTGGAGTCGCCCGGGTTGTCCATGATGCCGTTGGAGAGCTGGAACAGGCCGCCTGGATTAAAGCGGCAGCTGACCGTCTTGGGGATGGGTCCCGCAACACGCTCAAAGAACTCGATGTGGCTGATGTCGTCAAAGTTGACGATGGCGCCCAGCTTGTCGGCGAGCTCAAAGTCCGCCGCCGGCGTGTCGTTGGACGAGAACATGATGTCATGCCCCGTGATGCCCAGCGAGCGGGCGATCATGAGCTCGGTATAGCTCGAGCAATCGCAACCGCAGCCGTATTCGTTGAGAATGGAGATGAGCGCCGGGTTGGGGTTGGCCTTGACGGCAAAGTATTCCTTAAAGCCCGGGTTCCATGCAAAGGCGTCGCGCACTTCTTGCATGTTGCGGCGGATGCCCGCCTCGTCGTATAGATGAAACGGCGTGGGGAACTGCTCGACGATATGCTCGAGTGTCTCCTTGTCCACAAACGGCCGCTTAGCCGCATATGCCTCGTTGGGAGTCAATGACATGTCCCGTAAACCTCGCTATCCAGACGGCGCTACCTGCGCATCGAATCCGCATAGCGTGGACCCAATGTCCGGATAGCGCTCCCGCATTGCTGCAGACAGTCCTGTGGGTGTTTCCCACAGGCCCACCAGGTTGTTCGTGCCCGAAAAGCCCAGTTCGGCGGGTTTCGCCTCCCCACGGGGTCAAAGCCTGCCGGCTCGCCCGCGGTTCTTCGTGCCCGCGCCTCTATCAAGTAGTAACGACCCTACCACGTTGCACTTTACCAAACAAGAGTATTCGTATATAACGTTTAAAAAATGCAGGGACATGCTAGAAACAAGGGCTTCACAATTCTGCATCACAATAAGTGAAACTGATGTGTCTCACGAAAGGATCCTCTATGACCGAGCTCCAAGAACTCCGTCGCTATCGCCGCGATCTTCATCGCATTCCGGAGCTCGATTTCGATCTTCCTCAAACCATAGCCTATATCGAGGGCGTGTTGGCGCCGCTCACCTGCGAGGTGACCTATCCGTGCCCCAGCTGCGTCTGTGCTTTCTTCGACGCTGGCGCGGGCGCCGCGCATGCCACGGCGATTCGCGCCGATATGGACGCGCTGCCCATCGCGGAGGCGACGGGTGCGGCCTTTGCTTCGACGCATCCCGGAAAGATGCACGCTTGCGGACACGATGGACACATGGCCATGGCACTTGCCGCCGCGACGTATGTCGACCGTACGATTCGCGAGCAGCCAGGTGCCATCAAACACAACGTGCTCTTTGTGTTCCAGCCTGCCGAGGAGACGACCGGTGGCGCCAAGACGGTATGCGATAGCGGTGTGTTCGAGCGCTACGGGGTCGACCGCATTTTTGGCTTTCACGTGTGGCCCGATCTGCCTGCGAACACGTTGGCGAGTTGTTCCGGCCCGCTGCTGGCGCGCTCGAGCGAGACACATATCCACATTCACGGTACGAGTATCCATATTGCTAAGACTTATGGTGTGCCGGTTGAGGAGTCGCACGATGCCGCGTTGGCGGCAGCGAAGTTTTTGGTTGCCGAGCGCGAGCTGATGGACGAGTTGGGCGCCGACGAGCCCTGTATCGGTAAGTTTGGTCTGCTGCGGGCCGGTACGGTTTGCAACGCGGTGGCGGGGGAGGCCCATGTGGCCGGAAGCCTGCGTGTGTTTACGGACGACATGTTCGACCGTGCACGCGAGGGTGTGTGCCGCGTGCTTGATGAGGCATGCGCTGCAACGGGCTGCACGTACGATCTCGACTTTGCCGAGGGCTATCCGCCGGTCGACAACGACCCCGAGCTGTTTGCCCGAATCGCGCCCGCTCTGCCCGAATTGCAGCTCGTGGACGAGCCGCTGCTAATCGCCGAGGATTTCGCGTTCTATCAGCGGCATCTGCCGGGCGTGTTCTTCTTGCTGGGCACGGGCGTGCCAGAGGGCCAAGACAACCCGAGTGATTCGGATGGCTGCCCCGCCTATGTAACAAGCGCCCTGCATACCGATAGCATGCTCTTTGACGAGGAAATCCTACTCAAGGGCCTCGATGTCTACAAACGATTGCTTGGCTTGGAGTGACGATGGAACGACGCCGACAGTCTGCCGTATATAGTCCGGGTGGATGCGGGTGTGGCTTGCTGCTACTTCCGGTCATTGCTGTGAGCATTGGCGTGATGTTTGTGCTTGCTGGGCTGGCTGCGGCGGCACTCGTACTGTTTATCACTGCCATCGGCGTGACGATTTGGCTCTGCCGCAATCGCGGGCAACGCCGTGCCGACGGTAAAACCAATGTCGGTTGGGTCGTATTCCTGATCATTGCGTACCCGCTGAGTGTCAGCTACCTGGTGTTCTTTGCCCTGTTGATGATCAGTGCCTTTACCGGGGAATCCGTCACGGTGGGTTGATGCGCTGCTAGCAGACGGTCACGCAAAGTGCGTTTGCTCGGCGTCTGGATAGCTGCATTGGCCGTTTACCGCAACCTTAGCTCTCAGCTAATGAATTCAAGTTCAATCCTTTCTACGATGTGCTGTGTGCCGGCGCGGTAGCCGGATCGTAGGAAGGATGAATAATGGTAAAAGAGGGAAAGAAGCCGATCGGCAAGATTGTCCTAGGCGTCATCGTGGTGCTGGTTATCGTCGGTGCCGTGGGCTCCATGGGCGGCAACTCAACCGATTCGTCTGCGAGCGATTCGGCAAAACCTGCCGAGGCGACACAGCAGGCTGAGGAGCAAAAAGAACCGCAAGAACCGTATACCATTGCTGACGAGGCTGAAGACACTTCCAATCAGTTTACCTATAAGATCACGGGCACGCTGACCAATAACACGGACAAGGAAAAGAGCTACATTCAGATTGAGTATGTTCTGTATGATGCCGATGGCAACCAGGTTGGAACGGCTCTTGCAAACACCAATCATCTGAAGGCGGGCGGCTCCTGGAAGTTCGAGGCGCTGGGTACGGTGTCTCCCGACCAGGTTGCTAGCTGGGAGCGTTCGGACGTAAGCGGTTTCTAGCATGTTGCATGCACTGGGGGAGGTGAAGTCGTATGCCCGATAAAAAGCTGACCGAGGAGTTGCTCAACGAGCTTCTCGATGCGCCGAACATCGATGGCTATATCAGGGAACACGACTTTGCCGCCCCGTCGCTTTCGGACTACCTGAAGCAGCTGCTGCAGGAAAAGGGCTTGGAGCGCTCGCGCGTGGTTCGTATGGCCGATCTCAATGAGACCTTTGGCTATCAGATCTTTACCGGTGCGCGTCATCCGAGTCGCAATAAGGTGCTGCAGATTGCCTTTGCGATGGCGCTGACGCTCAAAGAGACCAACCGTGCGCTGACGGCTGCCGGGGTAAGCGTCCTAAACTGCAAGGACCGCCGCGATGCGATTATCATCTTTTGCATCGATCGCGGGTGCAGCCTCCAAAAGGTCAACGAGGAGCTGTATCGCTTTGGCGAGGAGACGGTGAGTTAGCGGCTGATATCTGAGCCGGCAGAGCTGCCAAACAACGATGCAAACGAACGGGGCGCAGATGCCATGGGGTGTCTGCGCCCTGCGCTATGATGGAGGCTATGGATACTCAGACCCCAACATATTCCGATGACGAGCTGACCGCAGCGCTTGCCGAGCACCTGGCGTCGCTCGATCGCGACGACAGCTATCGCGTGGAGCGTGTACTTAAGCGCTCGTCCGTTGAAACAACCGAGCTTGTGTACTTTGAAGGAGCCGGCGGTGGTTCGCTCGGCCCCTTTGTCCGTAAACGCATCGATGCTTCGGCTCAAATCGGCGGGGCATACGAGCGCCTGTTTGCCGCTCAGCGGGCAGGCAGGCGTTTTGAGCACCTGCCCAGAATCGTCGATTGTCGTCGTGCGGGCGACGAGCTCAACGTGGTTATGGAATACATCGAAGGGGAGACGCTCGGGGCGCTGGTGGACCGTCTGGGAGCCACCCCCGATTATGCGCGTGAATTGTATCCTGTCCTTTGCGACGCCGTGGGCGAGCTCCATGCCGGTTTTGCAATGGCGGGGGAGACGTCGGCGCCAGTGATCCATCGCGACCTCAAGCCGTCGAATATCATCGTGACAGGCGCCAACTATACGCCTGATGACGGCCTGACATTTTCATCGCTGGTGATTATCGACTTGGGGATCGCGCGCGTATGGCGCGATGGCGCCGATGCCGATACCGTCAAGTTTGGGACACGGCCCTATGCGCCGCCCGAGCAGTATGGGTTTGGGCAGACGAGCGTGCGAAGCGACGTCTACGCACTTGGCGCCCTGTTGTTCTTCTGCTTGACGGGAGTCGACCCTAAACCAGGGCTCGACATGCGCGAGCAATGCGAGGCGCGCGGCATTCCCACTCCACTTGCCGATGCCGTCTGCATGTCGATGGCGCTCGACCCGGCCAAGCGTTTTGCGAGCGCGGAAGCGTTGGGACGGGCGACGCGCGCGGCATACGATCTAAGTCGCCCCGTGCGGCCTCCTGCGCCTGTGCTTGTCCGTACTCCGGCCTCGGAGACGGTGTTGACGCCCCAAGGGCTCCAGAACCCCACAGGGCTTCCTAGGCCTGCCGCCTCCGCTGCATGTGGTCTGCTCTCTCGCGTTCCGGAGTCTCTGGGGCGTATTTGGAATACGCTCGTCTGCTTCTCGCTGCTTGTGTTCTTTGCCGGAAGTCACTTTGCCGTCTTTCGCCCCACAGGAGCAAACCAAAGCTACCCGACGTGGCTTCTCATAATCGAGTATTTTTTCTTTGTCGATGGCCTTATGGTGCTTATGCATTTTGCGCTGCTCGATAAGCGCCGTCTTCGTCGGCGATTCGCACTGCTCGACAGCTATCGCGGCAAGAAACTCGCGAAACTCTGGCTCAAGGCATTGGGTGTGCTGCTCCTATGCATGATCGTCATAGTCGCGGTTGCCAATGCGACCGGCGTCGTCGATACCTCCACTACCTAAAAGGAAAGGGCCCCCATTGGGGCCCTTTGCAGTTGCACTTAGATGCGGTTCATCTGAGCGGCGACTTTGTTGTACCAGTCCTGCCATGTGGGCGGGCAGTACTTTTTGGCCGCTGCTGGGGTAAGGGTGGAGCCGTAGTTGGCGCCCAGATAGGCAACGTGAGCGGAGATGCCCTCGCTCCAGCTGCCAAAGCTGCGCCAACCGCCGCCACGTGCACTCCAGCCCCAGGCGTTGTAAGAATTGGCGCAATAAGCACCCTTGGTGCTCTCGATGCAGGCGATGGCGGGGGACCAACGGGGGTCGACACCGGTATTCCAAGCGGCGACGGCAAAGTTATAGCCCTGGCCTGCCATGGGGGAGCCGGCGAGATAATTGTCGATGCGGCTCGTCCACTCATTAATGAACGAATCGTAATCGGAGCTACCGGTATTGGCGTTGTTCACCGTGGTGTCGATGGTGGTGTTGGTGTTGGTGGCCTGGCTGCTGGAATTGCTGCCGCTTACGCCCTCGCCCGAGAGCTTCTCGGCGGCAGCGGCCTTATCGGCCTCAAGCTTGGCAAGCTCGGCGGCATTTTCCTGCTCGGCTTTTGCCTGCGCCTCGCTGCGGAGCTGCTGGGCCTGCGCCAGCGCGTCCTCGGCGTTTTTCTGCTCTGCCTCAAGCTGAGACTTGGCCTGCTGGAGCTCGGCCTTGTTCTGCTCGAGTTCGGTTTGCATGTTATTGAGCTCTTCGATCTCGTCGACGCTCGAGCTCGTGATCTGGTTGGTGTATTTGCAGGTCGTGATGAACTCACCCAGGCTCTGCGCGTTGACCAGGAAGCTCACGATGGGATTGGTGCCCTTCTGATACTTGTACAGATCGCGCATGGCGGAGCTTGCCTTGGCCTGCTGCTCGGGAAGCTTAGCCTCGATTTCCTCGATGCTTGCCTCATTGGAGTCAATCTGCTTTTGCAGGTCATCGAGTTTGGTGCGGGCGTCGTTGTAGGCGCTCGTGGCGGCTTCGATCTTCTGCTGGGCTGCGGAAAGCTGGTCCTGCGTTGCCTGCGAGGCGGCATACGCCGCAACGGGGGAGAGCATCGGCGTGGCCGTCAGCGCAACGGCGAGCGCGGCGCTCGTGATGATACGAGCCGGCTTCGACGCAATGAGCGCTGCGGTGCGATGATTCGAATGCTGCATCCAGTCCCTCTGCAATCAATCGTAGGTTATGGTTCGAACGGTATTCTACTACTGCTTTCGACCTCAACTTGAACCTTAAAGGTCCCAAAGGGTCAAGTTGAACTTGAGGCTTTGGCTTTGACCTGCAGTTATGATGAATTGTTGAGAAACCATAGAGTTCAACTTTAACGTTACGGGGGCCTGTTTGCGGACGGGCTTTCGGTCGTGAAAGCTATCTCAACAGGGGGTTTGCGGCTACAAGGCCCCATCGCGGTGAGTGCGGCTTTATGCTGGACGATCACGTCGATTGCCATAGATACGGTGGAGCTTTGGGCGCCGGCGGCTTGGCACGCTAGAATAAATCAGTTGCGCAAAGACCGCCCGTTGTGTGGGCAGTTCATGATAGGAAGTTTCCATGGCATTGCAGTTTACAGAGCGCGAGTTCATTCCCGTGCTGCTCGGAGGCGACATCAACGCCTATTCGGTGGCGCGCGCCTTCTATGAGGAGTACCAGGTCAAGAGTCTGGTCTTTGGCAAGTACCAGACGGGTCCCGCTTACCGCAGCCAGATTATCGACTACACGCCCAACGTGGATATCGACACCATGCCCGTGATGCTCAAAACCGTCAACGGCATTGCCCAAGCGCATGCCGACAAGACGATTGTCCTTGTGGGCTGTGGCGATAACTATGTTGCCCTCGTGGCTCAGGCCAAGGATGCCCATGAGCTGGCGGATAACATCGTCGCGCCTTACGCTCCCTACAGCATGCTTGAGCAGTGTCAGAAGAAGGAGATCTTCTACGAGCTGTGCGAGAAGCACGGCGTGCCCTATCCGCATACCTTTACCTTCACCATGGCGATGCTGAATGCCCAAGGCGAGGCACCTGCCGAAGTGCTCGACCAGATCGATTTTCCTTACCCGATGATCCTGAAGCCTTCCGACGGCATCATGTGGTGGCAGCACGAGTTCGAGGGCCAGAAAAAGGCCTATGAGATTGCCGACCGTGCCGAGCTGGAACAGGTCATTCGCGACTCGTATGCCAGCGGCTACACCGACGACCTGATCTTGCAGGATCGCGTGCCCGGCAACGACGAGTACATGCGCGTACTCACCAGCTATTCCGACCGCAACGGCAAGGTCCGCATGATGTGCCTGGGTCACGTGCTGCTCGAGGAGCATCAGCCTCACGGTGTCGGCAACCACGCCTGCATCATCACCGAGCCCAATGACGAGCTCATGGGCGGCGTGCGCAAGTTGCTCGAGGACCTTCACTTTGTGGGCTATTCCAACTTTGACGTTAAGTACGACGAGCGCGACGGCTCGTTTAAGTTCTTCGATTTCAACACGCGCCAGGGCCGCAGCAACTACTACGTTACCAACAGCGGCTTTAACGTTGCCAAGTATGTGGTGGACGAGTATGTGTTCAACCGTCCATTTGAGCCGGAGTTTGTGACGGCTCAGGACGAGGCCCTGTGGATGGTCGTCCCCATGGGCGTCGTCGACAAGTACGTCAAGGATCCCGAGCTGCGCGCTAAGGTGCATCGCCTGGACAAGGAAGGCAAGGGCGCCGACCCTTCGTTTATGAAGGGCGACTTTGTCTTTAACCGCTGGCTGCGCATATGGCACACCAAGCTGCGCCACTTTAAGCTGTTCAAGACGTATTACAAGTAGATGAGCGCGGCGCCCGTCCGGTTTGCATCGGGCGGGCGCGGGTATGATACGCGCAATTGCGCAAGCGTCACCAAGGAGGCGGCGATGGAAAAGCTGGGAGTTATCGGCGGCATGGGCGCCGAGGCCACGTCGTATTATTACGACCAGGTGGTGCGCCACACGGCTGCTGCCCGCGATCAGGAACATATCGACATGGTGGTGCTCTCCAAGTCGACCATGCCCGACCGCACGCTGGCCATTAAGACCGGCGAGCATGCCAAGCTGCTGGCGACCATGAAAGAGTGTGCCCAGGCACTCGAGTCGCTGGGCTGTGCGCACATTGCCATTCCCTGCAACACGTCGCACTACTTCTACGACCAGATCCAGTCGTTTACGAAGGTGCCGATTATCCACATGCCGCGCGAGTCGGTGCGCTATGCCCTTGCGGGTGCGGTGATGGGGGAGTGCGAGTTCGACCCCAACCTGAGCATGCCGGCCGAGCCGGTGCGCAAGATTGGCATCATGGGCACCGACGGAACCGTGGGCGCGGGCGTCTACGGCCGCGAATGCGAGGCTGCGGGTGTTGAGGTCGTCTATCCCAGCGAGAAACGTCAGAACGATGTGATGTCGCTTATCTACGATGATGTGAAAGCCGGACGTGAGCCCGATATGGATAAGTTCGACCGCGTGATGTGGGAGTTCGCCCGTAGCGGCTGCGACCGTGTCATTCTGGCCTGCACCGAGCTATCGGTGCTGCAGAAGTATCGAGAGATGCCCGAGATCACCCTCGATGCTATGGATGTCCTAGTGCGCGAATCCATCATCCGCAGCGGCGTCCCCTACCGCCTCTAGCTTCCGACCCGTCAAAAAGGGACAGGTTAATTTTGGTAGGTTTTATCTGGTGAAACAATAAAGGCCTCGGCTCGTTTGGTGCGAGCCGAGGCCTTTTGCGTTGGGCGGTTGCTGTCGGTGGTGAACTAGAACAGGAAGCCGATGGCGATGAGGGCGATGCTGACGATGAGTACGGCGATGTCCAGGCCCTTGATGGGGTAGCGCTTGTACGAGCTGGCGCGCGTGCGCAGATAGAAGCCGCGCTGTTCTGCCGCCAAGGCCGTGGCATCGGTCTTGCCCACGCTCGAGATGAGCAGCGGCACACACAGTGGCAGCATGAGCTTAAGCTTCTTGATGGGGTTCTTGGTGTCGTACTCGACGCCGCGTGCGGTCTGCGCTTCCATGATGGCGTTCATCTCCTGACCAAACACCGGCACAAAGCGCAGCGCCGTGGTAAAGGTGAAGGCATAGCGATACGGCACGTGCAGCACCTCGACGCAGGCGTTGGCAAGGTCGTTGAGCTTGGTCACCATGAGCATGAGGATGAGTGGTAACGCCACGCCCAGCAGGCGCAGGCAGGCCTTCGATCCTGTGATGAGGCCCGTGTCGGTGATAAAGCCCCACACAACGTTGCCATCGCGCATAAAGGCCAGCTGGAGCACCAGCATGATAAGCGCGAGCGGAATCAGCAACTTGAGCAGCGAGAACAGACGGTCGACGACACCGGCATAGGCACCCAGCGCAAGGGTGAGTGCCAAAAAGCCCAGCAGCGCCACGTAGGTGTCGGACAAGAAGATGCCGACGATGATGGCGGCGGCGAGGCCCAGTTTGACGACGGGGTTCAGGCGATGCAGTAGCGTATCGCCCGGCATGTAGTCGATGACGTTAACCACGGCGGACCATCTCCTTGGTAATTCGAACGACATCGGTGACCTCGCTCACCTGCGCAAAAGCGGGCGAGACGGAAGATGCCAGACGGCGCGAGAGTTCAATAACCTGGGGAGGCTCCACGTAGGCACGCCGCATGAGATCGATGTTCGAGAATAGCTCGTGCGTGCGGCCGCGGTCGAGGATGCGACCGTCGGCCATTACTACGATACGCTCGGCAAAGTCGGAAACAACTTCCATATCGTGGCAGACCATGATAACGGCGCAGCCGCGCTCGGCCATGGTGCGCACCGTTTCCATGACGGTCATGCACTCGCGGTAATCAAGGCCGCTCGTGGGCTCGTCGAGCACGACGATCTTGGGCTCAACCACTACGACGGAGGCAAGCGCCACCATTTGTCGCTGGCCGCGCGAAAGTGAGAAAGGTGCCTCATCGGCAGGCAGGCCAAAGCGGTCGATAACGAGTTGAGCACGACGCAGAGCCTCGGCACGGTCGATGCCGGCAAGCTCCAGGCCAAAAGCGACCTCGTCGAGTACGGTATCCTTGCAGATCTGGCGGTCGGGGCTTTGGAAGAGCGTTGCGACTTCGCGGGCGATGCGGCTCGTGGGAACGGCCGCGGTATCCAGTCCCGTGACGCGCACGCTGCCCGAGGCGGGCTTGAGCAGGCCTGTGAGCAGCTTGGTGAGCGTGGTCTTGCCGGCACCGTTTTGGCCGACGATGCCCACGAGCTCGCCGGGATAGAGCGTCAGGTTGAGGTCGTGTACGGCGGCGCCGCCATTGGGATAGACAAACTCAACATGGTCGAAGGTGAGTACGGGTTCGGCGTCCTTGGCATGAGGGCGCAACGACGGTGCATGCGGGGAGCCGGCGGGCGCCTGGGCTTCGCTGGCCGCGCGTGCGGGGTCGACAATGCCCGAAATCAGGCGCTCGGTCTCATCGACATCCAAGGAAGGGGTACCGCTTGCCAGGCCATCGGCCTTGAGGCTATTGAAGATACGCGTGACGCGAGGGCAGTCGACGCCGATGGCACGGAGCTCGTCGGTATGCGCGAAGACCTCGTGTGGTTCGCCCTGCAGCGCGATTTCGCCATGGTTGAGCACGAGCACGCGGTTGCAGTACTCCGAGAGCAGGGCGACCTTTTGCTCAACGACGACGATGGTGATTCCAAGTGCGCGGTTTGCCTCACGCAGCGTCTCGAAGACCAACGTGGAGCTGGCGGGGTCGAGTGCCGCGGTGGGCTCGTCGAGAACCAAGACGCGCGGACGCATGGCGAGGATGGCGGCGATGGCTACCTTTTGCTTCTGTCCGCCCGAGAGGGTGGCGATCTCGCGGTCGCGCAGATCGCTGATGCCGACGGTCTCGAGCGTTTCGCTCACGCGCTGCTCGATCTGGTCGTGGGGAACGCCAAAGTTCTCGAGGCCAAAGAGCATCTCGTCCTCGACGACCGAGGCGACCATCTGCGTGTCGATATCCTGCAGCACGCTGCCGACGATTTGCGACACGTCGGTGAGCGAGGCTTCGCAGGTGTCGTGGCCGTCAACCATGACGGACCCAAAGAACGTGCCGGTGTAGTGGTGGGGCACGGCGCCCGACAGGCAGGCGGAAAGCGTGGACTTGCCGGCGCCCGAGGGCCCGATGATGCCGATGAAATCTCCCTTGTTCACGCTGAGCGAGATGTGGCTGAGCGCCTGCTCGGTCTGCGTGCCATAGGAGAACGAGACATCGTCGACGTTGATGATCGTTTCCATGGATACCTTTCATAGTCATTGGGGACAGTCTTAAATGACCAGTTGTTTAAGACCGTCCCAAAAAAGCTCGTTGTTTGGGACGGTCTTTGGTGGTGAAGCACGGAGACGGCTTTACGAGGGGCCCCAGGTTGGCGCGAAAGAGGAGCGAAGCGTACTTGGGTACGCGAGCGTCGAATGAACGCCAAGATGGGGTGGCTCGTAAAGCCCCGAGCGGGTTAGCTGAGCTTCAGGGCCTTCTGAATGGGCAGGTAGAGGGCGCCGACCAGAATGGCGTTGAACACGGCGGTCATGGCGACGACGGGCAGCATGGCTGCGGCGAGCTCGCCGACCACGCCGAGCATGGCCATCTTGATGACCATGAAGATGACGCCCGAGACAAAGGTGGTCACGAACGTCGCGACGATGGCGACGGCAGGCTTAACCTGGCAGCCCTTGGCAGCAGCGTTGACAATGACGGCCATGAGCATGGCGGCGATGCCCTCGGCGGCAAAATCGACAAACGGCGAGGTGGTGGTGATCTGGATCACGGCAGCCGAGATAAGGCCGATGACGAGCGCCTGACCGATGTTAGGGCGAACGACCAGGATGGTGAGGCAGAAGGCCGAGATGATGAACTCGGGGCTGATCATGCCGCCCGAGATGCCCGAGATTGCCTTGCCGACGGTGAAGTTGAGGATGAAGCCGGCGGCGAGCAGGATGGCGAGCAGGACGAGGGCGCGGACATCGAGTTTGCCGCGGTCGGCGGTCTGGACGGTGCGGGGTTGGGCGGCGGTGGTGTTCTGAGACATGGTGAAAATCCTTTCGGAATGGGAGTGCAAGAGAAAAGCGGAGGCGCGTGATGCGAATGCGATCGGGCTCGAGATAGAAAAAGGCCCCCGGTCGAAACCGGAGGCCTTCCAATCACCTAGAGCGCAAAAACAGGCGTGAGGGACTCACTGTCGACCGATCGTATTCGCATCACGCCACCACCAGTTGTTGAGAGAGTTCATCGTGTTCTTCATGTTGGTGGCTCCTTTCGTGATGTCGTGGCGCGGTCGCACCTAGTTGCTGTTGCGCTGCACTATAGCACAGCGAAGTGTGTGCGGGGAAATCTTTTTTAAAAGATTTCAGGCGGGTTTCCCGCCGGTCAAAAGAGCGGGCTGAGCGGGCGAGGCTGCCATTGCTGCCTTGCCCGCTCAGCTAGGACATGAGGGCCTTAGGCCTTCTTGCGACGATAGATCACGTAGGCGCAGACACCGATGATGACGACGGCGCCAACGGCCATGACAGCCATGTTGTTGCCCTCGGACTTCTCCTCGGTGGCTTCTTCCTCTTTGACCTCGGGCTCGGCTACATCCTCATCGGAGAGGGCCTCGTCGGCGTAGGTGATGGACTCGACCAGGCAGTCGTTGTCGGCATCGTAGTCACTCGGGACGAACTCCTCGGAGAAATCCTCCTCCTTGAGGTAGTCACGCATCTCCTCGAGCATAGCCTTGCACTTGAGGTAGGTGTTCTTGGTGGCAGCCTTGCCGGCCTTGTTTGCCAGGGCGGTGCGGGCCTCGGTGCCCTCAGTGGCCTGCATAGCATCGTCGACGGTTAGGTTCTGCTCGATGAGTTCCTTCTGCAGGGCGTCGAGATAGGCGCGGACGCCGGTGGCGCAGTGGTCGCGGTTCTCATAGGCGAGTGTGTTGATGTCCATGAGGACGTAGTTGATGGAGTTCTTGGGCTCCTCGTTGTTCACGACGTCTTCCTCTTCGCAGTGATCGAAGGAGACATCCTGATCGCTGAAGTAGGGGCTGACCTCGGTGAGCAGTGCGGAGTAGAAGGGGATGGCGACGGAGAATTCGGCGTTGGAGAGCATCTCCCACTGAATGGTCGCGATCTCGGGGTCCATGCCCTGACGGATCTGGAAGGTGTGGATCTCGGTGTTGCGGTTGGAGCCAATGGCATAGGCGCCGTCGGTGTTGGCGTTGAGGCCGGCGACATTCTCGCCACGAGTAGCAAAGCTGCGGATCATCTCAAAGGTGTTCCAGTCGGACTTGCCGGGCTGGAAGAACAGCGGCTGCATCTCGTGGACCAGGGCACCGGTCGTGGCGCGAGCATCTTCGCGCTCGTCCTTAACGATCTCGTAGTCGGTGCCCTCGGCAAGCGGAGCCATGAAGTAATCGCGGCCCTGGATATAGCGCGACCAAGAATGCATGGCCTGCTCGCTAATTTCCTCACCGTAGGTCTGGGCAACGTCGAACTGGCCGTCATCGAAGTACTTGGCAAAGCCCTTTTCTTCGGGCATGGTCTGAATGTCCTTGGAGTGGAGGCAGTTCTCGGTGTCGTCGAGGTTAACCTTGTAGTTAAGGTTGCCGATGTTAGGGTTGACCGAGGCGATGTCGTCGGTGAGCTTCATGGCAATCCACTGATGGCCAGAAAGTCCGGCGAACAGCCAAGTCTCGTTGTTGTCGGCGATGATGACCTGGTCGTTGGTGCAGATGCCCTGCTCGTCGACCAGACTTCCGAGGAGCTCGACGCCCTCGCGGGCCGTGGCGCTCTCGCCCAAGATGACGCTGGCGTAGTTGTACTCACCGATGCCGGTCTCCTCGGTGAGGGGGTCGGCCTCCTCGGCCTTCTCGTTGTAGGAGGTGCTCAGCGTGGCAGAGCAGGAGACGCCCTTCTCGTTGATGCCAGCCTCGGAATAAGCGTCATAGCGATCTTCCCACTGAGAGGGGTTGTCGCGAACGAAGGTGTAGCGATACGTGGGGCCCGTGGACTTGTACTCAAAGCCGGATTCGAGCGAGGTGTACTTGCTACCGTCCTTGTGCGCAGGCTCAATGCCAAAGTGCTTGATATAGCGTGTGCTAAAGTCCTCTGCGCGGCCGTAGTACGTGTTGCCGTCCGCCGTGAGTTTGCTGCCCATGTAGATCTGGGTGCAAGCGAGTGCCGAGGTCGGCATGGCCATAATGGCCGCAGCTCCGAATGCAAGGCCGCAGCCAAGCTTCTTGAGCGTGTTGACGGGATGAGTAAACCTCATGATCCCTCCCAACCGTTGAAACCCCGCGGAACCGTGCAGGATTTCAGCTAATAAATACATCTATTAGCCTATCGGAAGTCTAAAGAGTATTCACTAGATTCGATGAAATACTCGATGAGCGTCATAAAATATGCGATGAACGGATAAGAATACTCATTTTGTGGCTTTAGTTAAATAAAGGCCCCCTGCATTTACTGCAGTGGAATAAAGCGCCAGACAATACTCAAAAAGAAAACTCTCCCGCTGTTTAGAATTTGCATAAACAGCGGGAGAGTCGATAACTGGATGAATATCATACCAATGTGGTTTTACTTCTTCCGACGGTGAATCACGTTAATGGCGTAGCCGACGAGCATGGCCAGAACGATGACGATAAAGCCAAGAAAGGGATTGTCGTTCACGGGGTCCTCCTATTTTCCGAGCGGTGAGAATTCGTCGACGATGATATCAAGGCATTGCGGCAGCGCGCGAGCGCCAAAGACGCCGGAGTTGCTGGAGATGATCTCTCCATCGAACTGCATACCCAGCGATGGCGTGCAGGTAATCTTGGCTTCTTTGGTCTGGATGATCTTAAACTGCGGGCGGCCGAGTACCTTGCCGGCGGGGTCGAGCGCGGCGGTGATTACCGTGGGGAGCAACTGCACCGTGCGCACGGGCTCAATAACGACGATGTCGACCATGCCGTCGTTCATACGGCAGTTGGGGAACAGGTTGATGTCGTTTTGGATGACAGACGTGTTGCCCGCCATGCAGCAGATGCCGTCGAGCTCCTCAACAATGCCATCATGCTCAATGGTAAAGTGCGCCACCGTGGGGTTGGGCGTGGCGAGAGCGGAGAGGAAGTAGGCGATCTCGCCGATGTCGTTTTTGGTGGGGGCGGCCTTCATCATGATCTCGGCGTCAAAGCCCGAACCGGCGATGATGATAAAGCCATGGCGCTTTTCGTTGCCGTTCTCGTCGAGCCAAAAGAGCTCGCCCATGTCTACTTTGACCGTGCGGCCGGCGCGACATGCCTTGGCAAGCGCCGCTGCCTCGGGGGCATTGCCGATGTTGTTAAAGAACAGGCAGGCCGTGCCGGAGGGGAAAACGAGCGTGGGGACGCCGCAGCCGCGCATCTGGTCGAGCACGTTGGAGACGGTGCCGTCGCCGCCCGAGACGACCACGCGGTCGAACTCGCGAACGTCTGCCACGGCGTCCTCGGGCTCCATGCCATCGCCGATAAAGCGCATCACGACTTCGTCGCCGCCCTGTGCAAGGGCGTGCGTGAATGCGTAGATTTCATCTGAGCTGGGGCCCGATGCCGGGTTGTGGATGATAAGGCAGCGCATACTTACGTTCCCGTTCTGTGACTAACCGAGTATAGTTGTAAGGCAATGCCGATATCCTACCCGTGTTTTTCGGGCCTAACCTTATTCGATGGGTTGATATGTACATTTCCACACATCAGGCTCTACTCGACTTTTGCCAGCGCGCCCGTGAGTTCGACGCGATTGCCGTCGATACCGAGTTTTTGCGCGAGCGCACGTTCCATCCGCGTCTGTGTTTGGTTCAGATTGCCACCCCTGCCGAGAGTGTAGCGGTCGATCCCCTGGTAATCGACGACCTATCGCCGCTGGCCGAGCTTATGGCCGACGAGAGCGTGACCAAGGTCTTCCACGCCTGCTCGCAGGATATGGAGGTCATGCTCCATACCGTAGGCGTGCTGCCGCGTCCGATTTTTGACACGCAGGTGGCCGCCGCCTTTTTGGGCGAGCGTCAGCAGATTTCCTACGGCGCGCTCGTGCAGACGTTTTGCGGCGTCTCATTGCCCAAGACCGAGTCACTGACCGACTGGTCGCGTCGCCCGCTGACCGATAAGCAGATTGAGTACGCGATCGATGACGTCAAGTATCTGATCGTCGCCTATACCGAGATGATGAGCCGCCTGCGCGAGCTGGGCCGCGTGGACTGGGTGCTCGACGAGCTGCGCCCGCTGGCTGACGAGTCGCACTATCGCGCCGATCGCCACGAGGCGTTCCGCAAGGTCAAACGCATCAACTCGTGCAGTCGTCACCAGCTGGGTATCGCGCGCGAGCTCGCCGCCTGGCGTGAGGACCGCGCCGAGCGCCGCAACATCCCGCGCAAATGGGTCATGTCCGACGACACGCTGCTTGCGCTCGTTAAACGCAATCCCGTGCGCGTTGAGGAGTTCCGCAGCATTCGCGGTACCGATCAGTTGGGGGAGCGCGACGTGGACGGTGCGCTCATGGCCATCAAGCGCGGCGCAAGCTGCCCGCACGATCGCCTGCCGCTCATGGTGCGCGGGCATCGCCAGATCTCTCCGGAGTTGGAGAGCGTGACGGATCTCATGTACGCGCTCATCCGCCTGGTTGCCGAACGCTCGGGAGTGGCGACCTCGGTCATTGCCTCGCGCGATGACCTGGCCGACTACATTGAGCATCCCGAGCAGAGCCCCTTGCGCGAAGGCTGGCGCTTTGAGCTTGTGGGCTCGCGCCTGGACGATCTGCTCTCGGGCAACATGGGGTTGACGGTCAAAGATGGCAAAATTGAATTGCTGTAAGGAAGCCTAGCCGCTTGAGTGGGTAGAATGCCTCCAACGTGTAACTCGATTCGGAGGAATTCGCATGCCTTATTACTATGGATACGGCTTTGGCATCGACCCGCTGTACCTGCTGGTTGTTCTTGTCTGCACGGTGATTGGCCTTGCCGCACAGAACTATATCAACTCGACGTACAAAACCTGGTCCAAGGTTCGCTCGGACGGCGACACGGGCGCCACGGTCGCTCGCCGCATGCTCGACGCCAACGGCTGCAACGCCGTGGGTATCAAGGGTGTCGCCGGCGAGCTCACCGACCATTACAACCCACAGGACAATAACCTGTATCTCTCGGATGCCAACCGTTCGGGCGGGTCGGTCGCAAGCGTTGCCGTCGCCTGCCACGAGGCGGGCCATGCCGCCCAGCGTCAAAGCGGTTACGCCATGATGAAGGTTCGCACCGCCCTCGTGCCGGTCGTCAACTTTACCCAGAACACCTGGACCATCGTGTTGCTCTTGGGCCTGTTTATGAACATCGCGGGACTCACGACCCTCGCACTGATCTTCTTCTCGTTTAGCGTGCTGTTCCAACTGGTTACGCTGCCGGTCGAGATTGATGCCAGCCGCCGCGCCGTGGCGTACATCGAGCAGTCGGGCATGAGCTCCAAGCAGGTCAATGGTGCCAAGAAGGTCCTGACGGCAGCCGCGCTTACCTATGTTGCTGCAGCGCTCACTTCGATCATTCAGCTGCTCTACCTGATGGCTCGCTACAACAGAAACTCCAACCGATAACAAATTGGCTTGACAGGCGCCGCGGAGATTTGTGTCCCCGCGGCGCTGTACTATGTGTTGGACTTGAATTTGCGCAGGGCCGGAGCCCTTGTGCACGATAACGAAAGGAGGCTGCGTGGCAGGCTGGAATCTGACCGGCAATGCCGTTTCCGCCGAGTTCGACGGTTCGGACGAGCAGGAGCGTAAGGAACTCAGCGTGAGCCAGGCGGTGGAGATCGCCGCCGGTGCGCTCGATGCCATTCCGCAGCTGAGCGTTCTGGGCGAGGTCACAGGTTTTCGTGGTCCTAACGCCCGAAGCGGTCACTGCTACTTCCAGATCAAGGACGACTCGGCCGCCGTCGACTGCATTATCTGGAAGGGCGCCTATCTCAAGCGCACCTTCGATCTGCGCGATGGCATGCAGGTGAGCTTTAAGGGCAGCTTCAATCTCTATAAGCCCACGGGTCGCATGAGCTTTGTTGCCCGCTCATTTTCGTTGGCGGGGGAGGGTCTGCTGCGTCAACAAGTGGCGCAACTGGCCGAAAAGCTACGCCGCGAGGGCCTGATGGACGAAGCGCGCAAGCGCCGCATCCCGGTGTTCTGCTCCCGCGTGGCGGTCGTCACCTCGCTTTCGGGTGCCGTAATCGACGACGTCAAGCGCACGTTGCGTCGTCGCAACCCGCTCGTCGAGGTCGTCTGCGTGGGCGCCAAGGTTCAAGGCGAGGGTGCGCCGGCCGAGCTCATCGAGGGCTTGCGCCGCGCCGCTTCCATTACGCCGGCGCCCGACTGTATTTTGCTGGTGCGCGGCGGCGGCTCCTTTGAGGACCTCATGACCTTTAATGACGAGGAGCTTGCCCGCGCGGTGGCGGCTTGTCCTGTGCCCGTGGTGACCGGTATTGGCCATGAGCCCGATACCTCGATTTGCGACATGGTGAGCGACCGCCGCGCCTCCACGCCCACGGCGGCGGCCGAATCGGTGGCGCCGGCTATGACGGAGTTGGCCGATGTGCTCGAGGCACGCCATCAGCGTCTTGGCGCCGCGATGGCATCGATGATTGGGTCGAATCAGGTCGACCTGGAGATGCTCGATCAGCGTGGTCGCCGCGCTTGGAATACCTATACGGCCCGTCTGGGCGATGCACTCGATGCCGCCGCCTGCCGCCCGTGCCTCAACGACCCCACATTTATGGTCGAGCGTCGCGAATCGGAGCTTGCGCTGACTGCCGATCGCCTGTCGGGCGCCATAGTACGCTCGGTCGGGACATTCCGCTCCAACTTTGAGCGCCTGCCCGAGCGTCTGGTTGCAAGCACCTCGGGGCTCGATGGCAAGCGCCATGCGCTCACGCTTGCGAGTTCCCGTCTGGAGCATCAGGGGCGCACGATGCTCAGCAAACCCGCGTCCGACCTGGGCCGTGCGGCAGCCTCACTCGATGCCCTGTCGCCGCTCAAGGTGCTTGCCCGTGGCTATTCCATCGCGTACAGCGATGATGGGGTGGCTACGAGCGCCAAGACCTTTAAGCCCGGCGACGCCATACGCGTGCGCATGGCAGACGGCAACGTGGCGGCAACGGTCGATACGGTCGAGTAGACCGCGTTTCACAGCGATAAACCTTTAGGAAAGGAAACAGATATGGCAGAGAAGACCCCGGTCGAGCAGCTTACGTACAAGCAGGCCTCGCAGGAGTTGGAACTCATCATCCGCAGCTTGGAGTCGGGCGATATGGAGCTCGAGGAGTCACTCGAGAGCTATACCCGCGGCGTCGAGCTCCTCAAGAGCCTGCGCACCCGCCTGTCCGATGCCGAGCAGAAGGTCTCGGTGCTCCTTAAGGACGTCGACGGCAACGACGTGCTCGCCGACGGCGAGGCCGCCAACACCGACGACAAGCTATCGTTCTAACCATCCCGACCAAATATAATTACCTTGGCCTGTGAGAAAGGAACCAGCCATGTGTGATTGCATCTTCTGCAAAATCGCCAACCACGAGATTCCCTCAACCGTTGTCTATGAGGACGACCAGGTCATCGCCTTCGACGACCTCAACCCCCAGGCGCCGGTCCACACGCTCGTGATCCCCAAGAAGCACTACAGCGACATCGCCGACAACGTGCCGGCCGAGACCATGGGCGCCATGGCCCACGCCATCCACGAGGTTGCCAAGGCCAAGGGCTTGGAGGACGGTTTCCGCGTCATCTCCAACAAGGGCGTCAACGCCGGCCAGACCGTCATGCACTTCCACATGCACGTCCTCGGCGGCAAAAACCTGGGCGAGAACCTCATCTGAGGACGCTTCTTCCGTGCAATGAAACGGAAGCTCTGGCACCGATAACTTATATATCAACGCAATAAACCCGAGCGCGAGGGCGTTTGGGTTTATTATTGAAGCGTATGTAACCTGGCGGCGCCACACCGCCTGTTAGTAGGGAGACACATGAACGTTCTGGTCGTCAACGCAGGATCTTCGACCCTTAAGTATCAGGTCATCGATACCAAGTCCCACAAGGTGTCCGCAAAGGGCTCCTGCGAGCGCGTCTGCTTTACCGGCGGTACCTTCACCCACGCTGCCAACGGCTCCAAGAAGGTGACCGAGAACATCGAGTTCCCCGACCACAAGGTCGCCATCGAGGTCGTCCTGAAGGACCTCGAGGCCAACGGCGTCAAGATCGAGGGCATTGGCCACCGTATCGTTCAGGGCGGCTGGTACTTTGGCGATTCCTCCCTCGTCGACGAGGACGTCCTCGCCAAGATCCGTGAGGTCGCCCCGCTGGCGCCGCTGCACAACAACCCCGAGGCCAACGTTATCGAGTTCTGCCTGGAGCAGTATCCCGACCTGCCCAACGTCACGGTCTATGACACCGCTTTCCACTTCAACATGCCCGAGGTCGCCAAGACCTACGCCCTTCCCAAGGATGTTTGCGACAAGCTGCACATCCGTAAGTACGGCGCCCACGGCACCAGCTATCGTTACATCTCCAAGAAGGTCGCCGAGATGACCAACGGCGAGGCCCGCAAGGTTGTCGTGTGCCACATCGGCTCCGGTGCCTCCCTGTGCGCCATCGAGGACGGCAAGTGCATGGACACCACCATGGGCTTGACGCCGCTCGACGGCGTCATGATGGGCACCCGCTGCGGCTCCATCGACCCGGCTACCGTGTGCTACCTGCAGCGCGAGGGCGGCTACACCTTCGACGAGGTCGACGAGATGATGAACAAGAAGTCCGGCCTTTTGGCTGTGACCGGTGGCAAGACCAACGACTGCCGCAACGTCGAGGAGCTTGCTGCCGCCGGCGACCCCGAGGCTCAGCTCGCCTTCGACATGTTCGTCTACAAGATTGCCGCCAAGGCTGCCGAGATGGCCACTTCCATGTGCGGTATGGACACGCTGGTCTTCACCGCCGGCATCGGTGAGCACGCTCCGGCCGTTCGCGCCGGCGTTGCCGACCGTCTGGCCTTTATGGGCGTCAAGATGGACCATGCCCGTAACGCCCTGCGTGGCGACGGCGCTTGGTGCCTGTCTGCCAAGGATTCCAAGGTCAAGATCTTCGTCATCCCCACGGACGAGGAGTTCATGATCGCTTCCGACGTCGAGCGCATCGTCAACGGCAAGTAATTGCAAGAGGGGAGGGGCTGGACGACCAAGTGTCGTTTAGTCCCTCTTTTGCGCTCGTTGGGCGATATGCTGATAGCTATTTATCAAGATATGATAACTTCTTATTAAAATACGGCCGCCTTAAGGGGTCTGCGTCGGCCGTATTGCACTGCAAAGGAGTCTCATGAACGTACTTGTTGTCAACGCCGGCAGTTCAAGCCTTAAATATCAGCTTTTGGATACCGATACCCGCGAGGTTTTCGCCAAGGGCAACTGCGAGCGTATCGGATCGGACATGGGCATCTTTGGCCACTCCGAGAACGGTGGCGCCAAACAGACCGAGGAGGTTCCCTTCCCCGATCATCGCTCTGCTATCGCTCGCGTGCTCGAGGAGCTCGAGAAGACCGACTTTACGATTGATGGCATTGGACATCGCATCGTTCAAGGCGGCTGGCACTTCGATGATTCTGCGGTCGTCGACGACGAGGTCATGGCTAAGATTCTCGAGGTGGCACCGCTTGCTCCGCTGCACAACTACGGCGAGGCGGCGGCGATTGAGTATTGCCGTGAGAAGTATCCGGAGCTGCCCAACGTGGCCGTCTTCGACACCTCGTTCCACATGACCATGCCCGAGGTCGCCTACACCTACGCCCTGCCCAAGGACGTGTGCGACAAGTATCACGTGCGCAAGTACGGAGCCCACGGTACGAGCCACCGCTATGAGTGGATGATGGCCAAGGAGATCCTGGGCTCGCGCTGCCACCGCCTGCTCTCGTGCCATTTGGGCAACGGCGCCTCGCTTGCCGCCATCGAGGACGGTGTATGCCGTGACACCACGATGGGGCTCACGCCGCTTGACGGCCTGATGATGGGAACCCGCTGCGGCTCTATCGACCCGGCTACCGTGTGCTACCTGCAGCGCGAGGGCGGCTACAGCTACCAGGAAGTCGACGACATGATGAACAAGCAGTCTGGTCTGCTCGCCATCTCGGGTATCTCCAACGACGCCCGCGACATTCGCACGCGCGCCTCCGAGGGAGATGAGCGCTGCCTGCTCGCCTTCGATATGTTCGCCTATAAGGCTATGCAGCAGGCCGGCTCCATGATCGCTTCTATGGCGGGCGTGGATACCATTACCTTCACTGCCGGCATCGGCGAGAACGACTGGTCGATCCGCAAGGCCTTCTGCGACTGCTTTGAGTGGTTGGGCGTGCGCATCGACAACAACAAGAACCGTGAGGCCGTGGGCAGCGGCCCGCAGGTCATCAGTGCCGCCGGTTCCGCCGTCACGGTCATGGTCATCCCCACCGACGAGGAATACATGATCGCCCACGACGTCGAGCGTCTGACCAAGAACAACTAACGCGCGCATTTACAAGTAAACGAAAGGCCTCCAGAGCAACAGCTCCGGAGGCCTTTTTTACTAGCAGGCGGACGGCGGAAACCCCATCCCATTTCGAGCGCAAATACTGGGACACGCTTTCCGGTTGAGGCACGTTGCGGAAAGTGCGACCCACAATAAAGCATAATTCCGTCCCACGGTTTCCCAAACAGGCCCCAAGCGGAAGCTGCATCCCACAATCCGCCTTCAAACCGGGACACACTTTCCGGTGGGCCAGACATCAGACCGCAGCCAACATTTCGGTCCCAAAGTGACCATATCTGCATCGTTTGACCCTCCAGCAACGGCACTCATCCATTCAGTTTTTCAGCGCCAGCTCGTAGCCAAGCCGCCGTCCACTCCAGATGCTCTGATTGCTACGTGGCGGCAGGGACCCTACAGGGTAAAGCTCTGAAAACATTCCGCAGGACGGAGGAAGCCCCCGCCGCACGTAGTGCGCAGCGGGGGCTTCCGACATGTCCGAGGACGTTTTCAGAGCTTTACCCTGTAGGGTCCCGAGGGGCTATGTCCGCTACTCAGCCATCTGAGCCTGGACGGCGGTGATGGCTACGACACCCACGATGTCGTCGGCAGAGCAGCCGCGCGACAGGTCGTTGACCGGCTTGGCGATGCCCTGCAGGATGGGGCCGTAGGCGTCGGCACCGGCGAAGCGCTGGACCAGCTTGTAGCCGATGTTGCCGGCCTCGAGGTCGGGGAACACGAGCACGTTGGCCTTGCCGGCAACGGAGGAGCCGGGAGCCTTGAGCTGGGCGACGGTGGGGACGATAGCGGCGTCGAGCTGCAGGTCGCCGTCGATGGCGAGCTCGGGAGCCTTCTCCTTGCAGAACTTCACGGCCTCCTGGACCTTCTTGGCGACCTCGCCGCCAGCGGAGCCCATGGTGGAGTAGGAGAGCATGGCCACGTGCGGCTCAACGTTGCCCATGAAGGTGGACCAGGAGTGAGCGGAGGCGATGGCGATCTCGGAGAGCTCGTCGGAGGACGGGTTGATGTTGAGGCCGCAGTCGGCGAAGATCAGCGTGCCGTCGGTGCCGAACTGCGGGGTGTCGGTGCACATCACGAAGAAGGCCGAGACCAGCTTGGTGCCCGGGGCGGTCTTGAGGATCTGAAGCGCGGGGCGCAGGGTGTCGGCGGTGGAGTGGCAGGCGCCGGAGACCAGGCCGTCGGCATCGCCCATCTTGACCATCATGGTGCCAAAGTAGGTGGCGTCCATCACCTGGGCGCGAGCCTGCTCGATGGTAACGCCCTTCTTGGCGCGGAGCTCGGCAAACTTCTGCGCGTACTCCTCGTGTTTCTCGGCATTGCGCGGGTCGATGACGGTAGCGCCGGGAACGTTGATCTCGTCGGGGTTGCCCAGGATGACGATCTTTGCCAGGCCCTCCTCGATGATCTTGGTGGCCGCGACGATGGTGCGCGGATCTTCGCCCTCGGGCAGGACGATCGTCTTAAGGTCGGCCTTGGCGGCAGACTTCATACGGTTAAGGAAATCGCTCATGTTACTCCTTACAAGCGTTTCACTAAGCTCCAGGCGCCCGGCTGTTCACGAATAAACCCGCTGCTAGCGGGTTTACCTTTCAATTATGTACGCCGCGGTGCTTGAGCTTTCCTTGTGTGGCAAGCTCATTATAGGACGCATTAGCGCTATAATCGCTCTGATAAATATGTCTCGAAGAATGTTCGAGAAAAGCCCAGCTAACGAGCCCGTGGCTTTTGACAAGGAGTATCGATGCAGATTACCTCAGGCCTGCCTGAAGGCTTTAACGCCGGCGCGTACGACATGATTGTCGTCGGTGCTGGATATGCCGGTGCCGTTTGCGCCCGCCGTCTTGCCGAGACCATCGGCTATCGTGTTGCCGTTTTGGAGCGCCGTAGCCACATTGCGGGCAATGCCTATGACTGCACTGACGAGGCCGGAATCCTGATCCACGAGTACGGTCCGCATATCTATCACACCTTTAACGAGCGCGTGCACAATTTCCTGTCGCGCTTTACCAAGTGGACGGATTATCAGCACAAGGTGCTCGCCAACATCAACGGCACCCTTATGCCCGTGCCCTTCAACCACGCGAGTCTCAAGCTCGCCTTTGGTGACGAGCGCGGCGAGGAGCTGTATCAGAAGCTCGTGGAGACCTTTGGCAAGGATGTCAAGGTGCCCATTATGGAGCTGCGTAAGAAGAACGACCCCGACTTGGCCGAGGTCGCTGATTACGTCTACGAGAACGTCTTTTTGCATTACACCATGAAGCAGTGGGGCCAGACGCCCGACCAGATTGATCCCTCGATCACCGGCCGTGTTCCCGTCTTTGTGGGCGATGATGACCGCTACTTCCCGCAGGCTCCCTTCCAGGGCATGCCGCAGGACGGCTATACCGCGCTGTTTGAGCATATGCTCGACCACGATCTGATTGATGTGTTCTGCGACGTGGACGCCCGCGACCTCTTCGAGATCGACGAGACCACCGTCAAGATCGACGGTAAGGTCTATGGCGGCGAGATCGTCTACACCGGTCCGCTCGACGAGCTGTTCAATCTCGACCTGGGCGCCCTGCCGTACCGTACGCTCGACATGAAGTTCGAGACGCTCGATATGGATCAGTTCCAGCCCGTGGGCACCGTCAACTACACCACGAGCGAGGATTACACGCGCATCACTGAGTTCAAGAATATGACTGGCCAGGTCCTGCCCGGCAAGACCACCATCATGAAGGAATACTCCAAGGCCTATACGCCCGGCTCGGGTGAGACGCCGTACTACGCCATTCTTGAGCCCGAGAACCGTGAGCTCTATGAGCGCTATCTTGAGCGCGTCCAGAACCTGACGAACTTCCACCCGGTGGGTCGTCTGGCCGAGTATCGTTACTACGATATGGACGCTGTGACCAATTCCGCCCTCGATCTTTCGGATGAGATTATCGCCTGCCATGCGTAAAGTCATAACATTCGGTATTCCCTCGTATAACGCCGCCAAGGACATGGACCATTGCATCACCTCTATCTTGGAGGGGAGCAATTACGCCACCGATATCGAGATTA
Source organism: uncultured Collinsella sp. (assembly GCA_900544095.1). GTDB lineage: Bacteria > Actinomycetota > Coriobacteriia > Coriobacteriales > Coriobacteriaceae > Collinsella. The sequence continues at coordinate 139,297 of UQTV01000002.1, forward strand.
TCGTGGTGGACGACGGCTCCAAGGACGAGACGGCCGCCAAGGCCGACGAGTGGGAGGCCCGTTACCCTGGAATCATCCGCGCGGTGCACCAGGAGAACGGCGGTCACGGTATTGCCGTCCTTTCGGGTCTGCGCGAGGCGCAGGGCACCTACTACAAGGTTGTTGATTCGGACGACTGGCTTGACGGTGCTGCCCTTTCGACCATGCTGTCGATTCTGCGTGGCTTTGAAGAGCGCGACCAGCGCGTTGACCTGTTTATCTCGAACTACGTGTACGAGAAGGTTTACGAGGGCACGCATACCGCTATTGGCTACAAATTTGCCCTGCCGCGCAAAAAGATCTTTTCTTGGGATCAGATCGGTCATTTCCGCCTGGACCAGAACCTACTCATGCACAGCCTGTGCTATCGCACGGATGTGCTGCGCGAGTCCAACCTTCCCATGCCGCCGCACACGTTCTATGTGGACAACATCTACGCCTACGTGCCGCTGCCGCGTTGCAAGACCATGTACTACGCCGACATCGACCTCTACCGCTACTTTATCGGTCGCGAGGGCCAGAGTGTCAACGAGGCCACGATGGTCAAGCGTCTGGACCAGCAGTTCCGTGTTACGCGTATCATGATGGAGTCGTACCACCTGTACAGCGATGTCGAGTCGTCACGCCTACGTTCGTACATGATGGGCTACTTCACCATGATGATGGCGATCTGCTCGGTGCTCACCAAGCTTTCCGAGGAAGATTGCGCCGACGAGCGCCTAAAGACGCTGTGGAATGATTTGAAGGCCTACGACGAGCGCATGTATCGTCGTGCACGCTACGGCGTGGTCGGGTTCTTCACCAATCTGCGCGGACGGGCCGGAGACAAAACCACACTCGGCCTATACCGTCTTGCCTCAAAGATCTTCAAATTCAACTAGCTGCCGAGTAATCGCTGCTGATAGGTTGACTGGGCCCCTTGGCCTTTAGTTTGCTACTGCGAACAGTCCTGCTCGCACGGAAAGCACATTAAGTGCTTTCCGGCTCGTGCGGAACTTGTATCAAACTAAAGGCCAAGGGGCCTCTGCTATAAGAATCGATTGTCAGGTTATTTGAATTTGAAGATCTTCGACGCGCGGTACACAGGGGCCTGGGCTGAAAAAATATTAGTTGGTAGTCGGTCGGAGGCGGGCGGGCATTACGTTTGTCGCGAGTTCCGCACGCAAAGAAGGCCACTTAATGTGGCCTTCGTCTTGCGCAGGACTGTAGAGCAGCAAACGTAATGCCCGCCCGCCTCCGACCGACGGTCGAGTGAGATTACTTTGCAGCACCTGGGATTCCGTGGGAGGTTTTGGCGGTTTTGGCTCCGTTTACGATGGCGGTTTCCAAGGCCCTTACGGCGAGCATGCCCAGCAGGTCTAGGGGAACGGCGGCGCTTGCCTGGGCGCCCAGTTTGCCGCTGGCGAGGGTGTAGATGGTGTCGCCGTCGTTGGTGGTGTGTGTGGGGCGGATGGCGTGTGCGTAGGCGTCTGCGGCCATCTGGGAGACCTTGGTGGCTTGTGCCTTAGTGAGTTCCACGTTGGTGACGATGCAGCTGATGGTGGTGTTGGTGCGGTCGGTCGGCATCTGCATGGATCCGGCGGCGGCAAAGGCTGCGAGTTCCATGTCGACGATCTGGTCGCTATCGGCTGCGGCGCGCATGCCGGCGACCCACTCGCCGGTGAAGGGGTCGACAACGTTGCCGCAGGCGTTGACCGAGACCACGGCGCCCACCTTGATGGGGCCGAGCGCCACGGCGGCAGCGCCAAGGCCGGCCTTCATGCAGGTAGCGGGGCCCATGAGCTTACCCACGGTAGCGCCCGTGCCGGCGCCTACGTTGCCCTGTTCGAGCTTGGTGGGGGTGTTGTCGAGTGCTTCGCGCACGGCGGCGATGCCGGCCTCAATGTCGGGGCGAACGGTGGGGTTACCAAAGGCGAGGTCGAAGATGCAGCTCGAGCACACGATAGGCACCTGCGTGGGGCCGACGGGAAGGCCGATGCCGCAGCTCTCAAGCTCGCGAGCGACGCCGCTTGCAGCCTCGAGGCCAAAGGCCGATCCGCCCGAAAGGCAGACGGCGTGGACCTTGTCGACGGTGTTCTCGGGTCGCAGCAGGTCGGTCTCGCGCGAAGCGGGAGCACCGCCGCGAACGTCAACGCCGCCGGTGGCGCCCTCGGGTGCCACGATTACGGTGCAACCGGTGCCGGCCTCCTCGTCCGTATAGTTGCCATAGCAAAAGCCATCGACATCGCAGACGTCAATGGCCTCGAGCAGTGTATCCATGTTTAACTCCTATCGGTTTTCCGCCGCGCCTTGTGCCCGGTCGGGATCCGTACGGTACGCCAAAATTGTAGGCGCTGGGGGATACCCAGCGCCAGATGCAATTACGAGAGTTTTTGAATCGCGCGCGCGACGCGGGCGATGGGTAGGCCCACCACGTTATAGAAGTCGCCCGAAATATCGTGCACGAGCATGCGGCCGCCTGTGCCCTGGATGCCGTAGGCGCCTGCCTTATCCATGGGCTCACCCGAGGCAACGTAGTGCTCGATCTGCTCGTCGGTGAGCTCGTAGAATGTCACGTCGGTCATATCGACAAACGACAGGCTCTCGGCGGCATGCGGGGCGGCCGTATCGCCTGCCTTAACGATGCAGACGCCGGTTGCGACCTGGTGCGTGCGGCCCGAAAGCTCACGGAGCATGGTGCGCGCCTCGCCCTCGGTTGCCGGCTTGCCCAAAATCTTGCCGTCGAAGGTGACGATGGTGTCGGCCGCGACCGTCAGCTCATTGGGCTCGGCATACTCGGCAGCAACGGCAGCCGCCTTGGCGCGTGCCAAGCGCTCGACAAGCGTGAGCGGGGCCTCGCCATCAAAGGGCGTTTCGTCGATATCCGCGGGAATCACGCGAATGTTGTAGCCTGCCTCGCGCATCAGCTCTATGCGGCGCGGTGATTGCGAAGCCAAAATCATAGTTGGATGCCCTCGGCGACCTTCTCGACAGCCTTGTCGCCGGCGATCGTGCGCAGCAGCTCAAGCGCAAAGGGGAGCGACTGGGCCATGCCGCTGGCGGTGATGATGTTGCCGTCTTGCGTAACCTTCTCGCCGGTATAGGCGCCCTCGGGGAAGCTTTTCTCAAAGCCAGGGAAGCACGTGGCGTGGCGCCCCTCGAGCAGGTCGAGCTCGCCCAGGATAAACGGGGCGGCGCAGATGGCGGCGACGTGCTTGGTCGCGGCGAACTCGCAGACCACGTCGCAGACGCGCTGATCGGCGCGCAGGTTGGTGGCACCGGGCAGGCCGCCGGGCAGCACGACGCAGTCGTACTCGTCAAAGTTGATCTCATCAAAGAGCGCATCGCAGGTCACGGGGATCTGCAGCGAGCTTACGACCTCGCGCGTGGGCATAATCGAGACGAGCGTGGCGCGCACGCCGCCGCGACGCATGACATCGACCATGGTCAGGCATTCAATCGTTTCAAAGCCATCGGCGGCAAGAACGGCAACGCTGGGCATAAGGGTTCCTTTCATAGGGCGGCATACAATTAGCCGTCTTATACCCCGAAGACCCCCGCTTGCCACGCTCGATTTCCCAATGTTTAAAAGGGACGGGGATTAAATAATCATTCGGTACAAATTGATCATTTAATCCCCGTCCCAGAAAAATCATCAGCTAGTTGCGCCTAAGGTGGACGACGGTCTCGCAGTGGAAGGTTTGTGGGAACAGATCGACTGGCGTGATCTTTACGGGGGAGAAGGTGCCTTCTTCGACAAAGCGTTTGAGATCGCGCGCCAGGGTGGCCGGGTCGCAGCTCACATAGGCGACATCGCGAGCGCTTGTGCTGGCGATGAGGTCGATGGCCTCAGGCGCTAGGCCTGCACGCGGCGGGTCGACTACTAGGACATCGGCGTCCTGGTCGGGGAACTCGCGCACCGCGTCTCCGCCAATGACGTCGACGTTATCAAGCTTGTTGATTTCCAGGTTACGGCGTAGATCGCGCACGGCGGGGCCGTAGGCCTCGACGGCAGCGACAAAGTCGCAGCGGCGGGCGAGCGGCAGGGTAAAGGTGCCGGCACCGCAGTACAGGTCCACGGCAAGCTCGTCTTCCTGCGGATCGAGCGCCTCCATAACGAGCTCGATCAAAATCTCGGCGCCCTTGGTGTTGACTTGGAAAAACGATGGGGCGGACAGGCGCATCTGGCCGTCAGCGATGTTCTCGGTCCACGAGCCCTCACCGGCGAGCATCTCCACCTTAGAGACACGGCGGGCCTTCTTTTCGCCCTTGCTCATCACGCGCACGATGCTCGTGGGATGAGCGGCGTCCGCCAGCACGCGGGAGACCTGCGAGCGCGGAAAAGAGCCTGTCGGCGTCCAGAGTGCGACCTCGAGTGCCTTGGTGCGGCGCGATGCGCGAATGCCCACGCGTTCGAGCCCCAAGTCATGGCTGCCGCTTAGATAGTTAAGTGCGCCGACGACCGATTTGAGTGCCTTCGGGAAGCGCTTATCGAACAGCGGACACATATCGACGGTCACGATTTTGCTGGGGTCGACACCGTGCATGCCAAGGCGCACGCGACCGTTGACGACGGTCGGTTCGAGCTCGATTTTATTGCGGTAGCCCCAGTCGTCCTTGGTGTGGCAGATGGGCTGTACCAACTCATCGACCTGCTCAGGAGCGAACTTGCCGATGCGCTCGAGCGTGGAGCGCAGGTTTTGCTCCTTGGCGGCGAGCTGTGCCGTGCGTGAGAGATTGCCCCACGAGCAGCCGCCGCAGATGCCCACGAAGGGGCAGGGAGGCTGAATGCGATCGGGGCTTGGCTCCAGAATCTCGGTGGTGCGGGCGCGCATGAACGACTTGCCGTCCTGTACGACCTCGGCCTCGACGATGTCGCCTGCCACGGCACCCTGCACAAAGACGGCCTTGCCGTTGTCGGCGTGCGCCAGCCCGTCGGCGCCGTAGGTCATCGATTCTATAGTGAGCTTCATATTCCTGCCTGTCATTCGCGTTGTTGTTCGCACCATGGTAGCAGGGAAAAGCGCCCCGCATCCGAGGCTTTCCTCAAATGCGGGGCGCTTCTACAAACTGCTTCTACAAACGACTATTTCGTCTTGCCGGTAATGAGCGTCTTAAGACCCAGGCCGATCAGACCCAGGCCCATGCGCACACGACCGGGGCGATGGCGCTCGATGGCCTTGGTCTTGCCAGCGGGCTTATCGCGACGGGCACTCGTCTCGGGTGCGGGCTTGGTGACCTGCGGCTCGGGCCGAGGTACAGGTGCAGGCTCGGGCTCAATGACGGTCGCCTGGACCTTCTGAACCTCGGGTGCGGCCGGCTGCGGCTCAGGAGCAGGGGCGGGCTTTGCCTCAATGACGGGCTCGGGCGCGGCCTCGGCGTTGCGGTAGGCACGCTCCAGCAGGGCTTCCTGCGAGTTGAAGGGTTTCTCACCCTCTGCGCGCTCCACGGGGACCCAGGTGCCGTCGCTCGTGAGGCTGCGGGCCTTCACGTTGTCGCGCAGCTGCATGCTCATGTACTCGTGCACCAGGGCGCGGCAGGTGGGGTCGAGCACGGGGAAGGCGATCTCCACGCGGTGCTCGGTGTTGCGCGTCATCATGTCGGCCGAGCTCAGATAGATCATGTCCGAGTCCACGCCAAAGGCGTAAACGCGCGCATGCTCCAAAAAGCGTCCGACGATAGAACGGACATGCACGTTCTCGGTCTTGCCAGGAACGCCCGGCTTGAGGCACGAGATGCCGCGGATGATCATGTCCACGCGGACTCCTGCGCACGATGCCTCGGCGATCTTGTCGATGACCTCGCGGTCGGTGAGCGAGTTGAGTTTAAAGAACACGCGGGCGGGCTCGCCGGCGAGGGCGCGCTGGATCTCGCGGTCAAGCCCGCGCATGATGAGCGGTTTCAGTCCGACGGGCGCCACACCCAGGAAGCGGTAATCGCCGCGCAGGTTGCCCAGCGACAGGTTGCGGAAGAACAGGTTGGCGTCCTCGCCGATGCCGGGGTGAGCGGTCATGAGCATAAAGTCGCTGTAGAGTTTGGCCGTCTTCTCGTTAAAGTTGCCGGTGCCCAGCAGCGTCAGGCGCGTTAGCGCCATGCCCTCGCGATAGGTGAGCTGGCAGATCTTGGAGTGGCACTTAAAGCCCTCGGAGCCGTAGATGACGGTGCAGCCGGCCTCTTCCAGGCGCTCGGCCCACTCGATGTTGTTCTGCTCGTCAAAGCGCGCGCGGAGCTCCATGAGCACCGTGACCTCTTTGCCGTTCTCGGCGGCATCGATCAGTGACTCGCACAGGCGGCTCTGCTTGGCCACGCGGTAGAGCGTGATGCGCAGTGAGATGCACTCGGGGTCGTAGGCGGCCTCGTGCACCAGATCCAGGAAGGGGTTCATGGCCTCATAGGGATAAAAGAGCAGCTTGTCGTGCTGAAGTACCTGCTCGCGGATGGAGCGGGTCATATCGATGGTGGGGTTGGGCTGCGGCTTAAACGGCGTAAAGAGCAGCTCGTTGCGCAGGTGCTCGGGAATCTTGCCCTCAATGCCAAAGACGTAGCCCAGGTTGAGCGGGATATCGCAGGTAAAGACAGAGCGGCGCGAAAGCTCGAGCGCCTTGCGGATAGTCTTGAGCGTCGCCTTCTCGAGCGACCCCGAGACCGCGAGCACTACCGGCTGCAGGCGCAGGCGCTTCTTGAGAATGCGCTTCATGTGCTGGCGGTAGTCCTCTTCCTCTTCGATGCCCTCGCCGTCCGGATCGATGTCGGCGTTGCGGGTGACGCGGATCAGCGCACGATCCAGCGGCTTATAGGAGCCAAAGCAGCTGTCCAGGCAGGCGAGGATGACGTCCTCGAGCAAGATGTAGGAGTAGGTGCCGGTGGGCGAGGGGATCTCGACCACGCGGTTCATCGAGGCGGGAATCTCGATAAGGCCCAGTAGGCTCTCCTCGTCGGTGGCGCCGTCCAGACCACAGGCCAGATAGAGCGCGCCGTTGCGCAGGTTGGGGAAGGGGTGGCGAGGATCGATGACCAGCGGCGAGATGACCGGCGACACGTAGGCCTGGAAGTAGCGGGTTACAAAGGTGCGCTCCTCGGGCGTAAGCGAATCGATGTGGGCGCGGTGAACGCCCAAGGTGTCGAGCTTGCCCTCGATGCTCTTAAAGATGGACTCCCAACGGGTAAGGAGCCCGGGCAGCTCTTCCATGACAGCATCGACCTGTTCGGAGGCGGTCATATTGCTCTTGTTGTCGACAGGTTGTTTTTTGAGCTCCGCCAGATCGGACAGGCCGCCCACGCGCACCATAAGGAACTCGTCGAGGTTGGACTCGAAGATCGAGACGAACTTTAGTCGCTCGAATAACGGAACGGTTTCGTCGAAGGCTTCGTCGAGCACGCGGTTGTCAAAGCGTAGCCAGCTGAGCTCTCGGTTTTGCGTGCATGAGAAGTCGCGCGGCGGTTTGCGCAGCTTTGCGGCGGCTTGCTTCTTTTCGATTTTGCTCGGCATATGCATCTGTCCGTTCAGTCCCCACAGGGGACGGTAGCCTAACACTATTCACTATTGTCTCAATTTAGTCGACCTGTGGCACGGACGTATCGCGTGAACGGTATCTTTACCTACTTCTTACGCTGCCAAGGCATGCAACTAACTGCCCAACTCGTTTAGAAACAATCTATATCCATACTCAATTGGTGAGGATGTATGAATAAGAATGATTGCGAGCTGAATATAATCGAATCCAAATTGAATCATGGACAAACGACATATATATGCAGAAAACCGTTTTAGCTATGCAATTCCTAAACATGAAAATATTTGTGCAATCTAGCTTAATTCCTTAGAAAAAAGAACATTTACCTTTGAAAACCTGCTTTAGAGAACCGAAGTGCATCATGGGGGAATCATATGAGATATACCGTTCATCGCACTTTGCTGACCGTTCGGGGGCGAGGTGGAATTGCAGGTGGTTTTTGGATATAACTAGAGCTGTCAGCAAGCAGCGTCCCATACGGAGGGGCGCTGATACATTCGGCCAGTAAGGCCCGAAAGAAAGGTAGGAGGCCATGACGAAAGGTCTGCACGTGCCTTCCGAGATCGGCAAGCTCAGGAAGGTCTGCCTGCACCGTCCCGGCGACGAGCTCCTCAACCTGCCGCCCGACGAGCTCGAGCGACTCCTGTTCGACGACGTCCCGTTCCTGGAGGTCGCGCAGCAGGAGCACGACACCTTCGCCCAGATCCTTAAGGACCAGGGCGTGGAGGTGCTCTACCTCGAGAACCTCGTCGCAGAGGTGTTCGACCAGGTCCCCGGCGCCCGCGCCGAGTTCACCGACCAGTACATCGCCGAGGCAGGCATCCGCGGCCAGCAGATGCCGCAGATCGTCCGCGAGAAGCTGGACTCCATCGAGGACAACCTCGAGTTCGTCAAGAAGACCATGGCCGGCATGACCAAGTCCGAGATCGACATGCCCCTCACGGCGTCCACGACCCTCGACTCCCTGGTCAACTCCGAGTCCGAGTCCGACCTGATCATCGACCCGATGCCCAACCTCTACTTCACCCGCGACCCGTTCGCGGTCGTCGGCGAGGGCGTCAACCTCAACCGCATGTACTCGGTCACCCGCAACCGCGAGACCCTGTACGGCAAGTACGTCTTCAAGTACCACCCCGACTACAAGGACGTCTCGCTGTACTTCCGCCGCGACTGCCAGTTCCACACCGAGGGCGGCGACGTGCTGAACATCAACGAGAAGACCCTCGCCGTCGGCATCTCCCAGCGCACCCAGGCGGCCGCCATCGACGTCATGGCCCAGAACATCTTCTGGAACTCCGACTCCAAGGTCGAGCGCATCCTGGCCTTCGACATCCCGGTCTCGCGCGCCTTCATGCACCTCGACACGGTCTTCACCCAGATCGACGTCGATAAGTTCACGATCCACCCCGCCATCATGGGCACCCTGCGCGTCTACGAGCTGACCGCCGGCAAGAACCCGGGCGACGTGAACATCCGCCTGATCGAGGACACCCTCGAGCACGTCCTGGAGGACGCCACCGGCGTCGACCAGGTCAAGCTGATCCCCTGCGGCGGCGGCGACCCGATCGCGGCCTCCCGCGAGCAGTGGAACGACGGCTCCAACACCCTGTGCGTCGAGCCCGGCAAGATCTGCGTCTACGCCCGCAACACCGTCACCAACGACGTGCTGTACAAGGAGGGCCTGGACCTTCTCGTCGTGCCCTCCGCCGAGCTCTCCCGCGGCCGCGGCGGCCCGCGCTGCATGAGCATGCCCTTCTGGCGCGAGGACCTCTAAGGTCTTTCAGGACCCGTACAGGTCATAATACATACATCTAGCTGCCATTAGATGTCTCCCATTGGGGCGGTGCGGGTTTTCGCACCGCCCCAATCTTGTATGAGGGACGTCAACACGATTGGATGACTGCTTTTGTAAGGAGCTTGGCCATGGACATCAAGACGATTGGCGTTGAGGAATGGCTCAACGTTTGGGAGAAAAGTGCCACGTGGGACATCGCCCAGTCGACGATCTCGTCGCTCACCATGGGCGAGCTGCGCGCGCTCGATGAGCAGGACGGCGCCACGTTCTACGAGCGCTTGGACCGCGAGAAGATGAACTACGGCTGGATCGAGGGCTCGCCGGAGTTTAAGGCCGTGGTTGCCAAGCTGTATCGTCGGGAGGTCAATCCCGACCACATTCTGCAGACCAATGGCTGCACGGGTGCGAACCTCAACGCCATCATGGCCGTGGTCGAGCCCGGCGACCACGTTATCGCCGAGTGGCCCACCTACGCGCCGCTCTACGAGATTCCGCGCACGCTGGGCGCCGAGGTCGAGTATTGGGAGCTTTGCGAGGAACTCGGCTGGAAGCCCGATATCGAGGAACTCAAGCGCTTGGTGCGCCCCAACACCAAGCTTATCTGCATAAACAACGCATCGAACCCCATCGGTACGGTGCTCGATACCGATATGCTCGGCCAGATTGCCGAGATCGCCCGTTCGGTGGGCGCCTACGTGCTGTGCGACGAGGTGTATCTGCCGCTCGAAAACACTGAGTCCTTTATGTCGATGGTCGACGTGTACGAGAGGGCCATTGTCACCAACTCGTTGTCGAAGACCTATTCGACGCCTGCGGCCCGCGTGGGCTGGGTCGTGGCAGACGAAGAGGTGTCCAACCGCATCCGTACCTATCGCGATTACACCATGATCTGCGGCGGTGTGTTCAACGACGCCTTGGCGACCTATGTGCTTGAGCACAAGGACAAGATCCTCGAGCGCAATCGCAAGATCGTGTTTGGCAACCGCGATATCGCGCAGGCTTGGATCGATACGCAGCATCGCGTTTCCTGGACGGCCCCACAGGGCGTGTCTACCTCGTTTATCCAGCTGGATATTCCCGAGGACGACGAGGAGTTCTGCAAGCGCCTGCTGTCCGAGAGGGGAGTGCTGCTGGTACCCGGCAGCCGCTTTGAGCTTCCCTGTGGCGCACGCCTGGGCTACTGCGCGAGCGAGGACGTTCTGCGCGAGGGCCTGAGGCTTTTGGGCGAGGCGCTGGCCGAGTTCGATCGCTAGCCCCTTGAGGCTTTCGAGGGCCTAAACCTTTCTGGGCCCTAGATATACCGAATGCAGACCCGCTCCCTTGGGGGCGGGTCTGTTTGTCTTTACCGCCGAAAAAATCAACTTGTTACAAATGGAGGCGCAAAGCAGACGGAGTATTCGATGGGCCTTATACTGAGCTTCCGGTGAACGGTATCCAACGTCTGGTAAACGGTAGCCTGTTTGCCAAAAATGAATAGGACGAACTTTTTTCTGAATAAAAATCAAAATGGTTGAGACGTAGCAAGAATTGCGAATTCTATTCATACCTTTGCGTGAAATATGCAAATCGAGGGTGGTTTAAGAAAGATTAGTTCCAATTGATTTTTCGGTTAAAAAGGCATTTAAGCACGTAAATACACTTTATTAAGTCAAAGTGTACCATGCGTGAAGTATATGTGTATGCCGTTCACCCCTCATATAAAACCGTTCGGGGGCAAGGTGGAAGTATGGGCTGATTTTGGATATAAATATGTCGTCAGCAATAACGCCTCACACGGAGGGGCGCTAACGAATCGGCCCCGACAAGGGCCCGAAAGAAAGGTAGGAGGCCATGACGAAAGGTCTGCACGTGCCTTCCGAGATCGGCAAGCTCAGGAAGGTCTGCCTGCACCGTCCCGGCGACGAGCTCCTCAACCTGCCGCCCGACGAGCTCGAGCGACTCCTGTTCGACGACGTCCCGTTCCTGGAGGTCGCGCAGCAGGAGCACGACACCTTCGCCCAGATCCTTAAGGACCAGGGCGTGGAGGTGCTCTACCTCGAGAACCTCGTCGCAGAGGTGTTCGACCAGGTCCCCGGCGCCCGCGCCGAGTTCACCGACCAGTACATCGCCGAGGCAGGCATCCGCGGCCAGCAGATGCCGCAGATCGTCCGCGAGAAGCTGGACTCCATCGAGGACAACCTCGAGTTCGTCAAGAAGACCATGGCCGGCATGACCAAGTCCGAGATCGACATGCCCCTCACGGCGTCCACGACCCTCGACTCCCTGGTCAACTCCGAGTCCGAGTCCGACCTGATCATCGACCCGATGCCCAACCTCTACTTCACCCGCGACCCGTTCGCGGTCGTCGGCGAGGGCGTCAACCTCAACCGCATGTACTCGGTCACCCGCAACCGCGAGACCCTGTACGGCAAGTACGTCTTCAAGTACCACCCCGACTACAAGGACGTCTCGCTGTACTTCCGCCGCGACTGCCAGTTCCACACCGAGGGCGGCGACGTGCTGAACATCAACGAGAAGACCCTCGCCGTCGGCATCTCCCAGCGCACCCAGGCGGCCGCCATCGACGTCATGGCCCAGAACATCTTCTGGAACTCCGACTCCAAGGTCGAGCGCATCCTGGCCTTCGACATCCCGGTCTCGCGCGCCTTCATGCACCTCGACACGGTCTTCACCCAGATCGACGTCGATAAGTTCACGATCCACCCCGCCATCATGGGCACCCTGCGCGTCTACGAGCTGACCGCCGGCAAGAACCCGGGCGACGTGAACATCCGCCTGATCGAGGACACCCTCGAGCACGTCCTGGAGGACGCCACCGGCGTCGACCAGGTCAAGCTGATCCCCTGCGGCGGCGGCGACCCGATCGCGGCCTCCCGCGAGCAGTGGAACGACGGCTCCAACACCCTGTGCGTCGAGCCCGGCAAGATCTGCGTCTACGCCCGCAACACCGTCACCAACGACGTGCTGTACAAGGAGGGCCTGGACCTTCTCGTCGTGCCCTCCGCCGAGCTCTCCCGCGGCCGTGGCGGCCCGCGCTGCATGAGCATGCCCTTCTGGCGCGAGGACCTCTAAGGTTTTAACGGTTCCGGTGCGGTCCCCCTACAGCCGCACCGGTTTCGCCCGTCAAACGGGCACCACTTTTTAGTAATTCACTTTTTCGAAAGGAAACGAACCATGGGTGTTAACCTCTCCGGCCGTAGCTTCCTCAAGCTCCTCGACCTCACCACCGAGGAGATCGAGTACCTGCTCAAGCTCTCCAAGAACTTCAAGGACATGAAGCGCGCCGGCGTTCCTCACCGCTATCTCGAGGGCAAGAACATCGTCCTGCTCTTCCAGAAGACCTCCACTCGTACCCGCTGCGCCTTCGAGGTCGGCGGCATGGATCTGGGCATGGGCGTCACCTACCTCGATCCGGGTTCGTCGCAGATGGGCAAGAAGGAGTCCATCGAGGACACCGCCCGCGTTCTCGGCCGCATGTATGACGGCATCGAGTTCCGTGGCTTTGCCCAGGACGACGTCGAGGAGCTTGCCGCTAAGTCCGGCGTGCCCGTGTGGAACGGTCTGACCACCGAGTGGCACCCCACCCAGATGCTCGCCGACATCCTGACCGTCCAGGAGAACTTCAACTACGACATCAAGGGCAAGACCCTCGTCTTCATGGGCGACTGCAAGAACAACGTCGCTCGCTCCCTCATGGTCGTCTGCTCCAAGCTCGGCATGAACTTCGTGGCCTGCGGCCCCGAGGAGTGCATGCCCGCTGACGACGTCATCGAGGCCTGCAAGCCCATCGCTGAGGCCAACGGCTGCACCATTAAGCTGACCACCGACGTCAAGGACGGCGTCACCGGCGCTGACGTTCTCTACACCGACGTGTGGGTCTCCATGGGCGAGCCCGACGAGGTCTGGGCCGAGCGCATCGCTCAGCTCACCCCGTATCGCGTTACCTCCGAGGTCATGGCTATGGCCAACCCGGGTGCCATCTTCCTGCACTGCCTGCCCAGCTTCCACGACACCAACACCACGATTGGCGCCGAGAAGTGCGAGCAGTTCGGCATCACCGAGCAGGAGGTCACTGACGAGGTCTTCGAAAGCCCCGCTTCCAAGGTCTTCGACGAGGCCGAGAACCGCATGCACACCATCAAGGCTGTCATGTACGCTACGCTCAAGTAAGAGCATCTAGCATCTCGCTCGGGGTGCATTGCTGCGCACCCCGAGCGCTTTTGTCTGGTAAAAATCTCGCACCGAGCGACATGCACGGCACGGAAGAGCCGCTTCGGGCGAGATCAGTAAATGATTTATGAAGGGGGGATGAGAACTATGACTGAGACCGCTAAGAAAAAGCGCGGTATGCCTTCATCGTTCACCATTCTTCTTGCTCTGCTGGCAATCGTCGCGGTTATTACCGTTATCGTCTCCGGTACGTCCGGTGGCGCGGTTACCGCTGCCCGCCTGAGCGATTTCTGCACCGCCCCGGTCAAGGGCTTCGCTGACGCTCTGCCCGTCTGCCTCTTCGTTATGATCCTCGGCGGCTTCCTCGGCATGATGACCGAAACCGGCGCCCTGGACAACGGCATTGCCGTTCTGGTGCAGAAGCTTAAGGGCAATGAGATCATGCTCATTCCCGTGCTGATGCTCATCTTCTCCCTCGGTGGTACCACCTATGGTATGTGCGAGGAGACCGTTCCCTTCTACGCCCTGCTCGCCGCTACCATGATGGCTGCTGGCTTCGACCCCATGGTCGGCGCCGCTACCGTCCTGCTCGGCGCTGGCTGCGGCTGCCTCGGCTCCACGGTTAACCCGTTTGCCGTCGGCGCTGCCGTCGACGCTCTGACCGGCGTTGGCATTGAGGTCAACCAGTCCATCATCATCGGCCTCGGTGCCGTCCTGTGGATTGTCACCACCGCCATGTCCATCTTCTTCGTCATGAGCTATGCCAAGAAGGTCAAGGCTGACAAGGGTTCCACCATCCTTTCGATGCAGGAGCTCAAGGACGCCGAAGAGACTCACGGCAAGGCTGCTTCCGAGGTTAACAAGGAGGTCAAGCTCACCGGTCGTCAGAAGGGTGTTCTGATCGCCTTTGCCTTCACCTTCGTCGTCATGATTGTCGGCTTCATCCCGCTGGCCGACCTCAACGAGGGCGTCGCCAACTTCTTCGATGCTGGCGCTGTCTATGACGCCGACGGTAACGCCATCGTTCAGGGCTGGTCTGCCCTGATCACCGGCCTGCCCATTGGCCAGTGGTACTTCGACGAGGCTTCCACCTGGTTCTTCCTCATGGCTGTCCTGATCGGTATTATCGGCGGCCTGTCCGAGAAGCAGATCGTCAACACCTTCATCACCGGCGCTGCCGACATGATGTCCGTTGTCCTCGTCATCGCTCTTGCCCGTGGTATCTCCGTCCTCATGGCTAGCACCGGCCTCGACGTCTACGTCCTCGACGCTGCCGCCAATGCTCTGTCTGGCCTGTCCGGCGTGATCTTCGCTCCCATGAGCTTCCTGGTCTACTTCGGCCTGTCCTTCCTGATCCCCTCGACCTCTGGTATGGCTACCGTGTCCATGCCCATCATGGGACCGCTGGCTGTCAAGCTCGGCTTCTCGCCCGAGGTCATGGTCATGATCTACTCCGCCGCCATCGGCATCGTGAACCTGTTCACCCCGACCTCCGGCGCCATCATGGGCGGTCTCGCCCTGGCCAAGATCGAGTGGACGACCTGGCTCAAGTTTGCTCTTAAGCTCATCGTCGCTCTCTCCGTCGTCTGCGCCATCATCCTGACCATCGCTTGCGTGATGATCTAAGTACCCCCTGGGTACCCCACGGAAACCATGACGATCCTATAACGGATCACCTGGTCATCGTCTGTCCGGTGGGGTCAACCCACCGGTAGACTCCTACCTTTAGCCCCCTCCCGTTCCGTGCGCGGGAGGGGGCGCTCTTGTGTTCCGGCGTTTTACCAAACGCCGGAACCACTCGACGCTGCAAGCCCGCCAGAGCGGCAATCTGACGTTCAATCGTCGGGCATGGCCAAAAGGCCTATGCCCTCCTCTTTCACGTCACCTTGCTCGCTCTGGTGGGCTTTCGCTGACTTATGCTCAACCTGCGGCGCTGCCATTGTTGGCGCAGGGGGCGGCTTGCTCGCTCTGGTGTCTGTTCGCTGTTCGTTCTCTGCCCGCGACGTTTCTGCTGTTGGTGCAAAGGGGTCAGGTTACTTTGCGCCAAAAGGGGAAGTTGCGGTGGAATAGTTCCCGTTTGGCCGTCTTGAGGGGTTAAACAGGAGCTATTTCACCGCAACTTATCGATGGCGTGTTTGGTTGGTGCCTGTTGATGGCCTGGGCATCGGGGAGGGCAGGCTCCGTTATAATCGCGTAGGAACTTAATTTACGAAACGGGACGGGAGCCATACATGCGCCAGGGTTTCGACAACGCGAAATATATCGAGCTGCAGGCCGCTCATATTAAGGAGCGCATCTCGCAGTTTGGCGGCAAGCTGTATTTGGAGTTTGGCGGCAAGCTGTTTGACGACTATCACGCGAGCCGCGTGCTGCCGGGTTTTGAGCCGGACAGCAAGTTTCGCATGCTCAAGAGCATAGCCGACGACGTCGAGGTCATCATCGCCATTAACGCGAACCACATCGAGAAGAACAAGGCTCGCGGTGACCTGGGCATTACCTATGACGAGGACGTTTTGCGCCTGGTCGACCTGTTCCGCGGCAACGGCTTTGCCGTCGCGGCTGTGGTCATCACCCAGTACGCCGGCCAGCCCGCTGCCGATGTGTTCCGCAACCGCCTGAACGCGCTCGGTATTCCCGCCAAGCTGCACTATCCCATCGAGGGGTATCCGCACGATGTCGATCTGATCGTGTCCGACGATGGCTATGGCAAGAACGAGTTTGTCGAGACCACCCGACCGCTCGTTGTGGTCACTGCCCCCGGTCCTGGCTCGGGCAAGCTTGCCACCTGCCTGTCTCAGCTCTATCACGAGCACAAGCATGGCACGGCCGCCGGCTATGCCAAGTTCGAGACCTTCCCGGTCTGGAATCTTCCTCTGACGCATCCGGTCAATATTGCCTACGAGGCCGCCACGGCTGACCTCGATGACGCCAATATCATCGACTCCTTCCACCTGGAGGCCTACAACAAGACCACGGTCAACTACAACCGCGACGTCGAGGCCTTCCCGGTAGTCCGTGCCCTGATGGAAAAGATCCTGGGCAAGAGCCCCTACCAGAGCCCTACGGACATGGGCGTCAATATGGTCGGCTTTGCCATCACCGATGACGATGCCTGCCGCGACGCTTCCAAGATGGAGATCGTTCGCCGCTACTTTACCGCGGTCGAAAATGTGCGCCGTACCGGCGTGGGCGATGAGCAAGTCGACCGTCTCAAGATTATTATGAAGAAAGCCGGCATCGATAAGAACTACTCACCGGCGCGCTCGGCGGCCCTCACCAGGGAGCAGCTGACGGGTGGTCCCGTGGGTGCCATGGTCATGCCCGATGGCTCCGTGGTGACCGGTAAGACCTCCACGCGCCTGGGCGCCGCAAGTTCGCTCATTATGAACGCCCTCAAGCATGTCTCGGGCGTCGACCTTGAGCTCGAGGTCATTAGCGATGAGGCGATCGAGCCCATCAGCAAGCTCAAGACGCATTTCCTGGGCAGCAAAAACCCGCGCCTCCACACCGACGAGACGCTTATGGCGCTGTCGATCACCTCGGCCACGAGTGAGACGGCCGCTCGCGTCCTTTCGGGCCTGGAGCAGCTGCGCGGTTGCGATGCCTTCTTTAGCGTGATTATCTCGCCGACGGACGAGACGGTACTGCGCAAACTGGGTATCAACGTGTGCTGCGAGCCCAAGTTTGAGCGCCGCGGTTTCTTCCATCGCTAAGTTTGAAGCACCGCGGTAATTGCATTGCATTTTGGCCGTATCGGGTTAGCGCCCGGTACGGCTTTTTGATCAATAAAGCGTCTATTTCGGCGAAAAATAGCTGTTTACCTGCCTAGAAACAATTTGAGCGGTATACAATAACCGTAACTGTTTCATCCTTAGCGGGATGCCGCATGATGGATATTACCTGCCATCGTGAGGTGTGTCGGTCGCGCACGGCGCGTTAGATGCTCGTGCTCGGTTTGAGGAGGCTGCTATGGCGGGCAAGGGTCGTGCGAGTGTCAACGATATGAAGCGTGTCGAGGTGCTGGTGTTGATGGAGATCGACCGGCAAACCGAAGACAATGGCGGGCCGTATGGTTTCTCGCGCAAAACGCTTGCCGAGCGCGTGGGGGTTTCGCCGTATCGTGCCCGCGCCGCAATCGATCGCTTGGATTCCGAAGGCATGATTGATGTCGTCTCGCGTTATAGCGACGACGGCGGTCAGCTTGCAAATGGCATTTGCCTCACCGAACATGGCAAGTGGTATCTTGAGGGCGTCCGTACCGGCATGCTCGTTCAAGAAATGCTCGAGGACGAGGTTGCTGATCGATAGCAGCATGTAACCCTTGCCATAGCGACGCCGCCTGGGAAACCGGGCGGCGTTTTGTTTCAAGATTGAGAAATGCAATCGCACGCGAGAAAAATTGCGAACGGTCCGCGGCGCGAGTATTACAATGAAGACCCGTAAGATGTGGATAAACAACTTCTACGGGAAGCGCAGGTAACTCAATATGACCAAGCATGTGTTCGTAACCGGTGGCGTGGTTTCGTCCCTGGGCAAGGGTATTACCGCGGCCTCGCTGGGCCGTCTGCTCAAGTCGCGTGGCTACAAAGTAACGATGCAGAAGGCCGACCCGTATCTGAACGTCGACCCCGGTACCATGAGCCCCTTCCAGCATGGTGAGGTCTTCGTTACCGAGGATGGTTACGAGTCCGACCTGGACCTGGGTCATTACGAGCGCTTTATTGATGAGAACCTGACCCGCGATTCCAACTTTACGACCGGCGCCATCTATAAGAGCTTGATCGCCCGCGAGCGTCGCGGCGACTTTTTGGGCGGTACCGTGCAGGTGATTCCCCACGTCACCAATGCCATTAAGGACAAGTTCCGCCGCATTGAGGAGCAGACCGGCTCCGATGTAGTCATCACCGAGCTGGGCGGCACGATCGGTGACATCGAGTCCCAACCGTTTGTCGAGGCCATCCGTCAGTACCGCAAGGAGGCCGGCCCCGAGAACGTCTGCTACATCCACGTGTCGCTCGTTCCCTATATCGCCGCCGCCCACGAGGTCAAGACCAAGCCCACGCAGCATTCCGTCAAGGAGCTCCGCAGCTTTGGCATCCAGCCCGATATCATCGTGCTGCGCTCCGACCACCATATCGATGACGCTATCCGCGGAAAGATCGCAAGCTTCTGCGACGTTGACACCGATTGTGTCTTTACCAACGAGGACTGCGCGAGCATTTACGATGTTCCGCAGCTGCTTGCCGAGCAGGACTTTGACCTGCGCATTTGCGAGCGTCTGGGTCTGGACCCGCGTGAGCGCGACATGAGCGAGTGGAACGAGTTCCTGCGCAAACAGAATCACGCCAACCATCACGCCGACAAGGTGAAGATTGCCGTCGTGGGTAAGTACACGCAGCTGCCCGATGCGTACCTGTCGGTTATCGAGGCCCTGCACCATGCGGGCGTCTTCTACGATCGCCATGTGGACGTCCAGCTGGTCGACGGCGAGAGCCTCGACGAGCAGAATGTCTCCGAGGTTTTGGGCGACGCCTCGGGCATCCTGGTCCCCGGCGGCTTTGGCAAGCGCGCCCTGGAGGGCAAGATCCTCGCGGCCGAGTTTGCCCGTGAGCACAAGATTCCGTATCTGGGCATTTGCCTGGGTATGCAGGTGGCCGTGTGCGAATTTGCGCGCAACGTCGTCGGCCTTGCCGGCGCCAGCTCCTCCGAGTTCGATCCGGATGGCCCGTATAGCGTCATCGATCTGATGAGCTCGCAGGAGGACGTGACCGAGAAGGGCGGCACCATGCGCCTGGGCGCCTATCCGTGCAAGCTCGCCGCCGATACCCTTGCTCGCGAGGCATATGGCGAGGAGCTCGTCTACGAGCGTCACCGTCACCGCTTTGAGTTCAACAACGCCTTCCGTGACCAGCTCGAGGACGCCGGTTTGGTTATCTCGGGTCTGTCGCCTGACGAGCGCCTGGTCGAGATGGTCGAGCTGCCGCGCGACGTGCATCCGTGGTATGTGGCAACCCAGGCTCATCCCGAGTTCAAGAGCCGCCCGACCAACCCGCAGCCGCTGTTCCGCGAGTTCGTGCGCGCTTCGATCGGCCAGCACGAGGGTGTCGACCGTCTGCAGGTGACGCCCATGAACCTCGCTACGGACTAAGGGTGCCGGCGAATAAGGAACATACCGAAGCTACTCCCTCGTCGCTCGCCGTGGCGGCGGGGGAGTATCTCGATTACCTTGCGGTCGAGCGGGGTTTGGCGCGCAACACGATTGCGGCCTATCGTCGTGACCTGACGACGTACTGCGCCTATCTGGAGCGGGTGGGTATTGTGTCTTTTGAAGAGGTGACCCGTCAGGTCGTGGAGGGCTTTGTCGCCGACCGTCGCGATGGGGGCTATTCGGATGCCTCGGTGGAGCGTGCGCTTGCGGCCGTGAAGGGCCTGCATGCCTTTTTGGTGCGCGATGGGGCTGTGGCCCAAAATCCAACGGCGGCGTTGCGCCTGCCTAAAAAGGCTGAGCGTTTGCCGGAGTATCTATCGGTGGAGGATGTCTCGGCGCTGCTCGATCAAGACTTCCCCGAGGGCGAGATGGGCTTGCGCGACCATGCCATCTTGGAAGTGCTCTACGGATGCGGTTTGCGTGTGAGCGAGTTGGTGGGACTCGATGTGGGCGATATCCATATCGACGATGGCTTTGTGCTCGTTCGCGGTAAGGGCTCGAAGGAACGCCTGTCCCCGCTGGTGGGAAGCGCGGCGCGAGCTCTGACGCTTTATGTAACTGAGGGGCGTTCTCGCTTGGCGGCCCATGCCCGCGGAACCGAGACCTCGGCGGTCTTTTTAAATAAGAACGGCCGCCGTCTGTCGCGCCAGGGCATCCATGCCATCTGTGAGCGCTACGGGCGCCAGGTGGGACTGGTGGGGCTCCATCCCCATACGCTGCGTCACTCCTTTGCCACCCATATGCTTGCGGGCGGCGCAGACCTCCGTGTGCTACAGGAGATCTTGGGACATGCCGATATATCGACCACGCAGGTCTACACGCATGTCGATCGTACGCAACTGACCGAGGTCTATTTGGCGGCGCACCCGCTGGCACATCGTTAACACATCGCTGACCTGCATATTTATAGGTATTTGGGGACGGGCTCCAGATTGCCGCGGCGTGCTTTTGCGCGCGCATGGGCAATCTGGGGCCCGTCCCATTTTTCGCCACTTGGCGTCGCGGTGGTGGGCCGCACGGGCCTTGGGTGGGGGAGTTTGGGGGCGATGTGAACGCCATGTAAAAGGACGCAAAAATCGCCTCAAGGTCAACTTGAAGGTTGAGGTTGAAAGGCGGGGTGCCACAGGTGGCATCCCGCCTTTGCTGTAAACACAACATATTGTGTTTTCGAACATATGCTCGGGGGTGTTTTACAACATATTGGGGGTGGAATGGTGGGGCGGGGTGGGGGAAGGGGTGGGGAAAGGTGTTGAAAAATGGGGCGGTTCCCCATATTATTGATGACGTCGACAGGCGGGGTGGTTTCCCGCGTACGTGCCATCTGAGTAACCGAGGGGAGGGCGCACATGGGAATGACTGGTGCATACGAGCGCAATCTCGATGCAAAAGGTCGTCTATCCCTGCCTGCGCCCCTTCGCGAGGAGCTTGGAGAGCACGTTCGCGTGTTTAAAGCCCTGGATGTCGATGCTCTGTACGTGTTCTCTGCCGAGGCCTTCGATAAGTGGGTCGAAGGACTCTTCGCGGGTCGTGAGGGCCACGAGGGTTTTAACCCGCGTGACATTAATGACCAGAAGCTCATGAGGGCGATCAACAAGCGCACCACGTCGATGGACGTGGACAGCGCCGGTCGTATCGGTCTTTCCGAGTCTCTCCGCAAGCAGGCGAACCTCGACCGCGAGGTTACGGTTGTGGGCAACTACGACCACCTTGAGGTTTGGGATCGCGCCGCGGCCGATGAGGACGATGACGATGAGGCCCTGCTGGACCTCTTCTTCTCGTAAGGGCAAGGCACGGGTAACGGATGGAGCGTGGGATCTTGACACAAGAATATCGGCATGAACCTGTCATGCTCGGCGAAGTGCTTGAGTCGCTGCGGCTAAAGAGCGGCTCCGTTGTCTGCGATTGCACCCTTGGCGGTGCCGGCCATTCGGTAAAGATGGCCGCGCAGGTGGGGGAGACGGGCCTTTTGCTCGGCGTCGATCAGGACGACATGGCCCTCGAGGCCGCTGGCGCCCGTCTGGACCGCGAGGTTCCCGGAGTTCCGCACCAGCTGCTGAAGGGCAACTTCGGCGACTTGGACGAGCTGCTTTGCTCGGCCGAGGTGCCCGGGGTCGATGGCTTCCTGTTCGATTTGGGCGTTTCGTCACCGCAACTCGATATCCCTGGCAGGGGCTTTTCGTATAACGAGGACGCCCCATTGGACATGCGGATGGATCCGGGTAATAACACCTTAAACGCAGCTGAGGTCATCAACACCTATAACGAACACGACCTCGCCCGGATTCTACGCGTCTACGGCGAAGAGAAGTTTGCCTCGCAGATCGCGCGCGAGATCGTGCGCCGCCGCGAGCAAGAACCGATCGAAACCACCGGCCAATTTGTCGAGATCATCAAGGCGGGTATCCCGGCTGCCGCTCGTCGGCATGGCGGACACCCGGCCAAGAAAAGTTTCCAGGCCATTCGCATCGAGGTCAATCACGAGCTCGATGTGCTCGAACGAGGGCTTGATGCCGCCACCAGGTGGCTCAACCCGGGCGGACGTATCTGCGTCATCTCGTATCACTCGCTCGAGGACCGTATCGTAAAGAACCACTTTAAGGAGATGAGCCAGGGGTGCACGTGTCCGCCGGAGATTCCGGTGTGCGTGTGCGGCAACGTGCCGATACTCAAGGTCATCACCCGCAAACCCCTGGTTGCCCAGCCTGATGAGGTTGAGCGCAACCCTCGGGCGAGATCAGCCAAAATCCGCGTGGCGCAGCGTCTGTAGGCGCGACCGCGCGATATTGGACCTCCCGCTCGCACCATAAACGAAGCTTAAACACACTACCAACGTACTCGGGATGGGAGGCGGCATATCATGGGCTACAACACTTCAAGCGCAGCACTCGCCTATGATATGAACGCCATGCCCGCCTATCGTGAGACGCCGCAGGCCCCCGTTGCTCCCCGTGAGCAGCGCACGCCGCGCTTTGATGTCTACACGGGCGCGGGCCGTCAGGCAAACCAGGCGGTAAGCCCGGTTTTCATGAGCGTTCTTAAAACGTTTTGCATCATTGCGGCTATCTTCATGACGATCGGCGTCGCCCGCGTGGCGCTCGCCGGCGTTACGGCCCAGGTGCTCAACAGCAACGCCGAGCTTACCAACACGCTCGAAAAGGCGACCGATGAGAGCTCCGACCTGGAGGTCATGCACTCGGTCTATGGCGCCGACACGCGCATTCGCGACCTTGCGGGCGCTTATGGCATGGTGGAGCCCAGCGAGAGCGTTACACTTGACTTTTCGCAGGATGCAGCCGCGGGCGCCAACGCGACCGCGACCGCTCAGTAGCAAGACGGTAGCTGAGTATGACAAATGACTATCGCCGCGGTTCCGATAGGGGCCGCGGTTCTGGACGTCCCTCGTCGCGGGGACGTTCTGGTTATCAAGGAACGGGTCGGCAATCTTACAACGCCGGGCGGTCCCGTGGCAACGACCCGGCGTCGCGACTTCGCGGCTCGGGCGGCCCTCAAGTGCATAACACCAGGTCGCGCAAGAGTTCGCCGACCGAATGGCTCACAGGCACGCCTCTGCCTCGCCGCAAAGCCGTCATGGGATTCATTGGGCTTGGCTTGGGCTTGGGCGTCTTTCGCCTTGCCGACTATCAGGTTGTCGAAGCCGATAAACTGCGCGAGCGTGCCGATGCGCGTCGCCTGCTTGCGCAGACCCTCTATGCCAAACGTGGCACCATCTACGACCGCAACGGTAACGTGCTGGCGTCGTCGGTCGAATGTCGCAACATCGCCGTGAACCCGCAGCTTGTCGAGGACGTTGACAAGACGGTGTCGGCGCTGGTCAAGGCAACTGGAATCGATAAAAAGACCTGCCGCAAACTCGTTGAGTCCGATGGAACCTGGGTGTATATCAAACGCCAGGTGGACGAAGACGATGCTGCGACGCTGGAGAAGAAGAACCTGCCCGGTGTGCTTTTTGAGCAGGCCATGAAGCGCGTATATCCATACGGCAATCTGGCATCGCAGGTGCTGGGTGTAGTGAATGTGGACAACGATGGCTTGACGGGTCTCGAAAAGCAATACAACAAGCTTCTGACCGGCACGAACGGTTCTCTCGTACGCGAGCGCGCGAGGGACGGCAGCTATATCGCGGGCGGTGCCTATAAAAAGGTGGCTGCGGTCGACGGCGTTGATATCGTGACGACGCTCGACGTCAATATCCAGCGTGCGGCCGAGGATGCCCTGGCAGAGGCAGTTGAGAAGACTAAGGCCAAGAACGGCTCGGCGCTGGTCACCGATCCTACGACAGGCGAGATCTTGGCAGCCTGCTCGTATCCGACTTACGACCAGACCAATCTGGAAAACGCCAAGACCGAGGATATGAACTTGCGCCTGGTCACCGACGCCTACGAGCCCGGCTCGGTCTTTAAGACGCTCGTGGCGGGCGCCGGCTTCGACTTGGGCGTCGTGCGATCGAGTACGTCGTTTGAGGTGCCGGCGAGCATCAAGGTGGGCGACGATACCGTCACCGATGCCGACAAGCGCGACTACGCCATGACCATGGATGTGCGCGAGATGATGCGCCGTTCGTCCAACGTGGGCTTTGTCCTGGTGGGGCGCAAGATCGGTGCCGATGACTTTGCCGCTTATGTGGACAAGTGGGGCATCGGTCACAGCTCTGGTGTCGATTTTCCGGGCGAGAGCCTGGGTATCGTCAAGGAGCGTGACCAGTATGACGGCGCCACGCTGGGCTCGATGAGCTTTGGACAGGCGCTGTCCGTCTCGCCGATTGAGATCGCACGCGCCGTGGGCGGCATCGCCAACGGCGGCGTGATGATGACACCGCACTTCTATAAGTCCAGCAAAGGCGACGAGAAGGACTGGGGCGAAGGCGAGCGCGCGATTTCGGAGGACGCCGCATCCCAGGTGACATCGTGCATGCAGACGGTCGTGTCCGAGGGAACGGGCGTTGGCGGCGCGGTTGACGGCTATGACGTGGCGGGTAAGACCGGTACGGCCGAACGCGCCGACGAGAACGGCGGCTACCTCAAGGAGAACTACATGTCGTCCTTTATGGGCTTTGCACCGGCACAATCGCCCAAGGTGCTGTGCTATATCACGCTCGACGGAACGCCGAGCGGCTCAGATGCCGCTGCGGTGCCGTTCCAGTCCATTATGGCCAACGCGCTCGACGTGCTGGGTATCCCGCACACGAAGTAGGGGGTTACAATCTTTGGGGCGTGGTTTGTTGTCCCATATGAGGGGTGTTCACATGCCCTGCACCACGCATGCGCGGCGCTGGGATACAATACGCCGATAGCATTATTTAGGTTTACAGGGGAGCTGCAATGATAGAGATCGCCGTCAACAACCTCGCGGCCGCAACAGGGGCCCGAACCGTGACGGGAGAAGTCGATCGGGTATGCCGCGGGTGCGTTATCGACTCGCGCCAGGTCGAGGAAGGGACGATTTTCGTCGCCTTTCCCGGTGAAAACGTCGACGGCAATGATTTTGCTTCCCGTGCGGTCCAGTCGGGTGCCGGCGCCGTCGTGATGACGCGTGAGCCCGAGGCCGAGCTGGTCTCGCTGGCGCAGGACAAGGGCTGTGCCATCTTGCTGACCGATGATCCCGAGGAGTTTCTGCTGCGTTTGGCGCATGCGTATCGCCTGGAGCTTGGCTGCCTGGTCGTTGGCATTACCGGCTCTATCGGCAAGACAACGACCAAGGACGTGCTCGCCGCGGTGCTCGCCAAGCGCTATCGCGTTTGGGCAACCAAGGGTAACTACAACAACCTGATCGGTATGCCGCTCACGGTGCTGGCGGCCCCTGCCGACACCGAGGTTCTGGTGCTCGAGATGGGCATGAACCATTTCCACGAGATTGAGCGCATGTCTCAGTCCGCCAATCCCAACCTTGCCATCGTGAGCAAGATCGGCACCTCTCATATCGGCATTTTGGGCAGCCGCGAGAACATCGCCCGCGCTAAGGCCGAGATTGTACAGGGCATGTGCGCCGCCGGCGACTATTTGCCGCTGCTGGTTTTGGGCGGCGAGGACGATTTTACGCCGTTCATTCGCGATACGTTCGCCCAGCCTGCTGGTATCGACGTGATGCTGGCCGGTGTCTCTGACGATGATGAGGTCCGCGCCCGCGACGTTCGCGTTGATGACGAGGGCCGTCCGGTCTTTACGCTCGATTTTGGTCAGGGCGAGACAATCGATACCATGCTTGCCATCCCCGGCGTGCAGTCCGTTCCTAATGCCGTTAAGGCCGCCGCGGTTGCCTATCGCCTGGGCGTGACGCCCGAGCAGATCGATGCTGCCTTTAGGGGCCTCACGATCACCGGTCACCGCCAGGAGATCAAGCGCGCCAAGAGCGGTGCCCGCGTCATCGATGACTCCTATAACGCCAGCGCCGAATCGATGGCAGCCGGTCTCGACCTGCTGTGCTCGCTTTCGTGCACGGGGTCTCGCATGGCGATCCTGGGCGAGATGGGCGAGATGGGCGATGAGGCTCCTCGCATGCATGAGCTCGTGGGCGCTTATGCCGCCGCCAAGAAGCTCGACATGCTGGCGTGCGTGGGTGGTGAGCTGGCCCAGCTTATGGCCGATGCCGCACGCATGATGGGCATGGACGAGGACCGCATCCAGGTGTTCTCCGATTATCAGCAGGTGCTCGACCGCATGGGCGGCGCGCTTGAAAAACATGATGTTGTACTGGTCAAGGGTTCCCGCTTTGTTGAGCTCGACCGCTTTGTGGAAGGTGTGTGCTAGCCCATGTTCGGCAATCCCTCGTATCCAACGTATCAGGCTTTTTTGGGGCTTGGCATCGCCGCAGCCATCGCGCTGCTGCTCATGCCGTGGTGGATCAAGCTGCTCAAGGTCGAGGGTATCGGCCAACAGGTTCGTGCCGACGGCCCCAAGCGTCATTTGGTTAAGCAGGGAACGCCCACCATGGGTGGCGTTGTCATCCTCGTCGCGATCTCGCTGACCTGCCTGCTGATGGGCAAGCTCACCACCGAGCTCGTACTCGTGCTGCTCGCCACGCTGGCGACCGGCGTGCTGGGCCTGATCGACGACCTGACCTCCGTTACGCATGGGCGCTCGCTCGGTCTGACGCCCCATGCCAAGATGATCGGCCTAACCATTATCTGTGTCACCTTTACGGTACTTGCCGTCAACTGGTGCGGCGTCGCCCCCGAGATTCGTTTTCCCGGTGGGTTGACGATCGACCTTGGCGTGCTTTCGACCACCATCTGCGGCTATTCGTTCCCGTGGCTCTATATTGTCTTTTGCTGGTTGATGATTGCCGGTCTTTCTAATGCCGTGAACCTGACCGATGGCCTTGACGGTCTTGCTGGCGGCACCTCCATGATCGCCATGCTCGCCATGGCTGCCATGGCGTTTCTGCACGGAGACGTGAACCTGTCCATCTTCTGCACCGCGTGTGCCGGTGCCTGCTTGGGCTTTCTGTGGTTCAACTGCTATCCGGCGAGCATCTTTATGGGTGATACCGGCTCGCTTGCTCTGGGTGCCGCGTTTGCCTGTACGTCCATCATGACTAACACCGAGGTCGTCTCCCTCATCATCGGCGGCCTGTTTATCGTTGAGACCCTGTCGGTCATGATTCAGGTTGTCTACTTCCACTTTACGCACAAGCGCGTCTTCCTTATGGCGCCCATCCATCATCATTTCGAAAAGAAGGGTTGGGCCGAGACCAAGGTCGTCATCCGTTTTTGGATTATCGCTGCGGCATTTGGTGCCGTTGGCCTTGCTCTGTTCTTCCAGTTGGGATAGTGGTCTTTCATGCCTCTTGCTGAAGTCTTTAGCCTGCTCGTTTTGGGTCAGGGCAAATCCGGTCTCGATGTCGCCCGCTGGGCGCTGGCACATCCCGAGCGCGTAAGCGCCGTTACCGTGTATGGCGGCGGCACCTCTGAGCCCAATGACGCCACGCGTGCGCTCGAGGCTGCTGGTGCGTCGTTTGTCTATGGGACCGAACAGGTCGAGGGCGCCTATGACGCATGCGTGACGTGCCCGGGCATCTCGGAGTTCTCGGGCTTCTTTAAGGCCGGGCGCGAACATGCCGCCCAGATTATGGGTGAGCCAGAGTTTGCCTATCGCCTGTCGCCCGATAACTGGATTGCCATCACGGGCACCAACGGCAAGACGACCACCACGTCGCTGACCGATTATCTGCTCAAGGCTGCCGGCGAGGCCAGCGTAGCTGTCGGCAACATCGGCGAGCCGCCGGTCAACGAGATTGACGGCCGAGCCCGCAACGAGTGGTTTGTGGCTGAGCTCTCGAGCTATCAGATTGCTACGACCACCGAGCTCCACCCTCGTGTGGCGGTGCTGCTCAACATCACTCCCGACCACTTGGGCTGGCATAAGAGCCATAAGAACTATGCGCTTGCCAAGATCAAGCTGTTTGACAATATGGTCGATGACGATCTGGTGGTTGTCGACGTCGAAGACGCCGGCATTCACGAGTTCGATGAGTACATCTATACGCCGGGTCGCCGCATCTGCAAGGTCGCTTTTGACGAGCCCGAGGGTGCAGACGCCGCCTTTGTGCGCGACGGCAAAATGGTCGTGCGCCTGAAGGGCGTCGAGACTCAGCTTGTCGCCACGTCCGAACTCAAGATCTCGGGCCATCACAATGTTATCAATGCCCTGTGCGCTGCCACGGCTGCCCTGGCAGTCGGTGCCGATGTCAATGGTGTCTGCCGCGGTCTGGCCTCGTTCCAGCCGCTCGAGCACCGCGTGGAGCCGTGTGGCGAGATTGACGGCGTGCGCTACGTCAACGATTCCAAGGCGACCAACACCGATGCGGTCGAGAAGGCGCTGACGGCATTTCCCGATGACGACGTGATCTTGCTGCTCGGCGGCCACGATAAGGGCACGCCGCTCACGGACTTCGCGCGCGTTGTTATGGATAACGTACGCTCGGTCGTCTGCTTTGGCGATGCGCGCGAGCGCTTTACCGCCGCTATGGACGAGGCCGATGTCGATGGCGATGTGGATATTGCCCAGGCGGATGACCTGCGCGATGCCGTGGACGTCGCCCGTTCGCTGTCGAGCCGTGGCGACGTGATTTTACTTTCTCCTGCCTGCTCTTCGTTCGATGAGTTCTCGGGCTATGAGGAGCGCGGCCGCGTGTTTAAGGACTATGTGGCGCAGCTTGCCGCTGCGGCGAAATCGCAAATGGAATAGGGGTTGCCGGTGAGAGAGGAGAGCCCCCGACAAGGTATGAGGAGGCCCGACTCGGACCGTGCTTCCTCGCGGCGTAGCACACCGCGTTCCGGTCGCGGCGGGCAGTCGTTTAGCGAACGCTATATTGCCGGCGTTCCCGCCCGCATCATGCGCCCCCGTCTGATATTTATGGCCTGCCTGTTTACTTTGGTGTGCTTTGGTCTGCTGATGGTGTACTCGGCGTCTTCGGTCGAGGCGCTGCACGAGAATGGCTCGGCGACGTTTTTCCTGGGTCGACAGGCCGCGTTTGCCGTGGTTGGTGTTCTGGCGCTGATTGCCATCGTGCGCGTTTTGCCGGACAGCTGGTTTGGGGAGGATGTGCTTAGGATCTTCCTTATCGGCATGATAGGGCTACTGTTTCTGGTGTTCTTGGTGGGCAGCGGCAGCCGTGGCGCCACGCGCTGGCTCAACATCGCCGGTATTCAGTTCCAGCCTTCCGAGTTTTTAAAGCCATTTGCCATTGCGTATTCGGCCATCATGCTTGATCGCTTCTTTTCGCCCGGTGGCAACATAAACGAATTCCTTCGCAAGATGGGCATCTACCTGGGTATTTCGCTCTTTCTGATCTTTATCCAGCCCGATTTCGGTACTGTCCTGATCATCCTGTTGACCCTCATGTGCATGGCGTTGTTTGCGGGTCTCGACCCGAGATTTATCATCGGCGTGCTAATCTTCGGCATTCTCGTGATCGTGATTGCACTTGTCGCAGAGCCGTACCGTATGGTGCGTATTCAGGTTGCCTTGAACCCTTGGGCTGACGAGTATGGTGACGGCTATCAGGCCACGCTTGCCATCATGGCCTTTGCCTCGGGCGGTCTGTTCGGCCGTGGCATCGGCAACTCAACCATGAAGTACTCGTATCTGCCCGAGGCGCACAATGACTACATCCTGGCCATCATTGGCGAGGAAGTCGGCTTTGTCGGAACCGTGCTGTTCTTCTTGGTGTTTGCGATGCTGATCTACTCGGCGTTTCGCATTGCCGAGCAGGCGACCGATCGTCGGGGCGCGCTTATGGCGTCTGGCTCCGCGGTCATTCTCGCGGTGCAGTTTTTGATTAACGCGCTGGGCATCCTCAACGTGTTTCCCATGACGGGCAAACCGTTGCCGTTTATTAGCTACGGCGGTTCGTCGATTATTGTGTCGCTTATGCTTGCCGGGTTGATCCTGCGCGTTTCGTACGAGAGCGCCCGCCGCGATGAGTATGACCGCCGCCGTGAGAGCTTTGCCGTTATGGACGAGAGCACCGCCGGCGTGGCCCATGTGCGCGGTGAACGACCTTCGCGTAGCGGCTTTACCGTTCTGGATGGTTCTGCATCCGAGCCGGCAGCTCGTCCACGCTCGCGAACGGCTCCGCAAGGTCGTCCGCAGCGCCCCAGCCCTCGCAACGCGGGCGGCGGATATAATCGAATCGATTTGAACTCGGACCCGTCGGCGCGTCTGCGCACCGACGACCAGGGACCGCGTGTACGAAGGGACTACCATGACCGATAAAATGACCGTTGCTATTGCAGCCGGCGGCACGGCAGGACACATCAACCCCGCGCTCGCCTTGGCCGAAGAACTGCGTGACCGTGGCCACCACGTTGTGTTCGTGGGCCAGTCGCGCAAGCTCGAGGGTCGTTTGGTCCCCGAGGCTGGGTTTGATTTTGTGCCCATTACGGTCACGGGCTTCGACCGCTCCCGTCCTTGGACGGCGCTGACCTCGCTGTGGCGTGTCAATAAGGCCAAGCGTGCGCTCGCCAATCATTTCTCAAAGGTCGGCAAGCCCGATGCCGCCATCGGTTTTGGTGCCTATGTCGAGGTTCCGCTGTTGGGGTGGTGCAAGGGCGCAGGCGTTCCGTATCTGCTGCATGAGCAGAACTCTGTTCCGGGCCTGGCCAACAAGATGATGAACTCCCACGCCGCCCGCGTGTGCATCTCGGTGCCGGCAGCGCGTTCGGTCTTTGAGCGCGAAGGTGACCCTGACCACGTGCTCATGACCGGCAACCCCGTACGTCGCTCGGTGATCGAGGGCGATCGCGATCGTGGCCGCAAGGCACTTGGCGTTCCCGAGGACGCTACGCTGCTGCTCGTCTTTGGCGGTTCACTTGGCGCCCAGCACCTCAACGAGCGCGTGACTTCGCTCAAAAACGAGCTGCTTTCGCGCAAGAACCTCTATGTGTTGCATTCGACGGGTGCCGACGGCTTTGAGGAGACCGAGCGCGCTTTGGCGCTGACGCCCGAGGAGGCGAAGCGTTACCGCGTCCAGCCTTACATCGACAACATGGGCGATATGCTGGCTGCTGCCGATTTGGTGCTCTCGCGTTCGGGTGCATCGAGCGTGGCCGAGATCGCTGCGCTCGCCGTGCCCTCGGTGCTCGTGCCGTATCCGCATGCGACGGCCGACCACCAAACCACCAATGCTCGTTATCTGGTCGACGCCGGGGCCGGCGTGCTCTGCGCCGATGCCGATATCGACGGTTCTGCCTTTGCCGATGAGCTGCTGCACCTGGTCGATGACGCGGCGGCGCGCGACGCCATGCGTCAGGCGGCGCGTGGTCTGGCTCAGGATAGAGCCGCCGCTCTTCTGGCGGATGCGGTAGAGGGTTTGCGTTAGTTAGACGGGATATCTTCGGTCGCCCTCGCGCTGATGCGGTAGGTGCGGTACAGTTAACGGGTTACAGGCAGTGTTTACGCAAGGAGTACACGAGCACATGGCTGATTCCCAGACTGCAACCTCCGCGCCCGAGTTTAAGAGCGCCCACTTTATCGGTATCGGCGGCGCCGGCATGAGCGGCATCGCCCTCGTTCTGCACGAGCGCGGTTATGCCGTTACCGGCTCCGACCTTAAGACGTCACGTTATATCCGCCAGCTTACCCGCGCTGGTGTGAAGGTGCATGTGGGCCATGAGGCCGCCACGATCGACGAGGTCAAGCCCGACGTGGTTGTTGTCTCCACCGCTATTCCGGAGTCCAACCCTGAACTCGTGCGTGCTCGCGAGCTTGGTATTCCCGTGTGGCCCCGTGCCAAGATGCTCTCTGCTTTGGGCCACGGCTACACCACCGTCGCTGTTGCCGGCACGCATGGCAAGACCACCACGTCTTCGATGTGTGCCACCATGCTCGACCGCATGGGTCTGGATCCGAGCTTCCTGATCGGTGGCATCGTCGAGGGCTATGACACGAACGGCAAGAACGGCTCGGGCGACTACTTTGTCGCCGAGGCCGACGAGTCCGACAGCTCCTTCCTGTTCCTGAACCCCAACGTGGTCATTGTGACCAACGTCGAGGCCGACCACCTCGATCACTACTCGGGTATCGAGGAGATCGAGGCAACTTTCGCCAAATTCATGAGCTTGGTGGGCGAGGACGGCACCGTCATCGTCTGCGGTGAGGACCCGCATCTGGTCGAGCTCGCCAAGTCGACGGGCCGTCACGTGCTTTCCTACGGCTTTGCCGAGAGCAACGACATCGTCTGCATGCACCCGGATGTCAAGGGCATCCAGAGCGACTTTATCGTTCGCTTTGAGGACGGCACTGAGCACGCTGTGGAGATCAAGAGCAATCCCGGTCGCCACAACATGCTCAACGCCACGGCGGTGCTCACCGTCGCCCATGTCCTGGGCCTTGACATCGACGCCGCCGCCAAGGCGCTCTCGAGCTTTGAGGGCGTCCGCCGTCGCTTTACCCACGTGGGCGATATCGATGGCATCACCGTGGTCGATGATTACGGCCATCACCCCACCGAGATCAAGGCGACGCTTGCTGCTGCTTCGTCGCTGGGCTACAAGCACGTCGACGTCGTGTTCCAGCCGCACCGCTATTCGCGCCTGCAGGCCCTGTGCGACGACTTTGCCGATGCATTTGCCAATGCCGATAAACTGCTGCTGATTGATGTGTTCTCGGCTGGCGAGATGCCCATTCCGGGTGTCACCTCTAAGATGCTCGCCGATACCGTGCGCGCCAAGCATCCTGGCAAGGAGGTCGTGTATTGCTCCAGCCGTCTTGAGCTCAATCAGGAGCTCGAGCAGATGGTGGGCGAGGGCGACCTGCTGCTCACCATGGGTGCCGGTGACGTTACGACCGTCGGCCCCGAGTTCATTGAGTATCTGACTGCCAAGAAAGACGCTTAAGTCTAATGGGTCTGTTTAACGCCGTCATGGCGCTCTCGGGCATGATCGACACGGATGTGATCGAGGACGAGCGCCTTGCGCGTCATACGAGCTATCGTATCGGCGGCAAGGCCGACCTCTTTGTGACGTGCCATAGCTATCATGCCCTTCGCCGCGCCGTGGCGGTGCTCGATCGCGAGCAGGTGCCGTGGGTCATCATCGGCAAGGGCTCCAATCTGCTGGTTGCCGATGGCGGTTATCGCGGTGCCGTCATTTCGCTCGGACGTGAGTTTCAGCGCACGGTTGTTGCCGATGACGGTTGTACGCTGACGGTCGGTGCGGGCGTGATGTTTGCGCGCCTGGTCAACGATGCCCTGTCGCGTAGCCTCTCGGGCCTTGAGTTTGCCGTTGGCATCCCTGGGTCGGTCGGCGGTGCGATATCTATGAATGCCGGCACACGGACCGAGTGGATTGGCTTGCTGGTTGAGGATGTCGTAACGTTTGACCCGGCATCCGGTATCAAGCATTATGCGGGGTCCGAGATCACTTGGGGCTACCGCGAATGTAGCCTTCCCCGCAATGAGATCATCCTCGAGTGCGTGCTCAAACTTAAACCGGCGCCCAAGGCCGACATTCGCGAGCGCATGGAGCGGTACCTTACAAGGCGCAAGCGTACGCAGCCCATGGGTCGCGCATCCTGCGGGTCTGTCTTTCGCAACCCGCCCGATGCGAGTGTGGGCAAGCTTATCGAGGATTGTGGATTAAAGGGTTTTTCGATTGGCGGCGCGGAAGTTTCGCCCGTTCACGCTAATTATATCGTTAATAACGGAACTGCCTCGGCCGATGACGTTGCCGCGGTTATCAGACATGTGCACGGAAAGGTGAGGGAGGCGTATGGCATCGAGCTCAGACCGGAAGTTAAATTCCTCGGCTTCTAGAGCATCGAAACCAACCTTCCGCCGCGCCGGAGGGCGTTCCGGCGCGCCTGCCAAACCTCAACGCAATACCGTCGCGCACTCTAAGCTTGTCGGGCATGCTCGACAGACCAGTCGTCCGGTTGTCGGCTCGCAGCTCGGCAATCGTCCGGCCGCAAAAAAGTCCTCGCGTCCCTCGCTGACGTCAAAGCCTGTTATGGGCGC
Source organism: uncultured Collinsella sp. (assembly GCA_900544095.1). Taxonomy (GTDB): domain Bacteria; phylum Actinomycetota; class Coriobacteriia; order Coriobacteriales; family Coriobacteriaceae; genus Collinsella. The sequence continues at coordinate 173,474 of UQTV01000002.1, forward strand.
CAAGCCTGCCCGTCCCATGGCAACTCCTAAGCCCTCGACGGGAACTAAGGCGGCGCGTCCGGGTCGCACGCTTGGCGCATCGAAACCGCGCTCGCTGACATCGGTGCCGGCTACCGCCAAGAAGCCTTCGGGTAAAAAAGGCGTCAACCCGTTGTCTTCACTTGGGGCGATGGCAAATAAAACGTCAGACGCCGCTTCTGTCGTTACAGGCAAAGGCAAAATCGTGGGCGGCGTTCTGGCCGTCTTGGCCGTGCTCGTCGTCGTTGCCATCGTGGTGATCAACTCTGGACTGTTTACTGCCACTGATATTCAGATTCAAGGCAGCGAGCATGTGACGAAGCACGATGCTATCCAGCTGATCGACTTGCCCGAGGGAACGTCGCTTTTTAACGTCGATCCCGACCAGATTACCGAGGATCTCAAGCAGAACCCGTGGGTTTCGGGCGTGGATGTCCAGCGCCAGTTTCCCCATACGCTTATCATCACGCCGACGGAGCGTAAAGTTATCGCCATTGCGTATATCAGCTCCGACGACCTTGCCTGGGCTATCGGAGACGATGACACCTGGATCGCCCCGCTGTCGACGTCGGTCGAAGTGGACGACCAGGGCAACGTCATCACGACAGGGCAGGGCTCAAATACCTTGACCGGAATCGATGCCGCGCTGGCGCTCGCCAAGCATTATGGCGCGGTGTTGTTGACTGATGTCTCGGCGGATGTCGCTCCGGTTTCCGGCCAGGCGGTGAACTCCAAAGCCGTTAAGGCCGGCCTGGATTATGTGCGTGGTTTTTCGAGCGAGTTCTTGGGACAAGTCAAGGATATTTCCACGCCTTCGGTCGAAGCCATCTCGGCAAACCTCAATAACGGCATTGAGGTGTCGCTGGGCGATTCGGACGATATCGCCAAGAAGGAACGCGTAGTCACCAAGTTGCTTTCGCAGGTAGAGGGCGTAACGTATATCAATGTGCGCTCTCCGGGCAACTACACATTTAGGAATGCTCCGACCTCGTAGCGCTGGTTGATGCTTTGTTGAGGGGCCATACCACGCCGTTTATCTGGTTTGTTTGGTTTTCACGGTCAATTATTTGACTGATACGTTCATAATGTGCAAACATAATACGGTTTACCTTTGCATTTACTTTCAACCTGAAGGTTAATGTGCGCAGGGGTCGACCCATGCTATGGCTATAACCTTTGTTCGGAGGACCGACATGCACGAGACAGAGATCAACAACTACCTTGCCGTCATTAAGGTGGTCGGCGTCGGCGGCGGCGGTACCAACGCGGTCAATCGAATGATCGAAGAGGGCATCCGCGGCGTCGAGTTTGTTGCCATCAACACCGATGCTCAGGCACTCGCGATCTCTGATGCCGATATCAAGGTGCACATCGGCACCGACCTTACCCGCGGTCTGGGCGCCGGCGCCAATCCCGAGGTTGGCCGCAAGGCTGCCGATGAGTCCCGCGACGACATCGCCGAGGCGCTCGCTGGCGCCGACATGGTGTTTATCACCTGCGGCGAGGGCGGCGGCACCGGTACCGGCGCTGCTCCCATCGTTGCCGATATCGCGATGAACGAGGTCGGCGCACTGACCGTCGCCGTCGTGACCAAGCCCTTCACCTTCGAGGGCCGCAAGCGTAAGAAGAGCGCTGAGGAGGGCATCAAGACCCTCTCCGATTGCGTCGACACCATGATCGTCATTCCTAACGATAAGCTGCTCGACATCGCCGAGAAGAAGACCACCATGCTCGAGGCCTTCGCGATTGCCGATGGCGTCCTTTCCCAGGGCACCCAGGGCATCACCGACCTCATCACCGTCCCCGGTATCATCAACCTGGACTTCGCCGATGTTAAGACCATCATGAAGCAGGCCGGTACCGCCATGATGGGTATCGGTACCTCTTCTGGGGATACTCGTGCCGTCGACGCTGCCCAGCAGGCCATCTCCAGCCCGCTGCTCGAGAGCTCCATCGATGGTGCCACGCGCGTGCTGCTCTCCATCGCCGGTTCCAAGGACCTGGGCATCCAGGAGATCAGCGACGCCGCCGACGTTGTCGCCAACGCCGTCGACCCCGAGGCCAACATCATCTTCGGTACCGTTGTCGACGAGTCCCTGGGCGATCAGGTGCGTATCACCGTCATCGCTACGGGCTTCTCCGACTCCAACGTCAACCGTCAGGATGAGCTCTTTGCTGCTCAGCAGTCTCAGAGCAAGGCCGCTGCCTCCGCTGAGCCGCAGCGCACCGCTCCGGCTGCCAGCCCGGCTCAGGCCGCTCCGACCCGCAACGTCGGTGGTACCGAGCTGCCCAACTTTGGCAACGACCAGTTCGAGCTTCCCGACTTCCTGAAGCGCGGTAGCTTCTAGTTCGTTTTTCTCAACGACCTGCACGGGGTGTCTCCATTTGGATGCACCCCGTTTTGTTTCTCGTTTGTAAACGAAAGCCTCCAATCTCCTTACGTTCCCTTTACGTTTGGTCCCTACCGCTGCGGGTATCCTTTTAAGGAAGTATGACAGCCGTATAAACGCGGACTGCGCGGCGACGCCGCGGTACTTGTGTTATTAGGAGGCTTTAGTATGGCAGCACGTGCGGACAACGTTTCGCGTGTCGACCATGATGGAGTTACGTTGGTGGAGGGCGCGACATCCGATGTCCGCTTTGCCTTTACCGAGCGCACCGGTGGCGTTTCTGAAGATGCGTACTCCTCGCTCAACCTGGGCTCGCATGTAGGCGATGACCCCTTTGCTGTTCAAGAAAATCGTCGTCGAGCGCTCGAAGCTATGGGCGCCACTGAGTGCAAGCATAATCTGCTCGTGCCCAATCAGGTACATGGTGACCATATCGTTACGGTGACTTCGAACGGCGCCGACGATCTTGAGGCTGTTCGCGAGCAGATTGCCGAGGGCTGCGATGCCATCGTCTGTACGGCCCATGACGTGCCCGTGCTGCTCTGCTTTGCCGACTGCGCTCCCGTGGTGCTGGTGGCCCCTGGCGGATTTGCCGTGGTGCACTCCGGTTGGAAGGGCACGATTGCACGTATTTCTGCCAAGGCGTGCCAGGCGCTTTGCGATGCTGCCGGCTGCGATGCGAGCGACGTTTCCGCCTATATCGGCCCCCATATCTTGGCTGACGAATATGAGGTATCCCAGGAACTCATGGATCGCTTTGCCGTCGAGTTCTCTTGCATCGATGCGAGTGCCTCTCGCATGCTCGATCTTTCCGCTGCCATTTGTGAGGCGCTGGTAGATGCCGGTGTGGACGCGGATAATATCGTGGATACCCAGCTTTCGACTGTGCGCCAGAACGACCGCTTTTATTCCTACCGTAACGAGGACGGCACCTGTGGGCGCCATGCTGCGATCGGCGTGATGCTATGAGAAAGATCGTATCGGTCCTGAGCGCCGCTGTGCTTACGCTTACGCTGTGCGCCTGTTCTTCGGGATCTTCTACCTCTTCCATTACCGTGGCCGGCTCCACGACCTGCCTTCCTATCGCCGAAATTGCGGCAGAGGGCTTTAAGGAGGAGACCGGCATCGACGTGCTCGTTTCCGGTTTGGGCTCTTCCGCTGGCATCGAAGCCGTCAGTGCTGGCACGGCCGATATCGCCAGCTCCTCCCGTGGACTCAATGCCGACGAACAGGATCTGGGCCTGACTCCCATCGTCATTGCCCACGACGGTATCGCGGTCATCGTGAACGACGATAACCCGGTCGATAACCTCTCGACCGAGCAGCTCCGCGATATCTATGCCGGCAAGATTACTAATTGGAAAGAGGTCGGTGGCGAGGACCTGAAGATTCAGGTCATCAACCGAGACGAGGCGTCTGGCACGCGTGAAGCATTCCGCACCATCGTGATGGACGGCACCCCGTTCGATCGCTGCTCGGCCGTTCTTTCGGGCACGGGCCAGGTGCGCGACGTGGTATCTCGTTCGCACGGTGCCATTGGCTACATTTCGCTGGGCTTCGTCGATAGCCTCAACGCCAAGACCTCGGTCAAGGCCGTCTCGGTCAATCATGTTGAGGCGTCCGAGAAGACGGTCGCGAGCGGCGGCTATCCCATCTCACGCGACCTTTACTTCTTTGTGAAGGGTGCGCCTTCGCAGCAGGCGCAGGATTACATCGACTATGTGACGTCCGAAAAGATGGACAAGCAGATTCGCGAGGCGGGCTTTATCCCCGTCACCAACGACGAGAAGGGGAGTGAGTAGCATGGAAGCACAGGAAAACTCCCAGACTGAGCAGAATGGTCAGGCGCCCAAGAAGCGCGAGCTGGCGCTCGTATCGCGCAGCACCTATATCAAGGAGAAGGCGCTGCAGTGGATCTTCTTTGCCTGCGCGTTCTTGGCGGTTGTTACCGTCATCCTGATTTTTGTCTTTACCACGTACTCGGCGCTGCCCGTCTTTACCGACATCGGTCTGGCGGACTTCTTTAGCTTTACGTGGGCGCCCTCTGAGGGTCACTACGGCATCGTGTCGCTGCTTGCCGGCTCGGGTCTGGTGACCGTCGGCGCGCTCGCCATGGGTGTGCCCCTAGGCGTGGGCACGGCCGTGTATCTGGTCGAGATCGCCAGCAAGCGCGTGCGCAAGCTCATCAGCCCTGCCGTTGACCTGTTGGCCGGCATCCCTTCTATCATCTATGGCTTCTTTGGCATGATCATCATCCGCCCGTTTATCGCACAACTGACCGGCGGTCTTGGTTTTGGCGCGCTGACGGCGTGGTTCGTGCTCGCCATTATGATCGTGCCCACCATCACGACGCTTACCATCGATGCTCTCAATTCCATTCCCATGGGCATTCGCGAGGCATCGTATGCCATGGGCGCCACCAAGTGGCAGACTATCTATAAGGTCGTGTTACCTGCCGCCAAGCTGGGTATCGTGGATGCCATCGTGCTGGGTATGGGCCGTGCCATCGGCGAGACCATGGCCGTGCTCATGGTCGTGGGTAACGCCCCGGTTATTCCCGACAGCATTGCGAGCCCCATCTCGACGCTCACGAGCCAGATTGCGCTCGACATGAGCTATTCCTCGGGTCTGCATCGCTCGGCGCTGTTCGGCATGGGCGTGGTCCTGTTTATCATTTCCGCCACGCTGGTGGGCATCGTCCGCCTGGTTTCCAAGAAGAAGAGGGGGTAGGCTATGTCCGATTCCGTTGACACGACGGTCGATACGACCTCGTCGCGCGAGCGCATCAAGCGTGCCCTTTCCCACGGCAAGAAGGGCCGCATCAACAAGGACCTGTCCAACAAGATCATGCTTGGCGTGTTCCGTGCCGCGGCATACATCACCACGCTGGTGCTGGTCGCTATCATCGCCTACGTGGTCATCAACGGCCTGCCACACATCTCGCTCGACTTTATCTTCGGTTGGCCCCAGGGCGTCAACGCCGAGGGCGGAATTTGGCCCACGATCGTCTCGACCGTCTATGTGACGGCGCTCGCCATGCTTATCTGCACGCCGATTGCTGTGCTGGCAGCCGTCTATCTGGCCGAGTACGCCAAGCAGGGCAAGGTCGTCGAGCTCATTCGCTACGCTGCTGACGCTTTGGCCTCGGTGCCCTCCATCGTTATGGGCCTGTTTGGCTACGCCTTGTTTGTCGAGGCCATGGGCCTGGGCCTTTCGATGGTCTCGGCCGCTCTGGCGCTCGCGCTCTTGATGCTTCCCATCGTCATGCGCACCACCGAAGAGGCCATTCGCGCCGTCCCGCGCTATATCCGTTGGGGCGCGTACGGCCTGGGCGCCACCAAGTGGCAGGTTGTCTCCAAGATTGTGCTTCCTTCTGCCTTTGGCCGTATTGCCACGGGCATCGTCCTCGCCATCGGCCGCGCCATTGGCGAGACCGCGGTGGTGCTCTACACCATGGGCCAAGCCATCAATCTACCTATTTCGCCGCTCGATTCCGGCCGCCCCATGACGGTTCACCTGTACCTGCTTGCCAACGACGGCATCAACATGAACGCAGCCTACGGCACCGCGCTCTTGCTGATGGTGATCATTCTGGCCTTCAACCTGTTTGCGCGCTTCCTGTCGCGCAAGCGTCGCTAGTTAAGGAGTCCCATGTCCGTTTATCAGTCCGCTCCCACGCTGGAGCAAGCGGCCATTACGGCCAAGGATTTCAACTTTTGGTACGGTGACTTTCATGCGCTGACGGGGCTTGACCTCAACATCGCCAAAAACGCCATCACCGCCTTCATTGGCCCTTCGGGCTGCGGCAAGTCGACGTTTTTGCGCTGCATCAACCGCATGAATGATCTGATCGAGGGTACGCGCGTCGAGGGCACCATGACGCTCGACGGCAATGATATCTATGCCGAGGGCGTCGACCCGGTCGACCTCCGTCGTCGCGTGGGCATGATCTTTCAGCAGCCCAACCCGTTTCCCAAATCCATCTACGAGAATGTCGCCTTTGGCCCTCGTCTACAGGGCGTGACTAGCAAAAGCGACCTCGATGACATCGTGGAAGAATCGCTCAAGCGCGCCAACCTCTGGAAAGAGGTATCCAATCAGCTCAACAAGGATGGTTTGGCGCTCTCGGGCGGTCAGCAGCAGCGTCTGTGCATCGCGCGCGTGCTTGCGGTGCAACCCGATGTTCTCCTGATGGACGAGCCCTGCTCCGCCATCGACCCCACGTCCGTCTCTAAGGTCGAGGATCTGATGGCCGAGCTGGCGCCCGAGATGACGATCATCATCGTCACGCATTCAATGCAGCAGGCAGCTCGTATCAGCGACTACACCGCATTCTTCTTGCAGGAAGTTGCCGGCGAGCCCGCCACGCTCATCGAGTATGGTCAAACCGACGCGATCTTCACCAGCCCGGTGGACTCGCGGACGGAAGACTATATCACCGGCCGCTTTGGCTGATCGGTGCGACTAGTCCCAAGCCGATCGGACCTAGTCCGGTGCGTATTCACTGTGCGGGCGGCATGACCGCACCCAACTGATTGGAGTGAACCATGCGCAAACTGTTTTCCCGTCAGCTCGTCGAGGCCCGTCACGAGATGCTGAGCATCTATGAGGCCGTCGATCTGGCCCTCCACGATGCCGTGAAGGCCTATGTGACCGACGACCGCAAGCTCGCCACCAAGACCAAGAAGCGCACGCTTTCGATTGACGCGCGCTGCGCCAACCTGGAGGCCGTCTGCTACAACCTGATCGCCACGCAGTCACCGGTTGCTTCCGACTTCCGCCTGCTTCAGACGATCATCTACGTCGACTTTAACCTGCAGCGCATGACCGATAAGGTCCGTCAGATCTGCCGTGCCACGCGTCATATGATCAAGGCCGACATCTCGCTGCCCCAGGAGCTTGTCGGCACGGTCGAGGCCGAGGCTGAGGCCGTGTACCAGGTGCTAGGCTCGTCGCTTTCTGCGCTCGTCACCAACGACATGTCCATCATTTGCAACCTGGCCGTCGAGGACGAGCCGGTGCATGCGGCATACGAGAAGTTCTTCCGCACCTTTAACCGTATGGATACGGGCGACTTTATGGACGATGACAGCAACTACGACGACCTGCGCCGCGCCATCATGGTTTCGCGCTACTTGGATCGCATTGCCTCGATCTCTATCGATGCCGCCTGCCGTCTGACCTTCCTTTTGACCGGACAGCGCATGACTGCCGGCGATATCGCCCGTGTGGACGAGGATGAGCTCGAGAGCATGCGCGTGCCTTCGGGCGAGGGTGTTATCATGAGGCCCGCCGTCGACGCGCGCTACGTTGCCAAGGTGCCCGCCAACGAGGTCAGCGAGGGTCTTCGCTACCTGCTCGATCATCTTGAGGACGAGGACGATGGCGAGGACGACGAGGAGTAAGTGACCCCGTTCGTCGAAAGATTGTAAATACCTAAGTGAGCGCGGCCTTGCACATGCGGGACCGCGCTCTTGCGTTAGCATGGGACTACTTGTTTGGCTGTCAGCGGAGGCGATTAGCAATGGATAACTATTTGGACTTGATGCGCGCTCGCCGCGAGCAGATTCTGGAACGTTTTTATGCGGCGCTCGATCGCGCGGGCCGCCCCCACGACGCCGCGCGCCTCATTGCCGTGTCCAAGACCGTTGGTGTCGATGAGACCGTTGCCGCCATCCAGGCGGGGTATCGCCATTTTGCCGAGAACCGCCCGCAGGAGCTGGTTCGCAAGCTCACGGGTCTGGCGGAGCATCCGGAGCTGCCCGAGGTGCGCTTCGATATGATCGGCAACCTGCAGACCAATAAGATCAATGCGGTGCTGGGCTCAGCCGAGCTGATTCACTCGGTGGGTTCGCTGCATCTGGCACAGGCGATCTCGAGCCGTGCTGTCCGCAAGATTGAGGCAGGCGAGCTCGCCGTCCTCCAGCGTGTGCTCATTGAGGTCAATGTGAGTGGTGAGGAGTCGAAGGGAGGCTTTTCGCCCGATGAGATTCGCGCCGCCGCGGGTGAGCTTGCGGAGCTTGAGGGAATTTGCGTGCAGGGGCTTATGACTATGGCGCCCCGGGGGAATAAGGATGTGGCACGCCGCACCTTTGCGGGGCTTCGTGAGCTGAGGGATGAGCTGGAGGCGGCGCATCCCGATTTGAACCTGCCTGAGCTTTCCTGCGGCATGAGCGAGGACTTTGAGCCTGCCCTTGAGGAGGGCTCTACGCTCGTTCGCCTGGGCAGGGTAGTATTTAGCCCGGAGTTTGCAGTAAAATAAGGCTCTGAAGTGCGCACTGATTATCGGGGCGCCTGCACTAAACCGCGAGAGGACACAACCATGGGCTTCCTTGACGAGATTAAAAATAAGATGCACCTGGGCGGCCAGCAGGGTTACGACCAGGGTTATGGCCAGGACGACGACTACGGCTACGATGACGGCTATGACGATAGTTATCAGGGCAACGGCTACGGCGGTGCTTCGGGCGAGGGCTTCTACACCCAAGACGAGCCGAGCAACGGCCTGCTTGGTCAGACGCGCCGCGGTGAAGCTGAGTCGGTTGCCGTGTATACGCGCTCCGGTCAGCTGGTCGGCGATGACTCCCGCCATGCCACGACGTATAACCCGCCTTCGCGCTCGCAGGACAGTGTTGCGAGCGGTTATCGTCCTGGTGCCTATGACACGCCGTCGAGCTACGCCGAGAACACCCGCGCCCGTGCCGCCGCTGCACCCGCGCCTGCACCGAGCGATGCCTCGGCCTATGCGAGCAATATCATCAACGCCACGCCGCAACTGCCGGCCTATGTCCTGCGCCCCGAGAGCTATGACGACGTGGAGACCGTGGTGCGCCGCGTTCGCACCAAGCAGCCTGTCGCACTGATTTTTGTGGGCGTACGCACCGAAGTTGCCAAGCGCGTCTTGGACTTCTCTTACGGCTTTGCCTGCGGTCTGGGCGCCACGGTCAAGGAGGTAGGCGACCGCGTGTTCATGGTGCTGCCCGCCGGTTGCGAGGTCAAAGATTCCGATCTCAAGAAGCTTCGTGCCGACGGCTACCTTAAGTAAAGACAAGACGAGGAGATTCCCATCAACATCTACACTATCGTCCAGCTGGTCAACACGCTGTTCAACTTCTATTCCACGCTCATTGTCGTCTACTGCTTTATGACGTGGATTCCCATGAAGCAGGGTGGTTTACTTCAGGATATTGCTGCGGTGCTCGATAGCGTGTGCGGTCCGTGGCTCAACCTGTTCCGTCGTTTCATTCCGCCGATGGGCGGTATCGATTTTTCGCCGGTCGTTGCGATTATTGCGTTGCAGTTGGTGCAGAGGCTGGTTCTGCAGCTTCTTATAGGTATACTCGTATAGAACTGACTTTGTAACTTACGTCGGGCGTGTAGCGCCGAGGCGATGAAAAAGGAGACTTGTTATGGCTATTACCCCTGCAGACATCCAGGCTCAGACTTTCTCTGAGGCCAAGCGTGGCTACGATCCTGCCGAGGTCGACGTCTTCTTGGAGACGCTGTCCTCCGAGGTTGACGCTATGCTCGCTAAGATCGTCGACCTTAAGGGTCGTCTGACTGCTACCGAGCAGCAGCTTGCCGATGCACAGGCTCAGCTTGCCCAGGCTCAGGATGCCACCGCCCAGGCCGTTCCCGCCGCCCCCGTGGCTGCTCCCGCCCCTGACTTCTCCGCTCAGGAGCGCCAGATTTCCGCTGCCCTGATCGCTGCCCAGCAGACCGCTGAGACCATCGTCAACGATGCCAACGAGAACGCTGAGCGTATCCGCAACGAGGCTGACGCCAAGGCCCGCGAGGTTATCCGCCAGGCTCTGACCGAAAAGCAGGCCGAGCTCGAGGAAATCGATCGTCTCAAGGCTTCCCGTGAGGAGTTCAAGGCCGAGTATCTCAAGCTCATCCAGCACTTCATGGACGATGCCCAGAACTCCTTCCCGGCCGACCTCATGGCCTCCACGCCGGTCGGTTCTGCCGCTTCTCCTGCGGTGACTGTTCCCGCCGAGCCGCTGCCCGTCGCTGACCCGGTTGTCCCCGTGGCCGATCCCTTTGCCCCGATCGACAACTTTGCTGCCGACGACCTGGACTAACATTCGGCCTACAATTTAGTGCCTAGAAAGGACCCGCAGCTTGCGGGTCCTTTTTTATGACTGTGCCGGGGTGCGTAACATAAAAAACCGAGCCCTGCACATAGTGGCGCAGAACTCGGCGAACGGGTGAGCGGTCAAGGGTAGGTTTTAAGGCATGTCCCAAAAATCTACTTGAGGAGGAAGTCGGAGAGGGGAATGGTGCGGGCCTCGCGATGCTCGGGGTCTGCGATGTGGTCGGCGGGATAGCCACAGACGAGCATGTGATAGGGATAGACGCCCTTGGGCAGATTGAACTGCTCCTGTGCCACCTCAGGCTTAAAATGGCATACCCAGCACGTTCCCAGGCCCTGCTCGGTGGCCTCCATCATCATCTGGTCGCACACGATGGACGTATCGATTTCACTGGAATTCATCTGGTCATACGGGCGCACCCAAGCATCATCGGTAACGCTGCAAATAAGGAAGACAAGCGGAGCTCCAAAGATAGACCCATCACGAGCAAACCGAGGCTGACAAGCAGCAGCCTTCTCCAACAGCTCAGGCGTATCCAGCACCATCACACGGGCTGGATGATTATTACAAGCAGAAGGAGCAATACGCCCAGCCTCAACAATGGCATCCACCACAGCCTGCTCAACAGAACGGTCCTCAAAAGAACGACAAGAATACCGACCACGAGCCAGATCCAAATAAGACATACAAGCCCTCCTAAAATTAAAAATCGAACAAACCAAAAGTAACCCAAAGAGTACCCAAAGCAGCAATCAGCCAAACGCTCATCAAGGGCCAAAGTGTCCGAACGGATACCAAAGGTCCCTTCAGCCAAACCCCCGTCGCGCTAAATCTATCAGCCAAAGTTCCCAATGGTGGTGCATAAGGGAGCGGGCCCGGCCACTAATAACCTTTTGAACGACTCTGCTTGCAGCCGGAGTGAAAAAGGTTATTAGTGGCCGGGCCCGCGACCGGTGGGACATGTACCCCCAATTAACTGTTCTTCATGACAATCGAATCCACGACATCGGCCACATTCTCGCAGCAGTCGGCGCAGTACTCCAGGAAGGCGTACACGTCACGCCAAGCGATGACCTCGAGCGGGTCCTTGCCGTTAACGTGCAGGTTACGCATGGCGTTGATGTAGAGCTCGTCGGCCTCGGACTCGATGGTGTTGATCTGGATGACCAGCTCGCGCAGCGTTTTGGACTTGCGGTAGTTGGGAAGCTCGACCATCAGGTCTTTCATGGCGCGGCAGGCGTCAGTCACCTTGTGGGCGATGACGATGGCGTCGGGATGGATGCTCTGAATGTTGGTGAAGTAGACGCGCTGCACGACGCCCTCAATACGGTCGAGCACGGTGTCGAGCGCGCAGCTCATCAGATCCAGATCCTCGCGCTCGAGCGGGGTGATAAAGGCGGTGAGCAGGGCGTCTTCGAGCTCGTGGTGCTTCTTGTCTGCCGCATGCTCAATCGCATGCATCTCCTCGAGCATGTCGTGGATCTGCGCGGGATCAAAGTTCTCAAAAATCTTGATGAGCAACTCTGCGGCCTGGACAGCAAGGTCGGCGCAGGCGACGTAGTTGTCAAAGTAGAACGAATCGGGTTTCTTTGCCATGGGTGGGTCCTTTCGAGGTGAAGACGGGTGGGCGAAGTGTTGCGGTCCAGATGGACGTTCGGTTTGACTAGAGGAACATCATGAACAGCTTGGCCATGACAAAGCTGATGAGTCCGCAGGCGGGGAAGGTGAAGAACCAGGTGAACATCATGTCCTTGACGACGCCGAAGTTGATGGCCGAGAGGCGCTTGACGGCACCGACGCCCATGATGGCGCAGGTCTTGATGTGTGTGGAGGACACGGGGATGCCGGTAAGGGTGGCAAGCAGCAGGTTCGCGGCGCCCGCCAGGTCGGCGGAGAAGCCCTGGTACTTTTCGAGCTTGACCATGCTCTGGCCAACGGACTTGATGATGCGCTCGCCGCCCACGCTGGTGCCGATGCCCATGGTGGCCGAGCATAGCAGCATAATCCAGATGGGGATGCCGGCATCGCCGACGCTGGTCTGGCCGTTTGCGAAGGCCACGCCTAAAAAGAGCACGCCGATGAACTTCTGTCCATCCTGCGCGCCGTGCATAAAGCTCATGGCCGCAGCGCTCGCGATCTGAGCGTATTTAAAGAAGACATTGGCACGTCGCCTGTTGGCGGCGGCGAAAAGAACCGAGACGAGTTTGCACAGGACCCAGCCCATGACAAAGCCCAGGCCGATGGAGAGCGCCAGGCCGTAGATGACCTTCATCCACTCGTGGACGTTGACGCTGCTCGCGCCGCCGAGGGCGATAGCGGCACCGGTCAGGCCGGCGATAAGGCTGTGGCTTTGCGAAGTGGGGATGCCAAAACGCGATGCTGTGGCGCCGTAGACGACGATGGAGAACAGCGCTGCGCAGAGGCACGCGAGCGCCATGGTGCTGTTTCCGCCAAAGTCGACGATATGTGAGATGGTGTTGGCGACGCTCGCATTAAAGTGCGTCATGATGAGCACGCCGAGGAAGTTGAATGCGGCGCTCATGAGAATGGCGGCGCGGGCGGGCATGCAACGCGTAGTGACGCAGGTCGCGATGGCGTTGGGCGCGTCGGTCCATCCATTGACGAAGATGGCGCCCAACGCGAGGATCACGGTGACGGCAAGGACTGGGTTCGACACAATTTGGCCGAGGAAGGTTGAGAACGTTACGTCCATATATGGGCTTTCTCGAAGTTTGCAGACACGTTACAAAAACATGATAAATCGTATCACCTCCTACGGGTTTCTTTGCCGAGTTCTGATGGGAGAAGTAATTTTTTGGCACTAAAATTGAATATTAGCCCTGTTGACCGCGGGTGTTCTTTTTGCTATCACGCCATGCGGACACGTGCGATTGCTACGACACTCCAAAACCACAGTCTGTTCGCTTTACAATATGCAAACATGCGTTCGATAATAGGAGACATGGAATATCGACAGACAGATGGCAAAACTCGGCGCGTGCACAAGCAGTATGTGGACGTTGTGGCTCGCATCCTCGCGGGCGGACAAGTCGTGCCGGTCACCGTCTGCTGGGTCGACGGTCGTTGCTTTACAATTGACGAGATTGTCTCGTCCACGGGCTTTGGCTTAACGGTTCACGGTGTTCGTACGGCAACGTATAAGGTTCGTTTTGGCGGGCATGCGACCGAGTTGTATCTGGAGGACCAGGCGTGCGGACGGCCGGACGGCTCGCAGGCCCACGTGATGCGTTGGTGGGTCTGGGCGTTTGATCGTACGCTTGAGGGCGAGCGCCGTAGGTAAGGACGCACGGCGTTCGGGTACAATGACAGGAATCTTGTCAGCTACTGCGCCGTTATTTGTGGCGCTTTTTGAAAGGACGAACCTATGAACGATATCCAGGGCTATCAGAACGGCCCCGTCGAGAGCGGCGCAAGCCGCGCCAAGGAGATGTCGCCGCGCGCGTACAACCTTGTCATGTCTGCCCTGATCTTTTTGGGCTTTTGCGCCATGGGCGCCGGCGCCTACTTTACGAGCACCATGGCGTTTGCCCGCATGATGATGAGCGGCGCCGCTTTGCCGCTGGTCTTTGGCTCGTTTATTTTGACTATCGTCGGCATTGTCATGATGTCGGCTGCCGCGGGCAAGCAGTCTGTGGGCCTGTCGCTCACGGGTTACGTGATCTTTGCGAGCACCTTTGGCCTGACCGCGTCGTTTGGCCTTGCCAACTACGACCTGCCCACCATCAACACCGCCTTTATCGCCACCGCCGCCATCACCTTTGTCTTTGGCGCGCTGGGCGTGACCTTCCCCAAGTTCTTCCAGCGCGTGTACGGCATCGGTTTTGGCGTTCTGCTTGCCACGATCCTGGTCGAGATCGTGCTGATGTTTATGGGTGTTTCGCAGTCTATTACCGACCTGATCGTGATCGTGGTGTTCGCCGGTTTTATTGGCTACGACACCTATGTGGCCATGACGGTGCCGCCCACGCTGCCCAACGCCGTGCTCATGGCGTCCAACCTGTTCGTGGATATCATCAACGTGTTCCTGCGTATCCTGAATATCCTTGGTCGTCGCGACTAGCGGCGAGTTGCAGCGGTGCTTGCCGCGTGCGTAAATCAATGCGAAAGGCGGTCCTTCGGGGCCGTCTTTTTTGTACGTGGCGGGGTATCATGGATGGGAAAAACCGAAAGCGGCAGCGACAGGAAAGGTGACCACTCATGGCAGATGTCGACAACAGGAATCGTAACCGCAGGCCCAACCGCGCGGGACAGCCCAACCCCAAGCGTGAGGCTCGCGCAAAGGCTGCCGAGCGCCACGTGGCGGCTGTGTCCGAGGCGTGTGCCAAGGATATCGAGCGCTCGCTTGCCGGCGTTCGCGAATTCGACGGTATGCCTGCCGGCTTTGTCGCGGCGATGAAGGCCAAGGCCCAAGCGGCTGCGGCTGCCGAGGAGCCGGTTGCCGAGGAGTCTGAGTCCGCCGAGGTCGAGGCCGCTGAGGTTGCGTCCGTCGAGACCGAGGTCACGGACGAGTCTGCGCCTGCCGAGGAACCCGCAGAGACCGAGTCCGCGCCTGCCGAGGAGCCCGCTCCGACCCTGCCCGAGGTCACCGTGCTTGATGCCTCCGCCACGCAGGCCATTCTGGACAACGGCCGTGGCTATGCGCAGTTTTGCGACATGGCAGTGCTCGCCTTTGCCTCGTTCACCAACCCGGGTGGCGGCTACGTCCAGGGCTATCTGGGCCAGGAGGCTACGCTCTGCGCCGATTCGTATCTGTACAACGTGCTCGACAAGCAGCGCAAGTGGTATGGCGAGAACCGTCGCCGCAATATCAACTGCGAGCTCTACCGCAACCGTGCGCTGGTAGTGCCTGCGGTGCGTTTTGACCGCAACCACGTGCATGCGTATGCCGATGTGATCGTGGCCGCCGCGCCCAATGCCAAGCGCGCACGCCAGGAGTACCGCGTGAGCGACGATGCGCTGCTGGACGCGCTGCGCGACCGTATCCGCTTTGTGCTCGCCATCTGCGACGAGCTGGATCGCGAGAAGCTCGTACTGGGCGCTTGGGGCTGCGACAACAACGGTTTTGATGCCGAGGCCGTGGCCGAGATTTTCCGCAAGGAGCTCGCATCGGGCGACTTCAAGGTCAAGCAGGTCTTCTTTGCCGTGCCTTCTACGCGCTGGGATGAGGATTTTGCCAAGTTCGAGCACGTGCTGGCAAACTTCCCCGAGCGCAACGAGGAGTCCTATGCCCAGGTTGCCGCTCGCGCTGCGGCAGCTCGCGCTGCCGAGCAGGCCCAGGCTGCTACCGAGGATGATGAGGACGAGGACGATTGGCGCAAGTACCTGTAATCGGTACGTGCTGACAGATAGGTCGAGCCGACGGGAGAGGCTGCTTCCGTCGGCTTTTTACTGAGCGAGGGGCTTACGATGAAAAACGTTCTATGCTTTGGCGACAGCAACACCTATGGTTACGATCCGGCGGGCATGCGCGACGGCACCGCGGTGCGCTATGCGCAGGATGTGCGCTGGTGCGGCGTGGCCCAACGTGACTTAGGCGAGGGCTGGCATGTAATTGAAGAAGGCCTCAACGGCCGCACGACGGTACGCGACGACATGTGCCATCTGGACACCAATCTTAACGGCATCCGCGCACTTCCGATGCTGCTCGAGGCCCATAAGCCGCTGGACGCCATTGTGATCATGCTGGGCACCAACGACTGTAAGACGGTCTTTGGCGTGACAGCTTCCGATATCGCCCGTGGTGCCATGGCGCTGATTCGCGCCGTCCGTGCGTTTGCCTGGACCGATGCCGCGCCCTGCCCACGGATTCTGCTGATGGCACCTATCAAGATTAAGCCGCAGATCGCCGATGTATATATGACCGACTTTGACGAGCATTCCGTAGAAGCCTCGGAACATTTTGGTGAGTACTACGCGCATGTGGCTGAGCAGTTTGGCTGCGACTTTTTGAATGCCGCCGATTATGCCGAGCCGGGCGATATCGACTATCTGCATATGATGCCCGAAAGCCACGAGAGCTTGGGACATGCCGTGGCAGCCAAGCTCCAAGAGATGCTCGGTGAGTAGCGCGAGCCCAAGCCACCGCAAAGGTGCCTGCCCCCTTTGCGGTGGTTTTGGATCGTTTGTTTGTCTTGATCTGTAACAGTTGTAAGGTCGAAAACGGGCTAGATGTTACAGATTGAGATTATTTAGGTCGATATCGGTCGTTTGTCTCGATCTGTAACATCTAGGGTCGATTTTGCCGAGTTACTGTTACAGATTGAGATTATCTTCTCAGCGGAATTTGAATGTCTCGATCTGTAACAGGTGGGCCGAAAAATGGGCTCTAACTGTTACAGATCGAGATGTTTGTGGGAGCCACCGCAAAGGTGCCTGCCCCCTTTGCGGTGGCTCTGGGCTGTGAATCTTAATACTGCCACATGTGGTTGACAGGGCCGGAGCCTTTGCCCATGTTCAGGCCGGCGGCCAGAGCGCCTGTCAGGTATGCCTTGCCGGCGTTGACGGCGTCGGCAAGATCCATGCCCTGAGCCAGCGCGCAGGCGATGGCGGACGAGAGCGTGCATCCGGTGCCGTGCGTGTTGTCGGTCTCGATGCGCTTGTGGCGGAACCACGTGGTGAGTGGATCTCCCAGATGGTTGCCCTCGTCATCGAGTGGCGCGGGTTCGGCCAGTACATCGTTGGCCTCGTTGACAAGATGCCCACCCTTAACGAGGGATGCACAACCAAAGCGGCGGGTGAGGAGCATGGCAGCATTTTGCTGCGTGCGCTCGGAGTCGACCTCGTAGTCGAGCAGGGCCATGGCCTCGGGAATATTGGGCGTGATAACCGTCGCTAGCGGGAACAGGCGGCGAGTGAGCGCCTCTGCGACATCTTCGGCAATCAGCCGTGCGCCCGAGGTGGCTACCATGACGGGGTCGACTACCACGTTTGTCGCCTTCCAGGCGCTCAGGCGGTCGGCGATAACATCGATAATCTCGACAGAAGAAACCATGCCGATCTTGACGGCGCTCGGGCGGATATCGTCAAAAACGGCGTCAATTTGCGCGGCTACGATATCTGGCGAGATATCCTGCACGGCGGTAACGCCCAGTGTGTTTTGCGCTGTGATGGCGGTGATGGCCGTCTGGGCATACAGACGGTGCGCCGTGATGGTCTTGATGTCGGCCTGAATGCCGGCGCCGCCGCTGGAATCGGATCCCGCGATGGACAGGACGGCAGGTACCTTACTACGATCCATGTTCGCTCCCTTGTTCGGTCGGAATCAAATGGGTCTTTAAGCCAGCATTATAAAGATGCCCGGGCCGACTCTATGTCGAACCCGGGCGGGCGATGCAATCTTTACGCAAATGCAAGCAAATGTTCACACGTCAACAATTGACAGGCACCAGCTCGCCGACAGAAGCGGCCGCGGCGACAGGCTAGTCCTCCATGCCGAGGTCGATCGTGGTGCCCTCGAAGATCTTGTTGACGGTGCGGACGGCGCACATCTTGCCACACATGGTGCAAGTGCCCTCGGTGGCGGCGGGGGACTCCTCGTAGCGCTTCTTGCCCGTAACCGGGTCGAGCGCGCACTCCCACATGGCGTCCCAGTCAAGCTTGCGGCGTGCCTGGCCCATCTTGTCGTCCATGTCGCGGGCGTGGGGCACCTTTTTGGCGATGTCGGCGGCGTGTGCGGCGATCTTGGTGGCCATGAGGCCGTCGAGCACATCCTGGGCGTTGGGCAGGCATAGGTGCTCTGCCGGTGTCACGTAGCACAGGAAGTCGGCACCGGAACTGGCGGAGATGGCGCCGCCGATGGCGGCGGTGATGTGGTCGTAACCCACGCCGATATCGGTCACCAGCGGCCCGAGCACATAGAACGGAGCATTGTGGCACAGGCGCTTCTGCAGTTTCATGTTGGCGGCGATCTCGTCGAGCGCCATGTGACCCGGGCCCTCGACCATGACCTGGACGCCGGCGGCCCAAGCGCGCTTGCACAGCTTGCCCAGCTCGATCATCTCAGCGGTCTCGGTGGCGTCGTTGGAGTCGTAGAGGCAGCCCGGGCGGCAGGAGTCGCCGAGCGAAATCGTCACGTCGTACTCGTGGCAAATCTCGAGCAACTCGTCGTAGAACTCATAGAATGGGTTCTCGTTACCGGTGACCTCCATCCAGCCAAACAGCAGTGAGCCGCCACGGCTCACGATGTTCATGAGGCGGCCGGTCTCCTTAAAGGTCTTGGTGACCGACTTGTTTATGCCGCAGTGGATGGTCATAAAGTCCACGCCGTCCTCGGCATGCGCGCGCACGACTTCGAACAGGTCGTCCTTGGTGAGCTTGACCAGCGGCTTTTCCATGTAGCCGATGGCGTCGTACATGGGGACGGTGCCTACCATGAGCGGCGTCTCGTCGATGAGCTGCTGGCGGAACTGACGTGTCTTGCCCGAGTTGGAGAGGTCCATGATGGCGTCGGCGCCAAAGTCCTCGGCGATCTTGACCTTCTTCCATTCCTCGGCGGCATCGGCCTTGTCGCCCGAGATGCCCAGGTTCACGTTGACCTTGGTGGACAAGCCCTCACCGACGCCAAAGGCGCGCATGCCCTTTTTGATGTGCACGATGTTGGCGGGAATGGCGATGCGGCCGTCGGCCACGCGCTCGCGGATGTACTCGGGGTCGCGATGCTCGCGCTCGGCGACCTCCTTCATCTGCGGTGTGATCTGCCCGGCGCGGGCGAAGTCGATTTGCGTGACGAGCTTGGGCTCGGTCTGTGTGCTCATTGGCACGGCTCCCTTCGTTGGCATTACCCATATCAGGTTTGCGGGTCAGGGCGGGCGCGCCCAGTCTCAGCCTGCCGTCTTGTCCTGCAAGCTCCCCGTTTATGTGGTGGGCTCAAGTATAGCCTGAATGGGTACGATTGGGCCAACGAGCGTGCCTGTGGGGAGGCGAACATGGAAGACAAGCATCTATATCGAGAGACGCAATGGGATGTATCGGCCGAGGAAAGCCGTGCGCACCATGGCCTTGTCGCGATTGGTTTTGCGGTGCTTGCCGTGCTGGTGATTGCCTTTTGTATCTGGACGTTTGGCGGTCGCGGCGGCGCTGCCTGGGAGTTTGAGGCCGACGATGCCCTGCCGATCATGACAGTGAAGGTCGCGGGCGGCAATACCGTTGCCGCGCCGGGCGACTATTGGTATCCGCGCAACGAGTTTGTGCAGTTGCAGCTGAGTGGCGGATCCATTCCTGGTGAAGAGATCGAGCGCGTGACCTTCGATGCGTCGCTTAAGACGCTGTCGGTCGAGCTCAAAGATCAAGGGGATGTGCCCACGACAATGGATATCGCGCTGACGGAATGGCGCCTGGAGCCCCCGTCGGGCGTCAAGGTGTCCGAGGTGGAGCATGTCAAGATTACCTATCAGGACGGCTCGACAAATGAAATTGCCAAAGCCGACGGCTTGGCGGAATAGACGCCGTGCCTAGGCAGCACATTCAAAAGTAGCGGTGGTCCTACAAGGCCTGTTCGTTCAGGAAGACCAGAGTGTTTTTATTTGAAAGCTCGGGAAAGTGACGATAACCAACGTCGAACGCGGTGAGCCCGCTTACATCCTCGAGCTTGTTTTCTGCCATCCAGCGCACCATGGAGCCGCGCGCCTTTTTGCTGGCTGTCGAGCGCTGGATGGGCTTGCCGTTGCGGACACCTTCGCCAAAGAGACAAGTGACGGTTGTGGCGTCGCCTGCGAGATGGGGTAGAACGGCCTTGGCGTACTCCACACTGGCAAGGTTGACGATCGTGGTGTTAGAGCCCGCCGGAGCGATGGCCCGTGCGAGCTTGTCGCTCCAAAACGCGTAGAGGTCTCGGGCATCGTCAACGGCGAGCTTCGCGCCCATCTCCAGCCGATACGGTTCGACGGCATGAAAGGGACGAACGCACCCGTAGAGGCCGGAGAGGATCCACAGATGGTCTTGCAGCCATGCGAGCTGCGTGGAATCCATCACCTCGGGTGCCATGCTCTGGTATTGAATGCCGTGATAGGACATGACGGCAGGGGAGAGGTGACGGGCGAGTGCGGGATTGTCGAGATCGCCGCTTTTCAGGATGGGCCCGAACTCATGCAGTGTGTTGAGGCAAGGTCCCAGCAGTTTGTCACTCACGTTCCACAGCGCCTGCAGGCCGCCGCTGCCTTCATTCCGCTCGATATCTAGCAGTGCGCGGTGGAGGCGAGCCGTCTCGCGCACAAAGGGTGGGATGCCCAGGACTTCAAAAGCATCTTGGGCCGCGCGCATCTGCTTGGCGGGCGAAATGATGACCTGCAGCATGGACTCTCCTCTGCCAAAAAAGTTGCGGTGGAATACGGTCTGTTTTGGCCGTTTATGGGCCAGTTTAGTCCGTAATTCACCGCAACTGATGAAGGGTGGATTAGGCTCGCTCGATGAAGGCTTTGTAGCCGCGGTAGGCCTCGTAGATATCGGCCTTGTTGGCGACCTCCCACAGGGCGTGCATGGACAGGACGGCAACGCCGGAGTCGATGACGTTCATGCCATACTTGGCCATGATGTAGGCGATGGTGCCGCCACCGCCCGCGTTGACGCGACCGAGCTCACAGGTCTGGAAGTCCACGCCGGCCTCGTCCATGATGTCGCGGACGAGGGCCACGTACTCGGCATCGGCGTCGTTGGAACCGCCCTTGCCGCGGCTGCCCGTGTACTTGTTAAAGCACAGGCCACGACCCATAAAGGCGGCGTTCTTCGTCTCGAACTTGCCGGCATAGCCCGGGTCGAAACCGGCGGACACGTCGGAGGAGAGCATGCGGCTGCGGGCGAGCGCGCGGCGCAGGGCCAGCGGGCTATCCTCGCCGGCGAGCGTCATGATCTCGGCGACGGTGTTCTCGAAGAAGCGGCTCGTCATACCGGTGGCACCCACGGAGCCGATCTCCTCCTTATCGACGATGAGCGTGATGCTCGTGCGCTCCACGTTGGTGACGTTGATCTGGGCGAGCATGGAGGGGTAGGCACAGACGCGGTCGTCATGGCCATAGCCCAGAATCATGGAGCGGTCGAGGCCCATGTCGCGGGCGGGGCCGGCGGGCACGACCTCGATCTCGGCGGAGAGGAAGTCCTCCTCCTCGACGTCGTACTGCTCCTTGAGGATATCCAGGAACATCTGCTTGACGGGCTCCTTGGGGGCGTCCTTGTCGTCCTCATCGAACTTGACGGGGCGGCCGCCCACGATCACGTCGAGAATCTCGGCATCGACGGCGTCCTTGGCAGGCTTGGACATCTGCTCGCTCGAGAGGTGGATCAGCAGGTCGGAGATGGTAAAGACCGGGTCGTCCGCCTTGTCGCCGATATTGATGTCGACGGTGGTACCGTCCTTTTTGCAGATGACGCCCACGAGTGCGAGCGGGGAGGCCACCCAGTGGTAGCTCTTGACGCCACCGTAGTAGTGCGTGTCGAGGTAGGCCATGTCGCCGGCCTCGAAGGCGGGGTTCTGCTTAAGGTCTAGGCGCGGCGAGTCCACGTGGGCGCCCAGGATGTTAAAGCCCTGCTCGAGCGGGGCGTTGCCCAGGTTGACGAGCATGAGGTCCTTGCCGTGATTGGCGGCGTACACCTTGTCGCCTGCCTTGAGCTCGCGGCCTTCGGCGATCACGGTCTCCAGGTCGACGTATCCCGCCTCCTCGGCCATCTTGATGCCGGTCTTGACGCACAGGCGCTCGGTCTTGTTCTCGCTCAAAAACTGCTTATAGCCGCGGCAAAGCTCCTCGAGCTCCTCGACTTGCTGTGGCGTGTACTTTTTCCATGCGCAGGGACGCTCCATGACGCAGGCTCCTTTCGGATCGATCGTGCTGGTTGATGTACCGTGAGCCATCGTATCACGCGCGGGCTCACGGTGGCGGGGGAGCTTTATGTGAGGTGGCCGCGGGGCGGGGAGCGTGTAAACTGGAGTGAGCAAACCGTGCCCAGCCCAAAGCGAGGTATTTAATATGTCTGACAAGCGCCGCACTTTTGCCGTTATCGACGGCAACTCGCTCATGCACCGCGCCTTTCACGCCGTGCCGCCGACCATGAACGCGCCGGACGGTCGCCCCACCAACGCGATCTTTGGCTTTCTGAACATGTTTCTTAAGATGATCGATGCCTTTAACCCCGACGGTGTGGTCGTGGCGTTTGACAAGGGTAAGCCGCGCGTGCGCATGGAGATGCTGCCGCAGTATAAGGCGCAACGCCCGCCCATGGACCCCGATCTGCATGCGCAGTTCCCTATGATTAAGGAGCTGCTCACCGCGCTCAACGTGCCGATTCTGCAGTCCGAGGGCTGGGAAGGCGACGATATCCTGGGTACTATGGCGCGCCTGGGCGAGCAGGCCGGCTGTGACATGCTGCTGGTGACCGGTGATCGCGACATGTATCAGCTTGTTACCGAGCACGTCAACGTGGTCTCGACCCGTAAGGGCCTGTCCGACGTTGCGATTATGACGCCCGAGAGCGTGGATGACTTGTATCACGGCATTACGCCGGCGCTCGTGCCCGACTTTTATGGTCTGAAGGGCGACGCGTCCGACAACATCCCCGGCGTGCCGGGCATCGGTCCCAAAAAGGCGAGTGCGCTCATCGCACAGTACGGCAGCTTGGACGAGGTCATCGCGCATGCCGACGAGGTCAAGGGCAAGATGGGTGAAAACCTGCGTGCACACATCGACGACGCGCTGCTGAGCCGTAAGGTGGCGACCATCCGCACCGATGCGCCCGTTGAGCTCGATTTTGAGGCGACGTCCTTCCCGGCGTTTTCTGCCGATGAGGTTTCCGCGGCGCTGGGTACGCTTGGTATCACCGCCATGCAGAACCGTTTCTTGGCGCTGATCGGCGGCGAGGGCGGGGCTGCTGCCTCCAGTGTGTTTGAGATACCTGCTATGGTTCGCGCAGCCGCCGGCGATGCCGACGCGCTTGGTGCCGTTGCGGCTGAGGTCTCCCGCGCGATTGATGCCGGCGAGTGGGTCGCCGCCGTGGTGGACGACGACAAGGAAGAGGGCGCGCTCTTTGGGCTGACGCGCACGCTGTGGTTGGCGACGTCCAAGGGCCTGTTCGCGCTCGAGGAGGGCGACAGCTGTGCGGCGGCTGAGGTTGAGGGCTTCAACTTCGCTCACGGTGTGATCGCCGGCGTGCTTGCGCGCCTGTTTATGGAGGGCCGCGTGGCGAGCCCGGATACGAAAGCGCTGCTGCACGAGCTTTCGCCCATCGATTCTTCTGAGCCCGAGCTCATGGATCCGCTCGCTGCCGATTCCACGCGTATCTTCGATACCGTGGTCGCTGCCTATCTGCTGGATTCCGATCGCTCCGAGTTCGATGAGGCATATCTGGCCGATACCTATCTGCAGATGGCGTTGCCTGCGGCGCGCGGTGCAGAGGGTGCTGGTGAGGACGCTCCGGCGCCTGCCGCTCGTACTGCGGCTCTGACGCTGGCGCTCGTGGCGCCGTTGCGCGAGTGCATGGCCCGTGAGAACGCCGCCAACGTGTTCGATGGCATCGAGATGCCGCTCGTTCCGGTACTTGCCAAGATGGAGCGCGCGGGCATGCTCGTGGACCCCGACCGCCTGCACAGTCTGTCCGAGGGTCTGGCGACCCAGATCACCGAGGTCGAACGAAGCATTCGCGACCTTGCCGGTGACGAGACCTTTAACATCGGCAGCCCCATGCAACTTTCGCATGTGCTCTTTGATGTGATGGGCCTTCCGACCAAGGGTCTCAAAAAGACCAAGCGCGGTTACTATTCGACCAATGCCAAGGTACTGAGTGATCTTGCCCGTGACCACGAGATTGTTCGTTTGATCTTAGACTGGCGCGAGAAGTCCAAGATCAAGTCAACCTATCTGGACACGTTGGGCCCGCTGCGCCGCGGTGACGGTCGTGTGCACACCACGTACAACCAGACCATCACCGCGACGGGGCGTCTGTCTTCGAGCGACCCTAATCTGCAAAACATTCCGACGCGCTCGGAGCTGGGGCGTACCGTCAAGACGGCGTTTTCGGCAGGCGAGGGAAGCGTCTTTTTGGCGGTGGACTACTCGCAGATCGAGCTGCGTCTGCTGGCACATCTCTCGGGTGACGAGCACTTGGTGCGCGCCTTTAACGAGGGCGAGGACTTCCATGCCGAGACGGCGGCGCGCGTGTTTGGTGTGCCGGTGTCCGAGGTAACGCCCGACCTGCGCAGTCGCGCCAAGGCCGTGAACTTTGGCATCGTGTATGGCCAGCAGGCCTACGGCCTGTCGCAGTCGCTGCATATCTCGATGGCCGAGGCGCGCGACATGATCGACCGCTACTACGAGGCCTACCCGGGCGTGCGTACGTTCCTCGACAACGTGGTGGCGCGCGCCAAGCAGACGGGCTACGCCGAGACCATGTATGGCCGCAGACGCCATATTCCCGAGCTCAAGGCCAAAAACCCGCAACTCCGCGGCTTTGGCGAGCGCACGGCCATGAACCATCCCATGCAGGGCACCGCAGCAGACATCATCAAGATCGCCATGGCCCGCGTAAGCCGTCGCCTGGAAGAAGAAGGCTTTGCCGCCCACATGATCCTGCAGGTACACGACGAACTGGACTTTGAGTGCCCCGTCGACGAAGTCGAGCGCCTCACCGCCATGGTCCGCGACGTCATGGAGCACGTAGTAGACCTACGCGTACCCCTCATCGCCGAAGCCAGCACCGGCATAACCTGGGCCGACGCCAAATAGGGAAGCAACCACAGTTCCAAAGTAACCAAAAACAGAAGGACGCCCCTTATCAACAAGGAGCGTCCTTCGTTCAATTAAATTCAGCCAAAGTATCTAGGCGCCAAGACGCCATCCAGGCGGCAAGCAAGTCACCGCAGGACCTGGCCGGGCGAGGCGGGTAAGTTTTCGTAGATTCCGCACGAGCCGGAAAGCACTTAATGTGCTTTCCGAGCGAGCCCAGGACCCGACCGAACGAAAAACTTACCCGCCTCGCCCGGCCAGGTCCGACGAGCAACGTTAACGAGCCGCCAAGATGGCGTCGATGAGCGTCAGTACGCCTCCGTCGTTGTTGCTCGGAATGCGCCACTTGGCATGCGCGTTCATGTGCTCCTCGGCGTTGTCCACGATAAAGCTGTGACCGACGCGCTCCAGCATGGGGATGTCGTTGTACGTATCGCCCACGGCGGCGGCGTCGGCAATATCGATGCCCAGGTGTTCGCACAGGTGCGCGACGCCGGCGCCCTTGTCGACGCCCAGGTTCATAAAGTCGATCCACTCGCGCCCGGCGTTGGTGACGTAGAGCTTGTCCGAGAACTCGGGACTATAGGTCTCGCGGAAAGCGGGCTCGGCGTCGTAGCCGGGGAAGAAGACCGAAATCTTGTTGGACTCGAAATCAATGCCATCAAAGCTGTCGACGTAGTTGATTGTGTTGTAGTAGACGCTGATCTCGTCGTGGTATTGATGGTCGCGGGCAAGCACGTAGAACTCGTCGAAGCAGCAAAGGACGGGGACAGCGCGCGGATCCTCCGAGGCACGGCTCAAGACCTGCTGATACAGCTCCACGTCAATAGTGCTCTTATAGATATAGCTGCCGCGATAGATCACGCACGCTCCGTTGTCGGGACAAAAGGCGAGGCGGTTCTTGACGCCCTCGAACATCTCCTCGAGCTTGGGGGCGGGACGTCCGCTGGCGGGGCAGAATACGATGTCGGCGTCGGCGAGCTTGTCTAGGCGCTCATCAAGACCCTGGGGCAGCACGCGCTCGTCGGTCAGCAGCGTCTTGTCCATGTCGACGGCGAGAATCTTAATGTTTCCGATATTGGCGTCCGATTCGTAAGTTTGCATAAAAGCGAGCCTTTCGTTTCGAGATTGTTTCAGACGTTATAGCCATCAATTCGTAGTCGGGCGTATTTTCGCAGGAACGGAGCGTATTTGCACCACGCTTCACAAAGTAATGAAAAAACTTTTCAGAAATTTGAATTTGTCGCTTGTGCTGCGGGCACTTTAGCGTAATATAGCGACCATCGAAAACGGAGACGGAAAAACAACCGCTTACCGAGGAAAAGGTACCGTTTACGATATTAGAATTGCGCCCGGCGATAGGTGAAAGGAGAGGCAGATGCAGTTCGTAACGATCATCACCACTGCAGACAATGCCATCCGACGCCAGCGCGCAATTTCCCGACGACGATAACAATCGTCTCTGTCCGCATGGGGCGAATTGCCTCAACAGAGTCATTTTGAGGTCGTTGGGTTTTAGCACGACATTGCTGCATGTTTCTAGGGCATGTATGTGCTGATTTTTGCTATTTAACCTGATATTGCACGGTATATGACCTTGAAATGACTTGCAACTGACCGATGTTCTAACTAGCTACCAAGGGCGAAAGGAAACAGCCATGAGCAAGGAAAAAGTCGTTCTCGCATATTCCGGTGGTCTTGATACATCCGTATGTGTCAAGTGGCTCCAGGACGAGAAGAATCTCGATGTCGTTTGTGTCTGCGGCAACGTGGGCCAGGAAGAGACCGGACTGGATGCCAAGAAGCAGAAGGCGCTCGACCTGGGCGTTCTCGATTGCCAGGTGCTCGACCTGCGCGACGAGTTCTCCGATGAGTTCCTGACCAAAGCCATTGCAGCAAACTCCATGTACGAGAACAAGTATCCGCTGCTCTCCGCCCTGTCTCGCCCGCTGCTTGCCAAGAAGCTTGTTGAGGTCGCCCACGAGTTTGGCGCGACCTACGTCGCCCACGGCTGCACCGGCAAGGGTAACGACCAGGTCCGTTTTGAGGCCGCCGTCAAGGCCCTCGACCCCGAGCTCAAGGTTATCGCCCCGGTTCGCGAGTGGGACCTGAAGTGTCGCCCCGACGAGGTCGCCTATGCCCACGCCCACAACGTGCCGGTTCCCGAGGGTGCCAACGACAACCCCTACTCCATCGACGACAACCTGTGGGGTCGTGCCATTGAGTGCGGTCACCTGGAGGATCCCTGGAATGAGCCGCTCGACGACGCTTGGGTTATGACCAAGAATCCCGAGGACACCCCGGACACCCCGACCTACACCGAGATTGAGTTTGAGGCCGGCAAGCCCGTCGCCGTCGACGGCAAGAAGATGAAGCTCTCTGAGATCGTCATCGCCCTCAACAAGATCTCCGGCGACAATGGCTTTGGCCGTCTCGATCTGGTCGAGGATCGCCTGGTGGGCCTTAAGAGCCGCGAGTGCTACGAGGTTCCCGGCGCCCTGACGCTCATCACCGCCCACAAGGCGCTCGAGGACATCTGCGTCGAGGGCGACCTGCTCAAGACCAAGATCAAGCTCGAGCAGGATTGGGCCACCGCCGTGTACAACGGCCAGTGGTACAGCCCGCTCAAGAACGCGCTCGATGCCTTTATGGCCGACACGCAAAAGTTCGTGACCGGCACTGTCCGTCTGAAGTTCTTTAAGGGCAACTGCCATGTCGTCGGCCGCAAGAGCCCCTTCAGCCTCTACGACTACGGTCTGGCTACCTACGACCGCGACACCACGTTTGACGAGAAGGCCAGCGCCGGCTTTATCGAGATCGATACGCTGTCGCTCAAGACGTGGGCAAAGGTCCAGGGCCCCAGCTCTGCTGCTGCCCAGGCCTAGCGCCTCCTTCCCTTGGTATCCGCGCGGCCCATCCGCGTGATACATAACGGGCGCACGGGGTCCCTACCTTTCGTTATGCTTGCTGACACTTCTTAACATCGGTGGCCCCTACGTTCCGCCCGCATATATGATGCCGCGTCTGCGGCTGAGTCCGAGCCCCGCCGGGGTTGTCCGGCGGGGCTCCTTCTATCAATTTGGCGGCTCTGTGCCTATATATATGAGGAGTATCCATTATGTTCAATGCTATCGCGCATGCTTTGCTTGCCCTCGCGCCCGAGTTCGATGCTGTAAGGGTCGAGGACGTTCCTATGAGCCTGAAGTCCTGGATCGATGGTTCGCAGGGCAACATCCGGAGGGAGACGTTGGGCGCCAAGTGCATGGTGCGTCACTTCTTTGCAAATTAGCCACATGGCCCCGCGCGCGGCAGGGAGTGTGTAAAACTAGCGGTTGATAAATCGCTTTAGCGACAGGGCACATTGCTTTGGACGCTTGTTTTGGTATTTGGAGAAAGGAGACGGTTCCATGGCTCTTTGGGGCGGTCGTTTTGAGGCGGGCGTGGCCGAGGTCACGCAGGAGTTTGGCGCGTCGCTGCCGGTCGACAAACATCTCTATAAGCAGGATATCGCCGGCTCTAAGGCGCATGCCAAGATGTTGGTCGCCCAGGGCATCATCAGTGCCGAGGACGAGCAGGCGATTGCCAAGGGCCTGATCGGAATCGAACAGGATATCGATGCCGGCAACTTTACCTTCGACATCAACGATGAGGACATTCATATGTCCATCGAGAGCGAGCTGACGCGTCGCATCGGCGAGGCTGGCAAGCGCTTGCATACTGGGCGTTCGCGCAACGACCAGGTGGCGACCGATACGCGCCTGGGCGTCAAGGCGCTGGCCAAGGAGCTCATGGAGGCCAATCTTGAGCTGCGCCATGTGCTGGTGGATGCGGCCAAGAAGTACGACAAGGTGATTCTGCCGGGCTACACGCATATGCAGCACGCTCAGCCCGTGCTGCTCTCGCATCATCTGCTGGCGTATTTCTGGATGTTCGCGCGCGACTTTACGCGCCTGAAGGCCGCCTTTGATGCCGCCGACAACTGCCCGCTTGGTGCTGCCGCGCTTGCCGGTACGAGCTATCCGCTCGATCGCCAGATGACGGCTGCCGAACTTGGCTTTGCGGGCGTGATCCCCAACTCGCTCGATGCGGTTTCCGACCGTGATTTCCTGCTCGATCTGCATTACGCCGGATCCGTCATGGCGATGCACCTGTCGCGTCTTTCCGAGGAGATCGTGCTGTGGTCGAGCTCCGAATTTGGCTTTATCACGCTTTCAGACTCCTACTCCACCGGCTCGTCTATCATGCCGCAGAAGAAGAACCCCGACTTTGCCGAGCTTATCCGCGGCAAGAGCGGTCGCGTGTACGGCAACCTGGTGCAGCTGCTGGTAACCATGAAGGGCTTGCCGCTTGCTTATAACAAGGACTTGCAGGAGGACAAGGAGGGCGCGCTCGATACCGCCCATACGCTCATGCAGTGCCTGTCCGTTATGGCCGGAATGATTTCGACTTGGACCGTCAACGAGGATGCCATGGCGCGCGAGTGCGGCGTGGGGCACCTTGCCGCCACCGATGTTGCCGATTACCTGGCCAAGCGTGGCCTGCCGTTCCGCGAGGCACATGCCGTGGTGGGCCATCTGGTCCTGATGTGCGAGAAGCGCGGCTGCAATCTTGAGGACCTGCCGTTTGAGGTGTTCCAGGAGGCAAGCCCGCTCTTTGAGCGCGACATTACCGAGGCGCTCGACATCCCGTCGATTGTCGCCGCGCGCACGACCGAGGGCGGCACCGCCCCTGCCGCCGTTGCCGTGCAGCTTGATCGCGCCGAGGCACAGCTCGTGGCTGACGAGGGTGTGTTTGGGTCACTGACTAAGGTCGTCGAGATGGGCCACGGGGTAAAGTAGGGATTTGGCTGAAGCCGTTTTGGCCATTTATTGATAAATCGTTTTCACTTTACGGGCGCCTGCTGATGTGGGCGCCCGTATTTTGTTGCTATGGGGGAGGGGCTTGTCGAGAACTTCTGTAGGACCTTTGGGCAGGTTGTGAAGGGGTTACGTTCGCGGGCGGCAACCGACCGCCTGCTCTGTTCGATGCGGTTGATGGGCGGTCGGATGGTACTCTAATCGGGCTTCGAAACAGAAGTGACACATATGGAGCGCTTTAATCAATTGCAACGTTTCAATAAACAGCTTTTTGTTTAACTGCAGCTAAAACTCTGTTACGATGCAGTCCAGGCGGGTGCCGGAATGGGACTTGGGCACGCGCGAACCTACTTGAAAGGCTACTTTTATGGCTATCGAGAAGACCTTCATCATGATTAAGCCCGACGCCGTGCGCGACCGCAAGATCGGCGAGATCGTTGCTCGCATTGAGCGCAGCGGCCTTGTCATCGAGCGCATGGAGATGACCACGCTCGAGCGCGCTACCGTCGAGGAGCACTACGCCCATCTGGCCGACAAGCCCTTCTTTGGCGGTCTCTGCGACTTTATGACGAGCGGTCCGGTCGTCAAGATGGTCGTTTCCGGTCTCTCCGCTGTTGCTAAGATGCGCACCCTCATGGGCGCTACCAACCCGCTTGAGGCTGCTCCTGGTACCATCCGCGGCGACTTTGCCGTCGATGTCAACGCCAACGTGATCCACGGCTCCGACTGCCTGGAGAATGCCGAGATCGAGATCAAGCGCTTCTTTGGCTAAACCAGCTTTGACTCCTTAAAGCTGTTAGCGTGTGGCTTGGGCGCCGCGGAACTCCATCCGCGGCGCCCTTTTATTCCAAAATCTATGCAGGGGCCCGCTCGGATATGTGTTCCGAGCGGGCCCCTGCTGTTAGCTTGTGGCACTGAATAGTTTAGGCTTCGTCGACGATCTTAAGGCCGCGCGTGCGATCGATCTCGTTGAGGAGGTTAACGCGACGCTCGTGACGACCACCCTCAAACTCGGCGTCGAGCCACTCGTCGACAATCATCTTGGCGAGCTCGGAGCCCACGACGCGGGCGCCAAAGGCGAGCACGTTGGTGTTGTTGTGCATGCGGGAGAGCTTGGCGCTGAAGGGCTCGGAGCATACGACGGCGCGAACACCTTCGACCTTGTTGGCGGCCAGGCTGATGCCGACGCCGGTACCGCAGATCAGGATACCCAGGTCGACGTCACCGTTGGCCACGGCCTTACCCACCTTGTAGCCGGCGATGGGGTAATCGAAGCTCTCGGAGGTGTCGGTGCCAAAGTTCACGACCTCGCAGCCGCGCTCCTTCAGGTGCTCGGAGATGATGTTCTTGAGCTCGACGGCGGCGTGGTCGTTACCGATACCAATCTTCATGAGTGGTTCCTCTCTGGTCCGTGCGGCGGAATTGCTAAAGGTTTTACCGCGTTCGACTGCATGATAGCGCGACTTTTGTGGAAACGCTCGGGCGTTTTTTGGTCAAACGCTTTAGCATGCAACAAGACTAGCTTTTCATGTATTAATGCCGTCAGTTTGCGCTTGAACGCCGTCCGCCGGAACTTGGGTTGCGGTTTTTGATGCATTGTTATCAAATAAAAGAGCTAATTATTTTCGAGAGCCCTGTCCGTTATACAAGTAGGAGATACCTATGCCTGCCGATTCTCTTCGCGATGCCGCGTTTTGCGATGTTTTGAACCGCGAGCTTGTCTGTGCACTCGGCTGCACCGAGCCCATTGCCGTTGCCTATGCAGCGGCGTTGGCGAGCCAGACGCTTGGTTGCGAACCCGATCATATGGATGTTGCCTGCTCGGGCAACATCATCAAGAACGTCAAGAGCGTGACCGTGCCCAACTCGGGTGGTATGCACGGTATTGAGGCCGCGGCCGTGCTGGGTGCCGTGGGCGGCGACGCCAAGAGCGCGCTCGAGGTGCTCGAGAGCGTTAACGATGAAGACCGTGCACGCGTGGTCGAGCTCCTCGCCGACGCCGACTACTGCGATGTGTCGCTTGTCGAGGGCGTGCCCAACCTCTACATCAAGGTGACTGCGACGGCCGGGGGCCATACCGCGGTCGTCGAGATTACCGATCACCACACCAATGTCACGTGCCATACGCTCGACGGTATTCCGGTGTGCGGCAAGTCGGCGGGGGAGTGTGCCGCCTGCGCCGAGCGCGTGGTGGCCGAGCGTGCGGCGGATAAGGCCGACACGCCCATGTCGATTGAGTCCATCATTGACTTTATCGAGGACGGCGACATTGAGGACGCCCGCGCTGCCGTTGAGCGTCAGATTGAGCTGAATGGCGCGATCAGTGCCGAGGGCCTTGCGCACGCTTGGGGCGCCGAGGTGGGTCGTACGCTGCTGGGTGCTCGTGCCGATGACGTCGCCTGCCGTGCCCGTGCCCGTGCGGCCGCCGGGTCCGACGCCCGCATGAACGGCTGCGCGCTGCCGGTCGCCATTGTGTGCGGCTCGGGCAATCAGGGCATTACCTGCGCATTGCCCGTCATGGAGTATGCCGAGTACCTGCGTTGCGACCACGAGCGCCTGGTGCGCGCCGTGATGCTGTCCGATCTGATCGCCGTGCATATCAAGAGCTATATTGGTGCGCTCTCGGCGTTTTGCGGTGCTATTTGCGCCGCGTGCGGCGCCGGCGCTGCGATTACCTGGCTGTGCGGTGGCACGCGCGAGCAGATTGGCGCGACGGTCTCGAATACGCTCGGTAACGTGGGCGGCATCGTGTGCGACGGCGCCAAGGCGAGCTGTGCCGCCAAGATCTCGGCTGCCGTCGATGCGGCGATTCTGGGCCATGATATGGCCATGCAGGGTCGCGGCTTCCGCGCCGGCGAGGGCCTGATCCAAGATACCGTTGAGCAGACAATCGCTAGCATGGGCTACGTAGGCCGTGTGGGTATGAAGGACACCGACGTCGAGATCCTCAACATCATGATCGGCAAAACCCAGGTGTGCTAGTTACGCGGTTTTACCAAACCGCGTAACCAGTCGACGCTGCAAACGCCCCTAAGCGGCAATCTGCCTTTCAATCGTCGGGCATGGCCAGAAGGCCTATGCCCTCCTCTTTCAAGGCACATTGCTCGCTTAGGGGCATTTTCGCTGACTTGTGCTCAACCTGCGGCGATATTTGGTTTGGAGCGAGGGGTCCTACGACAGTTCGTGGGCTACTTGGTGCTCGTAGAAGGCCTCGATTACGGCGTTAAAGTCGCGGGCGAAGTCTTCCATGGTTCCGCGCCAGGTGGCTCGGCTGGGCTTGCCTTGGCCCACAAAGGCGGTTTGGATGCCGCAATCGGGGGACGGGAAGTCGCGTTTGGGATCGTTGCCCACCATAAGGACCTCGTGTGGCTCGAGCCCCATCACCTGAAGCTGCTCTAGATAGTAGGTAGCATCGGGCTTGCAGCGGGTGGTGTTTCCCATGTGCGTCACGAGTTCAAAGGGGGCGTCGGCCAGGTCGCCCCAGCCCATGCGGCACTCGATGGCCCCCTGGGGAAAGCTGGGGTTGGTAAAGAGCGCGCAACGCAGTCCAGCGTCCTGTACGGCCTGGAGCGCGGCGTGCGCGCCCGGCATAGCGTGGGCGTTAATGACATCGTCGTTCTTGTACGGAAGAACTTCGCGGTCATAGTAGGTAAACGCCTCGTAGATGAGGGGATCGGAGAGGCAGATCCCGCATCGGCGCTCGACCTCTTCTTGGTAAAACTCAAGATTGGTGCGGTTGTCCGTGCCGCTGCGGCGATTGGCGTTGAGGTCGACCAGGATGGTGCCGAGGCGTGCCATCGTGCCACCGCGGCTGCGGCGCCCGATATCCGCGAGCATCGAAGAGACATCCTTAAAATAGCGAAGGATGAACGCGTTGAGGTTGATGCTAAGAAGCGTTTCGTCCATATCGAAAACGACTGCTTTGAGCACGCGGGCACCTTTCTCGAAAAATCGATCTAGAATCGTTGGCTCCGGATACTTTACCCCAAAGCCGAATGCCTGGCTGGTTATCGTCAAGTTGCGGAGACGTGTGTTCATAAGATTACGAAAAAGTCTCCACACGAGTAAAAAATCGCAGTTCACGCTTGAAATCGAACTCATTTCCCCGTAACCTATACGAACGTGATTGCATAAGCGTCACATTAGTATCTGTCGGCTCCCGAGTGTTCCTAAACGTTGTGTGCTTGTCGCACCCTTCTGTAGGTCCTAGCAATCGGGGCCCCGTAGTTCGAAAGGGGTCCACCTTTGAGTGAGATTCAGAACTCGTCCATTTTCTCTCTTGACGATGTCAATGAGGAGGAGATGAACAACCTCATCGACGGTACGATTACCGACTTTGATGAGGGCGATCTCGTTAACGGCACTGTCGTTAAGATCGAGCATGACGAGGTGCTCGTTGACATCGGATTCAAGTCCGAGGGCGTTATCCCGGTCCGCGAGCTGTCCATCCGCAAGGACGCTAACCCTGCAGACATCGTTGCACTCGGTGATCCCATCGAGGCTCTGGTTCTCCAGAAGGAGGACAAGGACGGTCGTCTGGTCCTGTCCAAGAAGCGTGCCGAGTACGAGCGTGCTTGGAACCGCATCGAGGAGAAGTTCAACTCCGGCGAGAACGTCGAGGGCGAGGTTATCGAGGTTGTCAAGGGCGGCCTGATCCTCGACATCGGCCTGCGTGGCTTCCTGCCCGCTTCCCTCGTCGACCTCCGTCGCGTCAAGGACCTCACCTCCTACATGGGCACCCGCATCGAGGCTCGCGTCATCGAGATGGACCGCAACCGCAACAACGTCGTCCTCTCCCGTCGCGTCGTGCTCGAGGAGTCCCGTAAGGCCGAGCGCTCCGAGATTCTGTCCAAGCTCAAGTCTGGCATGCGTCTCCAGGGCACCGTTTCCTCCATCGTCGACTTCGGCGCCTTCGTCGACCTCGGCGGTATCGACGGCCTCATCCACATCTCCGAGCTTTCCTGGAACCACGTCAACCATCCTTCCGAGGTTGTCAAGGTCGGCCAGGAGGTCGAGGTCGAGGTTCTCGACGTCGATCTCAACCGCGAGCGCATCTCCCTGGGTCTCAAGCAGACCACCGAGGATCCGTGGCGCGCACTGGTCAAGAAGTACCCCGTCGGCGCTATCGTCGAGGGCACTGTGACCAAGCTTGTCCCGTTCGGCGCTTTCGTCGACCTGGGCGAGGGCATCGAGGGCCTGGTGCACATCTCCGAGATGGCCAACAAGCACGTCGATCAGCCTTCTCAGGTCACCCATGTTGGCGACAAGGTTCAGGTCAAGGTCATGGAGATCGACCTCGACCGTCGTCGTATCTCCCTGTCCATGAAGTCCGCTGCTGAGACTCTGGGCGTTGAGATCGAGGTTACTCCGCTGCCTTCCGAGAAGAAGGACGAGGAGACCGACGCCGAGTAAATCGGTTTGACGATCACTTGTTTTAAGGGATCCGTCCGCAATGGACGGGTCCCTTTTTTGCATTTGGCGCCGAAATGCGCAATGCTGTCCGGGCTGTCTATTTACTATTGGGTTGTCGATGCATGAAAAATGCCGACATCCCGCCTCGGGGAGGAGGCGGGAACACACCGAGTAGACGGAGGGGTGCGGAGCGCGGTCGCGTCTCGACTGACGACGTTGCCCATCGACAGGACCATTGTAGCGCATGCCGGTTCTTGGTTTATCGTGTCGAACGCTTGCGTTGTGCCATTGCCTGCGGCAACGGTGTGCTACACTCTTGCACTGCTGAGTGGGCCAGACGGTCGCGCGATGTGCTGCTTGCAGTACGCGTGAGGAAAGTCCGGGCTCCAGAGGGCGGGATGCCGGCTAACGGCCGGGCGGAGTGATCCGACGGAAAGCGCCGCAGAAAAGAAGACTCCCACCTGCGCCGCAAGGCGTAAAGGGAAAAGCTGAAACGGTGGTGTAAGAGACCACCAGCGTCGTGGCAACACGGCGGCTTGGCAAGCCCCATCCGGAGCAAGCGCGAATAGGAACGCTATGGGCCGGCCCGGTCCGCGTTCGGGTAGCGTGCGTGGAGCTGCACGGTAACGTGCAGACAAGATAAATGACCGTTCACGACAGAACCCGGCTTATAGGCCCGCTCAGCACTTTGCTGACGCTGCGAACCCGTCAGCGCGGCAATCTGCCTTTCAAGCCTTCGGGCATGACCATAAGGTCAATGCCCTCGTCTTTCAAGGCACCTTGCTCGCGCTGACGGGTTCTCGCTTTCGTTGACGGAATCATAGGTGGCTTCGTTCTTTTTACCGAGGTTATCGGTACGGTCTTTGCCGTATTATTGAGGCTGTTTGTTGCTTTGCTTGTGTTTGAGGGGCTTTGTTGGACAGCTATTTTACTCTGCAATCGAATATTGAGGCTTCGGGCGAGTTTGTGGACCGCAAGAGCCGGTTTATTGCCCAGCTGGTGCATATTGAGTCCGAGGATGAGGCGAATGCCTTTATCGAGATGGTTCGCAAGCGTCATTACGACGCTCGACACAATGTTCCCGCGTGGATTTTGGTCGATGGGCGCGAGCGCCAGAGCGATGATGGTGAGCCGAGCCGCACGAGCGGCATGCCGACGCTCGAGGTGCTGCGCGGTGCGGGGCTCAAAAAAGTTTGCTGCGTGGTGACGCGCTATTTTGGTGGCACGCTGTTGGGGCCTGGTGGCTTGGTACGCGCCTATACCGCGGCGACGCAGGCGGCGGTGGCCGCGGCTCAGGAGGCAGGGCAGATCGTTGAGATGACAAGCGTCGTGCCTGTTGACGTGCATGTGGCCTATCCGCAGTATGAGCAGGTGCTTCGTTTGGCGCAGGATTCGGGTGCCAAGGTTTCGGATACCGATTACGCGGATGCCGTGACACTTCACCTGGTATTCAAAGCGGGGGAGCAGGAGCAATTTTGCGCCAAGATGCGCGAGCTTATGGCGGGGCGCGAAGAGATCGAGGTCGGCGCTCCCGAGTTTGCCGAGTTCTAACGACGACGGCCGGCGTGCTTTTGGATGGATCCTAAGCGCGCCGGCCGTCGTTTTTCTGTTGCTGCCGTTTACTCGGCGAGCTGCTTTAGCACATCGCAGGCGATCTCGACGGCATCGTCGATGCAGCCGGGGCAGCTGCGGAGCGGACCTTTATCCGATCCGATGCCCTTGAGCGTGCCGCAGACGGTCGTCGTGTTCTTCTCGCCAAATCGCTTGGCAATCTCGCGCGACAGCTTGTAGGTCTGGCCTTTGGTCTTGGGGTTCTCCATGCCGTCGCTCATTACAAAGCCCATGATGGCAACAGCGCCCGAGATGGCGCCGCAGGTCTCGGTCATGCCACCCATGCCGGCGCCAAAGCCCTCGGTGAGGGTAAAGGCGGTCTGGGGGTCGAGCCCGACGGCAGGTGCGAGCGTGCAGGCAACGGCCTGTGCGCAGTTAAAGCCGCGGGCGTGGTATTCGGCAGCCTGAGCCTGGCAGGCGGCGGTGTCGAGCTGGGTGGTATCGATCTGCTTCATCGTTGTCTCCTTGGTCACGGTGTACCCGCCTATGGTACCCGTGACGGGGCATGTAATCATCGAGAGCTTCATGTATGCCTCATTTTTATCTATCGAGCAAATGCCCAAGGCTTGAGATAAATGCCCCTAATCAATTTGTCCCATAACCTACCTTGGGGATGGGTTGAGAGGGGTGCAGGGTAGCGGTATCGTGAACCGAATAAAACTAAAACCCAGGCAAGGGAGCTAGATATGAGCGAGCAGACTATCGGTACTACATGTGTTCAGGGCGGCTATCACCCGGGAGATGCGGAGCCGCGCCAGGTGCCCATCTACCAGTCCACCACGTGGAAGTACGACACGTCGGAGCACATGGGCAAGCTGTTTGACCTGGAGGAGTCTGGCTACTTCTACAGCCGTCTGCAGAACCCCACGTGCGATTTGGTTGCCGCCAAGATCTGCGAGATGGAGGGCGGCACCGCAGCGATGCTCACGAGTTCGGGCATGGCTGCGAACTTCCTCGCGATCTTTAACGTTGCCGGTGCCGGCGATCACGTGGTCGCAAGCTCTGCCATTTACGGCGGTACGTATAACCTGCTCGCCCACACCATGGGCCGCATGGGCGTGACCTGCACGTTCGTCGCCCCCGACTGCACCGATGAGGAGCTGGAGGCTGCCTTTCAGCCCAACACAAAGCTCGTCTTTGGCGAGACGATCGCAAACCCCGCCCTTGCCGTGCTCGATATTGAGCGCTTTGCCAAGGCCGCACATGACCACGGCGTGCCGCTGATGGTCGACAACACCTTCCCGACGCCCGTTATGTGCCGTCCCTTTGAGTGGGGCGCCGACATCGTTACGCACTCCACCACCAAGTACATGGATGGACATGCTGCCTACCTGGGCGGCGTGATCGTCGACCACGGCCAGTTTGACTGGATGGCCCATGCGGACAAGTTCCCGGGTCTCACCACGCCTGACGAGAGCTACCATGGCGTGACCTATGCCGAGAAGTTCGGTCGCGAGGGCGCCTTCATTACCAAGGCCACCGCGCAGCTCATGCGCGATCTTGGCCCCATGCAGAATCCGCAGGCGGCCTTCTTCCTGAACAGCTCGCTCGAGAGCCTGCATGTACGCATGCCGCGTCATTGTGAGAACGGCCTGGCCGTTGCCAAGTTCCTGCAGAGCCATCCCAAGGTACGCTTCGTGAGCTATCCGGGCCTGGAGGGCGATAAGTACTATGACATGGCTCAGAAGTACATGCCCAACGGTACCTGCGGCGTTGTGAGCTTTGGCTTTAACGGTGGTCGCGCGGCGGCCGAGACCTTTATGAAGAGCCTTAAACTTGCCCAGATCGCCACGCATGTGGCTGACGCCCGCACCTGCTGCCTGCATCCCGCTAATGCCACACACCGCCAGATGAACGATGAGGAGCTCATCGCCTGCGGCATCTCCGCCGATATGGTGCGCCTGTCGTGCGGCCTCGAGGATACGGCCGATTTGATTGCCGACCTTGAGCAGGCACTCGAGCAGTGCTAGGCTAGCGTTCGCATAAGGCGCCGATGCTGGCAGAAAGCTTCGGCGATCTTTCGTTCCGATTCCGTAGGCGGGACCCCAATCGCGACTGTTTGTAGGCGATTGGGGCCCCGTTTTTGCGTTGCGCCACTCGAAAGGATGGATATGGAGAAAACCGCAGAGCAGCTGCGCCGCGAGCACATTGCCCTTGAGGGCGACACCCATGGCAAGAACAAATGGGCGATTCTGTTTACCGTGCTCATCATGACGTTTATGTCGTGTCTGGATTCGACCGTCGTGACCGTGGCGTTGCCCGTGATGCAAAAGGAGCTGGGCGTGGGCCTCGACCGCATCCAGCTGGTGAGCTCGGTGTACCTGCTTGCGACATGCGTGGCTATGCTGCCGTTTGGCCGCTTGGGCGACGTGCGCGGCAAGGTGGGCGTATTCCAGCTGGGCGTAATCGTTTTTACGGCTGGCTCGCTGCTTTGCGGCCTTTCGAGTTCGCTCGAAGTTCTTATTCTGGCACGCATTGTGCAGGGCGTCGGCTGCGCAGCGGCCATGGCCAACAACATGGGTATCATCACCGAGTCGTTTCCGGCGCGCGAACGAGGCCGTGCCATGGGTATTCTCGCGACCTTTGTGGCCCTCGGCATGATGTGTGGCCCCGTGCTCGGCGGCATGCTGGTGGCAAGCTTTCCCTGGGAGAGCATCTTCCTCATCAACCTGCCCATTGGCGTCATCTCGTTTATCGTGGGGCTCTACACGCTGCCGCATGTTAAGCCGGAGGCCGGCGAGCGCCCCATGTCGCTGGCGGAGGCCGCGCGTCGCTGCTTTGCAAATTCGGCCTTCACCATCAATCTTGCCTGCATGCTCATCGTGTTCGTTGGTATTGGCGCATCAGAGTTTATCCTGCCGTTCTATTTTCAGGACGCCCACGGCTTTGGTTCCGACATTTCCGGATTGCTCTTTTTGGCGCTGCCGATGGTGAATGCCTTTATCGGCCCGCTTTCGGGTACGGTTTCGGACCGTGTTGGCTGCGAGGGCCCCACGGCGGTCGGCCTAGGCGTGTACGTATGCGGTCTTTTTGCGGTAAGCACGCTCGACGAGCACTCTTCCATCCCTGTGATCGTGTGTTGCGTCGCGTTTATGTCGTGCGGTACGTCGATTTTCCAGAGCCCCAATAACTCGCTGTATATGGGCTCGGCTCCGCGCGAAGCGCTCGGCTTTGCGGGCAGCCTGGGTAGCCTGGCGCGCTATGCGGGTATGGCAGTGGGCATTACA
Organism: uncultured Collinsella sp.; assembly: GCA_900544095.1. GTDB lineage: Bacteria > Actinomycetota > Coriobacteriia > Coriobacteriales > Coriobacteriaceae > Collinsella. The sequence goes on from UQTV01000002.1 coordinate 213,807, forward strand.
GCGGCATCGCATATCCTGTATGGGCAGATGAGCGTGGCGATGGGCGAGTCCGTGACCAGTTTCGTTGCAGGCCGTCCGGATGTGTTCCTGTTCGGCTTTCGCTCGGTGTTCTATGTGCTCATGGCTGTGGCCGCTGTGGGTTTTGCGCTCGCCATGGTGCGTTTGGTGAGGATGCGCGCCCGCCATTAGTGTGTTGAGAGACTGTCTGCCACGATTCGCGCCGTCCCAAAAAGACCGGTTTGTGGTGCGATGCGGCTTGTGGGGCGGGCGGGGGTCGGTCCGTGGTAGACTATCGAACAACGTTTATTAATCGCGCGGCATCGTTGCCGCGAGAAGGGGTTGCGCCATGCAGGAGCTTGAGGATCGTATTCGCCATGACGGCATCGTAAAGGCCGGTAACGTCCTTAAGGTTGATGCCTTCCTCAACCACCAGTGCGACGTTGAGCTGTTCGACCACATGGGCGCTGAGTGGGCCCGTCTGTTCAAGGATGTCGAGATCAACAAGATTCTGACGATCGAGGCTTCGGGCATTGGTATGGCTTGCATCGCAGCCCAGCATTTTGGTGGCGTGCCGGTTGTCTTTGCCAAGAAGGCACAGTCCATCAACCTCGACGGCGAGCAGTATGCTACGACCATCTACTCCTTTACCAAGCAGAAGGAGTATCCGGTCATCGTGGGCAAGCGCTTCCTGTCCGAGGGCGACAAGGTCCTGATCATCGACGACTTCTTGGCCAACGGCTGCGCGCTCGAGGGTCTTATCAAGATCTGCGAGGCTGCGGGTGCCGAGGTATCCGGCATTGGCATTGCGGTGGAGAAGGGCTTCCAGGGCGGTGGCGATAAGCTCCGCGAGCGTGGCTTCCGCGTTGAGAGCCTGGCCCGTATCGCCGATATGGACTGCGAGACCGGCGAGATCACCTTCGCCTAAGCGCGCAACACAAGCGATTGGTATGCGATGTGACAAAGGGACTGTCCCTTTGTCACATTTTTTGTATGAGGGGAGGTATTGATATGGATGAGAACAAGATGGGATGGTGCGAGTATGCGCGCTATGCCGCGATGGCGGCCGAAGAGTTGGCGCGCGATTGCGAGGTACAGGTGTTTCGCGCGACGGGTCCGGGCGGACAAGGCGTGAACACGACGGACTCGGCGGTGCGCATGAAGCACGTGCCCACAGGGATTACCGTGACGGCGCGCGAGAGCCGCAGCCAGTTCCAAAATCGCGCGAGCTGCCTGCGCAAGCTGCACGCCGAGCTCGAGCGACGCGGACGTCCACCGCGTCGACGTGTAAAGACCAAGGTGCCCCAGCGCTCTCGTCAGCGCAGACTCAATGACAAGCACTTCAATGCCATTAAAAAGGCCAACCGACGCAAGCCGGGCAGCGACGAGTAGTCGTTTGTTCCACTGGCCTTGCTAGCGGGTAGGGTGCCAAACTTGGAGGGCGCTGCCGAGGACGTCGACCTCGATGCGCGAGGCGTCAACGGGCTCGCCGTCGGCCTGGATGGGGTAGTCGGGCTCCTCAAAAGTTAGCTCGGCATGGCGGCAGCGGCGCATGCGAACCGGTGGCAACTTGGTATGGTGGCCGTCCTTGGCCGAAAGGAACATAGGCAGGGCTACCGCGCGAGGGACGGGGCCGCAGGCGTAGCAGACGTCGAGCATGCCGTCGCAGGGGTCGGCATCGGGGCAGATGCGATAGCCCGAGCCATAGGTAGGACCAAGCTGAATCGCCATGATGATCGCCCTCACGCGCTCGGCGGGCGCGCCGTCAAAGCTGACTGTCATGGGGTAGTTGCGGTAGCGCAGGCCAAACTGCTCAAGTCCCGAAAGGGTGTAGAGCGGCGCGCCCGTCAAGCCGGTCTTTTTGCGCAGCTCGGTGGTGCCCAGGCCGATGGCGGCATCGATGCCGACCGAAAGCGTCTGGTCGTAGTACTCAACGGTAGCCTCGCCGCTGCCGCTCGCAGGGCTCCACGAGCGAATGCGCCCGATGTCCTGACGCTGCAGCTCGCAGGTGAGCAGCGCGCCATAATCCTTGCCGGAGAAATCGTCGATGCCGAGCGTCTGGGCAAAATCGTTGCCGGAGCCCACGGGCAGGACGGCAAGAGCGGGGCGGGCGTCCTCCTTTTGCGTCATAAGCCCGTTGACGACCTCGTGAATCACGCCGTCGCCGCCGAGTGCGATAACGGTGCGATAGCCCTGAGCCTGTGCGGCCAGCTCCTTGGCGTGTCCCATACGCTCGGTCAACACCAGGTCAAACTGGGATGCGCGTGCAGTCATGTCCAAAAAGCGTTGCAGGCGCTCGGCAACTTCGCGTGCCGCACCCGACTGGGCGGCTGGGTTGGCGATGATGAGCGTGCGACCAAAATCAGTTGCGTGCATGGGGCGACTCCCGGCGTGTGACATGACAGTGCGGTCGCGCTCAGGTCGAATTAGCCCCGATTGTGGCTGCACGGCGATTATTACATCTACTCTATCAGGTCGTTGTGGCGCTCGATAGCATCCGCTACCGTACCTCCCTCATCCACAATAAGCGAGCGGCGCTTGGGTGAGATGATGCGCTGGGCGGGGTACACGCCGCGGTGTCCGCCGGTTAGGTAGCTGATAAAGGCCACGATGACAAAGAACCCGGCGGCCGTGCCGTGGAACAGGTCGATGGCCATCATGCAGGTGGTGATGGGCACGTTGAGGCCGGCGCAGAACACGCCGAGCATGCCGAGAGCCGCCAGAAAACTGGGGTCAAGCCCGGTAAGGCAACCGATCCAGCCACCGAGTGCCGCACCGATGCCAAACAGGGGCGTGACCTCGCCGCCTTGGAAGCCCGCGCCCAGGGTAAGCGCTGTGACGACCAACTTGATGGCTGCGTCCGCCAGGGTGGTGTTGCCTGCAAATCCGGCGCCGGAAAGCCACGTGGAAAGGCCGGCGTAGTCCCAGGCGTCAAGGAGGGCATAGGCGGCCAAAACCACGAGTGCGCCCACGAGTGCGCGAGTAAGGTAATTGGTGATAAAGCGACCGTAAAGGCTTTTGACGGTTCGAACCGACCAGGCAAAGAGGCGTGCCGTCAGACCGAAGATAATTGCGCTGATAACAACGATGACAACCGTCCGCGGTGTCATGTTGGGAACGCTGGCGATGACATTCGCCTCGTACTCGGTTCCCAAGGCAAGTGACGTAAAGTAGCCGGTAAACGAGGCGACCAGGCAGTAGATGCCCGCGGTGTAGTCGATCTTGCCGATAAAGCACATCTCCATGCCAAAGAAAGCTCCAGCAAGGGGCGAGCCGAATACGGCGCCAAAGGCCGACGAGATGCCGGCGAGCATGAGGTCGTGGTGGTCATGTTTTTTGAGGTGGGCGAGGTTCGAGATGTTGCTGGCGATGGTGCCGCCAATCTGCACCGCGGCCCCCTCGCGACCGGCAGATCCGCCCGTTAGGTGCGTGAGCGTGGAGCAGACGAAGGTGAGAACGGCCATGCGCATATGGATGAGGCGTGTGCCCAGAGCGGAGTCGATGACCAGGTTGTTACCGCGTTTGGCGGCAAGGCCGTGGTTTTTGTACACCCATGCGGTGGCAACGCCCACAACGGGAAGCAAGGCGTAGACCCATGCATGGTGCTCGCGATAGTCGGTCGCGATATTCAGCGAGGTCAAAAACGCCCAGGCGGCAACGCCCATGGCGAGCGAGACGATGACGACGAGTGCGAGCAACTTGGCGCTCGCGAGTAGGTTGCGGGCGTTGCGGCGCGTGTCGGCAGCCAAGAGATGCTCGGAGCGGGTGAGCTGATGCCTGCCGGCCATGATGACGTCGTTAAGGGAGAAAAAGCCGCCGTCGTCGAGCGACTGGGAATGATCCTGCGCCTCGTTAGCGCTTTCGGGTTTGTCGGTAAAAGCCATACGTTCCTCTTCTTGATTGCAACACGAGCATTATAGAACGTGCCAAACGTGACAAACCGGCTGGTTGGTTTTGGTTCTGTTTCGCCGTCCGTTACCGACAGGTGTATTCGTGGGCACGGGCCGTGTCGCCGTCGTGCGGCGGGGGATTATACTGAGATAAACATAAAGAATCGGCGCCCGTGATGTGCGCCGTTGCATGCTAGAGGTGTATATGGCAGAGAAACTCATTCCGTTGGAGGACGCACAGGCGATCGTCTTGTCGCACGTGAATCGCACCGAAGTTGTCGAGATTCCCGTGTGGCAGGCTGCCGGTCTTCCCTTGGCAGAGGACGCGGTGGCCGATATCGACATCTCGCCGTTTGCTAACAGCGCTATGGACGGATATGCCGTGCGCTCGGCGGATTTGGCGCAGGGATCTGGCGAGGCGCCGGTGACGCTCGACGTTATCGGACACGAGGCCGCGGGCCATGTGTTTGAGGGCACAATTGGCGCGGGCGAGACGGTCCGCATCATGACGGGCGCACCGGTACCCGAAGGTGCCGATGCCGTGGTGAAGTATGAGATCGTCGACGTGCTCGTCGGTGACGGCAACGAGGGTTCGCGTGTGAGGTTCTCGGCGCCTGCCAAGGTAGGGGAGAACGTTCGCTCTGCCGCCGAGGAGGCCCATGCCGGCGATGTTGTGATGCACGCCGGCGAGGTCGTGGCTCCGGCGGGCGCCGGCTTGTTGGCGAGCGCCGGGTATGCGAGCGTGAAGGTCCATGCCGCTCCGCGCGTGGGCATTATCTCGCTGGGCACGGAGCTGGTCGCGCCGAGCGAGCTGCCGGCACGCGGGCAGATTCGCGATTCCAATTCCTCGGCGTTAATGGCCGAGGTGCTCGATGCTGGGGCCGACCCAGTGTTCTACGGCATTGCGCCCGACGACGAGCGGGCGATTGCCGAGCTGGTGCACCGCGCCGCGCAAGAGTGCGATTTTGTCATTACGAGCGGTGGCGCCTCGGCTGGCGACTATGACTACGTGACGGCGCTGGTTCGGCGCGAGGGCGAGGTGCTGTTCGATCGCATTTCGTTGCGTCCCGGCAAAGCCATTACGTTTTGCCTGCTCGGCGGCAAGCCCTATCTGGGGCTTTCGGGCAACCCCGCGGCGGCATACGTGGGCTTTGAGATGCTCGCCCGCCCGGCGATTCGCAAGATGCGCGGCTTTGCCGAGGGTGCGCGTCCCGTGCAGCAGGCGGTTCTTACCCACGGCGTGAAGAAGCGACAGGACCGACGCTTCTATGATCGCGCCACGGTTGCGCGCGATACGCAGACGGGTGAGCTTACGGTCACCGAGGCGCACAGCCAGAACTCGGCGCTGCTCGGAACCATGCAGCGTGCGAACTGCCTGTTGCGCATCAACGAGGGTCCGTGCGATCTTGAGCCGGGCGACGTCGTGGATGTCGTCCGTGTCGATCTGCCCGAGGGCGCCGTGCTGTAGGAGGAATGCTATGGAGTTGAAGATTTCGATCGTGACGTGCTCGGATACGCGCGATCTTGCCCAGGACGAAGCAGGCGCTGTGCTCGAGGAGCTCATCGCGGCGCAGGGCTGGATGGTTGCCTCGCATACGGTGGTGCATGACGATGTTGACGAGATCGGTGCTGCCATTGTGGCTGCGGCCGACGATTGCCAGGCCAACGTGGTCATCACCTGCGGCGGCACGGGGCTTTCGATGCGCGACGTGACGCCCGAGGCGACGCGTGCCGTCTGCGACCGCGATGTGCCGGGTATTGCCGAGGCGATCCGTGCATACTCTATGACCAAGACGCGCCGTGCCATGCTTTCGCGCGCCGTGTGCATGCAGCGTGGGGCTGCGCTTGTCATCAACTTTCCGGGATCCACGAAGGCGGCTCGCGAAAGCTGGGAGGCCGTGAGCGACCAGCTGGAGCACGCGGCCCACATGACGGCGGGCGGTGGACACGCTCGCTAAACTGCTTGCCTGTAGCGGAGTGACCTTATGGGTCGCTCCGCTTTTTTAAGCGGCGACAACGCGAGCGTCTTGCGGCTATCGGTATAAGAAATTATCAAACGATAATTTCTTATCACAAGTATTATTCGCGCTAAAGTATAATTCAATTACAGGATAAAGCCCGCGGCGGGGTGCCCGGGCGTAGCGCTCGAAAGGGTTGAACATGTTCGATATGGTTTCTCGCCGCGGATTCGTCTCGCTTTCTGCTGTCGCCGCTGCCGGCCTTGGCCTTGCTGGCTGCTCGGGCAACAAGACGTCTGAGCCGGCCGGCTCCGATGCGGGTTCTGCCAAGACTTCTTTCAAGAAGGCCGTCGGGCTGCAGGTGTTCGCCGCCAACTCGCTCGAGAAGGCTCTGCCCGAGGTTCAGAAGCTCTACACCGAGCAGACGGGTACCACCTTTGCCGACACGCAGTTTAAGGCGTCCGGCGACCTTGTCGAGCAGATGCGCGCCGGCGCCGCGGTTGACGTGCTCATCACGGCCTCCAAGGGCACTATGGACGACGCCGAGGCCGCCGAGCTCGTCGACGCCGACACGCGTGAGGACATGTTCGTCAACGACCTCGTGATTATTCGTGCCGAGGGCTCCGACACCAAGGTCGAGGCCATCGCCGACGTCGCGAACCTGGACGGCAAGATTGCCGTCGGCGACGCTAAGACCGTTCCCGCCGGCAAGTATGCCAACCAAGCGCTGGCTTCTGTTGGGCTCTACACCGGTACCGAGGGCGACGACGGCGAGTATGCACCCGAGCTCGCCGACAAGGTGGCCCTGGCCGACAAGGTCGGCACCGCCGCAGCTTACGTCTCTACGGGCGACTGCGTGGCCGGCTTTGTCTACAGCTCCGACATCTTCCGCTACGACGGCATCGAGGAGGCCTTCGTGTGCCCCGAGGATTCGCACAAGCCCATCGTGTATCCGGGTGCCGTTGCCGAGAGCTCCGAGCACGCCGACGAGGCCAAGGCGTTCATCGACTTCTGTCTGACCAACAAGAAGGCGCAGAAGATTTGGGCTAAGTACGGATTTGAGCTTTCCGCGTAGTGCGGCTTGGAGCGATAATCCCATCGTTTTGTCTTTTGCCCTGTCCTCGTCTTTCCTTGGAGCGTTTCGTGCGTAATAGATTTCGCATTCTTGTCGCCTGTGCTTTGACGCTCGAGCTTTGCTGGGTGCCGGGATGGGCGTTTGCCGGTGGTACTGAGGGCGGGGCCCAGGTTGCCGTGACCGCCAAGGGGCTTTCTTATGGGCTCGATGGTTTTGAACGGTTAGCCAAGGGGACCGCCCGTGTCATGGAGGGCCAGCCCGAGGGCTATCGGTTTCCCGTTGAAGGGGACACGGACCTCATAGTGGCGCCGGCTGCCGATCGCGTGGTGGTGTGGATATCGCCCAAGGCGGTCGAGACATATGGATGGGATCTGCAGAACAACGAGAGCGTATCGGGTCTAAAGACCCTCGTCTGCGAGCTTGACGGCGCAAACTGCATGGGAGGCGCACGGCTGGAAGACATGGATCTTCCTTGGTATGCCACGACGGAAGCGGCGTTTAATGTCGGTGGGTATACCTATGCCTTTGATGAGCGCGGTGCGAATGGGGACCGCTATGTGGTCATCGCATCAGCCTCGGGTGATGCCAAGGGCGGCGCGCGTTGGCTTGATAGCGCTCAAATCGTGGAAGCATCATCCGTTGTGATGCAAGATGAACAGGAGCCCTTGGCGTCCCTTGTCGCCTTTTTGACCGGCATCGACTATCGCCCGCTTTGGGTGTCTATCAAAACGAGTGGCCTTGCCCTGGTGATTGCCTTTGCGCTGGGCCTGCTTGCCGCATGGAAGACTATGGGCACGACGAGCCGCGTGAAGGGCCTGCTCGACTCGGCCTTTACCATCCCCATGGTGCTGCCTCCCACGGTGTGCGGCTTTCTGCTCCTCATGCTGTTTGGCCGCTCGACCGGGGTTGGCCAGTGGCTTATCGCGCACGGCATCTCGATCGTCTTTACGTGGCCAGCGGCGGTGATATCTGCCGTGGTGGTGTCGTTTCCCCTGGTCTACCGTACGGCGCTCGGCGCCTTTGAGAGCCTGGACACGCAGATGCTCGACGCCGCGCGAACCCTGGGGTGGTCCGAGCGCCGTATCTTTGCCAAGCTTATGATGCCACTCGGCTGGCCCTCGATCGCCGCCGGTACGGTGCTCGCCTTTGCCCGTGCGATGGGTGAGTTCGGTTGCACCCTCTTCTTTGCGGGTAACTATGCCGGTATTACGCAGACCATTCCCATCGCTATCTACTTTGAGTGGATGGGCGGCTACACCTCGGTGGCCCTCTTTTGGGTTGTCGTCGTGATTGCGTTTAGTTTCCTGGTCATCCTGTTTATCAACATGTACACCGCGCATTCGCAAAAGTATCGCGAGCGGGGCCTTTCCCGTGCGGAGCGCAAGCGGGCCAAAGAACTCGCCGATACGGCCGATTCGCTCGACCCGGTGGGCGGCGATGCCCTGCGTATCGATCGCGAGGCGCTGGCCGAGCTCATGCGCGATGATGCCACTCTGCAGGGAGGTCGATAGGCCATGTCGATCGTTCTGGATATCAAAAAGCGCTATCCTGGGTTTACGCTCGATATGCAGCTTGAGGCTGGAGAGGAGCGCGTGGCGCTGCTGGGCGCCTCGGGGTGCGGCAAGAGCTGTACGCTACGCTGCATTGCCGGTGTGGAGACGCCCGACGAGGGCAAGATCGTCGTCAACGGCGTGACCTTTTTTGATTCGGCGGCGGGCATCAACCTATCGCCCCAGGAGCGTAAATGCGCCCTGCTGTTCCAAAACTATCAGCTGTTTCCCAATATGACGGTGGCCGATAACGTGTGCGCCGGCGTACAGGATGCGGGTGACGTCGCTGCACGCAAAAAGCTCGCCGAGCGCTATCTTGGCATTTTTGGTCTGGCCGATTTTGCCGACCGCTATCCCGCACGCCTCTCGGGTGGTCAGCAGCAGCGCGTGGCGCTTGCGCGCATGGTGGCGGCACACCCGGGCATTTTTATGTTCGACGAGCCCATGAGCGCGCTCGATGCCTACCTTAAGAGCGCGCTCGAGCAGAACATGCTCGACCTGTTCGACGTGTGCAACCGCACCGTGCTCTACGTGAGCCACGATATCGACGAAGCGTGTCGCCTGTGCCAGCGCATTTGCGTGATGCATAACGGGCATGTGGAGGAGATCGGCTCCGTCGAAGATGTGGTCCGCCGGCCGCAAACCTTGGCCGCGCTGCGCTTGACGGGCTGCAAGAACACAAGCCGGGCGTGCAAGATCGGCGACGAAGAAGTTGAGGCTCTCGACTGGGGCATGACCTTTAATGTGGGTCGCGAGGTTCCTGATGATGTGGCGTACCTGGGGATTCGCGCAAGTTACTTCCATGTTGACAACCGTGCCGAGCGTGGTCGTAACAGCTACGACTTACACGTGGCCCGGGTGAGCGATTCGCGCTTTGAGCGGCTGGTGCTGTTGGACGTGCCACGTGTCGATGCGCCCACGCGTCTGCAGTGGAAGGTCAACAAGGTGAGCGTGGCTTCCGACGAGCTGCCGCAGGCCGACGAGACCCTGCGCATGCACTTCGACGCCAAGAGAATCCATCTCGTCTGTCGATAATGTGACAAAGGGACAGTCCCTTTGTCCCTTCTGCTGCGTCGCGTAGGGGTTGCGATACGCCGCCCGCTCGCGGCGCCGCCATGCGTATACTGGGAGGAAAAGATTGACCTATGAGAGGAGGGATCGATGGCTGACGATTTCATCAAGCTCACGCAGATGACCGCTGCCTCTGGTTGAGCCGCTAAGTTGGCTCCTGGAGCCCTCGCCCAGGTCCTGGGCGACTTACCCAATGTGCATAACGACAACCTGCTCGTGGGGTTCGATACCTCCGACGATGCGAGCGTCTTTCGCGTTGGCGATAATCTGGGCCTCGTTCAGTCCATCGACTTCTTCCCGCCGATGGTCGACGACCCGTTTCTGTTTGGCCAGATCGCGGCGGCAAACTCGCTGTCGGACATCTACGCCATGGGTGGGCGGCCGAGCCATGCCATGAACCTGCTGTGCATTCCCAGTTGCCTGGGCGTCGAGGTCGCAGGTGAGATTCTGGCGGGTGGCGCCGACAAGTGCGTCGAGGCTGGCTGCACCATCGCGGGCGGCCACACCATCAACGACGACGAGCCCAAGTACGGCCTGTCCGTGAGTGGCTTTGTCGCGCTCGACCGCATGCTCGCCAACAGCGGTGCGCGCGTGGGCGATGTCCTACTGCTGACCAAGGCGATCGGCTCGGGCATTATCACCACGGCCATTAAGGGCGTGCTCATCGAGCAGGACGAGGCCGCAGCCATGTTTGACTCGATGCGCACCCTCAACGAGGCCCCGATTCGTCTGGCCGAGGGCCTCGAGCTTCACGGCTGTACCGACATCACGGGCTTTGGCTTGATCGGGCACGCGTGCGAGATGGCCGAGGGCTCAGGTGTGCAGATTGAGCTTGTGTCGGGGGCGGTGCCGCTCTTTGACCAGGTGCTCGACATGGCGCGTCTGGGCATTATCCCCGCGGGCTCCTACCGCAACCAGGACTTCTTTGGCCCGCGTGTGGCCGCCGACGAGGACCTGGAGCCGGGTGTGTTGGATGCGCTGTACGATCCACAGACATCGGGTGGCCTGCTTATCGCGGCGCCCGCGGCGGATGTGGATGAGCTTGCGCGTCGTTTACATGCCGAGGGGCGCGTTGCCGCCACAATCGGTCGCGTGTGCGAGCCGGTGCCGGGCGGTCCTGCCGTTCGCGTTGTGCGTTAAGAAAAACTGTCTATGCGACCGCCCGTCTATCCGGGCGGTCTCTTTCGAAAGGATGTAGCTATGTCTACTAAGATTGAAGTCAACGCCATGGGCGATGCCTGCCCGCTGCCCGTCGTCAAGACGCTCAAGGCGCTCAAGCAGCTCGATGGTGAGGGCGTTGTCGTGACCTCGGTCGATAACGAGACCGCCGTCAAGAACATCTCCAAGATGGCGCAGGAGAAGGGCTGCACGGCCTCGGTCGAGAAGATCTCGGACGCCGAGTGGCACGTGACCGTCACGACCGCGGGTGCCGTGGCCGTTGCGGACCCCGAGCAGGATGGCGCTGCCTTCTGTGATGCCAGCGCCGGCAAGGGTGGGCTCGTCATTTCCGTCTACACCGACTGCATGGGCCGTGGCGACGACGAGCTGGGCCACAAGCTCATGAAGGCGTTTATCTTTGCCGTGACGCAGCAGGAGGAGCTGCCCGCGACCATGCTGTTCTACAACGGCGGCGCCAAGCTTACCGTCGAGGGCTCGCCGGTGCTCGATGACCTGAAGGGCCTGGCGGAGCAGGGTGTCGAGATTCTCACCTGCGGCACCTGCCTCGATCACTTTGGCATTAAGGATCAGCTCGCGGTGGGTGAGGTCACGAACATGTACGTGATCGTGGAGAAGATGGAGCAGGCCGTGCGCGTCGTGCGCCCGTAGCGTATTGGTTGGAGTTGCCATGAGGGAGAAGCGCCCGGCGCTTGTCATCACGTTTCCCACCACGGCGGCCGCCATGGGCTGCGAGACCCTATGCATCGAGCGCGGCCTTCCCGGGCGAACGATTCCCGTGCCCGGGGAGGTCGCTGCCGGCTGCGGTCTGGCGTGGAAGGCGTTGCCTGCCGATGAGGAACTGCTGCGCGCCGAGCTTGCCGCAGCGGGCATTCCCACCGAGGGCTATACCGTGATTGATATGTGGGAGGTCGTGCGATGATCTATCTGGATAACGCGGCGACGACCATGCACAAGCCGCAGACGGTCATCGATGCCGTGACGCAGGCGATGTGCTCGCTCGGCAATGCCGGGCGCGGCGCCACGTCGGGTGCCCTCGATGCCGCTCGTACGATTCACGCTTGCCGTGCCAAGCTCGCGCGCCTTTTGGGTTGCCCGAGGGCGGACCATGTGTGCTTTACGCCCAACTCCACGGCGGCGCTCAACACCGCCATCAACGGGGTGGTGCGTCCCGGCGACCATGTGGTCACAACGGTGCTCGAGCACAACTCCGTGCTGCGTCCGCTCAACCGCCTGGCGGCAGAGCAGGGTGTGACGGTTGAGCATGCGGGCTGTGATACCAACGGCGTGCTCGACTACGACGAGCTCGAGCGGCTGGTCACGCCCGGTACGCGTGCCGTGGTGGTGACGCATGCCTCTAATGTGACCGGCAACGCGGTCGACATTGCGCGCGTGGCGGCCTTGGCACATGCCGCGGGTGCGCTTGTGATCGTCGATGCCTCGCAGTCTGCCGGTACGGCGCATATCGATATGCGCGCCATGGGGCTCGACGTCGTGTGCTTTACTGGACATAAGGGGCTTATGGGCCCGCAGGGCACCGGTGGCCTGGCCGTGGCGGAGGACGTCGACGTGGTGCCCTGGGCCATGGGAGGCACGGGTGTGCACAGCTTCGATACGTTGCAGCCCATGGAGTGGCCCACGCGCCTTGAGGCGGGCACGCTCAACGGCCACGGCGTAGCGGGCCTTTCCGCAGGCCTTGATTTTATCGAGGCACAGGGTGGAGTTGAAGCGATTGCGACTCACGAACGCGCCCTGGCCGATCGCTTTCTCGCCGGTGTTCGTGAGATTCCGGAAATCAAACTCTACGGTGCCTTCGACCAGTCAGCACGCTCGGCGATCGTCTCGCTCAACGTGGGTAATATCGATTCGGCCGAGATTTCGGATGCGCTCATGCAGGGGTGGGGGATTGCGACGCGCCCCGGTGCCCATTGTGCCCCGCTCATGCACTGTGCGCTGGGAACCGAGCGCCAGGGCGTGGTTCGGTTCTCGTTTGGTTACTTCAACACGGCCGAGGAAGTCGACATGGCTATCGATGCTCTGCGCAATTTAGTCTGCTAAAGCTGCTGGACCGTTTATACTTGCGGGACGGGTATTTTGCCCGTCCCGTTTTTGTTTCGACCCGAAAGGTGTGCCTATGGCTTCATCCGCCCCGCGCGGTCTGCGTTCCGACCATGTCGTTACCGTCGGCATTGCGCTGTTCTCGATGCTCTTTGGCGCCGGTAACCTCATTATTCCGCCGCTGCTGGCGCTGCAGGCAGGTTCTGCCACGCCGGTTGCCATGATCGGCTTTTTGATTGCCGCTATCGGTCTGCCCGTTATGGGATTTATCGCCGTCGCGCTCGCTGGCACGGCCCGAGAGCTGGCCGGGCGTGTGCATCCTAAGTTTGGCGAATTCTTCGTTGCGGCGGTCTACCTGGCCATCGGTCCGTGCCTGGCCATTCCGCGCACAAGCTCTACGGCGTTCGAAATGCTGGTGCCGCTGCTACCCGAGGGCGTTTCGCTCGGCACGGCACGTCTGGTGTTTGCCATCGGGTTCTTCGTCGTCGCGTTTGCGCTCACGCTGCGTCCAGGCGTCATCACGCGCGTGCTCGGCCGCATTACGGGCCCTGCGCTCATTGCGCTCATCGTGCTGGTCGTGGGTGCTGCCGTGATCTCGCCGCTGGGACCGGCTGCCGCGCCGCAGGCCCCTTACGATGCCGGTGCTGCCGTGCAGGGCTTTCTGACTGGCTATCAGACCATGGACCTGCTCGCGTCGCTCGCCTTTGGCATCATCATCGCCGAGACCATCCACGAGCTGGGTGTTACCGATGACAAGCGCGTGGCCTTTGAGATTTCGCGTTCCGGTGTGATCGCCGGCGTGCTCATGGCTATCATCTACTGCGGCTTGGGTCTTGCCGGTATGCAGCTCGGCACCGTGATGCCCGACGCTACCAACGGCGCCGCCATCCTCGCCCGTTCGGCCTCCATGCATTTTGGCCTTGCCGGCACGGTCGTGGTCTTTGCGATCTTCTTCCTCGCCTGCATGAACGTGTGCATCGGCCTCATCAGCTGCTGTTCGCGCTATTTCTGCGAGACGTATGTGGTCAAAGGGGGAGCGGAGGCTTCCGAGGAGGCCATGCGCCGCCCCTTTGCGATTCTCGCCTTTGTGTTCGCGGCGTTTTCGTGCGTGCTTTCCAACGTGGGTCTCGACGTGATCCTTATGTTCTCGGTGCCCATGCTCAACGCCCTGTACCCCGTCGCCATCGTGCTGGTGCTTATGGGTCTGGTGTACGGTTTTTGCGACGCGCATCCGCAGGTGTGGGTTTGGGTCGGCGGCGTTGTCGCAGTGCAGAGCGTGATTACCTCGGTCCGCGATGCGTTCTTTACGGGCGCGTGGCTGCCGTTCGATGCGCTGCCGCTGGCAGACATTGGAGCCGCGTGGGCGCCGGTTGCCGTGGTGGCGTTTGTGATCGGCCTGCTCCACAGCCGGTTTGTCGTACATTCAAGGAGCTAGGGTATCGTCGCTTGCACAGGCGGGGAGTCTCCCCTATAATTTCCTTCGCTTTGGGACACGCAAGGTTTAGACCTTAGCTGCTCAACACCTTCGGGACGTGGCGCAGTTTGGTAGCGCGCCTGCTTTGGGAGCAGGATGTCGCAGGTTCAAATCCTGTCGTCCCGACCATATCTTGCGGGCGTAGTTCAATGGTAGAACCCCAGCCTTCCAAGCTGATGACGCGGGTTCGATTCCCGTCGCCCGCTCCATAAGAATTGTTTTAACGGCTTTGGTTTCCTTTGGGGATCAGAGCTGTTTTCGTTTACGCGCCGGGCGACGGGAATCGAGCCCGCCAGGGTGCGGAGCTGAGAAAATGCGTGAGCATTTTCCAGCGCAGCACGCAAGGGCCGAAGGCCCGCAGCGAAGCAAATCCTTGGACTTCCCGTCGCCCGCTCCAAGCTATATAATCGCAGGCCAATATGCTAATTTGGCTCGCGTTTATTTTTATACCGTCCGACCTCGCGGGGCAAATGAACCAGGAGCGTTTGTCCCGAATCGTAAGAAAGAAGTGATTTCCATGGCACAGAGCAAGGCAGAATACCCCACCTCCGATTGCCTGGCGCCCGCCGCGATCGAGGCGAAGACCGAGGCCGCAGGCGTTACCAAGGCCAACCTGCCGGTCTCGAAGGCCTTTTTGCTCGCCATGTTCGCCGGCGCGTTTATCGCTTTCGGCGGCCTGTTCTTCACGGTCTTTCTGAGCGATGCGTCCCTTGGTTGGGGCGCCCAGCGCTTTGTGGGCGGCCTTGCTTTTTGCCTGGGGCTGGTGCTCGTGCTCATTTGCGGCGCGGAGCTGTTTACCGGTAACTCGCTGATGGTGTGCGCGCTTAAGAGCAATAAGATCACGCTCATCCAGATGCTCAAGGCCTGGGCCGTTGTGTGGGTCGGCAACTTTGTCGGCGCCCTGTTCGTTGTCTTTTTGATTTACATGGCGGCTATTTACAAGCTCAACGGCGAGGCCGTCGCCAACACCATGGTGAGTGTCGCTGCCGGTAAGGTTACGATCGATGCCGTCACCATCTTCTTCCGCGGCATCCTGTGCAACATCTTTGTGTGCCTGGCCGTATGGATCGGTACCGCCGGCAAAACCGTGGTCGACAAGGTCGTGGGTATTCTGCTCCCCATTGCCGCCTTTGTGGCCTGCGGTTTTGAGCACTGCGTCGCCAACATGTACTTTTTGCCCATGGGCATTTTGATGCACTCCTGCGGCTATGGAGCTGATGTCGCCGGCGCCGACGCCCTCAACGCGGCGGGCCTGGCGCTCAATCTTTCCTTCGCTACGCTCGGCAATATCGTGGGCGGCGCCCTGATCGTGGCGCTGGGCTACTGGTTTATCTACGCCAACAGGAATGCCTAAAGCCCCCTAGCCATAACCGACCAAAAGGGGACAGGTTTATTTTGGCAGGTTTTAGACGAGGCTCTTCGACGTCTTGTCACGAGCTGCCATAATGGACCTGTCCCTTTTGCGTGCGCGCCGGTATTTATTTGCCCGATGACGATCGCGGGGGACCAGCTTTTTATTGAACATGTCGAAAGGCTTTTCATGAGCGACTGCGAATCCATGTCTGCCGAGGTGCGCGGCCGCCTGCGTTCCATTCCCGCCGTTCACGAGCTGCTTGCCGAGTGGCCGGTCATGAAGGCTGCTGGCGATGCAGGCGACACGATGGTACGCGAGGCGATTGACGCCGAGCTCGATGCCGAGCGCGCGGCGATTCGCTCCGGCGCCCCTGCAAGGGACAAGCGCGAGCTCGCCTTGGCAATTGAGCAGCGGACCCATCGCCTGTCGCTGCCGACCCTGCGCCCTGCCGTCAACGCGACGGGCGTTGTGATTCACACCAATCTGGGCCGCGCTCCGCTCGCTCCCGCGGCGGTGCAGGCGGTGACCGATGTCGCCCGAGGTTACAGCACGCTTGAGTATGACGTCTCAACCTGCGCTCGCGGGGGCCGCAAAGAGCATGCCGCGCGTCTGCTGCGCACGCTCACGGGGGCGCAGGACGCCTTAGTTGTCAACAACAATGCCGCCGCGGTGCTTTTGGTGCTTGCCGCGCATGCCTTCGGCAAAGAGGTCATCGTGAGCCGCGGCGAGCTTGTCGAGGTGGGCGGCAGCTTCCGCATCCCCGACATCATGGCGGCTTCGGGTGCCAAGCTTGTCGAGGTTGGCTCTACCAACCGCACACATCTGGATGATTATCGAAACGCCATCACGCCCAACACGGCGATGATCCTCAAAGTCCATCCTTCCAACTACCGTATCGAGGGCTTCCACGAGGAGGTTTCCGTGGCGGAGCTTTCTGCGCTGGCGCATGAACATGGCCTGTTGCTTTACGAGGACCAAGGCTCAGGCGCTTTGCTTGCAGATGGGGTACTCGCCGATGCGGGGGAGAGGCCCACGTCCGTGTCTCTTGGCGCCGGCGTTGACGTCGTCTCGTGCTCGGGCGACAAACTGCTCGGTGCTTCGCAGGCGGGCATCATCCTCGGCAGCGCCCAGGCAATCGCCGCCTGCGCCTCTCATCCGCTTATGCGCGCGCTTCGCCCCGGTAAGCTCACGCTCGCGGCGCTCGAGGCCACCCTGCGTCTGTATGTGGCCGGTCCCGATACGGCACATCGTGAGATCCCGGTGATCAACATGCTTTCCGCTGCGTCGGCTCCGCTCGAGCGTCAGGCCAAGCGCCTGCACGACCGCATGCTGCGCAAGCTTCGCGACTCTCAGTTCGAGGAGGCGGTGGAGCTGCAGGTTGTCGAGGGCGCCTCTGCTCCCGGCGGCGGATCGCTGCCGACCGTCGAGCTCCCAACATTTTGCGTTGCCGTCTGCCCCGTCGATGGGCGCCTATCTGCCGATGGCCTAAAGCGCGCTTTGGTTCAGGAGCCCGATACGCCGGTTGTGACGCGCGTGCGACACGACCAGGTACTGTTTGACGTTCGCACGCTTTTGCGCGACACCGACCTTGACCTGTGTGCGTCTGCGTTGGTGGATGCCGTGCGGGCGGGTTTGCGTTGATGACCGCGCTTGAGCTTGTCGAGTGTCCCGTTGTCGTTGGAACAGCAGGACACGTCGACCACGGAAAGTCGGCCCTTATCGAGGCGCTGACCGGCAAAAATCCCGACCGTCTGGAGGTCGAACGGCGCCGAGGCATGACCACTGAGCTCGGCTTTGGCGAGCTCGAGCTTCCCAGCGGCAAGCTTGTCGGCCTGGTCGACGTGCCCGGGCATGCGCACTACCTGCGCGCGATGGTACAGGGTGCCACCGGCGTGGGCGTTGCGTTGCTGGTGGTTTCTGCCGTTGAGGGCGTGATGCCGCAGACGCGAGAGCACGTGTACGTGTTGGAGCTGTTGGGCGTGAGGCACCTCGTGGTGGCACTCACGATGCGCGATCTGGCCGATGACGAGACGGCGGAGCTCGCCGAGCTCGACGTGATGGACTTCCTCGGCGATACCGTCTTTGCCGATGCGCCCGTGGTGCCTGTTTCCTCGCGCACGGGCGTGGGCATCGAGGACGTTCGCCTTGCCCTCGATGCAGCCATCGACTCTTTCCTGGCCGATGCCGGATCCCGCCCGGTGCGCCCCGGTCTGGCCCCGCGCCTGCCCATCGACCGCTGCTTCACCATCAAGGGATCCGGGACGGTCGTCACGGGCACGCTTCACAATGCCCCCGTAGCGGTGGGCGACGAGCTCGTCTCATGTCCCGCGGGCGTGCGCTGCCGCGTGCGCGCGATTCAGGTGCATGGTGATACTCCTCGGGCGTTGCCCGGGCAGCGCGCGGCGCTCAACATCGTGGGCGACGGTGCGGGCGACCTTCCGCGTGGCGAGGTCCTCTGCGGGTCTGGTGCTGAGGGCTCGACGCTCAGGCTCATCGCCCGCTTCACGTATCTGGGGCGCGAGGGCACCAAGCCCGCGCCCTTCGAGTCCGGTACGCGCGTTCATGTGATGGCGGGTACGGCGGAGGTCCTTGGCCGTATCATGCTCATGGAGGGTGAGGGACCCATTGAGGCTGGCGAGACCCGCATCGTGCAGGTCCGTCTGGAGGAGCGCCTTCCCGTGCGATCGGGCGACGGCCTCATTGTGCTCGCGTTCTCGCCGGTGGTGCTTATCGGCGGCGGTCGTGTTCTTCTTTCGCGGTGCCGCCGCTCGCGCGTCCTCTCCGCGGGCGAGTGCGCGCTGCTCGGGGCCCTGGATGCCGACGACCGCGCCGCCGCCGTTGCCGCATGGTTGGGGCTGCAGCGCCTGCCTGTGCCTGCCGCGGCCGCAGCCCGTGCTCTCGATCTTTCGGGTGCCGAGGCGGCTGCGCTCCTGCACGGGGCGGTTTCCTCGGGTGACGCCGTGGCGCTTCATGCCGAGCGCTCGACCGAGGAGCTCTATGCCGCCCCCGCTGTGCTCGATGCCGCCCTCGCCACGCTCTCCGTCACGTTGGCCGCCATGCACGGGGCCGCGCCCAAGCAGACGGGTTTCACGCCGGGCGAGGTCGCGCATGCCGCCTGGCCGACAGCGGGCGAAGACATCGCGTCCGCGCTCGTTCTCGAGGGCTGTGCGCGCGGCGTGTGCACCGTCGACGGTGCCGAGGTGTTCGACCCGCACTCTGCCGCTGCGGCGATACGTGTGGTGCGCGAGGCGAGCCAGCGCATCGTGGCCGCCCTCGACGAGGCGGGTCTCGGTGCGGCGACGCTGCCCGAGGTGGGTGAGCGTCTGCAGCTCGATCGCGACACCATGACGCGTGCCCTGCGCGAGCTTTCGCTCAACCGCGCGATCGTTAAGATCGAACGCGACGTTGCCTTGTCTGCCGCCGCCGAGGCCCATGCACGTGAGGTCGTCGCCGCGGCTATCGAGGCTGCTGGCGGCGTTGCCACGACGAGTGTGCTGCGCGAGGCCTTAGGCGTGTCGCGCAAACGAGCCATTAGCATCTTGGAGCACCTGGATGCGGTGCGTTTTACGACGCTCAACAAGGAGGCCGGCGCTCTCAGATCCCTGCGCTAGGGCTCCGAATCGCCGCTCGCCACAAAACCGGCCTATCTACTACGTTTAAGTGACTACCCTCGACCATTTCAAAAACCGCAAAAACAAAACCGCAGGTAGATGACTTGCCGATGTTACGAAAAAGTGGGTATGGTTTACCCTTGCTGGTTAAACGTAGTAGATGGGCCGTTTTCGTGGCGCGACACTGCGCGTTTGGTAAAATACCGCCACGTTTGGGAACGGATGGGCTCCGGTGGGCCCCGCGGTCCTCAAAACCGTTGTGAGGCGTGCAAAACGTCTTGGATGTGTTCGATTCACATACGTTCCCGCCAACGCATCCTGCCAACCGCCACAAAGGTGCCTGTCCTCTTTGTGGTGGTATGGACCACGTGGACGAAACAGCTTCGAAACACGCGATTTGTACGTCGGGTGCTCAAAAACGCTTCTACCTGCATCGTAATCAAAACGAAACATCTGCTCGTCGGCTTATGCGAAACTTTGCTGCAACAGTGCGATATTATCCATACTCGATAAAGCTCGCGGCGTATGAGGCGCCGCGAACGACACCTTTCTTTTCCATCAATTGGAGGAAGCATGAGCTACACGCAGAAAGTTCTCGACGAGCTCAAGGCCCGCTATCCCGAGCAGCCTGAGTTCATCCAGGCCGCGACCGAGATCCTCGGCACCATCCAGCCGGCGCTCGACGCCCATCCCGAGTACGAGGAGGCCGCCCTGCTTGAGCGCCTCGTCGAGCCCGAGCGCATCGTTATGTTCCGTGTCCCCTGGGTCGATGACCAGGGCAAGGTTCAGGTCAACCGCGGCTATCGTGTCGAGTTCAACTCTGCCATTGGACCCTACAAGGGCGGCCTGCGCTTTAACCCGACGGTCACCCTGGGCATGCTCAAGTTCCTGGGCCTGGAGCAGATCCTCAAGAACAGCCTGACCACCCTTCCCATGGGCGGCGGCAAGGGCGGCTCCGACTTTGACCCCAAGGGCAAGTCCAACAACGAGATCATGCACTTCTGCCAGTCCTTCATGACCGAGCTCTATCGCCACATCGGCCCCAACACCGACGTTCCCGCCGGCGACCTGGGCGTTGGCGGCCGTGAGGTTGCCTACATGTTCGGTCAGTACAAGCGCCTGACCAACGAGTGGACTGGCGTCCTCACCGGCAAGGGCCTCTCCTTTGGCGGCTCGCTCGCCCGTACCGAGGCCACCGGCTACGGTCTGGTCTACTTTGTGGACGAGTACCTCAAGAGCCGCGGCGACTCCTTCGAGGGCAAGAACGTCGTCGTTCACGGCTCCGGCAACGTCGCCATCTACGCCGTCCAGAAGGTCTCCCAGCTCGGCGGCAAGGTGCTCGCCTGCTCCGATACTCACGGCTGGGTCGAGGATCCCGACGGCATCGACTACACCGTGCTCGAGCATGTCTACAACAAGAAGCGCTCCGGCCACGACAAGGGCGTCACGCTCGCTATGTACGTCGACGAGAAGCCTAATGCCACGTGGCACGAGGGCGACGGCCGCGGCGTGTGGCAGCTTCCCTGCGACATCGCGCTGCCATGCGCTCGCGAGAACACGCTGCTGCTCGAGGATGCCCAGGCACTCGTCGCCAACGGCTGCAAGGTGGTCGGCGAGGGCGCGAACATGCCCACGACCATCGAGGCCACGACCCACTTCCAGGAGAACGGTGTCGCCTTTATGCCCGGCAAGGCTGCCAACGCCGGCGGCGTGCTCGTGTCCGGCCTGGAGATGAGCCAGAACGCCGAGCACCTGTCCTGGACCTTCGAGGAGGTCGACGGCAAGCTCGAGCAGCTCATGCGCGGCATGTTCCACAATGTGGACGACACCGCCAAGGAGTACGGCGAGGAGGGCAACTTTGTCATGGGCGCAAACATCGCCGGCTTCCTGAAGGTCGCCGATGCCATGCTCGCCCAGGGTGTCTGCTAAATCTTCGCTTGACATAGCATTGATAAGGCTCCCAGTCATCTTGGCTGGGAGCCTTTTTTGATCCGCATGCGACGGAGGAAAACGGTTCATTTTGTCCCGACACGAGCTATGCCCCCTCGTTTGGTACACTTAAAAGTACTGGACAAGTGAAGAGATGGGGGAGAACGTGCTCAAGTTCGGTACCTACGTCCGTGTTGGAAACGCGGCCGAAGCCTATGAGCTCTTACAGAAGAACCGCAATAACAAGATTGTGGGCGGTGGCATTTGGATGCGCCTGGGTTCGCGTCGCGTCGCGACGGCGATTGACCTTTCGGCCTGCGGACTCGATCAGATCGAGGAGACCGAGACCGAGTTTCGCATCGGTGCCATGTGCACCCTGCGCCAGCTCGAGCGCCATGCCGGGCTCAACGCGCTTGTCAACAATGTCTTTGAGTTCGCCGTCCACGACATCGTGGGTGTGCAGCTGCGCAATACCGCTACGGTGGGCGGCAGCATCTACGGCCGCTTTGGCTTCTCGGACGTGCTCTCGGCTTTCCTGGCGCTCGATTCCTATGTTGAGCTGACGGGCGCCGGTCGCGTGCCGCTCGCGGAGTTCGTGGACATGGGCTACGTACGTGACGTGATCGAGCATGTCGTGGTCGTCAAGCACGATTACCGCGCGAGCTATGAGGCCGTGCGCAAGGCCGCGACCGACTTCCCCTCCTTAAACGTCACCGCCGCCTGGTGGGACAACAGCTGGCACGTCACCGTGGGCGCCCGCCCGCTGCGCACTACCTTGCTGCAGGGCGAGGCATGTGGCCTTTCCAGCGAGCAGCCTTCCGAGGACGAGCTTCGCGCCCTTGCTGCATCCGTGCGTGCCCTGAGCTACGGAACCAACCTGTGGGGCTCGGTCGAGTACCGCCGTCGCATCTCGGCACCGCTCGCCGTCCAGGCCGTGCGTCGTGCCGCCGGCATCGAGCTTTCTGCCGCGCTTGCCCGCGAGCTCGAGACCGTGCAGATTCCTAAGTTTGCCACGGACGAGTATTCCTGCCGCCGCGTGCCCGGCGTCGATTCTAGCGAGGTGCGCTAATGGCTACCAAACTCATCGATCTTTCCTTTACGCTCAACGGCCGTAAGGTCAAGGTTCAGATTGCCCCCGACACTATGCTCTTTGCGCTGCTGCGCGAGCAGGGCTGTGCGTCGGTGCGCTGCGCCTGCGAGACCACCAACTGCGGCCTGTGCACGGTGTGGCTCGACGGCGACCCGGTGCTGAGCTGCTCGGTTCCCGCCGCCCGCGTTGAGGGCCACACCATCACCACGCTCGAGGGTCTCAAGGCCGAGTCCGAGGCGCTTGCCCGCGCGATGGCTGCCGAAGGCGCCGAGCAGTGCGGTTTTTGCGCCCCCGGCCTCATCATGAACGTGCTGGCGCTCGCCCGCGCTGCCAAGGAGGACCCGAGCCTCGTCGCCACGCGCGAGGAGCTCTCGCGCCAGCTGGCCGGCAACCTCTGCCGCTGCAGCGGCTACGAGAGCCAGCTGCGCGCCATCGTCCGCTTTCTCAACGAGTCCGGCGTGCAGGTGGGCTTTGAGATGCCCGAGCTGCCCGTCAACGACACCAGCAGCGACGGCGTCGCGTACAAGCAGATTACCCACAAGCAGCCCAAGAAGGACTCGAAGGCGCTGCTCGAGGGCCGTCCCGTCTACACGGGCGATATGGTGCCCGCCGGCGCCCTGATCGTCAAACTCAAGCGCAGCCCCTATGCCCGCGCCAAGATCCGCTCCATCGATACGTCGCGCGCCCTGAAGGTGCCCGGCGTCGTGGGCGTCTACACCTACGAGGACGTGCCCAAGCGCCGCTTTACTATCGCCGGTCAGAGCTATCCGCAGCCGAGTCCCTACGACCGCCTGATCCTCGAGAACCTCGTCCGTTACCAAAACGAGGAGGTGGCGATCGTCGCTGCCGAGACCGAGGAGGCTGCCGACAAGGCACTCAAGCTCATCAAGGTCGACTACGAGGTGCTCGAGCCCCTGCTGGACTTTACCAAGGCACTCGATAACGACATCGTGGTCCACCCCGAGGGCGACGTGACCTTTATGTTCCCGCAGGGCGGCGATGTCCCGCGCAACCTGGTGTGCAGCGGTGCCAGCGATTTTGGCGACCTGGACGAGGCCTTCGCCCAGAGCGACATCGTCTTTGAGCGCACCTACACCAGCCAGGCCACGCAGACCGCGCCCATGGAGACCTTCCGCGCCTTCGCGACGACCGACGCGTTCGGCCGCATCTCGGTGACCACCTCCACGCAGGTGCCCTTTCACGTGCGCCGCATGGTCGCGCAGTCGCTCGACATTCCGCAGTCGCAGGTGCAGGTCATTAAGCCGCGCATCGGCGGCGGCTTTGGCTCCAAGCAGACGGGCTGCTGCGAGATCTTCGTGGCGTTCGTTACCCAGCAGACCGGCCGTCCGAGCTACTGCTGCTACACCCGCGAGGAGACCATCACCGCGGGCAACTCGCGTCACCAGATGCAGATGACCGTTAAGCTGGGCGCCATGAACGACGGCACCATCACGGCCATCGACCTGCATACGCTGTCCAACGCCGGTGCGTATGGCGAGCACGCCACCACGACGATCGGGCTTTCGGGCCACAAGAGCCTGCCCATCTACAACCACGTGAAGGCGAGCCGCTTTAGCTGGGACGCCGTCTACACCAATACCAATCGCGGCGGCGCGTATCGTGGCTACGGTGCCACCCAGGGCCAGTTTGCCGTGGAGAGCGCCGTCAACGAGCTCGCCGACATGCTGCACATGGACCCCGCCGACCTGCGCCTTAAGAACATCGTGCGCGAGGGCGAGATCATGCCGCAGTACTACAACGAGAAGCTCAACGCCTGCGCGCTCGACCGCTGCCTGCTGCGCGCGATGGACATGATCGGTTGGCGCGACAAGCCGCTGGCCGTCGACCTGGGCGACCGCGTGCGCGCTCTGGGCTGTGCGCTCACCATGCAGGGCTCGGGCATTTCCAACGTGGATATCGCCGGCATCGACATGCGCCTGGAAGAGGACGGCTTCATTTCCATCGGCACCGGCGCCACCGATAACGGCATGGGCGTCGATACGATCCTGGCGCAGATTGCCGCCGAGGAGCTGGGCGTTGAAAGCTCACTCATTGTGGTGCGCGGCGTGGACACCGACGTGTCGCCGTTCGACGCCGGCTCGTACGCGAGCTCGGGCACGTACGTGACGGGTCTGGCAGCCAAGAACGCCGCGACCGAGCTGCGCGAGAAGATCTGCGCCAAGGCCGCCCAGATGTGGGACGTGGACGCAGCCGATGTGGTCTTTGATGGTCAGTACGTGCGCCTGTCCGACGAGCGTGCCGCGCGCGAGCAGAACCGCTACCTCACGCTGCGCGACTTTGCCAACCTGTGCGTCAAGAACATCGCGGGCGGCGACGCGCTCACCTCGCATGCCTCTGCCTGCCTGCCCGTTTCGCCTCCGCCGTTTATGGCCGGCATTGCCGAGGTCGAGGTCGACAAGGCCACCGGCAAGGTGACCGTGGTGGACTACGCGGCGGCTGTGGACTGCGGTACCGTGATCAACGAGGCGCTCGCGCGCGTCCAGGCCGAGGGCGGCATTGCCCAGGGTATCGGTCACGCGCTCTACGAGATCGTCGAGCACGACGACCGCGGCCGCCTGCGCACCGGCAACTTTATGAGCTACAAGCTGCCCACGCGTCTGGATATCGGCAGCATTCGCGTGGCCTTTGAGCCGAGCTACGAGCCGACGGGCCCGTTTGGCGCCAAGTCGATCGGCGAGGTTGTCATCAACACGCCGCTCGCCGCCGTGGCCTCGGCCGTGGCGCACGCCACCGGCCACCAGGTTCGATCGCTGCCGATCACGCCCGAGAAGGCCCTGCTGGGGGAGTAGCGGGGCAGCGAACAAGTCGTAATGGGCGGGGCGGGGCAACTCGTCCCGCCTTTTGCACTCGTGGTGAGGTCGTGAGCCTGTAAAAGGTGTGCGTGCGCTTGCCGTTCGTATCTGCTATCATTCCTAGTCTGTGCGCTCATGCGGGCGTGGCGGAATTGGTAGACGCGCCAGATTTAGGTTCTGGTGGGATTCCCGTGAAGGTTCGAGTCCTTTCGCCCGCACCAACGCATCTGCGTCGGCCCTGGCCGTCGCGACACTTTGTTGCATAAAGGTACCAGCACCTCAGATAAGCTGGGCAGTATGAGGAGGAACGTGTTGAACATCACCGCTTCTGACGTCAAGGACGCCAAGCTCACCGCTACGGTCACCATCCCGGCCGCCGACGTCGACGCCGCGATCAAGAAGGCCTACAAGGACACCGCCAAGAAGTACCGCTTCCCGGGCTTCCGCGCCGGCAAGGCTCCCCGTCCGGTCATCGACTCCGCTCTTGGCGCCGAGGCTACCCTCGCTCAGGCCACCAACGACCTGATCGCCGCCAACGAGCCCGCCGTCCTCAACGAGCTGGACATCGTCCCCACCAAGAATGGTGACTACAAGGAGCTCGACCTCGCCAAGGATCACGAGGACTACACCTACACCGTCGAGTTCTCCTTGCGTCCTGCTGCCGAGCTCTCCTCCTTCGACGCCGTCGAGATCGAGATGCCTCCCGCGGAGGTCACCGAGTCCGAGATCAACAACCAGGTCGAGATGCTCCTCAACTACCGTGCTACCTTCGAGGACGTCGAGGGTCGCGCCGTCGAGGCTGACGACTATGTGACCGTCGACCTCAAGGCCGTCGAGAACGCCGACAACTTCGCCGCCGAGGGCCGCATGCTCATCGCCGGTAGCGACAGCAACCCTGCTGAGTTCAACGAGGCTCTGATCGGCGCCAACGTTGACGACGTCAAGACTGTCACCTGGACCGACGAGGTCGAGGAGGGCGAGGAGGCCGAGACCCACACCGTCGAGGTCACCGTCAAGGGCATCAAGGTCCGCAACACCCCCGAGCTCACCGACGAGCTCGTCAAGTCTGACTTTGGCTTCGACAGCATCGACGCTATGCGCGACGCCATCAAGCTCGAGATCGAGCAGGACAAGGCTTCCCGCCTCCCGGCCGAGAAGGAGAACCGTTGCGTCGCCGCTCTCGCTGAGCGTCTGCAGCTCGACGAGATGGACGCTGACTACGAGCAGTCCGTCTTTGAGGAGCTTGGCCAGAACTTCCTGTCCAACCTCGCTGCCCGCGGCATGACCCTCGACACCTGGCTGCCGGCTTCCGGCCTGACCATGGAGCAGTTCGTCGGCGACCTGCACAAGCAGGCCAACGACGTTGCCCGCGAGTCCCTGGCGCTCGACGCCCTCGCCCGTGAGCTCAAGATCGAGGTCACCGAGGACGACATTAACGCCGAGTTCGAGAAGGCCGGCGTCAAGGACGTCGAGGCTTCCAAGGCCGAGTTTATCGCCGATGGCCGCATGCCTGCCGTCCGCGAGTCCATCCGTCGCTCCAAGGCCGTCGACCACCTGGTCGAGAACGCCAAGGTGACCGAGGTCGACGAGACCGCCAAGGACGCCGAGTAATTCTCGCCACCTTGCCCGCGAGCGCATGCATGTGCCCGTGATGGGGTAAAGTTATACACCGGTTATCCGGTTGCTTCGTACGGTGCCAGCCAATGCATAGCATGCGGGCACCGTACGTTTATCTAGAACCACTATTGGTCCGTAAGAGAAATGGAGATGCGTATGATCGCTAAGTTCGATTCCGCCCTCGTGCCATACGTTATCGAGCAGACGCCGCGCGGCGAGCGCAGCTACGATATCTATTCGCGCCTGCTCAACGACCGCATCATCTTCTTGGGCGAGGAGATCAACTCCGTCAGCGCCAATCTGGTCGTTGCCCAGCTGCTGCATCTTGAAAGCCAGGATGCCGAGAAGGATATCTCGCTCTACATCAATTCGCCCGGCGGCGAGGTTTACTCCGGCCTGGCGATTCTGGACACCATGAACTTTATCAAGCCGCAGGTCTCCACCATCTGCGTCGGTATGGCTGCGTCCATGGCCGCCGTGCTGCTTTCGGCTGGCGCCAAGGGCAAGCGCTTCTGCCTGCCGCACTCCAAGGTCATGATTCACCAGCCCAGCGGCGGTGCCCAGGGCCAGCAGACCGAGATCGAGATCGTTGCCGAGGAGATCAAGAAGACCCGTCGCGAGCTCAACCAGATCCTGTCCGACGCCTCGGGCCAGCCCATCGAGAAGGTCCAGGCCGATACCGAGCGCGACAACTACCTGACCGCTGCCGAGGCCCTCGACTACGGCCTGATCGACCGTATCGTTACCTCGCGCGACCTCGCCGCGAAGGACGCCTAGGATGGCAGGAAACATGCAGGACAACTTTGACGAGAACGGCAACCCCATCCGCTGCTCCTTCTGCGGAAAAGAGCAGGGCCAGGTTCGTCGCCTTGTAAAGGGTCCGACCAACATCTTTATCTGTGACGAGTGCGTCGCCGCTTGCTCTGAGATCTTGGAGGAGTCGCTGGCTTCGGACTTTATGGACGCTGCCCGCAACGGCAAGCTGCCGGGCTTCCTCAACGATCACGGCCAGGCTGCTGGGCAGCCCGCCGTGGACCCCGAGGCCGAGGGCTTTGAGCTCGAGGACGACCGCCAGGTCATCACGCACGTGCCGACGCCGCACGAGATCTATGACGAGCTTTCGGCTTATGTCATGGGCCAAGAGGACGCCAAGCGCGCCATGTCGGTTGCCGTGTACAACCATTACCGCCGCGTCATCGAGGGCGGTGCTGCGCTTTCGGCCTTTGACGACGGTTTGGACTCGCAGCTTGACGATGACATGGACGAGGTGGAGCTCGCCAAGTCCAACATCCTGCTGCTCGGTCCCACCGGTACCGGCAAGACGCTGCTGGCCCAGACGCTCGCGCGCATCCTCGAGGTGCCGTTTGCCATCGCCGATGCCACCGCGCTCACCGAGGCTGGTTACGTTGGCGAGGACGTGGAGAACATCCTGCTCAAGCTCATCAATGCTGCCGATGGCGACATTGAGCGCGCTCAGGTAGGCATTATCTACGTGGACGAGATTGACAAGATTGCCCGCAAGGCCGAGAACCTTTCCATTACCCGCGATGTCTCGGGCGAGGGTGTGCAGCAGGCGCTGCTTAAGATTCTTGAGGGCACGGTGGCCAGCGTTCCGCCTACCGGTGGCCGCAAGCATCCCCAGCAGGAGCTGCTGCAGATCGACACGACTAACATCCTGTTTATCTGCGGCGGTGCCTTTGTGGGTCTGGACAAGATCATCGCCGACCGCGTGGGCAACAAGGGCGTGGGCTTTAACTCCGAGATCGCTGGCCCCACCTCGGTCGACGAGAACGACCTGCTGCGTCAGGTGCTCCCGCAGGACCTCAACGCCTTTGGCATGATCCCCGAGTTTGTGGGACGTACGCCCGTCGTCACCCAGACGCAGGCGCTCGACGAGGACGACCTGGTCTCGATTCTGACCGAGCCCAAGAACGCTGTGGTGCGTCAGTACCGCAAGATGTTCCAGCTCGAGGATGTCGATCTTGAGTTTGAGGACGCGGCCCTGCACGAGATCGCCCGCATGGCGCTCGCCCGCAAGACCGGCGCCCGCGGCCTGCGTTCCATTTGCGAGGATGTGCTGCAGCAGACGATGTTCGACCTCCCCAGCGAGGAAGGTGTTTCTAAGGTCATCGTGACCGAAGCCTCCGTAAAGGGCGAAGAACAGCCCCAACGCATCTACGGGTAAACCAGCCAAAAACGTGCTTGCAAATAGCCTCCGACCATCCACGGTCGGAGGCTATTTTATATATACGCAAAACACCCAACTACCTGTGTTATTCTGTGTGTTTGTTTAAGCCTCAGCGAAGTCATATCAGACTGAAGTAATCGATACCTAAGGGGAGGAATGTAGGCCCGATTTTCGTAGATTCCGCACGAGCCGAAGACCACTTAATGTGGTCTTCGAGCGAGCCAGGACTTGACCGAGCGAAAATCGGGCCTACATTCCTCCCCGATGGGCAAGGGAGAGATATATGGAAGAGATGCCCAAGAACTACGATCCGTCGACCAACGAGCCGGCGATCCTGCAGAAGTGGCTCGACGGCGGCTACTACAAGCGCCGTGAGGGCGTGGGCGACTGCACCGTCACCATTCCGCCTCCCAACGTGACCGGCAAGCTCCACATGGGTCACGCCACCGATGACTCCATCCAGGACGCCATCATTCGTATGGCCCGCATGCGCGGCAAGTCCACGCGCTGGGTGCTGGGTACCGACCACGCCGGTATCGCCACGCAGACTAAGGTCGACAAGAAGCTCAAGAGTGAGGGCATCAGCCGCCTGGAGATCGGCCGCGATAAGTTTGTCGACGCCTGCTGGGATTGGACCCACGAGTACGGCGGCATCATTGTCGAGCAGATCAAGCGCATGGGCTGCTCCGTCGACTTCGATAACGAGCGCTTTACCATGGACGAGGACTACGCACAGGCCGTGCGCAAGGTGTTCTGCGATTGGTACCACGACGGCCTGATCTACCGCGGCAAGCGCATCGTCAACTGGTGCCCCAACTGCACCACCGCCATCTCGGATGACGAGGCCGAGTATAAGGACGAGAAGGGCCACCTGTGGCACCTGCGCTACCCGCTGACCGAGCCGGTTAACGGCCAGGACTACATCGTCGTCGCCACCACGCGCCCCGAGACCATGCTCGGCGATACGGGCGTTGCCGTCTCCCCGAAGGACCCCGAGAAGGCCGCCTTTGTGGGTAAGACCGTCAAGCTCCCCATCGTCGACCGCGAGATCCCCATCTTTGAGGATTGGCATGTCGACGCCAACTTCGGTTCCGGCTTTGTCAAGGTCACCCCGGCCCACGACCCCAACGACTACGCCATGGGTCAGGCCCACGACCTGCCGCAGATCAACATCTTCGACGAGCACGCGGTGGTCGTCGAGGGCTACGGCGAGTTCACCGGCATGAACCGCGACGAGTGCCGCGAGGCCGTCATCAAGTGGTTCGAGGAGCATGGCCTGCTCGACCACGTCGAGGAGCATGATCACTCCGTCATGCACTGCTACCGTTGCGACTCCGCCCTGGAGCCGTGGCTGTCCGAGCAGTGGTTCGTCGCCGTCGACAAGCTCAAGGGGCCGGCGCTCGACGCCGTAAACTCCGGCATGGTCACCTTCCACCCCGCGCGCTGGACGCAGACCTACACCACCTGGATGGAGAACCTCAAGGACTGGTGCATCAGCCGCCAGCTGTGGTGGGGCCACCGCATCCCCGTGTTCTACTGCGAGGACTGCGGCTGGGAGGACGCTCTGACCGAGGACACCGACGTGTGCCCCAAGTGCGGCGGCCATCACGTGCATCAGGACGAGAACGTGCTTGACACCTGGTTCAGCTCGCAGCTGTGGACCTTCGCCACGCAGGGCTGGCCGCAAAAGCCGGAGCTGCTCGAGGGCCATCACCCCACGACGGCGCTCGTCACCGCGCGCGACATCATCGCGCTGTGGGTCGCCCGCATGGTTATGAGCTCGCTGTACTTTCTGGACGAGGTTCCGTTTAAGGACGTCGTCATCTACCCGACGATCCTTGCCAAGGACGGCAGCCGCATGTCCAAGTCCAAGGGCAACGGCGTTGACCCCATGGACCTCATTGGCATGTACGGCGCCGACGCCATGCGCTATAACCTGCTGACGCTGTGCACCAATAACCAGGACGTCAAGTTCGACGCGAACATCGACAAGAAGACCAAGCTGCTTATCGATAGCCCGCGTACCGACCAGGCCAAGAGCTTTGTGACCAAGATCTGGAACGCCAGCCGCTTCCTGCTCATGAACATGGAGGGATACACGCCCGGCGAGCCCGTCGTGGAGACGCCGGCTGACGCCTGGATGTTCAGCCGCCTGGCCAAGGCCGTGAAGATGGTCACCGAGGGTATTGAGAACTACACCTTTGGCGACATGGCCCGCGGCGTGCAGCAGTTCTTCTGGAACGAGGTCTGCGACTGGTACGTCGAGGTCACCAAGGCCCGTCTGAAGGGCGAGGGCCGTCTGCAGGCGCAGCGCAACCTGATCTTTGTGCTCGACACCTCCATTCGCCTGATGCACCCGCTTATGCCGTTTGTCACCGAGGAGATTTGGGACAACATGCCGGCGAGCGTGCTCGACCTGGACGCCGAGGGCAACGTTGACCGCGCCGAGGCGCTCATGATCGCCAAGTGGCCCGAGCCCGCCGACTACGCCAAGTATGTTGACGAGGACGCCGAGCGCGCATTTGAGCTGTGCCGTACCGTCGTGTCTGCCGCCCGCGCCACGCGTTCGCGTTATCGCTTGAGCCCCAAGGCCGAGCTCGACGTGGTCGTGCGCGCCGGTGCCGAGGACATCGAGAAGCTCGAGAGCCTGCGCTCGACTATTGAGCCGCTGGCGAACACCGCCTCGCTGGTCATGGGTACCGATGTTGAGAAGCCGGCCGCGAGCATTGCCGTGGTCGATAGCGGCGTCGAGGTCTTTGTGGTGCTCGAGGGCAAGGTTGACCTTTCGGCCGAGAAGGCGCGCCTGGAGAAGGAGATTGCCGCTGCTCAGAAGGAGCTCGCCGGCTGCGAGAAGACGCTCGCCAACGAGGGCTTTGTGGCTAAGGCCGCGCCTGCGGTGGTGCAGAAGAAGAGGGACCGTGCAGCTGAGCTCAAGGAGATCCTGGCGGCGCTGACTGCTCAGGTTGCTGACTTCTCGTAAGGTTTACTCGGGGACGCGTCCCGACGCTTTGCTCGCTACTGCGGACACCTATTCCGCCGTTCTAACGAACGGCGGCTGACTCGACGCTGCAAACGCCTCTGATGGCCAATCTGCCGTTCAACTTCGGGCGCATGGGCATAAGCCCTATGCGCCCTTGTTTCACGGCACCTTGGCTCATCAGAGGCGTTTTCGCTGACTATCCTCAACCTATACTGTTTTATTTTTCTATGAATGGCGGTTCTAAAAATGCCTAAGCGTTCTGGCTTGTATACCGTTCCTTTTGAGTTTGATTTGCTTTCGTTTGATGAGGCTGTTGGGCTTGCTGCTGATACGGGGCGGATTTCTGGGGATGCTGGTCCTCTGCTCGAGACGGTTGTCGATATGCTTGATGAGCTGGGACGTCCGGATGAG
Source organism: uncultured Collinsella sp. (assembly GCA_900544095.1). Classification (GTDB taxonomy): domain Bacteria; phylum Actinomycetota; class Coriobacteriia; order Coriobacteriales; family Coriobacteriaceae; genus Collinsella. The sequence continues at coordinate 246,049 of UQTV01000002.1, forward strand.
TATTTTGATTGCATTCAGGTTGCCGGTACCAATGGCAAGACTTCGACTACGCGTTTTTCGGCTGCTATCCTTCGAGGCGAGGGGCTCAGGACCGCGCTGTATACGTCGCCGCAGCTGGTGCGCTATCCCGAGCGTATGGAGGTCGATGGGTGCGTCGTAAGCGACGAGGCGTTTGCCCGTGGTGTTTCTGCCGCTGTTGAGGCGGGACATCGCGTGAATGCCCGTCGTGTGGCGGCGGGGGAGCGTGCCTATACCATCACGCCGTTTGACCTGCTGACGGCCGCTGCGCTTGTGGTGTTTGCCGAGGCCGCGGTGGATGTTGCCGTGCTCGAGGTTGGCATGGGCGGTCGTTGGGACGCCACGAGCGCGACCGATCCCGTCGCCGTTGCCATTACGGGCATTGGACTCGACCACACACGCATTTTGGGCGATACGCTCGAGGCCATTGCGGGGGAGAAGGCTGCGGTCATTAAGCCCGGACGCCTGGTTGTGCTGGGCGAGGGCACGCACGAGGCGAGCGTTCAGCGCGTGATGGATGCACGTTGTCGCGAGTGCGGCATAGTGCCGCTGGTGGTGAACCATGCCACGACCAAGGTGCCGGCACATGTGGGCGACACGGTGGAGTTCAGCTGCACCACGCCGCGTGCCATCTATACGTCGAGCATGGTCAAGCCGGCGTATCAGCCGCAGAATGCCGCGTGTGCGATCATGCTGTGCGAGGGGTATCTGGGTCGCGAGCTCGATCATGACAAGCTCGATGCGTCGCTTATGGGCTGTCCCACGCCTGGTCGCTTTGATGTGCTGGGAACCGATCCGCTCAAGCTGATCGACGCCTGTCATAACCCCCAGAGCTGCGAGAACTTTGTGAGCGCGCTGGACGAGATCGATCCGTGCGTGGAGAACCGCCCCGTGCTGCTGTGTGCCGCGCTGGCCGATAAGGACGTGGCGGGTATCGTTGACGTTCTGGTTCCGGCGTTCCCCCGCGTGGTCGTGACCCAGACCGATTCCGATCGCGCCCTGCCGGCAGAGGAGCTCGCTGCCCTGGTGGGTGCCGATAAGCTCGCGGGCGTATACCCGAGCGTGTCCGAGGCCCTCGCTGCCTTCGATGCCGCAGGCGAGCCCTTCGTAGCAGCCGGCACCATCACCCTAGCCGGCGAAGTAGCCGGCCTGCTGCGCTAACCCATCCCCTCAGCGGTTGCGGTGAAATGCGGACTGTTTTACAAGCCAGGAGCCTCAAACAGTCCGTATATCACCGCAACTTAAAAGTAGTCAATTTGGGACGGGGCAATTTTGACTACCCTGCGCCTCGAGTTGACTTGCTCGCCACGAAATGGGCCTATCTACTACGTTTTACCGACTACCCTCGACCACGCGGGGCATTGTGAAATTAAAACCGCAGGTAAAGGGCTCGCCATTTTTCAAAAAAGACCTGCATGGTCGACCCATGCGGGTTAAACGTAGTAGATAGCCCGTTTTCGTGGTGCGACGTTAACGGAATGTGTCAACGGGGCTGTCCCTTTGGCACATTGGCTAGTCTAGGCGGACCGGATCGTGGGGGTAGGCGTTGAGAATCTCGACGCCGTTCTCGGTCACAAGGGCCAGGTCCTCAATGCGGACGCCGGTGCGGCCGGGGAGATAGATGCCCGGTTCGATGGAGAACGTCATGCCTGGCTCTACGACCTGCTCGTTGACCAGCGAGACGTCGCCCGGTTCATGGTCCTGCAGACCGATCGAGTGACCCAGGCGATGCGTAAAGTACTTTCCGTAGCCAGCGTCCTCAATCACGTCGCGCGCGGCACGGTCCAGGTCGCACATGCGCACGCCCGGTGCGATGAGAGCCTCGGCGGCCTCGTTGGCGCGGCGCACGATATCGTAGATGCGCGCCGTCTCTTCGTCTGGCTCGCCCCAAAAGAACGTGCGCGTCATATCCGAGCAGTAGCTGCGGCGGCGTCCACCAATATCGAACAGCACTACGTCGCCGCGCTTGAGTACGGTGTCGTCGGGCTCGTGGTGCGGGTCGCCGGCGTTGGCGCCAAAGCTCACGATCGGCGGAAAGCTGAAGCCCTCGCAGTCGTGCTTGCGATACAGACCAAGCATCTGGTCGGCAATCTCGCGCTCCGTCACGCCCTCGTGAACGAGCTTGATCGCGTCGGCCATCACGGCGTCGTTAGCGGCCGAGGACACGCGCATGAGCTCCTGCTCGGCGGCATCCTTGTGGGTGCGCGCGGCGGTGACGGCAAAGTCGCCCAGGAAAAACTCGCTGGCGGTGTGGCGCTCCATGAGCGGCATCAAAAAGCCGGAGCGCATGACGGTATCGATGCCGAGCGGCTTGATCGGATCGATCTCGCGAGCGATGGCGTCGGCCACGATATCGGTATCGGTGTGGTAGGCGACGCGGGCATTGTCGTACTCGGGCAGCTGATGCAGGGCGTTGACCAAGATTACGGGCTCGTCATCGCGCGCGAGCAGCACACCGCAAAAACGCTCGAACATATCGGCATAAAAGCCGGTCAGGTAATAGATCGACCACGGGTCGTTTACGAGCAGCTGTGCGCCGGGGTGCTGAGCCTCGAGCGCATCGAGCACGCGCGCCACGCGCCGTTCATCGACATGTGCCATGAAACATCCTTTCGCTAGGGTGCCACCATGGTATCCCCAATGCCAGGGTAGTCAATTTGCGACGGGGCTATTATAGCTGTGTCCAACATGCAGAATGATCGGGCAAAAGTAGTCATAAGAGGGCCGTTCCAAATGGGCTGGTTTCAAAAGTATGGTGGATTACGGGGCTGGACCTGTATTACTTGACCATGAGAAGAATCGCGAAATTAAAACCGCAGGTAGACGGCTTATCAAAAATCGAAAATTGCCGGTATGGATGGGGGTCTCCGAATCAGCCCCGTAATCCGGCATAGTTTTGAAATGGCACTAAAGTAGGCACAAGCTAAATACCAATTCCAAGGATAGTTGCGGTGGAATAGTTCCTGGATGCCGGGGTTTTGGCGGAAATCAGGAACTATTCCACCGCAACTGAGGAGGGCAGGGTGGATGGCAGGGTAGCTTAAAGAGCCCGTCCCTAATTAGTTACTTAGACTCGGTCGATATCCATGCTGGCGACGAGGTCGATGCTGGTGTTGAGGAGGTTCTCCAGCACGACGTCGCCCATGCGGATGGGGGCGTTGACGACTAGGCCACGGATGAGGTTCATGGCTTGGGCGTGGAGTGCCAGCGGGATGGCATCGGCGGTGCGCACGGGCAGCAGAGCCTCATCGCCGCCGGATACGGCAACGGTGGTGGTGAGCACGCGCATGGGGCAGGTGAGCTCCTGATGTGCGAACTTATCGCCGCGCGGGCAGTTGTTGCCGGTCACGGAGCGAACTTCCACCACGGCGCCATTTGCGTCGCGCTCCACCTCTACGGTTAGGAGGCACTCGGATGGGCAGGTGGTGCAGTTGAACTGCAAGGTCTCGGTCGCATTCTTGCTCATGAGCTATGCCTCCTCAACGGGATCGACGGACAGGACAATCCCGCTGGCACCCAGGTCGAGTGCGCGCTGAATCGCCTTTGCCGGCAGCGGGAAGCTTTCCATAACGCTCGGTTTAAACGGGCGGACCTTGCCGGCGAACAGTTCTTCGTCGCCTGCCAGAATGCGCACGCGGGCGGCGTCGACTGGTCGGCGCACGCGGAAGTTGAGCTTGGTGAGCGCCGCGGCCGTAATGCGTCCCGGCAGCGCGTATCCCGCAATGCCGGCAGGGGAGACGGTGAGCTCGCAGTCCGGAACGAGGCCCGCGCCGGTTTCCAGCGCGTACGCCGCTGCAGCTGCGCCAGCCCTCTCGGACTCAGTCGTCACATTGTCTGCCAGGTCGTGCACGTGCAGCACGTTGCCGCAGGCAAAGATGCCCGGCACGCCCGTCTGCAGGCTCTGATCCACCACGGCGCCGCGCGTGCGCGGGTCAAGCTCTACACCCGCGGCAACCGAAAGCTCGTTCTCGGGAATCAGACCCACCGAAAGCAGCAGTGTGTCGCACGGAACAATGCGCTCGGTACCCGGAATGGGCGCCAGGTGCTCGTCGACCTGACTCACCTCGACGGCCTCCACGCGGTCGTGCCCGATCACACGCGTCACAGTGGTGGACAGGTGCAGCGGAATGCCAAAGTCGTCCAGACAGTTCTTGACGTTGCGGCGCAGGCCGTTAGCGTATGGCATGAGCTCGTACACGCCCTCGACCGAAATCCCCTCGAGCGTGCAGCGACGTGCCATGATCAGCCCGATATCGCCCGAACCCAAAATGACGGCGCGCGAGCCGGGTTTGAGGTTCTCGATATTGATGTATCGCTGCGCCAGGCCGGCCGTAAACACGCCGGCGGGACGACTGCCGGGGATCTTGATCTCGCTGCGGGTGCGCTCGCGGCAACCCATGGCAAGGACAATCGCGCGCCCGGTGAGCTGCAGCATACCGGAGGGATTCATGAGCGTGACGGTGTGGAGTGAGGCGTCTTCCGTGGACGCGCCCGAATCAATTCCAAGCACCATGCTGTCCAAGAACAGCTCAATGTCGGTCGCGCGCACTTGGTCGATAAAACGCTGTGCATACTCGGGGCCAGTGAGCTCCTGTTTAAAGTGCGACAGGCCAAAGCCGGGGTGGATACACTGGCGGAGGATTCCGCCCAGGTGTTGCTCGCGCTCCACGATGGCCACGCGCGCTCCGGCCTTATGCGCAGCCAGCGCGGCCGCCATGCCGGCGGGGCCGCCACCGATGACGACCACGTCGAACGCTTGCGTTGCCACGGCCTCAACGGCATCGCTATTAATCGCGCTCGATTTGAACTCCGCCATCCTAGCGCACCCCCTTCAAAGGACCCTCGACCAGCCAAGAACCGGCATCCTCTAACAGTACTTCGCTGGGGTCGCAGCCCAGCTCGCGCGCCAGGATCGCCACCACACGGCTCTGGCAAAAGCCGCTTTGGCACCGACCCATGCCGGCGCGACAGCGGCGTTTGACGCCTTCGACCGAAACCGCGCCCGGCTGGCGTCGGATCGCGGCCACAATCTCGGCTTCGGGCACCGTCTCGCAGCGGCAAACGATCTGCCCCCACGCAGGGTCGGACTCGATGAGCTCTTCCTTGCGCGCAAGCGGCGCACGGTCAAAGTCGTCCGGCGCGCGGCGAATCGGGTCCCAATCGTCCCGTTCATGCAGGGCAACGCCCGCCTCGCGCATCACGTGCTCCATGCGCTCGGCAATGGCCGGCGCGCTTGCCACACCCGGTGACTGAATACCCGCCGCCTGGAACAGCCCCGGCACCACGGCCGACTGTCCAATAAAGAAGTCGTTCGTTCCCTGAATGACCGGACGCCCGCCGGCAAATGCGCGCACCACGCGGCGCGTGTCCAGATCGGGCACCAGCTTGCGCGCGCCGGTCAGCAGCGCGTTCACATCGCTTGCATAGGTCTGCGTGTCACCCGGCTCGCGCACGGCAGCCGTGGCGGTTATCACTGTGTTGCTGTGCACGGTGCCCGTGACAATAACGCCCTTCGAAATCGGCGTCGGCACCGGGTAGAGCGGCATGAGCGTGCGCGGTTCCTTGTCCAGCACCACGATGTTGCCCTGACGCCAGACCATCTGGAACTCCTCGGCGCCAACCATATGCGAGATGTCCGCGGCACCGTTGCCCGCGGCGTTGATCAGATAGCGGCAGCGCACGTCTCCGGCGGGCGTCGCCAGCGTAAAGCGCGCAGCCCCGTCGGTAGCCTCGCTGCCAGCAACCTCAATCGCTTCCACCGGTGCGGAGCGCATAAACGTCACCCCGTTGGCGACGGCGTTCTCCAGCGCGGCAATGGCGACCTCAAACGGATCCACAAAGCCAGTGGAGGGACACCACAGCGCGCACGTCGCCTCGGCACTGGCCCGCGGCTCTAATTCGTGGATGCGGTTGGGTCCGACGATTGACAGCTCGGGCACGCCGTTGGCATGGCCGTTGCACCGCAGCTTCTCCAGCTGCGCGCGGTCCTCGTCGTTAAAGCCCAACACCATCGACCCGGTGCGGCAGAACAGAAAGCCCAGCTCCTGCGCCCACGCACCGTACAACTCGCAGCCACGGGCGTTGACCTGCGCCTTTACGGTGCCAGGGGCCGGATCGTAGCCGGCGTGCACCAGACCGCCGTTGGCCTTCGATGCGCCCAGTGCGATATCGTTGGCCGCCTCGACCACACAAATGGACAGGTCATAGCGCGCGAGCTGCCTCGCGATGGCGCACCCGGTGATGCCCGCGCCCACAATCGCGATATCAAACGTTTCCGTCACAGTGCCTCCCAGACAAGTTGACAGGCTGTCAATAGGACTATCCTACGGTCTGCACACCCCCAGCGCGGCGGCAATGCGGCGAACTGCCCCGCAACACCCGCCAACGGCAGGCGAGGTCCGGCCCAGCACGGATGCCGGCCACGTTAGACCGCGAGATCTTCCCACCAAACATCGCGGTCGTCGCCGTTACCTGTTACAGATTGAGATGCTGCGTCCACAGGCACACGTTCGTCTCGATTTGTAACAGTAAGAACTGTTTTTGGGTTCCAGATGTTACAGTTCGAGATTTAAGTCGGGGAGAGAATGGTTTGTCTAAATCTGTAACATCTGGGACTGTATTTGCCGGGTAACTGTTACAGATTGAGATATTCGGTTCGGACGGTTTTCTACGTCTCGATCTGTAACAGTTAGACTAGGATTTGGGTTCCAGATGTTACAGATCGAGACGTTAGTCTGGCGGGTCATCCGTTTGTCTCGATCTGTAACATCTAGACCCGGATTCCGCCTCCACCTGTTACAGATTGAGATGTTTGTGTCCGCGCCAGCCCCGCCCCTAGCCGTGGTCCCATATAAACAAACCCCGTGGTAAACTTGTCCGAAAATGTTAATATTCCGAAAGGTACCCGCAATGTCCAAGTACATCTCCGAGCTCATGTCGCCGCAGCTTATGGGCGTCGTCTATGCCTTTGTTGGCTTTATCATCGCCCTGTATGTGCTGTCGGTCGTCTATGTGTTCATCGACGCTCGCCGCCGCGGCGCCAGCGCCTACGTGGCATGGGGCATCATCGCCCTCATCCCGTTTGTAGGCCTCATCGCCTATCTGGTCCTGCGCCCGCACTCCTACGCGTCCGACCGCGAGGAGCAGGAGCTGGACATGGCTCTGCGCGAGCGCCAGCTTGCCCAGTACGGCACCTGCCCACAGTGCGGCGCGCCCATCGAGAAGGACTTCGTCGTCTGCCCGGTGTGCGATACCCAGGTTCGCAATGTCTGCCCCAGCTGCCATCGCCCGCTCGATGCGCACTGGAAGGTCTGCCCTTACTGCCGAACTCGCATCCAGTAACGCATCCATCGCCGGGCCGGCCGCAAGCTACGGGCACGCCGCAAGCCGCGCGCGCCCCACACCCCGCCCCACACGATGAAGCATGCGTAGAAAATCGCCCGCCGTGCCATTAAGGTGCGGCGGGCGCTTGTATACCAAGGCAACCTGCCTATAATGATGCAAGTCAAAAACGCCGAGCGCATCGCACGCACTTGCATCAGGCATCCGAGAGGAGAAAACATACCCATGAAGGCACTCTACAATGACGGTTCGGTGGCCGAGCTCCCGCAGGACGAGGTCACGCACGTCATCCGCCACTCTGCTGCGCACATCATGGCGCAGGCCATCAAGCGCCTCTATCCCGAGGCCGACTTTGCCTACGGCCCTGCGACCGACAACGGCTTCTACTACGACGTCGACCTGCCCGAGGGCGTCAAGATCAGCGAGGACGACTTCCCCGCGATCGAGGCCGAGATGAAAAAGATCGTCAAGGAGAACCTCAAGTTCACCGTGTACGAGAAGCCCCGCGCCGAGGCCATCGCCCTTATGGAAGAGCGCGGCGAGAAGTACAAGGTCGAGCACATCGGCGACCTGGACGACGACGCCCGCATCACCTTCTACCAGCAGGGCGACTACATCGACATGTGCGTCGGCCCCCACATCTGCTACACCAAGGCGCTGAAGGCCTTTAAGCTCACCGGCGTCTCGGGCGCCTATTGGAAGGGCGACAAGGACAACAAGATGCTCACCCGCATCAACGGCGTCGCCTTTGCCACCAAGGAAGAACTCGACGAGCACATGCACATGCTGGAGGAGGCCAAGAAGCGCGACCACCGCAAGATCGGCCGCGAGATGGACCTCTTTATGATGCGCGACGAGGCCCCCGGCTTCCCGTTCTTCCTGCCCAACGGCATGATTCTTAAGAACACGCTGCTGGACTACTGGCGCGAGATTCACCACAAGGCCGGCTACGTGGAGATCTCCACGCCGCTCATCATGAACAAGCAGCTGTGGAAGACCTCGGGCCACTGGGACCACTACAAGGACAACATGTACTCCACCGTCATCGACGACGAAGAGTACTGCATTAAGCCCATGAACTGCCCGGGCGGCGTGCTGGTGTACGCCTCCAAGCCGCACTCTTACCGCGAGCTGCCCATTCGCGCCGGCGAGATTGGTCTGGTGCACCGCCACGAGCTGCGCGGCGCCCTGCACGGTCTGTTCCGCGTGCGCTGCTTTAATCAGGACGACGCCCATCTGTTTGTGCGTCCCGACCAGCTGACCGACGAGATCGTGGGCGTGGTCAACCTCATCGACTCCGTGTACCAGAAGTTTGGCTTTAAGTACCACGTTGAGCTTTCCACCCGCCCCGAGGACTCCATGGGTTCGGACGAGGATTGGGCTCGCGCCGAGGAGGGCCTGCGCACCGCTCTGGAGAAGCTGGGCATGGACTACGAGGTCAACGAGGGCGACGGCGCCTTCTACGGCCCCAAGATCGACTTCCACCTGGAGGACTCGCTCGGCCGTACCTGGCAGTGCGGCACCGTCCAGCTCGACTTCCAGATGCCGCTCAACTTTGACTTGGAGTACGTGGACGCCGACGGCACCAAGAAGCGCCCCATCATGCTGCATCGCGTATGCTTTGGCTCCATCGAGCGTTTCATCGGTATTCTGATTGAGCACTTTGCGGGCAAGTTCCCCACCTGGCTGGCTCCCGTGCAGGTCAAGGCACTTCCCGTCTCTGAGAAGAGCCGCGACTACGCCCATGAGGTGTGCGCCAAGCTGGAGGAGGCCGGCATCCGCGTGGTCTGCGACGACCGCGACGAGAAGATCGGCTACAAGATCCGCGAGGCCCGCAGCATCGACCGCGTGCCCTACATGCTCATCCTGGGCGAGAAGGAGGTCGAGGCCGGCAACATCTCCGTTCGCGATCGCTCCAACGAGACCGTCCCGATGAGCGTTGACGAGTTCGTTGCGAAGGTGACTGAGGAGATCAAGACTCGCGCCTAGCACAAACCATACAAGAATTAACAAAGGCGATCGTCCTCGCGGGCGGTCGCCTTTTTTGTTGTCTATAGAAGAAAAGCCGCTGGTTAGGGCGGCTTTTTTGTTGTGCAAAAAGGTACAGGTTTTTGTAGAGGCGTATGGAGATGTGTCCGTTCGCGCTGCAATTTGTGTAATCTGGGAAAACGTGAGCAGTTTGCTCGTATAATGAGCAACGTCGAAAGATACAAAAACCTGTACTTTTGCGACTGCGCCTAGCTGCGAGCGAGAAGCCTGTTCTAAACGCCCTTGCATTTGCGTGCATCGCAAATCCAAAAGAGGGGGCGAGAACATGGAACAGACGGCACGGCGCCAAGAGAAGCTGCCGGGCGCATTTAACGGCGCCACCACCAACAGCCAGCACGGCCGCGTTCGCTGGTATCTGGTCCACACCCCCAACGGCAAAGAGCGCGAGACCTGCGAAAAGGTGCGCCGTATTATCCCACACGAGCTGATGCAGAACGCTTTTGTGATGCAAAAGGAGTTCTGGTTTAAGCGGGACGGCGCATGGTCGCTCCAAACCAAACCCATGTACAAGGAATACTTCTTCGTCGCCACGCACGATGCCGCTGCGCTCGATAGGGCTTTGGCCCAGTTGAGTTTTGGCTGCCGCATTGCTGGCAGCAGGGAGCGGGCCTATGCGCCCATGCCGGACGATGCACAGGACTGGTACCGCAGCGTGCTCGACGACGACGACGTGGTGCGCAACAGCGTGGCGCGCATAGAAGACGGTGTGCTGCACATAGAACAGGGGCCCTTGGTGGGGCAAGAGGCCCGTGTGCACAAGATCGACCGTCGTAAACGCTGGTGCTTGGTGGACGTAGGCGAAGGCGATTCCAGCTTTAGGGAAGTGCTTCCGCTCGACGTTCCCATCAAAACGTAAGGGAGACGTTGCACCGGCAATTCATTCGTTTTTTGAATTCGTGGATGGGGGGGGGTTCCTGGGGACAGGGACGTAAGTTTTATCGTGACTGCTAATAAAGAAATGACAGAGAGCCGTGCATCTATGGGGGACGCACTGCTTTTCGATCAGATAAAGCCGAGCGGCACGCTTGGGTATCGCATTGTTAAGAGGCTGTTTGACCTTGTGTTCAGTCTTTTGATGAGTGTTCTGCTGCTAATTCCTGTTGCTGCGGTGTGTGCACTCATTAGGCTTGAATCGTCCGGTAGCCCTATGTATGCACAAGAGCGCATTGGCAAGGGTGGTAAGACTATCAAGATCCTTAAGCTTCGCAGCATGGTCGCCGATGCCGGCAACGTGCAGAAGTATCTGAGCCCTGAGCAACTGCATCAGTGGGAAGTCGAGCGTAAGGTCGACGATGACCCCCGCATTACCAAAGTCGGGCAGTTCATCCGCAAGTGCTCCATTGATGAGATGCCGCAGTTCCTGAACGTGCTGAACGGCGACCTTTCCGTCATCGGTCCGCGTCCCATAACAAGAGACGAACTTGAACAGCATTTTTCCGATGAGGAAAAGGCTGAGCTGCTTTCTGTCCAGCCCGGCATTACGGGCCTGTGGCAGGCGACTGACCGCAATGCCGCGACGTTCGAGAGCGGTCTGCGACAGAAGATTGAACTCCACTACGTGCGCAATCGCTGTTTCCGCATGGACTGGAAATGCTTTACCGGCACTTTTGGTGCCATGTTCGGCAAGAAGAGGACGGGGCGATAGATGACCACTTCAGTCGCCACGACCGCTTATAGCGTATTAATGAGCATTTACAAAAAAGAAAACCCTACTTTTCTGCGCCAGGCCCTCGACAGCATGCTCGTTCAAACTGTGCCTCCGGCCGAGATCGTAATGGTTAAGGACGGACCCTTGACTGCTGAACTCGAGTCGGTACTTTCCGAATATAACTTGCAGTGGCCCGATCTGTTCAAATTTGTTTCCTACAGTGAGAACCATGGACTAGGATATGCTCTTCATAAGGGCGTACTCTCCTGTTCTAATGAAATCGTTGCGCGTATGGACACCGATGACGTGGCGCGTCCTGATCGTATGGAGAAGCAGCTTGCCGCTATTGAAAGTGGGCTCGATATGGTCGGTAGCGATGTCGTCGAGTTTATTGACTCTCCTGAGACGCCAATTGCTTCAACGAATTTGCCCAAGGGACTGGACAACATTCTCGCTTGTTCCAAACGTCGAAATCCTTTCCGGCACCCACCTATGACGTTTAAAAAATCTAAGGTGCTGGAGGCTGGGAATTACAGCTCTGAATATCTTTATTTCGAAGATTGGGATTTATTTAACAGGATGCTAGCCAGTGGCTGTCGCGCAGATAATCTACCTGAACCACTTGTGGCGATGCGCGTGAGCTCCGATTTTTATGCTCGCAGAGGCGGCCCTTCGTATCTACCGCATATCTGGAAATTCAAGTTTGCTCAATTGCGTACTGGCTGGTTTAGCCCTGTTGATTTTGTTGCCTCATTTGTTCCGCATGCCGTTGTTTGTGTCATGCCTAACGGACTTCGTTCGTTTGTTTATAAGAAATTACTCAGAAAGTAGGTTTGTGCATGTCTCGAAAAGTCGGAGTTATAACACTCCATAACTCGCCGAACTATGGCTCCTGCCTGCAGACCTATGCAACTCAGGTTGTTTTGGCTCGTGTGGGAGCAGATGCCGAAATAATTGATTACTACCGTAAGGATGCGATTCCCGAAAACGAAGTGGATCGTGCCCTTAACGGCCAGCTCGTAAAGAAGATGCCTATATTTAAGGTTCCTGGCGTCAAGCAGATTGCAAAAATACCGGTTTCTCGTATGGTTGCAAGGAGACGCGCCCCCCTTGATGAGTTTAGACATTCCAAGCTTGCGCTGACTGAGCGTTCGTACTATTCCGCAGATGAGTTGGACGCGAATCCTCCGGTAGCAGATATTTACTGCACTGGTAGCGATCAGGTTTGGAATAGCATTTGGAATAACGGTTTTGACCGTGCTTTCTATCTCTCCTTTGCTCCCGAGGGGAAAAAGAAGATTGCCTATGCTGCGAGTATCGGCAAGGCCACGCTCGAGGATTGGGAAGCTGAGCCGATGAGAAAGGCTCTCTCCTCTTACTCTTGTATCTCTGTACGCGAGCAAGAGGCGGCTGACCTTCTTGATTCTATCGGTGTCCATGGGGCTATGCCCGTTATCGATCCCACGCTCATGTTGAATCGTGATGATTGGGAAGCAATTGCAGATGGTTGGATTTCTCCGGAACCCTATGTTCTGGTCTATCAGCTCAACCGTAATGCCGAGTTCGATTCTTATGTACAAAGGGTCGCCAAGAAGACTGGTCTCAAGGTTATGCGAATTGCATACGGTGTGCATGAGAAGCGTTCTGGCGAGAATGCTGTTATCTGTCCTTCCGTGGGAAAGTTCCTTTCTCTGTTCCTTGGGGCCGAAATTGTCATTACGGACTCGTTCCATGGAACTGCCTATTCCGTAAATCTTGGAAAGAAGTTTGTCGCCATCAGCCCTGGTCGTTTTAACGGAAGAATTTCAAACCTATTAAATATGACTAATCTTGACAATCATTTGTTGGATGACTTTGGAAATCTGACTATTTCTGAACTTGATTACGACTCCAATTCGGTTCAGGCACAGCTTAATCTCAAACGAAATGAAGCCTTTTCTTTTATTGAAAAAGCCTTGGATATTTAGGAAATATGATGGGAAATATTTCGGTTTCTGCTTTAAAGGATCATTTGCCTGATCCTGTCATGGGGGTTGCGAGGGCCATTTTTAATGGCTATCCAAGTTTGCTCGCCGCTTCAATGCGGCAGGCGGCACGGTTCGGGAAGTCTTATTCTCGAAACAAGATCAAATATGCAGAGCAAGCAGAAGCTCATATAATTTATTGTACCCATCAGCTTGAAAAAGGGTTGAGCCACGAGGACTTTCGTGCTGGATTTGGAGTGAAGGTCCTCGCCGAACTCTCTCGCTACATGCATGTCTTTGAAGATATGGGTGGAAGTACGGATAGCCTGGCCTATCAATCCGCCTTGGGTGCGCTAATCGAATATCGTGACAGACATGAGAATAGTTCTGAATATACGCATATGTTTATGCAAGCAATTGGCGACCAACTGTTTTCTAAACTGGATTCAAAGCCTTTATATCCCGGTGGAAGCTGCAAAATCGCTCATGATTTTGCTGTGGCAGGCATTATTCCAGGTTCTGTTGACGAGCTATTAAGTAACCGTCATTCTGTTAGAGAGTATTCTGATACACCCGTTTCGTTGACAAAGGTCATTAATGCTATCGAGACGGCCACCAAAGCTCCGTCTGCATGCAATCGACAACCAACAAGAGTTCGGATTATCAATAACCAGGAACTCATCCATGAGACATTAGGAATTACAAGTGGATTCAGAGGCTACGCGATGCCTCCAATGCTCGTCGTGTTGACGGTTGATAATCGGGTTTACTTTGGACCGCAAGAACGTAACGAGGGCTTTGTTGATGGCGGCATTTTTGCAATGGCGTTATTGCTGGCACTTGAAGAGCAGGGTTTGGCTTCTTGTCCGCTCAATACAATGCTAAGACGAGGTCCTGAAAAAGCGATTCGCGGTCTATTGAAACTACCCTATTGGGAGGAATTGGTCATGCTGATTTCCATAGGGAATTATTCAAAGAATGCCCAATCATGCGTTTCTGCTCGTTTTCATGCCGACGCAATTGTTACGGTGGTTGACTAGCTTGATTACCTCATCTCCAATTCATGTTCTCCAAGTGGTTCCCTCATTAAGTCGTTCTGCCGGTGTTTCTCAATTTGTTCATAACATGTCTTTGGGCATTGATGAGCATCGAGTTGTATTTGATTATCTACACCATGCAACATTAAATGGTAAACCCTTGCGTGACTGCACTTATGATCAGGAGCTTATTGCGCACGGTTCTCGTGTCTATACGGTGTCTTTCGCTTCTGCGGGGCTTGGCCAGTTCATTAAAGAAGTCGAAGAGTTTTTCGTTAAGCATGGACGCGAGTACGATATCGTGCATTGTCATATGCCCAACTCGGCTTTTTGCGTTCTCAGGGAGGCTAAGCGTGCCGGCATCGAACATCGTGTCCTACATAGTCATCTGAATAGTTCATCTGACAACGTTCTTCATCGTGTTCGAAATGCTCCGTTGATTGCGTGGGGCAAGAGGTATGCAACTGATGGGGTGGCGTGCTCTGATGAAGCTGGTAGATACCTGTTTGGAAATAAGCCGTTTGCTGTAATGAAAAATGGAATTGTACTCAGCAATTATGCATATGACGATAGCTCCAATGCTTCCCTGCGTGCTGAACTCTGCATTGGCAATAGTGACCCCGTTATTGGAAGTGTCGGTCGTTTTGTCAAGCAAAAGAACTTTGAATTTGGCGTCAAGGTGTTCGCAGAGCTGAAGCGCAGTATTCCTAATGTTAAGTGGGTGATTTTGGGCGCTGGAGATGGCATGGACAGAGTTAGGGCCATTGCTAAGGAGCTTGGTGTAAACGAATCCGTCGTCATGCCCGGCGTGCGCGTTGACGTCGCTCGTTTTTACTCGCTGTTCGACGTCTTCTTTATGCCTTCGCTATATGAGGGGCTTCCTGTCTCTGCTGTTGAAGCTCAAGCCTCTGGGCTTCGTTGTGTTTTTTCGACTGGCGTTCCTGAGGAAAGTGACATAACGGGCGTGAGTAGATTTGTCGGTTTAAATGAGCCATATGCTGTATGGGCCTCTGCACTTGCTGATGCTATGTCGGTTGGTCGTGATAGCGGAGCTGTTGAGAAATTAACCTCCGCTGGCTATTCGGCAGCGGCTAATGCAAAGAAATTGATGGAGTTCTACGAGGGGCTTGTTGCTCAGCGTTAGATGCGTTTTTCGATGCAACGGGTGTGGTTTTGGTTGAAGGACGTAGACATGAATAAAGACTATTTTGGAATTGCTGAACGGGTAATCAGAGAGAAAACTAACAGTCGTTTTTCTAAGGGTAGGCAAAATCATCTGACACGAAGCGATTTTTCTATTATTTCCAATAATTGTTGGGCCGGAACGGTCTATCGGTATTTCGGCTTACCGTATCAATCGCCTACAGCAGGGCTGTATTTTTTTGGAACTGAATACGTAAAGTTCGCGGGAGATTTAAGGCACTATCTGAATACGCCCATAGAATTCATCGATTCTTGTGATTCGGCTCATTACGAGACTTTGAAATCTCGCAATGAGCTGAGTAAGCCTGTTGGAATTATCGATGACGTTGAGATTGTATTTCTACATTATCCAACGCCTGAGGAGGCTAGAGCTAAATGGGAGCGACGGGTTGAAAGGGTGAACTGGGACAATCTGTTTATTAAATTCAGCCAGATGAATGATTGTCGCGAAGAAGATCTTAGGGCGTTTGATTCTTTGGAGCACACGAACAAGATTTGCTTTACGGCGATGCGACGCCCCGATATTGCATGCTCGGTTTATCATCCCGCCTCTGTTCGGGGGGGGGGAATAACAAATGATACGGATCGCTTTACACAAGGATTCAATTTAGTCGATTGGTTGAACTCGGAACCTGCAAAGTATTGCTGATGAAGGTAATTCTCTTATTGAGATGCATTGAGGGAAATGGATGTATAGAGTAGTTATTAAAAACAATGTAGATATGTCGCAGCCCGCACCTAAGGAGTAGGGTGACTATCTAAATGTTGGTATATTTGCAGCTTATTGTCTTTGCGGTAGTTTTTGGTTTTGTATTACGGCCTGAACGTTCCGCTTCCTTTAAAAAGACCTATCTTTTAGTCACTTTTTCAGCAATTTTCTTTGTTGCTTCAGTGCGATCAAGTTCAGTTGGTATTGATACTGAAATGCACTGTAGAGCGTTTTTAAGTGCCTCTCGTTTGCCGTTCTCTTCTCTTGTTGAGATGACAGACAGATTTGAGTACGGTTTCCTATTATTTTGCAAGGTTCTTTCACTCATCAGCGGTGATTTTCAGATTCTTCTCGTAGCATCAAGTGCGGTTATATGTCTCTGCACTGCATTATTTATTTTTAAGCTCGCTGATGAGCCTATTTTGCCCACTGTGCTATTTTTGTGCCTGCTGTTTCCGAGTTATCTGAACATCATGCGCGAGGCAATTGCTATTGCAATCGGTATGCTTGCAATAATTGTACTTAGGGATCGTAAGGTTCCTGTATTTATTCTACTCGTGTTCCTTGCCGCCTCATTCCATAGGTCCGCTCTCGTGCTGTTTGCTCTCATCCCTCTCAGCAAGGTTGAAATTAACTTAATGAGCATGACAGTTCTTATAATTGGAGCTATATTCAGCTTTCTATTTGTCAATCCACTCCTTAACGCGGTCGCGGCAGTCCTGGGCAAAAATAGTTTTTATGATGCGGACTTTATGGGGTCAAACTATTTTGGCGCTCTAATTTCACTTCTATTTAATGCCCTGCTCGTCGGCATATTTTTTAATTATCTAAAAGTTGCTGACCGCGCTGAGGGCGTGGCTCAAGGTAAGTCCGTCAGCCTTGCCTTGCGCTGGGGTGAACTGCTCTGGCTTGTCTTTTCCGCCGTCGGTATGAAAGTACAAATTGTTGCTCGATTCGGATACTATTTCGCGCCTCTTGTTCTTGTTGCTTTGCCTCTCGTTTTAAAGGCAGCTAATGACGGAGAAACGCGTTTCGTTCGGTTCTCATTGATTGCGATTTCTGTTATGTATTTCGTTGTTGTTCAATTATTTAGGCCTGAATGGTATGGAATCGTTCCTTATACGGCTGACTTGTCGCGGTTTATGTCTCTGTTTTACTGAGCCCTAAGTATTTAATTGTGCCGTGTGAACTCATTTTTCGTGATCCCGTCGATTCACTCTTGTAATTAATCGTTTACCACAGTAAATAAGTTCTTAGTTAGGATGTAATATGAATAATAAGCTGAAAATGGCTATTAAGTCCGTCCCCTTTGTTTCCGGTATCGCAAAAGGTGTAAATCGCACTGTGGGGATTACGGTGCGTACTGCTATGCATTATCCTGCGATGCGCAAGCTGAACAATGAGCTCGTTGATTCAATGGCTAGACTAGATAAGACTAGCGGCATGCGTATCTGGTATTTTGGGGTGCCCACTCACCCGAATTTGGGAGATCAAGCTCAAAAATTTGTTATTGAAAAATGGCTCCAAAATAATTATTCGGAAGCTGAAATTATTAAAATTCCAAGTAAGGCATTTAACGCCGGTACCAGCAGGATTGTCCGCATGATTCAGAATCTAATTCGCCCTAATGATCTGATTGTCATGCAGAGTGGTCATACGATGGACGGACTCCACGACGATGAGACGCCGCATAGGCTTGCTTCAACTTGTTTTCCCGATAACAGAATTGTTTTTTTCCCGACTTCAATTCGTTTTAACAGCAAACGTGGTAAAGAATTGGACCGTAAGGCAATAGGGTCACACGTTAATACTTTGTTTTTGGCTAGGGATGCCGTCTCTGCACAGATTGCTCGAGATTTGTATCCTCGACTTGATGTCCGTCTTTATCCTGACGTTGTGACCTCATTGATTGGGAAATATTCCTTTGATAACCAGCGCGAAGGTGTATTGCTTTGCGCTCGAAACGATGGCGAGAAGCTGTACTCTTATGCGGCCATCGATAAGCTTGCTTCTGCTCTTTCCGGTCTTTGTGATGTTTCTCGGACTGACACCACCGTTAAATGGGATGGTATCGATCTGGACTCTCATGATGCTTGGACCGGAATCGAGGGCGTCATCGAATCTTATTCGCAAAAGTGCGTTATTGTTACCGATCGTTATCATGGCACGATATTTGCCCGTATTGCCGGAACGCCCGTTGTGGTTCTTAAGACCAATGATCACAAGGTTGTCTCAGGTGCCAAATGGTTTACAGATGCAGGGGATGAGGGGATTGTTGTTGCTGACAATCTTGAGGAGGTCCCAGGGCTTGTGTCCGCTTTCATGAAGCGCTTCCCGGATGGCGTTTCCGCTCCTGCTTTCGCTGCCGATTATTATGATGGTCTGAAATCCGTTATTGAGGAAATGTAATAAATGAAGAAAAGCTATAAGGCACTTGTAAGCGATGCTGCAGTTTTTGCTGCCGGCAACATGCTTACGAAATTGATACAGTTCCTATTGCTTCCGATGTATACCGCACTGCTTACTACTGAGCAATACGGTATTGGTGAGCTTGTAAACAATACTGCCGAATTGCTTTATCCCCTTTGCTGCCTCGGTGTCTATGAGGGCGTGTTTCGTTTCTCAATCGACCGGGACTCCGATAATAAGGCCGTATTCTCTACGGGTATCAGTATCGCTCTTTTCCTTTTGCCAGTTGTGGCAGCTGCGGGAATTTTCGGCTATTCATTTACTGGCTTTGATTACACATGGCAATTGGTCATTCTCTGCTTTATTACTTCCTTTAAAGTGATTTGCCTTCAATTTTCCAAGGGTATCGGTAAGACTCGACTTTATGCCTCATCGGGGGTTTTGGGTGCACTAACGTTGTTCTGTGCCGGTTACCTTTTCCTCGGCGTCTTTGGCATGGGCGTAAATGGCTACCTGCTGGCGCTGATTCTGTCGCAGGGCATTCAACTTTTACTTGTCTTTTTTGGGGCCAAAGTCTGGCGCTTTGCCAGTATGGGTGCATTTTCAAAACCACTGGCTCGAGACCTGCTGCGTTATAGCCTCCCAATGATTCCTAACGCCCTGGCTTGGTGGTTTGTTAATCTCTCCGGTCGTTATATCGTTATGTTCTCGCAAGGCGCCGATGTCGCAGGACTATACACAGCCGCTTCTAAGTTGCCTGCGGTGATGAATATGGTTGTTACCATTTTCCAGCAGTCGTGGCAAATTTTCTCAGCACGCGAATACGATGCAAGTGATTCTAGGAGTTCCTTCGGAACAGTTTTTAAGGTCTTTACTGCATTCCTTTTGTGTGCTGGTTCATTGGTTATTGCACTGACCATTCCACTTTCGCGCATTATGCTTAGCGGTGATTTTTTTGCCGCTTACGTCTTCGTTCCTTTTCTAATGCTCAGTTCTGTCATTAGTGGATATTCGACTTATTTCGGCACTCTATACAACGCGGCTAAGAGCAACGGCATGATATTTGTGACAACTATGGTTGGCGCTTTTGTTAATGTGGTGCTTGGCGCTTTGCTCTCTTTTGCGATCGGGGCATGGGGGCCCATCATTGCTGGTGTTGTTGCCTATGTTTTGATTTCACTCATGAGGGCTTATGACACAAAGAGACTAATTAACATTGATGTTGACATCCCATATCAGATCATTGGACTCTGGCTGCTGCTTGTTGAATGTGTCCTCATTTCATTTGGTTTTGCATTCGCAACTCTGGTTTCTGTCGTCTGCTCCCTCCTCTTCATGCTGTTCACGCTATATAGGTATCGCAGGATAGCTAAAACTCTCTTGAAATCATTGAAAGTAGGACATTAACGTGTGTAATGTAGAGACAATTGGTTTACCAGCTTCAGATAATTGCCTTGGTTGCTCGGCATGCGTGGCAGCGTGCGCTAGGGGAGCTTTGAATCTCGAACAGGATGAGCGCGGCTTCTATCGGCCGGCGGTTGATGATGGGCTATGCGTTGGTTGCGGCGCTTGCTCTAGGGCATGTCCCGTTGTTGGTTCGCCAACCTCACGACACAGGCCTTTAAAGACGATGGCTGCCTGGGACAAGGATCGGGGCCGTCGTTTGGCCGCAACATCTGGCGGTATGTTTATGCTTCTTGCTGATGCCTTTGTGCGTCAAGGCGGCTGGGTGTGCGGTGCGGTCATGAATGAAGATATGATTGTTGAGCACATTGTCTCTAACGATATTGATGTCATCGCCAAGATGCGCGGTTCGAAGTATGTTCAGAGTCGTATTGATGCGGCCCTGTCAGACTGTCTTGATTTGCTTAAACGCGGTGAGAGGGTTCTGTTTTCCGGAACTTCCTGCCAGGTCGATGCGATGCGCAGATTGGCGCGCGGCCGACTTTCCGCGAATCTTATGACGGTAGATGTTCTTTGCCATGGCGCTCCGTCTCCCAGGGTTTGGGGCGACTATGTTTCTTATCGTGAGAGGGAGGCTGGAAGTAAGGCTGTTTCTGCGCGATTTAGGAAGAAAGATCCTTCGTGGACAGTATTCAGCCTTGAAATGCTGTTTGAAAACGGGGATAGACGTTCTTGGTGCACTGTGGACGACTATTATCTCCGAGCTTTCCTCGGTGATTACATTACGCAAAATGCTTGCCATTCGTGTCTCTATACGGGGACTGACCGATTGAGCGATATCACGCTCGCAGATTTCTGGGGCTACGTTTCGGAGTCGCGCGCTGATAGAAATACCGAAGACGGTATTAGCCTTGTTCTTGTTAATTCTGATGCTGGAATGGGTTTGCTTAAATCCGTTGACGGTGTCCACTTGATTGACAAAGAGCTTGGCCAGGCGGTTAAGGGCAATCCCCCTTTGAGGACGGTGTTTCCCGCAAATGGCAGGTCCGATGAGTTTTGGGCCGATTATGAGAAAGGCGGTTTCGATTCTGTTCTTGACGAGTATTTGGGACCGCGTGCTTCTAGTAAAAAGCATCAGCTTAGTCTCTGGTTCAATGATCATGCCTATTTCTTCCCGGGTCCGCTGCGCCGCGCATTGGTAAGCGCGAGGGGTGGAAAATAGCCAGGTGGCTATTTGCTTATGGGACATGTATCGTGTCGGTTTGAGGGGTATTGGCGAAGGCCGGTGCCCCTTTTTAGTCGCGATGGCTCTAAAAGTCTTTGGCTTTCCGCTATACGGATCCTGCTATTTAAAAGTCGTCAAACGGTATACCTGCATTGTTTGCGCATGAAATGATGCCGTCAAGATTCTTTCGCAAATTGATTTAGCCGTCTTCGGCCCCGCCCTCTTCTAGCCCTCCGCCGTTTCCTTCAGCTCGTCCATCTCCTCCAGTTTGGACATGTCCAGGTACCTTCTCTTGCCCCACTCGTGCTCCACTATGTACTTCAGTCTCGCAGTGACCAGCATGAGGACCGAGTTGCCGTCCGGGAAGGTTCCGACGACCCTCGTCCTCCTCCTGATCTCGCGATTGATGCGCTCGATCCCGTTGTTCGTCCTGATCCGGCGCCAGTGATCGGGCGGGAATTCCGTGTAGGCCAGCGTCTCGGCGAACCCGTCGCGCACCGTCCTCGCGGCCGCTCCGAGTTGCATCGACTCCAACTTGTCCGCCACCACCCCCGGCCTTCCTGCCGCATGCCTCGCGCGATTTCCGCGCGTGGATCGTCTTCAACATGCACGCCACGGCCTTCCGTCTGGTCATGGCGGACCTGGCGCTGGCCATGTCGCACATGAACTCCGAGCCCCGCGGCGCGCTTGGCTTCGCGGCGCCCGCGCGCGCCTTCAGGGCGATGCTCGGGGAGGACGCGGTGGCGTTGCTGGACGCCTGCGGCGTGGGGGACGGCCGCTCGGCGATCTCGACCTGACGCCGCGGCTCATCGAGGGGGCACGCGCAGAGAGGGGCGATGCCCCACTGGCTGGCCTAGCCTAGAAGAAAAACGGAATAGACGGACCGACCGTCCGGCTGAGTCTGGGAAGAGGTGCCGGGCGGCGGGCGGAGCATGACCACCGGACCTATCAAACACATTTCCACCGTTCCTTCAACTGGGAAAATGTCGCCCCCGGTTCCCGGATGGGGCCTAGGGGGCGTTCGGCTAACTGCGGGAGCGTGCCGTCAGCTCAATGTGTTCGGCTGAGATCGGAAATCAACCTACAAAGTGCGTTAACATCTTTAGTGCGTACGTTCAGATGAATCATAGTTTTACGCATTTCGATAATTGTGTAATTGTATAGAAGTATTCAAAACTAACTGCTTATTTGTTGCTTACGGGAATGAGTGGAATTCAGGCGTGAGCGCTTATTACCTGATGAGGGGAGACGCAATGAATGACTTGCAAAATAACGATATCAAAGCTAATGCCCAGGCGGGCGCTGTAAATATTTCGACAAATGACGTGTCCTTTCAACCAACTGTTAACCTAGGCTTTAATGGACGCGGTGATCTTGCGTCGTTCCCTGTGCGGTTTATTCGTAACGCACGTAAGGCTCTTAACCCCATTGGGGCCGCGCGTGACGAGGCGGAGATGCGGAGTATCGAAGCGAGTTCTATAGCGGATGTTGTTGCAATCTATAAACGGGCGTTTCCGACTTTTACTGATGGCCAGCTATGTTTAATGGCCCATGGTTATAACACGAGCGCTTCTCAGGCAGATAATTTGCTAAATGTTCTTGAGCGCGCGGGAAGAATGTCAGATTCGAATAGAGTTGATGAACTGCCGGAGTCCTGCATTGATCTTGACATTCAGGGAGCTCAGACAGCCTATGACGATGATCTGAGGGAAATATGGGCAAAATTGATTTCGCAGGAAGTATCATCAGGTCGCGCGCGCTCTAAAAGAACGAAGAAAATACTCGAACAAATGGATTCGGAAGAAGCGAATCAGCTGTTTTCAATTCTTCGGTGCTGTCTATGGGCGAAAGTGGGGCCCAATTCGGTACTTACTCCAATCCCGGTTCTCCTTAAAACCTCAGAAGATGATTCTTGGACATACAATGGGGGCACAATTTCATTTGAATCTATCGTCGCCATGGATTCGCTGGGACTACTTTCGTCTAATGACTGGATAACGTTCACGCTTGAGCCTAAAGGCGGTTTGAATCTATTTTCTTCATCGTCTCATGTGCTTCTTATAAATAATAAGGATGAGAAAATCGAAATTAATCTCGGCTATGCCAAATTTTTGAAACCGGGGATAGAGCTCATTGAGATTCTTGACGTGCCGATGGACGATCGGCTCATGTCCGTAATGGATGAGGTTCTGGAGACTGACGTGATTTATAGGCCCTTAGCCTAGCTCAAGTAGATGCACTGGTAGCTCTCGCAGGTGCCCTAGCGGCGCGTGAGGCCGCTTCCGGCCGAGCACCAATTGAGGCTGTGGTCGTACTCCAGTTGGTCGAGCGTCCAGTCGTGGAGCCACGGCGCCATGTCGTATTCCGAGCCGTTTGTCTGTTGCCTGCACTGGGCTACGGCACCGTTGACGATCTGCGTGACGTTTGGGCGGGCGACGTCGTTTGCGGTCACCTCCGCCGTGGTGCGCAGGTAGTAGATCCCCTTGCCGTTTTTTTTGGGAGGGGTCGTTTCAGTCGTTGCTCATAAAGTAGAAGTAGATGCGATACGCGCCCGACGCCGTAAAGCCAAAGGTAAAGTCGTGGCCCGTGGTGCCACGCTGCAGTGGCTGGTCCATGCCGGGCGCGACGGGTCGCAGACGCTTTCATGGCTGCCGCCGTCCCAATAGGTGGGCACGTCCATGCGCGCCTTGGCCTGGGACGAGCCGTTGGTCTGGGTTACGTGGAAGGTCGTCGCGGTGCCCGCGGGGGCGTCGTTCCACGAGACGGTGAAGGTGACGCCGTTTTGGGTTGCGGTGGCGGAGTGGGCGTAGCCGGTTTGCGACGTGGCGGAGATTGCGGCGGGCGTGGGGTTGGTCTGGGCTCGGAGGGATGGGGCGGGGGTGTCGGTTGCGGCGGCGGTGCCGGGCGCGGCGGTGTCTGTGGCGTTGGCGGTGGGGGTGCCGCCAGCGCTTTCCGTGTTGACTGCGCTGGCGCCGGTGGATGTTGCGGTGCCGTCCTCTACGGTATCTGCTGTCGCATTTGCGTTGGTGCCGTCTTCGGCCTTGCCTGTGTCGCTGCTCGTGGCGTCGGCTTGCGCCTGCTGCTCGGCGGTTTCTTGAGGCTGAATCGCCTCCGCAATGGCTGGCATAGGCAACGTCGCGCCGACCATGGACGTGCACGCGATCGCGCAGAGCAGGTAGTAAAGGGGTCGTTTCATAGCGGAGCCTCTCGGTGAGCAGCCAATAGGGTCCGAAGGCAGCTCCAGGCCAGCACTCCGCACATATTTTGTTGGGGTTTATTTTACGGGAACCCCAGTCAACATCAGCGATCTTTCTGGGGAATGTTGGGGGGAGGGGGAGGGAGTTGGTCCTCGGCCTCGCTGTGCGCTGATGTCTTTGCCCTCAACGATGTGCCCGTCGGCGAGGAGCGCGAAGCGACCAATCTGAACAATGACAATCCACCCGTCTGTGCATCCAAACTCCTGGATTATGCACATCGGGATTTTCACGGTCTTGTCGGTGATATTGTCTCGCGGACCGTGTGCATGCATTAGCGTGCATGCATTAGATGGAGGAGTCCTTGTATCCGTAGAGGCGCACCAGCATTTTCGATGCGACCGCCGTCAAGACAATTGGGTGTGCATCAAGGCGCTGTTAACTGCATGAGCCGATTTCTTATAACCTGTTTAAGCAAAGCAAGAATGGGGAATAAAGCTAACTGCCCATCGCGAACTGGCGATGGGGTACGCTACTGCCGTCAATATCGCAAACGACGAAATTCCGACGTTCGCAACATTGACACCAGCGTTGCCTGCTGCTAGCTGGATAAGAGCCTCGATGGTCATAAGTACCAATTCCTCGCTTTCGTCTAGTATGCCATAGGCAAGCATTGTTTTAGGTGGCCGCGAAAGCGTTGGTTGCACTTGCTGCGCCTTTGATTAGCCTGTCCGGGGAGGGTTAGCCGCCGCTTGTTGATCCGGACAGGTTGATTTATTTGGGGGGTATTTTGGCCGAGTTCGATATCGCTCGTATTCCTCGATATAGTTCCAAAAGTTCATATGCCCATTTCGATCATAGGGTCTCTTTTGCCGAAGTTCAGGCCAAGATTTTAGATTCAGGGTACGTTTCTCATCATGCGTTCTACCCTCTTATTTCCAACGAGATCATTACTGTTCGGTATCGTGGAGGTAAGCGAAGCTGCAAAGTTCGCAATATCGCTTATGCCTCGCATTTCGATCACCGCGTCTTCCAGTACTACTCTTATCTGTGGTCGGACTTATATAACAAGAAGGCTATTGCCGAAGAGTTTAATGAGGTTGCCGTAGCGTACCGCTCTTCGCTTTCATCAGACAGCGCCGTAACTGCTGGCAGCAATATTTCCTCAGCTAAAAAGGCATTCGACTATATGCGTGAGCAAGAATCGGCTTTTGTGCTTACGGGTGATTTCGAGAGCTTCTTCGACAACCTAAATCATGCCCATCTAATAGCGTCGTTGCGTTCGTTGTTTCCCAGTGGACGCTTGCCGGACGATCACTATCAAGTTATTAAAAATATCCTTCGCTATTCGTGCTGGCCTATTGCTGATTTGGCTGCTCGACATGAATTTCCATGGCCAGTAATCGATCCTACTCGGGAGAAAATGATCAATGAAGCGGCTATCGAACTTCGGTTCAAGTCTATTCGTGAACTTAATAAGCTGGATGTTATCTTGCCAAGGTCTGAGTTTCTTGCAAACAAAAGTAAAGTCATCACCAGGCCGTGGCGGCGAACGGGTATTGATCTCGGCATTCCTCAGGGTCTTGCTGCAAGTGGAGTGCTCGCTAACATCTATATGACCGATATCGATATGAAGGTCAGGCTTGCCGTTGAACGGGTTGGTGGCTTGTATCTTCGTTATTGCGATGACTTTATTATTGCCGTTCCAAAATCTGGCTTTGATGCACTTGTAGAGGCAATCAATCTAATGGCCGATGTCGATTCCGTTAAACTGCAATCTGAGAAAACCAAGGTGTTCCGGGTTGATGGCAACGGAGTTGCTCAGCTTGATTTTGAAAGCGTTTGCGCGGGTGAGGTTCTTTCGTATTCCGGTGCACATCCGGCGCAGAAAGTCAGTTTCCTGGGGTTTGACTTTGACGGGCGCATTGTAAGACTTCGACAGTCTACGGTTGGAAAGTACCACAAACGTCTCCGTGAGGCGGCCACTGCGATTGCGCGTTCTAATGAGGGAGAGGGGAGACACGCATCAAAAAAGCGCGTCTCCGCTCTATATCAACATTATTCACCACTCGGTATTAAGGGAAGAAGGCTATGCCCCTCGGGTGATGCTGACCCTTCTGCATTTTCTCGCTATGGGAACTTTCTTTCCTACGTAGCGAGAGCCCAAAAGGCGTTTCCAAATGATCCGATTGCCCCCGACGAGGCTAAGATTTATAGGAAGATTAAACGCTTGAGTGCTCGGTAAACGATGGCTTTAGCGCTGGATTATTCATAGCCATAAATACTAAATCGATATCGGCCAATTCCGATCACTAGGTAACAATTGATGTGCCTTCACGCGGTCGCGGAACGATGCCTCTGAAACTCGAGCCGAACATCAGAATGATATGACAAGAACGGTAGTGTCGCGAAAGTTGGTGTAATGGACTCCTTGGCCCCTGTGTCCAGGATCCGGAATCTATCGATATCCTAGGCCGACTCCACTCTGTCGGCAAGCTCAAGGCTGGATTCGACCATCTTCCCGGCAGTCTTTTCCAGCTCGGCCCAGTCATGACAGCACGATGCTCCCCTTCGCAGCGCCGCGTCGTGCAACTCGGCCATCTTCCTCTCCGAGAAGTAGCGCGAGGTTGCCATGGAAACGGCCAGGATAACCCCGAAAGCGGCCTGAACGCGCCATGGTGCGCGTATTCTAGGCGAAGGCACGGACCCTTCCGAGCCAGGACGGGCCGCTCGCTCGGCCAACTTTGGCGTACCCTGCTGGAACGGCTTCCGTCAACATCCGTAAAACTACCGCAAAGAGGAGGCCACAGTGATAGATAAGAGGCTTATTGAAGCCGTTCCCGGAGCCGAGAGACTTAAATCCGCAATGATTACCCCAGAATTGTTTTGTAAAGGACCTCATGCAAGACTATTCTGGGCGTCCGTTATATACATACGAGGAATGGACGCGCGAGCTCATCAACCACTCTAACGCTTTCAAGGAACTGACCAGAGGTGCGGAGTTTCATGCGCCCGTATCCGAGGCAAATGGGGAGTGTGATGCGGTATCAGACGCGTATCAGTTAGATTTCAAGCTCATCTTCGGAAAATCCATGATGCGCGCCGTAAGTCTCACTTCGTCAAGGCGAGTTTCAGACCGCGGAATAACTTTAGAACAACTTTGCAGAAGTCATGTAAAAGAACAGAGAGGCTTACGCCTGCATGCAATTCTCAGGGATTACAGCCTCGCCAAGCTTGACGAGCTTCTAAAAACTGAGAGTAATAAACAATTGAGCGAAGAAGACCGTGAGGCCCGAGGACTTCTTCGCTCAATCAGTCATTCGAAAAACTTGCTGCTAATTTATCCTTGCCGCTTTGAAGGCATCGACAGACTGCCTGAACTTGAGGAAACCGCCAACGCCGCACTTTACTATGACTTCCGGAACGTGCTCGACGTCCGACGGATACACCATCCCGGCAAGGACACCTTCCTTTCATATTTTTGCGACGACCGCATGGTTGTCACAAGAGCGAGCGGGCACGGCCTATCCAAGTTCGACGATATCATGGTCGCAAAAAGCAGAACATACATGGATATTATGCGTATGCGTGATCCCGGAGAGTATCAAAGGCTGCTGAAACTTGTTTAACCGACCGCAAGGGCTAGTTTTGTGGACATCAACCCAAGATGGGACCTGCCAAGAGGACCGGACGCCGCTGCGTTCGGACTCGTTTTTCTGCATTCAAAAGCAACGCTGAGCTCGACCTCACGGCTTGCGCCTGCTGCTCGGCGGCCTTCTGAGGCTGAACCCCCTCTGCAATGGCTGCCATAGGCATCGTCGCGTTGACCATGGACGTGCACGCGGTCGCACAGAGCGGGTGGTAAAGGGGGCGTTTCATAGCGGAGCCTCTCGGTGTGCAGCCAATAGGGTCCGAAGGCAGTTTCAGGCCGGCACTCCGCACATTTTTTGTTGGGGTTTTACGGGAACCCCAGTCAACATCAGCGACCTTTCTGGGGTATGTTGGTTGATCCGGGGTGCGCAAAACAATAGTTTCAAATATTGTTGCTTCCTGTTCAATTCTGTCTATCTACAATTAATCGCAAGCGTATGACCTGAGGAGATTGTTTACAGGTGGAATCGGTCACTATTCATTGGATTGTCTTTTATGTCTTTATCGGTTTGTCGAGCGTTCAGCTTGTCCGCTTTGCTGGGCCCTCGGCGATCGGAGGGCAATACACCGTCGAAGAACTGTATCCCTCCGATGAGTCGGGCAGGCTGAACGTTGCCTACCGAATTCTCGCTCCAACAATTTGTTGCCAGCTCCCGGTGTTTATTATGGCTGCGATTTGCGATGCGTTTTCAGTTCCAGGTCCTTCGCTGCGATACATGCCTACCCTTTTCTATTGGTTGTTTCTTGGGGTAAGCAAGCATGCAAGGGGTAAATTGCGGTACCGGACTCTTCCTTTCTCATTCGAGGCGTTCATGTCTCTTTTGCTGTCCGTCGCATTCGATCACTTTGTTATCGATGGCTATCTCGGAGGCCAGGGGCTAGATGTGCTTGATACTTCGAGTATTGCCTTTGAGTTTGAGCTGGCATTATTTGGTGTTGTGACCTTTTGGATTTCAACCTTTTTTAAGCGATATCAAATTAAGTTTAGCCGTGTGTACTCAAATGCCGCTCCATCATATGTCGTTCCTTCGGACTCCGTATTTGGTTACTCTTCAATCGATACGGGTGAGGCCAGGCTCTTCTCATACGAGCGCGAATATGGCGATCTCTTACCTCAGCGATTTTCAAGTGATCTTCTGTTGAGAAGTGTTTTCTTTGCAATTATGGCGATTGAGGACGGGAATCGGCCCGAGTTTATCCGAACGATCGAGCGCATGGCAGCTCATTTCCATTTGGCAAAAACCACTGGAATAATGCAGCAGACGAGCGATGCTCCTTTGTCTGATATGGATAGCGTTAAACTCGCAATTCCCTATATTGAGCGCATGTGGGACCAGTTTCTTGTTGAATTCGCCCGTTCTGCCGAAGGGGCAGGGGGAGACGCCCTACGAATCTTCAAGTGTTACTACACCTACGATTACTGTATGTTGTCGCGGACTATCCGCAATCATTTTGCGCCGTTTTACGGGGACTATTGTGGAACGAGATTACTTAATGCTAATCGCGTATTTTGCGATGTTCTGGAATTTGAGGAAAGGCAACGTTACGGATTGCTTCCAAAGACGGTTTCTGCGACTGGATCGATATGCGCCACTGAGCTTGGATGGCTTTCTGGAGAGTACTGTTATTGGTCCGATTACAATACGGTTGAATCCTGCCTGAATGAAAATGATGCCAATGGCGTTAAGCTGGTCAGCAAAAATGACGTGAATAAAACTCAGATAACCGAGATGACCTCAAGGCTTAAGGAGCAAGGTGTTTCCGTTCTTGAGGTCAAGTATGTGGCCGGCGCTTCGGCGACCATCGTGTGCATCGGCGATTCGTCTAAGATTCCGAGTGCTGCCGGTAGTGACTGGATGTTTGTTGGCTAGTTGAATCAACTTTGCCTTTCACAAGCATAGGTTAACGACTAGAATACACTTAATTGCGGTGGAAGCCTTCGGGCGACACCTGAAGAGGGTTGATGCGTCGGCCCTCTTTTTTATTTAGATGTAAGATTCGGCTTGGCAAAACAAGGATCCCATTTGGGGAAAAGCAAATATCCGGCGGTTTTATGCTTCGGGACGCGCGGTTTAAGCGTGTTTTTCGGAAGTGCGAGGAAAAACCGAAAACCGCCGAGCACACCCCGATTTTTGGCAACAAAACCGCAGGTCGCGGATGCCCAAAACAGGGGTCTGGTCGACAGGTCTCGGTTTTTCACCGCACTTCCGGAATCATCCGCCGGAAGTATGCGGTAAATTTCGGAACCCTCGGGTACGCTGTCCTTTTTATGAAAAGAAACCGCAGGTAGAAGCGATGTCGCTATACGGTATGGTCGGCATGTCTAGAATTTGCCGCATACTTCTGGATTGGGCGCTCATTTAGCAACCTTGGTGTCTCCACATCCCCTAAAATAGTTCTTAAACAGCCTTAAAGGCGTTCCAACTCGCGTTGACAGCGTAAAATACGCATGTTTGACTATGACTAAAGTGGATTTTAGGGGAGGAGTACGCCATGGAGGTGCTGGTTGTTGGCAACACCGCATATGTTGACGATGACTTTTGCGCCAAGGCGTTCCCCGGGGACCATGTCCAGGTCGTCGCTGCCGCGGAAGCGCGCCGCGATGGGTCGTCGCCCCATGCCTCGTGGAAAGAGCTGCTCCGGCACTTGGAGCAGGCCTACGAGTTCGACCGCGTGGTCTACCTGTCTAATTACCTTACCCCGCATACCGATACCGTGGGCGATATCGAGCTGCTGCGCTCGGTCTTTCGTACGTGCGCGGGTCGCCGGATCCAGCTGTTGTATATAGCAGGTCCCGCGGGTGCCGAGGGTGCCGCCGATGCCGCGGGGCGAACGGGCAAGGGCATTATCGCGCACGCAGCCAACGACCTGTGCCGCTACTACGCTGCTCGCGAAGGCGTTCAGACTAAGATCCTGCGCGTGCCGTTCCTGTATACCGCGTCTGCCGCGCTGGAGGACCCGTTTTTGGTGCCGATGCTCGACGAATGCTCAACCGGATCGGCCGCTCTGCAGGGCGCGCAGGATGCGGCGTTTCCTCTGCTGTGTGCCGAGGAGCTTGCGGTGCTGGTACGCCGTATCTTCGACAGCTGGAATGGTAACTTTGAGACGCTCGACGTAGCCGATACCTTCCATCACACGGTGGGTGAGGTGGGCGACGCCCTCAAGGCGCTGTTCCCAGGGCTCTCAGTTGCCTATGGCGATTCTGCCGGCTACGCCCTGCCCGCCAGCGACGTCGCTCGCGTGCGCTATGGCTGGTTTCAGCGCTACGACTTGCTGCGCGACCTCTCGACCATTCAGGCTCGCTGGGATGCTGG
The DNA here is from genome assembly GCA_900544095.1 of uncultured Collinsella sp. Lineage (GTDB taxonomy): Bacteria > Actinomycetota > Coriobacteriia > Coriobacteriales > Coriobacteriaceae > Collinsella. The sequence continues at coordinate 277,215 of UQTV01000002.1, forward strand.
CCGTGCAAAGAAGGTCAACCCCTTGCGCGCGGCCATCGACCGCATTCAAATGCGCACGCTGCCTGTCAAATGCCTGGAGACGGCAGCCGCCTGGGTGCTCTTTGAAGTGCTGGAGCGCTTGTTCTCCCAATCGACCCAGCTCAACGTGCTCGATTATCGCCTGCTCTACGTGGTGCTCATCGGCACGCTGTATGGCTTGGACTTTGGCCTGGTTGCGGCGCTGCTGGCGTCGGTGGGTTTGGCTGCGAGTTACTTTACTTTGTACGGCTATACCTTCCAGGGCCTGTTCTACGAGCCGTCCAACTGGCTGCCGTTTATCGCGTACTTTGTTGTGGGTGCCGTGTGCGGCTATGTGCAGCTGCGCAACAGCGAAGCCATTAGGGCGGAGCGCGATCAAAACGAGCTCGTGCGCAACCGCAATACGTTCCTTACGCAGCTCTACCATGACGCGATCGAGGACAAGCGCGCGTACAGGCGCCAGATCGTGGGTCGCCACGACAGCTTTGGCAAGATCTTTGCCGTAACGCAGGAGCTTGACGTCTTCAACCCACGCGACATCTATCGCAAGTGCTGCGAGCTTCTGGGCGAGATCCTCGAGAACGATTCGGTGGCGATCTACCATGTTTCGGGCGGAGCATTTGCACGGCTGGTGGCAGCAAGTCCCGCGATTGCCGAAGATGCCGCACGCTCGCTCACGCTTGAGCAGCTTGCACCTCTTTTGGGCGACGGGGGTCGTTCGAATCTGTGGGTGAACCGCGAGCTGACGCCGGGGCTTCCCATGTTTGGATACACGATCGAGCGCGATGGGGCACCCGCCGTGTTGATCTTTGTGCGTAGTGCGGCCGAAAACCAAATGACGCTCTATTACCAAAACCTGTTCCGCATCTTGTGCGGCCTGGTCGAAAGCGCGCTGGGCCGTGCCTTTGACTATGAGGCGGTGGCACAGGATAAACGCTGCGTTGACGGCACTTGCGTGCTCAAACAGGCTGCCTTTGGCCAAGAGCTCGCGGCCGAGCAGGCGCTGGCAGATGGCAAGATGGGCAGCTTTTTGCTCCTGCGCGTGGTACCGGGCATGGAGCCTGTCGGCGAGCTGGTGGGCGCAATTGGGTCGGCAATCCGCGAGAGCGATGCGGCGGGCTTGGTCGACGGCGACGTGCTTTACCTGCTTATGCGCCAGGCAAAGGCGTGCGATCTGCCCATTATCCGCGAGCGCCTGAGTGCAAAGCAGCTTGCGGTGGAGCCCGTCGACGGCGAGGACATCGTGGCGCTGCTGCGGCATATTGCTGACACCGGTGACGGTGAGGGGGGGGTGCCGCTTGATCTCGCTTGTCGTTGCCGCCGTCTTGTTGCTGATTCATGCGCTGGTTTGCCTGGTGCTGTGGACGCTTATGAAGTTGGGCCTGCTGCCGGTGCGCGGGCATATGCTGGCTGTGATAGTGCTGGTGCCGCTGTGGGGCCCGTTGCTGGTGGTTCTGCTATCGGTCCGCGGAACGGCGTTTGGCGAGGGGCTGAAAGAGTCTGCGCTGGAGTCGCTGCGCTTCAACGACGACCTGCATCGTAGTATGTCGGTACCGAGTGGTGAGGACGATGCAGGCGTAGTGCCGCTCGAGGAGGCGCTCATCATCAACGACCCGGCAGAACGGCGCCGCCTAATGCTCTCCATGCTCACCGAGGAGCCCGACGCTTACCTGGCGCAGCTGCAGGCGGCTAAGCTTAACGACGACGTTGAGGTGGCTCACTATGCCGCGACGGCGGTGGTGCAGATCTCCAAGGAGTCCGACCTTAAACTGCAGCAGCTGGAGCGTGCCTTTAAGACGGACCCGAGTGCGCAAAACCTCAACGAATACTGCGATTTTCTTGGTGAATACTTGGGCTCGGGCCTGGCCGAGGGGCGCGTGGCTCAGATTCAGCGCCAACAGTACGCGCGTTTGCTTGCGCGTCGCTGCGAGCGCGAGGACACCCTTGAGCTTCGCATTCGATACGCGACGGCGCTGGCCGATGTCGGACAGATCGACGAGGCGCAGGCCGTGACCGACCAGCTGGTGCTCGATGTGCCCGAGGAGCAGGAGGTTTGGATGCTTTGTCTGCGCCTTGCGGTGATGCGCCGCGACGGTGACGAGGTCCACCGCGTGATCGATGCGATTGACAAACAGCATGTATACTTGAGCGCCGCCAACCGCGAGGAACTGGCGTTTTGGCGCAACGGAGAGGAGGCCCGATGAGCGTGGTACAGCATATCCGCGACCGTGCGGGCCATTTTCGCTGGATGGGGCTGCTTGTGGTGTGGGCGGTCTTTATTGCCATGGCGGCCGTGCTGCTGGTGGAGCGCGCCGGCGTGCAGTACAGTGCGGGCCAGCATAAGCTGGGGATGCTTGCCGCCAACGATGCGGTTCCGGCCTCCTCGGCAATATTTGGCCAAAAGCCCACGTGCCTGGTCATTACCGATTCCGATCAAGCTGGCGTCGAGGACGTAAAGGAGCAGTTCGACCAGATTCTGCTCGACATGAAGATCGCGCACCGCGACGTGGACCTTGCGCTGGACGGCGCGGATGCCATTCCCTCGCTGACCTCCTACGATCGCGTGATTTTGCTCATGCCGTCGCTCGATGGGCTCGGTACGCACCTGAGCGACATTATGAGTTGGGTGAGTGCCGGCGGTTCGCTTATGCTCGCCATGCCTCCGGATAACTCGGGCTATCTGCAAGTGATTGCTCCCAAGCTTGGCATTGAATCTGCCGGATATGACTATGTAAAAGCCGAAAGCATTGTGCCGAGCGAGGACTTTATGCTGGGCGGGGGAGAGCGCTACGAGCTCTCGGACCCCTTTGATTCGTCGCTTTCGGTTTCGCTGCGCGAGACGGCTCGTGTGTGGGCTAAGACCGGCGATGCGGGCGCCCCGCTCATTTGGTCGAATGACTGCGGTAGCGGTCGCACCGTGGTGTGCAATATCGGTATCTATGACAAGGTCATGCGCGGTTTTTACGCCGCGGCGATCAGCCTTCTGGGCAATGCCACGGCCTATCCGGTCATCAACAGCGCCGTCTTCTATCTGGACGACTTTCCCAGCCCCGTGCCCTCGGGCGACGGCACCTACATCAAGCGCGACTACGGGCTTTCTATCGCCGACTTTTATGCCAAGGTCTGGTGGCCCGATCTGCAAAAGCTCGCGCAAAAATATGGCGTTCGCTTTACCGGCGTGATGATCGAAAACTACGAGGACGCGGTCAACCAGACCGAGCCCGCGCGCCAGGCCGATACCACGCAGTTCCGCTACTTTGGCGGCATGCTGCTGCAGATGGGCGGAGAGCTGGGTTTCCACGGCTACAACCATCAGCCGCTGGCGCTCTGGGATACCGACTATGGCACACTGTACGACTACAAGACGTGGAAGAACAAGGAGACGCTCGTCGCATCGCTCAACGAGCTTATAGCCTTCCAGGACGAGGTACTGCCCAACGCGCACGGCTCGGTCTATGTGCCACCGTCGAATATCCTTTCGGCCCGTGCGCGCAAGCTTATTGGCACCGACGTTCCGCGCATTAAGACCATCGCCAGTACGTATTTTGAGGATGGCACCGACTTGCCCTATGTGCAGGAGTTTGGCGTGGCGAGCGATGGCATTGTGGAGCAGCCACGTATTGTCTCGGGCGGCATGGTCAACGATTCCTATATGCGTCTGGCAGCCGTGTCCGAGCTCAACATGCACTACGTGAGTACGCACTTTATGCATCCGGACGACCTACTGGATCCCGGTCGCGGAGCCAAGGAGGGCTGGGAGGTCTACAAGGGCGGTCTGACCAACTACCTGGAGTGGCTTACCAAGTCTGCGCCCGACCTGCGGCGCCAGACCGGTTCGGAATGCTCGGGCGCCATCCAGCGCTTTTCGTCCGTGACGGTGAGCGTGGATACAGACGCGAATGCCTGGACGCTCAGCCTGGGCAATTTCCACGACGAGGCTTGGCTCATGTTCCGCGCCAACAACGGCGAGCCGGGTGCAGTCACGGGTGGCGAGATTACGCATCTGACGGGCGATCTGTACCTGGTTAAAGCCACGGACAAGACGGTGACCATTGCACGCAAGGAGGGTGGCGACAAATGAGAATCTGTTTGGTACTCGAGGGTTGCTACCCCTATGTGCACGGCGGCGTATCTACCTGGATGCATGGCTACATACAGGCCATGCCCGAGCACGAGTTTGTGCTGTGGGTGATTGGCGCGCATGCTGCCGACCGCGGCAAGTTTGTCTACGAGCTGCCCGGCAACGTGGTCGAGGTGCACGAGGTATTTCTGGATGACGCCCTGCGGCTTTCGGGCGAGCAAGAAGAGGCCGACTTTAACGACCGCGAGCGCGAGGCGCTGCGCCGCCTGGTGTCGCTTTCTAATCCGGACTGGGACGTGCTATTTGATATCTTCCAGCGCCGTCGCGTGCATCCGCTATCGTTTTTGCAGAGCCGCACGTTTATGGATATCTTTCGCGACGTGTGCCTGGCCGAGTACCCATACACGCCCTTTGCCGATGCATTCCACACCATGCGCTCCATGCTGCTGCCCGTGCTCTACCTTCTGGGCAGCGAGGTGCCGGTGGCCGATGTGTACCACGCCATCTCGACCGGCTACGGCGGCCTGCTCGCCTGTCTGGGCTCAAGCGTTCACCAGGCTCCGGTGCTGCTGACCGAGCACGGCATTTATACCCGCGAGCGCGAGGAAGAGATCATTCGTGCCGACTGGGTCGTGCCGTCGTTTAAGGACCGCTGGATCCGCTTTTTCTACCTGCTTTCGGAGGAGATCTACCGTCGCGCCTTCCGCGTGACCAGTTTGTTCCATAACGCCCGTAAGACGCAGATCGACATGGGCTGCGATGCGGACAAGTGCCTGGTCATCCCCAACGGCATCCAGTTCGATCGCTTTAAGGACATTCCCTTAAAGCCCGATGACGGCTGGGTGGATATTGGCGCGGTGGTGCGCCTGGCGCCCATCAAGGACGTCAAGACCATGATCTATGCCTTCTTTGAACTGCACGAGCGCCTGCCTAAGGTGCGCCTGCACATTATGGGCGGCGTGGACGACGAGGAGTACGGTGCCGAGTGTCACGCGCTGGTCGATACCCTGGGCGTGCGCGATCTGATCTTTACCGGGCGCGTCAACGTGGTCGAGTACATGGAAAAGCTCGACTTTACCATTTTGACGAGCATCTCCGAGGGCCAGCCGCTCAGCGTGCTGGAGTCGCTTGCAGCGCGCCGTCCCTGCGTGACGACCGAGGTGGGCTGCTGCCGCGAGCTGCTCGAAGGCGCCCCGGGCGACGACTTTGGCGTGGCGGGTTTTGTGACGCCGCCCATGTATCGCAAGGGCTTGGCCGATTCCATGGAGCGCATGTGCACAAGCCGCGCCCGTCGCATTGAGATGGGGGAGCGTGGCCAGCGTCGCGTTGCCACGTACTTTTTGCACGAGCAGATGCTCGCCAACTATCGCGCGCTGTACGACGTGACGGCGCGTGCGTTTGACCTGCCCAGAGAGGGGGAGTAGCCGGTGGCTGGAATCGGTTTTGAGCTCAAACGCCTATTTAGGCGCAAGGGTCTGTTTGCCACGATGCGCGCCTATGGCTACGCTGGCATTGTGTGCACGGGCCCCATGCTGCTGGGCGTGCTACTCCAGGTGGGTATCTTGGTGCTGTGCGGTCTGTGGGGCGTGGGGCGCGCCAACCAGGATCTGCTGGTGTGCATGGTGACCTATACACTGCTGGCCTCGCTTACGCTCACAAGCTTTTTCTCCATGCCGGTCACGCGCTTTTTGGCCGACATGCTCTTTGCCGAGCGCGAGGATGAGATCCTGCCTTCGTTTTGGGGATCTAATGCCATCATGCTCGTTGCGGGCACGGTGCTCTACGGCGTCTTTTTGCTGTTCTCGGGGGCCACGCTGCTGCAGGGGCTGCTGTGCCTGTGGCTCTTCAACATCATGATCGTCAACTGGAACGGCATGAGCTATCTCACGGCCATCAAAGATTATCGTGGCATTCTGTGCAGCTTTGCGGCCGCCATTGGCGTGGCGTGCCTGTGCGCCCTGGCAGCGCTGACGTTGGGACTGCCGCCGGTCGAGGGCCTGTTGGCGTCAATCGCCCTAGGCTACGGCGTCATGCTTGCCTGGGATGTGGTACTGCTGTACCGGTATTTTCCACAGAGTGATCGGAGTCCCTGGCGTTTTTTGCGCTGGCTCGACCAATTTATGCCGCTTGCGCTTACGGGGCTGTTTACCAACTTGGGGCTTTTCGTACACCTGGTTATTATCTGGGCGGGCCCTATTGGCGTGCAGATCAAAGGCCTGTTTTACGGGGCTCCTTACCATGACGTTCCGGCACTCATTGCGTTTTTGACCACACTCGTCACGACCGTCAACTTTGTGGTGTCGGTCGAGGTCAATTTCTATCCGCGCTACCGTGACTACTACAGCCTGTTCAACGACGGCGGCGTGGTGGGCGATATTGTGGTGGCCGAGGAGGAGATGCTCTCCACGCTCAACAGCGAACTGCGCTTTTGCGCGCTCAAGCAGCTGTTTGTGACCGCGGCGGTCATCTCGCTCGAGACTACAGTGCTCTCGGCCCTGCCGCTGGGCTTTAACAATCTTATGCACGGGTATTTTCGCACGTTATGCGTAGGCTACGGCCTGTATGCCGTGGGCAACACGATCCTGCTTATCTTGCTGTACTTTACCGACTACAAGGGAGCCGTTCTGGCCTCGGGCCTGTTTGCCGGTGTGGCAGGGCTGGCGACCGCCGTGTCGTTGCTTTTGCCGCAGCAGTTTTACGGCTTTGGCTTTTTGTTGGGTGCGGTGGTGTTTTTTATCGTGGCGCTGCTGCGGCTCGATACCTATACCGCCAACTTACCGTATCGTATCCTGAGTCAGCAGCCCATTGTGGCGACCGACAAAACGGGTCGTTTTACACAGCTGGGCCGCTTGCTCGACCGTGCCGAGCAGCGCTATGAGGAGTGCCGCCGCAAGGGCGTGCCGCACGGCGCGTTTCAGCGCGCAGTAGTTCGCGTGTACCGTAACCATTGGGGAGGTTCTGATGACCGATAAGTTGATGTCTCGCCGCTGTCTGATCGAGGCGGCTGCCGGCGCGCTGCTGCTTTCGGGCTGCTCATCTCAGGACGAATCCTCGACAAATAAGGTAAAAAAGCAGGACAAGATTAAAAAGGCCGAGGCCTCCGACCAGTCCAAGCATCTGCGCGATAAGGACGAGCTGTACGAGGTCTATGATGACTCGGGCATTGTGACCATGTATCTGACGGTCTCTCGCGGCAACAGCTCCGAGAACACGGACCATAGCTGGGCCGAGATCAACACGTACTCGGTGTATGACTATGCCGACATGGGCGTGACGCGCTATCAGGTTATGGGCCTGCTGCAGCCGGGCGACGAAGACGGCCCGGTGGCCGGCGAGGTTGGCTATGGCGAGGACGCGCCCAATGCCACCGTGCAGGTGCGCGGCCAGACATCGAGCTCCTACACGCAAAAGAATTACAAGGTGGAGCTCAAAAAAGGCAAGGGCACCTGGCGCCAGCAGCGCGCGATTGCGCTCAACAAGCACATGGGCGAGGGTATGCGTTTTCGCAACAAGATGGCCTACGACCTTATCCGCGGAATTCCCCAGATGATGGGCCTGCGCACGCAGTTTGTGCATCTGTGGGTGTGCGACCAGACCGAAAAGTCCAACGATACCTTTGAGGACTACGGCCTGTTTACGCAGGTGGAGCAGCTCAACAAGACGGCGCTTAAGGCACATGGCCTGGATAAGAGCGGGCACCTGTACAAGGTGAACAGCTTTGATTTCCATCGCTACGAGGACACCATTAAGCTTGCCGACGATCCCGACTACAACCAGGCAAACTTCGAGGGCATGCTCGAGATTAAGGGCGATTCGGACCACACCAAGCTCATCGAGATGCTCGATGCGCTCAACGACGAATCGCAAAAGATCGATAACGTGCTCGACACCTACTTTGATACCGAGAATCTGGTCTATTGGCTGGCGTTTCAGATCCTGACGGGCAACTGCGATACTCAGAACCGTAACTGTTATCTGTACAGCCCGCTCAACTCAAATACCTGGTACTTTTTAGATTGGGATAACGACGGAATGCTGCGTAAGCTGGAGCTTTCTCTTGCCGGGTTCTCGGACTATGCGAGCTGGGAGCGCGGCGTAAGCAACTACTGGGGCAACGTGCTATTCAATCGTGCGCTGCGCAGCAAATCGTTCCGCAGTGAGCTCGACCGCGCCGTAAAGGACCTGCGCTCGTATATGACCGAGGCGCGCCTGGCCAAGATGATTAGACATTATCGCGAGGTTACCGAATCGTTGGTCTTTGCTTCGCCCGATATCGACAATCTGCCTGTCACCAAGGACCAATACGAGCAAATCGCCGCGGCGATTCCCTCCGAGATCGAGGAGAACTACAAGAGCTTTCGCGAGAGCTATAAAAAGCCCATGCCGTTCTACATTGGCGTGCCGCAGATCGATAACGGTAAGCTGCGCATTAACTGGGATGCGTCCTACGATTTTAAGGCGCGCGACATTCGCTATACCGTGGAGCTGGCGCGTGACTATGCCATCAAGGACGTGTTTTTTAAGGCCGAGGACGTGCTGCTGCCTGAGGTGACCTGCGATGCGCCCGATACCGGCCAGTATTTTGTGCGCGTGCGTGCCACCAACTCAGACGGCTATACGCAAGATGCGTTTGACTACTATGTGACCGACGACGGCAAACACTACGGCATGAAGTGTTTTTACGTGCAGGACGGTGGTAAGGTCGTGGAGGACACGTATGAGGAGGGCTAGCGCGCTGCTTGAGCGCCTTACGGCTCCGCCTGTGCGTGCCACGCAGGAGCGTTACCGCCACGAGCTCAAATATCTCATTAACGAGGGCGAGCACGCTGCGCTTGCCTGCCGCATGGCGCCGGTTTTTAAACTGGACAAGTATGCGCGGGCGGGTGTTTACACCATTCGCAGCCTGTACTTTGACGACTACTGCAACTCGGCCTACGAGGAAAAAGACGCCGGTATTCTTATGCGAAAAAAATATCGCGTGCGCATCTATAACGGCAGCGACAAGGTGATTAAGCTCGAGCGCAAAAAGAAGTACGGCAGCTGGATCTACAAGGAGGACGCGCCACTCACGCGTGGCGAGTTTGAGCAGATTCTGGCCGGCGACTACGACTTTTTGCTGAGGAGCCCTTATCCGCTCTGTCGCGAGTTCTACATCGAGTGCATCTGCAACATGATGCGCCCGCGGACCATCGTGGACTACGAGCGTGAGCCGTGGGTGATGGACGAGGGCACCGTGCGCATTACCTTTGATAGCAACGTGCGTGCGGCGGTGGGGAGCTTTGACATCTTTGACGCGACGTTGCCCGCGTTGCCCGTGCTGGAGCCCGGCAAGCTGGTGATGGAGGTCAAGTTTACCGAGTTTTGCCCGCAGCTGGTGCGCGATATGGTGCCGCCAGGTGCGGTCGAGCTTACGGCGGTCTCCAAGTACTGCCTGTGTTACGAAAAGACCGCCTACCTGCGCGGATTTAATTACTGGGAATCGGATTTTGAGAACCGAGGGGATATTTAGACCATGAGCACCAGGGACTTTTTTAAGAACTCCGTCTTGGAGGCGTTTGGTCAGGTCGACCCCGCCAAGATTGGCCTGTCGCTGCTCGTGGCGCTCGCCATGGGCATCCTGATCTACTACGTGTACAAGCGCTTTTTTACTGGCGTGGTCTATTCGCGCAGTTTTGCCGTGACGCTCGTGGGCATGTGCGTGCTCACCTGCATGGTCACGCTCGCGATCTCGACAAACGTGGTCATCTCGCTTGGTATGGTCGGTGCTCTGTCTATCGTCCGCTACCGTACGGCGGTCAAGGATCCGCTCGACCTGCTGTATCTGTTTTGGTCCATTACCACGGGCATTACGGCGGGAGCCGGTATGTATGCGCTCGTGGGGCTCACGGCGGTGGTGATCGTGGTGATGATTGCCGGCTTTGCGAGCCACCAGGACAAGGCGCGCGTGTACATGATGGTCATCCACTACACGGGTCAGACCACCGGCGACGATATCGTGCGTGCATTTGGGCGCACCAAGTTTTCCGTCAAGTCCAAGACCATGCGCGGTGACAAGGTCGAGATGGCCGTCGAGGTGTTCTCGGACGGTGTGGATATGCCCTACGCCGATGCGATTCGCGCGCTCGACGGCGTTGAGGACCTGACGCTCATCCAGTACAACGGCGAATATCACGGCTAGTTTGGTTCAGTTTTATTTAAGGAGCGGTGTCGCGTGGATGTGCAGCAGCTTGAAGAGACCTGGGCCGTAAGGGCCGGCGCACGTGAAACGTGCCTTGTTGCGGCCTCGCATGTGCCGGCGGCTCTGTCGCTGCTGGGTATTGTGCGTCCCGGTGACCGCCTGGTGGCCTTTGCGGATGACTTTGCCGATGCGTTTGCGCGCGGCTTTGATGCCTGCGACGTTGTGCTCGTGGGGGAGCCGTCGGTTGCGGCGTTTGCCGCCGCGTCCGAGGGTTTTGCCACCGCGTTTGATGCCGAGGTGCCGCACCTGTGGTGGTTTGTGAATTCAATCGGCGGCTTTGGCCTGCGTGTTCCCGATTTGCGCGCGCTGGGTCGGGCGGCGCGTGAGGCTCATGCGCTGCTGGTTGTGGACAACACCGTGGCGTCGGCTTTTGGCTGCGATCCGCTGCGGCTGGGTGCTGCGCTGTCGCTCGAGGCGCTCGATCGCGTGTGTGCCGGCGAAGCTCCGCGCAAGCTCGTCGCCGTCTCGGTGGCGCGCTCGCAGCTCAAGCGCCATCGTGTGGATGCAGCTGCCGAGTGCACGCATGCCCTGCTTGAGGGCTGTGGCTTGGCCAAGCTTGATTTGACTGCTGACGAGGCCGACGTGCTGGAGCGCGGGCTGGACTCGCTCGATGCTCGCATGCAGGCTCACTTCGACCGCGCACGTGCACTGGCCGAGTATCTGGCTGCCAACGAGATGGTGCGCAACGTGCGCTATCCAGGGCTGGGTTCGCATCCCGATCATGCGGTTGCAACGGGAATCCTCGAGCACGGCTTTGGCCCGGCAGTTGAGTTTGACCTTATCGAGCGAAGTGCGGGTGAGCTGTTCGACACATTGCCGGGGGAGTTCCGCACATCACCCGCCGGCGGCGCAACGACGCGCCTTTCGGCTCCACGCGGTAAGCAGGGGAGCACCATCCGCCTCTTCGCCGGTACCGACGATCCCCTGGTTGTAGCGTCCACCCTAGACAACGCCCTTCGCAAGTTAGCTACTCTTTGATGCTGGCGATGAGGTCGTTGGCTTTGGTGGCGATGACGTTGTTGATGTCGGCCTGCAGCTCCTCGTACGCCGCTATGGCTCGCTCGCCGGCGGGGGTGAGCGATGATCCGCGGGCGCCGTCGCGCTCGATGAGCTTGCAGCCCAGCTGTCCTTCCGCCTCGTTCACAATGCGCCAGGCTTTGGAATACGCCATGCCCATGCTCTTGGCGGCGCGGTTGAGCGAGTGCTCGCGGGCGATGCCCTGCAGCAGCAAGACACAGCCGTGGCCGAACACGCCCGGCAGGTCTTTGTCGCACGCTTGAATGACCAACTTTGCCGTCGTCTTGTACTCCATGTGCTCCGCGTCTCCCCGCTAAAGTGTTTGCTGGGCAAACGCAAAGCCTGCGTCAAACCCTCGTGTGCTCTTCTTAAATCATGCATTGTAGCAGTCAAAGTGCGTTAAGATACTTCCCCAGTATTGGGCGCCCAAGGTTGGGCTGGGTCCTACGAGGCCTGCAGCCGGCCGGTCGCATGGAAAAAGGAGAAACATGGCTACGTTCTTTCCCGGTGAGTCCCACACGTTTTCGGAGTATCTGCTGGTCCCTGGTTACTCGTCCTCGCAGTGCATCCCCAACAACGTCTCTCTTAAGACGCCGCTAACCCGCTTCAAGCGCGGTGAGAAGCCGGCAATCACCCTGAACATCCCCATGGTTTCCGCCATCATGCAGTCCGTCTCGGGCGTCGACATGGGTGTCGCGCTCGCTACCGAGGGTGGCCTGTCCTTCATTTACGGTTCCCAGAGCGCCGAGTCCGAGGCCGCCATGGTCAAGGCCGTCAAGGATCACAAGGCCGGCTTCGTTCAGTCCGATTCCACGCTGACCCCCGACATGACCATGGAGCAGGTCATCGAGCTCAAGGAGAAGACCGGTCACTCCACCATGCCGGTTACCGACGACGGCACTCCCAAGGGTAAGCTCCTGGGCATCGTCACCAGCCGTGACTATCGTCCCAGCCGCGATGACCACCAGAAGAAGGTCTCCGAGTTCATGACCCCGCGCGAGCAGCTCATCGTGGGCGACAAGAACATCAGCCTCAAGGTCGCTAACGACGTCATCTGGGACAACAAGCTCAACGCCCTGCCCATCGTCGACGATAACGATCACCTCATGGGCATCGTCTTCCGCAAGGACTACGATAGCCACAAGACCAACCCCAACGAGCTGCTCGATAACGACAAGCGCTACATGGTCGGCGCCGGTATCAACACCCGCGACTATGCCGAGCGCGTGCCGCTGCTCATCGAGGCCGGTGCCGACGTTCTGTGCATCGACTCCTCCGAGGGCTTCAGCGAGTGGCAGAAGCGCACTATCGAGTGGATCCGCGCCAACTACGGCGAGGACGTCAAGGTTGGTGCCGGTAACGTCGTCGACGCCGAGGGCTTCCGCTTCCTGGCCGACTGTGGTGCCGACTTCATCAAGGTCGGTATCGGCGGCGGCTCCATCTGCATCACCCGTGAGACCAAGGGTATCGGCCGTGGCCAGGCCACCGCGCTGATCGATGTCTGCCGTGCTCGCGACGAGTACTACGAGGAGACCGGCGTCTACGTGCCCGTGTGCTCCGACGGCGGCATCGTCTACGACTACCACATGACGCTCGCCCTTGCCATGGGCGCCGACTTTATGATGCTGGGCCGCTACTTCGCCCGCTTTGATGAGAGCCCGACTGAGCGCGTCAACGTGAACGGTCAGTACATGAAGGAGTACTGGGGCGAGGGCTCTGCGCGTGCCCGCAACTGGCAGCGCTACGACCTGGGCGGCGCCGCGAAGCTCAGCTTCGTCGAGGGCGTCGACTCCTATGTTCCCTATGCCGGCTCCCTCAAAGACGGCGTGGGCGGCACGCTCTACAAGGTCAAGTCCACGATGTGCAACTGCGGTGCCCTCTCGATCCCCGAGCTTCAGGAAAAGGCACGCCTGACCCTGGTGAGCTCGACCTCGATCGTCGAAGGCGGCGCCCACGATGTAGTCGTGAAGGATTCTCAGCAGTCCGTATCTTATCGATAAGGTAAGAGCCTCACATAAAGGTTGAGTTTCAACCACGTTATTTAGATAAAGCGAGATGCCCGCAAGTCGCAGGCATCTCGCTTGTCGTATTTGCTATCATCAGTCAAGTTAACCTTAGGGTCGGGCGGCTTGGCTTTGTTCGCTACAAGTTCCGCACGCAAAGAAGAGCACTTAATGTGCTCTTCGTCTTGCGCAGGACTGTCCGCAGTAGCGAATAAAGCCAAGCCGCCCGACCCCAGCTAAGATTAAAGGAGCTGATATGTGCGATTGCACAGATCATAAGGACGAGATCCCTGCCTACGACGCGCAGGCCATTGAGTCCAAGTGGATGAAGGCCTGGGAGGACTCCAACCTCTTTGCCGTCGACACCGACGAGAGCAAGCCCAAGAAGTATGTGCTCGAGATGTTCCCGTATCCGTCGGGCGACCTGCACATGGGCCACGCGCGCAACTATACCATCGGCGATGCCATGGCCCGTCAGGCCCGCATGCGCGGCTACGACGTGCTGCACCCCATCGGCTTTGACGCCTTTGGCCTGCCTGCCGAGAACGCCGCCATCAAGCACAACACGCAGGCTGCCGCCTGGACGTATAAGAACATGGACCAGGCGCTCGCCACGATGAAGCGCATGGGCTTCTCCTACGATCTGGATCGCATGGTCAAGACTTGCAGCCCCGACTACTACCGCTGGGGTCAGTGGATCTTTGAGAAGATGTGGGAAAAGGGCCTGGTCTATCGCAAGAAGAACCCGGTCAACTGGTGCCCCACTTGTAAGACCGTTCTGGCCAACGAGCAGGTTACCGAGGGCAAGTGCTGGCGCTGCGGCACCGAGCCCGAGAAGCGCGACCTTGAGCAGTGGTACTACAAGATTACCGAGTACTCTCAGGAGCTGCTCGACGACTTGGAGAAGCTCCCCGGCTGGCCCGAGCGCGTCAAGCAGATGCAGGCCAACTGGATCGGTCGCTCCGAGGGCGCCGAGGTCGACTTTACCCTGTGCGACCAGGATGGCGAGCCCATCGAGGGCGACGAGGGTAAGATCACCGTCTTCACCACGCGTGCCGACACGCTCTTCGGTGTCTCCTTCTTTGTCCTGGCTCCCGAGTACGCGCGCCTGCACGAGCTCGTCGAGGGCACGGAGTACGAGGAGGCCGTCACCAAGATCGTCGAGGACTCCAAGCATATCTCTGCGGTCGAGCGTGCCCAGGGCACCCTCGAGAAGCACGGTGCCTTTACCGGTCGCTACGTGGTGAACCCCGTCAACGGCGAGAAGGTCCCCGTGTGGGTTGCCGATTATGTCGTTGCCGACTACGGCACCGGCGCCGTCATGGCCGTTCCCTGCGGCGACCAGCGCGACTTTGAGTTTGCCCGTAAGTACGACCTGCCCATCGTGCCGATCATCCTGGACGATGACGACCGCGCTGCCGTCGAGGCCAGCGGTGAGACCATCGATACCTTCCATGCCGAGACCGTCGACTGGGATTGCGCCCACGCTGCTGAGGGCACACTCGTCCAGTCCGGCAAGTACACCGGCATGCGCGGCGGCAAGCACTCCGAGGGCGAGGCTGCCATCGTGGCCGACCTCGAGGCCATGGGCTGCGGCCGTCGCAAGGTCGAGTTCCGTCTGCGCGACTGGCTCATCAGCCGCCAGCGTTATTGGGGCAACCCCATCCCGGCCATTCACTGCGAGCACTGCGGCATCGTGCCCGTGCCCGAGGATCAGCTGCCGGTGACGCTGCCCGAGAACCTGGACTTGGGCGCCGGCGAGACCCTCGCCGAGTGCAAGGAGTTCTACGAGACCACCTGCCCGGTCTGCGGTCGCCCAGCCAAGCGCGAGACCGATACCATGGACACCTTTACCTGCTCCAGCTGGTATTACCTGCGCTATACCGATCCGCACAACACCGAGCTGCCCTTCTCCCGCGAGGCCGCCGATCGCTGGATGCCCGTCGATAACTACATCGGCGGCATCGAGCACGCCATTTTGCACCTGCTCTACAGTCGCTTCTTTACCAAGGCACTGCGCGACCTGGGCCTGCTGAGCGTTGACGAGCCCTTCACCAACCTGCTGTGCCAGGGCATGGTCAAGGACGAAAACGGCGACACCATGTCCAAGTCCAAGGGCAACGTCGTGCCCCCGAGCTCGGTCATCGAGCCCTACGGCGCCGACACCATGCGTCTGGCGATCCTGTTTATCGCCCCGCCCGAGAAGGACTTCGACTGGGATCCCAAGGCCGTTGAGGGCGCCAACCGCTTCATTAAACGCGCCTGGCGTATCGTGTGGCAGCTCGTCCAGTCGGGTGACGCCAACGTGGCCTTCGACAAGTCCGCGCTCGACGAGACCGCGATGAAGCTCTACCGCGAGCGTCACCGCACTATCGCCAAGTGCACCGAGGACTTCGATCGCGGCCAGTTCAACACCGCGATCTCGGCCGTCATGGAGCTCGTCAACGCGGCGAGCGCCTACCTCAACGCTACCGAGGGTACCGCCCGCGACAAGGCGCTGTGCTACGGCGTGGCCAAGGATATCGTGAGCGTCCTCGCCCCCATCTGCCCGTTCTGGGCCGACGAGCTGTGGCACGAGGCACTCGGCTGCGAGGGCAACGCCTACACCGCCGCCTGGCCCGAGTTCGACCTGGCCGAGTCCATCGAGGACACGGTGCAGATCGTCGTGCAGGTGCTCGGCAAGGTCCGCGGCCGCGTCGACGTCGCCCGTGATGCCTCCAATGAGGATATGCAGGCTGCCGCCGAGGAAGCCGTCGCCAAGTGGCTTGAGGGCAAGACGGTCGTCAAGGCCATCTGCGTGCCCGGCAAGCTGGTCAACCTGGTGGTCAAGTAAGCATTGCGCGCTTAACTGACGCATAAAAGACGAGGGGCGATCCGGTTGGGTCGTCCCTCGTTTTTCATGTACCTGCCCTGATGTCTGCGGTCAATTGTCCTATTCTTGTGGAGAAGCTGTGCGCACGCTGACCTGCAGATTCGTACTGTGCTTGCACGTTTCCGCAGCTATTGTTATAGTTTGCTTGCAAATGAAGTTGTAATTGAAAGAAGTGGGGTTTCGGCCCCGCTTCTTTTTTGTATGGATGGAGGTGCCGCAATGGTCAAGACCAAGACCGAGCAGGCGATCATCGACGCGCTCGAGGCCGTCGCCCCCCAGCACGATGTCGACATCGTCGACGTCGAGCTCGTGGGTGCCACCAAGGCCCCCTGCGTGCGCGTGCGTATCGAGGGTGCCGAGGGTCAGAGCCTGTCGCTCAACGACGTCACGGCCAACACCAAGTGGGTCGGCGATGTAATTGAGGAGCTCGACCCCATCTCTTCGAGCTATACGCTCGAGGTGTCGAGCCCGGGTATGGCGCGCCCGCTGCGCCGCCCGAGTGACTTTGCCCGCTTTGTGGGCGAAAACTGTGAGCTCACCTCCACCGCCACCGAGGGCCGTCGCAAGTACGCCGGCAAGATTGCCGCCGCCACCGAGACGAACGTGACCCTTGAGCTCGAGGGCGGCGAGTCCGTTACCCTCGATTTCTCTGATGTTAAAAAGTGCAAGTTGAAGCCCACCTACGACTTCAAGCCCGCGAAGGAAGGAAAGTAAGATGGCAGCATCCGACATGATGTCCGCCCTGATGGAGCTTTGCCAGGAGAAGCACATCGACCAGCTCTACCTGATCGACCGCCTGGAGCAGTCGCTCGCCAAGAGCTATGCCGAGATCCTGCATCTTGAGTGGGGCGCCAAGGTGACCATCGACCGCACCACCGGCAAGATCTACGTCTACCGCCTGGAGCCGATCGACGATTCCATGGACGAGGAGGGCAACTTCACCGAGTTCGAGGAGATCGACGTCACCCCCAAGAACACGAGCCGCATCGCCGCCCAGCACGCCAAGGCCGAGATCAACGCCATCGTGCGCAACTCCGCCCGCGAGCAGATCTACGAGGAGTTCTCCGGCCGCATCGGTGACCTCATCAGCGGTACCGTGCTGCAGTCCACGCCCGACTTCACGATCGTCAAGATTCGCGAGGGCGTCGAGGCCGAGCTTCCGCACTTCGACCAGCGCCGTTACGAGAACGAGCGCAACGAGCGTCCGATGGGCGAGCGCTACCTGCACAACCAGCACATCAAGGCCGTGATCATCGACGTTCGCGACCCCAACTCCAACCTGCAGCCGGTTCGTGGCGAGCACAGCCGTCCGCCGATTGTCATCTCCCGTACCCACCCCGAGCTCATGCGTCGTCTGTTTGAGCAGGAGGTGCCCGAGATCTATGAGGGCACCGTCCAGATCAAGTCGATCTCCCGCGAGCCCGGCCAGCGCTCCAAGGTCGCCGTTCACTCGCTCGACGACCGTTTGGATCCCGTGGGCGCCTGCGTCGGCCCCAAGGGCAGCCGTGTCCGCGCTGTCGTGGGCGAGCTCCGTGGCGAGCGCGTCGACGTCATCCTGTGGGATGCCGATCCTGCCGTCTACGTCGCCAACGCCCTGTCGCCCGCTAAGGTCACCCGCGTCCTCATCGACGAGGAGAAGGCCTACGCCGGCGTCATCGTGCCCGACGACCAGTTGTCCCTCGCCATCGGCAAGGAGGGCCAGAACGCCCGCCTCGCCGCGCGCCTGACCGGCTGGCACATCGACATCAAGTCCGAGACGCTTGCCGCCGACATCCTCAAGAACGTTCCCGTTCACGAGGAGCCCGCCGCCGACCTGATCGGTGACGAGGAGGACGAGGACGTCCGCCGCTGCGAGTACGTGTCCGAGGACGGCATCCAGTGCCGCAACCAGGCTCGTCCCGGCTCCCGATTCTGCGGTGTCCACGACACCGACGCCTTCGATGATACGGAGGACCTGATCTAGCGCGCGCTTGCGCCGGGCGGGTCCCGGCGCGTCTCCCACGCTCGTTCAGTCTCTAGGCACCCAAGGTGCCAGAAAGGGTAGGTGAAGTCATATGGCAAAAGTCCGTGTGTCCACCCTGGCCAAAGAGTTCGGCATGACCTCCAAGGAACTGATGGGTCATCTCGCCGATATGAAGATTCCCGCTAAGTCCGCTTCCTCCACCTTGGAGGACGCTTATGTCGCCATGGTCCGCAAGCAGCTCGCCTCGGTGATCGAGGCCCGCGCCCAGGAAGTCGAGGCCGCCAAGCAGGCCGAGGAGCAGGCAGCTGCCGCCGAGGAGGCCGCTCGCGCCGCCGAGGCCGAGCGCGAGCGCATCGCCGCCGAGAAGGCCCGCGAGGAGGAGCGTCGCCAGTTTGCTGCAGCCCAGGCTGCCGAGGAGGCTGCCCGCGCCGAGGCCGAGGCCAAGAAGAAGGCCGAGCAGGAGCGCCTTGCCCGCGAGAAGGAGGAGGCTGCCCGCGAGGCCCAGCGCCGCGCCGTTCCCGCTTCCGACTCCGGTTCGCGTTTCCGTTCGCTGCTCGACCAGATCGCCGCACAGGAGACCGTGCTCAAGGAGAAGAAGGACGCCGAGGACAAGGCCAAGGCCGAGCGCGCCGCCGAGCGCGGTAACCGTCGTGGCGGCAACAACGACCGCCGCGGTGGCCGTCGTAACGATCGCAACGCTTCCGACAACAACTCCGAGCGCAA
Source organism: uncultured Collinsella sp. (assembly GCA_900544095.1). Lineage (GTDB taxonomy): Bacteria > Actinomycetota > Coriobacteriia > Coriobacteriales > Coriobacteriaceae > Collinsella. The sequence continues at coordinate 296,130 of UQTV01000002.1, forward strand.
CGCCTCCGAGAGCCGTCCGCACAGCCATCGCACCAACGCCAGCAACAACGTCGCTGCCGGCATGGACTTCCCCAACCCCGACAAGCAGGGCAAGGGCAAGAAGCGCAAGGGCGGTCACAACAACGAAGAGGACCACTACAGCCGCATGGCTCGCGAGGCCGAGGAGTACAGCCGCGAGAAGGTGCTCGAGGAGGCTCGTGCCGCCGTCGAGGAGGCCTCTCGCGAGTCCACCGGTCGCCGCAAGAAGCGCAAGGAGAAGCGCGAGCGCGAGGCTGCCAAGGCTCAGGAGGAGCGCAAGATAGAGGAGGCGCTGGCCCAGGGCGTGAACCCCGAGGACCTCGACGCCATCAAGGTCTCCCAGGGCGTTACCGTTCAGGAACTTGCCGAGGCGCTCGACGTTCCGGCCAACGACATCATCAAGCGCCTGTTCCTGCTGGGTACTCCGCTCACGATGACGCAGTCCATGTCCGACGACCTTGTCGAGCTCGTTGCCGACGACCTGGGCCGTCAGATCAAGATCATCACCCCCGAGGAGGAGAACACCTTCTCGTTCTACGACGATCCCGCCGACCTCAAGCCGCGCGCCCCGGTCGTCACCGTCATGGGCCACGTCGACCATGGCAAGACGTCGCTGCTCGACGCCATCCGTCACACCGGCGTTGCTGCCGGCGAGGCGGGCGGCATTACGCAGGCCATCGGCGCTTCGCAGGTCATGATCAACGACCGCAAGATCACCTTCATCGATACCCCGGGCCACGCCACCTTTACGGCTATGCGTGCCCGTGGCGCCAAGGTGACCGACATCGTCATTCTGATCGTGGCTGCCGACGACGGCGTCATGCCCCAGACCGTCGAGTCGATCAACCACGCCAAGGCCGCCGGCGTACCCATCGTCGTCGCCGTCAACAAGATCGATAAGCCGGGCGCCAACCCCGACCGCGTGCGCCAGGAGCTCACCGAGTACGGCATCATCCCCGAGGAGTGGGGCGGACAGAACATGTTCGTCAACATCTCGGCCAAGCAGAAGATCGGTATCGACGACCTGCTCGAGACCGTGCTGCTCCAGGCCGACGTGCTCGAGCTTAAGGCCAACCCCGACACCTTTGCCTCCGGTAACGTCCTCGAGGCTAAGCTCGACAAGGGCCGCGGTTCTGTTGCCACGGTTCTCGTGACCCGCGGTACCCTGCACGTGGGCGATACGCTGGTCGCCGGCCTTACCTACGGCCGCGTCCGCGCCATGCTCGACCCCAAGGGCAACGCCGTCACCGAGGCTGGCCCCTCCGACGCCGTCGAGATCCTGGGCCTGCAGTCCGTGCCCAACGCCGGCGACGAGTTCCGCGTGTTCGAGGACGAGCGCGAGGCTCGCGCCCTGGCCGATGAGCGCTCGCTCAAGGCCCGTATCGAGGAGCAGAGCCGCGTGAAGCACGTCACGCTCGAGAACCTCTTCGAGACCATCGCCGACGCCGAGGTCAAGGAGCTCAACCTGATCATCAAGGCCGACGTCCAGGGTTCCATCGAGGCCCTTCAGGACTCGCTCGACAAGATGGATCAGTCCGAGGTCCGCATCAACACGATCCACTCCGCCGTCGGTGCCATCAACGAGACCGACGTCGTCCTGGCCGACGCCTCCAACGCCATCATCATCGGCTTTGGCGTGCGTCCCGACGGCAAGGCCCGCTCCGCTGCCGAGCGCGAGGGCGTCGAGATCCGTTGCTACGACGTTATCTACAAGTGCCTCGAGGAGCTCGACGCCGCCCGCATCGGCATGCTCAAGCCCACCGAGGTCGAGGTCTCCACGGGTACCGCGACCGTCCTGGACACCTTCAAGGTGCCCAAAGTCGGCATCGCCGCCGGTGTCCGCGTCGAGGAGGGCGAGATCGCCGCGACCGATTCCGTGCGCCTGGTGCGCGACGGCATCGTGGTCTTCAATGGCAAGATCGCCTCGATGCGCCACTACAAGGACGAGGCCAAGAGCCTCAAGAGCGGTTCCGAGGGCGGTATTGGCCTGGAGAACTTCCAGGACATCAAGCCCGGCGACCAGATCGAGGGTTACCGCATCGACCAGGTTGCCCGTACCGAGTAGGGGGTAGCGCTATGAAGCAAACGCAGGCGACCCGCCGTCTGGGCGAGCAGCTTCGCGAGAAGCTCGGTTATATCCTGCTCTTTGAGGTTTCCGATCCGCGTCTCGACCTGGTTACCCTGACCGCGGTCGAGGTCGCGGTGGACCGTTCGTTCGCGCGCGTGTACGTGTCGTGCGACGTGAGCCGCTACGATGAGGTCATGGAGGCGCTTGCAAGCGCCAAGGGCCGTATTCGCAGCCTGTTGGCTCGCTCGCTCGATTGGCGCGTCACGCCCGAGCTCGATTTTCGCATCGATCGCTCGACCGATGAGGCCGAGCGCATCACGCGTGCGCTGGAAAACGTTCCGGCCACGCTTGCGATCGAAAAGGACGAGGACGGCTACCCAATTGCGGATTCCGCCCAGGAGGCAGCTTTAGATGACTAATTCCGCCGATCTCGCCTCGTGCGAGTCTGCAGATATTAAACGACGCATCCTCGAGCTTATCGAGGGTGCGTCCTCCATTGCGATCTCGGGTCACACCTCTCCCGACGGCGATGCCCTGGGCTCCGTGTTGGGCCTGGGCCTTTCGCTTATGAAGGTGTTCCCCGACAAGGACATCGCCCTGCTGCTGGCAGACGACGATCCCGTTCCGCGCATCTACCGTTTTATGGAGGGTGCCGATCTGCTGGTGCCGGCCTCTGCCTACACTGGCAACCCGGACCTGTTCATCTCGGTGGACGTGCCGGTCGTCGAGCGCCTCAATAATTCCGCCGAGGTGCTGCGTCGTTCGGCTCACGTGGCATGCTTTGACCATCACCCGGCACGCGAGGAGTTTGCCGAGGTCAGCCTTAGGTGCGTCAATGCCGCTGCTTGCGCCATGATTATCGACCGCTTTTTGGCCGATTGTGGCATTACCGCAAGCGACAGCATCGCGACCTGCCTGCTGTGCGGCCTGGTCACCGATACCGGTCGTTTTCAGTATCAGAACGCCGACGCCGCCGCGTTTCATGCCGCCTCGCGTCTGGTGGCGCACGGTGCCGATCCGGCGCGCGTCGCGCTCGAGGTCTATCAGAGCATGCGTGTCGAGTTCTTGCACCTCAAGTCCATCGTCATGGGTCGCATCAAGACGGTTGCGCACGGGCGCGTGGCGTATAGCTACGCGTACGAGAGCGACCTTAAGGACTGCGGCGTCACCTCGGACGAGTGCGACGGCCTGGTCGATGTGGTGCGCGCGGTGATGGGCGTCGAGGTCTGCTTGTTCCTTAAGGGCATCGAGGGCGATACCAAGGTGCGCGGCAACCTGCGCTCCAAGGGCGATCTTGATGTTTCCGAGATTGCGGCCAACTTTGGCGGAGGTGGGCACCACGCTGCCGCCGGCTTTACCAACGCCGGAACGATTTCCGAGACGCTCACCGCGGCACTTCCCATGCTGGCCGAGCTGGTAGGGGAGGATCCCGCTTCGGTGACCGTCGAGCTCTAACTTTTTGGATGGTACATGGCTCGTCGTACACCTTCTCAACTTAATATGCTGCTCGCCGTCGATAAGCCGGTGGGCTGCACGTCCCACGACGTGGTTTCGCAATGCCGACGCGCCCTCCATGAGCGGCGTGTCGGTCATGCCGGAACGCTCGATCCCATGGCATCAGGTGTCATGGTGGTGGGCGTGGGCCAGGCAACGCGTCTGCTGGGCATGCTTACCCTCGATACCAAAAGCTACGTCGCCGACATCTCGTTTGGCGTCGAGACCAATACCGATGATGCGGAAGGCGAGGCCGTCCGCACGGTGCCCATAGCCGCCGAGCTGCGCGATCCGTCCTATGCCCGCGAGCGCCTGTGCACCATGTTGGGCCCGCAGATGCAGGTGCCGCCGGCGTTTTCGGCCATTTCGGTCAACGGCGTGCGCGCCTATAAGGCTGCGCGCGAGGGCAATGCCGTGTCGCTGCCCCCGCGTCCGGTCGAGGTGTACTCCGCCGACCTGATTGCCGTGAGCGGCGAGGGCGATTCGTGCGTTTGGACCGTGGCGTTTTCGGTGAGTAAGGGCACCTATATCCGAGCGCTCGCTCGCGACCTGGGCCGCGCCTGCGACAGCGCCGCGCACATTTCCGCGCTGCGCCGCACGGCCTCCGGTGTTGTTTCCATTGGCGCTTGTCATGCGATCGAGGAGCTTTCTCCCGAGTCCGCGGCTGGCTTTGCCCTGGATCCCATTGCGGCCCTGGGCGCCACGCGTGTTGACTTGCCGGGCAATCTTGCCGACGACCTGCTTTGCGGCCGACGCATTCCCGTTGAGCGTGCGCTTGCCGATTTCGATGCCTCGAAGGCGCCGTTTGCGTTGGTGCTCGATGGGGGACTCAAGGCGCTCGCCCGCATTGAGGGTGGCCGCTTTGTCATGGAGCACGTGTTTCCGCAGGCAATCGGCGGTGTTCGATGATGTTGTCCGTTCGCGAGCTCGCGCGTATCTTTTTCGCGGGCGAGTCGGACGAGGCTCGCATCGTTACTGCCGATGTGTTTGATAAGTGTGAGCACCTGGGTGCCGCATCGATTGCCATCGGCGTGTTCGACGGCGTTCACCGTGGACACCAGGAGCTCATTGCGGCGCTTGTCCGTGATGCCCGTGCCCATGGCTGCAAGGCGGTCGTAGTTACCTTCGATCCCGACCCGGACGTCGTGGTGAGCCCTTCGCCCGCTCAAAAACTGATGACGACGGCCGACCGTCTGCATGCCCTGGCTCAAACTGGGGTCAATGCGGTGGTGGCCGTTCCCTTTACGCCTGAGGTTGCGGCGCTTGACCATGTTGCTTTTCTCTCGCTGGTGTCGCGTCTGGTCGACATTCGATCGATTCGCGTTGGCAGCGACTTTAGGCTGGGTCGTGGCGGTGCTTCTGGTGTTGACGAGATGCGCGCCTGGGGTGCCGAGCGCGGCGTTGACGTATACGGGCACGACTTGCTTTGCGAGGGCGGTGAGGCCATTTGCGCCACCCGCATTCGTCATGAGCTGGGACAGGGCCATGTGGAGCTTGCTGCTGAGTTACTCGGCCGTCCGTATATGGTGCGTGGCGGTGTTATTCGCGGCCGTCACGAGGGTTCTGGCATGGGCTTTCCCACGGCAAACCTGCAGGTTCCCGACGGTATTCAGGTGCCTGCCGATGGCGTGTATGAGGGTCTGGTGCTGGTCGATGACACCGCGTGGCCCGCTGCCGTGAACGTCGGACTGCCGCCGACGTATGCCGACGATGTCGCTTCGGCGCATCTCGAGGCTAATTTAATTGGTTATACGGGCGACCTGTACGGCTCTTCTGTTTCGCTGGCGTTTACGCGTTGGCTGCGTCCGTCGCGCGTGTTCGATTCGCTGGATGAGTTGATCGCGACCGTCGAGGGTAATATCGAGGACATTCGTCACAACTTGGGCAAGCAGGGGGTGAGCATCCGTGATTAGCGATGAGGAAAAAGACCAGGTACGCGCTGCGTCTGACCTGGTTGCCATCGTGCAGGAAACGGTTGAGCTCAAGCCCCGCGGCCATGAGTTTTGGGGTTGCTGCCCCTTTCATGGCGAAAAGACGCCGTCCTTCCACATTATCCCCGCCACGCAGGTCTGGCACTGCTTTGGCTGCGGCGAGGGTGGCGACGTCTTCACCTATATCATGAAGCGCGAGAACCTGAGCTTTCCCGAGTCAATCCGTTATTTGGCCGATCGCGCGGGTATTGAGCTGCATGACTCCGGAGATCGCCGTGAGCGCGGTACCAAGCGTGCCCGCATCTACGATTTGTGCGCCGAGACCGCCCAGTTCTACCACACCATGCTTATGCGCGGTAAGGACGGCCGTCCGCGCGAGTACTTTGCCAGCCGCGGCATGGGTGGCGACGTCTGCCGCCGCTACTGCCTGGGCTTTGCGCCGGGTCGCAACGCGCTGGTATCGCACCTGTCCCAGGCGGGTTTTACCCCGCAGGAGATGATCGATGCCAACGTTGCCGTGAGCCGCGGGCGCGGGCAGCTTGCCGACCGCTTTTACGACCGCGTGATGTTTCCCATCTTTGACGAGCAGGGTCACAACATTGCCTTTGGCGGGCGCATCATGGGTGACGGCCAACCCAAGTACCTCAACACCGCCGAGACGAGCGTGTTCCATAAAAAGCGAAACCTCTATGGCTTTAACTGGGCCAAGGAGTTTATCGTCGCGCAGGATACGGCCATCGTGGTGGAGGGCTATACCGATTGTATCGCCTGCTGGGAGGCGGGGATCAAAAACGTTGTCGCCACGCTGGGCACCGCGCTCACGGAGCATCACGTCAAGACGCTCACCCGCTTTGCCAAGCGTATCGTGTATATGTTCGATGGCGATGCCGCGGGCCAGAAGGCCGCCCGTCGCGCGATTCAATTTATCGAGCAGGATTCGATGGACCTGCGCTGCGTGGTGCTGCCCGACGGCAACGACCCCATGGAGTTCATCACGGCGCATGGTGGACAGGAGCTTCAGGCGCGCATCGACGCTGCCGAGCCGCTCATGGACTTTGTCTACCGTTCGCTGCAGGAGTCGAGTGACATCACCACGCCGGGCGGTCGTGCCAAGGCGCTGGAAGATGCGCTGACGCTTATCTATCCGCTGCGCGATAGCTATATGATCGACACATACTTTATCCAGATTGCCGATCTGCTGGGTTTGGATCTGGAGACGGTTCGCGCGAGTTCGGGTCGCGTGTTTCGCGATGTCGCCAAGCGCGAAGATGCGGAACGACGTCGTGAGCAGAACTATGAACGCCAGCGGGCGCAAGCCGAGCGCTCTGGTAGCGCGGGCGGTCGGACGTCTGGTTCGCAGGGGGCATCTCGCGGTGCTTGGGCATCGGGCGCGACGCCGCCGGTGTCCGCGCCGGTCGAAGAAGAGCCGTATGACTACGTCCCGCTCGATGCCTACGGTGCCGCGCCCGTGGAGGTCGTCGACGACCTGCCGCCGATCGATGTGCCTGATGGTATGGGTGCTGTGCCTGTGACTGATGGTTCGGGCGCTCCGGCTGCGGCGGCGCCGATGGTTCTTACTGATCTTGAGCGCAAGTCCTTGGCAGGGGAGCGCGAGCTGTTGACGATGCTCACGAGCTACCCCGACCTGTTCCGCACGTATGCCGACCGCATCTGCTCTATCGAGTGGGTTGACCCACGTCACGAGTCCATCGCATGGGCCGTTCTGGCAACGCCGCCGGGAACCGATCCTGCAGCCTGCATGGATGCGGCGCGCTCGGTCTGTCCCGAGGCGGCAACGCTTGTGAGTGCCGGGCGCATCTCCGCGACGAGCAAGCACCCCACCGAGACGAACATCGTGTTCATGCTCGATACGCTCGAGCTCTACACCATCAAGCGCCGCATGCGTGCCGCACAGGCCAAGCTGCGCCAGGACCGTTCGCTCGATGATGAGGCCCGTCGCGCGTTGACCGTGCAGGCCGCGCAGGATTCGCAGCGTCAACGCGAGCTGCAAAAGTCTATCGGCGGCGTGGCGGACCCGTTCCGTTTGATCGGTCTGGAGGCCGCAGGCACCGAACAGGCCTAGATGTTGTGGTCAACCAGCGTATTCTCGCCTATATCCAGTCCTCTTTTTGGGTATAGACGCCTATGTGTGTGCTAAAGTATTGAGTCCTGTGGACTATGAAGGGAGAATCTGTGCCAAAAAAGACTGAGAGCACGGGTACTGGGCTGGAATCCTACGTTGCAAAGCTCATGGGCAACGGCTCAAACAGGACTTCGGTAACCGAGGACGAGATTCAGGTCGCCCTGAAGGATATCGATGTTTCTGACGAGCAGCTCACCGCGGTGTATTCCGCGCTGCGCAACAGCGGCATCCAGATTATCTCCGCGAGCGGTAACGACGACGCCCCCATGGACGTCGACGATGACGATAACGATACCGATACCGACGATTTCGATGACGACGACGAGCACGATTCCGGCTCGCTCGACGATCACGAGCTCAAGATGGCCCGTCAGGCCGATGCCGAGATGGGTTCTTCCAAGAGCAAGAAGAAGCGCACCGTGCGCACGTCCCGTTCACGCTCCCGCGTGCGTGGCATCGATGCCTCCACGGTGATGCTGACCGGCGATCCGGTTCGTATGTACCTCAAGGAGATCGGCAAGGTCGACCTGCTGACCGCCTCCGAAGAGGTCGATTTGGCCATGAAGATCGAGGCCGGTCTCGAGGCCACCGAGAAGCTCGAGGCTGCCGATGCCGGCGAGCTCGAGCTCACGCGTGCCGAGATGCGTCGTCTTACGCGCATTGAGAACGTGGGCCTCGAAGCCAAGCAGGCACTCATCAGCGCAAACCTGCGTCTGGTCGTCTCCATCGCCAAACGCTATGTCGGCCGCGGCATGCTGTTCCTTGACCTGATCCAGGAGGGCAACCTCGGTCTGATCCGCGCCGTCGAGAAGTTCGACTACCAGAAGGGCTTTAAGTTCTCCACGTACGCCACGTGGTGGATCCGTCAGGCCATTACGCGCGCCATTGCCGATCAGGCCCGTACCATCCGTATTCCCGTGCATATGGTTGAGACTATCAACAAGCTCGTCCGCGTGCAGCGCCAGCTCCTTCAGGACCTGGGTCGCGACCCGACCCCCGAGGAGATCGGTGCCGAGATGGACATGAGCGCCGACCGCGTCCGCGAGATCCAGAAGATCTCGCAGGAGCCCGTGTCGCTCGAGACCCCCATCGGCGAGGAAGAGGATTCCCAGCTGGGCGACTTTATCGAGGACTCCCAGGCTATCGTTCCGCCCGATGCCGCCAGCTTCTCCATGCTGCAGGAGCAGCTCACTCAGGTGCTCGACTCGCTTGCCGATCGTGAGCGCAAGGTTATCGAGCTGCGCTTTGGCCTTGTCGACGGGCATCCCCGCACGCTCGAGGAAGTCGGTCGCGAGTTTGGCGTCACGCGCGAGCGTATCCGCCAGATCGAGTCCAAGACCTTGGCCAAGCTCCGCCACCCGAGCCGCAGCAGCAAGCTGAAGGACTACATCGAGTCATAACCTCGCAAGCAAGAAGCGCCCTCAAGCACATCCGCTTGGGGGCGCTTTCATGTGGTCATTGGGGACGTCCCCAATGACTAGGTCGGAAAAATTCTTAAAAAAGTTCTTGCCCTGAGCTGATTCGTCCGTATAATAAACTTCGTTGCTTGAGAGCACGCACCTATTCCTCGGTAGCTCAATGGTAGAGCACGCGGCTGTTAACCGCGCTGTTGTAGGTTCGAGTCCTACCCGGGGAGCCAGAATTTCTCAGCCCATTCCGCTGGGCTTTTAAATTCCTCGGTAGCTCAATGGTAGAGCACGCGGCTGTTAACCGCGCTGTTGTAGGTTCGAGTCCTACCCGGGGAGCCAGGTTGTAAAACCCGTCGCTTATGCGGCGGGTTTTTTCATGCCGCGACCACTTGACTCGAACGTTGCCATATCAACATTTCGTGTCGAGGATGTAATCCCGCGACCCACCACCTCAACATGGCGCGGTCGTTGTAGAATATTGCAATGATTGCTCCCACGACATGGTGCCGCGAGCACCAGATAAGGAGATTCTTGTGTCTGAGACCATTAACGGCAGCCTGAGCGTCTCGAACGACGTTATTGCCGATATTGCCGGTTATGCCGCGATGACGTGCTATGGCGTCGTCGGTATGGCTGAGCAGCTCCAAGGCGCCGAGAGCGTGCGCCTGCTTGCCGGTCAGCGCCTCCGCAAGGGCGTGCTTGTCTCCGCCGACGAGAACGGCCTTACGGTCGATCTTCACGTCGTGCTCGAGAACGGCGTCAACATGAAGTCCGTCTGCCACAACCTTTCGAGCTCCGTTGCCTTTACCCTGCAGGAGATTGCCCAAATCGATCCCGCCAGCCTTAAGATCGGCATCCATATCGACGCGCTCAAGAGCCGTCTGAACTAGCATCCGAAAACGGAGATTCAAATACCCATGATTGCAAAGACCATTCGCACCTGTTTTCCGATCGCTGCGGCTGCCGTTTCTGACAAGGCCGAGGAGATCAATAAGCTCAACGTCTTCCCCGTACCCGACGGCGACACCGGCACCAACATGTCGCTCACGCTCGCCTCGGTGACCAAGGAGCTCTCCGCCCTTCCCGCCGATGCCGACATGGAGGCCATTGCCGGCGCCATCACCCACGGCTCCCTGATGGGCGCCCGCGGTAACTCCGGCGTCATTACCTCGCAGATCCTGCGCGGTGTGGCCGAGGGCCTTGTCTCCGCCGACGAGCCCATTACGTCCGCCAACATCGCCTTCGCCTTCCGCCGCGCCGTCAAGGTCGCCTTCCAGGCCGTCCGTAAGCCCATCGAGGGCACGATTCTCACGGTGCTGCGCGATGTCTCGACCAAGGCCGACGAGTGCGAAAAGAAGAAGTTCTCGGCCGAGGACGCGCTCGATGCCATCGTCGTCGAGGCCTACCAGTCCGTCGCTCGCACGCCCGACCTGCTGCCCGTCCTCAAAGAGAACGGCGTGGTCGACTCCGGCGCCTTCGGCTTTGCCATCTTCTTGGAGAACTTTGTGGCTGCAGCACTTGGTCGCAGCACCGTTGTCGAGGATTTCTCCGCTACGTTCGATTCCGCTGGCTCTGCACGCGATGCCGCTCTTGGCCGCGTTGAGATCGAGGCCAACGACGATTGGGAGGGCTCGGAGTTCCGCTACTGCAACGAGTTCCTCTTTAAGGCCGACGCCCCGTTTGACGAGGACGAGTGCCTTAAGTTCCTGGGTTCCATGGGCGACTGTGAGCTGCTCGTGGGCGCATATCCCGACTACAAGATCCACGTGCACTCCAACACCCCGAACCTGGTGCTCGAGCACATGCTGCAGCTTGGCCAGATCTACGAGGTCTTTATCCACAACATGGAGATGGAGGCCCACGACCGTACCGCCAAGATCCACGAGGACCAGGAGAAGGCCGCCGAGCCCGCGAAGGCCCTGGGCTTTGTCGCCGTTGCCGCCGGTTCCGGCGAGGCAGACATCCTCAAGTCCCTCGGCGTTGACGTGATCGTGTCCGGTGGCCAGACCATGAATCCCTCGACTGCAGACCTGCTGGGCGCCGTCGACCAGGTCAACGCGACCTCGGTCATCATTCTGCCCAACAACGGCAACATCCGCATGGCCGCCGAGGCCGCTGCCTCTGCCTGCACCGACAAGAAGGTCGCCGTCGTTCCCACCAAGACCGTTCCGCAGGCCTTCTCCGCGCTGTTCGCGGTCCTGCCCGATTCCGAGCTCGAGGATGCCGTCGCCGCTATGGTCGACGCCATCAGCGAGGTCCGCGATGGCGAGGTCACCCGCGCCGTGCGCGACTCCAGTGCCTCCGACGGTTCGCCAATTCACTCCGGTGACGTCATGGGCATCATTGCCGGCTCCATCGACGTGGTCGGCTCCGACGTGAAGCAGGTCACGCTCGATTGCATCAACCGTATGCAGGAGGAAGAGGAGGGCGACGCGCTGACGATTCTGGCCGGCGAGGAACTGTCCGATGAGGCCTTCCAGGAGATCGTCGACGCTATCGAGGAGGCTCAGCCCGATCTGGAGATCGACGCCCATCGTGGCGAGCAGCCGCTCTATCCCGTGATCTTCTCGATCGAGTAGGCAACTGCCCATGTCCGAACTGTGCTCCGTGCCGCGCGTCTCGGAGCGCTTTGCCCAGAGCAATGCGCTCGACGAGGATATCGCGCGACTCAAATATGTTTCGGGTAAACGTGAGGAGGCCCTTCGCCGTCTGGGAATTCGGACGGTGGGGGACCTCCTTCTCCATATCCCTCATCGATACCTGGACTTTACGCGCTCCTGGTCCATCGAGATGGCGCCCATCGGTACCGTGTGTACCATCATCGCCACGGTCGATCGTATCGTCCAAAAGCAGCCGCGTCCGCGCATGCAGGTGACCGAGGTCTCACTCGTTGACGAGACGGGCGTGCTGCAGGTCGCCTTTTTCCGCCAGCCCTGGATTGCCCAGCAGCTTAAGCAGGGCGACCGCCTAGCCGTAATGGGTAAGGTCGAGTTTGCCTACGGCTTTAAGCAGATGGCCTCGCCGCACTTTGAAAAGCTTGAGGAAGGGCGCGCCGCGGGCACTATCCTGCCGGTCCATTACGTGAGTGACGGCGTGAGTCAGGCATGGATGCGCCGTATCGTAAGTGGCGCGCTCGAGGCCGTCGGCAATCCCTTTGATCCCATTCCGGCACGCTTACGCGTTAAACGTCGCCTGATGAGCCATGCCCGTGCCCTTCGATCGATCCACTTTCCCTCGAGCATGGCTGAGCGCGAAATCGCGCGCGCACGGCTTGCCTACGGGGAGTGCCTCTACCTGCAGCTGGCGCTGCGCCTGCGCAACGACGGCGGCCTGGTCGATGTGGTGCCCTATGCCCACGCCGCGGGCGAGCACCTGGCCGCGCTTAAGCAGGCCCTGCCGTTTTCGCTGAGCGACGAGCAGGAGGCCGCGTTCCAAGATATCCTGCGCGATATGTGCGATGGCGGGCGCGTGATGAACCGCCTGCTGCTGGGCGATGTCGGTACCGGCAAGACCGCTGTTGCCGCCTGCGCGCTGGCTGTGGCTGCCGATAGCGGCACGCAGGCCTGCGTTATGGCGCCCACGGGCGTGCTGGCGCGTCAATATGCCGATAAGACCGGCCCCTTGCTCTCGCAGGCTGGCATGACCTGGGCGCTCCTGACGGGCGCCACGCCGGCGGCCGAGCGCGAGCGGATCCATGCCCAGCTGGAATCGGGCGAGCTCGATGTCCTCTTTGGCACCCACGCGGTGCTTTCGGATAACGTTGCGTTCAAGCATCTGTCGCTCGTGGTCATCGATGAGCAGCACCGGTTTGGCGTCGGCCAACGCAACGCCCTGCGTGCGAAGGGCCCTGGTGCCGATCTACTCGTTATGACGGCAACGCCCATCCCACGTACGCTGGCGCTTTCGGTCTACGGCGATCTGGACACGAGCATCATCCGCCATCGGCCCGTCCCTGGCGCTGGCGTGACGACACGCGTGCTTACCGAGTCGAGCCGCGACCTTGCCTATGGCGCCATCCGCGAGGCGCATGAAAAGGGTCAGCAGGCCTACGTGATTTGCCCGCTCGTGGAGCCGAGCGACTCGGCCGATGAGCTTGAGGATGTGCCCGGTATCGCCCGTGACGACGAGGGTCGCGTAACCGTGCCCGTGCCGCTGCACGATACGGCAACCGAGCTCGACCGCCTACGCCTGGCGTTGCCGGGGCTTACCATCGAGCGTCTTCACGGCCGCATGCCGGCGGGGGAGAAGGATCGCGTGATCGACGCCTTCAAGCGCGGCGAGATCGACGTGCTCGTTTCGACCACGGTGGTCGAGGTGGGCGTCGACGTGCCCAACGCCACCGTCATGGTCATCGAGAACGGTGAGCGCTTTGGCTTGGCGGCCCTGCACCAGCTGCGCGGCCGCGTGGGCCGCGGCAGCGTGTCGGGCACCTGCCTGGTCATGACGCACTCCAAGGGCAACGGCGGCGCTTCGGCGGCGCAAGACCGTCTCCAGTCGCTCGAAAAGACCTCGGACGGCTTTACGCTCGCCCAGATGGACCTTCGTCTGCGCCACGAGGGCGAAATCCTGGGGTACCGCCAGCATGGCGGTGTGACTCTGCGCTTTGTCGACCTGGATGCCGACGAGGAGCTGATCGAGTGGGCCCATTTGGACGCGATCGAGCTCTTGCGGTATGCTTGCAACCTTGACTCCGTGGCGACGCGCCCCCTGCGCGATGCGGTCGCCATGCGATATCGACACATTTTTAAGGAGGTCAGCGGAGGATGAGAATCATCGGCGGCGAATGGCGCGGTCGTAAGATCGAGGAGCCCCGTGGTCGCGATGTCACCCGCCCCACGACCGATCGTGTGCGCGAGGCATGCGCATCTATGGTCATGTCGGCATTTGACTTCGATCTGGACGAGGTCCGCGTGCTGGACTCCTTTGGCGGTTCCGGCGCCTTAGGGTTAGAGATGCTCTCACGTGGTGCCCGCTCGCTCACGACGTTCGAGATCGAACGGAATGCCGCGCGGCTCATTACCAAGAATATCGAGTCGCTCTGCCATGACCGTGCGCGTTGGCGCGTGGTAACGGGCGACATGCTGGCGAGCGCCTCGCGCGGTCGTGTGCCGGGCGGCCCCTTTGATCTGGTCCTGCTCGACCCGCCCTATGCTTTTGGTGCCGAGCCGGTCGAGATACTGCTGCAGAACCTGGCTCAGCAGGGTCTGCTTGCACCTGGCGCTTATGCCCTGTTTGAGCATGCCGCCGCCGATGCGGGCGCGCATCCGGCAGGCTTTGAGATCGTGCGCGAGAAGCGCTACGGCATTACCTCGGTCGACCTGCTTCGTTGGGTCGGCGATGACGATGGTGAGGAAGATTGCACAGGCACCGATGCTCACAACAACGATGCCATGACGGTTCAGGAGAACGCCCATGAATGACACCATCAACCGCGTGATCGTCCCGGGCACCTTCGATCCCATCACGTTTGGCCATATCGACGTCATCCGCCGCGCCCGCCGCATCTTTCCCAGCGTGATCGTCGCTGTCGCCGAGTCGCAGGGTAAAAACGGTGTGGGCACCACGTTTATGCTGGATGAGCGCGTGGCGCTGGCTCGTGAGGCGCTCGGTGATATCGACGGCGTCGAGGTCCTGCCCTTTACCGGCCTCTTGGTCGACTTCGCTCGCGAGCAGGGGGCGGGGGCCGTGGTCAAGGGCCTGCGCGCCATGACCGACTTTGAGTACGAGCTGCAGCAGGCAGACCTCAACTATCGCTTGGATAACGAGCTGGAGTCCATCTTTGTCATGAGTGCGCCGCAGTACGGCTATATCTCGAGTTCGGTCGTTCGCCAGATCGCCTCGCTCGGCAGCGATGTATCGACGTTTGTCCCGCCCAACGTGGTCGAAGCGCTCAGACACCGCTTTTCGTGACGTTTTTTATTGCCTGGTGGCATGTGGTAAACTAGCACGATGATATGTTACCTATGAAAGGAGACTGGATGCCGGGCGAGAATTTTCCTGGCGATAGGATCGTCAGCTTGGTCGATGAGCTCGAAGGGCTGATCGAGGAAGCCAAGCCGCCTTTCGGCAAGAACGCTCAGTTCAAGGTCATCGACGCCGACGTGTTCTTCAACATCCTCGACGAGATCCGCATGAGCTATCCCGAGGAGTGGCAGAAGTCCCGCCGTATCCTTAAGGAGCGCGAGGAGCTTATGGCTTCCGCCGCCGCTCAGGCCGATTCCATCATCGCCGACGCTCAGCAGCAGGCCCTCACCATTGCCGGTGAGCAGGAGATCGTCCGCTTGGCACAGCAGCAGGCCGACGACATCCGCGATCGTGCCCAGCAGTACGAGCGCGAGACGCGTTATGCTGCCGAGGACTATGCAGAGCAGGTCTTTACGCATCTGGAGGAGAACCTCAAGAGCCTGACTGGCACCGTTACCCGTTGCCGTCAGCAGCTCAACGAGGGTGCCGCCCAACAGAATGGTCAGTGGTAATGGCTGAGTTCCCGAGCGTTACCGTCGATCTTTCCGAGCAGCTCGAGTTTCCTGGAGATTCGTATCCGCTGACCGGCAGGGTCGATGTTGCCACCTACACGGTGGGCGAGAAGGAGTACCAGCTACAGGACGGCATCGACTACGACGTTGTCTTTACCAATGCCGGTGCCGGTGTCTTGCTCACGGGCATGGTCCGCGCGCACGCCAGCGGCGAGTGCGACCGTTGCCTGGAGCCCGCCTCGTTTGATATCGCCGGCGAGATCGAGGAGTTCTACCTCTTTGAGGAGCCCGAGGATCCCGAGGCCTACGAGGACGGCTACGAGCTCCTGGGTGAGGACCGCATCGTCGATCTGGGTGAGCCCATCAATGACGCGGTCGTTATGGACACGCCGTTTGTGGTGCTTTGCAAGCCCGATTGCCGCGGTCTGTGCCCCACTTGTGGTTGCAATCTCAACGTCGAGCAATGCGATTGCGCCGCCCAGGCAGAGGCGGAATGGGCCGCTGCCACGGAAAATCCATTTGCAGCATTGAAGAATCTCAAGCTCGATGAGTAAAACTGTGGTAGTATCGCTACTTGCGCGTAATCGCCACACTGGATAGTTCATAAGGAAGGTCACTATGCCCGTACCTAAACAAAAGCAGGGTCGTATCCGCACTCACACCCGTCGTTCCGCCAACATGAAGATCTCGGCTGCGGCTCAGTCCACGTGCCCCCGTTGCGGCGCTGTCAAGCTTCCGCACCACGTGTGCCCCAGCTGCGGTTTCTACAAGGACCGCGAGGTTATCGTTACCGAGTAACGGTATACTCTGGATGCGATGCCGTTCCAAATGGAACCACAATGGCCGGCTCAAGGAGTCGGCCATTTTTGTATAAGGAGCATGTATATGAGTAACGTTCGCGTTTGTGTAGACGTTGTGGGCGGAGACGAGAAGCCTCAGGTTGTTCTCGATGGTATCGAGGCCGCACTTGCCGCCGATCCCGATATCGAGGTCTTGGCAGTTGGCCCCGCCGAAATCGTCAATCCCTTTGCCGCGGCCCATGCACGTGTGGAGGCTCTGGAAGCCCCTGACGTCATCGCCATGGATGACGATCCTATTCGCGCCGTGATGACCAAGCGTAAGTCGTCGATCGTGCTGTCGTGCCGCGCCATCAAAAAGGGCAACGCGGACGCGTTCTTCTCCGCCGGCTCCACCGGCGCCATGACCGCCGCTGCTACCGCATACGTGACGCCGTTTAGGTATCAGGCCGAAGGCAAGAAGCAGCCGGTGCGCCCCTGTCTGACCAATGCGTTGCCCAATCGCGCCGGCGGTCTGACGGTGCTGTGCGATATGGGCGCCAACCCCGATGTCGAGGTCGATGACATGGTGCGTTTTGCCCAGATGGGTAGCGCCTATGCCCGCGTCGTCCTGGGCATCGAACATCCTCGCGTGGGCCTGCTTGGTAACGGCACCGAGGACGAGAAGGGTTCTAACTTTACCAAGGCCTGCTTCCCTGCTATGAAGGCCGCAGTTCCGGGCTTTGTGGGCAACTGCGAAGGCACCGACCTCACCTCGGGCAATTTCGATGTCGTTGTTGCCGACGGCATGTCGGGCAATATCGCTCTCAAGGCTACCGAGGGCGCTGCCAAGTTTTTGCTGCAGGAGCTCAAGGGCGCCTTTATGGCCTCGCTCGGCACCAAGATCGCCGCGCTGCTCATCAAAAAGCAGATGCGCGAGATTAAGGCCAAGCTCTCTGGTGATGCCAAGGGCGGCGCGATTCTTTTGGGCCTGCGTGGCGTGGTCCTGATCGGCCATGGCGCCACCTCGGTCGAGGCTGTTAAAAACGGTACGCTCGCGGCGGCCGAAGCCGTGCGCGCGGGGCTGGTCGAGAACATCGCCAACTCCATGGACGGCATCGTTTTGTAAGAGCGAGTTAGAGCGCTGTTATGTGCCTCGCGGCCTGCTTCGTGGGGTAGAATCAGAACCGTGTCTTGGTACCGCCCGGGCGGTACCATTCTTTTGGTATTCATGCACTATGAGAGGAAGCGCTATGGACCGCTCCGAAATCTTCGACAAGATCGCCGAGGTCGCTGCTGACGTTCTGGGCGTCGATGTTGCCGAAATTAGCGATGAGACCACCTTTGACGATCTCGATGCCAACTCGCTCGAGCGCCTGCAGCTGGTTACGGCTATCGAGGACGAGTTCAACCTCGAGATCGATGACGAGACTCTGCTCTCGCTCAACTCTGTCGCCGACGCCGTTGACGCGATCGAAAACGCCAGGGAGGCCTAGGTCTTGGCTTTGTCTGAACGACTTACGCGTGCCCAGGAAATCCTGGGCCACGAGTTCAATAATAAGGTGCTGCTGCGCGCGGCGCTTACGCATCCCTCGGCAGTCGAGGGCCAGCCGGTTTCTGCCAGCTATGAGCGCCTTGAGTTCTTGGGCGATTCCATTTTGGGCGCCGTCGTCGCCCGTTCACTCTTTGAGTCCTATCCCGAGTTTGACGAGGGCAAGCTCACGCGCCTGAAGGTGTCGCTTGTCTCGGGCGCCACGCTGTCCGAGGTGTCGCATGAGCTGGGCATCGACGACATCATCATCTTTGGTGCCTCCGAGACCGGTACCGGTGCGCGCGGCCTGCATTCGGCGCTCGAGAACGTCTACGAGTCGCTCGTGGGCGCGCTGTACCTGGACGCCGGCTGGGATGCCGCAGCGGAGTTTATCCACCGTACGCTTAAGCCCCATTTGGCTTCCGAGCGTGCCGAGCACCCCGCGAACCCCAAATCGTTCTTGCAGGAGTGCGTGCAAGCCGACGGTCACGAACCCCCGGCGTATAAGCTCGTTGGCTCCGAGGGCCCGGCGCATGCGCCCACCTTTACCGCCGTGGTGTTGATCGATGGTATTCGCCAGGGTCGCGGCTCCGGCTCCTCAAAGAAGGAAGCCGAGGGAGCCGCTGCACTCGAGGCACTTGACCGCATGGGCTACACCACTAACGGCGTGATTCTCAACAAGAAGCCTGTTTAAGCGAGGAACCGTGTATCTCAAGTCCCTCACGCTCAAAGGGTTCAAGTCGTTTGCCGACCGCGCCCATATGACGTTTGAGCCGGGCCTGACCGTCATCGTCGGTCCCAACGGCTCGGGAAAATCGAACATCTCTGACTCGATTCTGTGGGTCCTGGGCGAGCAGAGCGCCAAGCAGCTGCGCGGCCAGGCCATGGAGGATGTCATCTTCTCGGGCTCGTCAGCGCGCAAGCCGGTGGGTGTCGCCGAGGTCACGCTGGTGCTCGATAACTCGGACCATATGCTGCCCGTCGACTTTGACGAGGTCGCCATCACCCGTCGTATGTATCGCTCGGGCGAAAGCGAGTACCTCATCAACTCGAGTCCGTGCCGCCTGATGGACATTCAGGACATCCTGCACGATTCGGGCTTGGGCAAGGATACGCATTCCATCATCAGCCAGGGCAAGCTCGACGCCATTTTGCAGAGCCGCCCCGAGGAGCGCCGTGCCCTCATCGAGGAGGCCGCCGGCATCTCCAAGCACAAGCGCCGCAAGGAGCGTGCGCTCAAAAAGATTAATTCGATGGACGAGCACTTGACCCGTGCCCGCGACATCAATAAGGAGATCGCCCGTCAGCTGCGGCCGCTGGAGCGTCAGGTCGATCGCGCGCGCAAGTACAAAGAGCTGTCCTCGCGCGCGAACGAGCTTACGCAGATGCTGGCCGTCGACGAGCTTCGTTCGCTGCAGTCGCAGTGGAACGACTTGGAGAGCCGCTCCAAGGAGGGTGCTGCCGAGCTTGAGCTTGCGCAGTACCGCTTGGGCGAAAAGGAACGCGAGCTCGAGAAGTTCCAGGTCATGCTCGAGGAAAAGGGCCTGTTTGTGGGCGATCTGGGCGAGCAGCGCCGCCATATGCAAGACGTGGTCGGTCGCATTAACTCCGATATGCGCCTGCTCGAGGAAAAGGGCCACAACATGGTGTCGCGCCTGTCCGACATGCGTGGCCAGATCTCGAGCTCCGAGCATCAGCGTCGTCGCGTGGTCGAGGAGCTCGAGGACGCGCGTGCACAGCTTGAGGAAGTGACCGGCGCGCACATGCAGGCCCAGGAGGACGTTGACGCCGCTGGTCCTGCCGCCGCTGAGCTCCATGAGCGGCGCGTGGCGCTCGACAATCAGATTTCGCAGCTTACGCGTGAGCAACGCGATGTGCAGCGTGTGGCCGATAACGCGGCGCTCGAACTCGCCAAGGTGAAGGACTCGCTGAGCAACGCCGAGGTCGAGGACAACATGTACGCCTCGCGCCTGGAGCAGATTGATGAACAGCTCGAGGAGGTTACAGCATCGCTTGAGAGCCGTCGCGACCGTGCTGAGGAGCTTGAGAGTGCCCTTGAGGCGGCTCGTCAGGCCCAGAACGATGCGCGCGAGGCCACCGAGACGGCACGCGCTGCCCTCAAGGACCTGCGTAATCGCGAGAGCGAAGCGCGCAACAAGCTGTCCGAGGTTCGCTCGGAGCTTGCCAGCCAAAAGAAGCTCGATGCCCGCATGGCAGACAGCTCGCCGCTGGTGAGCCGTCTGGTGGGCGCGCTGGGCGACGATGTTTCGGGCCGTCTGGGCGATGTGCTCGAGGCACCGCGTGAGCTCGAGGGTCTGGTTGAGCAGCTGCTCGCAGGTGATATCGATGCCCTGCTGTTCGATAACGCTGCCGCACTCGAGCGCGCCGGTCGCGCTGCCCTGGACCAGAAGAAGGCCTCGGGCGAGGCACTGCTGATGGCGCGCGGCGTGAGCGGCGGTGCTGCTGCCAATGGCGCTGCCGGTACGCGTCTGGTCGATCGTCTGTCCGTGCGCTCCGGTTATGGCCCGGTTGTCGAGGCCCTTCTCGGCGGCTATTACGTGGTCGATGACTTGGCTGCCGCGTTGGCTGCCACTGTCGTTGACGGTGTGACCTACGTGACTCCCGATGGCGCCCGCGTGAGCTGTGGTGGTCTGGTGCGCGTGGGGCTCGATGCCGGCGAGGCTTCGGGTGCCTTGGAGCGCAAGCGCCGCATCCGTGAGCTCGAGGGCCTGGAACCCGATCTGGCTGCTGTGTTTGAGCATGTGTCGGATCAGGTCGTCGAGGCCAATGCGGCCGTTGAAGAGGCGCGTGCTGCCGAGGGCGATGCCGCCGGCGAGATCGCCCGTCTTGAGGGCGAGCGCCGCTCGCTGCTCTCCGAGATTGGCCGCCTGGAGCAAAGCGCCAACAACGCCGAGGTCGAGCGCGTGCGCATCTCCAAGCGCCGCGAGCAGGCCGCCGAGGCCGTTCGAGCTGCGCGCCCGCGCGTTGACGAACTCACCCGTTCGCGTGACGAGGCGCGTGCACAGGCAAGCGACCTGGGTCTCCAGATTGCCGAGGCCAACGATGAGCTCGATCGCGTTCGCCGTGACGATTCCGAGGCCGCCGGTAAGCTCGCCGATGCCAAGGTGCGCCTGGCCCAGACGAGCGAGCGCCTGCGTTCGCTGAAGGGCCGCGTGCCCGACCTTGAGCATCGTCTTGAGGGCATCGACCGTCGTATCCGCGGAACACGCCAGGCTTCGCGCTCGCTCGAGCTGCTGCGCCTGCGCGTCGACCCCATGCACGAACGCTATTCTGCCCTGTTGGAACGCGCATCGGATTGGGCAGCGCGCCTGCGTGACCAGGCCTCTCTGGAAGAGGCGGACTCCGCTTCGCTCAAGAAGACCATCGAGGATGCCAAGGCCGAGGTTGCCCGCGCTAAGGAGCGGGTCGATACCGCCACTGCCACGCAAAACGAGTTCAAGGTCGCACGCGGCAAGCTTGAGGTGCAGGTAGAGGCCGCCATTAAGGCCATTACCGCCGATGGCACCACGGTGCTCGAGGAAGCGCTCATGCTTCCTGCTCCCACCGACCGCGACGCCGCCGAGCGGGAGCTCAACCAGCTCGTGCGTCATATCAACAATCTGGGCCCCGTGAACCAGGTTGCCATGGAGGAGTACGAGCAGCTCAAGCGCCGCGCCGACTACATCGAGGACCAGCTGGCCGATCTGGAGAGCGCGCGCAAGGCGCTCACCAAGATCACAGTGGCCATTGATCGCAAGATGCGCAAGGCGTTTCTGGTGACGTTTGAGAAGGTCGACGCGAACTTCCGCGAGATCTTCGCCATGCTGTTCCCGGGTGGCCAGGCTCATCTTGAGATGACCGATCCCGAGCATCCTGCCGAGACGGGCATTGAGGTTGTGGCGCAGCCGCGCGGCAAGCGCATTACTAAGATGATGCTCATGTCGGGTGGCGAGAAGAGTCTGACGGCGCTCGCCCTGCTCTTTGCCGTATACCGTACGCGCACGGTGCCGTTCTATGTGCTGGACGAGGTCGAGGCTGCGCTCGACGACGCCAACCTGTCCAAGCTTATCGGAGCCCTCGATGTGCTGCGTTCCGATACACAGCTCTTGGTCATTTCGCATCAGCGCCGTACTATGGAGGACGCTGACGTTCTCTATGGCGTCTCGATGCAAGCCGACGGCGTCAGCCGCGTCGTCTCGCAAAAACTCGATCGCGAAACCGGAAAGGTCGTGAATGCATAATGGGATTCTTTGACGCTCTCTCGCGCGGACTTGAGCGCAGCCGCGAGGCCCTCAACGAGGTCTTCTACTTTGGCGGCGAGGTCGACGAGGACTTTTGGGAGGACCTTGAGGACACCCTCGTTATGGGTGACATGGGTGCCGAGGTCGCTATTCAGGTCTCCGATGACCTGCGCGATGCCGCAGCCAAGAAGAACCTCAAGACCGCACCGCAGCTTCGTCGCGCTCTGGCCGAGCAGCTTGAGCAGCACTTTGTGCCCATCGAGCGCGATCCGTTCTCCGATACGCCGAGCTGCGTGCTGTTTGTGGGCATCAACGGTGCCGGCAAGACCACGACGGTCGGCAAGATTGCGAGCGCCATGGCTTCCCGCGGCAAGAATGTCGTGATCGGTTCGGCCGATACCTTCCGCGCCGCCGCCATCGAGCAGCTCGATGTGTGGGGTCAGCGCGCCGGTGTTCCCGTCATCAAGCGCGACCGCGGCTCCGACCCGGCGAGCGTTTGTTACGACGTGCTCGACGAGGCCGACAGGCGCGGCAGCGACCTGGTGCTTATCGACACCGCCGGTCGTCTGCATACGAGCCCCGAGCTCATGCGCGAGCTCGCCAAGGTGGTCAACGTGACGCGTAAGCGCGCCGCCAATATGGCCGCCGGCCCCATGCCGGTTTCGGTCGTGCTTGTGATCGATGCCGCCACTGGTCAGAACGGTCTGAACCAGGCGCTCGAGTTTAACGAGGCGCTGGGCCTGGACGGTATTATCATGACTAAGCTCGACGGCACGGCTAAGGGCGGTATCGCCATGGCCGTGGCCGAGAAGCTCAAGCTCCCGATCCTGCGCATCGGCGTGGGCGAGCAGGTCGATGACCTGCAGGAGTTTAACGCCAAAGATTTCTGCCGCGCCCTGGTGGGCGAGTCCAATTAAGGAGTGACTAGTGTTTGATTCTCTGAGCGATCGCCTCAACGACACATTTGACCGCCTGCGCGGCAAGGGTAAGCTGACCGAGGCCGATATTACTTCGGCCATGCGCGACATTCGCATGGCGCTGCTCGAGGCCGACGTTAACTTTAAGGTCGTCAAGGAGTTCGTTGCCAAGACCAAGGAGCGCTGCATGACCGCCGAGGTCATGGAGTCGTTGTCGCCGGCGCAAAACGTCGTCAAGATCGTGCTCGACGAGCTCACCGAGATGCTCGGCTCAACCGAGAGCAAGCTCGTCTTTAGCAACCGCATTCCCAATGTCATTATGCTCGTGGGCCTGCAGGGCTCCGGTAAGACCACGGCAGCCGTAAAGCTTGCCTACCTGCTCAAGAAGCAGGGCCGCTCGCCGTTGCTCGCAGCGTGCGACGTCTACCGTCCCGCCGCTGCCGACCAGCTGGCCACGCTCGGTGGCGAGATTGGCGTACCGGTCTTCCGCGGCGACGGTGCGCACCCGGTCGACATTGCCAAGGGTGCCATCCAGGAGGCCGTCGACCACCTGCGTGACGTGGTCATCGTCGATACCGCCGGTCGTCTTCAGATCGACGAGCAGATGATGCAGGAGGCCGTTGACATCAAGAAGGCCGTCAAGCCCGACCAGGTGCTGATGGTCGTCGACGCCATGACCGGCCAGGACATCGTCAACGTCGTCTCGACCTTTGCCGATCGCACCGACTTTGACGGCGTGATCATCTCCAAGCTCGACGGTGACGCCCGTGGCGGTGGCGCACTTTCGGTACGTCAGGTGACCGGCAAGCCCATCAAGTTCGTGAGCATGGGCGAGAAACCCGATTCGCTTGAGCCCTTCTATCCCGATCGCATGGCCAAGCGCATCTTGGGCATGGGCGATGTCGTCGGCATCATCGAGAAGGCCCAGGAGGCCGCCGATGCAGAGCAGCTCGAGGCTGCCGAGCGCATGCTGCGCGAGGGCTTTACCATGAACGACATGCTCGACCAGATGAAAGCCGTCAAAAAGATGGGCGGTATGAAGGGTATCCTGGGCATGCTCCCCGGTGGTCAGCGTGCACTCAACCAGATGGGCGGCAACCTGGACGAGGGCATCTTCGATAAGAACGAGGCCATCATCATGTCGATGACCAAGGAGGAGCGCCTGCGTCCCTCCATCATCAACGGCCAGCGCCGCGCCCGCATTGCCAAGGGTGCCGGCGTAACCCCCACCGAGGTCAACAGCCTTATGAAGCAGTGGGGCGAGATGAATAAGATGATGGGCCGCATGCGCACGATGGCCAATCAGGCGCAGGCCGGCGGCAAAAAGGGCAAAAAGGGAAAGAAGGGCAAGAAGATGCGCATGCCCAATATCCCTGGCCTGGACGCTATGGGTCTGGGCGGCATGGGCGGCCTAGGTACGGGCGGTCCCAAGTCCGATATGGAGCTGCTGCGCCAGATGGAAGCGCAGATGCGTAATAAGAAATAGAGCTGTAATTCCAGCTTGATATGGCAAAGGCCACCCGGAAGCTACCGGGTGGCCTTTGTTGTTGGCTTTGATTGTTGGGTTGCGTTCGGCTTCGCGTCCCGAGCTCGCGGTGCCGTGCCGTTAGTGGCAGCCGCAGCCCTCATGGCCTTCGTGGTCGTGGTGGCCGTGGCAGCCGCAGGACCCGCCATGCTCATGGGTGTGCTCGTGGTCGTGGCTGTGGCAGCCGCACGTGGCCTCGCCGTTCTGTGCGAGCGTGCCGGCGATAAGGGCCTCGACGCAAGCGTCGCAGCTGCCCTGGGCACCTGCGTATACCGTGATGCCGGCTTGGGCAAGCGCGTTGATAGCGCCTCCGCCGATGCCGCCGCAGATGAGCGTGTCCACGCCGCCGTTGGCGAGCAGGCCCGCAAGTGCGCCGTGGCCGGTGCCGCCGGTGCCCACGACCTGCTCGTTGAGCACCTTGCCGCCCTGAACGTCGTAGATCTTGAACTGCTCGCTGCGGCCAAAGTGCATAAAGAAGTTGCCATTGTCGTACGTGGTTGCCACCCTCATGGTGCCGACCCCCTTTGCTGGCCATGCGGCCGTTGTCGTGGTGATGGGGGAGTACGCGATATTGCCGCCTTCGATGATGAGCGCCCGACCATTGACCAACGCGTTTGCCACCTTGCGATGCGCTCGGCTGCAAATAGCCGCCACCGTGGCGCGCGCGATGCCCATCTGCTGTGCGACTGCCTCTTGGTTAAGGCCTTCCAGGTCGCACAGGCGCAGCACCTCGAGTTCGTCGACCGTCATGTCGATGGCGTCTCCACTGGCAAGGCCGTCGGGGGTAAAGCCGCGATATTCGGGGATGATCCCAACACGGCGCAATTTCTCGCGTCTTCCTGCCATACGTGCTCCTTATCTGACATATGTCAACAATAGAATAACGAACGTGCAGATTTACGCAAGAGATTTCTGGCATATGTCAGAAAACAAGGGCTTATGTTTGGGCTGTGGGGCCGCGTGCGCCTGGGCTACAATGAATCTCGCTTGTAGGCGACTGACAGGAGGGTCAATGAGCAAGGCTGATCAACAGTTTGTAACCATGTGCCGCGATATTCTGGACCATGGCACCACCACCGAGGGCCAAAAGGTCCGTCCGGTGTGGGAGGACGGCACCCCTGCCTATACCATTAAAAACTTTGGCGTTACGGCACGCTATGACCTGCGTGAGGAGTTTCCGGCGCTTACCCTGCGTCGTACGGCCCTCAAATCTGCCATGGATGAGATCCTATGGATCTATCAAAAGAAGTCCAATAACGTGCATGACCTCAACAGCCATATTTGGGATGAGTGGGCTGACGAGACCGGCTCCATCGGTAAGGCCTACGGGTATCAGATTGGGCAGAAGAGCCATTATGCCGAGGGCGATTTCGACCAGATGGACCGCGTTCTGTACGACCTTAAGAACACGCCGTACAGCCGCCGCATTATGACGAATACCTATGTGTTTAGCGATTTGTCCGAGATGCACCTGTATCCGTGCGCCTACAGCGTGACGTATAACGTGACGCAGCGCCCGCAGGATGACAAACCGACGCTCAACATGATTCTCAACCAGCGCAGCCAGGACATTTTGGCCGCGAACAACTGGAATGTGTGCCAGTACGCCATCTTGCTGATGATGGTCGCGCAATCGGTCGATATGATTCCCGGCGAGCTGCTACATGTGATTGCCGATGCCCACATTTACGACCGTCATGTCGATATCGTCCGCGAGCTTATCGAGCGTCCGCAGTTTGCCGCGCCCAAGGTAACGCTTAACCCCGATGTGCATGACTTCTATGCGTTTACGACCGACGACCTGATCGTCGAGGGTTATGAGCACGGCCCGCAGGTCAAGAACATCCCCATTGCGGTGTAGGTGACGCGCATGACGTGTAAGCTTTCTGCCATTGTCGCCGTGTGCGATGACTGGGGCATTGGGTGCGAGGGCGACATGGTGGTGTCCAATCGCGCCGACATGCGCCATTTTGTGGCGTGCACCAAAGGTTGCCCGGTCATTATGGGGCGCAAGACGCTGCTGAGTTTTCCCGGCGGGCGTCCGCTCAAGAACCGCCGCAATATCGTGCTTACCCGCGACGAGAGCTTTGCCCCCGAGGGCGTCGACGTGGTGCATAGCGTTGACGAAGCGCTCTCTGCGGTTGCCGATGAGCTCGTTGCCTGGGTGATCGGTGGCGGCGATGTCTATCGGCAGTTTTTGCCGTACTGCGTGGAGGCCGAGGTCACTCATAACCACTGCGTCCATCCCGTGGACACGTACTTTCCCGACTTGGACGCCGATCCCGCGTGGGAGATTGCGCAGCGTAGCGGGGTCGCGACGATTGCCGCCGGTGAGGGTGACGAGGGCGTCGATTATGAGTTCGTGACGTATCATCGCGTTGAGGCGTAAATCGTCTGGCGTGAACGGTATCATCGGGTTGATTGAATGCATGGGGCGGCGCTTAGCGTCGCCTCGTTTGGTATAGATGTGCTGTAAAGAAGGGTGTGGGCTGGCTGCTATGACTGATGCCGTTGAGGTTCTGCGAATTGATTCGCTCGAGGACGAGCGGCTCGATGCCTACGTGCGGCTGACCGAGCGCGAGCTGCGCTGTGTGCTGGAGCCGCAAAAGGGCATCTTTATCGCCGAGAGCGCCAAGGTTATCGAGCGCGCGGTGCGTGCCGGATACCAGCCGGTGAGCTTTCTTTTGGGCGAGCGCTGGCTCGACCAGATGATGCCGCTGTTTGACCAGCTTGTCGTGCGCGAGGGAGCGGGTCCGGTTCCCGTGTTCGTGGCCTCCATGGAGCTCATGGAGCAGTTGACGGGCTTTAACGTGACGCGCGGCGCGCTGGCGGCGTTCCGTCGCCCGCGTCAGATTCCGGTTGATGAGTTCTTGGGCGGCGTCGTCGAGGCGGCGGGGGATCGTCCGGTGCGCGTGTGCGTGCTTGAGGGTATTGTCGATCACACCAATGTCGGCGCGATTTTCCGCTCGGCGGCTGCGCTGAACGTCGATGGCATTTTGGTGAGCCCCACTTGCTGTGACCCGCTGTACCGTCGCTCGGCCCGCGTGAGCATGGGCACGGTTTTCCAGGTGCCTTGGACGCGCATTGGCAGCGAGGCGCGCGTATGGCCGCATGATGGGCTGGCGGCGTTGCACGATGCCGGTTTTTCGTGTGCCGCTATGGCGTTGACGGACGATTCCGTATCGCTGGACGATCCCGTGCTGCAGGAGATTGACCGCTTGGCAATCTTTATGGGTACCGAGGGTGCCGGCTTGGGCGCCAAGACCATTGCCGGCTGTGACCACGCGGTGCGCATTCCGATGGCGCACGGGGTCGATTCGCTTAACGTGGCCGCGGCGAGCGCCGTCGCCTTTTGGCAGCTGTGCCCGCACGTGAGCAATGAGTATCACTACCAGCCGGGTTTGTATCACTAGGCAGTTTTCCGCACCGCGCTCTAATTCGGGGTGTTTCGGTCGCCGCCAGTCGGTGCTAAGCTGGTTTTGGTTTTGGTTTTAAATTGCTGTTTTGCTGTTTGACGTATGCGTGTGGGGAGGGCGTGTGGCTAAGAAATCTACGGCTATTGATGTAACGCAAGGAGTCATTTGGCAGCAATTGCTGTCGCTGTGCGTTCCCATCTTTTTTAGTTCGTTTTTTCAGCAGGCCTACACGCTTATCGGTACGTATATCGTTGGCCAGTTTGGCGGCAAGCTCGCGCTGGGTGGCATTCAAGCCACGATGGTGCTCACCGAGCTCTGCATTGGCTTTTGCGTTGGCGTCGGCGCCGGCTGCGCGGTCATTACCGGTCAGTATTTTGGCCAGCACGATGATGAACGACTGAGTCGTTCGGTCCATACAGCCATGACGCTCGCACTGGTGGGCGGTATCGTTTTCTCGATTCTTGGCATAGTGTTCGTTGAGCCCATGCTGGTGCTTATGAACACGCCGCATGAACTATTGGCCGAGGGCGTGGCCTATGCTCGTTGCTATTTTGCCGCCATGGTTGCGGCGCTGCTGCTCAATATGGGAACGGCATTGCTGCGCGCCGTGGGCGACACGCGCGGGCCTGCTGTGATCATCGCTTCCGGCTGCCTTGTTAATGCGGTGCTGGATGTCATCTTCGTTGCCGTGCTTCATATGGAGGCTCTGGGCTGCGGCATCGCGGTGGCGCTGACCATTTGCTCCAACGCCACGATGGTCGTGATTCGTATGATGCACGCTCCGGGTGCATGGCGTCTTTCGCTGTCTAAGCTCGGCATCGATCGCGGTATTTGCAAGAGTATGATCTCGTGTGGTCTGCCACTCGGTTTTCAATCGGCTGCCTATTCGATTTCGAACGTGCTGATCCAGGTGTCGGTTAATTCGTTTGGCGCCGATGTCACGACTGCTTGGGGTCTATCTGGGCGCCTGGATGGCATTATCTGGATGGTGACCGAGGCGCTCGGCGTATCGATCACTACGTTCTCGGCGCAGAACTTTGGCGCGCGCAATTACGAGCGCATGCGCAAGGGCTACCATACGTCGCTCGTGCTGTCGTTTATGCTCATTGGTGGCCTGTCTGCCGTGCTGCTGGTGTTCTCGGGTCCGCTGTCGCGTTTGTTTGTCGACGATGCTTCGATTTCGGCGTACACCACGACCATCCTCCATTTCATTGCGCCGTTCTATGCGATTTTCTCGATTATCGAGAACGCCTCGGGTTCCATCCGCGGTGCCGGCGTGAGCTTGCAGCCGATGCTGCTCACGATTTTTGGCACCGTCGTGCTCAGGGTGATCTGGGTGTTTGCGATTATGCCGTTCGATCCGTCGCTTGAGCACCTGCTGCTGGTCTACCCCGTAACCTGGCTCATCACCGCCACGATGTTCACCATCTACCACCACAGCGGCAACTGGCTCGGCCGCGCCACCGCCTAATGATCCCTTGGGGCGGAGGAAAATGGATCATTGCTCTCCGTCGCGATGTCGATGATCCGTTTTCCTCCGTCCCCTTCGGATCAATTAGTATTCGATGCCTTGGCGGGCTAAGAGGCCTTCGTCGAAGTAGTGTTTGACGGGGCGCATTTCGGTGACTAAGTCCGCGAGGTCGGCCAACGGCAGCAGCCCGCGGCCGGTGAGCATGAGCTCTGTGGTGGTAGGCTTCAGTGCGATCAGCCCCTCCACATCCTTGCGCGTCACGAAACCTCGGCGCATGGCCTCGCCGAGTTCGTCCAAAATCAGAACATCGACCTGTGATATCTGCTCGTGTGCGAGCTCCAGAATCTGTGCCGCGCAGGCCTCGGGCGTGTCGCGGTCGGCCTGTACGATGCGCAGACCCAAACGGGGCGCCGCACCATGCTCGGCGCAGTGCAGTTTCTTGGCAAACTGCAGCATAAGCACGTCGAGTCCGTAGCCCGTCGCGCGCAAGGCGAGCCCCAGCGCAGCCGTCGTCTTGCCCTTGCCGTCGCCTGTATAGATTTGAACCTTGCCGACTTACAGTGATGCCATCTCTGTCCTTTCGTGCCCGGCGTCGGTTTATCGCCGTCCGGGTTGGGTATTCTAGAAAGCATTATCAACCCCAGTAGATGGAGTTCAAGCAGATGGAGATGGATGACAACAAGCGTAGACGGAATATGATCCTCTACGTGCTCATCGCCTTCGTCGTCTACCTCGTGCTCTCGACCGTTCTGTTCCCCAACATCGGTCACACGCAGCAGATTACGAAGACCGATTACTCGACGTTTGTCAAAGCGCTCGATAAGAAGAGTGTCGACAAGGTCGAGTACAACACGGACGATTACTCGATTTATTACACCAAGAAGGGCGAGGACGAGAACATCGCCTATAAGACGACCGGTGTGCCGAACGATGCGGGCTTTACCGATCGCGTGCTTGAGTCTGGCGCTTCGCTGGAGTCGGTCGTTCCCGATAAGAACTCGGGTTTGATGACCTACTACCTGCTCACACTCATTCTTCCCATGGCGATTTTCTTCCTCATCGGTTGGTGGCTCAACCGCCGCATGAAGAAGGCTATGGGCGATGACGGCCCGTCGATGAACTTTGGCGGCGGCGGTTTTGGCGGCGGCGGACTGGGTAAGTCCGGCGCGCGCGTGATCGCCTCCAAGGACGTGGGCGTGACCTTTAAGGACGTCGCCGGCCAGGAAGAGGCCAAGGAGTCTCTCAAGGAGGTCGTCGACTTTCTGGAGAAGCCGCAGCGCTACGAGGAGATCGGCGCCAAGCTGCCGCGCGGTGCTCTCCTTGTTGGCCCTCCGGGTACCGGTAAGACCCTGCTTGCCAAGGCTGTTGCCGGCGAGGCCGGTGTTCCGTTCTTTAGCATTTCGGGCTCTGAGTTCGTTGAGATGTTTGTTGGTCGCGGCGCTGCAAAGGTTCGTGACCTGTTTAAGCAGGCCAAGGAAAAGGCCCCGTGTATCGTCTTTATCGATGAGATCGATACCATCGGTAAGAAGCGCGATGGCGGCGGCTTTAGCGGCAACGACGAGCGCGAGCAGACGCTCAATCAGTTGCTGACCGAGATGGATGGCTTCGATAACCACAAGGGTATCGTTGTCCTTGCCGCAACCAACCGTCCCGACAGTCTCGATCCCGCTCTACTGCGCCCCGGTCGTTTTGACCGCCGCATCCCCGTTGAGCTGCCCGATCTGACCGGCCGCAAGAACATCCTCGAGCTGCATGCCAAGAGCGTGAAGACCGAGCCGCCGATCGACCTGACCGCGATTGCCCGCGCCACGCCCGGTGCCTCGGGCGCCGACCTGGCCAATATCATCAACGAGGGCGCGCTGCGTGCTGTCCGCGAGGGTCGCAAGCGCGCCACGCAGGACGATTTTGAGGAGTCGGTGGAGGTCGTCATCGCCGGCCAGCAGCGTAAGTCCACGGTTCTGTCCGACCACGAGAAACAGGTTGTTTCGTACCACGAGATCGGCCATGCCATCGTTGCCGCCCGCCAGAAGGGTTCTGCGCCGGTTACCAAGATCACCATCGTGCCGCGTACGAGCGGTGCTCTGGGCTACACCATGCAGGTCGAGGAGGATGAGCGCTTCCTGACCACGCGCCAGGAAGTCCTGGACAAGCTCGCCGTCTACTGCGGCGGACGTGCTGCCGAGGAGCTGATCTTTGGCGAGATGACGACTGGCGCGGCCAATGATATCGAGCAGGCCACCAAGCTCGCCCGCAACATGGTGATGCGCTTTGGTATGTCGGATGAGTTTGGCATGATGGCGCTCGGTACCGTACAGAATGCCTACCTTAACCAGGACACGTCGCTCACCTGCGCCCCCGGTACGGCCGAGCGCGTCGACGCGATCGTCGCCAAGCTGATCGAGGATGCGCACGATCGCGCCCTGCAGATCCTCAAGGAGAACAAGTTTAAGCTCCATGAGCTGGCTCGTTATCTGTACAAGAAGGAGACCATCACGGGCGAGGAGTTTATGAATCTCCTCACGCGTGAGAATCCGCTGATGCCAAAGCAGCAGTAATACTAGTTGCGCAGTGTCGATCGCCCCATTTGAGTGTTCATCTCAAATGGGGCGATTTTGCGTGAGGAGAGTTGTTATATGAAGATCGTGGTAAGTGCCTGCTTGATGGGCGAGAGCTGTAAGTATAACGGGCTCGACAACTACCATCGCGAGCTGATCGAGGCTTGCAAGCGCACGGGGGCCGAGGTCCTGCTGGTGTGCCCCGAGGTCTTTGGCGGCCTTCCCACGCCGCGCAAGCCATCCGAGATTGTGAACGGCGAGGTCCGTACCTGCGAGGGCGTCTCGATCGATCGCGAGTTTCGCCTGGGCGCAGAGCGCGCACTCGATATGTGCGAGCAGGCGGGCGGCCCGTCCGAAATCGCTGCGTGCATCCTTCAAGATCGTAGTCCCTCGTGCGGCGCGGGTCGCATCTACGACGGAACGTTCAGCGGTACGCTCACTGCGGGCAACGGTGTTTTTGTCGACCTACTGCTGCACCACGGGTATCGTGTGATTCCCGCAAGTGAGTTCGACCCCAGCATACTGGAACATTGTCCATAGCACTCGAACCCAACACTTCCTCACGGGTGACCGTTTTGGCATCATCCGTGAAGTTTATATTGAGTACGACCCGGTCATCAAAGACGTAGACCGAGTTGACAGGCACGTACCCAGGCAGCCCCTCCCCGCGGCTCTCGCGCAGGAACGCGTACACGGCCCTCCCGTCTCTTGCGCCCCTCCCGGAACTGTCCACATCAGTGTAGCCAATCCAGTCCGCCAAGGGCTGCAGCTCGGACAACGCGGCGATGGAGGGCTTCTTCGGCCTGCTCAAGAAGGAGTTCTGGCACGGCAGGGACTGGTCGGACTGGACCCCCGCCCGCTTCATCGAGGAGCTCGGGGGCTGGATCGGCCGATACAATACGGAGAGGTGCTGCGATGCGCTCGGTGGCCGCACGCCGGTCGAGCTCCGCTCCGCGCTGGGAAGGGCCGCGTAACGGTCCAAGAAATCGTCCGCAGTCCCCATTCTTGCCCCTTTGGGACGGCTTCTTGTTGGGGCGTGTCTGCCCCAAACCCTGCTAGGAACGAGTACAGCAAACTGGAATTTTAAATTAGTCTTTGCAAATAACCTTTGAACCTTCACTATCAATTACAATTCCCTGACGATTGTTAATTGGGCATAGATTCAAATCCGAAAACTCAGTCATTATTTTCTCGGTAACTTTCTTAAATGGTGCTGTGAGATAATGCGGAAGAACATAGAAATCAATTAAATCAAGCCCTGAATCATCTTCTTGTGAGTAGTCCTCCGGCTTTTCATCCATTTGCTCGATATATTGGATGCTTGGAGCGCATACAATCGCACCTGCCGATTCACCAATCATCAGTTTTCCCTTTGCCAATTCTTTCTTCAACAGCTCATCCGTTCCCGTTTTACGGAGCTGGTCTATAAGGAAAAAAGAATTTCCGCCGGTAAAATAGATTACATCCGCATCTTCAAAAAGAGACTGTATCGTTGAATAAGTCTCCGTTGAAATATCAATTTCAGTTACGATTGCTCCCAACTTTTTGAATAATTTTCGAGCCGAGCCGACATAACCGGTGTAGCCTTCACGCAGCGAAGCTGTTGGAATAAATGCGACTTTTTTATTTTCAATTTCTTCCTTTATCAGACTTCCTACACTTGAAAAGTGCGAACATAAAAACAGTTTCATCAATATTCTCCTTTATATATAAAATCTAATTTGTTGAACTAAGCCGTGTATACCATACTCTCCAATGAAAGAACGCCCTGATATAGCGAAATTTTGCCGTTTTCCTGCGTACGTGCGTACACACTCCACAGGAATTCTAAGGGGCCTGCCCCCTTGGCACACGGACTTTGGAACAAAGTCTAGTGTGTTACGCCTTGCCAGAGGTGTACAGGCTCCCGGTATGCACGTACGAAGCAATTGCCATCAATGTGCCATATAAGTGGCGATCAAGTTCGCATAAAGCGACCTTGATCCCGCAAAATAAAAGGCAGGATACCATCACCACGATGATACCCTGCCTCTGTTCGTTCCTGTTTACCGTTCCGAGTAGTCCTTCCGCAGAATTTCCGATAAACAAAAAACGTACCCGAACCCTTTCTCGTAAAGAATCGGGTTCGAGTACGAACTGAATGCTGGAGCAATAAAAAACCACCAGAAAGGTGCCTGTCCCCTTTGTGGTGGTTTTGGGCCAGTCCTAGAGCGTGTGGCCGTAGGTGTTGGCAGCCTTGATGGCGGTGGCGAACTTTTCGTCGGTGAAGGGCTCGGGGTTTCCCTGCTTCCACTCGTTGGTGGCGTGCGCATACTCGCACAGGGCGGGGATATCGGACTCGGAAAGCCCGACCTGCTCAAGCGTCACGGGCAGCCCCATCTCCTTGTTAAAGGCTGCGTAGCGCTCAAGGTTCTCGGTATCGCCCGTGTAGGCAAACAGCACCAGCACGCCCAGGCTCACGACCTCGCCATGCAGGTAGGTGCCCTCGCGCGGAATGCTGCAGGTGGCGTTGTAGAACGCATGCGCCACGCTCGAGTTGTAGTAGTAATCGTTTTGGTTGGTCAGGTTGGAGACGTAGCCCGTGTTGACCACGATATCGAGCGCGATCTGCTTGACGGCTTCGGTCGACAGGTTCTGGCGAACGTCCTCAAGACCCTGCACGCCATAGGTAAACAGCGGCTCGGAGCAGGTGTGTGCGAGCGCCAGGCCAAGACCTGCGGTGTGCTCCAGGTTGCCGGCGCTCGTGGCGTACTCGACCTCGGGCTGCTTGGACAGGGCATCGCCCACGCCCGCCCAGAAGTACTCCGCCGGAGCCTCGGCGATGATCTTGGGGTTGATGAAGATGTGCGCGGGGCGGTTGGGGTACGAATAGCCCTCGAGCGAGCCGTCGTCGTTGTAGACAACGGCAATGGCGGTCGCGGCCGAGCAGTTGGAGCAGATCGTCGGTACCGTAAAGACGATCTTCTTGAGCTCGATGGCTGCGGTCTTCACGGTGTCGAGCGCTTTGCCGCCGCCGCATGCGATGAGCACATCGGCCTCTCGGCAGGCGGGGGAGTTAACAAGCTTGGCGATATTGGCACGCGTGCTGTTGGTGCCGTAGACGCGTGTCTCCAGAATCTCGATGTCGGTGCCCTCCAGTGCCGCTTCGATACTGGGAAGCGCCGCGGCCAGTGCTCGTTTACCGCCGATAATCGCGACCTTGGCCGCTCCGTACTCGTCCAGCGCGCCGGGCAGCTCGTCAAAGCAGTCCTCGCCGACGGTGTAGTCGCTCATTCCAATCGTGCGCATAGCAGCCTTCTTTCGTTAGATAAAGTGCTTTCAGGTATTCTGCTCCAAGTGAGTGCTTGCGACCGCGAGAAATTACTAAAGTATGAAACCGATGTTGAGGGTTTTTCGCCGGCGTTGACCGTGCTACCATACAGCGCATAAGCGTTGATGGGGACGAGTAGTCGGCCGTCCGTGTGCTACAGAGAACGGGGAGCGCTGAGAACCCGTGCATGCGACCGATGAAAATCACCCCGGAGCTGCGGTCCCAACGGACGCGCCGTACAGGCACGTCTTAGTAGACATCGCCGAGATGGTCGTCGATACAGGCCAGCCGAGTAACGGATGCGAGCGCGCTGTAATGCGGGTGAGGGCATCTAAGCTGGGTGGTTAAGCGAAGAGCTTTTGCGGGCACACGGCCCGTTTTGTGGCGCTTCGTCCCAGCTTGCAGGGACGGGCGCTTTTTTTGGTGCCCAACGGGCGTGCGCGCCCACGACATGAAAGGGGTACCGTGGCAAACGAGTACAAGCAGACGATGAATCTGCCCAAAACCGGTTTTCCCATGCGTGCCGGTCTTTCCAAGTCCGAGCCCAAGCGACTCAAGGACTGGCAGGACAACAAGGTCTACGAGCAAGTTCTGAAGAAGAACGAGGGTCACAAGAAGTTCGTGCTGCACGACGGCCCTCCGTATGCCAACGGTCCGATCCACATCGGCCACGCCATGAACAAGATCTCCAAGGACATGATCAACCGCTACTGGATGATGCAGGGCTATGAGGTTCCCTACGTCCCCGGTTGGGACTGCCACGGCCAGCCGATCGAGCACAAGGTCGAGGAGAAGCTTGGCACCGAGAAGTTCAACCAGACCCCCACGGCCAAGATTCGTGAGCTCTGCAACGAGTTCGCTGTCGAGAACATTGAGCTTCAGAAGGCCGGTTTCCGTCGCTTGGGCGTGCTCGGCGACTGGGACAACCCCTACCTGACGCTCTATCACCAGCATGACGCCGCCGACATCGAGGTCTTTAAGGCCATGTTCGATAAGGGCATGATCTATCGCGGCCACAAGCCGGTTCACTGGTGCAAGCACTGCCACACTGCGCTGGCCGAGGCCGAGATCGAGTACTCCGACGAGACGAGCCCGTCCATCTTCGTGCGCTTTGAGATGACCTCCAAGCCTGCCGGCCTCGAGAACTTCGACGGCCCGGTCGACTTCATCATCTGGACGACTACGCCGTGGACCATCCCGTCCGACCAGGCCGTTTCCCTCAAGCCCGGTGCCGCCTACGTCGCCGTTGAACACGAGGGCCGTGCCGAGGTCATGCTCGAAGACCTGGCGCCCAAGTGCTGCGAGGAGTTTGGCTGGGAGTACACCCCGGTCATGGTCGACGGCAAGCCCTACGTGGTTCCTGCCGAGACCTTCCACCACATCCACTACAAGCAGCCGATCTTTGACGGCGTTGAGGGCGTGGCGCTGCTGGCCGATTACGTCGGTGTCGATGACGGTACCGGTATCGTCCACAACTCGCCCGGCCACGGCGTCGACGACTACTTCGCCTGCCTCAAGGAGGGCATCACCGACATCTGCATGCCGGTCGATGACGACGGCAAGTTCTACACCGGTGAGGAGTTTGGCACCGGTGGCCCCTTCAGCGGTATGGACACCGATGAGGCCAACCCACACATCATCGAGTTCCTGCGCGAGCGCGGCACCCTGGTCCTCGAGAAGAGGATCACGCACAGCTATCCGCACTGCTGGCGCTGCAAGCACCCGGTGCTCTTCCGTGCTACCGACCAGTGGTTTGTCTCGATGGACAAGACCGGTTTGCGCGAGCAGGCTGGCAAGGAGGTCCGCGAGAACGTCAAGTGGTATCCGGCCCACGCGGCCAACCGCATCGGTGCCATGGTCGAGCAGCGTCCCGACTGGTGTATCAGCCGTCAGCGCAACTGGGGCGTGCCTATCCCGAGCTACACCTGCACCGACTGCGGCGAGAAGGTTATGAACGACGCCACGCTCGACGCTGTCATCAAGCTCTTCCACGAGAAGGGCTCTGACGCCTGGTTCACCGACGCTCCCGAGAGCTACCTGGGCGAGGCCTGCGTCTGCCCCAAGTGCGGTGGCCATCACCTCAAGGCCGATAAGGACATCCTCGACGTGTGGTGGGATTCCGGCGTTTCCTGGAAGGCCGTCTGCGAGTACCGTCCCGAGCTGGAGTATCCGGCGGATGTGTACCTCGAAGGCTCCGACCAGCACCGCGGTTGGTTCCAGAGCTCGCTGCTCACCTCGGTGGGCGCCAACGGCCACGCTCCGTACAAGGCGGTTGTCTCGCAGGGCTTCACGCTCGACGGCCAGGGCCGCAAGATGTCCAAGTCGCTCGGCAACGTCATTGACCCCAACAAGGTCTGCGACGAGATGGGCGCCGACATCATCCGTCTGTGGGTTGCATCCGTCGATACCAGCTCCGACGTGTCAATCGACCACGAGATCCTTGCTCGTACGTCCGATGCCTACCGTCGTTTCCGCAACACGCTGCGCTTCCTGCTCTCCGAGCTCGAGGGTCAGTTTGAGCCCGAGACCGACGGCGTCGCCTTTGCCGACCTGCTGCCGCTCGACAAGCTCATGGTTGCCCGCCTGACTCAGGTCCAGGCCGAGGTCGACGATGCCTACGCCAGCTACGAGTTCCCGCGCGCCTACCGTGCGCTCTACGACTTCGTGGTTACCGAGCTCTCCAACGTGTACCTCGACGCCCTGAAGGACCGTCTGTACTGCGACAAGCCCGGCTCGCTCGAGCGCCGCAGCGCCCAGACCGTGCTGGCCGAGCTCTTCTCGATGCTCATGCGCGACCTGCAGCCGATCCTGTCCTACACGGTTGACGAGGCCATGGCATATGCGCCCGCTGGCTGCGTCGATCACCAGAAGTACGCCGCGCTGCTCGATTGGTACAAGTCGCCCATCACGGTCGACGAGGCCAATGAGTTCGAGGGCGTGCTCGAGGCTTCGCTCGAGCTCCGTAGCGCCGTGACCAAGGCCCTTGAGGATGCCCGTTCTGCCGGCACCTTCACCAAGAGCCAGCAGGTCCGCGTCAAGGCGGTCGTTCCCGCCGAGATGTACGCGCTGCTGACCGGCGACAAGGCCGTCGACCTGGCCGAGTTCTACATCGTCTCCGATGTTGAGCTGACCCAGGGCGAGGATCTTTCCGTTGCCATCGAGGCTGCCGAGGGCGAGTGCTGCGACCGTTGCTGGAACTACCGCACCACCGTCGGCGAGTACAACGGCCACGCTCACATCTGCAAGCGCTGCGCTGATGCGCTGAACTAACCGTTGGGGACGTTCTTAAACGACTGTCAAACAAGAACGTCCCCAACGTCAACTTTTGTCACGTCCAAGCGGCATTCTGTTTTTCGGAATGCCGCTTTCGTTTTTAGCTGGTTATTTCGCTAGCGTTGGTGAATATGCTGCGCGTTTGGCGTTTGTCACTATAAGATGATTACTTGCGTTAAACGGAATTCGATGTTCTTGAGGGTAGGGGATTGATTTGGGTCGTGCTGGGGATATGACGCCGCCTTTGCGTTGGCGGTTGGGTGTTGCTGGTGGGGTAGCGCTCGTTGTGCTGCTTGTTGACCAGCTGACCAAGCTTGCGGTTCGTGCCGTGGGCGAAGCTTTGCATGTGACTGTCATCCCCGGTGTCATCGACTTTATGTTTGTCCGCAATATCGGTGCTGCCTTTAGTATGGGCGAGGGGCATGGCATCGCGTTTGCCGTGCTGGCGTTGGCGGTCATTATCGCTATTGCCGTGTACCTCGTTCGTGCACCCCAGCTCGCCCATCTTGAGGTTGTGGGCATGGCGATGGTTGCGGGCGGTGCTATCGGCAACGCTATCGATCGTTTGGCCTTTGGCTTCGTGACCGATTTTATTGCAACCACCTTCATCGACTTCCCCGTCTTCAATGTGGCCGATATCGGCATTACCTTGGGCGTCGTGCTCGCCCTCTTCGGCTACATGTTCTTGAGTCCCGCGGCCCGTGAGGTCGATGCGACCGCCGAGCTTAACGCCCGTGACGAGGCCCGCGCTAAGCGCAAAGCCCAGCAGCGTGGGGAGCGTGCCCGCAAGATTCGCGAAAGGAGCGAGCGCTAATGGCCGACATCCATATCCTTGTTGCCGACGATGCCGCTGGTCAGCGTCTTGACGCCTATCTGGGCGCTAATGACGGCTGCCCTACGCGCTCTGCCTGCGCGCATCTGATCGAGGGCGGTGCCGTTGCCGTCAACGGCGAGACATGCCTGTCAAAAAAGTATGCCGTGCGCTCCGGCGACCGTATTTCGGTCGATTTGCCCGAGCCGCACGATCCCACCGATGTGATTCCCGAGGCCATTCCCCTCGATATCCGCTACGAGGACGACTACCTCATCGTGCTCTCCAAGCAGCGCGGTCTGGTGTGCCATCCCGCCCATGGCCACGAGAGCGGCACCCTTGCGAACGCCTTGGTCTATCACTGTGGCATTGACCATCTGGGCACCGTGCAGG
Organism: uncultured Collinsella sp.; assembly: GCA_900544095.1. Lineage (GTDB taxonomy): Bacteria > Actinomycetota > Coriobacteriia > Coriobacteriales > Coriobacteriaceae > Collinsella. Next base: position 335,888 of record UQTV01000002.1, read on the forward strand.
GCGAGGACCGCCCCGGCATCGTGCATCGCCTGGATCGTGACACCTCGGGCCTTATGCTCGCGGCAAAAGACGACGACACCCAGCGCGCGCTCCAGAATCTCATCCGCACGCGCACGCTCGACCGCCGCTACATTACGCTCGTCCACGGCCACATTGCCATGGACGAGGGCACCATTAACACCGGCATTGCCCGTTCTACGCGCGACCGTGTCAAGATGGCGGTTTCGGACGATCCTTTCGCGCGCCAGGCCATTACGACCTTTAGGGTCCTCGAGCGCTTCGATTCCACGCGTTTTGACGATGGCTATACGCTTGTCGAGTGCCACCTGTTTACGGGTCGCACGCATCAGATTCGCGTGCACATGCGCCATATCAACCACGCCTGCGTGGGCGATCCGCTCTACGGTAAGTGCGATGCGCGTGCCGACCAGGGTTTGACCAGGCAATTCCTCCATTCCTGGCGTGTGGCGTTCGATCATCCCGTGACGGGGGAGCACATTGAGTGCCGCGATGAGCTGCCGTGGGATCTCGCCGCCGTTCTGGATGACCTAGCCCCGCGCTCGCTCGGCCGCACTGCCGCCGGCGACGAAATCGTTCCGCAGCTCGGTCTGCTCGAGGCCTAACCAGTATTAGGTGGTTTCTTGAACTCGGTTAGCCTACGGTAAGATATACGGTTGTTTACGTAACGCGTTCTCGGGAGCCTGCATGCTCGCCTTTTTACAAACCAACACACCCATCGTGATCTTCAACCAGATTGTGGTTACGCTGCTCACGGTCTGCTTTCTGTACCAGGTGGTCTTCTTTGTCATTGGCGCTCTTCGTGGCGAGGTCGCGCCTCCCAAGGCCAAAAAACTCCACCGCTATGCCTTCTTCATTGCGGCGCATAACGAGGAGACCGTGATCGCCAATCTCGTACGCTCTATCAAGGATCAGGATTATCCGTCCGAGCTCATCGAGGTCTTCGTGGTCGCCGATGCTTGCACCGACAACACGGCGCAGCTCGCGCGCGAGGCCGGTGCCATTGTTTACGAGCGCAATGACCTGGCCCGCAAGGGCAAGAGCTGGGTCATGGACTTTGGTTTCGATCGCATTCTCAACGAGTATCCCGACACGTTTGAGGGCTACTTTATCTTCGATGCCGACAATGTTATCTCCCGCGATTACGTCTCCAAGATGAATGATGCCTTTGACCAGGGCTTTCATGTGGTCACGAGCTATCGTAACTCTAAGAACTTTGGTAGTTCGTGGATCTCGGCAGCTAATGCTACCTGGTATCTGCGCGAGGCCCGCTTCCTCAACAACGCGCGTAATATCTGCAAGACGTCCTGCGCTGTCTCGGGTTCGGGTTACCTTATCTCGGCGAGCGTGATCGAGGGCATGCACGGTTGGCAGTTCCATACGCTGACCGAGGATATCCAGTTCACCACGTTCTGCGCCATTCACGGCATCCGCATCGGTTATGCGCCGGCGGAGTTCTTTGACGAGCAGCCGGTGACGTTTAAGGCGTCCTGGAAACAGCGCATGCGCTGGACCAAGGGTTTCTACCAGGTCTTTTTTACCTACGGCAAGCATCTGGTCAAGTCGACGTTCCGCTATCATCGCTTTGCCGCATATGACATGTTTATGACCATCGCTCCGGGCATGCTGCTGTCCCTGATTTCCATGCTCGCCAATGCGACGTTCCTGATCGTGGGTGGCCTTTCGCATGGTTTCTTGGCAACCGAAGTCGAGATGCAGGCGTGCGCCGCTTCGCTCATTATGACGTTCGTGATGATGTACCAGACCTTCTTTATCCTGGCGCTGCTCACGACCATCTTTGAGTACAAGCACATTCATTGCGCTCAAAAGTGGCGCCTGGTGACCAACCTGTTTACCTTCCCGATCTTTATGTTCAGCTATATCCCCATCACGGTTGCCGCGCTGTTCCTGAAGGTCGACTGGGTGCCCACGCAGCACGCCGTTAACGTTACCCTCGACGAGGTCATGCAGGGCGCCAAGTAACCACGACCAGAACCACCGCAAAGGGGGTGCACCTTTGTGGTTGTTTTTGCTTTTGAGCAGCTGCTCATGGAGGTGCACGATGTTCTACATCCCATTTTGGATCTGCGTCTTTGCCGGTGCGGTGGTTGATGCCCGTGAGCGGCGGTTTCCCAATGAGCTTGCTGGCGCGTGCGCCGTGGCGGCGTTTGCGGGCGTTTGGCTCGACCTCGGTTTGAACACAACGCTTGACCACGCGGGTCTTGCCGTCATCGTGTATCTTGCCCTCGTTCTGACTGAGTCCCTCTGGCGTCGTCTTCGCCAAATCCCGGGCATCGGCATGGGAGATGCCAAGGCACTTTTCGCGCTTTGCACGCTCGACCCTATGGGTGGCATCGTGGCATTTGCCGCCGCGCTCCTGGTCCTTGCCCTCTCCTGCCTCATCACAAAATCGCGCTCCCTGCCATTGCTCCCGTTTTTGGTGCCGATTTTTGCCATAATCGAGGTCGTGGGCTGCACATCGTAACCGATTGCGCATCCTTCTTAAGGAGCATGCCATGGCAACTAATCAAGAATCGGCCGTCATTAAGGCGCGCATGGACCGTATTCCCTCGGCGTTGTCGCCCGAACTTTTCGAGCGCATTGCCACCGATCGTGCTTCGGGCTATGTCAACCCGTATCGTTGCAACGACGATCAGGTCATTCGTCGTATTGATCGCGCCGCCGACAAAGGCACGCTTTTGCGTCCGGCGTTTATGCGCGATACCGAAAAGATACTTCATCTTCCGGCGTACACCCGTTATGCAGGCAAAACGCAGGTCTTTAGCTTCCGTAGCAATGACGATCTGTCACGCCGCGGTTTGCATGTGCAGCTCGTCTCCCGCATTGCGCGCGATATCGGTCGCGCCCTGGGGCTCAATTGCGATCTGATCGAGGCGATTGGCCTGGGTCACGACTTGGGACACACGCCTTTCGGCCATGCCGGCGAGCGCTTCCTCAACGATATCTATCATGAGGGTACGGGGCGTTATTTTTTCCATAACGTGCAGTCGGTCCGCGTGCTCGACGCGCTGTACGGCCGCAACGTGTCGCTCCAGACGCTCGACGGCGTGCTATGCCATAACGGCGAGTACGAGCAGCGTGTGTTTGAGCTCTCGGACATGAGCTCCTTTGACCAGTTTGACCAGACGGTTGAGGATTGCATTGCCACGGGCTATAGCGCAATTGAGCATCTGCGTCCCATGACGCTCGAGGGCTGCGTCGTTCGCATCTCGGATATTCTTGCCTACGTCGGTCGTGACCGTCAGGATGCGATCGCGGCGGGCCTGCTTTCGCCCGACGCTTTTGATGATGGCCGGGGCGGTGCCTACAACAGTTGGATCCTCACGCATGCCTCCATCGATATCGTTGAGCACAGCTATGGTAAGCCGCGCATCGAGATGAGCGAGGACCTGTTTGAGGAAATTCGCCGTGCCAAGCGGGAGAATTACGAGAAGATCTACAGTAAGGGCGGTATCGAGGGCGATTCCGAGGCGGAGCTGCGCGAGGCGTTCGTAAAGCTCTACGACCGTTGCCTGCGGGATCTAAACAGTGGCGACGAGTCCTCTTACATCTTTAAGCACCATATTTCGCGCATTGAGCAGCAGCTTTCCTACTACGATCGCACCTATGCCTGGCAGGACGACAAGGATCAAGCCGTGGTGGATTATATCGCGAGCATGACGGATGGCTATTTCTGTGAGCTCACGAGCAAGCTGTTCCCTGGTCTGGAGTTTCCGCACCGTACCTATATTAACGAACGGTAGTTCGTATTTATTCGGTATACTGTTTGTGGAAAACGTTTTTGATTGATGCACGGGATGGCTATGGACGACCTTTTTTCTGTTTCGACGCGCGAGCGTTCCTTTCGGAATGCGCCGCTTGCGGTGCGCATGCGCCCTAATTCGCTCGACGAGTATGTGGGCCAGCAAAAGGCCGTCGGTAAGGGTTCATGGTTGCGTGCCGCGATCGAGCACGATGTGCTTTCGAGCGTGATTCTGTACGGGCCGGCCGGTACGGGTAAGACGACGCTGGCCCACATTATCGCCAACCATACCAAGAGCGAGTTTGTCGAGGTCAGCGCCGTGACGGGCACCGTAAAGGACTTGCGTCGCGTGATTGACGAGGCCAAGACGCGCCTGAATACGTACGACCGCCGCACCATTCTATTCATCGATGAGATCCACCGCTTCTCTAAGTCGCAGCAGGATGCTCTGCTGCATGCAGTTGAGAACCGTACCGTCATTATGATTGGCGCTACGACGGAGAATCCGTACTTCGAGGTCAACTCGGCATTGCTCTCGCGTGGTCGCGTGGTGGAGCTTGAGCACCTCAAAGACGAGGATGTCGCCGCGCTCATTGAGCGTGCGCTCGAGGCGCCGCAGGGTTTAAACGGTAAGTTCTTGGCCGATGAGGATACAGTCAAGACCATTTGCACGCTGGCCGCGGGTGATGCGCGCTCGGCGCTCACGACGCTCGAGCTTGCGAGCGAGATTGCCGTTACGCGTCCCGATACTGAGGGAACGCCAGCGCCGGCGGCGGGGGAACGCTATCCCATTACGGTGGATGACGTGAAGATCGCCAATCCGCGTCGCGGTTTTTCGTATGACAAAAACGGCGACATGCACTATGACATTATCAGTGCGTTCATCAAGTCCATGCGCGGCAGCGACCCCGATGCCACCATTTATTGGCTTGCGCGCATGATCGATGCGGGGGAGGATCCCAAGTTTATCGCTCGCCGCATTATGATTCAGGCTTCCGAGGATGTTGGCAACGCCGACCCGCAGGCGCTTTTGGTGGCACATGCCGCATTTAAATCTGCCGAGGTCATTGGCTATCCCGAGTGTCGCATCAACCTGGCTCAGGCTGCGCTCTATGTGTGCCTGGCGCCTAAGTCCAACGCGTGTGAGGCCTCGATCGATGCGGCGCTGGCCGATATCCACAGCAGTGGTCTTCGCGAGGTGCCCAGCTACCTGCGCGATCGTCACCGTCCCGGCAGCGACGAGTACGGTGTATACAAGTACCCGCACGATTATCCCGAAGGCTGGGTCGATCAGCGCTATTTGCCCGAGGGGTTGGAGCGCGGCGCGTTTTGGCAGCCTGCCGGCCGCGGTTGGGAAGAATGGCGCGTAGAGCAAAGCGAACGCGACCGGAGCGGGAATGCACCGAAGTAGCTGCTGATAATTTTGTCCCACGTTGCTGCTCTTGGCATGTTCGGTCCCCTTTGGGGTACCATGGAAAGCGTTTGTATTTCGATTCCTTCGGGAGGCTTGTATGAGTCCCATTCAAATCGCCTTGCTGCTGCTCGCCGTTGCCGGCGTGTGGGCTATCGTTGAGCTTGCGCTCACCCTGCGCAAAACCCGCACCGTTGTCGACTCGCTCGACAAGACGGTAACCGACCTCAATAATACGATTGCCGAGGCGCAGCCCGTGGTGGCAAAGCTTGATGGCGCCGTTGACGAGCTTACGCCGGCACTTGCCCAGATGGAGCCGCTCCTCAAGTCGAGCAAGACTGCCATTGACGCCCTGACGTCCAACCTCGTTGAGGTTGAGGCGGTAGTTCGCGACATCTCCGAGGTCACGGGCAGTATGGCCGAGGCCAGCAATGCCGTATCGAGCGTGACAGATTCTGCGGCCGGCGCCGTGCAGAAGCTCTTCAATAAGGTGAAGGCTCCTGCAGCCGACGCCGATCGTAAGCTAGCCGCTGCCGCCGCCGAGGCCGAGCAGCCTACCGAGCGCGTTCTGATCGGTGAGGCCGAGGACGAGGCCGCCGATGGTGCGGATGCGGCTCAGAAGCCCGCAGCCAAGCCGGCTCAGTATTACACCTATACGCCCGCCGAGTCCTCTGAGGAGTCCTGCGATGAGTAGCGAAGCAACCTGCCCCATCACGCTGACCGTTGCCGGCGACCCGCGTCTCGCTCGCCTTGTGCGCATGACGGCAGCCAACGTTGGTGCCCTGTGCTCCATGTCTGTCGATCGCATCGAGGACATCCGCATGGCTTCCGAGGAGGCTTTCATTTTTGGGTGCACCGCGGTCGACTGCGACGACATCACCATCAAATTCGATGTCGATGAGACTCACGTTGGCATGACTATTACCTTTGGAGACCAGGCTACGGTTGATGAAAACGACCAGGCTGCGGTGTATGCCGAGCTCATCCTCGCGAGCGTGTGCGATTCCTACGAAAAGACTGCGGCGCCCCTGACGCTTTCCCTCGATCTCAAGGCGGATATCTAATATGACCGAACGTTCCCGGAGCGGCAAGACCGCTTGGGACAAGGAGAAAACCCGCGAGCTGTTTCGTCGCTACAAGGAGACCGGTGATCCGGACGCCCGCGAGCAGCTCGTCATGTCCCATATGAACCTGGTAAGGTTCCTTGCCAACAAATTTAAGAATCGCGGCGAGCCGCTCGACGACCTGATGCAGGTTGGCTATTTGGGCCTGCTCAAGGCAATCGACCGCTTTGACCCTGAGCGCGGACTCGAGTTCACCACGTTTGCCACGCCCACCATCTTGGGCGAGATCAAGCGTCACTTCCGTGACAAGGGCTGGAGCGTGCGCGTGCCTCGTCGCCTGCAGGAGCTTTCTGCCAAGGTTAACCAAGCTACCGACAAGCTTACCAACGAGTTGCAGCGCTCGCCCAAGGTCGAAGAAATCGCTGAGTACCTGGACGTGACCGTCGACGAGGTCCTGGAGGCCATGGAATCGTCGTCGGCCTATACGTCGGTGCCCATCGAGGCTCCCGGAGCGTCCGATTCCGACGATGCGCCCTCGATTCTTGACCGTTACGCCGACGACGACAACGAGCTCGACTTTACCGATGACCGCCTGGTGATCGAGGAAGCCATCCGCGATTTCTCGCCGCGCGAGCGTGAGGTTATCGAGCTGCGCTTTGTGAAGGGCATGACCCAGATCGAGATCGCCAAGAAGCTGGGCATCTCGCAGGTGCAGGTCTCGCGCCTGCTGCGCCGCACCCTCAAGAAGATTCAGGATAAGATCGACCCCGACGGAGTGATGGTTCGTTCATGAGTGAGCATCCCCAACAAACCGATCGCGCGCTGCGCGACACCCGCATTCTGACGCTGCGCATTTGGGCTGTTGTCGGCTGCATTGTTATTGCTGCTGTCATCTTTAACCTTATGGGCATCCTGGCACCAGTTATTGAGTTCCTTGCCGTTGGCTCCATCATTGCTTTTGTGATGTCCCCGATCACCAACTGGCTCGAGCACCATGGCGTGAATCGCGGCATCGGTTCGCTTATCGCGCTTATTGTTGTTGTTGCCGTACTCGTCGGTGTCGTTTGCATCTTGTCGCCGATTCTCTTTGGCCAGATCATGGAAGTCCTGAGCCGTCTGCCTGAGCAGCTTCGTGTTGCGGGTGGCGACCTCAACGAGATGGTCTCGCATGTCAAGACGCTCAACAACACGCCGCTCATGGAGTATTTGGACGATAATCTTTCGTCGCTGGTTACCGTGGCATCGAAGTATGTGTCTCAGATCGCTGCCGAGCTTGGCCGCGGTGTGTTCCCGCTCATCACCAATACGGCCTCGCAGCTGTTCGTGATCTTCCTTGGTCTGGTGCTTGCCTACTGGATGGCTTGCGACTACCCTCGCATGCACCACGAGATTTGCACCATCATCGGTCAGGAGAAGGAGACCTCGTACCGCTTTATGGTCGCCATCCTTTCTCGCTCTGTCGGCGGCTACATGCGCGGTATGGTCGTGACGTCCATCTGCGGTGGTTTCCTCGCCTTTATTGGTTTTATGATCATTGGCCATCCGTATGCGGCGCTCATGGCTATCTTTACCGGCATCATGCATTTGGTTCCGGTCGTCGGCCCCTGGGTGAGCGCAGCAATCGCCACAGTGCTCGGTTTCATGTTCAGCCCCATGTTGGCGTTGTGGACGCTCATCGTGACGATGGTCGCGCAAAACGTTACCGATAACGTGATTTCGCCTAAGGTCATGCAGAGCTCGGTGCAGGTGCATCCCATCATGAGCCTCACGGCGCTCGTTATTGGCTCGGCCCTCATGGGCCCCATCGGCATGATCATTGCCATTCCGCTGTGTGCGGCCCTCAAGGGTATCTTCGTGTACTACTTCGAGAATGAGACTGGCCGCCAGCTTGTGGCCTATGACGGCGCCGTGTTTAAGGGCACGCCGTATCGCGATGCCGAGGGCAACCCGGTCGCCGCCTACGACGCGCTTGGGGACGATACGTTCATCTATGAGTCCGAGCTCATCGGTAACGAGACTGCGCCCGAGGCTAAAGCTATGCCCAAGCCCGAGTTTGATAATCCTTGGATCAAGCTTTCGGACCTGCAGCCCGATGCGACAGGCTTTTTCAAGAATCCCTTCGCCAAGGATGACGATTCCAATACGGACGATACTAAAACCGGCATCGACGGTTCCATGGACGATGACGACAAGTAGCGGGGTAATTCGCGTTAACATTCATACGCGCTAACATGCAATTTCGCTGAAGGGCCGGCATTGTGCCGGCCCTCTTTTTTGCACTTGCGCGGTGGGATGGTAATATCGTTACGTTTGAACTGTTTCGATGTGAAACCGAGGAGATTCCCTCTATGAGTGCTGATTACCCGTCAATGACTACGGCCGAGATTCGCTCTAAGTTCCTCAACTTCTTTGAGGAGCGCGGTCTTAAGCTCTATCCTTCTTCGTCCCTCGTCCCCGACGACCCTTCGCTGCTGCTTGCCAACGCCGGCATGAACCAGTTTAAGGAGTATTACCAGGGCAAGAAGACCATGAAGGAGATCGGCGCGATCTCCTGCCAGAAGTGCGTCCGCACCAACGACATCGACTGCATCGGCGAGGACGGCCGTCACCTGTCCTTCTTCGAGATGCTCGGCGACTTCTCCTTTGGTGGCGTCTCCAAGCAGCAGGCCTGCGCTTGGGCCTTTGAGCTCATCACCAAGGAGTTCAAGCTGCCGCTCGACCGTCTGTACTTCACCGTCTTTACCGAGGACGACGAGACCCATGACGTGTGGCGCTCCCTGGGCGTTGCCGAGGATCACATCTCGCGTCTGGGCGAGGACGACAACTTCTGGGCTGCTGGCCCCACCGGCCCCTGCGGTCCGTGCTCCGAGATCTACTTTGATATGGGCGAGGAGGTCGGTTGCGGCAGCCCCGACTGCAAGCCTGGCTGCGACTGCGATCGCTTCCTTGAGTTCTGGAACCTCGTGTTTACCCAGTACGACCGCCAGGAGGATGGCTCCATGCCGGAGCTGCCGCACCGCAACCTCGATACGGGCATGGGTCTGGAGCGCATGGCCGCCATCATGCAGCACAAGACCGCTAACTACGACGGCGATCTGATGCAGCACCTCATCAAGCTGGGCGAGAAGATCAGCGGCAAGACCTATGACGCCGACGATTATTCCGGTGCCAGCCGCTCCCTGCGCATCATCGCGGATCACTCTCGTGCCGTTGACTTTATGATCTCGGACGGCATTCTCCCCGGTAACGAGGGTCGCGAGTATGTTCTTCGCCGCCTGCTCCGCCGCGCCGTGTTCCACGGTCGTCTGCTGGGCATTGAGGGCGCCTTCCTGACCAAGTTCATCGACGAGGTCAACGCTCAGATGGGCGAGGCCTATCCCGAGCTGCTCAAGAACGTCGCGCTCGTTAAGGGCATCGTCGCCTCCGAGGAGGAGCGTTTCTCCACGACGCTCGACAACGGCCGCGTCTACCTGGATGAGGCCCTGGCCGCGCTTGCCGAGGGTGCTGTCCTTCCGGGCGACGTCGCCTTTAAGCTGCATGACACCTTTGGTTTCCCCATTGACCTGACCGTCGAGATTGCCGGCGTCGCCGGTCACGACGTCGACATGGACGGCTTTACCGCCTGCATGGAGGACCAGAAGGCCCGCGCTCGCGCCAACGCCAAGGGCGACGCCTGGGGCAGCTTCAACGACGTGTGGGTCGAGCTTTCGGACAAGGTCGCTGCGACCGAGTTCGACGGCTATGACAACGATGTAATCGAGGGTGCCAAGGTTGTCGCCATCGTTCGCAACGGCGAGTCCGTCGAGTCCGCTGCCGTGGGCGAGGACGTCGAGGTCGTGCTCGACCGCACCCCGTTCTACGCCGAGATGGGTGGCCAGCAGGGCGATGCCGGCGAGCTTTTCGCCGAGGGCGTTGCGCTGACCGTTTCCGATACCAAGAACCACAATGGCCTGTATGCTCACGTCGCCCACGTCACCGAGGGTACGCTGACCGTCGGTACTACCGTGACCGCCGCGCTCGACGCCGAGCGCCGTGGCTTCCTGCGTCGCAACCACACCGCCACGCACCTGCTCGACGCCGCGCTTAAGCAGGTCCTGGGCGAGCATGTCTCCCAGGCTGGCTCGCTGGTGACGCCCGAGCACCTGCGCTTTGACTTCACGCACTTTGAGGCCCTATCCTCCGAGCAGCTCAAGGCTGTCGAGGACCTGGTCAACCAGCAGATCTTCGCCTCCAAGCCGGTCGTGACCCGCGTCATGGGCATCGACGAGGCCAAGGCCGCCGGTGCTGTCGCCCTGTTTGGCGAGAAGTATGGCGACGTCGTCCGCGTTGTCTCCGTGGGCGCCGAGGACCAGCCGTTCTCCCGTGAGCTCTGCGGTGGCACCCATGCCGCCAACACCGCCGAGATCGGCCTGTTCAAGATCATTTCCGAGTCCTCTACGGGCTCCAACGTCCGCCGCATTGAGGCCGTGACCTCTAAGGGTGCTCTCGACTACATGGCCGACCGTCTGGCGCTCGTCGACGCCGCTGCTGCTGCGCTCAAGTGCCGTGTGGATGAGGTTCCCGCCCGCGTGGAAAACCTGCAGGCTGAGCTGCGCGAGACGTCCAATAAGCTTAAGAAGGCGCTGACCGGTGGCTCCTCCGATGCTATCTCCAGCGCCATCGAGGGCGCCGTCGAGCTCGACGGCTACAAGCTCGTCGTCGCTGAGCTCCAGGGCCTTGAGGCCGCTGACCTGCGAAACGTCTGGGATACCGTGCACCAGAAGGTTGCCGGTCCTGTCGCCTGCGTCGTCGCCAGCGTGACTGAGAAGGGCACCCCGGCCCTGCTCGCCGCCGGCTCTGATGACGCTGTCAAGGCCGGTTTCCACGCCGGCAACGTGATCAAGCAGATCGCGGGCCTGGTCGACGGTCGCGGTGGCGGCCGTCCCAACATGGCCCAGGCCGGTGGCAAGAACGCTGCCGGCATCGCCGATGCCCTCGCGGCCGCTAAGACCGCGCTCGGCGCCTAAGAATCTAGGTAATCGCTGTGGTCGCGCTTGCGCTGGACATAGGGGAGACCAGGATCGGCATCGCCGTCTCGAGCCGTGATGGCAAGATGGCGATGCCTGTCAAGGTGCTCCCGGCTGCAGAGGTCACCGGTATGGCCAAGACGTTCCGCTACCTGGTCGAGGACTATGAGCCCGATATCCTGGTAAGTGGGCGTCCCCTGACCATGGCCGGTGAGCCCGGTCCCCAGGCCGAGCGTGTTGCCGCTGTTGCGCAAAAGATTGCCGACGAGCTCGATCTTCCTTTGGAGTTTGAGGACGAGCGTCTGTCCTCGCAAGAGGCCAAGCGTATCCTGCGCGAGCAGGGACTCAACGAAAAGCAGATGAGGGGCAAGATCGACATGATTGCCGCCAGCCTGTTTTTGCAGACGTGGCTCGATCGTAAAAACGAGGAGGTTTCGCATGCCTAGTGCTTCCGATCCGCGCCAGCCGAATCGTACACAGCAGCCGGCGTCGCGCCCTGCCCAGCCTGGCCAGCGTCCGGCACAGCCGACGCAGCGCGCAGCTCAGCCTGCCGCGCGCCCGGCGCAGTCCTTCTCTCGTTCGGCCCAACCTGTTCAACGGACGGGTCAGCAGCCTTCTGCTCGTTCGGTTCAGCATTCGGCTTCTCACGCGGCTCAGCAGCCCACTGCTCGTACGGCCCAGCCTGCAGGCGGCACCCGCTTTAAGCAGCAGGCACCTACCCAGCGAACGCAGGCCCCCCAATCGCATTCGCATCACGCTCGTGGTTCGCATGGCGTTGCTCCGGCGACCCGCTCGAGCTACAACACGCATGCTCGTCGCGGTGCTCAAAAGAAAAGCTCCCCGGTGCCTATGATTATCGGTGGCGTCGTCGCCGTGTTGGCGCTTGCCGCGATCGCTTTCTTTGTCGTGCCGGCCGTCAAGGGTTTCTTTGCCGGTGAGGATACGAAGGTTACGGCTGGTCAGCAGGTTACGGTGACCATTCCCGATGGTGCTTCGGGCGATACGATCGCCTCGATTCTCTCCGAGAACCATATCGTCGAAAATCCCAAGGATTACTATGCGGCGGTGAAAAAGCTCAACGCCGATATGTCGCTCAAGCCTGGTGATTATTCGTTCACCACACTCATGGATGCGACCAAGGTTGTTCAGCAGCTCATGGAAGGCCCCAACGCGGGCTCCAATGCGCTGACTATCCCTGAGGGCTTAACGGTCGATCAAGTCGCCGACCGTGTGGCCCAGGCCTACGACAGCATCTCTAAGGAAGACTTCCTCAACCAGGCCAAGGCCTCCAACTACGTGGACGACTATAGCTTCCTTAAGGGCGCCGCTAACGACTCGCTCGAGGGTTTCTTGTTCCCCAAGACCTATTCGTTGGGTGATTCGCCGACGGCCGATGGCGTGATTCGCGCTATGCTCGATCAGTTTAAGACCGAGTACAAGTCGCTTGACTTTGCGAGCTGCGAAGCCAAGATCAAGGAACGCTACGGTGTGGAGATGTCCGACTACGACATCGTCAACTTGGCCTCTATCGTTGAGCGCGAGGGCCTCAACGCCGATCAACGTGCGCATGTGGCCTCGGTTTTCTACAACCGCCTTGCCGGCAAGCTCGATGGCCTGCGCTATCTCAATAGCGATGCGACTATGATGTATGTCACCGGTGGCGAGGTTACCGCCGACGACCTGCAGAGCGATAGTCCGTATAACACCTATAAGCATGAGGGCCTGCCGCCCACGCCCATCTGCTCTCCGTCGCTCGAGGCGCTCAAGGCCACCCTTGAGCCGACCGACTCTGATGACCTGTATTTCTACATTACGCAGGACGAGGAGTACTTCTCGCAAACCTACGAAGAGCATCAACAGTCTTGGAATTAGTATGAGGATTTTTAGCCCCAAACGTTACGTTGCCTCGGTCGATCGCATCGACCTTAATACCCTGTGGGCCGACGGCAAGCGCGCCATTCTGCTCGATCGCGATAACACCTTGGTGCCGCGAGACACCGAGCAGGTTCCCGCCGCGGTTTCCGCTTGGCTCGACGCCGCCCGCGCCAAAGGCTTTAAGCTGTGCATGGTGTCCAACAACTGGCATCGCGACCAGGTCATGAGCTCTGCGCGCGAGCTGGGACTCGAGGCCATCAGCCACGCCATGAAGCCGGCGCCGTTTGCCCTCAAGGCGGGCCTTAAGCGCCTCGGCGCCACAGCCGGCGAGGCGGTGCTGATCGGTGATCAGCTCTACACGGACGTGTGGAGCGGCAACTTCGCCGGCGTCGATACCATCCTGGTAAAGCCGCAGGCGACGCAGGACCTGTGGTATACGCAGATCTTCCGTATCTTTGAGCGCCGGGCCCTGCGCGACCTTCCCTGCGAGGAATAGGTCTCGTCATGTCCCAGCACATCAAACACGGCTGCGACCATATCTTCTTTATCGGCTTTTTGGGCGCGGGCAAGTCGACGCTTGCGCGCAACGTGGGCACCATGTTCAAGCGGCGTTTTATCGATACCGACCGTCTGGTCGTGCGCCGTTGCGGCAAGTCGGTAACCGAGATTTTTGAGACCGAGGGCGAGGATCGTTTTCGCGAGCTCGAGACCTCGGCGCTCCGTTCGCTCCAAAGCGAGCGCAGCCTGTTGGTTTCGTGCGGGGGCGGTATCGTCGAAACGCCGGTGAATATTGAACTGATGCACGAAATGGGTACGTGCGTGTACCTCGAGGGCGACTTCGAGGATTCGATTCGACAGATTCGTCGGTCCGACACGCGCCCCGATTTCCGTTCGCCCGAGCATGCTGCGCGCCTGTTTGAGCATCGCCGTCCGCTGTATCGCCAGGCCGCCGACCTTACCCTTGATATTCGCAACAAGTCCTTCGAGGACGTTTCCTACCTTTGTGCCGAGATGCTTTTGGAGCGTGGGCTGCTATGATTCGTCGTCAACTGATCAATTTCCAAAACCGCAGCGTCGATGTCCGTGTCGGATTGGGCGCGTTCGATGAGTTGTCGCGCATGTTTGCCTCGACTGTGGGCAAGCCTAAGCGCGCGATGGTCGTTTGGAACGACGCCACATCCGAGCGTTTTGGTGAGGTCGTCGAGCATGCGCTGGTCGACGCCGGTTTTGTCATGTCACAGCTTCCCCTCGAGGTTTCGCCTGCTGGTGCCACGCTTGCTGATGCCGATGCTATCTTTGGCGCCCTGACTGCCAATGGCATTACCTGTGACGATCTGGTTGTCGCCGTTGGCGATGCCGCAACCTGCTCGGTTGTTAGCTGGTGTGCCAATCAGTGGTGCGGCCGCACCGAGTGCGCGTTGCTGCCGACGACGTTCGACGCCATGCTCACGGTCGCGACGACCATGAAGCCGCTCGTCGCCTCGTCGTCGAATGCGCTTCCCGCTATCGCGTTCCGTCCTGAGCCGGGCTTGGTCGTGTGTGACCTCGACCTTGTTCGTGAGGCGGACCCCGAGTACCTCAAGCTCGGCTATGTGGTACTTGTTGGTACCATGCTTTCGAGCAGCAAGACCCGTTGGAATCAGTTTACTGAGACCGTTCCCGAGATTCTCGCGGGCGAGGAGGTCGCGCTCGTCAATGCAGTTCAATGGTCTCAGACTGCCCGCAAGGACATACTGATGGCCACGAACCCGAGCGCCCGCCATGCGCTCGATTTTGGCAAGACGGGGGAGCGTACTCTGCGCGCTTGCTTGGGCGATGCTGCTTCGCAGGTTCCTGCCTATCAGCTGTTATCCGAGGGCATGCGCTTTGAGGCGCGCCTAGCACATGATGCCTGCGACTTCGATATCGATTACGTCTTTGAGGTCGATGACTGCCTGGAGGACTTTGGTATCGAGGAACTTGCCTTCGATCTGGAGCCTGCCGCATATATCGAGGAGTTCCGCAAGCAGCAGTTCGCTCGCTCGAACCGCAGCATGTTGCCGCTGCCCGCGGCACTTGGCGCCATTCGTCTAACGAGCGTTGAGGACGAGGTTCTTGAGCGCCATACTCACGCCTACTTGGCTTCACGCAAAGAACTTCTCTAAGATTTATTGACATCCATTGTCTTTCGTATCATGTTGAGGGGCGGGTTTTCAATCGGTTGCGGATCGCATGCGATTTCGTCGTTCGGTTGAGACCCGTCCCGTCTATATAGAGACAACAAGAAAGGAATCTGCATGTCTGAGTTTGCTGCCGGTCCTGCCGGTCGTATCGAGCGTGTCCGTGCCCTGATGGCCGAGCGTGGCTACGACGCCATCGTGGTGCGCGACGAGGCCAACCTTCGTTGGCTTACGGGCGTGAAGGGCGTCTTCGACTACACCTTCGAGTTCCCGCACGCTGCGTTTATTACGGTCGACCAGTGCCTGTTCCACACCGACTCGCGCTACCTCAACAGCTTTGAGGAGAACACGCCCGCCGGCAGCCCTTGGGTCTACGACATGGACGAGGGTACCATTCCCGGCTGGGTCGCCGGCAAGATCGCAGCCAACAAGTGCCGTGTCTGCGCTGTCGAAGACGATATGCAGATTAACTTCTACCAGGGTATTCAGCGCGGCCTGGAGGACCGTTCCGTCGCCTGCATGCTAACGCTGATGCACGACGACATCCGCAAGATGCGCGCCATCAAGGATGCCGAGGAGATCGAGCTCATGCGCCATGCGCAGTCGATCACCGATGCCGCCTTCCAGCATATGCTCGGCTTTATTAAGCCTGGTATGACCGAGAAGCAGGTTCGCAACGAGCTCGAGAACTTTATGTTCGCCAACGGCGCCGACAGCCTGGCCTTCGGCTCCATCGTGGCGAGCGGTCCCAACACCGCCAACCCGCATGCCGTGCCGAGCGACCGCGTGATCGAGAAGGGCGATTTCGTTCTTATGGATTACGGCGCGGGCTACTGCGATTACCGCTCCGACATGACACGCACCGTCGTGATGGGCGAACCCACGCAGGAGCAGCTCGACCTGTACACGCTCGTGCGCCGTACACACGAGGAGTGCGTCGCCGCCATCCATCCGGGCGTCGAGGGCAACGACATCTTCAAGCTCTCTAAGAAGATCATCGGCGATGCCGGCTATGGCGATTACTACAACCATGGTCTGGGCCACGGCGTTGGTATCGACATCCACGAGCTGCCCAACTTCAACCGCAGTAAGAACACCATCGAGATCGGCTCGGTTGTCACCATGGAGCCCGGCGTCTACCTGCCCGGCGTGGGCGGCGTGCGCCTGGAGGACTACGGCGTGGTCACCGAGAACGGCTACGAGCCCTTCACCAAGACCCCGCACGACCTGCACATTATCGACTGCTAGTCTACTTCGGTAGATAGTTTGGGGCGGGGCGTCCGAATCGATCCGGACGCCCCGCGTTCTCTTTTTATGCGCTCGCCGCAGGCGCCGCCTGCAAGTGTATAATTTCTATCGTATGTAATTTGGACGCTTGTGCGTTCTGCCCATAACAAGAAAGGTCGCTATGCCTACCATTTCTACCGCCGACTTCAAGAACGGCCTCGGTCTCCGCATCAAGGACAAGGTCTACACCATCGTCGAGTTCCAGCATGTCAAGCCGGGCAAGGGCGGCGCGTTTGTGCGCTACAAGACCCGCGACATCAAGAGCGGCCGCGTCGTCGAGAACACCTGCAACGCCGGCACCAAGTTCGAGAGCGTCATGCTCACCACCCGTGAGTTCCAGTACCTCTACAACGATGGCACCGACTACATCTTCATGGACAACGAGTCCTATGAGCAGGTTCCCGTTCCCGAGGACATGGTGGGCGAGAACTCCAAGTGGCTGCGCGAGAACGACATCTGCCAGCTGCTCTTCGCCGACGATGAGCTCATGGGCGTGACCCCGCCGATGTTCATCGAGACCACCATTGTCCAAACCGACCCGGGCTTTAAGGGCGACACCGTCCAGGGTTCCACCAAGCCGGCCACGATCGACACCGGCGCTGTCATCCAGGTCCCCATGTACCTCAACGAGGGCGAGGTCATCAAGGTTGACACCCGCGACGGCAAGTTCGTCTCCCGCGTCTAGCAACCAACTTCTCTAGGAGGACTCATGCCCCAGGAAATCAAGATTGACGGCATCGGCATTTCGCCCGATGTTCTGACCGCCATCGTCTCGCGCGCCGTGTCCGATGTCGAGGGCATCGCCTCCGTTGGCGTCAAGGACCTTGCCACTAATCTTGTCTCCATGATGCTCTCGTCCAAGGCCCCGGCTTCCGAGCCGGCGGTCGAGGCCGAGGTCGTTGGCGACAAGCTCGCACTCACCGTGCGTGTCGTGGTGTTCTTTGGCTATCCGTTCAAGAAACTCGCCGAGGCCGTTCGCGCCGCCGTGGTCGCCGCCATCGATGCTCAGGTGGGCGTCGAGGTCGAGCGCGTCGACGTTTGCATTGACGGCCTCGTTTTCCCCAAGGAGTAACCTTTGAGCCTTAAGGTTTATCGCGGGCGCACGCTTGCCCGCAGTCAGGCGCTGCAGCTGCTGTTTCAGGCCGAGGCCACGGACAGCCCGCTCGAGCGCGTCCTCGAGGGCGATTTCCTGATCTCGAAGGGCCCCCTCGACCCCTATGCGCTCGAGCTTTGCCGTGGTGCCTACGAGCATATCGATCGCATCGACTGTGCCCTGCGCGCCGTCGCCAAGAACTGGGATCTTATGCGCATGCCCGGCGCCGACCGCAACCTGCTGCGTATCGCCGTCTACGAGATGCGCTTCCTCACCGACGAGGAGGTCTCGGACGCTATCGTGATCAACGAGGCCGTCGAGCTTGCCAAGGCCTATGGCACCGATCAGTCCGCGTCGTTTGTCAACGGCGTGCTGGGCAAGATCGCTCGTAGCGAGGAGCTGCCGGGTGAGGATCTGTACCAGGAGCTGCTGGCCGAAGATCGCGCTCGCGAGGAGGCGCAGGCTGCCGAGGCGGCCGCCAAGGTCGCTGCCGCTCAGGCTGCCGCCGGTGTACTTGCCGAGGATGCGGACGCTGCTGAGGCCGTCGAGGCCGACTCCGTCGAGGAGTAGCCATGCCAGAGGGTTCCGTCCGCAACTTCGATGAGATCTCGGATCGCCTGGACCAGATCATCGCTACCGTTCGCTCCAAGGATACCTCCTTGGAGCGTTCGCTCGATCTGTTTGACGAGGCGATTGAGCTGGGCTCCCGCGCGGTCGATATGGTCGACAAGTTTGAGTTGACGCCGCGTGAGGCCGATAAGCTCGAACAGGAATACGATGAGGATGCGGCAAACGAATCCCAGGATAGCTAGGCCGCATCTCTGGATACGAATGGTTGATGGCATTCATGAAACGCGTGCGTCTTGATGACGAACTGATTTCACAGGGCATCTGCGCCGATCGCGCGGATGCCCTTCGCACTCTTATGGCCGGCTTGGTCTCGAGTGGCGGCGAGCGCTTGACTTCGCCGGGTCTTAAGGTGATGCCGGGGCTGCCGCTGCACGTGAAGGGGCGTATTCCCTATGTTGGCCGCGGCGGTCTTAAGCTCGAAGGCGCGCTTGATGCGTTTGGCATCAATCCGACGGGCCTTGCCTGTTTGGATGTGGGCTGCTCTACCGGCGGTTTTACCGATTGCCTGCTCAAGCGCGGAGCTGCGACTGTTGTCTCTGTGGACGTGGGTCGCGCCCAGTTCGATTGGTCGTTGCGTCAGGACGATCGCGTGACGCTGCATGAGCGCACAAACGTGACGCAGCTGCCTGAGCTTGGCTATGCCGGCGCCATCGACCTGGCTGTGTGTGATGTCTCGTTTACCAGCATCGCGAACATTATCGATGCGGTACTGGCGTGCCTGGCGCCTACGGGTGCATTCTGCACGCTCGTAAAGCCGCAGTTTGAGGCTCCGGCGGCGCTGGTGGGCGAGGGCGGCGTTGTGACCGATCCCGCCGTGCGCCGCGATACGCTCGTGGCGGCGGTTGAGCTCTTTGCTGCCAAGGGGCTGTTCCCGGTCGATGTGTGCGTGTCGCCCATTCATGGTGCCAAGGGCAACGTTGAGTTTTTCCTGTACGGCACGAGATTTGAATCTGGCGACCGCTCGCAAGACGTGCTGCAATCCCAGGTATCGGTTTTGAGCGAGAAAGCTGCAACGCTATGAAGGTCTTTCTGGTTCCCAATTACTACAAGCAAGAGGCGGTCGAGAGCGGCCTGATGCTCGAGCTTTGGCTGACGCGCCAGGGCTATGAGGTCGCATGGGCTGCCGACCAGCGATCGAAGATTCAGAGCACGCCTGATATTGACGGCTCCGATCTGGTCATTACGCTCGGCGGTGACGGTACGTTGCTGCGCGCTGCCCGCATCCTCAACCATCGCGAGATTCCTATCCTCGGTCTTTCCTATGGTCACCTGGGCTTTTTAACTGCTGCGAGCCCCGAGGAGCGCGACATTCTGCAGGTCGTGAGCGACGCCCTTTCCGGCGAGCTGCACGTGAGCCGTCGCGCCACCATCGCCGCGGATATCGTGTCCGTGCGCGAAGACGGTACGAAGGATGTCGTGCGCACCTTCGCCCTCAACGACATGGCGCTTACCCGCGGTCCGCTGTCCGATATGGTCGAGTTCGACATCACGGTGTCGGGCCACCATATCGACCGACTGCGTGGCGACGGCGTGGTCGTGTCCACGGCGACTGGTTCTACGGGGTACGCGCTCAGTGCCGGTGGCCCCATCGTGAGCCCCGACTATACGGGTATGGTCTGCGTACCTATTGCGCCGCACACCATTCAGGCCCGTGCCTTCTTGACTTCGCCGAGTGATGTCGTCGAAATCTTTATGTCTGATGACCGTCCGAGCGTTCCGGCGATCGCTATCGATGGACAATTTATTACTTGCGATGGCACCGTTGAGAGCGTGGCGGTGCGTCGCGGGCCCGGTGATGTGCTGCTGCTGGATTACGGCCCCGAGAGCTTCTATAACTCGGTGAGCCGCGTATTCTACGGAGTCCGTCATGATCGATGAGCTGCAGGTTTCTAACATTGCGCTCATTCGCGAGGCGACGCTGCTGCCGAGTGCCGGCCTGACTGTCCTGACCGGCGAGACCGGTGCCGGCAAGACCGCGCTGCTCTCGGCCCTCAAGCTTATTTTGGGTGAGCGCGCGGATTCGTCTATGGTGCGCGAGGGCGAGGCGCTGGCGAGCGTCGAGGCGCGCCTGTTTGACGGCCCGCACGACACGGAGGGCTTCATCGTGCAGCGCAGTCTTTCTGCCGAGGGCCGCAGCCGAGTGAAGATTGACGGACGCATCGCCAGTGTGCGCGAGCTTTCGGAGCGCGTTGGCGTGATGATGGATCTGTGCGGCCAACACGAGCACCAGCGCTTGCTCGATCCGGCGCATCATGTTGCGATGGTCGATGCCTGGGCAGGGCGCCCTGCACTCGAGGCGCTCGAGCACTACCGCGCCTGCTTTAAGGCTTCGCGCGCTGCCGCTAAGGAGGTTCGACGTGTCGAAGAGACCTCGCGTGCGCAGGGGAGCCGCGTCGAGGAAGCGCGCTTTGCGCTCGAGCGTATCGGCGAGATCGACCCCAAACCGGGCGAGTATGAGGAACTCGAGGAACTGCTGCCGCGCTCCGAACATGCCGAGGTGCTGGTTGCCACAGCTAATGATGCCCATGCATCGCTTGCCTCTGAAGGGGGAGCGCTCGATGCCGTGAACAGCGCCGTGGCAGAACTTTCCCGTATGGCTTCCGTCGATCGCAAACTTGGCGACATTGCCGATTTGCTTTCGGATGCCTGTATCTCCCTTGAGGATTGCGCGAACGAACTTCGTGCCTATCGCGATGGCGTCGCCTTCGATCCGCGCGAGCTCGCTCGCATGCGTGAGCGGTATTCCGACCTCAAGGGCCTGCTGCGTCAGTGGGGTCCTACCATGGACGATGTTTTTGCCATGCGCGATCGCTCGCAAGAGCTGCTGTCCCTGGTCGATGATGGCGATGAACAGATCAGAAAGGCGCGTGAGGCACTCGGGAGCGCCGAGCACGAGTTGTTTGCCGCTGCCAAGGCACTTAAGCGCGCTCGCAATGTGGCGGCCCCGCGCTTCTGCCACGAGGTTTGCCGCCAGATGGCTCGCCTGGAGATGGGCGGCGCCGAGCTCGTCTGGGAGTCGCGTGATCTTCCCCGTGCTGAGTGGACGCCCGTTGGTCCTTCGAGCTACGAGCTGCTATACCGCAGCGGTGCCGGTTTGACTCCACGTCCCCTGCGCCGCATTGCGTCGGGCGGCGAGCTCAGCCGCGTCATGTTGGCAAGTAAGGTTGTCCTCGGTAACGCGGACGGTGTCGATACGCTGGTGTTTGACGAGGTCGATGCCGGTGTCGGTGGCTCCACGGCGCGTGCGCTCGCGGGCGTGCTGGCAGATCTCGCCGCTACGCATCAGGTGATTGTCGTAACCCACTTGGCGCAGGTCGCCGTCATGGCTGACAAGCATTATGTCGTCAGCAAGGAACCGGGCGACGTTCCCCAGACGCATCTGGATGAGGTGGCCGGGGATGCTCGCACCGCAGAGATCGCCCGCATGCTGAGCGGCGATCAGTCCGAGGCAAGCTTGGCCCACGCGAAGCAGATGCTCGAAGAAGCTCGAGGTTAGGTCGTATCAGCGGTGTTGGTGGGACAAAATTGACTGAAATTTTTGTCCCACTACGCGTTTTACTCAACGACCTTATCCGGCTGGATGAGCTCCTCGTAGTAGCTGATATGCTCACGCGCGTCTTCAATCTCGGGCAGCAGGAAGTTGTAGATGACCTCGATGATCATCGTGGCGCTCATCTTGGAGAATGCGAAGTCGCCCGTTGTCAGCAGTGCCTCGTGATTGACGGTATTAAAGGTGTAGTCGGCTAGGCGCGCAAGTGGAGACTTGCTGTCGCTGCTGATGACGACTACAGTGGCGCCGCAGTCGCGAGCCGCTTTTGCCATGCGATTCAGACGGCGAGATTTGCCGGAGTTCGAGATCAGCACGATAACGTCGCCGGGGCGCAACGTGAGCGCAAAGCCGATTGATGTCTCGCTGATGGTGCTTGCCATGCAGCGAAGGCCCAGCTGCGAAAACTTAAATGTCGCATCGAGCGCGACCGCGTTCGTATTGCCCACGGCGGCGAACTCAATAACACCGGCATTCTTAAGCGCGTGTACAACTGCGGCCAACGTGTCGTGATCTATGCCGTCGATGGTCGCTTTAAGCTCACTCACCTTGGCGGCGAGGATATTTTTTAGGCTCTGCTCCATATTATCGAGCGAGACCTCGTCGGTCAGGCCCTCGTTGCGCTGGCTTTCCAAATCCCTCGCCAACGAAAACTGAAAGCTGCGGAAGCTGCCAAAGCCCAGCTTTCGGCAGAAGCGCGAAACGGTCGCCTCGGACGTGGCGGCAGCGCGCGAGAGCTGAGCGGCCGTGAGGCGTGGCGCTTCGGACTGGTGTTCCAATATATAGTCGACAATGCGCTGCTCGGACTCGCTGTATCCCTGATGGGTACTAATGAGGGAAAGTGCGCTCTTGCTACTATCGGTCATGGATGGCTCCTGGTTGGCATGAAAATCTAGCTTGATTTGCAATGCCATAGTATACGGGCATTTTCAATTACAAGATACACCTTGCCGTTTCAAGTGTTGATGGTAAACTTTCACTTGCCGTTTACGGTTATGAAAGAACCTTTCACCGGAGAATTGCGCCTTGTCTCTTCTCACGCGGACGGTAGGTTGGTATCTTTCAAGTGTGGAAAAACGCGCATCGAAGCGCGTGTAGGGGAGCGCCCGCGGGCGCTGTACTCAAGAAGGAGGGACACATGGCTAAGTTTGACATCATCGCCGCGACCGGTTGCCCGACCGGCATTGCGCACACCTTCATGGCGAAGGAGGCGCTGGAGAAGGCTGCTGCCGAACGAGGTCTGACCATTAAGGTCGAGACTCATGGCCAGGTCGGTGTCGAGAACGAGCTCACCAAGAGCGAGATCGCCGGTGCCAAGGCCGTCGTCGTCGCAGCCGATAAGGATGTCCAGGCTGAGCGTTTCGCCGGTAAGCCCATGGTTTCCGTTGGTGTTTCCAAGGCCCTGTCTGTTGAGGCCGCCGGTAAGCTGATCGACCGCGCGCTCGCCGCCAAGGGCGACGACACGGTTGCCGCTGCCGCCGATGTCGAGGACGAGGTCGAGGAGAAGGAGTCCATCGGTCACGTCATCTACAAGCACCTCATGAACGGCGTCAGCCACATGCTGGTCTTCGTCGTTGCCGGTGGTGTTCTGACCGCCATTTCGTTCCTGTGGGGCATCACGTCCTTTGATTCGACGGCTGCCGACTACAACAGCTTTGCCGCGATGCTCAAGATTATCGGCGGTATCGCAATGAACCTCATGGTTCCGGTGCTCTCCGCTTACATCGCCGAGTCCATCGGCAAGCGCCCGGCGCTCGTCCCCGGTTTCGTCGCCGGTATGATTGCCATCCAGGGCTTGCCTGTTAACGCCGATACCGGCATGATCGACGCCGGTGGCGCAGGTGTGGGCTTTGGCTTCCTAGGCGGCATCGTCGGCGGCTTCCTCGCTGGCTATGTCATCCTGCTGCTCGAGAAGGTTTTCTCTAAAATTCCTGCGAGCCTTAATGGCCTGAAGGCAATCTTCCTGTATCCGCTGTGCTCTACCGCCATCGTCGGCCTGGTCATGCTCGGTATTTCCGGCCCCATGGCTGCCATTAACCAGGGCATGATGGATTTCCTGCAGAGCCTCGGTAACTCCGGTCCGGTGATCCTTGGCCTGGCCATCGGCTGCATGTGCGCCTTTGATATGGGCGGCCCGGTCAACAAGGCTGCTTACGCTACTGGCACCTTCCTGCTCGGTACCGCTCTCGAAGCTGGCGTCGGCACCGAGACCTACAACTTCGGCACCAACTTCATGGCTGCCGTCTCCGCCGCTTGCATCGTTCCGCCGCTGATCACCACCTTCGCCGTCGTTGTCGGCAAGAAGTACTTCAGCCAGGAGGATCATGACGCCGGTATCGTCAACCTCATCCTTGGTTGCACCCACATCACCGAGGGCGCCATTCCGTTCATGACCAAGAACATCTGGCCCGTCATGCCCATCATGATGCTCGGTTCTTCCATCGCTTCCATCTTGACCATCTTCTTCAACGTTCACGATCCGGCGCCTCACGGCGGCTTCCTGGTCCTGCCCGTTGTCGAGAACGGTCCGCTGTGGGTCCTCGCGATCCTCATCGGCGCTGTGGTCGGTGGTATCCTGTTCGTGGCCTTCAAGAAGTACGACTTCGAGAAGAATCAGAAGGCCGCTCCTGTAGCCAAGTCCGTTGAGGCCCCCAAGGCCGCTGCCGTCGAGGCCCCCAAGGCCGAGGCTGCCGACTTCGTGAAGGTCGAGAATGTCTTTGTCGCCGAGGACTTCGCTTCTCGTGACGAGGCTCTGAGCTTCGTTTCCAACCAGGCTGTCAAGGCCGGTATCGCCAGCGACGCCGACGCCGTGATGAACGCCTTCCTGGCCCGCGAGGCCGAGGGCACCACGGGCATGATGGAGGGCTTCGCCATCCCGCATGCCAAGTCCGACGCCATTACCGAGGCTGCCGTCATCGTCGTCAAGGACGAGTCCGGTGTGACCGGTTGGGACACCATGGACGGCGCTCCCGTCAACGTGGCCATCGCGCTGCTCATCCCGGGTGCCCAGGCCGGCACCACGCACCTTAAGATCCTGTCCAAGGTCGCCGAGGCGCTCATGGACGAGGACTTCCGTGCCACCGTCAAGGGTTCCACCGACGCCGCCAAGATCGCCAAGACGATCAACGCCCGTCTGGTCTAATCCCGCAACACGCGAATACCATCGCCCCCTGTATATAAGGCGGAGTCCCTCTCCAGGGCCTCCGCCTTTTTTCTAGGCTCTGTTAGACCAACATTGACATTTTTGTAAGGGGTGTGACCGAAATCGGTCACACCCCGTTTTCATTTCCAAGGATTTTAGATTCCCAAGCTAGCCTTTACTAAATCCTTGAATTTGTCCCACC
>UQTV01000003.1 GCA_900544095.1 uncultured Collinsella sp.
ATTCTTGACGGCCTGAACAATCGTCAATATCGGTCGGAGGGGTGGCTTTGTAAAGCCGTTTGTCTCCACCCGCATAGCGGGTGGTTTAAAGCTGGCCGCTGCGCGGCCAGCAGACTAAAGTCTTGAAAGAAAGCCTCCGAACCAGAAGGTTCGGAGGCCGTTATTCCCGTTATTTCGCTGATGGCTTTACCTTGCGGCGATGCCGAAATAGTACCAGGCAGTACTCGGCAGCATCAAAATGCGAGTCCGGAAGCCAGTTCTCGCTATTCCCACTCAATCGTCGCGGGCGGCTTGGACGTGATGTCGTAGCACACGCGGTTGGCGCCGGGGACCTCAGCCACGATACGGCCGGAAATGCGGGCCAGCACGTCGTAGGGCAGCTTGGCCCAGTCGGCGGTCATGGCATCGCTGGACTCGACGGCACGCAGGATGATCGGACGCTGATAGGTGCGCTCGTCGCCCATTACGCCAACGGACTTAATGTCGGGCAGGACCGCGAAATACTGCCAGCAGCTGTGCTCGGAGTTGCGCTCGCCAGTCTGCTCAAACAGACGCTGGTTGTAGGCGTCGAGCTCCTCGCGCACGATAGCGTCGGCGTTTTTGAGAATCTCGAGCTTCTCCTTGTCGACCGCGCCGATGATGCGGATGGCCAGACCCGGGCCCGGGAAGGGCTGACGGAACACGATGTGACCCGGCAGGCCGAGCGCCAGACCAAGCGCGCGGACCTCGTCCTTAAAGAAGTGGTCGAGCGGCTCGATGAGGTCGAAGTGCACGCCCTCGGGGAACGGGATCAGGTTGTGGTGGCTCTTGATGGTGGCCGTCTTGCCGCCCGTCTTGCGAGCGCCGGACTCGATGATGTCGGGGTAGATGGTGCCCTGAGCCAGATACTTGACCGGCTTGCCATCGCACTCGAGCTGCTGGGCGACCGCGAAGAACTCTTTCCAGAACTGCGTGCCGATGATGCGGCGCTTCTCCTCAGGCTCGGTCACGCCGGCCAGAAGCTCGGCATAGCGGTCCTCGGCGTGGACGTGGATAAAGTCGACGTCAAACTGCTTGGTGAAGACCTCCTCCACCTGCTCGGGCTCACCCTTGCGCAGCAGACCGTGGTTGATGAACACACAGGTCATCTGCTTGCCCACGGCGCGGGCGCCCAGCGCAGCCACGACGGAGGAGTCGACGCCACCGGACAAGGCCAGAATCACGCGGTCGTCGCCGACCTTCTCGCGGAACTCGGCCGTCATGGTCTCGACCAGGTTGTCCATGCTCCAGTTGGGCTCCAGGCCGCAGATCTCAAACAGGAAGTTGCTCAGCAGCTGCTGACCGTACTCGGAGTGCTTGACCTCGGGGTGGAACTGCGTGGTGAAAATCTTGCGCTCGACGCACTCCATGGCGGCAACCGGGCATACGTCGGTGCTGGCGGTAACGGTAAAGCCCTCGGGCACCTCGGACACGGCGTCGCGGTGGCTCATCCACACGGTCTGCTCCATGGGCGTGGAGTTAAAGAGCTTGGCGCCAGCCGTGCGCGTGATGGTGGCGCGGCCGTACTCGCCCACCTCGGAGTGGCCGACCTTGCCGCCGAGCGTCACGGCCGTGATCTGATGGCCGTAGCAAAAGCCCAGGACGGGAAGGCCAAGGTCAAAGATGGCGGGATCGATGGACGGAGCGTCCTCGGCGTACACGGAGGCCGGGCCGCCGGAAAGGATGAGCGCAGAGGCGTTCATCTCGCGAATCTCATCGGCCGAGATGTCGCAGGGAACGATCTCGGAATACACGTTGAGGTCGCGGACGCGACGGGCAATGAGCTGACCGTACTGCGCACCAAAGTCGAGTACGAGGACCTTTGCGGAAGCCTTTTGATCCATGGTTTCCCCCTCTTGTTGGCGGGGAGCCGGTGCCCACCCGCGTGAATGAACGAAAATAACTTCCATAGTGTACACGTTATATGGGGTTTCTCGTCCCTCGCGGCCATCAGCGCACGGCAAACGCACGACCTGGGCCCTTATTTGACGGCAGTTGAAGTATTACTAAACATTACAGATGATGTATTACGTTTGAACATTGGACGCCCTGTGCCACAATACTGCCGAACGACTCCGCCCTTGCGGCGACAAAACCGATAGGAATACCAGCATGAAGCGCATCCTTCTCATCGCCACGGGCGGCACCATCGCATCGACCGAGGACGGCAACGGCCTCTCCCCCGCCCTGACCGGTGAGGAGCTCGCCCAGAGCGTCCCCGAGATCTCGGGCCTCTGCGAGCTCGACGTCGTGCAGCCCATGAACATCGACAGCACCAATATGCGCCCCAGTGACTGGATGCGTATCCGCGACGTCATCGTCGAGGGTTATGCCGACCACGACGGCTTTGTGATTCTGCACGGCACCGACACCATGAGCTACACCGCGGCGGCGCTTTCCTATCTGATTCAGGACAGCCCCAAGCCTATCGTACTCACCGGCTCGCAAAAGCCCATGGGCAATCCCTTTACCGACGCCAAGCTCAACCTGTACCAGAGCCTGCTCTATGCGCTCGACGAGCACTCGCACGACGTCTCAATCGTGTTTGGCGGCGTAGCCATTGCCGGTACGCGCGCCCGCAAACAGCGCACCATGAGCTTTAACGCGTTCATTAGCGTCAACTATCCGCCCATCGCCTATATCCGCAACGACCGCATCGTGCGCAACGGGCTTCACGGCACGCATCAGGGCGAAAACCCGGTGCGTTTCTACGACAGCATCGACCCGCGCGTATTTGTACTCAAGCTCACGCCCGGCGTAAACCCGGGCATCCTCGACGCCCTTGCCGATAGCTACGACGCTGTAATCCTTGAGACCTTTGGCATTGGCGGTATCCCCGAGTTTGGCGAGTCGGGCGAGTCGTTCCAAGAGGCGATTTTCCGCTGGGTCGATTCGGGCCGCACCGTCGTTATGACCACGCAGGTCCCCGAAGAGGGCCTTGACCTGGGTGTTTATGAGGTCGGCCGTGCCTACGCCGATCATCCGGGCATTTTGCGCGGCGACGATATGACAACCGAGACGCTCGTGGCCAAAACCATGTGGGCACTCGGCCAGTCACGCGATGCCGCCGAGATCCAGCGCCTGTTCTACAGCCAAGTCAACCACGACCGCATCCCGATGGCGTAATTCAGTTATCGACGGGTATCCCCTATTCGATCCCCTCGAGAAGCTCTGACACCGTCATGCCGAGTGCGGGCGCGATCTTAAATAGAACCTTGAGCGTGAAATTTGCCGTCCCATCTTCGATTCGGTCGAGGTAGGGTCGGCTGATTCCTGTCGCCACACAAAAATCAACCTTGGAGATACCAAGGTCCCTGCGTGTCTCTTCGACCCGCCTGCCAAGAATCTGTTTCGCACGTTCGTCCATGCAGCCGAGTTTGAAATGGAGCTGAACAAAAACGTAAACTATAGTTTACGTTTTGCCGAATACACAGGAGTTTTCTATGTCGGGTTCTTCGGTCCGCATGTACCGAGCCACGCTTCGCACAAACAGCGCACCGCCCAAGCTCGTCGTCGTTGAAGCAGAATGTCTTTCGCCCGATGAGCGCACAGCATTCGCATTGCTATCAAGTCGAGTCGCCGCTGTTCTGGTCCCTTGCCCGGCGCAAGGTGAACTTGCCATCCAATGCCAAGCGCACAGTTGCTCGCTCAATCAGGCTGCCGTAATCGCAACCAGTCAACGCGGCCTGCCGCTCCTTTTAGAAGCCGGTATCGCGCTCTGCCTCCGCGGTGCCGGATACGAAAACGAGGCCGCCGCCGATGTAGTCTTTCAACCACGATCGAGCGGCGGCCTCGCAGCAGCCATCGAATATGCTTGCAGGCTCGTTGCCTAAAGGCGCAAGCTAAAAGCCCAGGCCAAAGCCCATACCGGTAATCGCCGAATACATAAAGTAGACGTTGATTACGTTGAGAAACACACCCGTGATGCAGCCGTTTCGCAGGTAGCGCTCGCACACGATGCGCGCCATGGCGGCGGATTCCTCATTGTTCTTTGCCTGGCGTCCCGCCGTAAAGTACGTCGCCACGCTCAGCAGCAAGTTGAGCACCGGCAGCGCCAGCAACTCGTAGCTCTTGCCCCAGCGCGTCGCCTCGCCGGCAGCATTAAACTTTGTTGCTACCTCGGGACCAATGTTGGGGATAACACACGCTGCGACCACCAGCGGAATCACCGCAAGTACGAGCAGCGCAATACCCATGTAGCCAGCTTTTTTGCCATATTTAAACATATGCGTCGTCCTTATACGTTAAAGCGGAAGTGCACGACGTCGCCATCGGCCATGACATAGTCCTTGCCCTCAATACGCAGCTTGCCGGCGGCCTTGGCGCCCTGCTCGCCACCGAGCTCGATGTAGTCGTCGTAGCCAATGACCTCGGCCTTAATAAAGCCGCGCTCAAAGTCGGTGTGGATGACACCGGCGGCCTGCGGGGCGGTCGCGCCCTGACGCACCGTCCAGGCCTTGACCTCCATCTCGCCAGCCGTAAAGAACGACTGCAGGCCAAGCAGCTTGTAGGCGGCCTGCGCGAGCACGTCCAGACCGGGCTGCTCCAGGCCCAGGCTCTCCAGGTAGTCGGCGGCGTCCTCGGGATCGAGCTCGGAAAGCTCGGCCTCGATTTTGGCGCAGATGGGCAACGGCTTGACACCGTCGATGGGCGCCAGGTCCTCGTTGAGCATATCCTCGTCTACGTTGGCCACATACAGAATGGGCTTCATGGTGAGCAAGAACAGGCCCTTGGCAGCGGCGCGCTCCTCGTCGGTCATCTCCATGGATGCGGCGCGCTTGCCCTCGTTGAGCCAGGCAAGCAGACGCTTGGCCACCTCGAACTTGGGCATGAGCTCCTTGTCGCGCTTGGCCTCCTTCTCGAGCTTGGGCAGCTGCTTCTCGAGCGTGCCCATGTCGGCCAAGATGAGCTCGGTCATGATAGTGTCGGCATCGCCGGCGGGATCGACGAACTCGCCCGTGCGGCCCACCTCGCGCATAACGTTGGGGTCCTTAAAGTAGCGCACGACCTCGCAGATGGCGTCGGTCTCGCGGATGTTTGCCAAGAACTGGTTGCCCAAGCCCTCGCCCTCGTTGGCGCCCTTCACCAGACCTGCGATGTCGACGAACTCGACCGTAGCCGGCACAATGCGGCCCGGGTTGACGATATCGGCGAGCTTTTGCAGGCGGTTATCGGGCACATCGACGATACCCACGTTGGGGTCGATCGTGGCAAACGGGTAGTTGGCGGCAAGGCCGGTTTTTTTGGTAAGCGCGGTGAACAGCGTCGACTTGCCCACGTTGGGCAGGCCCACGATACCGATGGAAAGGGACACGACAGCTCCTTTTGGTACAGGTACTTCAAACTGCATAAGTATAGCGCCGCCGCAGCATCCAGGCGAACCCGGACGCCACGGCGGCGCAAATGAAGCAGAGATTGGGGTCGCCAGCTAGTCCGCGAGCTTTTCCACCTGGTCGAGCATCTTGTCGAGCTTGGCCTTTGCCTCGGCCTTGGCCTTCATCGCCTCTTCGTGGGCCTTGGCCTTCTGGGCAGCCTTTTCCTCGGCCTCGGGGTCGACGACAACCAGATTGGACGCGTCGTGTTGAACCAGCTTGAGCGCATGCTCGGGACAAACCTTGACACAGGCGCCACAGCCTAAACAATACGTGGACTCCAACGCAAAGCGGCCGCTTCCCACCAAATCGCAGGCGAACGTGGGGCATACATTGACGCACTCGCCGCACGACGTACACTTGTCAAAATCGCACTCCGGCGTGCTCACCTGCATGTTCTGGGCAAGCTCGGGGTGGTTTTGCAACGTTGAGAGCACCAGTTGGCGCCCGTGCGTGAGCGAACGGCGACGCTTGGTCGTCGTGGTGCCGCACATGGTGTTGAGCGTGCGCTCCAGCTGGGTAATCTGATGGCGATGGGCCTTGAGCTTTTGCGTCACCGAGGCCAGCGCCGCCGTCGCCGGATTGAGCTTGGTCACCGTCAGGCCCGTCGTGCGGGCGATCTTTTCCATGTACTCCTTGCGCTCGTACTCGCGAAGCTTATGGCACTTGAGGCTCTTGGGGTCGACCTCCAGGCCCATACCCGTGCCAGACCACTCCTCGGCCTTCGCAATCGCCTCGCCCAGAATGTCCTCACCGCCGATGTTGCGGCATTTATCGCACACGCCCAACGGCAGGTACACGCTCACGTTGGGATAGTCCGCCAGTACCGAGAACCAGGTCTCGGCCGTAATATCGCCCACACAGGCAACGACGACCTCGTTTTCGCGCGGCATGCGCTTGAGGGCGCGCGTGCAGGTGACGTAGGCGGTCTCGTGGCTCGTAGCAGCAGAGACGATATCGTCATACAGGTTTTTGGGCGCCAGGCGCGGCGAGATGATCGCCTCGGTCGGACAGGCAGCGGCGCACAGGCCGCACTTGCGACAGGAGTCGAGGATCTCGATGGAGTCTTCCTCGACCTCGATAGCGTTGACCGGGCACACGTCCATGCACGCGGTGCAGCCGCTCTTTTCGTTTTTGCAGGTCAGGCACGGAATGGTGTTACCGCGCGGACGCTCCTTGTAGTCGGCAGGATTCCACTGCGGTGCCGACGGATCGAGTGCATCGGTCACACCGCCAAGCGGGTTTTTAAGAAAGTCGAAACCCTTGCTGATCTCGATAATGTCATCAAACAGATCGTGTTCCTGCGCCATGCGCGGCCCCTCCCTGAGCAGTGCAAACAAGCAAGAGATAATGATACGCTATCGGTCCACGCCTCGGGCAAATTACACGCGGCGCATCTTTGCGGCAAATAGCCCATGGCCCATCGCCGCCTCGATTGCACAAGGTCAATCAAGCGCCAAACTATGCCTCGCACATGAACTGCACGATCTTTTGTTTGGTCACCTTTGCCTGCTCGTTGGCCATATTACGCTCATTTCTAAAGACCGCATTTGCAACACTCTGCAGATCGGCATCGGAAATCTCGCCAAGGCCCAGCTCCTCGAGCGTCGTCGGCAGACCAACGCGCTGGCAAAACTCGAGCACCTGATCAAGCTCGGGTGCACGCTCCAGGCGCAGCTGCACCACCAGGCCAAATGCCACGGCCTCGCCATGCATTGCCTTGCACTCGGGCAGAATCGTCAACCCGTTGGCGATGGCATGCGCCAACGCCAAGCCACCGCTCTCAAAGCCAACACCCGAGAGCAGGATATTGCACTCGATCAGGCGCTCAACTGCCGGCGATGTACGGCCCTTTTTGAGATCGCGCTTGGCAGCGACGCCGCACTCCATGAGTGTGTCATAGCAGGCACGAGCCGCAACCAAGGCCAAGTGCCCCGGCGCGCCACCGTGCTCGTTGGCGCCGTGCGCCGCAGCGCACGAACGCGCCTCAAAATACGTTGCCAGCGCATCGCCCATACCAGCGACCGTCATACGCAGTGGGGCCGCCGCGACCACGTTGGTATCGACCACGACCAGGTCTGGATTCTTCTCGAGCATCAGGTAGCGGTCGAACGACCCATCCTCGTGATACAGCACCGAAATCGCGCTGCACGGACCATCCATCGAAGCCGCCGTGGGGCATACGCACAACGGCAACTCGGCATAAAACGCAACGGCCTTGGCGATATCGAGCATCTTGCCGCCGCCAATACCCACCACCATGTCGCAATACTCGGCCTGGGCTTCCTTAGCCATTTTTACAACGGCCTCTTCCGTACACGGACCGTCATAAATCTTAAAGAACGGCTCGCTTAGATCTTCGTCCAGAAATCCATCAACGATCTGCTTGCACAGCCGATCCTCGGTGCCCTGGTCAAACAAGACATAGGCAGCGCAGCCCAACCATGACAAATACCTGCCTTGACGCGACAGTTCGCCCGGCCCCTGAACATACCGGCCGGGACCGCCGTAAACCATAGGAAGCGCCATACGAGAATCCGCCCTTCATCAAACAACGATTGGTGCAAAGTAACCTTTCCCCTTTGCACCATAGTAAAAAGGGGCAAAGTCATCTGCTGGCTTTGCCCCTTCCTTAGCTTGATTTACTCATCCATGAGATAGTAGTGGCCCAGCGCGTCGGCACCCAGGATGGCGTTTGCGACCATCTCGGGCGTCACCTCAAACGGCATGTTGCACATGGTGTCATCGGGCGCGCAGGCGGCCTCGGCAACAATCATGGCCTGCTCGCGCGTAAGCTCGGCAACGCCAAGCTCCTTCATCGTGACCGGCAGGCCCAGCTCAATGCAGAAGCCCAAGACTTCCTCGAGTTTCTCAGTCGGAGCATCCTCGAGTACCAGCTGGACGATAGTGCCAAAGGCGACCTTCTCGCCGTGATACATGCCGTGGCACTCGGGCAGCATCGTCAGACCATTGTGGATGGCATGAGCAGCAGCAAGGCCCGAGCTCTCAAAGCCAATGCCGGAGAGCAGCGTGTTGGCCTCAATGATGTGCTCGACGGCAGGCGTGAGCGCGCCCTTCTCCAGCGCGACCTTGGCCTTGACGCCATCGGCCATAAGCGTCTCGTAGCAGAGCTTGGCGAGCGCCAGGCCGGCCATGCCGCCCTTGCCGCCAGCGCAGGTGCCGCCGTCGGCATCGTGCGTCGCCTGGGCCTCAAAGTAGGTTGCGAGCGCATCGCCCATGCCGGAAACCGTCAGGCGCACCGGGCTCGCCGCGATAACCGTCGTATCCATCAGGACAATATTGGGATTTGCCTTAAGGAAGAGGTACTTGTCGAACTGGCCGTCATCGGTATAGAGCACCGAAAGCGCCGAACACGGGGCATCGGTCGAAGCAATGGTGGGGCAAATGATAACCGGGGATTCCAGGTAATAGGCAACGGCCTTCGCGGTGTCGAGAATCTTGCCGCCACCGACGCCGACGATGATGTCGCAACCGTTGTCGCGAGCGAGCGCAACCAGGCGATCGACCTCGCCCTTGGAGCACTCGCCGTTAAAGTCCTCAAACAGCAGCTCGGCCTTAGCCTCGGCAAAACCGCCCTCGATCTTGGCACCGACACGCTTCTTGCCCGAAGGCGTCACGATGACGAGGGCCTTAGCACCGAGCGGCTCGACATAGGAACCGAGCTTGGCCAGCTCGTCCGGGCCCTGGATGTACTTGCTGGGGCTATTGAAAATTGCAGCCATAACTATCCCATTCTCTAAAATAAAAAAGAAAGGGGCTCCGTACAGATACGTGCGGAGCCCCTCGTTACGATAACAAGAGTCGATTAGAAATCGATGTCGGTGTCGTAGTAGCAGGCCTTGAGAATCTTCTCGAAGTCGGCAGCCTTGGTCTCACGCGGGTTCTCGGGCGTGCAGGCGTCGGTCTCGGCGTTCGCGGCGATCTCGGGAAGCTTGGCGAGGAACTCCTCCTCGGAGACCATCTGCGGGTTCTCGGCGTCGACCTTCACGCCACCATTCGCGTAATCCTTGATGGACTGCGGAATGTTGAGCTGGTCGTTGAGGTCGCGAATCTTCTGGACGAGCGCGGCGATGAGCTCCTCGTTGGTCTCGCCGGGAAGGTGCAGGATCTCCTTGGCCACGTAAGCATAACGCTCGGCAGCACGGGGATCCTTGGAGTTCCACTGGATGACCTTGCCCAGGTACATGGCGTTAGCAGCACCGTGGATGATGTGGCCGTTCTCGAAGGCAGCACCGGTCTTGTGAGCCATGGAGTGAACGATGCCGAGCAGGCCCGAGGAGAAGGCGATACCGGCGATGCACTGAGCCTCGTGCATGTGCTGACGGGCCTCATGGTCGCCAGCATAGGACTTGGGCAGCCACTCGACGATCTCGCGGATGCCGTGCAGAGCGTTGGCGTCGGTGAACATGGAAGCGCAGGTGGAAACGTAGGCCTCCATGCAGTGGGTCAGAGCGTCCATGCCGGTGTGAGCGCACAGCTTGGCGGGCATGGTGTAGGTGAGCTCGGGGTCGACGATGGCGACATCAGGGGTGATGTTGAAGTCGGCCAGCGGGTACTTGATGCCCTTGGCGTAGTCGGTAATGACGGAGAAGGCAGTGACCTCGGTAGCGGTACCGGAGGTAGAGGAGATGGCGCAGAAGTGAGCCTTCTGACGCAGCTCGGGGAAGCTGAACGGCTGGATGATGTTATCGAAGGACTCCTCGGGATACTCGTAGAAGACCCACATGGCCTTAGCGGCATCGATGGGCGAGCCGCCGCCGATGGCGATAATCCAGTCGGGCTCGAACTCGCGCATGGCCTCGGCGCCCTTCATGACCGTCTCGATGGACGGATCGGACTCGACGCCCTCGAACAGCTTGACCTCCATGCCGGCCTCTTTGAGGTCGGCCTCAACGTCCTGCAGGAACCCGCCGCGGCGCATAGAGCTGCCGCCAGAAACGATGATGGCCTTCTTGCCCTTGAGGTTCTTCACCTCGTGGCGAGCGCCCTCACCAAAGTACAGATCGCGAGGATTGGTAAAACGTCCCATACTGTGCCTCCTAAACAAGCCCCTCTTAGACTTGCGTATATAACGGAGCACCCGATTGGCTCCGTTAGGACCGTTTTGCGCGTTGCCGGCGATGAC
This sequence comes from uncultured Collinsella sp., assembly GCA_900544095.1. Lineage (GTDB taxonomy): Bacteria > Actinomycetota > Coriobacteriia > Coriobacteriales > Coriobacteriaceae > Collinsella. The sequence goes on from UQTV01000003.1 coordinate 10,537, forward strand.
AATACGCGATGTCTAAACGTCTCAACGCTCAGACAAACACTATTCTACCGTTCTGGTTGGTCAGTTATTCACCTAAAGCCGACAATGATGAAACGTTTTTTCTATCCCTGAAGACCCTTGTGGGGCATTCATACTCCCAAGCTGGGCAAACGTTTTATCAAGGTTGACCACATATCCCGGGCAGGACTGTGGCCCTCCAAAATGTGCCCCGTTCGCCGCCAAAAATCGACCGTTTGCGGCATCGTGATACCACTCAGTCGTCCAAGGTGCCGACATTTGTGCGACATCCGTCTTCGTGGTGCAAAGGTGCATGTCCAAGTGCGGCACCCCCGGTGTGCCACATGCGGGTAAACTAGAACCTTATATAGAGACATTTGAACCCTAACCGCAGCAAAGGAGGCCCCATGGCATTCGATCCCCTTCAAGAGGATTGCCATCGCCTCGTTCTTGAGGCCTTGCGCCGCGACAATATCCCGCTCACCGACGGTGCCGCCGTAGAGCGTCTGATGGAACAATTCACCCGCAACCCCGCGCCGCTCATCGTGCACGACCGCGACCGCGCCGGGCACCTCATTGCCAAGGTGGTCGAGGCTGTCGACTACCGCATTCCCTTTATCCCTGACGATACCCAGGCAGAGCAAGAAGAGGCCGCTGCCGAGAACATGCTTCGCGAGGCAGCCGCGCTCGACCCCACCAACTGGGATGCCCAGCGCATGCTGACCGCCCTCACCGCCAACTCCAACGAGGAGTACGTACAGTACTTGGTATCCAAGCGCGATGAAGTCGAGCACGACCTGGCACTCAAGATCGCCTCGGCGCAGGACCCCTACGAGCGTGAGGCCGCAGGCGACCTTATGCGCCGTCCCTACCTGCGCTGGCTTGCCGCCCTTGCGTCACGCGCCCTCATTAGCGGCCGCTATCGCATGTCGCTCGAAGCCGCAAACTGCAGCCTCGACTTTGCCCCCAACGATCCGGCCGGCGTCCGCCACACCGCAATGCTCGCCATGGCTAAGCTCGAATACCCCGCCGAGGAGCTCAAGCGCTTTCGCTCTGCCCACTCCGTCCCCTATCTCACCAACACGCCGCTACGCCGTCGTCCCAAGGACGCGGAGCGCGACTTGGACCCATGGACGCTCATCGCGCTGATGAGCGCTGCCTGGCGCGAGCTGGACTACGAGGGTGCCGAGCACTACTTGCGCATCCTTGCACGCTCGTGCCCACACGCAGCCGAGGCGCTCTATTTCCAAACCGAGTTTCCCGATGGCGTCTATGCCCGCGTCAACGTGGGCGTGGGCTCCACCGACGAGCTTGTCCTTGCGCTGTCCGAGGCGACGCCGGTACTGCAAGAGGGCTTGGGCGCCCCCGACAACGCCAGCTTTGCCGCCTGGGTCGCCACCAACGATATCGTGCGTTCCCAGATTGACGAGCGCATCCTGCGGGCGGCCGAGCAGGGCCTGCCGTTTAAGGGAGGAGACCTCTAATGGATCCGAGCGTCTACATCCCCGCCTACCTGGAGCGCGCCTACCTTGCGTCGCACCCCGAACTCACCGATGCAGCACGCGAGCTTGTCCATAACGACGTGAGCGTCAACCCTCATAAGTATGCGCAGACCGAGCATGCCCAGGCACTGCTGTCCTATGCAGGCGTCCACCGCCACCTGCTCGACGAGCTCCATCGCATCGAGGACATGGGCAGCGACGAGGAGTTTGAACAGACGCGCAACCACCTGTTCGACGATACGCGCGATGAGCTGCTCAAGATCGTCCGCGTCGACGCGCTGGCCGTCGATGCCCAGCTGCTCGCCATCATTTTGGCGGACACGCCCGTCGACGCCTGTCTGGGCGACCTGATGAAACTCGAGGCGACCACGACCGATTACCTGCAGCAAAGCGTGCCCGGGTTCGACATGGAGGCCCCGCACTACTGGGCCAACAAGGTGCTGGCAGACGGCGTGACGGCGGCCGATCTCACCGTAAGCGAGCCGGCTCTTATCGGGTGGCTCCACACGCTCGAGGCCATCTCGCAGCTGTGCATGGCGAGCGCTCGCTACCGTGCTGCCGCCAACTACGCCCGCCGCGTCCTTAAGGCGGAAGGCTATCCCACCCGAGCTGCAGGCACCGTGCTACTCGCCCTCGCTCGCCTAGAAGACGAGGACGGCTTTTTTGCCCTGGCCCACCAGCTCGAGGAGCAGATGGGGGCCGATGCCCTCGAGAACTCCCCCTGGTACCTGCTCGCCCGCACGATCTTGCTGTTCAAAACGAACAAGATGCGCCCGGCGACACGCGCGCTGCGTGAGTTTGCCAACCGCTGCGAGGGCGGCGCGTTCTTTTTGCTGAACCCCATGTATCAGACGCCGTACCTTCCCTGCCGGCCCGAACCGCACGACCCCTGGGACCTTTCGCATCAGGCAGTTTGGGAGGCCGACGGCATCATCTCGGATACTCCCGACTTTGCCCCCTGGGCCAGCGCTTGCGAAGACGTATCGCAGCTTGCCCAGGAATTTGCGCGCCGTTACGGCTTTTAACGGCGCAAACGCCACGACCATGTCATTCACGTTAGGAACGGCTTCATGAACTTCCGCTCATCTCTCGCCTGCACCTCGAGCGATATCGCCCGCTGGGGGCTGCGCTCCGTCCTTAAGCGCCAGGGCGGCGTACTCCCCGGCCGCATCGCCATGAAGATCGACCCCGAGCTGCTAAGCGACCTCGCGGGCCTTGTCGACCGCAGCGTGGTGATCACCGGCACCAACGGTAAGACCACCACCTCCAACCTCATCGCCGATGCCGTTGCCGCCAGCGGCGCCACCGTGGTATGCAACCGCGCCGGAAACAACATGGAGCCGGGCGTGGTTGGTGCCCTGCTCGAGGCGCGTGGCAACCTTAAGCGAACCGCCAGCAGCAAGCGCGTAGGCGTCTTTGAGTGCGACGAGCTCTACACGGTGCGCGTCCTGCCCAAGCTCAAGCCGACCTACTTTGTGCTGCTCAACCTGTTCCGCGACCAGCTGGACCGCTACGGTGAGATCGACCACACCCAGGACGTCATCGCCCACGCGCTGGAGCTTTCGCCGACAACGACGCTCATCTATAACGCCGACGATCCGCTGTGCGCCTCGATCGCCGCGCGCGTCCCCAATATGAGCATCGCCTTTGGCATCGACGGCGCCACGGACACCGAGTCCGATCGCATTAGCGACTCGCGTTTTTGCTCGCAGTGCAACGCGCCGCTGGAGTATGACTATGTGCAATACGGCCAGCTCGGCGCCTACCATTGCCCCTCGTGCGGTTGGGCACGCCCTGCGCTTGTCCGTCGCGTGACGGGCGTGGAGCTCGGCTGCGACGGCTACGATTTTGACCTGGTCTTTGGATCTGCGTCCAACGCGGCTGCCGTACACATCGCCACGCGCTACAACGGTCTGTACATGGTCTACAACGTTGCCGCCGCATTCTTTGCCGCACATGAGTTGGGCGTGGATACGGCGCACCTGCAGCCCACGCTCGATGCCTACGTCCCCGCCGGCGGACGCATGGGCCGCTGGAACATTGCCGGCCGCACCGTCGAGGCAAACCTGGCCAAAAATCCCGTGGGCTTCGATCGCCAGATTCAGTCCATTAAAACGGCAGGCGGCAGGCTCTGCGCCTTCTTCCTGAACGACAACGACGCCGACGGCCACGATGTCTCGTGGATCTACGACGTCGACTTCGAGCGCATCGCCGATACCCCAGGGCTTATCGCCTTTGTCGGGGGTACGCGCGCGCACGATATGCAGGTACGCCTGAAGTACGCCGGCATCGACGCCGCCATCATCTCGAATATCGAGCAGGCGATCGGCGCCGTGGCAGACGAGGAGGCTGGCGATACTTTCTACGCCGTCGCCAACTACACGGCCTTCCCGCCGCTGGTCAAGGAGCTCGACGAGCTTAAGGGCGCCGATGCGAGCTCGGTTGCCTCCCACGCCGCAACGCGCGCCAATGGCAGCGCTGTCCCCACCGATATTGCGCCGGTCGAGCTCTCGCGCCCCCTGCGCATCGTCTACCTGTATCCCGATGCCCTCAACCTCTATGGTGACGGCGGCAACGTCATTGCCCTCGAGCGCCGCTGCGCCTGGCGCGGCATTCCCGTGCGTGTGGACGAGGTCCGCATGGGCGAGTCGCTCGATCTCGCCGACGCCGACATCGTTATGATGGGCGGTGGCTCTGACCGCGACCAGCTTGCCGTGGCACACGAGCTGCTCGCTCAAAAAGACAAGGTCGCGGCCTATGTTGAGGATGGCGGCTCGCTGCTCGCCATCTGCGGCAGCTATCAGCTGCTCGGCCGTTCGTACTATATGGGTGAGAATCGCATCGAGGGCCTGGGTGTCATTGCCGCCGAGACCGTGCGCGGCTCCGACCGCCTGATCGGCAACGTCGCCGTCAAGACCGACCTGGCACCCGAGCCCTTTGTGGGATTCGAGAACCACGGCGGCCGCACTCTGCTCGATGCGGAGGCCACGCCGTTCGGAACGTCCGTCGTCACGGGTACCGGCAACAACGGCGACGATGGCTTTGAGGGCCTCATCTACAAGGGCGTCATCGGCACGTACCTGCACGGACCAGCGCTACCCAAGAACCCCGAGCTCGCCGACTGGCTCATCGCCCACGCCCTTGAGCGCCGTGGCGACGCACAGGCCGCCGCCCTGCTGCCGCTCAAGCCCCTCGACGACACCTACGAGCACGCCGCCCACGACGCCGCGATGAAGCTCCTCCCCTAACGACCCAACCACCACAAAGGGGACAGGCACCTTTGTGGTGGTTTTGACCCGCCACGGCAGTTTGCCTCAATCTGTAACATCTAGACCGTTAAAAGTCGTCTTACTGTTACAGATTGAGATATTCGTCCCGACGCCCGCCGTCTGTCTCGATCTGTAACAGATAGAGCCGATTTGCCCGCCCAGATGTTACAGATTGAGATGTTTGAATATCGGGATAGAGAGTCAGCTCCTGTGTGGTGGTTTTCCAGTTTACCAACGATATACGCGCCGGCAAAAAAGTCTGCTATACTCTTTCCCGCTGTCCCCATCGTCTAGCGGCCAAGGACGCCACCCTTTCAAGGTGGATATCGCGGGTTCGAATCCCGCTGGGGGCACCACAGAATCTGAGAAGCCCGTTACCAATTCGGTAGCGGGCTTTTTGCTACCCATGCGCCGGGATTCGAACCCGACAGGGTGCGGAGCTGAGGAAACGCGCAAGCGTTTTCCAGCGCAGCACGCAAGGAGCGGAGCGACGCAGCGGAAGCGAGCGGCGGAAGCCGCACGCGGACATCCCGCTGGGGGCACCAACTTTAAAATGTTCGAACCCGCCGGATGTAAGGTCCGACGGGTTCGTTCTTTTTGCCGTTATAAGACGAAAAGTACTCAACGCCCTTGCGCTAGATGAACAGTTCGCATTCTTTTCGCTCAGAGCAGGCTTTGCTCAACATCTTGGTAGCCGCAGAGAGCATGACGGGATTTACCGCGCGAGCGCCCCGCGGACATACGGCGACACAGCGCATGCAAGAGATACAGGCCTTTTTGTCCACCCGCTTGGGATCGTCTTTGTCGATAGCGCCAACGGGACACACTGCGACGCAAGCCCCGCAGGCGGTGCACTCCTTTGTGGCCATAGGCACCATACCGGTACCCCCGGCTTTCTTATAGGGACGATTACCCGGAATAGCCGGCTCAGAAGCATCTCCTGCAGACATCTTTTGCTGAATCTGATCCGCAAACCCAGCGAGCTGCGCCGCGTCCTGTGCATCAGGCCGACCGGCGGCAAACTGGCGAACAATAGAATGCTCGGCGATGGCAGAAACCGCCGCGATCACCCGAAAGCCCGCATCTTTCGCCGCATCCTCAAGCTCGACCAGCGTGTCCTCATACGCGCGATTTCCGTAAACGCAAACCAGAACCGCCTGCGCACCGTTTCCCCGCATCATACCCAAGCGCTCCGCGGCCACAGCCGGGACTCGCCCGCCATACGAGGGCACCGCGACCACGGCTACATCCTCTTTTGTCATCGCAACTGTGCGAAAACCAAGCCCGCTATCGGTCAGATCTACAGCAACGGTTTCCCCTTCCAACGCATTGGCAATGTAGCCAGACGCCTTTTCCGTTCCGCCGGTCGGGCTAAACACGATATCGAATACCTTCATCGGATAATCCTCCCCTTTACGAACAAACGCCCGAAACGTCCGCATGCCAAAACAGGTTACAACTTTTAAGATGCCCCGCGCGAAACACCTGCTCGGCTGCAAGTTCAGAGCAGGTCCGAGCGACATAAAGAGAAGGGGCCTCGCACAGGCGAGACCCCTTCGCACACAAAATCAAACGTGTCTGTTACACATAGAACAGAATGTCGTCGTAGGTCGGAACCGGCCAGTAGTCGGCGGCCACGATCTCCTCCATGGCATCCACGGCGGCGCGCAGCGTATCCATAGCGGGAACGACCTCGTGCGCATACACATTGGCCTGCTCCTGGCCATCGAGGGCCTCGGCCTTCTGATGCACGGCGTCGAGCGCCTTGATGGAGTCGTTGATGGCGGTGATGCCGTTGCAGAGCTTGTTGAGCGTGTTCTGCTCGCACTGCATGGCGGCCTCAGCACCGGCGGCACGAATAGTCTCAAGGCCCTTAGCGACCTTGGTGGCATAGGCGGTAATGACCGGGCGATAGGTACGACGCGCCTCGCGAACCATCGTGGTGGCCTCGATGTTCATGAGCTTGTTGTACTTCTCGAGCTTGCAGTCGTAGCGGCACTGGGCCTCGGCGCGGGTCAGGACACCCGTCTCCTCAAAGAGCGCAATGGCCTTATCGGAAACAAAGGCGGGCAGAGCGTCGGCCGTGGTCTTGTTGTTGGCAAGGCCGCGCTTCTCGGCCTCGATGGGCCACTCGTCGGAGTAACCGTCGCCGGAGAACAGGATGCGCTGGTGATCGGTCAGCACCTTCTTGCAGTACTCGAGCGCGGCGTCCTGGAACTTATCCTCGGGCGTACCCTCGAGTGCATCGGCGAAGGACTTGAGCGACTTGGCAACGGCGGCATCGAGCACCAGGTTGGAGTCGGAAACGTTTTGCTCGGAGCCGCAGGCACGGAACTCGAACTTGTTGCCGGTGAAGGCGAACGGGGAGGTGCGGTTGCGGTCGGTGTTGTCCTGCATCAGCTTGGGCAGGGTGTCGGCGCCCAGGTCGAGCACGCCGCGCGTGGCATGGACGGAAGCCTTGCCATCGATGATCTTCTCGACAACCTCGGTAAGCTGGTCGCCCAGGAAGATGGACATAATCGCCGGAGGAGCCTCATTGGCGCCCAGACGATGATCGTTGCCGGCCGAGGCAACGGAGGCACGCAGGAGCTCCTGATAGTTATCGACGGCCTCGATCACCGCGGTGAGGAAGACGATGAACTGCAGGTTGTCGAGCGGAGTGTCGCCCGGGTCAAGCAGGTTCTCGGACTCGGTGCCAAGCGACCAGTTGTTGTGCTTGCCCGAACCGTTGATGCCCTCGAAGGGCTTCTCGTGCAGCAGGCAGACCAAGTCGTGGCGGGAGGCGATGAGCTTCATCTTCTCCATCATGACCAGATTCTGGTCGATGGCCTCGTTGACCTCGCCGTAGACAGGGGCGAGCTCATGCTGGCAGGGAGCGACCTCGTTGTGCTTGGTCTTGGCAGGAATGCCAAGCGCCCACAGTTCATCGTCCAGGTCCTTCATATAGGACGAGACGGTGGGGCGGATAGCGCCAAAGTAGTGCTCCTCGAGCTCCTGGCCCTTGCAGGGAGCAGCACCAAAGAGGGTGCGCCCGGTGATGACCAGGTCCCTGCGCTTGCGGTAAGCGTCCTTCTTGATCAGGAAGTACTCCTGCTCATCGCCCACGGAAGGAACGACCTTCTTGGGGGTCTTGCCAAACAGCGCCAAAACGCGCTTGGACTCACGCGAGAGCGCGGTCATGGAGCGCAGCAGCGGGGTCTTCTTGTCCAGGGCCTCGCCCGTGTAGGAGCAGAAAGCCGTGGGGATGCACAGGACGTCGTCCTTGATAAAAGCAGGGCTGGTGGGATCCCAGGCGGTGTAGCCACGGGCCTCGAAGGTGGCACGCAGACCGCCGTTGGGGAAGCTGGAGGCATCGGGCTCGCCCTGGATGAGGTTCTTGCCCGTAAACTTGGTAATGGCGGTGCCGTCGTGGTTGGGCTCGAGGAAGCTGTCGTGCTTCTCGGAAGTAATGCCCGAAAGCGGCTGGAACCAGTGCGCGTAGTGCGTGGCGCCCTTGGAGATGGCCCAGACCTTCATGGCGTGGGCAACGGCGTTGGCCACATCCAGGTCGAGCGGCTCACCGTCCTCGAGGGTTGCAGCAAGGCGCTTCCAAATGTCCTTGGGGAGGTAGTCCTTCATGACTTCCTCAGAGAACACCATGGTCCCGAAGCGGTCAGTAAGATCGGCCATACGGAACTCCCTTCGTATCGGCACCGCGTGAGATGCGGTGTTGATTACTAACGAACGAGTCATAGCTTAGACTCGCCGTGTTTCCGCGACATTACCGTTATGTTGCTGTCGCGAAACCAATCAATGAGGTTACCGCATCACAGCGGCACTGCCGCCCTTAATGGCCAATCAACTGTATAAATTGCAGACCTCTCCCCATGATTTAAGGGCAGTCAATTTGGGACAGGGCTTTCTTAACTGGTATTTCGCATCAGATACCATTCAATATAGCCCTTTCCTACATTGACCGCTCTGCTATAGGCAATGCCGATAGCAAGGCATCTTTGATTGGTATCCCTAAATCGCGAGTAAAACTCCACCGTGGCACAGCGGTGCTGTAGAATCCTTACAACACATCGCACCCAGGCATCTAAAGGAGCACGATATGCGCGTCGACGAGGTTTTTAAGCAGGCAGCATCCCAGGGCACCACGTCCGTTTCGTTTGAGATGTTCCCGCCCAAGGGTGAGCTTACCCTCGATACGGCTCGCGAGGTGGCAGGCAACCTGTGCAAGCTTTCACCGAGCTTTGTCTCGGTCACTTGTTCCGCTGGCGGCTCGGGTAACGGTGCCACCACCGCCCCCATCGCACATATGATTACGAGCGAATTCGATACGCCCTCGGTAGCGCACCTCACCTGCGTTGGCCGCACACATGCCGATATCGCCGCCAAGATTGACGAGTATCGCTCGGCCGGCGTTGAAAACATCCTGGCCCTGCGCGGCGACCTGCCCGCTGGCGCGACCGAGGACGACAAGCCCGCCTCCGACTACGCCTACGCCCGTGACCTCATCCCCGAGCTCGTCGACGCCGGCTTTTGCGTGGGCGCCGCAGCCTACCCCGAGGGCCACATTGCCTGCGAGGATCTCAACCTCTCGGTCGAGCACCTCAAGCAAAAGCAAGACGCCGGCGCGAGCTTCTTTGTGACGCAGCTCTTCTTTGATAACGAGTGCTTCTATCGCTTCCGCGAGCTTGCCGACAAGGCCGGCATCACCGTGCCTATTACCGCGGGCATCATGCCGTTTATGGGCAAGTCGCAGATCAGCCGCATGGTCTTTATGTGCGGCGCGTCGCTGCCCTCCCCCGTCATCAAGATCCTCGCCAAATACGAGAACGACCCCGAGAGCCTGCAGGCAGCCGGTGTAGATTATGCCGCCCGCCAGCTTTGCGACCTCAAGGAGCACGGCGCCGACGGTCTGCACCTGTACACTATGAACCGTCCTGCAATCGCCGCGACCATTATGGAGCGTCTGGGGTAATGGAAAAACCGCACATCGATACAACCGTTGTTAAAGTGCCGGCCGACCTTGCGTCGCCGGCGCTTTACCGTATCGACGCTGCCCACCATCCTCGTGTCGACCGTGCCGAGATGCTGCGGTATCTGGGCTACGGCGGCCAGCAGATTGAGCCCGAGCTAGCGCAGCGTATTGAGCTTGTCGTTGAGCGTCTGGAGCTGGACATTGAGCCCCGTGGCGTGCGCCGCATATTTGCCATCGATGCCACGGGCGTCGATGAACAGGGCAAGCCCTGCATTCGCTTAGTCGGCACCAACGTTGAACTGCGCGGTCGCGATATCTATCGCCACCTCAAAGACGCCCGCTTTGCCGCACTCATGGCATGCACCCTCGGCATGGACGCCGAACGCCGTCTGCGCACCACGGGAGCTCAGCAGCCCCTAGAGGGAGCCGTGCTCGACGCCGCATGCTCCGCCTACGTGGAGGCCGCCGTCGAGCAGATGGACCAGCAAGTCAAGGCTGCGGCCGCTGCACACGGACTCGCCGGTAACTGGCGCTTCAGTCCCGGCTATGGCGACTGTCCGCTCTCGGCCCAGCGCTCAATCGTGGCTGCGCTCAACGCTACGCGGCTCATCGGGCTTACCGTCACGCCGACCAGCCTGCTCATGCCCACCAAGAGCGTGACCGCGGTGATCGGCCTGTTTGACGGCGAAGTCCACGACGCCCAGAGCCGCCCCACCTGCAATATCTGCCGCATGCGCGAGCACTGCCGCTTCCGCGCCGCCCACACCACCTGCTATTCCAGCCATTAGGAGCCCCCGATGTTTACTCCGCTTATCACTCATGATCTGGACGGTGCCGCGCTGGCGGCACCCGTTGATGCTGCCCGCCGCAGCGGCGATGCATACAAGACGCGCACGATCGACGACCTTCGCATTAAGGATGACCGCCTGCGCGCCGCCATCGAGGGCACGGGACACCTGCTGTTCGACGGCGGCATGGGCACCATGCTGCAGGCGGCCGGCATGAAGGCCGGCGCCCTGCCCGAACTGCTCAACTTTGAGGAGCCCCAGGTCATCACCGATATTCAGCGTCAGTACGTCGAGGCTGGCTGTGACGTGATCACCGCCAACACCTTTGGCGCCAACGCCCACAAGCTCGACGGCGCCGCCACCGTGGCAGACGTCTTTGCCGCGGCAGTCACCTGCGCCCGCGCGGCCGGCGCCCACTACGTCGCCGGCGATATCGGCCCCATCGGCGCGCTGCTTCGCCCCTTGGGTACCCTCAGCTTCGACGAGGCCTATGACCTCTTTGCCGAGGAAGTGCGCGCCGGCGTCGCCGCGGGTGTGGACCTCTTTATTATAGAGACCATGACCGACCTTGCCGAGATCAAGGCGGCCGTCCTCGCCTGCCGCGAGAACTCCGACCTGCCCGTCTTTGCCACCATGACCTTTGAGGAAGACGGTCGCACCTTCCTGGGCACGAGTCCCGAGGTTGCCGCCATCACGCTCGATGCCATCGGCGCCGATGTCCTGGGCATCAACTGCAGCCAGGGCCCGGCCGAGCTCCGGGGACTCGCTGCACGCATGCTCACCGTTACCGACAAGCCCATCATGGTGCAGGCCAACGCAGGACTGCCCCGCGTGAACGACGACGGCAACACCGTCTTTGATATCCAGGAGCCCGAGTACGCCGCGGCCGTCGCCGGCATGATCAAGGATGGCGTGAGCGTCGTGGGCGGTTGCTGCGGCACCACGCCCGTGCACATGGCGGCCTTGCGCACGCTTATCGACAACCACACGCCCAGTCCGCGCCATCGCAAGCCCAGCATGTCGGTCACGAGCGCCCAGACGGTCGTGGACCTTCCCTGCGATGGCCACAAGATCGCCGTCATCGGCGAGCGCATCAATCCCACCGGCAAAAAGCGCCTGCAGCAGGCCCTGCGCGACGGCGATCTGGACTACGTCGTAAGTCAGGGCATCAGCCAGCAAGAACAGGGCGCCGATATCCTGGACGTTAACGTGGGCCTGCCCGAGATCGACGAGGTCAAGATTATCCAGCAGGCCACCGAGCAGCTCCAGGGCTCCACGCTCCTGCCGCTGCAGATCGACTCCACCGATCCCGCCGCTGTCGAGGCCGCCGTACGCCGCTACGCCGGCAAGCCCATCATCAACTCGGTCAACGGCAAGCAGCAGATCATGGATGAGATCTTTCCGCTGGTCGCCCACTATGGAACCAACGTCGTCGGCCTCACGCTCGACGAAGGCGGCATCCCCGATACCGCCGAGGCTCGCTTCGCCATCGCCGAGCGCATCGTGGCCGAGGCCGCCCGCTACGGCATCGGCCCGGACCGCATCCTCATCGACTGCCTGGTCATGACCGCCTCGACCAATCAACGCCAAGCCGAACAGATCCTGCGCGCCATGTCCCTGTGCAAGGAGCGTCTGGGCGTCAAATGCGCGCTTGGCGTGTCGAATATCAGCTTTGGCCTGCCCGCCCGCCCGCTGCTGGGCTCGGTCTTTTTGGCTGCCGCCTTCGGCGCGGGCCTGGACGCCCCCATCATGAACCCGGGTTCCAAGCGCTTTATGGACACCGTCTACAGCTATCGCGTGCTGAGCGTTGAGGACGAGGGCTCGACCGGATACATCGAGCGCTACGCCGGCTGGACCGATCCCTATAAGATCGCCGCAAACCCGGCAGCCGCCCAGGCCGCCTCGAGCGACGCCGCGCCTACCGCAAGCACCACCGCAAGCGCCGATGACGACCCCATCCGCCACATGGTCGTCTCGGGCCGCAAAGGCGAGATCGCTGCCGAGACCGAGCGTCTGCTGGCAGACCACGACGCCATGGACCTCATCAACAATCACTTTATCCCCGCCCTCGACGAGGTCGGAGTCCTCTTTGACCAGGGCAAGTTCTTCTTGCCGCAGCTCATGGCCTCGGCCGAGGCCGCACGCGTGGGCTTCGACACCATCAAGCGCCTGATGCCCGCCGGCGAGATCGCCGACAAGGGCAAGATCTGCGTGGCCACCGTCAAGGGCGACATCCACGATATTGGCAAGAACATCGTCAAAATGCTGCTCGACAACTACGGCTATACCGTCTTTGACCTAGGCCGCGACGTCGACCCGCAGGAGGTACTCAAGACCGTCAAGGAGCGCGATATCAAACTCGTCGGCCTCTCGGCGCTTATGACTACCACGGTCGTCGCCATGGAGGAGACCATCAAGCTGCTTCATGCCGAGGTGCCGGGCGTCAAGATCATCGTGGGCGGCGCCGTGCTCACCCCCGAATACGCCAAGCAGATCGGTGCGGACTACTACGCCAAGGACGCCGCCGAAAGCGCTCGTATCGCCGAAGAGGTCTTTGGGCAGTAACACAACGGAAACAACCGAGCACCAAAACGTGCCGCACGCGCCACTTGGCACGTGCGGCACGTTAGAATAGATAAGACTATGCTCGTTTTGGCAGATAGGAGCGCAAGGATGGCGATCACGCCCGCAGAAATCGCGGAAACCCGCGGCATGGTTGAGGAGCAGAACCTCGACATCAGGACCATCACCATGGGTGTTTCGCTCATGGGTTGCGGTGACGAGAACCTCGACCGCATGTGCACGAAGATCTACGACCACGTGACGCACACGGCTGAGCACCTGGTCGAGACCGCCGAGAACCTCGAGCGCGAGTACGGTATCCCCATCGTCAACAAGCGCGTTTCCGTCACCCCGGTGGCGCAGATTGCCGCGTGCTGCAAGGATGAGGACCTCACCCCCATCGCGCATGCCCTCGACCGCGCGGCCGAGACGCTCGGCATCGATTACCTGGGCGGCTTCTCCGCACTCGTCCAGAAGGGCATCGGCGACGCCGACCGCCGCGTCATCCAGTCCATCCCCCAGGCGCTCGCCACCACCAGCCGCGTCTGCTCCAGCGTCAACGTCGCCAGTCTGCGTGCCGGCATCAACATGGACGCCGTGCTCATGGCGGCTCAGACCATCATCGATGCCGCTAAGCTTACGGCAGACGAGGATTCCGTTGGCGCCTCCAAGTTTGTCTGCTTTGCCAACATGGTCGAGGACTCCCCGTTTATGGCGGGTGCCGTCCACGGCGGTGGCGAGGCCGACGCCGTCATCAACGTAGGCGTCTCGGGCCCCGGCGTTATGGCTGCAGCCCTGGAGACGCTGCCCGACTCCGCATCAATGATGGAAGTCGCCGAGAAGATTAAGCAGACCGCCTTTAAGATCACCCGTGCCGGCGAGCTCATGAGCCGCGAGGCTGCCCATCGCCTGGGTGTCGAGAAGGGCATTGTCGACCTGTCGCTGGCTCCCACGCCCGCCATCGGCGACTCCGTTGCACGCATCCTCGAGATCATCGGCGTGGGCACCTGCGGTGGCCCCGGCACGACCTGCGCGCTCGCCATGCTCAACGATGCTGTCAAGAAGGGCGGCGTCATGGCCAGCTCCAGCGTGGGCGGTCTCTCGGGCGCCTTTATCCCCGTGTCCGAGGACGCCGGCATGATCGCCGCCGTCGAGGCCGGCGCGCTTTCGCTCGAGAAGCTCGAGGCCATGACCTGCGTGTGTTCCGTTGGCCTGGACATGATCGCCATCCCCGGCGACACCCCGGTCGAGACCATCGCCGGCATTATCGCCGACGAGATGGCCATCGGCGTCATCAACAATAAGACCACGGCCGTGCGCGTGATTCCCGCTATCGGCAAGGGCGTGGGCGACTGCGTTGAGTACGGCGGCCTGTTCGGCCGTGCGCCCATCATGCCGGTGAACCCCAACGCCGGCACCGTGCTCGCCCACCGTGGCGGACGCTTCCCGGCGCCGCTGAACTCGCTCAAGAACTAGCTGAGGGGGACTGGCGAGGAGCCCCGGGGAGGGCAAATATATAAGGTCGCCTGCTCGGACAGTCCTGACTCGCACGGAGAGCACATTAAGTGCTCTCCGGCTCGTGCGGGCCTCGCGATCGACCTTATATATTTGCCCTCCCCGGGGCTCCCGCACAACGGGACCTCAGTTGGGTTCTGTCCCGGTTGCAGTTGCTTCGCTCCTGCACCACTTGGCTGGTACGGCGGTTTGGCATTGGAACGGTTCTTTTTCTGATATATGCTGGTTGCGGCTCTTCTTTTGGGAGGGGCCGCTTTTTTGTTGTGAGGGGGATGGCCCGTGGCTGATGGTGTAATTCAATCTGAGCTTCTTTCTGCGGATTGGAATGGCGAATGGATGCGTCTGCAGGCTGATCGGCATCGGGCTGATGATTGTTTTGAGTGGGATAAGCGGGCTCGGCATTTTCGTCCGCTGGAGACTGCCCCGTATGCTCGGGATTTTATAAAACTGCTGGCGCTTGAGCCTGGTGAGTCGGTGCTCGATATGGGGTGCGGGGCTGGGTCGATTGCTATTCCGCTTGCTCGGGCTGGGCATCCTGTAATTGCTGCTGACTTTTCCCCTGCTATGTTGGCCACGCTTGATGCTGGTATTAAGTACTATGGGCTCGAGGATCGCATTACGCCGCTTGAGCTTGCTTGGGATGATGATTGGGATTTGGTTGCACCGGTTGTGAAAGCGGTGGATGTTGCCTTTGCCAGTCGGTCGGTTACGACGACCAATCTAAAAGGTGCGCTTGCCAAGCTTGATCGTACGGCTCGTCGGCGTTGTGCTGTCACGATGGTCGCCAACTCCAGCCCGCGCTATGACCTGCACCTGATGAACGCCATCGGCGTCTCGGTTACCCGCAGCAACGGATTTGTATATGCCTTTAACATCCTTATTCAGATGGGTGCGTTGCCGCAGGTCACGTATTTTGAATCGCCCCGCCGCGACACCTTCGATAGTCTTGAGGCGGGCGTGGCGGACTTTTCTCGCATGCTCGAGCATGGCAACGAGGATAAGATTGACCGCCTGCGCGACTATATCGCCCACCACATGATCGAGAACCCCCATGCCGGCGAGCCGGGATCCAAGGGCGTACCGCAGGGACGTTACATGCTCGACCACATCCGCAAAGTCCGATGGGCGTTTATCGCCTGGGAACCGGTCTCCGTACCCCGCCCGTAGCCCATCTAAAGCTTGCATCGTCTTCCCGCCCGGCATCCGCATTCTTTGCGAACTGGGCAAACGCGCTCCACACCACGCCGTTCCTGCGCTATCGTGGGACAGCTCACGTAGATTAAGGCCCCATTGCGGGGCGCCCCATACATAGAAAGCGAGAACCCATGGCACTGACAGGAGCCCAGGTCAAGCAGCTTCGCAGCATGGCCCATCACCTCAACCCCGCCATCATCATCGGTAAGTCCGATGTCAACGAGGGCACCGTCGAGCAGACGGTCGCCTACCTGGAGAAGCACGAGCTCGTTAAGTGCTCCGTGCTGGACGGCTCCAGCCTTTCTGCCCGCGAGGCCGCCGAGGAGCTCGCCGAGCGCTGCCACGCCGACGTCGTTCAGGTTATCGGCCGCAAGTTCTCGCTGTATCGCGAGTCCTCGCGCAAGGACATCGAGAAGATCAAGCTCGTCTAAGAGTCAATGATCCGGCGAACCAACACATAGCAAGCTTACGGGTGCCCAAGTACTTCGGGCGCCCGTTTTTTATCGCTCGACCAGCACGCGATTGAGCCGCCCCTCCACCAAGCGCTCGTATAGACGCCGCGTCTCGGGCTCGGGCACGCCATTGACCTGCTCCCTCAGATGGTGCATATGCCCACTGTATAGCTCGACGATATCGCGTCTCCGCCCCGCCGCACTGTAGACACGCATGGCGCAGCGCACCATATCCTCACGCGCCGTTTCCTGTCGAAGCCCCGACTCCGCCAGCCAAATCGCCGACTGCAGATCGTTTTCTTCTAGAGCGGCATTTGCTCCCTTAATCATGCAATCGATGTACTTTGACTGCATAATGCGTCGCATACGCAAAAAGTAGGTGGGATTACAGCCATTGGGAACATACAGCGGTCCGGCATAAAGCTGCTCAATCTTAAGGCACAGCTCAACTAAATGGGGCCCGCGCGCACCCGTGCGATTTCCCAAAACCTCGCGGCTTATCTGGTCAAACAGCCGTACATCGGTCTTGACGTAGTCGCCGTTGAGTCCGATGCATTCATTTTGGATGAGCACACACGACTTGCCATCCGGCGTCGGTCCCAAAGCCGACCGCAAGCGCGATATCGTCGAGTACAGGTTGTTGCGGGCGCTATTGAACTCGGCATGGGGCCACAACTCCATGGCCAGCGTCTCACGATCGACGAGCGCATCCATGCCCAGCGCAAGCCGCTCGGCAAGTGTCGCCGCCTTCTTGCGGCGCCACATTTTGTCCGTGATGGGAAACCCGTCGCGCTCGGCGCGGAACGCACCAAACATGCGAATCTCGATATGGTCGATGGTATCAACGGCTTCAACCTCGCCGGCCTGGAACAGGCGCTCGCCCTCCCCTTCCAGATCATCGCGCAGCGAGTACCGCGACAGCTCGCGCACGGGAAGCTTCTTGCGAATCCTGGTCGCCGGCTCGCCCAGACAATGCATGGCAAGGCGCGCAAAGAGCCGATACGATGGCTCCAGAATCCCCGCACGATTCATGGACATCCAGGCCGCAAGATCGCTGTCTCGGCCCGCACAGGCCAAATGCAGCGCCACCATCCAGGCCTCCGCTCCACCAACCTGCGTCTGGCTTATATCGAGTAGCTCCGCTTCCTCGCGCACCGAAACCATCGAGGTGTTACGCAGATACGCCGCGCGCTCCAACAGCAATGCGTTATCGCGCATGTACGCAATCGACTCCTCGGCAAGTTTGAGCACTTGGACCGCACGGAACTTTGCATTAACCGGCCGTCCCTCTGCCAGCGACTGCCAGCCTTCTAGCAACAGGCCAAACAGCTGAATCTGGTTGTCGCGCATGCGCACGGCAAAACGATCGAGCTCGTTGAATGCCGCGTCGTCGGTTACCGGCAAGCCGGAAAGGAGCCGCCGTGCCGCCAACACCATGCGCACCCAGATAGCCATCGCCTTAAGCCCACGTACGTCGAGCGCCTCCCGCACCACCGTCATCTCGTCGTCGCGCTTGTCGGTTCCCGCAAACGACCCGTCAAAGAGCTCCACCAGCATGCTATCGGCCCGTATAACAATCCCCGCGATGTCGAGCTCGCAGTCGTAGGCCTTGCTCGTTTTGAGCTGCTGTAGAACGCCGCCGTCATCTCCCCGTTCGGTCAGGCATCGCTTGACCTCGATATGCGCAGACAACATATCGAGTGCGGTATGGGATGTCTCGATTTCTGGCACGGCCAGGTTCGTAGGGAGCCCAAGCCCGTTGTCCCCATAGCAAACAGCCGTCAGTGTCTGGGCCACCCTCCATGAAACAGGGTCTATTTCGCAGGCCGCCCGTTCGCCCCCGCGCTCGATGACCGATGCCATATAGCGAGCGAGCTTTGTATTGGACACGCTGACCGCTGCCAGATATACGCCAAGCGCCTCGGCAGGCGTTGGCTCTGGAGCCGAATCGTCGGCATCGATCGTGCCCAGCGCCGCTCGGCAGATATCGGCCCCGTGCCCCGTCAGAGCCAGATCGACCCCATACTGCCCAGCAAGTTCAAGGACCGCCCCACGGTCCAAAAAGGCATCCGCCAGGCCCATCGCCGCATCGCATCGGCCCGCCTTAAGCAAAATCCGGGCCGCCCTCGGAACAAGTTCGGGGCGAACCTCGGCCACCAACTTACGCAAACGCAAGCGTCCGTTATCCTCCGTGCCCAGACACGTAAAACTCCGCTCGGCGGGATCCAAGCCAAAGATCGGGTAGTCGCGTACAAAGTAGGACTGGTCGACCATCGACAGCCTCACCCCGCAAGCCTCGAGTTCCGCGATATTGCCCTCGCCCATCAAAACCATGAGACATGCCACGCAAAACAGCGCATTATTGTCGAGCGAAGCCAGATCGACAAGTGCCGCGCCATATACGTTGACAATCTCGTTTTCGAGCAGACCGGCTACGTCGCCTTGGCCATACAGACCCGTCTGCAATGCCGAAACGAGCTCGGGCACGCCCTGCGTGAGCTGATAAAAGTCGAGCGATGTGCTGATCGAAAACGCCGATGCCCACGCCGAATACTCATAGGCATGCACCTTGAGCATCTGCGCATTGATCTTAACCGAATCGCCCAGCCCATGAATCAGCTGACGATTTGAAGGACGACAGGAGATAAAGACCCCTATCCCCATAGCGCGCAGGCCGCGAATCCTGTCGATGAGGTCTTCGGTATCGTGCTGATCGAGGTTTGGCACATTATCAATCGCGATAAGGGAGTGCGGTTTGTCTTTGAGTTCTTCGGTAACCACCTCGAGCTGCATAAACACCTCGCGCCCAATGGCGCGATCGGCCTCGATAATCCGCACGGGGCCTCGCGTCGGGTCGCATTTAACCTCATGGGTGTACTGCAGCAGCACCGAGGTCTTCCCAAACCCGTCGGGCGCATAAAGAACCACGATGCCGGCCTTTCGGCCCTTGGCGATAAGCTCATTCATCAAGCGTTCGCGTCGCACCATATAGCCTCCGCCCAGCGGCATCAGCTCGAGGTCGTCTATACCGCTCAAATCGTTTACCATGCCCGCTCCTCAACTCGACCGTATGGACACTGTAGCCGCAAGACCATACAAGCCGCGCTATGAATAGAGCGACCTTGTGTTTTAGGTTGTCTTTTGGTACGCAAGCGGCAAGTTTTTGTACAGCGAGGGCCGATTGTTATTAATCCCCCGACTAATCGGTCTTTAAGCAGGTAAATGAGCTTGTCAGCTTGTCCCATCTAAGCGGCAGTGTAACGCAAATGAACAAGGTTCAGCTATGTCATTCAACTCGCCTAGCACCCGCTACCGTCTACGACCTTTTAGTGGCATTTTTGCATAGAATCTGATATGAATGAATCAAGCTGTTGGGCATCCGGCATTCGTCAAGCTTGCGGCAAGATTTTGGTCAAGTGGACAGAAAGGGATAGCAAAAAGGCCCCCGCAAAGCGGAGGCCTTAGGCAAGGCTATGTCGAGGTGCAGGATTCGCGCTACTCGCAGAGCGAAAGGGCGGCCTCGTCGGCAACGACAACGCAGTTGGTGTGCAGCTGCAGGATCGAAGCCGGGCACTCGGGCGTAACCGGACCATAGCACATATCGTGCACGGCCTGAGCCTTGGCCTCGCCGTTGGCGACGACCAGGATCATGCGGGCATACATGATGGTCTGAGTACCCATGGTGTAGGCCTGACGGGGAACATCGTCGATGCTGTCGAACAGGCGGCTGTTGGCCTGAATGGTGCTCTCGGTAAGGTCGACGCAGTGCGTGCCCTTGGAGAAGTGGTCATCGGGCTCGTTGAAGCCGATGTGGCCGTTGTTGCCAATGCCGAGCAGCTGCAGATCGGGATAGCCGGCGGCAGCGACGACCTTATCGTACTCAGAGCAGGCAGCGGCGGCGTCGGGGTTGGAACCGTCGGGCACATGCGTGTTGTTCAGGTCGATGTTGATGTGATCGAAGAAGTTCTCACGCATGAAGTAGTGATAGCTCTGGGGATCGTCGTGCGAAAGGCCGCGATACTCGTCCAGGTTGTAGGTGCTGACCTCGGCAAAGTCGACGTCGCCCTTCTCGTACCAAGCAGCGAGCTGCTTGTAGGCACCGATCGGGGTGGAGCCGGTGGCAAGACCCAACACGCAGTCGGGCTTGAGGATAACCTGCGCCGAGATAATATTGGCGGCCTTGCGGCTCATATCCTCGTAGTCTTTAGCTTTAATGATCTTCATTACGCGTCCTTTCTCGTACAAGAGAGGCAAGGCTCCCTTACAAGCACTTGCCCGCGGCCCGCGTCGGCCGCAACCAACGTGTGCGGCCACCAGGGCGAGGTCGCGTAATGTATGTGTCTCGTGTCTAACCGCGTCGAGGCCCCTGCCCGTCCACGGTGACCCAAAGCCTTTTAGCTTCGGACAAATCCCATCTTGCCACGGAGGGCGTCCTCTTTCAAGGGCGCCCTCCGTAAACGTGTTTGAATTGTAGGCTAATGGCCACGTGCACTTGTTAGCGCTCGCGAGCAACGATGAGCTGGTCCATCTCTTCGACATGCGCGCCAACGGAGCCCTTGATGCTCGAGAACTCAACGGAGTTGCATACCAAGATGGGAACCGTCACATCGTAGCCCTCGGCAGCAATTGCCTCGCGATCGAACTCAATGAGTACATCGCCCTTATGGACGATGTCACCCACTTGCGCATATACGGTAAAGTGCTTGCCCTCAAGCTGAACAGTGTCCAAACCAACGTGGATGAGCACGTCCAAGCCATCGACCGTGTTAAGCGCAACAGCGTGTCCCGTGGGAAAAATGGCCTCGACCTTGGCATCAGCCGGTGCAATCACACGCGTGCCGGTAGGCTGAATCGCCACGCCCTGGCCCAAAAGGCCGGTGGCAAATGTCTGGTCGTTTACCTCGGAAAGCGGAATGACGTCGCCCGAGATGGGAGCATCCAGCGTAAGGACTCGACCACGCATACCAAAAGACCTTAGGACTTTAGTGAACATGCTCCCCCTCGGACATACCGATCAACCAAAATAACCTTAACAGTTTACCACTTGGCACTCGTTTTTGACCATTAGGGAAGTTCGCGCTTGACAACCTCGACGATGTCGTCGACAACGCGCTGGGTCAGCTCGTGCGTCTCGGCCTCGGCCATAACGCGGACCAGCGGCTCGGTACCGCTCGGACGCACCAGAATGCGGCCGCGGCCGTCAAGCTCCTTCTCGGCAGCAGCGACGGCATCCCAGATGGGCTGGCAATCATCCAGACCAGCCTTGTTGTCGGAATGCACGTTGACGAGTACCTGCGGATACTTCTTCATGATGCCGGCAAGATCGGTGAGGGTACGACCGGTGCGCTTGAGCACGGCCAGCAGCTGCAGAGCCGTCACCAGGCCGTCACCGGTGGTGTTGTGCTCCAGGAAGATGATGTGGCCGGACTGTTCGCCGCCGATGACGGCACCGTCCGCGAGCATACGCTCAAGAACATAACGGTCGCCCACAGCGGTCTGAACCATCTCGAAGCCCTGCTCCTTCATAGCGATGGAGAAGCCCAGGTTGCACATGACGGTCGAGACGATCTCGGAGCTGGCGAGCTTGCCGCGGGCGGCGAGGTCAGAACCGCAGATAGCCAGGATGTAGTCACCGTCGATCTCATTGCCCTCGCTGTCCACAAAGAGCACGCGATCGGCGTCGCCGTCGTGGGCCAGGCCGATGTCAGCATGGGTGCGCAGCACGAGCTCGCGCAGGGGCTCGAGGTGAGTGGAGCCGCACTCGACATTGATGTCGGTGCCGCAGTAATCGGTGTTGATGGCATGGACCGTGGCACCCAGGCGCTGCAGCGCGGCGGGCGTAGTCTGGCAGGAAGCACCGTGACCGCAGTCGACGGCAACGACCAGGCCATCGAGCCTCAGGCCATCAAGCGTATCGATGGCGTGGTCGACGTATGCCTTGCGAGCGTCCTTCATCTTGATGATGTGGCCCACGCCGGCACCGGTCGGCAGCGTGTCGGCAGCCATGGCTTCCTCGGACATGACCCAGGCGCTGATCTCTTCCTCGACCGCATCGGGAAGCTTCATGCCCTTGCGGCTAAAGAACTTGATGCCGTTGAACTCCGGCGGATTATGCGAAGCAGAGATGACGATGCCGCCGTCGAGCTCATTCTGGACGGTGAGCAGCGCCACGGCAGGCGTGGGGATGACGCCGCAGCAGTGCGGACGGCCGCCCTCGGCCATGATGCCGGCGGTCAGAGCGCTCTCGAGCATGGTGCCCGAAAGACGCGTGTCGCGGCCGACACAGATATCCGGACCAAGGAACTTGGTCGCCGCGCGGCCCAGGCGAAACGCGAGGTCACACGAGAGGTCGGCATTGGCGACGCCACGGACGCCGTCGGTACCGAAGATGTTCTGGGGCATAGGATCGTTCCTTCCCTAGCAGGCGATATGCAACCGCCCACCCTAGTCGAAAAAGAAAAGCGGGACCCGCCGAGGAATCGGCAGGCCCCGCTTGTACATTGTATCTCGAAAGGAGATAAAACCTTAGCGCTTGGAGAACTGGGGAGCGCGGCGGGCCTTCTTGAGGCCGTACTTCTTGCGCTCGACCACGCGAGCATCGCGCGTAAGGAAACCGGCCTTCTTGAGGTCAGCACGGTAGTCGCCAGCGTTCAAAAGAGCGCGAGCGATGCCCAGGCGCAGAGCGCCGGACTGACCGGAGATGCCGCCGCCATCGCACAGAGCGATAACGTCGAACTGACCGGCGGTGTCGGTCACCTTGAAGGGAGCAAGGGCGTTCTCAACGAGCTGATGACGGCCGAAATACTGCTCGGCGTCACGCTTGTTGATGGTCACCTTGCCGGTGCCGGGGACGAGACGGACGCGGGCGACGGCGTTCTTACGACGGCCGGTACCCTGGTAGACAACGGTGTTCTCAGCCATCTTTAAGCCTCCAGCTCAATCTTCGTGGGGTTCTGGGCAGCGTGCGGATGCTCGGCACCAGCGTAGACCTTAAGCTTGGTCATCTGGGCACGGCCGAGGGTGGTCTTGGGCAGCATACCGCGAACGGCGCGCTCGATAACCTTCTCCGGGTGCTTCTCCATAGCCTGGCGGAAGCTCTCAGCCTTGAGGCCGCCGTTGTAGCCGCTGTGGCGATAATAGGTCTTCGTGTCGGCCTTGTTACCGGTAAGCTGGACCTTATCGGCGTTGATGACGACAACGAAGTCGCCGCAGTCGCTGTTGGGCGTGAACTGGGGCTTGTTCTTACCGCGCAGGATCATTGCGATCTGGGTGGCAAGACGGCCCAGGACAGCACCATCGGCGTCGACGAGAACCCAGTTGCGCTGGACCTCGCCCTGCTTGGCGTAGTGAGTCGATTTCGAAATCACTTAGACTCCTCCATGTACAGTACGTGTTGTTACAGAGATTCACGGGGCTCTGCAAGTAACCCGTCCATATTACCCCGCTCACCGTACGAGTCAACAGGTATTTTGGCTCCGACCAGAGTTTCTGCACATGTCATCCATGGGTCATGACGTCGCGACACTAGCGCTCGACAAATGCCTCGATATCACTCAGTAGGCGCTTTGCCTCCTGGCGGCCCTGAATATACAGGTCGAGGAGCTTTGCCGGATCATGCTCAACGTGACCGACCTCGACCGGCTTTTGCGGAGCAACGACCAGCGCGCGGCCCTCACGCTCATACTTCCATAGATGCATGCGCTGGATGTTATAGCGGTCGTGGCGCGTCTCGATAGCCTCGAGCAGGTAGGGGTAGTCGGCATAGCGAGCGCGTGCGGCGGGCATAAACTCGTAGGGCTTTTTCTCGTACGAGCGGTCCTGCGTGACAATGACAACCGCGCGATCGAAGCCCGCCTCCTCCAGCACGTGCTCGACGGGGACCGAATCGGCTACGCCGCCGTCGACGTATTTGTGCCCATCGATCTCGACCGGCGGCGTCACCAGCGGCAACGAGGTCGAGGCGCGCACGGCGTCGAGGTCAAGTACGGCGCTTTTGACCGGGAGGTACGTGGCGGTTCCAAAGAGCATGTCCGTCGCGACGGCGTACATCTCGATGGGGCTCGCGTCGAACGTCTCGTTGTCAAAGGGGTCCAGGCGGTCCTGGACATCGTTGAAGATAAAGTCGTAACCCACGATGGAGCCCGTGGACGCAAACGATGCGGCGCCCATGAAGCGGTTGTCGTTGCAGAAAGCCAGGTTGATGCGGTTGGCACGGCCGATCTGGTGCGACTTGTAGTTCACGCCGTTGAGGGCGCCGGCCGATACGCCATATACCGCCGGAATCTCGACGCCGGCCTCCATGAGAACGTCGAGTACGCCTGCGGTAAATTGCCCGCGGAAGCTGCCGCCCTCCAAAACGAGCGCGACCTTGCCGGCGTTCTTTGCCTTATCTTCTGCAGTCATGTTGACCTCCTGCGATTGCGTTTTGGCTTTCTTCTACCCAGTTTTGGAATGGAGGGCGCGCAGGTTTTTCGAGGCGGCAGGTGCAGCGGAAAGTGCGTCCCAGTTTGAGGCGGGATTACGGGATGCGCTTTCCGCTTGGACCGCCGTTGGGAAAGCGCGACCCGTTCTGAGCGCGGATTCCGGGATGAACTTTCCGCTTGAGGCGTCTTCCGGAAAATGAATCCCATTCCGAGCGTCGATTCCGGGATGCAGTTTCCGCTTGAAACGTCATCCGGAAACCGCATCCCAGTCTGAGCCGGAATTCTGGGATGGATTTTCCGCCTGGGGCGACGTTGATGCGGGGCATGGCAGGCTGCAGTCCGATCGGCATCGCATCTGCATAGGGTTGAGGCTTTGCGCGGAGAATCCGCGTGTTCGCTTCGCGAACCCGCACCGGCTTCGGCCGCCTGTCGGCGTCCTCGCCCGCGGGCTAAAAACGCTTACGCGTTTTCTTTACGCCCGCGCCCTGCATAGAGTTCGATTCTCCGCGGTACGGATTAGAAATAAAAAGGCAGATAGATACGAATATCTACCTGCCTGTTGCTTATGGTGGAGGCGCGGAGAATCGAACTCCGGTCCACGAAAGCCCCCTGATTGGCATCTCCAAGCTCAGTCGCTGGTTTTGTCTCGGACGCTTTGCGCGCAGCGACACGCTCGCGGCGTCCTAACCGGTTCGGTCTTAGCCTGCGCCATGCCGATTACGTGCGCAGGAGCATTCCCCTAACATGACGTCGCGCCGGTGTCGGGGAAATCACCGGGTTGACGCGCCGCTATAAATTAGGCAGCGAGAGCCATAGGCTCAAAAGAAGAGTTGTTGTCAATTCAATTTGACGGTACCCCTGTTTAACGAGGCGAGGAGACCTCGGCTTGCTTCCTCTCTCAGAGCTATCGTGTCGAAACCAGTCGCCCCCGAATGCTGGGAAAGTCTGGATGGCATCGGGCCTGCAAACACCCGATAACCGTCGACTTTTCAAGGAACATACGGGGCGAGCCCCGCTTGTGGAGTGTTATCTTACCACGTTCTGAAAGCGGACAGCTGTCCTATGCACGAGCTGTGAAGACCCCAATGTGCGCCGCACTTCGCACTTTTGTTACCGATCGCGTCACGTATATTTTCGCCAAGCAAAATTGACCCGTCGAAAGGACCGTTATGGATACCAAGCAGCAACTCGTCAATGCCCTCGCAGGCCTGGGCTCAACCATTACCGAAGCTATGGATGTCATCGAAGGCTTTGTCCCCTGCGGACATCCCGCCCTCACGGTATCGAACGCACTCGTCGCGCTGGACGCTGACGATGATGCAGCTCTCGCTCAGCAGCTTGAGACCGTCGAGGGCTTTATCGACCACGTGAGTGAGAACCGCGGTGTGGCCGCCTACCACGGCATCGAGGTCGAGCTCGCGGGTCCCAAAGCCGATCTGCTCGCAGCAATCCGCGAGGTAGGCGCCCTTATGCAGACCGCAGGCGTCAAGAACACCCAGGTCAACGAGTGGGTCTACCGCAGTCTGGCAGCACTCGACAGCTCCGACGAAAAGGCAGTCGAGCAGCTCGCAGAAAGTCCCGCCATTAAGGCCGAGCTTTTGTAAATAGCAGACGCGGGTCCCTTGGCGCATCGTCGTCCAAGAGGCCCGCAAACAGTTCGCGTCAACCGATAGCCGCGCCGCCGCGTTCGGCCAAAGCAAGAATCGGCATCATTTGACGAGGTGTCTTTGCTGCAAGATCGGCATGTTCGAGCAGCTTGCGATCGTTGGTCACCAAGTAATCGACCTGCGCGCGCTTGCACGCGGCGAGCACCAAGTTGTCCTCGTAATCGCGATGGAGTGCTAAGTATTTGTCGGCCAGCCACAGATCGGATGCATCAGCGCCCACGGCCATAGCGTTTTCGGTCATATTCCGAACAAACGCCAGCGCCGCATCGCCAATCGCGCGGGCAGACGCCTCGTCGAGCGCTCCCCCGCTGGCAAGAACGCTACGCTTGAGCTCGTGTTGGACAACGTACAGCACGTCCTTGGCGATATGCACCGGAAAGAACAGCAATGCCCCCGCCTCCGTCGCCTGCCCAATAAACGCACGTGCGGCAAGCGACTCGGCATGGTCGGCGCAAAACGAATCAACCCATACGTTGGCATCCACCATTATTTTGAGGGGAGCCCCGCTCACAGGATCATCCCCTTTTGGCGATAGTACTCGTCCATGGCTTCGGAATAGATTGTGTCCCAATCGCGATCGTCGGATACGGGCGACGCAGCGATGCCCAGGTCCGCGTAAAGTTGATCCGCCGCCGCCCATGATGCGGCGAACGGAGTATCGTGCGCGACGGATTGCCGCCGGTCGTCGACGGCCGCAAGCACTTCCTCGCACTTCTCGCCGTCCTGCGCAACCTTTGCCACCACCTTTTTGATGAGCTCGGGCAGTGACCCGCCCGAAAGCCGCAGCGCCTCCTCGGCACGGTTCTTGACCTGGCGATCCACGCGAACGTTCACCTGCGCCATGCCGCTAACAGCACCCACGTCGATCCCGCTCCCTTCAATTGCTAGCCCTGCTAGCAACACTATATAGAGAAGCTAGCACATGGTCAAACGCAAAAGGCCTGCGCCCAGACGACACAAATGCCGTCTGGGCGCAGGCCAGATAACGTGGGCGAACACGTCTGCTAACGCAGGTAGGCCTTCGCGTTGCTCAGGCTGTAGGCGATCGTTGAGCCGTTGTGCAGCAGTGACGACGTCTGCGGAGTGATCATGCCGGTAATACCCAATGCCAACAGCGCCGAGTTAGTGAGCATCACCTTAGAGTAGGAGCTCGTCAGACGATCAATGAGGCCCTGACTCATGCGGCGCAGGCGCACGATTGCGGCCAGATCCGTATCGGTCAGGATGATATCGGCGACCTCCTTGGCGATGTCGCTTCCGCCACCCATGGCCAGGCCCACGTCGGCCAGGCCCAGCGCCGGTGAGTCGTTGACGCCGTCGCCCACCATGGCAACGTGGCGCCCCTCGCTCTTAATGCGCTCCACATACGCGTACTTGTCCTCGGGCAGCAGCTCGGCCTTAAACTCGTCGACACCCGCCTCGCGCGCGATGCGCTCGGCCGTGCGCTCGGAGTCACCCGTGAGCATGACCACGTGCTTGACGCCCAGCGCATGCAGGTCGGCAATGGCCTCGCGGACCCCGGCCTTGAGCGGATCTTCGATGCCGAGCACGCCGACGACCTTTCCATCGACCGCCAGATACAGCGGCGACAGGCCCTGCATCAGGGACTCAATGCGCTCCTTAATGTCGGAATCGAGCTGCGCGCTCTCGTCTTCAAACACAAAGTGTGCCGAGCCGATAATCGCGCGACGCCCCTCGATGGACGAAGCGATGCCGTGCGCCACGATGTACTCGACGGCGGCATGGCGCTCTCGGTGCTCGAGCCCGCGCTCGCGGGCGGCGTTGACCACGGCACGCGCCACAGGATGCGGGAAATGCTCCTCCAGGCAGGCAGAAAGGCGCAGGACCTCGTCCTCGCTCCAGCCGTCGGTCGTCAGCACACAAGCCAGGCGCGGCTGCGCCTCGGTGAGCGTGCCAGTCTTATCAAACACAATGGTGTCGGCCTTGGCAAACGACTCAAAGTACTTCGCGCCCTTGACCATGACGCCCATCTTGGCGGCATCGCTCATGGCGGTCATGACGGCGACGGAACCCGTGAGCTTGAGTGCGCACGAGTAGTCGACCATCAGCGCCGCCGAGGTCTTGATAAGGCTGCGCGTGGTGAGCGCAACCAGGCCCGCGAGCAGGAAGTTCCACGGGACGATCTTGTTGGCGAGGTCCTCCATATGCGACTGGCCCTCGGATTTGAGCGAGTCGGCCGTCTGCACGAGCGAGACGATCGAGCGCAGTTTGGTCTGCGCTGTGTTGGCGCGCACGCGCACCAAGATGCTGCCGTCTTCCACGACGGTACCGGCGAACACGTCGTCGCCCACGCTGCGCTCAACGGCCAGCGGCTCGCCGGTCAGGGTCGCCTGGTTGACCATAGCGCTCCCCCGCTCGACGACACCGTCGATGCAAATGGACATGCCAGTGCGCACGGCGACCAGATCGCCGGGCTCGAGCTCGGTCGCAGCAACGCTTACCTCGGTGTCGCCGACAACCTTTTGCACCTTGTCGGGTACATCGAGCAGCGAGTTGATGAGCTCGTTTTCGCTCATGGCGCGGGTGTAGTCCTCGAGCAGCTCGCCCACGTTGAGCAGGAACATTGTCTGGCCCGCGGTGTCGACATCACGCTTGACGAACGAAATGCCGATGGCCGAAGCGTCGAGCACGGGAACGGTCAGGCGCGGCTGCGCCAGCTCATGAAGGGCAGCGCGCAAAAATGCCATGTAACCGGCCACGACAAACACCGCACGCAGAGGCGTCGGCAAGAACCAGCGGCGCGCGTAGTGGGCGCCGACGAGTGTCGCCAGGTCCATAACGAGTTTGTGCTTGCGCGGCTCAAGCTGCATCACATAGCCCGACTTGGCATCGGCGATAGCTTGAGCATCGAGTGCGCCCAAGGCGTCGAGCACGCTCGCGCGACGTGGCTCGTCGTATTCGAGCGCCATCTGGCCAATACGGCCATATACGCGCACCTTGTGCACGCCGTCGATATCGCCGCTGAGCTTAAGAAGTGCATCGAGATCGCTCTCTGGCACAGGACCCGCCAATTGAAGACGGGTCCTGCCGGGGATCTCGCTAATAATCGAGAATCTCATAGTTTGTGCCTGGGAGCGTTACTCGGCTGCCTCGTCAGCAGCGGCCTCGCTCTGGGTGATGTAAGCAGCCTCGGCAACCATGTCGTCGACATTAGCCTTGGCCTGCTCGACCATGTCCTGGTAGCCGTTCTTGATGCGCATGCCGCACGCGATACCCTGCACGCAGGCATTCTTTACCGGAGCGCTGGTAAGCAGCTTGATGCCGGCCGTGCCAAGCAGAAAACCGCCACCGACAAGCAGGGTATTGAACGTCGACTTCTTCATGTTGCTTCTCCCTTTTGCCGCATTGGACGCGGCATGGTGCTTCAGCACCCGAGTAAACAAGTTTGCTCGAGCACGCTTTTGAAATATCTCAATTTTATCTAACTATCTAGGTCAGCCATGGCTAACCTTT
This sequence comes from uncultured Collinsella sp., assembly GCA_900544095.1. Taxonomy (GTDB): domain Bacteria; phylum Actinomycetota; class Coriobacteriia; order Coriobacteriales; family Coriobacteriaceae; genus Collinsella. The sequence continues at coordinate 40,346 of UQTV01000003.1, forward strand.
TGAAAATTAACGATGCGGAGTAACCGATTGTCAATGTGAGAAAGGGACTGTCCCTTTGCCCCTTCTTACAACTGCCAGGTAGCTGCTTCCTTTTGCAGCGCCACCATGCGGGCGAATTCTCCACCTGCCGCCTTGAGCTGCGCCGGAGTGCCCTGCTCGGCAACCACACCATCCTTGAGTACAACGATTTTGTCGGCATTTTCCACCGTACGCATACGGTGGGCGATCACGATAACCGTCTTGCCTGCGAGCAGGCGGGAAAGCGCCTGCTGCACCACGGTCTCGTTCTCCACATCCAAGCTCGCCGTCGCCTCATCCAACAGCACGATAGGCGCGTCTTTGAGCAGCGCGCGGGCGATGGAAATGCGCTGGCGCTCTCCGCCGGACAGCCTGGAGCCGTTCTCGCCGATCATGGTGTCATAGCCCTGCGGCATGCGGCTCACAAACTCGTCGCAGTTGGCGGCACGCGCGGCAGCAAGCACTTCCTCATCGGTGGCATCGCGACGACCAAGACGGATGTTTCCCATCACCGTGTCGTCAAAGAGCAGAACGTCTTGGAACACAATGGCGTAGTCGCGCAGCAGCACCTCGGGATCGACGCTCGCAACATCCACGCCGCCCACGGTGACCGTGCCTTCGGTGGCGTCCCAAAAGCGCGCGGCCAGGCGGCTCACCGTGGACTTACCGGAGCCCGAAGGACCGACCAGTGCCGTGACCTCGCCTTCCTTGGCGGTAAAGCTCACATCGGTAAGAACTTTCTCGCCGGCGCGGCCGTCCTCGCCCGCACCATAGCCAAATGCCACGTGATCGAACACCACATCGTGGCCTACGGGCTCAAACTGCTCGCTGCCCCGCGCCACGGGCTCTTCCATGATGGAACGCATGCGCTTGGCCGACGACTCGGCGGCAAACAGCTCGGACATCAGCATCAGCGCCTGATCAAAGGGCGCATAGATGCGGCTCACCATAAGCAGGAAGGCAAACATCATCAAAAAGTCGGCCTGGCCGGAGGCGACCATCGCAGCGCCCGTGACCAACGTGGTGGCAATCCCCAGGCGCAGGATGGCAAAGGCGGAGTTGACCAAAAGCCCATTGGCGAGCTCGCCCTTGGTGGTTTCGCGCTCCTCGGCATCGATCACGGCGTTGAGCCCCTCAAGATAATGAGCCTCCTGGTTGGTGGCACGGATCTCGCGCACGCAGTCGAGCGCCTCCTGGATCGCCTCGGTAACCTTGACCTTCTCGGCACGCACATGGTCGAACACCGGGGTCATGGGGCCGCGTGTCAGATACAGCACGGCAAAGGCCACGGGCACGCTCCAAAACGCCGCGATCGCCAGCTGCCAGCAAAAGAACAGCGACGCCACGAACACAATGGCGCTTGCGATGATGGCACCCCAAAGCTCTCCCAGCACGTGGCTGTAGGCGTGCTCCATGGCCTGGACGTCGCCCATGATGGTCTCGGTTAAATCGGCCAGATCACGACGGCCAAAAAACGACAGCGGCAGCTTGCGCAAGCGCTCGGCAATCTCCATACGCTGCTTGCCGCACTCCTCGTAAAAGATGCAGTAGGTGTAGTAATACTGCTGCCAGTTAGAGGCAAAGAGCAACACGAAAAAGACCAGGAGGCCGCCCACAATCGGCAGGGCATCCGGCAGGTCGGCACCGGTGGCGAGATGTTCGACAAAACCGGCCATGACCAGGAACAATAAGCCCATGCCGGCCATGGTAATGAGATTGGTGAGCGCGGTCCAGAAAATGCCGCGTTTTACGCCGGCGACACCTTTATCGGATAGGAAATACTTCTTTTGGAATGAGGCGAACATTTAGGCCTCGCCTCCCTTCGTGACGGCGGCATCCGCGGTCGCTGCAGTGATTTTCCAGCTCGCGGCCTGTTCGTATTCGGCCCACATCTTGGCATACAGACCCTCTTGGGACAGCAACTCGGCATGGGTGCCGGCCTCCTGCACGCTACCTTGATTGAGCACCACGATCTTGTCGGCCCCCACCACGGTCGAAAGCCGGTGCGCGATCATAATGACCGTGCGACCCGCCGCCAGCTTGCTAAAGGCGCGCTGGATGAGCGCCTCGTTCTCGGGATCCGCAAACGCCGTGGCCTCATCGAGCACCACGATAGGCGCGTCTTTAAGGATCGCGCGGGCAAGTGCCACGCGCTGGACCTCGCCGCCCGAAAGATATGCTCCGCCGGCACCGAGCATGGTATTGATGCCCTGTGGAAGCTTGGCCACAATGTCGTCGCACTGAGCTGCGGAGAGGGCCGCACGCACTTCGTCATCAGTGGCCGTGGGCTTGGAGGCACGCACGTTATCGGCAAGTGTTTGCCGGAACAGCTGGTTGGTCTGGAACACGAAGGCGACCTGGTCCATAAGCTCGTGCGGATCTATGTCGCGAACGTCCACACCGCCTACGAGCACACGACCTGCGGAAACATCCCAAAAACGCGGGATCAGGCTTGCGCAGGTTGACTTACCTCCGCCCGAGGGACCCACCAGCGCGAGGGTGCTACCTGCGGAAACGCTAAAGCTCACATGGTTGACGGCAGGCGCTTCGGCGCCCTCGTAGGTAAAGCTCACGTCCTCAAAGCGCACATCGCTGCCAGCGGGGTGCTTGGGCTGGACAGGCACGGAGAGCTGCTTGGAATCCATGATGCTTCGGATGCGAGCCAGCGAATCGGCACTCATCTGAGAGGCCTCGCCCACAAACATGAGCTTGGTCATGGCCGTCGGTACCACGGCCGAAAAGATCGCGTAAAACGTGAAGTTTGCCATAAAATGCGCGAAGTCCGTCTCGCCCGGCGCCAACAGCAACGCCACGGGCAGCAGGAATGCCACAAGACCATTGAGCGCGGTAAGGTTGAGTACCTGCGGACCTCGGCAAAACGTGCCCGCATAGCTTTGCGCCATGTCGGCGTATTCGGCGATCGCGTCGTGGAACGCCTTAAAGGAATAGACCGTCTGCTGAAACACCTTGACCACGGGAATGCCGCGTACGTATTCGGTACCGGTCTTGTTCATCTTGACCAGCGCGCCCATGTAGGCCTTCATGAACTCGGCGCCCTTGCCGCTCATCATGGTGGCCATGGCGCCAAGCGAAACGGCGACCGAGATAAGGCATGCCGCGCCCAAGCGCCAATCGAGGGCGAAAAGCAGCACGAGCAGACCTGCGACCATGGCGGTGGCGCCGGCGATATCGGGTAGCATGTGCGCGAGCAGGGTCTCGGTGGAGGCGGCGCATCCGTCTACGATACGGCGCAGCTCACCGGTGGCGTGTGTGTCAAAGTAGCCAAGCGGCAGCTTAAGCAGGTGCTCGCTCGTAGTCTTGCGAATATTGGACGCGCAGCGAAACGCAGACAGGTGCGTGCACATGAGCCCCACGAAATAGACCACGATGCTTGCCAGCGCAAACCCCACGGCCCACCAGCCATACGTCGCGATGCCGCAGGCTTCGCTCCAGTTAGGCGCCACGGCGATCAGATCGCGCGCGACAAGCCAAATGCACACGAACGGGCCAAAGCTCAGCAGCTGCGAGAGCGCCGAGAGAGCCATGCCCAAATACGTTAGGAATTTGCGGTCGCCGGCATATGCAAGCAGCTCGCCGATACCGCCGCCTTCCCTTTTTGACCCCTTTGCCATGAGATTCCCTTCTAACGGCTTGAGAGTTAACCGTAATGAACTTATCATTGATGTGTTAGCCATGGCTCACAATCGAGCCAGGCGTGGACGTTTCTGCAAAGGAAAGGGACGCTTTTGCAAATACGGCGGACAGCGACCGACATAACCGAGCTCTACGCACCGCAGTTTGAGCAGTTTGGCCTGGAGCTTACCGGCAAGGGCGCCGTCTTTACCGGCGAGGTGACAAACGATCGGGCGCACGGACGCGCATGGATCATGCCTCTCTCCCCCGCCTGCATCGTCATGGAGCATTTCATTACCCCGACGCACGATATGTACCTGGCCGAATACACACCCGAACCGTACGCGTGCGTGAGCGAGGTCAGCGCGCCCACGCTCATGTGCATGCCCGAAGCCGGCATAACGCCTGCGAACCTTAAACCCCTGCATGGACCGTGGCCAAACAATGCCGTGTGCAGCTTTATCCAAGATAACTGTGGCGAGGAGTTAAGCCCACTGTTTGCAGGGCGACTCTATCACTCGCGCTCGGTGCTCTTTTTGCCTGGATTTTTTGACGAACTGGAGCACCGCTATCCCACCGAGTTCGCAGGGGTCTTTGAGGCGTTTGCCGAGCCATGGCACGAGGAAGCGACGTCCGCCATCTGCCACACACTGCACCGGATTAACGAGGACCGCGCCCGCACCGTAGGCGGACACGTCTATATGCAAGGCATCGTGGAGACCATGGTCGCGGAGCTCGCCTGTTCGCGCGCGGCCCACAAGCAGGCGCAGCAGGCGGCAGACACACGTGTCAGCATAACCATTGCCGAAGAAGCAACGGCAATGATTGAGCGCACGCTCGACAAAGGCAGACGCGTGGGTATCAACGAGGTGGCCGAGAGGCTCTACACAAGCCGCTCCAAACTATGCGCCACCTTTAAGGCCCAAACTGGCGAGTCCCTGGGCGCCTACATTCGCAGACGCCGTATGGAACGAGCACAGGACCTTTTGGCCGATAGCACGCTCACGATAGCGCAGGTGGCAGAGCGTCTAGGCTACCCTCAGCAGGCCGCCTTCGCCCAAGCCTTCAAGCAATACACCGGCACCACCCCCACCACCTGGCGCTCCCAACATATATAAAGAATGAAGGCGCCAACGGCGCCCTCATTCACCAAATTCCATTCAGCCCACCTGACCCGAACGGCCGAGTCGTCGCAGAACCCGGGAGCCCCGGCAGGGCGGGTGCTTGCTCAAAATGAGTTCCGCACGCAAAGAAGGCCACTTAATGTGGCCTTCGTCTTGCGCAGGACTGTTTGAAATTTTGAGCAAGCACCCGCCCTGCCGGGGCTCCCGGGTTCCCGTTTACGAGAGCGACGTTCTCAGCAACTCGTTGAAGAGCTTCGGGTTGCCCTTGCCGCGGCTCGCCTTCATGCACTGGCCCACCAAAAAGCCGATGACCTTCTGGTTGCCGTCACGATACTGCTGCGCCTGATCGGCACAGTTAGCCAGCACCTCGTCCACGATCGGCTGCAGCGCGCCGGCATCGCTCACCTGACGCATACCGCGCTCGTCGACGATCTTGTTGGGGTCGTCGCCGGTCTGGGCCATAGCCTCAAAGACCTCGTGCGCCTGGTTGGAGCTGATAGCATCGGTCGCCAGCAGCTTGGCAAGGGCTGCCACCTGAGCCGGCGCAATGCCGGACTCGGCGAGCGACACGCCCGCACCCTTAAGGTAGGCGATCATCTCGTTCACCAGCAAGTTTGCAACCGTCTGGGCCTCCTTGCCAGCCATACCGGCAGCGGCGGCCTCAAAAAACTCGGCAAACTCCGGGTCGCCGGCAATCTGCTCGGCATCGGCCGTCTTAATGCCAAAGTCGGCCTCAAAGCGGGCGCGCTTGGCATCGGGCAGCTCGGGAATCTCGCCACGGCAGCGGTCGATGAACTCGTCGTCCAGATCGAACGGCGCCAGATCGGGATCGGGGAACAGACGATAGTCGTCGGCCGTTTCCTTCACACGCATGACCACGGTGCGTTTGCGGCTGGGCTCCCAGTGGCGGGTCTCCTGGTAGATGATGCCGCCCTCCTCGAGTACCTCGGCCTGGCGGCAAATCTCGTAGGCAAGGCCGTCGTGCAGGCTCTTAAATGAGTTGAGGTTCTTGAGCTCGGTCTTGGTGCCCAGCTTGGTCTCGCCGCGGCGGCGAAGCGACACGTTGCCGTCGCAGCGCATGGAGCCCTTCTCCATGGAGCAATCGGAAATGCCCAGCGTCACAAAAATGCGACGGAGCTTCTCCATAAACAGGCGCGCTTCCTCGGGCGTGCGCAGGTCGGGTTCGGTGACGAGCTCGATGAGCGGCGTGCCGCAGCGGTTGTAGTCGACGAGCGACTCGGCCGCGGCGGTAATGCGGCCCTCGGCACCGCCCACGTGGACCATCTTGGCGGCGTCCTCCTCCATATGGATGCGCAGGATGCGGATGGGCACCGTGTAGGAACCGTCCTCGCGACGCTCGGGCATCTGCAGGCTGGACGCGTCATAGCTGGCCAGATGGCCGGCGCGCTGGTTGCCCTCGCGCATGGTCGACGTCATGGACGTGGACAGACCCTCGGCGTTGGCCGAGGCGCTCGCCAGGCTCTGGGCCTCGGCCTCGCCAAACGCGCAGTCGGGGCGCTCGGCGGCACCGCGACCGGTCACGTCCAGGTCCAGGTGGCCGTACATGGCAAAGGCGACCGGACCCTGCGTGGTCTGGAAGTTCTTGGCCATATCGGGATAGAAGTAGTGCTTTCGGTAGAACATCGAGTGGCGCTGGATCTCGCAGTTGGTAGCGAGACCGGCCTTGACGATGCTCTCGATGGCGCGCTTGTTGGGCACTGGCAGCGCGCCGGGCAGGCCCAGGCACACCGGGCACACGTTGGCGTTAGGCTCGTCATCGTGGCTGAGCTTGCAGTTGCAGAACATCTTGGTATCGAGTGCGGTGAGCTCTGTATGGATCTCCAGGCCGATCACGGCCTCCCAATCCTGCAGGACCTCGGAAAGCTCCTTCATTACAGCTCGCCTCCCTTCCCGGCGAAATCGGGCGCGACGGAAAGCGCGGGCGCACCCGTGGCGGCATCGGCAAAGCCGCGCTCCAGGGCGCGGGCAAACGTGAGCAGCTGACGGTCCTTGAAGGCCGGACCAACCAGCTGGGCAGAAACGGGCAGCTGAGTATCCTCGCCCAGGCCCAGCGGCACCGAGATGCCACCGTTGCCGCAGATGTTGAGCGAGATGGTGTACAGGTCGGAGAGGTACATCTGCGTGGGGTCGCTGATCTCGCCAAACTTAAAGGCCGTGCGCGGCGAGGCGGGCATGAGGATGGTGTCCACCTTGGCATACGCGGCGTCATAGTCCTGCGTGATGAGCGTGCGGGCCTTCTGCGCAGCGTAGTAGTACTTGTCGTACACGCCCGAGCTCAGCAGGTAGGCACCGAGCATCTGGCGGCGCTTGGCCTCGGCACCAAAGCCGTGGGCGCGCGAAAGCGAACTCTGGTCGGACAGGTTGGCGCAGCCCTCCTCCTGATAGCCGTAGCGAATGCCGTCGAAGCGAGCCAGGTTGGAGAACGCCTCGGCCGGGCCGATGACGTAGTAGGCGGCGATGGCGGCGTCCAGGTGCGGCAGGTCGACCTCCACGAGCTCGGCACCCTGGTTCTGCAGCTCCTGGGCGGCGCGCTGAACAGCGGCTTTAACCTCAGGCGTCAGGCCCTCGGCCTCCATAAACGCAGGGATAATGCCCACGCGCTTGCCCTCGATGCTGTCGTTGAGATGCTCGGTAAAGTCGACGGCGCAATCCTGGCTGGTGCAGTCGTACGGATCATGGCCCGCGCCGGTAAGCGCGTTCATGGCCAGCGCGACATCCTCGACCGTGCGGCCAAAGGGGCCCACCTGGTCGAGCGACGAGCCAAAGGCAACCACGCCGTAACGGCTCACGGCGCCATACGTGGGCTTAAAGCCCACCACGCCGCAGAGGCTCGCCGGCTGGCGAATGGAGCCGCCAGTGTCCGAGCCCAGCGAGAGCGCGACCTCGCCCGCGGCGACGGCGGCAGCGGAGCCGCCCGAAGAGCCGCCGGGCACGCGCTCGGTATCCCAAGGGTTGTTGGTGCGGTGGAACGCCGAGCTCTCGGTGGAGCTGCCAAAGGCGAACTCGTCCATGTTGGCCTTGCCCATGGGCAGGCAGCCGGCGTCGAGCATGCGCTGGACGCAGGTGGCGGTGTAGACGCTCTGGTAGTCCTCGAGCATACGAGACGCGCAGGTGGTACGCGTGCCCACAAGGTTCATGTTGTCCTTAATGGCCAGCGGCACGCCCGCGAGCGGGGGCAGCGGCTTGCCTGCGGCACGGTCGGCATCCACGCGCGCGGCGGCCTCGAGCGCAAGCTCGGGCGCCACCTGCAGGAATGCCTGGACCCCGCCCTCGCGCGCCTCGATGGCGGCAAGGGAGGCCTGGGCCACCTCGGTAGCGGTAAAGTCGCCGGCGGCAACGCCCGCGGCGATCTGGGCGGCGGTAAGGGAATCGAAGCTCTGCGCCATTACTCGCTCTCCCCCTCTCCCAAAATGGACGGCACGCGGAAGTAACGGTCGCGCGCGCTGCCGGCGTTTTCGAGCGCAACGTCGAGCGGCAGGTCGCGCTCGGGCTCGCGCAGGTCGTCGCCCATCACGTTGGACAGGCTTCCGATAGGATGGAACGTGGGCTCCACGTCGGGCAAGTCATATTGCAAGACGGGCTCGAGCATCTGGACGGCGTCGTTCATGTAGGACGTCATCTGGGTGAGCTCGTCATCGGTCAGTGCGATCTTTGCGTACTCGGCGATGCCGCGCACGTCTTTCTCGCTGAGTGCCATAGGCGCTCCCTTCCGCATAACAGATAAACCGCTCTAGTATACAAGGCAACGCCGCTTGGAGCAGGTGCTTTACCCAAATGCAGCGAAAACGTAACGAGGGCAGCGGGCTGACAGGCGGCGGGCTGGTGATTCTGCAGCGAAACCGCGCCGTCCATAGCGAAAACCGTCCCGCCCGCAACGAAAACCGTCTCGCCCGCAGCGAAAAGCATCACAAGATTCGACACTTTTCGTCCAAATCGCGATTTTCATCGAATGTTGTGATGGTTTGGAAGTCCCGACCACCACAAAGGTGCCTGTCCCCATTGTGGTGGTTCTGAAGAATGTCTTATGCCGAGGCCTTGGTCTTGCGGCGCTTGCGGACCGCGTGGATCACGATGTCCAGTAGCAACAGCACAATGGCCACGACCACGATGAGCACGGCAAACTCGCGCTTGCCCCAGTGGCGGCCGGCCAGCGACTTTTGCTTGTCGACGTCCTTCTTGTTGTACTTGGTGCGCACGCAATGCACCAGCAGGCGATGGTCGTTCACGCCGTAGGGCGTGCAGGTGACGAGCGTCACCTTGTCGGCGCCGGGCTCGATGGTCAGCGACTCCATCTCCTCGGGCAGCACGACCTCGGAGTCCACCATCTTGTAGGCGAGCGTCTTGTTCATGGTGTGCAGCAGCACCAGGTCGCCGGGCTCCAGCGAGTGGATGTCGTCGAACATGCTCAGGTTGCGCATGCCCGAGTGCGCGGTGAGCACGCAATGCGTCGAGGTGCCGCCCACCGGCAGGCTCGTGCCCTCCAGGTGGCCGACGCCCGCCATAAGGACCTCCTCGCTCGTGCCGTGGTAGATGGGCATGCTCACGTCGATGGAGGGGATCTCGACCCAGCTCATCATGGGGTCGCGGTCAAAAATGAGCTGTTGGGCGTAGGGCTCGATCTGGTCGGCGAGGAGCTTGGTGGCCTCGCCCGCCAGCTGTTCGTTAAAGGAGCGAGCCTGGAGCAGGATGCGCTCGCGCTCCTCGGCAGACAGCGCGTCCACGGTGCTGGACACGGTGCTGATCTGGTTGAACACGCCCGAGGCCTCGAGCCGGTCCAAGATCCACGGCCAGGTCATAAGGCCCACGCCAATAAGGATGATGACGATGGTGATGAGCCGATCGGCCCAGCGCGGCAGTCGCTTTCGACGGCGCTTGGGCTTTTGTTGAGGTTTGGGCTGAGGGCTTGAGCCGCCGTTGTCCGCAGCGTTATTGCTCTTCATATGTTTGGTGCCCTGCACCATCGCCGGTCACTCCTCTACAACTCAAGTTGTCTAAACAAATAATAGCCGATTAGCGAGCTTCCGCGGCTGGCAACGCAGCTAGACTGCACCGTCCAGTCGAGGATAAGCCAGCATTTGAGTTTTCAAAATGTCCCGGATCGGCGGGGCGATTCGGGATACAATGTCAGTAGAAAACGACGCACCCCGCGTAAATGTTTGGGAGCGCGGGCGGCCTAGTTTTCTGGTTTTGTTAAATGCCCGGGATCCGACCCCCGGGCATTCTTATTTGCGCTTGTTGCGGCGCAAATGCCTTCTACCGTCCGCACCGCGCGTGCGCCTACGGACCTTAAACCGAACCTCATACGAGTCAAGAAACGCGATGACGAACGTGCCCACCGCCGCGAGGGCGGCGAGCGCGTTAAGGAATTTCAGCATTTTGGGACCTCCGATCGAGTCGTCGGCCGCCCGCGCACGGGATGCGTCGCAAGGGTATTTTACTGCGAGCACTCGCACTTACAGCTGGTAAACGCAATATTTGCAAACACCTGTTCGCTAATCATACACTCGATCATACAAGCGATGGAGGCTGGCTGCGTTATCCAAAAAAACGGGGCAGACTCCAGCGCGGAGTCTGCCCCGAAAAGAGAATGGCAAAGCAAGAACGTGGATGGACGAGAAAAGTGTCCGCAAGTCTCATGGCCATCACATCCCACCTGCCAAGGGGATGGGTGAACGAGCGTTACTCCTGCTCGGACTCCTCGGCCTGCTTACGGCTGCGGATGAGGTGCGCCACGCCGATGCACAGCACCGCGCCACCAGCGATCCAAGTGAAGGTCACGCCGTTGAGACCGGTGAGCGGGAGGTTGGAGCCCTTCTGGTCGATAATGGTGAAGCTGAGCTTACCGGTAGCTGCGGCGGCCGTGCCATCCTTCACAACGCCAGATGCTGCACTGATTACAGACTCCGTACTCGGAGTAACACTTTGACCAGCCTGATAGAGCTGATCGTTACTGTCACGTTTGATAGTAAAGGTGACACCGTCCTTGGCGGAGTTATTGTAACCAGGAGCAGGCTTAACCTCTTTGAGGATGTAGGTGCCCTCGTCGAGACCGACAACGTTGATCTTGCCTTCGTTCGTCGTCTTGAGCGTGGCTTCCTTGGCGTCGCTGTGCTTTACACCCCGGGCGTCGATGAATTGCTTCTCAGCGTTGCCGTTAACAACCTCCTGCAAGGTGAACTCAACATCTTTGAGCGTCTTGAGGTTACCGTCTCCATCCTTGTCGCTACCGACCTTGGTAACATCGATACCATAGGTGTAGTCATAAGCAGGATGGTCAACCGTAGTGCCTTCACCTTCACCGTGCGGGTTGTTGGAGTAGGTAAGCTTAACCGTATTCGTCTGTGCGGTACCGAGCAAACTGCTGAATTCTGAATTGAGCGAACCGTCAGCATTGCAAACCTTGCTAGAGTCGAGCTTGGCCTGGTACTCAACGGTCACCTTAGAGTTGCCATCCAGCGAGATAGGAGTTTCACCCTCAGCCATGCAATTCTTGAGATTAAGGAAGTCGACAGTCAGCGTGTCGTTATCGTACTTGGCAGTGTAGCCGGTCTTAACCTCGGTATTGCCAATTTTGACCGTAACAACTGGCGTCTTGCCGTCAGCCCCAAGACGAGGCGTCATGGATTTGGGAAGATTATCCGTGAAGGTGTACCTGTAGGTGCTGTAAGTGTTGATGTTCCCCGCAACGGTGCCAACGAGCTGATAGTCGATAAACTGGTCCATTCGGGAGTCTGCAGCCATGTTGGGATTTTTGAACACATCGGTACCGAAGGTGCTGCCATCCTTGTCGTCCCTGACGGCCTTGGTCACAGTGGGGACCTGCTTCTTGGGAGTTAAGTTCTCAGCGGAACCGCCAACAACGGCGAAAATGGGCGAACTGAAGGTATCCGTGTTACCCTTTTCAGCATTAGCATTCTCGCCGACACTCTTAGTCACGAAGAGCCAGTAACCAGTAGCCAAGTTACTAAAAGAACCGGTGTTGTCAGCATTTAGCCAGCCGTTATTGCCTTCAGGAATGTTCGCCTTCTCAACGGCAGCAGCGATCTTGTCGAGCACGCTTCCGGCCTTGACGTTTTTACCCCCATCAGCATCGGACCCGTGCTTTTTGATGAACTGGGCCCACGCCTGAGCAGATTTAGCATCTTTGCCAGTCGGCAAGTCAACAGGCTTGGGATCATCGTTATTAAATGCCGTAGTCACTGCGCTCATTACGGGATCACTTGCCCATTCGATATCGGAAAGCGTCTTCTCCGCAGTGGAGTCCCAGGTACCATCATCCTTCCAGTCTTGCGTGACCTTCGCCGAGAAAATTTTGATTCCCTTAAAGGTCGTATCCTTGTAGGTATCCTCCTTAATCGTCACGCTGCCGCTCTCGGCCACCTTCGGCGTGCCATCAGCAAACGCCATGGTCACCGGGGCCATAACTCCGCCGAAGCTCAGCGCTGCTGTGAGGCCTGCCATCACTGCCAGGCGTGCGATGTTCTTGCTCATGCTCATCTTCTTTTCCTCCGTTTTCCGGTTGGTTCTCATTCGATCGGTCATCATCTGTCTGTGTCTTAGCATCTGCTTCGCTACGTCTCGCCCCGCTCTCTGTGGGGCTGCCAGCTACTCTTTATGGCTGCCACCTCCCCGCTTGACCAGGAGCGCGACCACGATGAGCGCGGCTCCGGCGACCGCTGCGGCGACCGCGGCGTACATTGCCATATCGCCAGTCGAGGGCATAAAGCCTCCGGTGGTAATGCTAGGGGGTGTGCCAGTGGGCGTGTTGATGAGCGACGCCTCCAGGCTGCCCGTCAACCCATCCGCGCTGTCGGCGCGCAGGGGCGACTCGGCCGTGATGGTGAGCTTGGGCTTGGCGGCGGCCACCTGGTCGACGTCCAGGCCCTCGGCCTTGACCGTCACGGAGCGCGTGCCCTCGAAGGCGTTGTAGCCCTTGGGCGCCTTGAGCTCGCGGACCTCCAGCTTGCCCGAGTCCACGCCCGAGACGGTCACGCGGCCGTCCTCGCCCGTGGTGACGGTGGCCTTGCCCTCTGCATCCCACGTGCCGTCGGCCGCCAGTGTGCGACCGTGGTCGTCGGCGATGCTCAGGACTGCCCCGGACAGCGGCTTGTCGCCGTCGCTGCCGCGCTTGGTGAGCGCGAGATCCCAGGTGTAGGCGCACGCGTCGTCGCTCGGCGTGCGAGTGAAGCCGGCATCGCCGGACTGGTCGGCAAAGGGAGAGCGCGGGTAGCGCAGGTAGACCTCGTTGGGGTTGCCCTTCGCGATGCCGTGGTTGCATGCGCTGTCGAGCGGCGCGTTGTACACGGCGACCACGCGGGCGCCCGCGGTGAAGGCGTCGGCCCCGCCGAGCGCGGCGATCAGGTCGCCGGTGCGCACGGTGAAGGTTCCGTCCGCCGCTACCTTGGTGGCGCACTGGGCCGTGATGTCGGTCCAACCCTTCGCGGGTTCGGTGCCGGCGCGACCGTCCTTGCCGGCCGAGACGGCGTCAAAGCCGCCGTCCGCGCCCGCCGCCACGTACACGCGCATGCTCGCGGCCACCTTGGAGGGGTCGAGCCCCGCGCTCATGGTGTCGACGAACCGCACCGTATAGGTGTCGTAGGCGGTAAGACCCGCCGGGACCGTGGCAGAGAGGCGCCAGTACAGGTCGTCGGCGACCGTGGCATCGGCGGCCTTCTGCCAGGCGGCGGCGCTGTCCTCCAGCACGTGCTTTTGGACCTTGGGGGTCGCGGCCTTGGGCTTGACGGTGACGGCGCTGCCGCCGACCAGGGCCATGATCGGCGCGGTGCCGGCCTCGCCCTGGGCGATGGCGTCGTCGTCGGCGACGATGAGCCAGTAGCCGCAGGGCAGCTTGGCCGTCGTGCCCGCGTTAAGGGCCACGGTCACGGCGCCAGAGCTCTGGAGGGAACGAGCGAGCTGTGCGCTCAGCGCGCTCGTAAGGTGGGAATCGGTGTTGAGCCACTCGGCAGCTTCCTGCGCGGTGGTCTGGGAATTGGGCATGCCGGCGCTGTGCAGCACAGGCAGCGCGGCGTCGCGCGCGGCGTCGCTTGCCCAAGCGAGGTCGGTGGCAATCTTGGCGTCGCTGTCGCCGTCGACGACGTTGGCGCTAAAGATCTGGTAGGCGCCGTAGCTGCGCGCCACGGTGCCGCTCACCGTGATGGAACCGGTCGAGGTCGGCGCAGCCTGCGCGGATGCGGGGAACACAACCGCGCAGGTGCCGATCAAGAGGGCAAGCAGCGCAAGCAAGATCGGGAAGGAGCAAACTTTCTTATTCACGACGCTCACCTCCCTTCGCATTCGCCTTGCGACGAATGTGCATCCAGGCCGCAGCAGCGCAAAGCACCGCCGCGCCGGCAAGGTACGTCAGAGTGACGCCCGACATACCAGAAAGGGGCAAAGACGTGGAGTAGGTGTTGGTGAAGGTGGGGGCGGGGGTCGGGGTTGAGTTTGCATTTCCGTTGGCGTCGACCTCGTAGTAGGCCGGCGTGCAGGTCAGATGTCCTTCGCCGTCATCCGTTGCCGTCACCACAACCTTGAAGGTCTTGGTGTCGTTGGTATAGCCCTTGTGGCTGGTGCCTTCGCCGGCGTCAGCAGCACATTCACAAATGTAATAAGTGAATGTTGCCTTACCGTCGTTGAAGTCGCTGACTTTGAGTGGTCCGATCTTCTGCTCGGCGAACGTCACCGTCTGCAAGTTGTTCGAGTCATCAGCGGTACTCTTTGTATCAAGCACCGTTTTCTCGCTGCCATCCATGGTATATAGCTCGAACTTGAACTTCTTCATCTCGCCGCCATCGACCTTCTTGGTCACCTGAGGTGTCCAAGTGCCTGAAGTCTGGTAGGGCGCAAGTTCGTTCGTAAACGCAGGTTTGGAGTTGTTGCCGATTTTTACGGTCGAGATTGTATTGTCTTTCGGATCTACACTCCAGTTATAGAACTCAGGAGATTTACACTCGGTGAAGCCCGTTTCGCCTTCCCTTTTAACGGATACTGTGGAAGCGCTCTTATCAACTTCATAACGATTAGTATTGATCCCCAAGAGGTTGGTCGTATTAACTGGTGCCGTACCAACCTTTATATGTATTTTGTAAATGGCCTTATCAAAGGTCGTGCCTTCCTCATTGATAGGGACTTCAACAAGCTAGAGGTCGTAATTGCCCGACTGGTAGTTCGCAGCAGTATCAATGACGATCTCTCCACTTTCATTAACGGTAACCTCGGACGTCGCCTCGCATCCGTTTGCGTTAAGTGAGCCGTCCGTATTCCAATACGGCTCCCCAGCTGAATCGGCGGCTTTACCCAACAGCTTGAACTTATAGCCGTGGCCCGTGAGGCCTTGCGGTTTGCCGTCCTTCATGAGGACCTTGTTAGCCTTGACCTTGATTGCAGGATACACGTCCAGGGAAGTAACCTCACCGACGATGAGGTCGCCGTTGGTCATGATGCCGCCGCCGTGGGTGTAAGAGTAATTACCGCTGATGATGGTCGTAGCCGCTGCCTGTGCATCAATTTTAGCCTGGTCGGAAGGATGAGCCTCAAGGCCAAACATGTACTTGGCCTCGGCACCGCCGTTAGCATCGATTTCGATCTCTTTGCCATCGCAGGTGCCCTTCCAGCCAGCCGAGCCGCCACCGAGCATCTTGCCAAGAACGACTGCAACCGTATTTTGGCTGTCGTTCTTGCGTACCAAGAAGAAATCCTTATGGCCGGATTTTTTGAAGGAATCAGTAATGTAATCAGAATCGCTGTCTTCAGTTTTACCGCTGCCGCCGGCGGAATAATGAGGTGGTTCCAAATGAGTGCCATCTTGATCAACGTTATCAGTATTGTCATAGATAGCAGCACCTTTTGAGTGCGAAACGATTGTCTGGCCCGTAGGACAAGCACCGATGCCACCGCCCCAGCCACCGGCCTTATTATTAGTGATCAGCGTCTTGAAGATGTCGAGCGTACCGCCTTCCTGAACAAAGACACCACCGCCACCCCAGTCGCCACCGCGGTCGCTATTGCTGCCCGTCATGGTCTTGTTGTTGGTGATGTAAACCCTGTTTGATGCATTTTCCGTATTACTAACGCCGATAACGCCGGTAGTACCGCCAGAAATACGGAGACCACCGCCCTCGGCATTATCGGACATATTGCCCGCAATAAAACCGCTGGACATGGCGAATCCAACTCCCTGCCCGTAGAAGCCAGCGTAGATTCCACCGCCGGCCTCATGGGAGTAATTAGCAGTAACGGAGCCACCCGTCATGGTCAGCGTTCCACCGTTCGTGGATGCAATGCCGCCGCCACCGAGGAGACCTTTGTTGTAAAGGTCTTTATTAGTGATGCGAGCTTCAGCTCGGTTGTTAGTTATATTGGCAGAACCACTGATGGTTACGGTTGCACCCTGGGTATAAACACCGCCACCGTAGCCGCCGGCGTAGGGGTTTTCACCCCTGTTGATATCATTGGCATATGTTGCATTACCCGAGATGACACCGCCGGAGAGATTCAGCACCGCGCCCTTGTCAGCATAGATGCCACCGCCAGAAGCAGCCTTGTTTCCCGCAATCACGCCACCAGTCATTACGAGGCTGGCGTTCGCCCCCGTCACACACAGGCCGCCGCCCCAACCGCCGCCGCTACCGTTGGTGACATAACCGCCAGAAATATTAACAGCGCCCTGAGAGAAAATAACGTGACCGTCGTCGCCCAGGGTACGAGGCGTCGTGATCATGCCTCCGTTGAGGTTAAACGTACCGCCGTCCGCAACCGAAATGACTTGTTTGACCGAACCACTGTCGGATGCAGCAACGATTGCGCCGAAACCGCTGACGACATGCATAGTCGCAGTCTCGGTAGTGCCGAGATTATCTTTATTAGGCGTGCTCGTGGTTTCATAATAGGTTAGGCTCTGAGGGGTACCGTTGTTGCCACCGGTCCATTTCATCTCTGCAAGCCGGCCAGGGTTTTTATCATTAACAGTAGTAGTTTCATCAAGTGGCTTTCCAGAATCCTTCTTTCCAGAATCCATAATGGTAAGCGCACCACTCGCTACCGTAATGAACGTGTCGTTATTACCAACGCGGTAATAAAGCTTATGACCCGCAAGGTCAATGGCTGTGTCATTGTTAATGGTAATCGGCTTCTCCGACCAAGCATCGCTCCTCAAAAGATAGTTGCCACCGTTAGCGAACCGATCAGTAACATTTCCCTCTATTTCGGTATAGCCGCTAGTGTTCTCGCCAGTAAGTGCGGTCGAATCCTCACCGTTCGCGTCGTCATCCGCAGGCTGCGCAGCACCCTCGGCTTCCGCGTCATCAGACAACGGGGCCATCTCGGCAGTGCCGTCTCCGGTCTCGCCGCCCTCGGTCTCGTCACTATTCCGGTTTTCGGCGTCTTTGCCCGTGGAATTGTCCGCACCGGCCTCCTCGCCCAAAGTGCTCTCGTCTGCAACGGCCTCCTCGGCAGAAACCGTCTGGGCATCGTTGGCAATGGCCTGCGAGATCGGAGGCATGACGAGCGACAGTACCAGGCTCAACACGGAGGCTCCGCACAAAACGCCTGCCAGTACACGGCGCGTCGCTTTATTACTCTGCTTAGATTTGTCTGAATTTGCTTTCATCGATGTCTCCTCCCCAAGAGACCGCGATCTTGCTCTTTCACTCTCAAACGTATCTGCGCAACCTGTAATTGCGCACGCTTAGTAATGCTATTCTAATGATTGTTTAAACATCTGAGCAACAAATATCGACAGTTTTGTAGCGAGTTCTCAATTCTCTTGATAATTGTTCAGATTTACCTTCGTTTATTCGCTATCTATTTCTTGTTTCTACTGGTAGTTTAATTTCCTGTTATTTTTTAATGGCATTAGATTTATTTGCACAACATTTTGCTCAAGAGCAAACATCCTGTGAACGGTCGAAAATCGACCGTGAGCGGTAGGTCATTAACCGGAAGGAATACCCTACCAAACTGATGAGAATATCTTCAACCCATCAGTGGTTAGAAGCGTAATGTTCTGACGACCATATTTGAATTTACGCGCAGATTATAAGCATCAATTCGCCCAAATCGCCTGAGGCCACCACAAAGGTGTCTGTCCCCATTGTGGTGGTTCTCCCCCTGCGCTACAGCAGATGCTCCTCGATAAAGATCGCGATGCCGTCTTTGTCGTTACTCGCGGTTACAAAGTCGGCGGCGGCACGGGTGGCGTCGCTGCCGTTTGCCATGGCCACGCCCACGCCGGCGTCGGCCACCATGCAGGTGTCGTTATCGGCATCGCCAAACACGCAGATGTTCTGGAGCTCCATGCCGTTGAGCTCCGCCACGCGCACAAGGCCGCGCGTCTTGGACACGTGCGGATCCATAAACTCGTAGAGGCGCTGCGTAGTTTGCAGAGCGGCCGCCTTGACGGTGTCGTCGGCAAACGTCGATGCTCGCTCGATGACCTGCGGCATCACCTCGGGCGCCATGGTAAACATCACCTTGGGCTGCGGCTCGCGCAAAAACTCGGCAAAATCGACCACCTGGTAGGGCACGCCGTCGACGCGCGACAGGTGCTCGACGCACGCGTTGCTCTCGGGCACGTAGAACACGCCGTCTCGGGGGCAGACGGGCGTTGCCGGCAGGCCCGCCATGTGCCTGCAGATGCGCGCGACGGTCTCGCCCGGCAGCGGATAGCTCAGCTCGTTGATGTCGTGCGCGCGGTCGATGACCTCGGCGCCACCGCAGCCCACGAGCACGTCCACCAGGCCTTCGATGCCCCAGAGCTTATACATGGCCTCGGTCGCGTGGGCGTCGCGCCCGGTGCACAGGCCAAAGAGCACGCCGCGCTCGCGCAGGGCGCGAATCGCCGCCACGGTGCGCGGGGACACCGTGTGCTGGCTCGTGAGCAGCGTGCCGTCGATATCGCAGAACACGGCTTTGATGTGGCTGAGGGTGGTGTCCATGGGGGCCTTTCTGGGTTGTGCGGCGGTGTGGGGTGTATTCGCAAACGGCGTACATGGTATACCAAGGCGCGGGCCGTTGGGACCCGATCGCCACAAAGGGGCCTGGCCCCTTTGTGGTGGCCGGACCCGAAGGGTGGCCTGGCCCGGGGCGCAAACCATCACAACATTCGATGTTTTTCGGCAAAATCGCGATTTTCATCGAATGTTGTGATGGTTTTTACCGCTTTGCGGCACGATCCAAATGCCGGCGTCCAAACAGCAGCAGTGCCGCGGGAACCGCCGTCACGACCATGCCCGCCCCTACGAGCGTCTGCTGCACGCCAAACGTCGCCGCCAGCCACGGGGCAATCGCCAGCGGGGCCACGCCGGCGAACATATTGCCAAAGCCCATGACCGAGTTCACGCGACCGAGTTGCTCGAGCGGTGCCGTCGTTTGCACGATGGTGTTGTGGAGCGGGTTGACGACGCCCCAAGCCACGCCCAGGGCAATCTGGCCGACAAGGGCCACGCCCACGTACGGCGTTCCCACATAGAGCAAACTTCCCAGGCCCACGGACATAAGCGCCACGAGCAGCGTTTTAAGGTTGACCAGGTGCGGTGGCAAGCGGAGCGCGAGGACGGCGCCCAGCACCGCGCCTACACCGCTTGCCGACGAGAGCCAGCCCATCCACTCAACACCAACGCGCAGGACATCGCGGTAGAAGAACGACTCCAGCGGATCGAAGGCACCGTAGCCAAAGTTCGAGAGGAAGATGATGCAGAACAGCAAGGCGAGGATACTGTTGGTGAAGACTGTCTTGATGCTTGTCGCGAAGGTGACGCGGGCGAACGTGCTGGGGTTGGAGCTTTGGCTGGCAGTGATTGCCGTTGTACTGCTGTCCGCGGGAGTACTTTCACGCGCGGCGACGCGAACTGCTTGCGGTCTAAAGCCCCAGCCGGCAATGAACGCCAGTACGGTAAAAATCATCATGAGCACGAACACCGCGCGTGACGATGTAGCCGCCGCGACAAAGCCGCCCATCATGGGGCCGACGATGATACTCACGTTAGAGAACATGGCGATGGCAGAGTTGATGTCTTTGAGCTCGACAGGATCGTCGGTGAGGTAGGCTGGATAGGATGTGGTGATGGGCTGGGCAAACCCCATCACAAAGCCCAGGAGCACCGCGCCGAGCAGGACGATGCCGGTCGCGCTGCCAAAGGCAATGGTCGCCGCGCCGGTTGCCAGCGTGCCCACGATGCTCAGCAAGAAATGACGGCGCGGGCCCCAGGCGTCAAGCGCCGCGCCGCCCGCAAAGGATCCAAGGATCACGAATACGTTCATAAAAAGGACGGCCAGCGATGTCGCCACGACCGAGGCATCGTCTGCATAGGTGAGTGTTCCGATAACGCCGATAAAGTAGCTGGTCTGAAAACCGGTGTAGATGAGAAAGCGCATCGCCACCAGGCGCTTGGCCTGCACGGACAGCGAAGGTTGAGGTTTTGAGAGAAGAGATGCGAGCATGGAGACTCCTCGTTTCATACGAATACGGGCGGTGGTATTCGCCACCGTCTGTCAAATCAATCTATCCGCACGAAACATTAAGGACGCATCAAGCCCCTTCTCTCCGTTTTTCGCCCGTCATGAACTACTTGGTAGATTGTAAGGCATGTCCCACACATCTACTTAAGCAAAAACCACCACAAAGGAGCCTGGCCCCTTTGTGGTGGAAATGACGTTTGCCCAGATAAAACCTGCCAAAATAAACCTGTCCCTTTTTGGCATGTTATGGCAGCGCAGCGAGCCGGTTCCAAGTGCCCCAGGTCGCCCCGAAAGAGGAGCGACGCGTACTTTGGTACGCGAGCGACGGCTTGAGGGGCGAGATGGGGTGCTTGGGGCCGGCGCAGCGTCAAGCCTGAAGGTGATCTTGGATGAGATCGCAGATGGCTCGGGCGTCGTTGATGTTGACGGCTCGGGTTGCAAAGCCGGCGTCGAAGGCCTGGCGTGCCAGGGCCTCGTTGCAGGCAAGGGCCAACGTGTGGCCATCGACCAGGTCGAGCGAGCTCTTGCCGCGCAGACGGTCGACGCCGGAGCGTGCGACCACGATGTTGTCGAAACCCTCGGTCTTGTAGCCCTCGATGATCACCACGTCGACATCGTTGTAGCGCGACAGCAGCTCGCGCGCGGGCATCTCGTCCTCCTCGCGCGTGTCGGCGTACTCCGCCCAGCGCGTGGCGCAGATGAGGCCCACGTGCTTGGATCCGGCTTGGTGATGGCGCCAGGTGTCCTTAGCGGGCGCATCGATATCAAAGCCGTGATGCCCATGATGCTTGAGCGAACCCACGCGCAGGCCGCGGCGGGTGAGCTCGGCGATAACCTTCTCGACGAGCGTTGTCTTGCCCGAGTTTTGGTAGCCGATAAACGCGATCGCGGGGACGGCCGGAGCTGCGGGCGTGACGGCAGCGGACGCGCTCGCGAGGGCGGCACCGTCAGCAGCCACGGCCTCAACAGCAGCGGCCTGACGCTCTGCACGATCCCACACGCCCGAGCGGCCGCCCTCCTTGTGCAGCAGGCGTACGTCGACGATCTCCATGCCGCGATCGACTGCCTTGCACATGTCGTAGATGGTCAGACACGCGGCACTCGCGCCAGTCAGGGCCTCCATCTCGATACCTGTCTTGCCCGTCACGCCGGCCGTAACCAGTACGTGAAAGCCAACCTGCCCGTCCGCGCGCGCCGGCGCCCAGCCCTCGGGCACGTTCTCGACAGGCATCCCCGCCGAAGCGATGGGCGCAATGTCGCACTTGCTCTTGGTAATGAGCAACGGATGGCACATGGGAATGATGTCGCTCGTGCGTTTGATGGCCATGATGCCCGCCACGCGCGCGCAGGCAAGCACGTCGCCCTTCTTGGCGCGGTCCTGTAGCACCATGGCCTGCGTCTCGGGATGCATGAGGATGGTGCCCTCGGCGATGGCGATGCGATGCGTCTCGGCCTTGTCGGACACGTCGACCATGCGAACCTCGCCCTTGGCGTCCACATGCGTCAGCTCGTCGCGACGGGCGTCGCGGGCGGGCTCGGTGGCAGCGCTGACAGACGGCTGCGCGGGCGCGGCGGCGTTACCGGCCGCAGCCGTGACTTTGTGGGCAGACATCGCGGCCCTGCGAGCGGCCTTGGTGGCATCGGCGTACCTGCTCTTGGCCATATGATCATCCTCCGATTTGGGACATAAATCGTTGCGTGCCCTCAATTATCGCGTGTTCCTGCGGTTTGTGGGCCACGGCATCGCGCCAAATCGAAAGTACCTGCATATCATCACCACGACGCAGCGCCTCACGCACCGAATACTCGGCATCGCTGAACAGGCACGGACGCACGTTGCCATCGGCCGTCAGGCGCAGACGGTTGCAATTCGCGCAAAAATGGTTGGACATAGCGCTAATAAAGCCAACTGTTCCCGCCGCACCCGGAAAGTGCCAATAGCGCGCAGGGCCCGCGCCGGCAGGAGCGTCGTTGATGTCGAGCGGCTCGAGCTCGCCCAGTCCCGCCGCGGCGGCCCCGGCATTGATGCGCGCCCGCAGCTCGTCGCTCGGCACGGTATCGCTCGCGTCCCACAGCTCGGGATTGAGCGCGGGCGCATGCGGGTCCACAGCGCAATGCGAGCTCGTGCGCTCGTCGCCAATGGGCATATATTCGATAAAGCGCAGGTGAATGGGGCGATCGAGCATGAGCCGCGCAAGGGCCGCCACATCCTGGTTGAGCCGGCGCACAACAACGCAGTTGACCTTAACGGGCTCAAAGCCCCAAGCCAGCGCCGCGTCGATGCCAGCCATGGTCTGCTCGAGTCGACCCAGGCGCGTGATCTTTCCAAACAGCGTAGGGTCGAGCGTGTCGAGCGAAATGTTGACGCGGTTAAGCCCGGCATCTTTGAGCTGCGGCGCCAACTTGGGAAGCAGGGCGCCGTTGGTGGTGAGCGAGATGTCCTCGATCTGCGGAATCGCGCGAATGTCACGAATGAGCGGGATGATACGGCGGCTGACCAGCGGCTCGCCACCCGTCAGGCGCACGCGGCAAATGCCCTCCCCCGCCACCAATCGCACAAAGTGGGCGATTTCCTCGACACTGAGCAGCTCGTCGTGTGCACGGGGCGCCACGCCATCGGCCGGCATGCAATAGATGCAGCGGAAATTGCACTTGTCGGTCACGGCAATGCGCAGGTAGTTGACATCGCGGCCAAAGCCGTCATGTTGCACGTGCCCGTCCACGCAGCCCTCCCCTCGCGCGGCGTTTTATTCTTCGGAAAACATAATACCCCACGAGAGAATCATGCCGACACCCGTACGACAGGACAGGTCGCTTCGAGCAAAACGGACTTTCCAAGCCCATCCTCAGCACAGACCATCACAACATCCGATGCTTTTCCCGATTTTGGCAAAAAACGTCGAATGTTGTGATGGTTTGCCTGCCGCAGCGCCCCGTAGAAGGACCAAAGCACCCCTAAAGGCCACCGTCCCAGTGTCGAATCACGAACTCTCGCAGGTCGTTCTGACGTTTCTGGAATTTCTCGCTTCGGTCGCACTTAAGGCCCATAGCGAGCACGATGGCGTTCATCGCCCGGTGCAATTGCAGCTGGTGGGCAAACTGAGTCCCGGTGAGGACGATCATCCTAAAGCCCAGCGCGCTCAGCACGGTCATGCGCT
This sequence comes from uncultured Collinsella sp., assembly GCA_900544095.1. Classification (GTDB taxonomy): domain Bacteria; phylum Actinomycetota; class Coriobacteriia; order Coriobacteriales; family Coriobacteriaceae; genus Collinsella. The sequence goes on from UQTV01000003.1 coordinate 63,756, forward strand.
CCGCATCCGACGCACTGCGCTGTTTATCAAGATGGTCCGAGCCGTTGTATTCAATCCCCGTACCGCTCGCAGGCGCATATACGTCGATCTCGAAATACCCGGCCTTTGCGAGATACTTGAACTCGTTGGGAACATCGACCCGATGGTTGAGCTCGATCTTGGCGTATCCCAGCCCTCCCTGGGAACGTTTTGCTACGACCATGATTGCGGCGGCCGTCTCCATGGGCGATCGCGCGCCATCGTGCACGCGCCTGAGCACGGCGGCTGCACGTATGGCCCCCTGACGAGATCGGTTCTCATTGCAATAGGCAATCAAGTCGGCAACGGTGTACCTCTGCCCCATCTCGATATAATCGCCTGTCGACAGATGATTCAAATGGTATCGGGCACAGATTTCGTAGCCATATTCCAGCTGCTCGGGTTCGCTCATCCACGAACCCGCTTGGACAAAGCACATGGCCTCATCAACCACCAGAAGGCCCTCTGCCACCTCGATAAGATGGCCTGGAGGCACCGGCGCCCCAAACACGTGGCACCTAAATCCAGCCGGCGTCGAGCGCTCAAAATCGAAGTTGACGAGCGTGTCGATGTGATCGAGCTCTTCTCGTGGAATACCGAGCGAAACCAGATAGTCGGTAACGATCCCGACTGCCGTTGAAGCCCTCAGCCCCTTGGCATCGAGTCCCAATTTGGGCAGGCTCGCGGTCGGCTCAGCCTCGTTAGCAAGCGAGTCCTCATCGTATAGACTGCTTGCTCTCGAGAGCGGCTCGGACGGACGTGCCACGTTGTGGTACAGCCAGGCAGTCTTATGGGACAGGACGATCGGCAGGTCCATGAGCCCTCCAATGGAGTCGGATAACCAACCTTATTCCCCTGCCCACGGGTCCGCACACCCTCATGCGCAAGAAAGCGGTTCCACCCGGTCGAGTGGCAGAAAAACCATCACAACATTCGATGCTTTTCCCGATTTTGGCAAAAAAACGTCGAATGTTGTGATGGTTTGAGGCGAGGGGCACGGAGAGGTCAAAGCATCATGCTCGAACGGGTTAATCCAACTCTTTTAAACCATGGGAAATGAATACAGGCTCACTTTTTCGCCCGGCACCCAACATAAACCTTGACTCTACAATCGTTGTAGGATTTTCACTACACTGGTACGTAAACAAACCCAGCCAGAAAGCCCCGCCCATGGAACACGACCTCACACGCGGCAATGTCCTCAAGACCATCGCGGTCTTTGCCCTGCCCTATATGCTCTCGTACTTTTTGCAGATGCTCTACGGCATGGCCGACCTGTACATGATGGGGCAGTTTAGCGGCGCTGCCGGCATCACCGCCGTGGGCAATGGCGCGCAGACGCTCTATATCATTACCGTGACGCTCGTGGGCCTGGCCATGGGAACGACGGTCATCGTCGGCCACGCCGTGGGCTCGCGCCGCTTCGACCGCGCCGAGACCGCTATCGGCAACACCATTACACTCTTTATGGGTGTCTCGGTGGTGCTGGCCGCTGTCCTGCTCGCACTGTGCCCGCAGATCGTGTCACTCATTGGCACGCCGGCCGAGGCAGTCGAAGGCACCGCCGCCTACCTGCGCATTTGTTTTATGGGCATTCCCTTTATCGCCGCGTACAACATCCTCTCGGCCATCTTTCGCGGCCTGGGCGATTCGCGCTCGCCCATGTACGTGATCGGCGTGGCGTGCATCATCAACATCGCGCTCGACTTTCTGTTTATCGGACACATGGGGCTAGGCCCTGTGGGCGCGGCGCTCGGCACGGTGACCGCGCAGACGGCCAGCGTTGCCCTCGCGCTCGTGTGGCTCAAGAGCCGTCGCACGAACATCCACGTTAAGCGCAGCGACCTGCGTCCCCGGCCCGAGATGCTCGGCAGCATTCTTAAGATCGGCGTGCCCGTGGCCGTGCAGGACGGCTGCATCCAGGTGGCGTTTATGTTCATCACCGTCATCGCCAACCATCGAGGACTCGTCGATGCCGCCGCCGTAGGCCTGGTCGAAAAGATGATTAGCTTCTTGTTCATCGTGCCAAGCTCCATGGGCGCAACCGTCAGCGCGCTCACGGCGCAAAACGCCGGCGCGGGCAAGGGCGACCGCGCGCGTCAGGTGCTCAAGGACGCCATGACCATCTCGGTAGTGTACGGCTGCCTGATCACGGTGCTGATGTGGCTAGTGGCACCGGCGTTTATCGGCTTTTTTGCCAAGGACCCCGCGGTGGTCGCGGCCGGTACCGGCTATATGCGCAGCTATATTTTTGACGCAATCTTTGCCGGCATCCACATTTGCTTTAGCGGCTTTTTCGCCGCGTATGGCAAGAGCTACATCGGCTTTGCGCACAACGTGCTGGCTGTGGTACTCATTCGCGTACCCGGTGCATGGCTGCTGTCGAACGCCTATTCCGACACGTTGTTTCCCATGGGCATCGCCTCGCCGTGCGGATCGATTTTGTCGGCAGTCATCTGTGTTATCGCGTTTACCGTGCTCAACCGGCGCGGGGCTTTTGACAAGTTGGTGGCGTAGCGGGGCGACGCATGCCTAGCACCTCTCCCCTGTTTTTACCGAAAGGAGCATTCCTGTGACCGACATGCCAAACGAACACACCGAGGGCCTGCTCCGCATTGGCGAGGTGGCGCGCCTGCTCAATTTGAGCGTGGGCACACTGCGCCATTACGAACAGATGGGGCTATTGGAGCCGGCATATGTCGATCCGGCGAGTGGGTACCGCTACTACGGATCGCGGCAGCTCTCCACCCTCAACACCATCGGCAACCTGCGCGTTCTCGACCTGCCGCTGGCCCAGATTCGCGAGTTTGTCACTACGCGCGATATGGATTTGATGCAACGGCAACTGACCAAGCAACAGGAGTTAATTGAACGCAAGCGGCGTGAGCTGGAGCGCATGTCGCGCAAGATTGACCAGCGGCTTGCCTTGCTTCATGGCGCTTTGAATGCTGATCTCGACACCATTAGCGAAATCGAGGAACCCGAACTTCGCTGCGCCGCACTGCACGAGCGCGTCAATCCCACCGACGCCTATTCGCTGGGATGGCATATCCGCCAGCTTCAGCAGGGACAGCACGAAACCTTTGCCTATCTGGGCAATCTGGGTGTAGGTATCGCGCCCGAACGCCTGGCCGCCGGCGACTTTGACGGCTACGACGAGGTCTTTCTGCTGCTCGATGACACCGATGATTACTTGGGCGACGTTGAGACGCGACCTGCCGCGCGCTGCCTGACCATAAGTTTCCGTGGCACGCACGGACAAGCAGCCCCGCGCTACGAGCGGCTGCTCGGCTACATGCACGAACACAACCTGACGCCCGCCGGCCCGTCGCGCGAGATCGCCCTGATCGACGACATCATCAGCGACGACCCCGCGACCTACGTGACGCAGATCACGGTGCCGGTTACCCCAGCAAAGTAAGATCCGCCCGGAAGGCATCATGCTTTCCGGGCGGTTTTACTCCTCGGGAATCGGAAACGCACGGATGAACTCTGCGGGCGAGAAGGTCTTGATGGTCGAGCGTACAAAAGCGGCGCGGTCACGCGTGATGATAAAGTCCACGCCGGCACGCTCGGCCATCGCACGAATACAGCCGTCCTCAAAGTCCGGTTCATCGGAATAGGCGGAGGCAAAACAAGCTTCTTGGTCGAGAGGCTCTACCGAGTAGCTCTTAAGGCAGTCGCGCACCACATCGCGGGCGCGCGCCTCGCCGGCCTGTTTAGTGAGAATGTAGTACGCGTCCTTGAGGGAGCAGGCCGAAACAACGCCCTCGATAAGCCCTACGTCAACAAGCCCCTTGATCGTTTGCGCCGCCGCATGTTCCGGCCGGCCCGGAAGCACGCAATCGAGCAGAAAAATGGTATCGAGAAATGCCCTCATAGGTAGCGCTCCCTCGCGACGCGCTTTTCATCTTCAACCGTCATCGTATCGAGCGGCGTTCCCTTTGGCATTTTGGCCACGATATCGAGATACTCCTGGTAGTCCTCATCCTCCGCGAGCATCTCGCGAATCTCCTTCCAGGTGATCTTGGGATGCCACATCGTACCCACGTCGCGCTTGGGCTTGTCCGAACCGCGCGTCGACTTTGCACCCCCACGCTCCTGAGCAGCGTCATATTCCACCGCAACTGGGCCTTGATAGTCGAGTGGCACAATCTTGAACAACGGCTTGCTCCGCTTGAAGACCACAACCTCTTCGCCCTCATTGGCAACCCTTTCGGCCACCTGCGTAAGGTTTTGGCGCAGCTCCGAAAATGCGACAGTAACCATAACGGCTCCTCTCAACATGTATCTTTACTGCTCAGTATACACGTTAATGTTAATGTTTATATTGAGAATGCGACGGCGCTACCTACATACCCAGCTCATTTTCCCCGATTATTTCGATGGAAACCCCTTTGCTTTGCCAGTCCATAGCCTTTTTGACTTTCGATCCGTATTTTCCGGTTGACCACATTTCGTTTCCGCAGCCGCCCACAACCACATAGTTGCATTTCTTGGTTACGCTTTTGATGCAGCTGCCGCCCATTTTCTCGATGTAAGAAGCAATTACATCCTTAGAGCCATGCTCAAAGTTTCCACTCAAACAGAAATTGCGCCCTTCAAAGAAGACTTCTTTACCAGACCCATGGGCCACAGGATCCTCAAGCCTTCCGAACAGCTCAATAAGGCTATCCGATTCCTCAGAATCGATATCGCCATCGATAAGCATCTCAGCCATCAATTCATAGATATATGAAACTGTAGCATCTTCCCTGAGATCAACGTGGTCCTCGATAAAAGCCATGATGTTCATTGCTTCATCAAAGGATACAGAACCGTCTGAGATGGCTTCATGGCTCAGCGTGATAAGACCGCGCAGAGCCTCCGTTCGCGATGAGTAATGCCTTTCATGGCAAGCGCGCCTTTCACGACGCCCCAGACTGCCTAGGCTAAATGGCTTAAAGCGCTCTTCCGAACGCTCTTCCTCACATAGCTTCCAATATATTTCAAAACAGGCATCAACATCGTCCATGGCATTATGATGGCGTCCCATGGAAATGTCTAAGTTGCTACAGACAGTCGGAAGCTTGTAATTCTCGTATTCAGGATGCAACCTTTTGGCCATTTCCAGAGTGCACGCGTAAACAAAATCTGGCTTTTCATAACCATAGCCAAGCAAAGACTTGCTTAATACAGATAGGTCAAAGGGCGCATTATGGGCAACGAGAATCGATCCCTCGATTCTATCCGACAGTTCGTCTTCCCAAAGAGAACGAAAGCAAGGACTATCTTTTACCGCAACAGGAGATAAGCCCGTTAGGCGCATGTTGAAGTCATCAAAAGGTTCTTCAGGATTAACCGTGAACTGAACACGGTCGATTATCTCGCCTTCCGAAGTCGCCCGGATAAGCCCGATCGAACTTATCCGATCGTTTTTCTTATTAGGAGTCTCGACATCAAAAAATGTTAGATCCATATGAATCTCCTATCGCTCCGGGATAGCACCAGTCCGCAGGATCTCTTCAAGCTCTTCCTCGTTTAACACCGGCACTCCGAGCGATTCAGCTTTTGAAAGCTTGGAACCGGCATTCGGGCCAGCCACAACAAACGATGTCTTCTTTGATACCGAACCTGCAACCTTTGCGCCGAGAAGCTTGAGCGCTTCTCCCGCCTCGGAACGCGTACGCTTCTCGAGCGTACCGGTCAGCACAAAAGTCAATCCAGTTAGCGGTTGCCCCGAAGCGAGATCGACGGAAATGCCAGCTTGCTCAGACTTTGTTTGCATCTCGCCCATAAGGTCTTCCTCGAGAGAGAGACCATATTCACGAAGTCGTTGGAGAACATCGAGGTTTTCCGGAATAGAGAGGAACTCCTTTATGCTTTTTGCAATTTCCGGTCCAACTCCTTCAATCTGGGCCATATCTTCCGCGTCAGCTACAACGAGCGCATCAATTGAAAGGTAACGCCGCGCTATAAGCTCGGCAACGCTCTTTCCCACCAAGCGAATCCCCAAAGCAAATAGAACCCTTGAGAGCGGCAGCTGGCGAGATTTATTGAGCTCATCGACTATCTTTTCAGCCGTCTTAACACCCACCGGTATGGGCTCGCCCGCATTTTTAACGATTCGATCGGCTTTGTAAAGCCTTGGAGTACCATCCGCGTTGAGCATCGGCTTTCCATGCTTGTCGAGCATGGGGTCGCCCTTGCGATGTCCTCCTTTTACCACGCGGCCCGTGTCCAGGCCCGCGATGTCGTCGACCGTGAGCTGGTAGAAGTCCGCGACATCGTGGATCAGACCGGCGGCGATCATCTTGTCGACGATCTCGTCGCCCAGGCCGTCGACGTCCATGCAGCCGCGGCTCACCCAGTGGAGCAGGCGCTCCTTGAGCTGTGCGGGGCAGTCGATGGAGACGCAGCGGTAGGCAACCTCGCCGTCCTCATGGACCACGGGGCTACCGCACACGGGGCAAACCTCGGGCATGTGCCAATCAACGCTGTCGGCCGGGCGCTTGTCGAGCACCGGGCCCACGACCTCGGGAATCACGTCGCCCGCCTTGTGCACGATGATGGTGTCGCCCTCGCGCACGTTTTTGCGGCGAATCTCGTCGATGTTGTGCAGCGTGGCGCGCGCGATGGTGGAGCCGGCGACCGTCACCGGGTCGAACTCGGCGACTGGCGTGAGCACACCGGTGCGGCCCACCTGGATGCGAATTTCGCGCAGGACGGTCTGCTTTTCCTCGGGCGGGAACTTAAAGGCAATGGCCCAGCGCGGTGCGCGGGCGGTAAAGCCAAGGTCGAGCTGCTGCTGAAAGCTGTCGACCTTCACGACCACGCCGTCGATGTCGTAATCGAGGTCACCGCGATGCTCAAGCGCCTGGGCGCAGAACTCGTGGACCTCGGCCGGCGTGGCGCAACGAGCCACGTTAGGGTTGACGCTAAAGCCGGCACTGCGCAGCCAATCGAGGAACTCGCGCTGGCTGTGGACGTGCAACGGGTCGGTATCGGCAATGGCATAGATAAAGGTGGCCAAGTCGCGACGCGCCGTGATCTTGGGGTCCTTTTGACGCAGGGATCCTGCAGCGGCGTTGCGCGGGTTGGCGAAGGGGTCGCGGCCCTCGGCATCGGCCTCGTCGTTTAGACGGACAAAGCTGCCCTTGGGCATGTAAACCTCGCCGCGCACCTCGATGGTACGCTCGCGGTCGACGCCCATGTGGGCGAGCGCCGGCTCGGACAGGTGCATGGGCACGTCCTTGATGGTACGGACGTTGAGCGACACGTCCTCGCCCGTGGTGCCGTCACCACGCGTGGCGGCGCGCACGAAGGTGCCGTTTTGGTAGGTAAGCGCCACGCCCAGACCGTCGATCTTAAGCTCGCAGGTATAGGTGACGCTGCCGGCACCGAGCGCATCCTCGGTGCGCTGGAGCCATGCGTCGAGCTCGTCCAGATCCATGGCATCGTCCATGGAATACATGCGCGCCATGTGCGTGACCGGCGTAAACTGCTCGCTCACGTAGCCGCCCACGCGCTGAGTGTAGCTGTCAGGCGTTACCAGGTCGGGGTAGGTCGCCTCAATTTCCTGCAGCTCAACAAGCATTTTGTCAAAGGCGGCGTCCGTGATCTCGGGCGCATCGAGCATGTAGTAGCGATAGGCGTGGTAATCGAGCTCGTGGCACAGCTCGGCCGCACGCGCTGCCGCCTGGGCACGGGCATCGGCCGGTGCAGCGGTATCCGTGCTCGCGGGCGTTTCGGTATCGATGTCCACGCCGTCACCAAACAGGCTCGATTGCTCCATAGCGGCACTCCTTCGCTCGATTTCAAACGGATACTAGAGTACCACCGGTCACCATGGCGCCGAATAGCCCTTTCGAACCGCACTGAATCGGCAGCCGCCGGACCGGGGTGGGTCGCGCGATTAAACCATGCTCTTATCAGCTCTAAATGATCCGTTTTCCTCCGTCCCCAACGGATCAATAGGAAAAGAGGGGGCTGTCCCGCGTTGGCGGAACAGCCCCCTCTGGCCTCGATATGTGCGAAACGGCTCGCTAGTAACCCTGACCGTAGCCCTGACCCTGGCCCTGCTGGCCCAGCAGCTCCTCCAGATACTGGCGCAGCTGCTCGTCAGTGATGCCGCCGTTGCCGGTGTCGGTCGCGCTGTCATCCTGCTGCTGGCTCTGCAGCTCCTCGTCAGAGCCCAGCTCAACCGTGACCTTCTTCTCATCCTTGCCGCGCATGAGCGTGATCTCGACCTTCTCGCCCACCTCGTGGCTGCGCAGCGCAATGATCAGGCCATCGGCACTCGTAATCTCGTCGTCGCCCAGCTTGGTGATGACATCGCCCTCCTGGATGCCGGCCTTGGCGGCGGGACCGTCCTCGACGACGCTCGCCACATAGGCGCCGCTATCGGTGCTCAGCTTGTTGGTACGGGCGTTGAGCGCGTTGACGCTCGAAAGCGTAGCGCCCATGTATGGATGCACCGGCGTCTTGCCGTCGATAATCTGGTCGGCAATGTTCTTGGCGTAGTTAACCGGAATGGCAAAACCCACGCCAGAGCTGGAGCCCGAGTAGCTCTCGATGAGCGAGTTGATACCCACCAGCTCGCCATTGTCGTTGACGAGCGCGCCGCCGGAATTGCCCGGGTTGATGGCGGCATCGGTCTGGATCATGTTGGCATAGATGGTATTGCCGCTGGTAGAGCTCATGGCCGTGGAGCGATACAGCGCCGACACGATACCCGTGGAGACAGATTGTTCGTTGCCGAATGGCGAGCCGATCGCCATGACCCACTCGCCCACGTTGAGCTTGGAGGAGTCACCGATTTCGATCGGCGTGAGCTTGGAAGCGTCAGCATCCTTAAGTTTGATGACGGCAAGATCGCTCGAAGCATCGTTACCCACGAACTCGGCCTCGTAGGTGGTGCCGTCGTCCATGGTCACCACGTACTGGTCATAACCATCGACCACGTGGTTGTTGGTGAGGATGTGGCCCTCGGTATCGAGCACCACGCCCGAACCGACGCTGCCCGAGCTATCCGACTCGTCGGCAGACTGCGAAAGCGAGCCATTCTGGCTACCGCTCGAAGTGGCGGTGATAGAAACGACGGAGGGCAGGGCCTTGGCAGAGACGGCCTCGGCCAGCGTGGTGTCCTCGGAGTCGATGGTAATCTTTTGCGTCGATGAGCCCGAAGCACCCGCCGTCACGGCATTCTTTCCGCCGCCAATGTTGAGCGTACCGCTCATAATGAGCGCGATGACCAGCAGGGCGCCGCAGGCACAACCGGCAAGCGCCGTAATGAAGATCGGCAGCTTTTTGGTCTTGGTCTTGACCACCGTGTGCTTGTTCACGACCTGCTGACCGCCCAGCGGCTGGCCGGTCTGTGTGTCGTAAGCCTGCACGTAGGGAATGTTGCTGCCGGCAGGCGTCGACTCCACCTGCACGCGCGGCTGCTGCTGAGTATCGCCGGCATTGCCAACATCCTGGGGACGCTGGGAATCGTTCTCGCTCATAGCTGCGATCCTTTCGTCAAATAACCAAAGGCCCGCCAAACATGTGGCGGGCCATCATTGTTCATGTTGAGTTGTACCCCAATATGCGGGTGCACGTGTATGAGAACGCAATCTTTTAGGAAGGCTTAAGTTCTGTTGAAGACCCGAAAGGAACCCACGCATGCGGCAAAACCACCACAAAGGCGCCTGTCCCCTTTGTGGTGGAAATCTAGTCCTTAAACAGATAGCCCACGCCGCGGACGGTGGTGATGTGTGCCGCGATCTGCGGGCCCACCTTAGAGCGGATGCGTCGGATGTGCACGTCGACGGTGCGCGTGCCGCCGCAGTACTCAAAGCCCCACACGCGGTGCAGCAGCACCTCGCGGCTGTAGGCACGGTTGGGATGCGTCGCCAAAAAGCTCAGCAGCGAGTACTCCATCAGCGTCAGGTCGATGGGCTCGTTATCGAGCGTCACCTGGTAGGTGGCCAGGTTGATCTCGAGGTTATCGATGTTGAGCACATCGTCGGCGGTAACGGTCTCCTCCTCGCCCATCAGACGCTGTGCGCGAGCCTTAAGCTCGTTGGGCGTCGCCGTGGGGCACACAAAGTCGGCATGCGCGTGATTGGGCAGGCGCAAGGTGCCGAGCGCCTCGTCGTCGACGATCACCAACATGGGGACGCCGCCGCGATCGTCAAGCCACTTGGCAATCTGATCGATGCGATCGCTGCGAATGCCATCGGAATCAAGGATCAGCAGGTCAAAGTCGTGCGCCGCAGTCGGCGAATCGGGGGTTGCCAGGCTCACCTCGACACCCAGGGTGGTCGTCAGGCTGCGGGCAAACTCGTGGAAGCGCGTCGTGCGCGCCATGAACAGGGCACTCTTATCGGACATATCGGCCTCCAAAGAAATGAGCTCAATCGTACTGGAACAAGCCAGCGCGATTAGGAGTTCGCCAGGTAGTGCTTGATCTCCCACTCGGTGATCGTAGACTCAAACTTATGCCACTCGTCACGCTTCTTTTTGAGGAAGAAGCTGTGGATGTGCTCGCCAAGGGCATCCTTCATAAACTGCGAGTCCTCGAACACGTCGAGCGCCTCTTTGAGCGAGCGCGGCAGCGGCGTGTAACCGGCCTCGAGCATCTGACGATCGTTGAGCTTGAGCGTCTCGGCCGTGGCCTCGGGCGGGAGCTCCAGCTTGCGCTCGATGCCGTCCAGACCAGCCGCCAGCGTGACGGCGTTGACCAGGTACGGATTGGCCATGGGATCGGGACTGCGCAGCTCGATGCGCGTGGACAGCTGCTTGCCGGGCTTGTAGACCGGGATGCGGACCATGCTCGCGCGGTTGCGCAGGCCCCACGTAGCGTACTGCGGCACGGAGTCGCCGCCCGTGGTGATGCGTTTGTACGAGTTGACCGTGGGGTTGGTGATGGCGCTGATCTCGCGGGCATGCGCCAGAATGCCGGCCATATAGTGCTTGGCGACGTCAGAGAGATGGTACCTCTCGTCGTCCTCGCCCCAAAACACGTTGTTGCCGTCGTGGTCGAATAGCGACTGGCACAGGAACATAGCGCTGCCGTCCTCGCCCGCCAACGGCTTGGGCATAAAGGAGGCGTGGCAACCGCTCTCGTAGGCCTGCTGCTTAATGATGAGCTTGGCCGTGGTGATGGCGTCGGACATGCTCAGGGCCTCGGCGTGGCGCAGGCTCATGCCGTGCTGCGAGCGGCCGGCGGCGTGGAAGGTGTACTCCACGGGCACGGACATCTTCTCAAGCGTGAGGACCGTGTTGCGACGCAGGTCGCGAGCGGCATCGCTCACCGAAAGATCGAAGTAGCCCACGTTGTCGAGCGGCTCGGGGGTGTGCTCGTCGGGGAAGTAGTAGTACTCCAGCTCGGCACCAACGTTGAGCAGGTAGCCGGCCTTCTCGGCCTTGTAGAACATGCGGCGCAGAGCATCGCGCGGGTCGCCGGCAAACGGCTTGCGATCGGGAGTGCACACGTCGCAGAACACGCGGGCGACGCCGTTGTGACTCGGGCGCCACGGCAAGATCTGGAAGGTCGAAGCATCGGGGAACGCGAGCATGTCGGCTTCCTCGGGCGTGGCAAAGCCCTCGATGGCGGAGCCGTCAAAGCCAATACCCTCCTCAAAAGCGACCTCGAGGTCCTCGGGGCTGATGGCAAAGTTCTTGAGGCGGCCGAGAATGTCGACAAACCACAGACGCACAAAGCGGATATCACGCTGCTCTACGGAGCGGAGTACGTAATCGATGTTCTGCTGGTTCATGTCGCTCCCCTTTCTTTCGGGCGGGTTTCGACTGGTCTATATCGCAGATACTATCGCAGAAAAATGTTTCCGCAGGGTTAAAGCGTATCAAGCGCTCAAAAAACGTGCGCGAGCACGGCCGTGAGGCCAAGAGACTAGCGCGAGGTCGAAGCGCGGTGTTCGATGTGGCCGGGAACCTCGATGCGCTTAGGGGCGAGCTTTGCGGCATCGCCCACCGTAGTGGTAACGACGTCGATGCGCTCGGACAGGCGCTCGACTACGCGCTCGGCAATGGTAAGGGTGTCTTGCGCGGCCGTGGTCACACCGCCAAAGAGCACGTGGTTCCAGGGGTAATCGTCAAACGTCGCAATCTTGAGGCCAGCCGGCAACGAGGGACCAAGCTGCGCCAGCGCCTCGGTCAGGCGCAGGAAGACCAGGCCGTTGACAGCGATAAGGCCGAGTCTTTTGCCCGCATAGCCGCGGATGGTCTCGTCCAAGCGGCCAACGCCAGTGGCACCGCCATCGGCCAAGGTGATAACCTCGCCCGCAAGGCCGCGTCGCGACAGCTCGTCGGTAAAGGCCTCGGCGCGCTCGCGACGCACGGGGCTGTCGTCGCTCGCCTCGGTGAGCAGGCACAGGCGCTCGCTGCCCGCAGCAGCCAAGGCGTCTACCAAGCCAGCGACCAGCTCACGGTTGTTAGATGTCACCAGATCGACACCGCCGGCAGCAACATCGCGGTCGAGCAGCACAACGGGCAGGCGCCCCGCTGCCGCGGCGATTGCCTCGTCGTTGCCTCCGCAGGTGTTGACGACCAGGCCGTCCGCGCCGGCATCGATAAGTCTGGTGAGCGACTCTGCTTCCTTAGCGGGATCGTTGCCGCTAATGGCCGTCATAAGCGAGCAGCCGCGCGCGGCGGCGCTAGCGGAAAGGCCCTCGAGCATGGCGCTGGAGAACGGGTTGGCGATGTCGGCCAAGATCACGCCGATGAGGTTGGTGCGTGAGCTGCGCAGATTGCGCGCGGCGGCACGTGGGCGATAGCCGGTGCGCTCGATAACCGCCGCAATGCGAGCACGGGTTTCCTCGGTCATCTGCCCGGGGCGGTTGTTGAGATAGCGCGAGACCGTGGCCGGACTCACGCCCGCCTCGGCGGCAATGTCCTTAATCCTCATCTGCGCCATAGCGCACCCCGTTTCCCAATTGTCAGCAGTCTGAGCCATTTTAGGCATTTTTTAAAAATGCCGGTTGCAAAACGCTGTAGGTGAGTATACTACAACTCGAAACGAAACCGATTTCGTAAACCGATTTCGGCAAGCGTTGGCACGGTGGTGCAAAGATGTACCCTACCGTCTTGGCACCTCCGTGCCAACGCCATATCAAAGGTGTACGCACGAGCAAGAAGGAGCTGCACGACCATGGATAAAACGGTTCTTACCTTCGGCGAGATCATGATGAGGCTCTCGCCCAAAGACCATCTGCGCATTGAGCAGGCGACCGAGTTTGATGTCCGCTACGGCGGCGCCGAGGCAAACACCGCGCTTTCCCTGGCCTACCAGGGCGACAAGGCCGCTTACGTCTCCGTTGTCCCGGCCAACCGTCTGGGCGAGTGCGCGCTGCGCTCGCTGAAGGCCTACGGCGTCGACACCACGCGCGTCGTGCGTCAGGGCGACCGTCTTGGCTCCTATGTGTTTGAGGTCGGCGCCTCGCAGCGCGGCAACGGCTGCGTCTACGACCGCAAGTATTCCGCCATCAACATGGCCAAGCGCGACGTCTTTGACTGGGACAAGATCCTCAAGGGCATCGATGTCTTCTATTTCTCCGGCGTGACCCCCGCCGTCTCCGATGAGATGGCCGCCGCCTGCAAGGAGGCGCTCGCCGTCTGCCGCGCCAAGGGCATAACCACCGTGTGCGACGTGAACTATCGCGGCAAGATGTGGTCGCCCGAGAAGTCGCAGGCCACCATGAAGGAGCTTCTGCCGCTCGTCGACATCTGCATCGCCAACGACGAGGATGCGCCTGCCGGCCTCGGCATGACCTGCGTCTCTGGTTCCCTTGCCCACGGCATCGAGGAGCGCGACACCTATGTCGAGATGGCCCGTCAGATCTGCGCCGAGTACGGCTGCAAAAAGGTCGCCTCGGTCGTTCGCAACATCTCCTGCGTCGAACGCTCCATCTGGATGGGCATGCTCTTTGACGCCGAGAGCGGCGAGCACTGGTTCTCCCCCGCTCACGATGTGCACGTGCTCGAGGGCGTTGCTGCCGGTGATGCTTTCAACGCAGGACTCGTCCATGCCCTCATCAACGACTTTGACCCGCAGGCTGCCGTCAACTACGCCATTGCGGCCTCGATCCTCAAGCTCACCATCAAGGGCGATTCCAACCTGGTGACTGCTGACGAGATTGCCGCCGTGGCAAACGCCGCCGACGGTGGCACCCGCGTCGCCCGTTAATTCGCTCCCCATTCCGCGAGCTGCAGTTTCCCATACCAATACCCCTGCAGCTCGCTCCCCGCTTTCCCCGGCCAGGCAGAACCACTTAGTCCCATTCCGGTTTTGTCTGGCATTCCTTCACGACTGGCCTCGTAGCCGGTTCCGAAATTGCTTGTGACCCAAGCAGTGCCTCCGATAACCAATCCGGAACCGGCTCATGGCCAATCTTCTTTGGCAATTACGCGCACCCGCGCGCCTCACATCGAAAGGAACATCATGTTCGATCAGTTCTACACCACGCTTGAGTCCCTGGGCATCGTGCCGGTCGTCGTGCTCGATGAGGTCGAGGACGCCGCACCGCTCGCCCACGCCCTTATGGCAGCCGGCATGAAGTCCGCCGAGGTCACCTTCCGCACCGCCTGCGCCGCCGAGTGCATCGCCGCCATGGCCGAGGCCGAGCCCGAGATGTGCGTTGGCGCCGGCACTGTCCTGACCGTCGAGCAGGTTGAGCAGGCCCGCGCCGCCGGTGCCAAGTTCATCGTCTCCCCGGGTTACAACGAGAACGTCGTGAAGCACTGCATCGACATCGACCTGCCCGTCCTTCCCGGCACCGTGACTCCCTCCGAGGTCACCGCAGCCGAGAACCTGGGCCTCAAGGTCACCAAGTTCTTCCCCGCGTCCCAGTATGGCGGCCTAAACACCATCAAGGCCCTCGCCGCTCCGTTTGTTGGTCACCGCTTTATGCCCACCGGCGGCGTGAGCACCGCCAACGTCGAGGAGTACCTGAGCTCCTCTGCCATCATCGCCTGCGGTGGCACCTGGATGGTCAAGCCGGCCCTGTTTGCCGACGGCGACTTCTCCAAGGTCGAGCAGATTGCCCGCGAGGCCATGGACGTCGTCAAGAAGGTCCGCGGCTAGGTTTAGCTCTCTATCGTGAAAGGGGGCGTGCCCTAGACCTCGCCCCCTTTCTTTTAAAGCGGCTCGGAAGCGCGCCGTTTCCGTCACGAACAAGAACCGAAACCGTCTTGTATGCTGATAGAACGTGACGGAAGCGACACGCCCCCGAACCGCTTTTCCTGCTCGGTTGGCGACCACGCCCAGCAGAGCCACTTCGACAAAAGCCAAGCCACCAAAACAGCTACGGCGCCGTCTGGAGGAATGGACCCTTGCTTCCGGTCTTTTCCCCCAAGCGACGCCGCAGCCTTTTCGTGCCCCAATAGCGCCTCGCACTTGCGGTGAAATAGGGACTATTTACGCCATCAGGGCCGCAAAACAATCCCCATTTCACCGCAACTAATGTAGAGGGCGAGTTAGATTGCCGAGTCTTTGGACAGCTCAAAGTAGTCGGGATGCAAGGCAATAACCGGACCCTGCTCCTCGGGTATTAGATGCAAATGCGTCTCTGCCAGATAGCTCGCCGTGTCGGTATCGCCCTTCTTAATGGCCTCGAGAATCCGGCGATGCTGCCCACGGATCGGCTCCCAGTCCAGATCCTGCGACACCATACGCAACCAGTTGTATCGCTCAAAATGCGTATTGACGCTCTTCATCCAATCCCACAACATGTGGCGGCCGGCAATCTCAAAACATGTCTCATGGAACAGGTTGTCCAGATCGAAAAAGCGACGCGTTTCGCGATGATCGAGCGACTCGGACTCGGCAAGAATCTGCTCGAGCCGATGTTTTTGCTCGGGCGTGGCGGCCGAGCAACATTTAATGAGCACGCTTCTCTCGAGTTTCTCGCGCAAAAAGCAAGCGTTCTCGGCATGCTCCATGCTGATTTTTGAGACGTAGGTGCCGCTTTTGGGACGCGTTTCCACCAGCTCCTGCTCACGCAGGCGCACAAAGGACTCGCGAATGGGCGTGCGCCCGATTCCCGTCTCCTTTTCCAGACCAATCGCCGAAAGGCGCGTGCCGGGCTTGAGCTCGGCATAGATGATCTTGGAGCGCAATGCGTTGTATGCCTGGTCTTGCAGGCTCTGATAATGCTGGTGCTGTTCCATAAAGCCCCTCGGATGAAGCCCACGGTTTGTCGAATCTCATCACGTAATACTATCGCATCCCCCATCCCCTCAGTTGCGGTGAAATAAGGGCCGCTGGCACCCATGCACAACTTAGGTGGCTTTGACGTGACCAGACGTGACCACCGCTATCTCGGCGCTGATCTTAGGCAACGTCGCCGGCATCGCCAGCAAGTTGTTCACCCGGCACTTTGTGCGCGCCGCATTTGAAAAGTAGCACTACACGCGGGGCCAACGGGCAGCCCATGCCCACTTGTCTTTCGGGCTTGCCCTCCTCGATCAGGACAATCGAGCCGCCCGCGCAGCAGGGCGAGTTCACCGTTTACCTTTTAAAAGTGAACGTTCACCTATTTTTCGGAGAATAGGAGGGTTTATTACGCTATTTCACATATACTGACCTTGCACGAAAAGCAAGACTTATATAGATGAACGTTTCTTTTGGAAGGATTGCTATGTCTGATCTTATGGACAGCTTCCGCCTGGACGGTAAGGTCGCGCTCGTGACCGGCGCCACCTATGGCATCGGCATGGCCATTGCCGAGGCACTCGGCGAAGCCGGGGCCAAAATTGCCTTTAACGCCCGTCACGCCGACAAGGTTGCCGAGGCCGAGAAGCACTACCGTGAGCTGGGCTTTGATGCTCACGGCTATGTTGCCGACGTCACCGACGAGGCCGTCGTCGCCGAGCTCATCGCCAAGATCGAGGCCGATTTTGGCACCACGCCCGACATCCTGGTCAACAACGCCGGCGTCATCCAGCGCACGCCGATGCTCGACATGAGTGCCGAGGACTTCCGCCGTGTCGTCGATATCGACCTCAACGCACCGTTTATCGTGTCCAAGGCCTGCCTGCCCGGTATGATCGCCAAGGGCCACGGCAAGATCATCAACATCTGCTCGATGATGAGCGAGCTCGGCCGCGAGACCATCGCTGGCTATGCCGCCGCCAAGGGCGGACTCAAGATGCTCACCAAGAACATCTGCTCCGAGTTTGGCGAGGCCAATATCCAGTGCAACGGCATTGGGCCCGGCTACATCGCCACCCCGCAAACCGCGCCGCTGCGCGAGACGCAGCCCGATGGCAGTCGCCACCCGTTTGACCAGTTCATCATCGCCAAGACGCCGGCAGCCCGTTGGGGCACGCCCGAGGACCTGAAGGGCCCCGCCGTGTTCCTGGCTTCCGACGCATCGAACTTCGTCAACGGGCACATTCTGTACGTGGACGGCGGCATACTCGCCTACATCGGCAAGCAACCCCAGTAAGACGTTCGGGCGAGGCGGTCGGCAGTTAAGTCTGCTGCTCGGACAGTCCTGCGCAAGACGGAAAGCACATTAAGTGCTTTCCTTTGCGTGCGGAACTCGCGACAGACTTAACTGCCGACCGCCCGCACAACTCATTACGGGTCGGAGTAGCCGCCGCCCGCATACAGAAACAAAAAGGAAAACACTTGGTAGAAAGGTTATTCAGGATGAAGATCGCACTTATCAATGAGAACTCTCAGAACTCTAAGAACCCCATGATCGAGGCTGCCCTTAAGAAGGTTGTCGAGCCCATGGGCCACACCGTCTTTAACTATGGTATGTATGCCGACGCCGATTCCAAGCCCCTTACCTACGTGCAGAACGGCATCCTTGCCGCCGTGCTGCTCAACTCCGGTGCCGCCGACTACGTCGTGACCGGCTGCGGTACCGGCGAGGGCGCTATGCTCGCCTGCAACTCCTTCCCCGGCGTGCTGTGCGGCCACGTTGCCGACCCGCTGGATGCCTACACCTTTGCCCAGGTCAACGATGGCAACGCCGTCGCCATGCCCTTCGCGCTCAAGAACGGCTGGGGCCAGGAGCTCAACCTCGAGTACACCTTCGAGAAGCTCTTTGGCTTTGGTTCGGGCAACGGCTACCCCGCCGAGCGCGTTGAGCCCGAGCAGCGCAACAAGAAGATCCTCGATGGCGTGCGCGCTGTGACCATGCGTCCGCTCGTCGACGTCCTGGGCGAGATCGATCAGGACCTGGTGAAGGGCGCACTTGCCGGCGAGCACTTCCAAGAGTACTTCTTTGCCAACGCCACCGACGAGGCCATCATCGCCAAGGTCAAGGAGATCTTGGGCCTGTAATAAGGCCCACGGGACGCACCGACCCCCAACAAACCGCCAAGCAAAAGGCGCCGCGACAATCCATGTGTCGCGGCGCTTTTTTGATTGGCTATCGCTTGAGCCACTGCAAGGCGGCCGCTCCCCTATTTGCCAAGAGCCTACAGCTCGCAGGCGACCTTGTAGCCGTCGCCGATGGCATCGCGGATGTTACCGCACTTCTGGGCATCGCCCAGCACGTGAGCGGTAACACCGGCAGCGGCAAGGTCATCGGCCAGCTTGGTATTGGGGCGGTAGCCCATGGCAAGCACCAGCGTATCGGCATCGGCGATGGTGTGGACCTCGCCGTCCTTCTCGTAGCTGATGGTGTCCTCGGTAATCTCGGTCACCTTGGCCTCGGTCAGCACGTGAACGCCCTTGGAGAGCATGCGCGTGATGAGCACCGCGCGGCCGGCACCGCCCTCGTTGGCGGCAAGCGTCTTGGTCATCTCGATAACGGTGACATCGCGATTGGCCGGCGACAGGTCGTTGACCAACGGGGCCAGGTAATCGGCCGTCTCGCAGCCGACGGTGCCGCCACCCACGATGACGATCTTCTTGCCCGGGAAAGCCTTGCCGCCCAGCAGGTCATCGGCCGTCATAACTTGCTTAAAGCCCTGCATAAAGGCTGGAGCAATGGGCTCGGCGCCATAAGCCAGGACAACCTCGTAACCCGCGTAGTCGCGCTGAATGTCCTCGGCAGTAAGCTCGGTGCCAAAGACGCACTTCACGCCCGCCTCGGCCAGGCGACGGTACTGATACTTGATCACGCGGGTGAGTTCCTGCTTTGCCGGCGGAACGGCTGCGATGCGCATCTCGCCGCCCGGCTCGTCCTGCTTGTCCACAAGCACCACGTTATGACCGCGCTTGGCGGCAATGTAGGCCGCCTCCATACCCGCGGGGCCGGCGCCCACGACGAGCACGTTCTTTGCCTCGGCGGCAGGCTCGTAGCCGGCCTCGTCGCGCTCCACGTCCGGATTGACGGTGCAGGAGATGCGCTTGCCGAACATAATGCCATTCAGGCAGCGCAGGCAACCGATGCAGGGGCGAATCTCGTCGGCGTTGCCGGCAGCGGCCTTGTTGCAGAACTCGGCATCGCACAGATTGGCGCGGCCCATCATGCAGATGTCGGCGGCGCCGTCCTCGATCAGCTCCTCAGCGATCCAGGCCTCGTTAATGCGGCCGACGGTGGCGACGGGAATGTTGACGTGCTTTTTGATCTCGCGCGAGCAGGCGGCGTGCGAGGCCTGCTGCGTGCCGGCGGCGGGAATGGCAGAGCCGCGCTTGATGGTAGTGCCGCCCGACACGTGGATCATGTCGACGCCGGCCTTCTCCAAGCGACGCGAGACATAGATCATGTCGTTGAGGGTCAGGCCGCCATCGGTGTACTCGTCGCCCGAGATACGGACGTCGATGATAAAGTCCTTGCCGCAGCGCTCGCGAATCTCGGCGATGACCTCGAGCAGGAAGCGCATGCGGGCGTCGAGCGAGCCACCGTACTCGTCGGTGCGCTTGTTATAGAGCGGGGTCAAAAAACCGCCGAGCATGCCGTGGGCGTGTGCCGCATGGACCTCGACGCCGTCGACACCGGCCTTCTGCATGCGCACAGCAGCGTCACCAAACTGATGCGTGAGCTCGTGGATCTCATCGACCGTGATGGGGCGCGGCGCCTCGCGGGCATAGGACGGGCCCACAAAGGACGGAGCGATCAGGCGCGGCGTGCCCGGAATGTTAAAGGCCATGTAGGCGGGGTGGAAGAGCTGCGGCATGATCTTGCAGCCATACTCGTGGACGGCCGCGGCGAGCTTTTCCCAGCCAGGGATAAACGTGTCGTCGTAGCAGCACATGTCACCCGGTAGATAGGTATAGGTGGGCTCGACCGTCACGACCTCGGTGATGATGAGGCCCACGCCGCCCTTGGCACGGGCACGGTAATGATCGACCAAGTCGTCGGTCACATAGCCATGATCGGCCAGGTTCGTGGACACCGGCGGCATAAAGACGCGGTTCTTGACCTCGGTCGTACCGACCTTGATCGGGCTAAAGAGCATCGGGTAGGCGGAAGACTCCATACAGGGTTCCTTTCGTTTGAGCCGCTCGGCGGCAGTTGCTAACGTACTTATCGTATCAGCAACTGCGCTGTACCCGACCGTACACGCTCCCCCGGCTTTTACTCAGCCCACAAAAAGTTGCGGTGGAATACGGAGTAGATAAGGCCTTTGACAGCCAAAACAGTCCGTATTCCACCGCAACTGATGGGCGGGGTGGGTTAGAGGCCCAGATAGCTGGTCATGCCTTCGACGGCGAGCTTGGCGCCGGCTACGGCATGGACCACGGTGAGCGGGCCGTTGACCACGTCGCCGGCGGCAAAGACGCCAGGCACGGTGGTCATGCCGCACTCATCGACCGAAAGAAGACCGCGATGGTCGGTCTCCAGACCGCCCGTCGTAAGCACCAGTTTGTCCTTGGGCACCTGCGAGGCCGCAATCACAACCGTGTCGGCGGGCACATGGTCAAGTTCTTCCTCGTAGCCCACCACGTTGTCGTCCTCGTCAAAGATAGCCGTCTCGAAAACCGGACCGTTATCGTCGATGGCGCAGATCGCCTTGCCGCGCACGATCTCGGCACCGTCAAGCTCGGTCAGCTCCACCTCGTCATCGATGGCCGAGATATGGCGCGATCGGGCATACACGGTAACCTTGCGAGCGCCCGAGCGCAGAGCCGTGCGGGCAACATCCATGGCCACGTTGCCGGCGCCGATAACCGCCACGTTCTGACCGATCGCCACGCTCGTGGGATCGACCAGGTAATCGATACCAAACAGTACGTTACCACGCGACTCGCCGGGAATACCCAGCTTGCGGGCGCGCCAGGTACCGGTACCGACAAAGACCGCATCGTAGCCGTCGCGCAACAGGTCGTCGATATGCAGCGCGCCGCCAATGGTGGTCGAGGGACGGACGCGTACGCCAAGCGAGCACATCACGTGACGGTACTTTTGCACGAGAGCACGGGGCAGGCGAAACTCGGGGATGCCGTACTCCAGCACGCCGCCGATCTCGGGGCGTTGCTCAAACACCGTGACGGCACAGCCCAGCTGGGCCATCTTAATGGCCACGGTAATGCCGGCAGGACCGGAACCGACCACGGCAACCTGCTTGCCGCACGACGGCGCGGGCTTCCACTCCTTACGGTCCAAATATGCCGTCGAGATATAGTTCTCGATACTCGAAAAATGCACCGGTGCGCCCTTGCGGCCCTGAATGCACGCGCCCTCGCACTGGCCCGAATGGTTGCAGATCATGGAGCAGACCGCGCTCATGGGGTTGTTCTGGAACAGCAGCTCACCTGCCTCTTCCAGACGACGCTGCTTGAACAAGTCAATGACCTGCGGAATAGGCGTCTGCACCGGGCAGCCTTTAAGCTGGCAGAACGCCTTCTTGCACCCAAGGCAACGGTTCGCTTCCTCAACAATATGAATAGCCATCGGTTCCTCTCCTGGACCTCTACGACAATCTCTTTCGCCAACCTGCTTCGTTACAGAATCACGTGCTCGCACATCACGCTGCGGCCCATGCGCAGCAACTCGTCGCGCGAACGCTCGACCGTGGACGGTGTGCTGTTCTCGATAACGGTCATAATGCCCGGTCGCGCGGCGGCTGCCCAGGCGGCAATGGCCTCAAAATCAAAGTTTCCGCACGTGCAGGCGCCGTGGCATACCAAACGAGAGCCCGAGCCATCGCACCAGCCATCCTGGTCCTCGTTGTCTACGATCTCGTAGTCCTTGGCATGCAGCACGCGAATCTTGCTGCCGCACAGGTGCAACATGCGCGACACCTGCTCGGAAGCCTCACCGACGATCGCGGGGTGCAGCAGCGACACCGGATCGTAGATCACGCCGAGTGCGGTGCTTGAAACGCGCTCCAGAACCTCGCGGCAGCGCTCGGGCGTATTGACGATCTCGTTCCAACCGGGCTCGATCAGAAGCTCGCCGCCCTCCTTTTCGGCCATCGAGCACACGCGTGCGAGTCCTTTGCAAAACGTATCGAGCGCAGCGGCCGAAAAACGGTCATCGGCCATCTTGTTCCGCGCGTTGGGGCGCCCCGTCTCGGTCCCCACCGGACAGCCCCCAAGCCAGCGCGCGAACCTCAGGCACGCCTCGTACTCGGCATAGGTATCCACCAGTTGATTCTGATCGGGCGTTGCCAGGTTTTTATAGCAGCCGAGCACCGCCACCTGCACGCCGTTGGTGTCGAGCACCTCGCGCAGATGGTCGGCGAGTTCGTGCGTAAGGCCGGAACGGTTAATGCCAAAGGACTTGTAGAGTACTTTGCTCGGCAGCTGAACGCACGAGAAACCCAGTTTGCCTGCCATGCGAATGCGCTCCTCGACCGTACCCTCGGGCAGGTCGTGCAGGCGCACACCGACGCTCAGCGCGCCTTTCGACTGCGCCATGCCTAGACCTCCTTGCACGCATTGATGCCCGGCGTGTAGCCGCCAAACGGGTCATCGATGGAGCACACGCCCGAAGGGGCGAGCGGATCGCGCTTACCGGCCAACTTGTCATGATGCATAGTCTCGATATAGGCGAGCACCAGCGGCGCCACGCCCTTCGCGTCGTTTTTGACGACGGGCTCGCTCATGTAGTAGCCAAACGTGCCCTCGCGGTGCGCGGTGTTGCCAAGACCCGCCACCAGGCAGATGTTGTCGAGCGCCAGCTGTCCGTCGCGCTCGGACAGGCACGTGTCGCAGATGCCGTCAAACGCACGGCGGCCGTACTGGTAGTAGCGCTCGCCCAGCACGCCCAGGCGCACGCCCTTCATGATGGCGTTGGCAAAGATGGCGCTGCCCGACTCCTCCAGATAGTTGGGGGCGATATTGGGCAGGTTGATGACCTGGTGCCACATACCGGTCTTCTCGTCCTGATACGGCAGCATGGCGTCGATCAGGTCGTGGAACATCTTGCGGATCTCGTCCTTCTCGGCCGACATCGAGGGCGGCATGAGCTCCCAGGTATCGATGAGCGCCATGGCGAACCAGCCCTCGGCGCGCAGCCAGAAGTTGGCCGAAAGGCCGGTGACGGGATCGCACCAGAACTGCTTGCGGCTCGCGTCGTAGGCGTGATAGTACAGGCCGTTGAGGGGGTTGCGCATCAGGTCGTGCACCACCTGGAACATATGGAAGCTATCCGAGCAGGCACGGCGGTTGTGGAAGCTCAGCTCGTACTGCATGTAGAACGGCTGCGCCATGTACATGCCGTCGAGCCAGATCTGGTTGGGGTAGACGGCTTTGTGCCAAAACACACCCTCTTTGGTACGCGGCTGGGTCTCGAGCTGACGGTAGATGGTATCCATGGCGGCACGGTACTTGGGCTTGCCCACCAGGTCATAGAGTTTGTAGAGGGTTTTGCCCGCGTTGACGTTGTCGAGGTTGTACTCCTGGGGATCGTAATGCTTGATGGTGCCGTCATCCTGGACAAAGAAGTCGATATAGTCGTCGGCGAAGGTCAGGTAACGCTGCTCGCCGGTGATCTCGTACAGCTCGATGAGCGCCTTGATCATGCAGCCGTCAATGTAATTCCAGGTGTTCTCCTTGCCGGCGCGAAGCTTTTCGATATTCCAGGCCGGCGCCTGAGGCGTAGAGGTCTCGATCAACTGCTCGATATAACGGTCCAGAATCTGATTGCAACCCATTGCTGTCCCCTCTGACGTTATTGATGGGTGAACGTTTCCCCTAGTGTAACGCGAACGGGGATTATAGGGTGAACGTTAACCCTATAATCCCCGTGAACGGCAAACTTTTAACGGCAAACGGCGGTGAGGCCCGCAGCGATGCGATGCGCCAGGCGCTCATAGCCGGCAGGGCTGTAATGCAGACCGTCCGGCATGTAGAGCTCGCGGTGCTCCGGCAAAAACGGGCTGATGCCGCTTTGCGCATACAGGTCGATCACCGGCACCGAGTAGCGATCGCAGACCTCCAGCATCGCGCGCACATAGGCGTCTTGCGTCAGGCCCAGATGGTTGGCCTCGTTGCTTGCCGGAATATCCTTCTCGTGTTTGCCGCTCGTCTTGCACGGCGTCATAAACATCAGCTTTGCCTGAGGCGAGCGCGCCGTGATGGTGCGGATCAGGTAGTCGAGCGCACCGTAGAACTCGTGCACGTCCGTGCTGCCCAGCTCTCCCAGCGGCACGTTACGGCTAAAGTCGTTAACGCCGCCAAAGACGATGCAGATATCTGCCGTGTGATCGATGCCGTCCAAGCGCTCAACAAACGAATCGCTACGGTCGGCCTTGACGGCAATACGCGAACCCTTAATACCAAAGTTCTCGATCGTAGCGCCGCCCAGCAGCGCACCCAGGTGCGAGGTCCAAGAGATGTCGTTGCCTCCCCCGCCGCATCCGTTATCGCCCCAGGTGGTCGAATCGCCAAAGCAGCAGACGGTCGATTCGCTCAAGTTTTTCGTTTCCATATTCTTCTCCTCACCCGCACACCGGCGGTCATACAGGTACATACCGTTCATTCACAACATACCGAGGGACTATGCGTGGGCGTATTCCGCAACTTGCGAATCGAGCCATTCGATATCCTCGGCAAGATGCGCCACGCCCAGGTGGTGTCCACCCGGGCAGACCTCGTGCAGAAGGTTTTCGTCCTTGCCCAGCAGCGCGTAGGCGTCGCGAACGATATCGAGCTGCTCGCCTACGTTCGCAAGCCCGCGGGCGCCGTTGAGATGGTCTTTCTCGCAGCTCTGAACCAAGAGCGGCCGTGGCGCGATAAGCGAGGCGATGTCACCCATATCGAGCAGACGCCAGAGTCCAGGGGTGTAATTGCAACTGCAGTTGCCGTTGAGATGCAGCAGCGAGTCATCGACACCGTACAGATAGCCCGAGACAAACGCCTTGCGCACGCGCGGGTCGAGCGCGGCCAGGTACAACGTCATGTAGCCGCCGCCCGAGAAGCCAAAGCAGCCCAGGTCGTCCATGGCAATGTCACCGCGTGTCTCCAAGTAATCAATCAAGCGCATGTTGTCCCAGGCGTTGAGGCCCGCGACCGTAAGACCCAGCGGCTCGGCCATGCGCGCCTGGTTAAGGCAGGTGCCGCGCAGATAGCTCGTCACATCGTCGCCCTGGCCCTTCCAATCGCGGCGATGCCCCCAACCGCGGGCATCGGGGCAGACGGTCACGTAACCCATGCGCGCCAAACGCAGACCGTAGTCGTAATTGAACTTACGCACGGCATCGTCGACCGCCGGCACGCCCGCAACGCCGGCTATGCTTGCAGCACCCGCCCCCTGGTGACCATGCGGGCAGATATAGCAGCGCTTGAGTCCCCGCTCGTCAAGCTTGGGACGGGACGGCTCCAACAGGTAAAACGGCATCCACACATCGTGCTCAACCTGCAACACCGCATGAGTACGCACGATGCCGCCGGCAACCCGCACGCGATTGAGCTCACGAATCTCAATCGGGGCGCGGTCCATAAGCGAAAGACCCAAAATATCGTACAGACGAGTCCTGGTCGCAGCCTTCCATGCCTCAAAGTCTGTGGGAGTCTTGCCCGCAAATGCGGCCGAGCGCCCTTCGCGCTTCAGTCGGGCGCGCAGCGCAGGTTCGTCCTCGTAGTACGTCTCGATGTGCACGGTGCGGCCATTGACAGATAGCCCGGCCGTCTCTACCGCATCACCGTCGCCGCCCTCGGGATCCCAACCATCCGTGCCGGCAAGCACTCGGTCACGCGCATAGCGTTCGGAATCCTGACCGGTCAGGCAATGCGCCCACGGCACCCAAGCGGCAGTATCACCCGCCGGGCCAAACAGGGCACCGCCGGCATACAGGGTGCCGTCATGTGCCGCTGGCTTATTCCAATCCCACCAACCCTCGAGTGAAATATGGGGGCCCAGCCAGCATTCGAGCAAAACGGTCTGGGCCCACTCGCGCCATGGACGACCCAGATAGACCGATCCGGGGGCAATGCCCTCATCGGCTGTAAACGAACAGCCATGAAACACAAATCCGTACGGCTCGCCCTGAGGCGTGGAGGCTGCCGTTACATACCCGTTGACATCCATATCGCGGTTGAGCGAGCGAATCTCACACCCCTCAAAGTAGGCACGCGCGCCGCCAAAGATAAAGTCGACATCGCCCTCGATCCGGCAACGTCGAAAATACTGCCGCCCCACGCGGCGCGGGGCGAACTGCTTGGGGCCTATAAAGCCGCCCGGCTTGGCCTCGCGCGGCGGCAGCGGCCCCAAAAAGAGCGTGTCCTGGTGTCCCTTAATGCAGCAGGCATCGACAACCAGGCGGTCACCATCGGCATACAGGGCAATCGCCTGGCCGACCTCGCGCCCATCACCGGCGTTGTTTTCGATTGTTAGGCCCGCAAGCGTCACGTCGTCGGCATCGACCAGCAGCGTGTACGTACGGAAGGTGCCGAGTCTTCCATCCTGGCCGCTACCATCTTCCGAAGGCATCTTGGCACCCAGGCCGCCCACGATACGTACGCTGTCGGCCGTCTCGCCCTCGAGCGTCACATGCGGACGACGAATTTCGACCTGCTCGCGGTACTCGCCCGGCGCCACCAGCACGCGCACCGGCACGGTCGTATCGGGCACACACCGCTCCGCCGCCTCGAGCGCCGCCGAAATGCTGCGATACGCGCCCTCACGTTCGAGCGATACCTCAAAGAGCTGTTCTTTACCACTCATCTGTCATTACGCTTTCTGTCACAGAACACCCACCATGCAATACCGGCACCTATAGATTGCGTGCGACAGCCGGGCAGACCCGACCGTCGCACGCCTCAACATGCCGTATTCACTTGTGCAGGAGCACTACCCTACGCGCGGATAACCTTGTCGACGTTTTGCAGCTGCAGCTCGTCGCCATCCTGACCCTCGATGCGCACGTTCTGCAGGTCGAGGACTTTCACGTTCTGCGCGATGATGCCCTGGCGCACCATGGGCTCCACGCCGCAGGCCATGGCCGGCACAAAGGGCTCGGCATCGGCGGCAAAGGTCACATGGACATCCTGGAACGTCAGGCGCGTCACCTTGCTCTCGGGAAGGCCCGTGATATAGGCCGCGGCCGCATGGCAGTTGGTGGCCTCGATATCGCAAAACGTCGTGGCGCCAAAGCCGGGCGTACGGTCGTCGACGGGCAGCGCCTCGCGAGACTGCACGTAGTCGGTCTTGCCGTCCTTGTCGCAGAAGTAGAACGAGTTGACCACGAAGGGCGTGAGCACCTTATCCATGCGAATGTGCTCGAAGGTGATGCCCTCGTTGACGGCGTCCTTGCCGCGTCCACGGCGTGTCTTGACGCGCAGGCCGCGGTCGGTGCGCTCAAAGAGGCACTTGCTCACGGTGAGGTCCTTGATGCCGCCGGCGGCCTCGGATCCCAGCACCACGGCGCCGTGGCCGTCGTGCATGTAGCAGTGCGAGATCAGCACGTCGTGCGTGGCGGGACGGAGCTCGGGTTCAATGCCCAGTTTGCCGCTCTTGATGGCGATGCAGTCGTCCCCCACCGAGAACTGACAGCCAAGGATGCGGACAAAACTGCAGCTCTCGGGATCGAAACCGTCGGTGTTGTGGGAGTTCTTGGGACCCTCGATGGACAGGCACAGGGCATCGACGTGCTCGCACAGAATGGGATGGATATTCCACGCCGGGCTGTTGCGCACGGTAAAGCCGGCAAGACTCACGTTTTCGCACTCGGACAGGAAGATCATGCGCGGGCGGGCGATCTCGCGGCCCTCCTCGGGACGGAAGATGTTCTTAAAGTCCTTATTCCACCAGTTGTCCTCGGCAAAATCGGTCTGGCCGTCGATGGCGCCGCGGCCATAGATGCACACGTCGTGCACGCTCAGGCCCGTAAAGGTCGAACAGTAGGTCGAGAAGCTCTCGCCCTCCCAGCGGCCCAGGGGCAGCATGCCGGTGCCGGCATACCCGGCGCCCTCGTCGCCCGCGACCGTACCCGGAATGTAGGCAAGCGCGGCGCGGTCGTGGCGGGCCAGCAGCACCGCGCCCTCGGCAAGCTCGATGTTGATATTGCTCTTAAGGAAGAGGGACTTGATGCGGTAGTTGCCGGCGGGGATCAGCACGCGCCCGCCCTTGGGGCAGGCCATGATGGCAGCCTGAACGTTGGTGGTGTCATCGTGCTCGGCATCGCCCTTGGCTCCGCAGTCGCGAACGTTGATGGTAAAGGGCTCCGCCGGCGTGGTGACGCCTACGCTCAACTCGCGCTCGCCGCAGACAAAGCGGATCAGGTTGCGCTTGCCGGGGGTCAGGCCATCGACATAGGTCTCGACCGTATTCGTGGTACCGGCGGGCTCATCGTTGACAAAGATCTCCCACGTATCGCCACAGGTAAAGTAGCCGCCATCGTCGAGCTCGATAACGGCCGCGCGGGCATTGCGCCAGATAACGTTCGTCTCCATGGGTCTCTCCCTCAAATGTAATCAGAAGTTCATACTACTCGTTTTTAAAAAAGGGCCGTACCCGCCGGTTGATCTCCGGTGGCACGGCCCTGTGGTTTGGACGATGCGCCTGCCCTACTCGGCGGGAATTACGCTGCCGTCCTGGAAGCCAACATTGTTGTGGGCGAAGCAGTCCTCGTACTTAAAGCCGGAGAGCTCCTCGCAAAGCGCCTTGACCTCGGGCTTGACGTCGGCCATCTTGCCACCCTCCTTGACACGGTGGATCTCGTCGCAAAGGATGTCGCATTGCTCCTTGTCAATCTTGATGCCGCGGGCAAGGACGGCCGCGAGCAGGAAGAAGCCGGCGCAGCCGATGAGCATGTAGCCGCAGATGTACAGAGGCACGGTGGCGGGCTGGGTCACGGCGTCGCTGTTGCCGGCGGTCTGAATGAAGCCGGAGGCAGCAAGGACGATAGCCCATACGTTGACGGCAACAGCCTGGGCGATCTGCTGGCAGAGCTGCTGTGCGGAGCTGTAGATGCCCTCGCGACGACGCAGGGTGATGAGCTCATCGACATCGGGGATGTAGTTGAGCAGGACATCGGGCAGGTACTGGAAGCCAACGTAGAAGAACTTCCAGATGGCGAAGATGATGGGGTAGGCGATCATGGCGATGGCGACCGTGGAGGTGCCGTTGATCTGACCAAAGGCGAAGTAGTTATAGGCGACGATGCACGCAGCACAGCCGACGTTGGCCAGGTACCAAGACTTGTGGAAGCCCTTCTTGGCCATGAGGGCGACCCAGATGGCGGTGCAGACGATAGCGACGACCTTGCCGGGCATCTCCATCACGGACTCGTAGGACTTAGGAATCTGCAGGCAGTAGACGATGAAGAAGGACAGGCAGGCAGACCAGCAGGCAGCAGCGAGCTTCGTGGAGACCTGTGCATACAGGACCTTGCGGAAGGACTTGTTGCGGAAGGTAGAGATAACGTCGATGAAGAACTTCTTGATACCCTCGCCGACGCTCTCGATCTTCTCCTGAGCGACCTCCTCGGGGGTGTGCTCCCACGTAGACAGGTACACGCACAGCAGCGAGATTGCCATGACCGAAGCGTTGATCGTAGCGATGATGAAGTAGCTGAACGGGTTGGTCTCGCCGAAGGTGCCAAAGCCAAAGCCGACGAGTGCTGCCATCAGGAAGCCGGCGGCGTTACCAAAGAGGTGCTTGTAGCCGGTGAGGTACGTACGCTCCTTGAAGTCGTCGGTCATCTCGATGGTCAGCGGCGACAGGTTGGCGGTGCAGAACGTGTACGCGACGTTGTAGATCAGGTACAGCGCAAAGTAGTACGGGAAACCGAACGGCGTGGCGACGAAGATGAGCGGCTCGGCGACCATCATCGGGATAGCCAGCAAAATCCAGAAACGGCGACGACCAAAGATGCGGCCAATCTTGGTGGCATAGAAGTTATCGGCCACAAAACCCATCAGCGGGCAAAGAATGGCGTTGAGATAGATGGCGAACGAGCTGATGAGCGCGGCCTCGCCTGCGGACAGGCCGCACTCCGTTGACAGGAACAGCACCATATAGCTGTGCGTAAAGCTCAGGGCGCCGGAGTTGAGCATACCGCCCATGCCAAAGCCCAAGCGCGTCCAGAATGTGATCTTGCGCTTTTTACCGATCTTGTTAGTCATCGAGCTCCCTCTCTTTTCTCGATTGTCTTGTAACAAGACATTGGAGTCCATACCGATGTCTGTCTGCATGTCGTCCGCTCGTAGGGTGAACGTTTAGCTAGATTATGCGCGATTGCTTATGATAGGTGAACGTTCACTTGTATATTATCCTTGAACGGTCGTTTTTTGCCGTTAAACGGACATCTGACTTGAAAAAAATCACGATTACATGGGTATTGAGTGGGTTGAATTTGAGGTCGATTAGGTGAACGTTTATTGTTTTGCGGCTTCCGTGCCCCCCAGGATGACACGCTTGAACAGACGAAACAAACATGGCCCCGCCGGGAACACTCCCGACGGGGCCATGGTCAACAGTGGCCTATGCGAATCCATTTGCCGCTACAGGCAGACGCCGTCCTTCCAAATGCTGATCTCGTGGCAGCCGCGACGCTCGGCACTCGTAAGCTTGCCGCTCGCCGTCTCTAGCACCAGCTGGTACAGGTCGTGGGCAGCCTCGTCGAGCGTACGCTCGCCCGTGGCGACCACGCCGGCGTTAAAGTCCATCCAGTTGGCCTTGTGGTCGCACAGACGCTGGTTGGTGAACACCTTGAGCGTGGGCGCCGGCGCGCCAAACGGCGTGCCGCGGCCGGTCGAGAACAGGATCACGTGGCAGCCGGCAGCCGTCAGGGCCGTGGTGGATACCATGTCGTTACCCGGGCCACACAGCATGTTCAGGCCATGCTTGGTAGCCTGGCCGGCATACGGCAGCACGTCGACGATGGGGGCAGATCCGCCCTTTTGCACGCAGCCGCAGCTCTTGTCCTCGAGCGTGGTAATACCGCCGTCCTTGTTGCCGGGACTCGGGTTCTCGTAGACCACCTCACCATGGCTGATAAAGTAGTCCTTAAAGCCGTTGAGCATGTCAGAGGCAGCGTTGAAGACCCGCTCGTCCTCGCAGCGATCGAGCAGAATGCTCTCCGCGCCAAACATCTCGGGAACTTCGGTAAGCACCGACGTGCCGCCGCGGGCGACGACCATATCGCTCACGCGACCGATCGTGGGGTTGGCGGTAATGCCCGAAAGACCGTCAGAGCCGCCGCACTTAAGGCCAATGACCAGCTCGGAGGCAGGAATGGGCTCACGCTTGGCCTGCTTGGCCATGTCGGCAAGCTCGGACAGGATCTTGTGACCCTCGACCTGCTCGTCGGCTACATCCTGGCAGGCGAGGAATCGAACGCGCTCGCGATCGAAGTCACCGAGCTCGTCGAGTACCTGCTGGTGCGTGCAGTTCTCGCAACCGAGGGACAGGAACAGCACACCCGCAGCGTTTGCGTGACGCGAGAGCGCCACCAGCAGACGGCGTGTCTGGGCGTGGTCGGCGCCGGTCTGGGAGCAGCCAAAGGGATGCGGGAAGTAGTAAACGCCCTCCAACGAGCCCTCGACCAGGTCCTGAGCCTGCTCGCACATGGCACGAGCGACTTCGTTGACGCAACCGACGGTGGGAATGATCCAAAGCTCATTGCGTGTGGCGGCACGACCGTCGGCACGGCGGAAGCCCATAAATGTCTCGGCCTCGATCGGCTCAACGACCGGATGTGTCGGATTGTAGGCGTACTCGATCTCACCCGAGAGGTTGGTCTTCACGTTGTGCGTGTGCAGCCACTGGCCGGGCTGAATGTCCTTCGTCACGTGGCCGATGGGAAGACCGTACTTGATGACATCCTCACCGGCTGCAATGGCGCGCACGGCCATCTTGTGACCCTGCGGGATATCCTCCGCGGCAACGACCTCGCCCACGCCGGGAACCTCGACGGCAGCACCCTTGGCGAGCGGCGACAGCGCAACGATGACGTTGTCGGCCGGATTGATCTGGATAGTGTTCATTACAAAGAGTCCTAACACTACAGGTTGAGCAGAAGTCGAGTGACGCCCGCCAGTTACCCGGCGGGCGTACAGAAGGATTTAGGCCTGAGCGTTCGCGAACGCCTGCTTGACGCCCTCGGAGCGCACGACGGCGAGAGCGTTGACGACAAACTCCTCCAGGCCGGCGATCTGCGTAAGATCCTCGCCCCACATTTGCTCGTTGGAGAGCACATCGTGCACCAGCTCGGCGTCGTCGGCGCCGGCGTGGGCAGCGTAGAAGTCGAGCACAAAGGCGTCGTCCTGAGCGGTGTACTCGGTGCCGTCGGAGCGACGCAGGTGCAGGCCGTCGCCCTCGCGGGACACGAGCTCCTGCGTGTAGAAGGAGATGAGCGTGGCCAGGCTCGTCGCCAGGCACTTGGGCAGGTTGCCGGTCTCGGCAGCGTAGTCCTTGAGCGTAGGCAGGTCGCGGGCACGCCACTTAGCCGTGGAGTTGAGGCAGATGGAGAGCAGCGCGTGGTCGATAAACGGGTTGTCGAAGCGGTTCTCGACGGCGGCAGCAAAGGCCTTGCAATCCTCGACGTCCAGGTCGGCGGCAAGCGTCGGGATGACCTCGTCGTAGAGCATGGTGTTCATGAAGCCGCGGACGGTCTCGTCGTGCATGCAATCGCGCACGATGTCAAAGCCGGCAACCCAGGAGCCCGGGACGAAGGCGGTGTGGGCGCCATTGAGGATGCGAACCTTGCGCTTCTTGTACGGGGTGACATCGGGGGTAACAAAGACACCCGGCAGGCCGGCCTTCACGAAGGGGAGCTTCTCGGCAAGCGACTCGTCGCCCTGGATGCCCCACATCTGGAAGGGCTCGCGCACGGCCAGGAAAGGATCCTCGTAGCCCAGGCGCTCGGCCACGGCAGCGGCCTCCTTGGGGTCGCGGATGCGGCCGGGGACGATAGTGTCGACGAGCGTGGTGCAGACGGTGCAGTCGTTGGCCATCCACTGCGCAAACTCGTCCTCCCAGCCCCAGTCGCTCACGTACTGGTTCATGATGCGCAGCAGCTCCTCGCCGTTGTGATCGATGAGTTCGCAGGCGAGCACGATGACGCCCGGCTTGCCGGCGGCCCAGCGGGTGTGGAGCACCTGGGCAAGCTTAGCGGGGAAGCTCGCGGGCGGCATGTCGTCGGCCTTGCAGGACGGATCGTAGGCAATGCCAGCCTCGGTGGTGTTGGAGACGATAATCTCCAAATCGTCGGAGACGGCGACCTCCATCATGGCGCGGTAGTCGTCCTCACGATACGGATTGAGGCAGCGGCTGCAGGCGCTGATCACACGGGACTCGTCGACCGTGTTGCCGTTCTCCTTGCCGCGCACCAGCACGGTGTACAGGTCATCCTGGGCATTGATGCCGTCGGCAAAGCCAAAGGCGCCGCTGATGGGCTGCACCATGACAACCTTGCCGTTCCAGCCGGTTGCCTCGTTGCCCATGTCAAAGAAGCGGTCGACAAAGGCGCGCAGGAAATTGCCCTCGCCAAACTGCAGAACCTTCTCGGGCGCGTCCTTGGGCAGCAGGTAGCCCTTGTAGCCGATCTTCTCGAGCGTCTCGTAGCTGATGTTCTCCATCGATGTCTCTCCTTAGATTGCTGTTAGCGTGCAGGCAAAACGGGGGCGCCGCGTGTGGCAACGGCGCTCCCGAGTTCGGTGTGATTCGATGCGGGTTTAAGCCTCGACGGTATCCAGGTCAAAGCCAAAGTAGCGGACCGCGTTGTTGTAGCTGATGTCGCGCACGATGGCTCCCAGCAGTTCCATGTCGGCCGGATACTTGCCCTGCTCGACCCACTCGCCGATCACGCCGCACAGCACGCGACGGAAGTACTCGTGACGCGGGTAGGACAGGAAGGAGCGGGAATCGGTAAGCATGCCCACAAAGTTGCCCAACACGCCCTCGTTAGCCAGAGCCGTGAGCTGCTCGCGCATACCGATCTCGTTGTCGTTGAACCACCAGGCAGAGCCGTTCTGGATCTTGCCGGCGGTCGGAGCCTCCTGGAAGCAGCCCATCACGGTATCGATCATGGTGTTGTCGATGGGGTTCAGGCTATACAGGATGGTCTTGGGCAGACCCGTGGACTCCTGGATGGAGTTGAGGAAATCGGCCAGCTGGTCGGACGGCGTGTAGTTGGAGATGCAGTCGTAGCCGGTGTCGGGACCGAGCTTGGCGAACATAGCGCGGTTGTTGTCACGCTTGCAGCCAAAGTGCAGCTGCATGGCCCAGCCAAGGCGGACATACTCGCCGGCGACGAACTGCATAAAGGCCGTCTTGTACTTGAGGACCTCGTCCTCGGTAAGCGGCTCGGCGGCAAGGCCCTTGGCAAAGATAGTCTCGATCTCGTCGGCGGTAGCCGGAACGTACATAACGTAGTCGAGCGCGTGGTCGGAAGCGCGGCAGCCCAGCTCGTGGGCAACGTCGTAGCGCTTGGAGATGGCGGCCTTCATGCCCTCGAAGTCGCTGATCTCAATGCCGGCAACCTCGGAGAGATGCTTGCAGTAGTCGGCGAACTCCTGGCCACGCTCGATGCGCAGGGCGGCATCGGGGCGCATGGCGGGAACGACCTGAACGTCAAAACTGTCGTCGGCGGCAATCTTCTTGTGCCACTCAAAGCTGTCGGCGGGGTCGTCGGTAGTGCAGATCATGCGGACGTTGGACTGCTTGATGAGGTTGCGGCAGGTAAAGCTGGCCTCAGCGAGCTTGGCGTTGGCAAGGTCCCAGACCTCCTGAGCGGTTTTGCCGTTCAGGACGCCCTCGTAGCCAAAGTAACGCTTAAGCTCCAGGTGGCTCCACTCAAAGACGGGGTTGCCCACGCAACGGCCCAGGGTCTCGGCCCACTTCTGGAACTTCTCGCGAGCAGGGGCATCGCCGGTAATGAAGCGCTCGTCAACGCCGTTGGCACGCATCAGGCGCCACTTGTAGTGGTCACCGCCCAGCCAAACCTCGGTGATGTTCTCAAAACGTTTGTCGTCCCAGATCTCCTTGGGAGAAATGTGGCAGTGGTAGTCAACGATGGGCATGCCCTCGGCAAAGTTGTGGAACAGCTCCTCACCGGTTTTGGTGCTCAGCAGGAAATCCTGATCGTCCATGAAGTTTTTCATCAAACAACCCCTTTGTTGGCGGAGCGGGCGCACGATGCGCTCGTTATCCTCTAGGTGAACGTTCACTATACTAATTCATTGCGACTTAAAAGGTGAACGTTCACCTAACCACCATGGGGTGAACGGTCGATTTTGCCCGTTCAACGGTTACTGGAGCCGTAACTTGTATGTATTGCGAATTGGCAGGCGTCCCCGAATACCGAACTTGAGCGCTTTGGCCAGGTGGGTCATGTTCCGCCGTGCATTTTTGGGAGTATTCAGCATCGGAGCGCACCGCGCACCGTCTTCGAAGCCCTATCTGATGCTCATATTGCGCCCAATCGGCATAAATAAATGCCCCCGATGGCGAATTACGCCATCGGGGGCACTTAAAACAGTCGTCCTAACCTCTTTCGGGACACGCCATTGCTGAATACTCCAAAAAATGAACGTCGCAAGAGGGGGTACCTGACTAAACGGCTAAATTCCCGCAAGCTCGCAGTAGCGGTCGACGTTGCTGGCAAACACCATCTCCACAGCACCCTTCTGCACGGGCTCCGCCGGAGTTTTACCCCACAGCAGATACTCGCCCAAGGTCTTGGCGCCACGGTAGGCCAGGCTCACCGGGTCCTTATAGACAATATTGGTAAAGATGCCACGGCGCAAGGCCAAGGCGCTCTCGGGGAACAGGTCGTTGCCGATTACCATGACCTTGCCGGCCTTGCCGCTTGAAACAAGCGCGTCGGCGACCACCTCGGAACCAACGGCA
The DNA here is from genome assembly GCA_900544095.1 of uncultured Collinsella sp. Classification (GTDB taxonomy): domain Bacteria; phylum Actinomycetota; class Coriobacteriia; order Coriobacteriales; family Coriobacteriaceae; genus Collinsella. Next base: position 99,902 of record UQTV01000003.1, read on the forward strand.
AAAACGCTACAGATGAGCTCGGGAGCATCCGGCGCACTCAAGCGCTGCTCAAGCTCGCGCTCGAGCTGTTTGACTTGCGCATGGGCGCCGGCAAGGTCCTCAACCTGCCATGGAATATCGTGTTCGCGCAGGTAATTATGAAAGGCGCGGGCGGTCAGGTAGTGTGAATCGGTATAGGGGTCGCCCGCCAACAGGAGCACGCGGGCGTCAACCCCAGAAGCGTGGACCAGATTTGCCGCCTGCTCCGCCATAAGACTGCCCGCCGCGGAATAGTCCGCCAGACTGGCACCCAGGCGATCGAGGTGCGGGCGGTCGCCGTCTACGAGCTCGATTGTCACGCCCGCCTCGGCAATCTGCCTCAAGAGCTCGGTTGCGCGGTCATCGCCCGGAACATAGGCAAGCAGGCCGTCAATCTTCTCGCCTACCTGCAGACGCTCATCAATCTGCTCGAGCGCATCGGCGTAGCCACCCACGCCAAATTCAACGCGCTCAACCGTAATGCCCCGGTCGATGACCTCCTGCTCAAAGCGGTTGCAGCCTTCCCAAAGGTAACGGAAAAAGTACGCCCCCTCGCACGATGCGCGGGGCAGGCAAAACACCAGGTTGATATCCTTGCGGCGCAGGCTCGAGGCACTTGTGTTGCGGTGGTAACCCATGGCCTCGGCCTTAGCATTCACCTTGGAGCGCACGGATTCGCTCACGCCGGCCTTACCCGTCAGGGCCTTGTGCACGGTATTGATGGAAACGCCAAGCTCGGCGGCTATGTCCTTCATGGTTACGCGAGCGCTCATGGGGTTACTCCGTTATAGATAAGTTGCCAATTAACAGTACAGGTAACGATACCCCAAAATCACTCTTCAACTCGCCGCGCTCGCCGTCAAATGTGCAAAGCGCCCCGCGAACGGGTGCTCGCGGGGCGCCTGGATGCCTGGACCTTATTTGATACCGCGGCCCAAGTCTTCGGCAATTTTGTCCACGCCCTTAAGTGCGGCGCAGGTTTTTTTGTTGGAACAATGTCCCGTGCAAACGCCGCCCTGAGCGCAGTCGGCGCAGGTGCCCTTGCGATAAATGCGCACGCACACGGCGACAAACGCAATGCCGATAACAGCCAGTACAACAATATCGATAGGTGCCATAGCAAGCCTCCTCTAGTTAACCACCACTTACTTTACCCCATTCTCCACCTGCCAAAAAGGGACAGGTATATTTTGGTCGGTTTTATCTGCGGAAACGCCACATCTCCCTCACCAAAAAGCCCGGGTGTCGCTGGGACACCCGGGCTCGTGGAAAGGGGCTGATCCTTATTCGGACTTAAGCTGAAACTGCGGCGGAAGCGGTGTTGGTCTCGTCCTCGTCGGTCCAGGCGTGCTTAGGCATGGGACGGAAGATCTGGAAGAGCATCGCAACCAGCAGAACGATGGCTACAACCGTCCAAATACCAAACTGGCCAAGGACAAGCAGGTTGTAGAACTGGTTGATGAACAGGCCGATCACCCATGCGAAGGCGCACTCGTAGCCGATGGCAATCGCGGTCCACTTGCCGGAGTCCATCTGATTGCGAATGGTGCCCATGGCGGCAAAGCACGGAGCGCACAGCAGGTTGAATGCACCAAAGGCAACGCAAGCACCCATGGTCGGGAACATGCCGGCGAACGCGGTCCACAGGCTCGGGTCGGTCTCGGCGGCGTCGGCAACGGACAGCAGCGAGCCGGCGGTGGCGACGACGTTCTCCTTGGCGACAAGTCCAGAGACAGTCAGCGCGGTGGCCTGCCAGGTGCTAAAGCCGAGCGGGGCGAAGATCCAAGCGACCAGGTTGCCCAGCATGGCGAGCACGGAGTAGTCCATAAACTCCTCGGGGATGCCGTCCATAGCAGGCAGGAAGCCAAAGGAACCGTTGTAGCTACCAAAGTTGGAGAGGAACCAAACCACGACGGTAGAGGCGAAGATGACCGTGCCGGCCTTCTTGATAAAGGCCCAGCAGCGCTCCCATACATGCAGCGCCCAAGAGCGGATTGCCGGGAAGTGATAGGCGGGAAGCTCCATAACGAACGGCGTCGGGCGACCGGCGAAGAGCTTGGTCTTCTTGAGCATGAGGCCCGAGGCGATGACGGCAAAGACGCCCAAGAAGTAGAACAGCGGGCTGATCCATGCGGCGGTGGTGGAAGAATCGCCGATGATGGAACCCATGAGCAGGGCAATGATCGGCAGCTTAGCGCCACAGGGAATGAACGTGGTGGTCATGACCGTCATGCGACGGTCCTTCTCGTTCTCGATGGTCTTGGTGGCCATGACGCCGGGGACGCCGCAGCCCGAGGACACGAGCATGGGGATAAAGGACTTACCGGACAGGCCAAACCGGCGGAACACGCGGTCCATGATGAAGGCGACACGGGCCATGTAGCCGCAGTCCTCCAGGAAGGACAGCATCACAAAGAGCAGGAACATCTGCGGAACGAAGCCGAAGATGGCGCCTAAGCCGCCGACGATACCGTCGCAGACCAGCGAATCAACCAGGCCACCGTCCTCGGTACCGCCCGCCACGAGGGCGTCGTGCACCACGGTGGTAATACCCGGGACATAGGGGCCGTACTGCGCCGGGTCGACCGAGTCGGCGTTGTCGCCCGCAGCCTCGACGGCCGCGTCGTAAGCGTCGCGGCCCTGACCGAGCACGTACCAACCGTCGGTACCGAAGAGCTGGTCGTTGGTGAAGTCGGTCACCGTGCCGCCCAGGGTGGAAACGGCGATGTAGTACACGCAGAACATGATGACCACAAAGATCGGCAGGCCCAGGATGCGGTTGGTAACCACACGGTCGATCTTCTCGGAAGTGCTCATCTTGGCAGGAGCCTTGGTGAGGCACTCGTCGATGATGTGGGCAATCACGCCGTAGCGCTCGCCGGTAATGATGGACTCGGCGTCGTCGTCGCAATCCTGCTCGCACTGGGCGACCAGCTGCTCGACGCGAGCGGCCTTCTCCTTAGTGAGGTTGATGAGCTTGCAGGCGTCCGCGTCGCGCTCGAACAGCTTGACAGCGTAGTAGCGACGCTTGTTGGCGGGAACGCTCGCCGGCAGGTTGTTCTCGATGTGGTCCAGAACGTCCTCGATAGAGGAATCGAACTTGTGCTCCGGCACCTGGCCCTTAGAAGCGGCAGACTTCTTGACCTGCTCGAACAGCTCTTTGATGCCCTTGTTCTTAAGGGCCGAGATCATCATGACCGGGCAGCCGAGCTTCTTGGAAAGCTTGTCCGTGTCAATCTTGTCGCCGTTCTTCTCGACCAAGTCGGCCATGTTGAGGGCAACGACCACGGGCAGGCCGGTCTCGATAACCTGAAGGGCCAGATACAGGTTGCGCTCGAGGTTGGTGGCATCGACCACCTGGACGACGACATCGGGCTCGCCGCTCATGAGGTAATCGCGCGAGCACTGCTCCTCGGGGCTATAGGGGGAAAGCGAGTAGATGCCAGGGAGGTCCGTGATGGTAACGTTCTTGTCGCTTAGGAGCTTGGCTTCCTTTTTCTCAACCGTGACGCCGGGCCAGTTGCCAACGTAGCCGTTGGCGCCGGTGATCAGGTTGAAAAGCGTGGTCTTGCCGCAGTTGGGGTTACCCGCCAGCGCGACATGGATCTGAGAATCCGCCATTCAATCCTTCTTCCTTGTGTGCCCGCGCTGCTTTCTCCGCGCGAGCTGGATAATGTGCTTCAAAGTTGCTGCATTAAGTTAGAAAACCCTAACTTTATCTGCAGAAATACTCGCCGCTGGCCCTTACTGGACCTCGACGACGGCAGCCTCCTCCTTGCGGATGGAAAGCTCGTAGCCGCGCACGTTGATCTCGACCGGATCTCCGAGCGGTGCGACCTTTACGACCTTAAACGACGTGCCCTTGATGAGCCCCAGGTCCATAAGGTGACGGCGCAGTGCACCCTCACCGTGAAGCTTGACGATGGTAGAGCTCTCGCCCACCTTGACGTCACCCAACGTCTTCATGTACTTGTCCCCCTTTCAGCTTTTTGCGAAATGCTGCGAACTAACCGACGGTCATGATGTGCATGGCAACCTTGGAATCGATACCAAAGCGTGCACCCAGCACCGTGACGATGATATTGGCGCCACTCGAGCTCACCACGTGGATCTCGTTGCCCTCGACAAAGCCGAGGTCCTTGAGATGGTGCTTCATATCCTCATTGCCCTTTACGCGAGACACGCGCACGGTTTCGCCCGCTTTTACCATCGAAAGCGGCATAGCCGGCATCTGCGGTCCGCAAGACATGAGTGAGCTCCTAACGTCAGTTCGTCCTCAACATCGACGCAGCAAAAGTTAACCACGTCTATGTTCGCTATAGTAAACTAGCACGTGGTTAACTTTTTGGAAAGGGTCCCCATTTAGATTTCGAAAAAGTTTCCTATACGAAACAAAAAGGCGCGGCAAAGAGCTGTCCTTTGCCGCGCCCTGTCATGCTTAGAGCGAGAGGTTTCTGATCGATGTGACGCAGGAAGCCTCGTCTACGCCCGAAACGCGGAAGATGATGTCCTCGCCGCACTCGCCGTAGAGAGCCATGAGCCCCATTACATCGCGGCCGTCGGTATGGCGATCGCCGATACTGACCGATACGTTGCTACGATGCTTGGCAATGATGTCGTAAAGCAGCGCAACCGGGCGGGCATGCAGTCCCAACGGATCTTTAATCGTCTTTGTAAACTCGACCATGTCCCCTCCCGCGGCATCGCACATTCGGCCGGCAAACCCAGCCACGTGGTAGTTATTGTAGCGTTAGATGCTTGTCGAGAGCTCCTCTGAACACCTCGTGGGCAAAAAGTGGCAAATATGAGTACTGTCACCAATTTAGTAGCAGCAAAATCGAGAGCAAATTGCCTCCTTTGAGCGATTCGAAGAGGTTGAAAGCCGTCAAACGCCCTTTAAAGGGGGTTATATAAATTGATTTTGAGCCCGTTTTTGCTCAGAACAGGCCAAAAAATATGACACCTCTTTTGCAACAGTACTCATATTTGGCATTTTTTGACCACGGGGTCCAAAACCATGCCCCAAAACACAAAAGGAGGGGCCTCGTAAGGCCCCTCCTTAGGAAAGGGAATCGATTTATTCCACAGCTGTAGATTAATCCTAGCCGCTACTCCATCATGTCGAGGACGGAAGGGCGCAGCTCGCTCTCGGCGGCCTCGGGATCGGTCTCGCGCAGGCGGTTGATATAGCGGTTGTACCACATCACGGCAAGGCCCAGGAAGACAACCACACCGCCAACGTTGTAGACCAGCGTCAGCCACAGCGGCTGATCGAGCGGGATGGTGCCGCAGACAAGCACAAAGCAGAAGACCACAAGCAGGAATGCGGCAACGACCAGACCAAAGCTGCGCGAGCCCATGCGGAAGTCACGGGGAGCGGCGTCGAAGTTCTTGCGCAGCATAAAGTAGGCAAGCAGGATCAGCAGCGGCGGGAGCAGAGCAGTGGCAGCCGTCATGTTGGTGACGATCATGAGCAGGTCGTCGAGGTTACCAGATCCCAAGGCCGGGATGATCAGGATGGGGACGACGATGGCGAACTGCAGCCAAGCGGCGCGGGCGGGAATGCCGTGCTCGTTGAGCTCGACGATCTTGCTACCAAAGACGCCCTTGGGGATCTCGGTGAAGAAGACCTTGATGGGAGCAGAGGTCCACATCATGAGGGAGCCCAGCGTGGCAGCGAGAAGGATCAGGCCAATGACGCGCGTGGACACTTCCATGGGAATGCCAAAGTGGGCAAAGACAGCGCCGAATACGTCGAAGATACCGGTGGAGATGGCAACACCGCCCTCGGGAATGAACAGGTTGACCAGCAGCGAAGCACCTGCGTACAGAAGGCCGATGGTCAGGCCGGCGATAACGACGGTGCGCACGAAGGCCTTGACGCCGCCCTTAAGGTCGTTAAGGAACACGCCGACAGACTCAGCGCCGCCAACGCCCTGGATGATCCAGGCAAGCGTACCGAAGAAGCCCCACATAGTTGCGAAGTTGCTCATGTCGGGAGCCATGTTAGCGGGGGTAGGAGCCGTAGCGAACTCGACGCCGCCAAAGGCAGCAGCCAGGGACAGCAAGATGAACACGGCAGTCAGGCCGAGAGCCGCGGTCGAGCCGAAGGAGGAAATGGAGCCGATCCACTTAGCGCCCTTGGTCGAAACCCACGTGGCGATAGCAAAGACGACGATCTCGATAATGGTGATCCACAGCTGCGAGAGCTCGGCATTGGCACCAAAGAACACGTAGCTCGCGTAAATGATGACGTTGGGCAGGACGGACGCAAAGTAGAACAGGTTAACGAACCAGTAGCTAAATGCCGTCAGGAACGCCCAGCGACCACCCATCGAGGTCTTAACCCATGCGTACACGCCAGACTCGGAGTCCCTGTTGAGGCCGACGAACTCAGCGGTAACCAGGGTATAGGGGACAAAGTACAAAAGCGTGGCGAAGAAGAACGACGGCGCAGCTGCCAAGCCGATGGCCGCGTTGTTGTTGATGATGTTCTTGATACCGAACACGGCGGCGACCGTCATGCCCAGCAGAGCGAACGAACCGATCGTTCCTCGTTTTTCAGAGCTCATAAGCCCTCCCAATCATCCGTTATATCTCATCTAAAACCGTCCGGACTGCAAGCGCAATCGTGGACGACGCACCTGCTAAGGGGAATGGGGAAAAGGGAGTCAACAAAGCCATCCCCCTTAACGGCGCGAAGCAAACGTCCAAACGGACGAATACTACTTGTTGGGGAAGGAATAACCTTCAACCGTCACGTGCAGTACCACGACGCGGGGATCCGCGACATCGGCCACGACACGGTAGGCCTCGTCGATCTCGACGACGGCAACGCCGCCGGCGGGAATCGTCACGGTCTCCCCCGTACCCTCAAAGCGCTCGCGATCGTCGATATCGCTGTAGGCGCGCGTGCGGGTAAGATCCGTCTTGGAAGCCACCTCGACGGTCAGGTCGCCGTCGAGCGGAGCGAGCACGGCATGGTAGCGACGGTGACCGACTAGATCGGCGGTAGCCGCCTCGTGGGCGTTCACCCACCAATACACCAGCGAGTCGCCGATGGAGTACGCCACATCGTGCTGCAGTTCAGAAACGCCGTCGAGCGCCTGTCCGGTACGCATCCACTTCTTGACGGACTTCATCTGAGCGTCGAAATCGGCGCGCGAGTTAAAGACATGCATGACTTATGCCTCCTTAATGGGTGCCAGTGCCTGAGCCAGATCGGCAGACGTCAGCGGTCGCAGGGACACCTCAAAGCTGAAGCTCTCAAAACGGGTGCGATAGGAATCGAGCACCTCGGAACCCCAAGAGTTCGAACCAAGGCCGAGCAGCTGGTCGTTGATGTTGACCGTAACTGTGTCGCCCTTGACAAGGTCGTAGACGTGCTTGGCGTTATCGATGGCCTCGCAGCTATAGGGCCATGCCGAGAACGAGAATGGGTTGGAAGCGGCGTCGGCCGGACGGGTCACCAGCACGCCGTCGCCGTGGCTGGAGCGCAGGGCAACCCAGCGGGTACCCTCGCGGTTGGCGCAGTCCTGAGGCATAACGTAGGGCGTGAACATATCGTCGACCGTGGTGCGGTAATGACCGACCGGGTTGGCGCGCAGCGAGTCCGGATAGTTCTCGCCCGGGCCGTGGCCATACCACTCGACGGCGCGATCGCAACCGGGGACCTCGAAGGAGATGCCGATGCGCGGGATGATGTCCGAATAGTCACCGTAGGGCTCGCCGGAAACCTTGAGGTCAACGCGTCCGCTCGGAAGCACGGTGTAGACAAGCTCGACGCGCATGCCGAACGCGCGGACGGGAGGAGCGATACGCTGGCTCACGGTAACGACGACCGCATTGCCGCCCTGCTTCCAAGAAACCTTGCGGGTAGACGTCTGCATCACATCGATGAAGTTGTCCTTCCACAGTGAGTCATACTCCTGGGCGTGGTTATCGACGAGCGGATGCCAAAAACCAACCTGGGGACCGGAGGCCATGACGTCGCGGCCGGATGCCTTCCACTCGCTCACGGTACCGTTTACCTTGCTGAAGGTCAGCTCGCCGTTGAGGGAGCGAATGCGGATTTCCTGCTCGGTCTCCTCGACCGTAAGCTCAGGACGAGTGGGAGCCGCGATGGCTGGCGCCGGATGGTTTGCGATGGCAAACTGGCTTGCGCCCAGCTGGAACATCGGCTCGCACCAGACGTGAGCGGCCATGGTGTAGGCGCGCACAGTCAGTAGGGTCTCGCCTACCGCGACCTCGCGAATCACCAGCGGAAGCTGGACGGACTCGCCGGGGGCAACCGCACCGGGCATGAGCGTCTTGCGGCAAACCACGTCGCCGTCCACCAGGGTCTCCGCCGACAGGCAAACATCCTCGAGGGTGGTAAACCAACGCTTGTTGGTGACGGTCAGCTCGCCCGCCTCGGCATCGTAGGCCATGCGAACCGGGCAGATAACCTGACCATACTCAGTGAGGCCCGGGCTCGGCTGCTGCCAAGGGAACACCATGCCATCGATGCAGAAGTTGCTGTTGTTGGGGTAATCGCCGTTGTCGCCACCATACATATCGTAGGCAACACCGTCCTCGGTCACAGCAGCCAAACCGTGGTCGCACCATTCCCAGATAAACTGGCCTTGGATGCAATCCCAGCGATCGAAGACCTCCTGATACTCGGACAGGCCTCCGGGGCCGTTGCCCATGGAGTGACCGTACTCGCAGTTGATGCGCGGCTTGGGGAATGGATGCTCACCAAAGTCGTTCATCTGCGACACGCGGGAGTACATGGTGGAGATAACGTCGACGGTATCGGCGTTGCGATCCTCCTCGTAGTGGACCGGACGACCGTCGAGCTCGTGAGCCTTGGCGTACATCGCGCGGATGTTGCAGCCATAGCCGCTCTCGTTGCCCATCGACCACATAATGATGCAGGCGTGGTTGCGCTCCTGCATCACCAGGCGCTCGATGCGGTCGACGTAGGCCGGCTCCCATGCCGGATCGTCGGTGACCAGGGCGATATTGCCGATATTCTCGAAGCCATGGCTCTCCATATCGGTCTCGGCGACCAGCATGATACCGTATTCGTCGCACAGCTCGTAAAAGCGCGGGTCGTTGGCGTAGTGGGACGTGCGCACCGCGTTGATGTTGTGCTGCTTCATGAGCTCCAGGTCGCGGCGCATGCGATCGAGGCCCACGGCGCGGCCCTTGTGATCGTCGTGATCGTGGCGGTTGACGCCATGCATCTTAAAGTAAGTGCCGTTGAGGTAGATATGATTGCCCTCGACCGTCACCTCGGCAAGACCCTGGCGATGTGGGACGTACTCGCTGACCTGGTCACCGTCGTAGACCTCAAACGTAAGGTCATAGAGGAAGGGGTCCTCGGGATTCCAGAAGTGGGCATCGGTCACGCTGCACTCGGCATGGCCGTCGACGCACTCGCCCGTAGCCACCACGTTCTCGCCATCGCTGAGCGTAAACACGACGCGGGAAGCGCCCTCGGCCACCGTATCGAGCGTAATCAAAGCGGTATCGCCCTCGCGGTGCGTGCGGAACCTAAAGTCGACCAGGTGCGCGGCGGGACGCTGCATAAGGTACACATCGCGGAAGATGCCCGATGCCCACCACATGTCCTGGTCCTCGATATAGCTGCCATCGCTGTACTGCAGAACCTTGACCGCAAACAGGTTGTCGCCCTCGACAAGCGCGTCGGTCACGTCGAACTCGGCAGACAGGCGCGAACCCTTGGTCATGCCGATAAACTGACCGTTGACGTACAGCTCGCCATAGCTCTCGATGCCGTCAAAGCGAATGATCTCGCGAGCGCCGGCAGGCACGGCGGGAAGGTTGACGATGCGCTGGTACACGCCCGTGGGATCGTCAGAGGGAACGAACGGCTGATCCACCGGGAACGGGAAGCCCTCGTCGGTGTAGGCAAGGTTGCCATAGCCGTCTACCTGCCACAGGTGCGGAACCTCCACGTGATCCCACTCGGGCTCGTACGTGGAGAGCTCCTCGTTGGAGACGGCAGCGGGGCCCTCAAAGAGGCGGAACTGCCACGAGCCGGACAGCTGGACAAACCCGCGCGACAGCTCGCGGCTGTACGTTGCAGCGAGATCGGCGGTCTCGTAACCCGTAAAGTACGCATGGGGTGCCAGGCGGTTCCTGTGGGTGAGCGCTTGGTTTTCCCAATCGTTAATGGCGTCCATGGTGATGCTCCTTCGTCATCGTAGTGATTCTTGTGCAACCGGTTGTCCTTATCTTACGGGCGATGCAAAAAACTGTGCAACCGGTTGTCCGCTGAACGGTCGATTTGGCCGGGTTAACGGTGCAACCGGTTGTACAACCGCGACACTTATGTCACCCTGAGTATCGAAACTCAGCGCAAGACATCGTTCTTAAGCTCGTAGGCAACCCCCACGCCCGCTGATATCTCACCCATACGAGACGTATTCGATTGCGGCTTGGTTGCAAAACGACACCGGTCACCGGATATCATGAACGCTGTTCAGGCGCACTATAGTAAGCTGTATCCGCACCAGCCCGTATCAGCGACAACATCGACCGCATTTTCCAGGAGACGCCATGACCCAACCAGTTCGCACCGCACCTACGCTTGCCGAGGTTGCCGCAGCTGCCGGCGTGTCGCGCTCCACGGCATCGCGCGCTCTCAACGATTCGCCCCGCATTAGCGAGGAAACCAAAAAGCGCGTCCGCGCGGCGGCCAAGGAAGTCAATTTTGTCCCCAACGCTCGTGGCCGAGCGCTCGCTGTCGGGCGCACGGAAATCATCGCCGTACTCGTGACCGAGCCCCTGAGTGAACTCTTCAGCGACCCCACCTATAGCGAGTTTTTGAGCGGCATTACCGAGGAACTGTCGGAGTCGTCCTATCTGCCCGTTATCTTGCAGGCGTCTTCTACGCATGAGCGCAACCGCGCACGCGAGCACTTTGAGCGCCGCTCGTTCGACGCCGTGATCGACGTCTCCCCCTACAAGGGCAGCGAGCTGCTCGAGGTACTGCGCGAGCTGGGCGTACCCACCGTGTTGTGCGGCCAGCTCGAGGGCCACCCCTATCGCGATGTGTTTTCGACAGTCTACTCTGACGACGAAGAGGGCGGACACTTTGCGGCACTCGCCATGAAGGAGCGCGGGCGCAAAGATATCGTCGCCGTGTTGGGACCGCAAGACAACCCCGCTGTTGTCGACCGCCTGCGCGGCTACCGCGCCGTCTTGGGCGAAGACCTCCCAGACGCAAACGTTATCTATACCGGCTGGAACAACGGAGACGGCTATCAGGCCATGCACCAGATCCTCGCGCGCGAGATCGCTTTCGATGGCGTGCTCTGCGGATCGGACCGTATCGCGGCTGGCGTCATCACCGCACTCAACGAGGCAGGCCTATCCGTTCCGGCGGACGTTTCTGTCGTCGGCTTCGACGATCACGAGATTGCGACGCGCTGCGTCCCCGCGCTCACGACCGTCCGCCAGCCCCTGCGCGAAGAAGGCCACATGGCCGCCAACATTGCGCTCGACATGATCAAGGGTGCCGAGCCAACCACCTCCGTGATGCACATGCAGCTGATCCAGAGAGACTCGCTATAAGAAACTGGGGCAGGCTTTTCGCCAGACAGTTGTTGCGGAAAGCCTGTCCCGTTTTGAGCGCTCGTTCTGGGGCACAGTTTCCGTTAGACAGCTCAACCGGAAACTGTGCCCCATTATTTTGCCGAATTCTGGGTCGCGCTTTCCGCGACGCCCGGTCATCCCAAGCCCTCTCAACCTCGGCGCATAAAAAACGAGGGAAGGCACGCGTCCTTCCCTCGTTACGGGCAATAGGTAGCCGCTCGCCTACATCAGGCGCAGGCTAACGTCCTTGAGCTGGGCGCCGGAAACGGCACTCGGAGCGCCCGACATGAGGTCGGAGCCGCTGGCCGTCTTGGGGAACGCCATGACGTCGCGGATGGAGTCGGAGCCGGTGAGCAGCATGCACACGCGGTCCAGACCCAGAGCAAAACCGCCCATCGGGGGCGCACCAAACTTGAGCGCCTCCATGAGGAAGCCGAACTGAGACTCGGCGCGCTCCTCGGTAAAGCCCAGAAGCTTGAGCATGGACATCTGCATCTCGGCGTTGTGGATACGCATACCACCGCCGCCGGCCTCAAAGCCGTCCATGACAAAGTCGTAGGTGCAGGAGCCGGCTGCCAACGGGTCGGCCTCGATCTTGGCGATGTCGGTCTCGGTCGGCAGGGTAAAGGGCTGATGCTCGGCAGCGTAAGCCTTGCGGTCCTCGTCCCAGTGGAACAGCGGGAAGTTGACGACCCACAGGAAGTCGTGGCCCTCGCGCTTGATCTCGAGCGCGTTAGCCATGTGCGAACGCATGCCGCCCAGGATCTCGTCGGAGAGCAGGCGCGGGCCGGCGGCGAACATCACAAGGTCGCCGGGCTCGACGTCCATGCGCTCGCGCAGAGCCGCCATCTCCTCGTCCGAGAAGAACTTGACGATGGGGCTGTTGATGGAGCCGTCCTCGCGGAATGCGATCCAGGCCAGGCCCTTGGCGCCAAACGTGGAAGCCACGCCGGCAAGCTTATCGATCTTGGCACGTGCCCAGGCACCGGCGCCCTTGGCGTTGATGGCCTTGACGACAGAGCCCTCCTCGTTCGCGGCAGTCGCAAAGACCTTGAACTTGGAGTTGGCAAAGATATCGGTCAGGTCGATCAGGTGCATGCCATAGCGGGTATCGGGCTTGTCGGAGCCATAGGTGTCCATGGCCTCCCAGTAGTCCATGCGGCGCAGCGGCGTGGGCATCTCGACACCCATGCGGCCGAAGGCATCGGACAGAACTTCCTCGAGCGCGCTCATGACATCGTTCTGGTCCACAAAAGACATCTCGATATCGACCTGAGTGAACTCGGGCTGACGATCGGCGCGCAGGTCCTCGTCGCGGAAGCACTTGGCAACCTGGTAGTAGCGCTCGACGCCACCAACCATGAGCAGCTGCTTCAGGAGCTGCGGGGACTGCGGCAGGGCGTAGAAATTGCCCGGCTGAATGCGGCTGGGGACGATGAAGTCGCGAGCGCCCTCGGGCGTGGACTTGAATAGGGAGGGCGTCTCGACCTCCATGAACTCACGGTTGTGCAGCGCCTCGCGAATGGCAAAGGTGAAGTCGGAGCGCAGCTTGAGGTTAGCCATCATCTCGGGACGACGGAGGTCCAGATAGCGATAACGCAGGCGGGTGTCCTCGCTGGTCTCGATGCCGTCCTCGATCTGGAACGGCGGGGTGACGGACGTGTTGAGCACCTCGGCGTGGTCGGTCAGGACCTCGATCTCGCCGGTCGCGAGCTTGGTGTTGGTGGTCTCCTCACCACGGGCGCGCACGACGCCGTGAATCTTGATGGGCCACTCGGGACGCATAGTCTCGGCGATCTTAAAGGCATCGCCGTCGGAGTGCTCGGGGTCGAAGGTGAGCTGCGTGATGCCCTCGCGGTCGCGAAGGTCGCAGAAGATAAGGCCGCCGTGATCGCGACGACGGCTCACCCAACCGGTGAGGGTGACCTCTTCGCCCACGTTCTCGAAGCGAAGCTCGCCGCAGGTACGGGTGTGCATGGAATGCTCATCGATGGGACGGGTCTGGCTCATACCAGTGATCCTCCTTTATGGATCTGTGCCGCCCCGTGTCGTTCCGGGCGGCGTCGTACAGATTTGCCCAGCCTGCGTAAACCGCGCAGCCAGACATGGCGTTCTATTTTATCGCACCTGTGTCGATGTGCCGCGAAAAAGTAGCTCTTGCCCAAAGACTTGACGGAGACGAAACAATTGACGCACCGCGGCCGTCACCCAGGCGCGCGGCGTGCGACAATGTGCCCCAATACAACTGCACTCGGAAAGGCCCGCCATGACTGCACGCCTCATCGTTATGGATATCGACTCCACGCTCATCAACCAGGAGGTCATCGACCTGTTGGGCGAAGAGGCCGGCGTGGGCGAGCAGGTGGCACAGATCACCGAACGCGCCATGCGCGGCGAGCTTGACTTTAAGCAGGCGCTCGAGGAGCGCGTGGGGCTGCTCGCCGGCCTGGACGAGAGCGTGTTCGAGCGCACCTTTGAGCGCGTGACGTTTACCCCCGGCGCGCTGGAGCTTGTGCGCTCGGCACACAGCAAGGGCTGGAAGGTCGGCGTGGTAAGCGGCGGCTTTCACGAGGTCGCCGATAAGATCGTGGCCGCTGCGGGCATCGATTTTTGCCTGGCCAACCGCCTGGAGGCCGTAGACGGCAAGCTCACGGGTAAGCTGGCGGCCGACATCGTGACCAAGGAGTCCAAACTTATCCAGATGCTGGATTGGGCAGTTGAATGCGGCGTCGATATGGCTCACACCGTCGCGATTGGCGACGGCGCCAACGACATCCCCATGATTCAGGCCGCGGGCACGGGCATCGCGTTTTGCGCCAAGCCCAAGACGCGCGAGGCCGCCCCGTTTGCCATCGACGAGCGCAACCTGATGCTCGCCATGGACATCATCCTGCGCGACTAACCGATCCGTCTAACAATTGAATCAGTCTGTCCTAAAGTTTCCGAACAATTTTGTCTTAGTGTTCGGAAACATACCCTTTGAGTGCTAGACTTTGCGCCGTCGAAGGGAACATATATGGATAAGCGAGATCTTGAGCAATTGCTGAGCGATGTTGCCGGCGGAGCAGTCACCCCTGCCGACGCCCTCACGCGCATCCAGACGGCTCCGACCGCCGATCTGGGCTTTGCACAGCTCGATCTTTCGCGCGGAGTGCGCCAGGGAGTCGGCGAGGTTGTCTACGGTGCCGGTAAAACCGCCGAGCAAATTGCCGCCATTATCAAAGCATTACTCGATGCCGGCCAGGAACGCATCCTGGTCACGCGCCTGGACGACGAAAAGGCAGCCCGCACCGCTGAGCTTCTCGGCAACGGCATCGACCTGGGATATGTCCCGGACGCCCAGCTCGCCCTCGTGGGCGGCAAGCCCTCCCCTACCGGCAACGGACGCATCGTTGTCGCCTGCGCCGGCACGAGCGACCTGCCCGTCGCCGAGGAAGCTGCGTTGACGGCCGAGTTCTATGGCAACGAGGTCGACCGCCTCTACGACGTGGGTGTCGCCGGTCTGCACCGTCTGCTCGCGCATGCCGAGGAACTTGCCCAGGCGCAGGTGGTCATCGCCATCGCCGGCATGGAAGGCGCGCTGGCGAGCGTCATCGGCGGCCTGGTGAGTTGCCCGGTCATCGCCGTTCCCACCAGCGTGGGCTACGGCGCGAACTTTGGTGGCGTGGCCGCGCTGCTCGCCATGCTCAACTCCTGCGCCAGCGGCGTCTCGGTCGTCAATATCGACAACGGCTTTGGTGCCGCCTACCAGGCAAGTCTTATCAATCATCTGAGCGCCGGCACGCCCTGCGCCCGCTAAGGAGCATTCCATGTCCAACCATCAGCACACGCTTATCATCGACGGAACCTCGGGCATCAGCGGCGATATGACCGTCGCGGCTCTGCTCGACCTGGGCGCCAACGAGGAACACCTGCGCGAACAACTCGCCACGCTGCCGGTCGACGGCTTTACGATCGCTGTCACGCGCGTAAACAAGCACGGCATCGACGCCTGCGATTTCGACGTCCAGCTTGCAGAGGAGCTCGAGAACCACGATCACGATATGGCCTGGCTCTACGGTAATGAGGCTGCTGTCGAGCGCGAGCATGAGCATGAGCACCACCATCATGACCATGACGAGCACGACCACTGCCACGAGCACGACCATGAGAGCCATGACCACGAGGGCCATCATCACGCCCACCACCATCACCACCGGTCTTTGGCGGACGTCACCGCCATTATCGATGGCTCGCAGCTAAGCGATGGTGCCAAGCGTCGCGCCCTCGCCATCTTTACCGCACTCGCCGCCGCCGAGGCCAAGGCCCACGGCAAAGCGCCCGACACCGTCATGTTCCACGAGGTGGGCGCCGTCGACTCCATCGTCGACGTCTGCTCTGTCGCCATCTGCCTCGATGACCTGGGTATTGAGGACATCGTGGTTGAGTCGCTCTCCGAGGGTCACGGTACTATCCACTGCGCCCACGGCCTTATGCCCATTCCCGTCCCCGCCGTCGTCAACCTGTGCCAGGCAGGCAATATCGCCCTCACGCCTGCGCCGTTCGCCGGCGAGCTCGTGACGCCCACGGGCGCCGCCATCGTCGCCGCACTGCGCACGTCCGAGCACCTGCCGGCCCGCTACCGCATCGAGGCCGTCGGCTACGGCGCCGGTAAGCGCCCCTACGAGGGTTGCTCCGGCACGCTTCGCTGCCTGCTCGTTCACGCGGACGCATAGCCATGGATGCCCGCAAGGCAAAAAGCCGCGCTGCCATCGTTGCGGCGTTCTCCGAGCTGCTGCGCGAAGAGGACTACGGCAAGATCACCGTCGGCGACATCATCGCGCGCGCTCACGTAGGCCGCGCTACATTCTACGGCCTCTTTAAGAGCAAAGACGACCTGTTGTCCGAACTCGTGAGCGACATCTGCACCCACGCCCTCGACGACGATGGCACACCGCTCGACGACCCACTCGTGCAGGTCGAGCATATTCTCAACAATCTATGGGAACGTCGCCAGGGCGTCCGAGCGCTGGTAGCCGGCGCCGGCTCACGCGTCTTCGCCGACTGCTTACGCAAGACCATCATGTCGCGCGCAGCCGAAACCGTCCCCGTCGACCCCGCAGGCCCCGCCGCCACCATGGACCGAAGCTTCCTACTACACCACATAGCCTCAAGCTTCGTAGGAATGGTCCAATGGTGGGCCTGGCACAACTTCGAAGCAAACAAAGCCGACGTAGCCAAAGACTACCTCTCAGCCATAAAGCCCCTCTTCACCTAAGTAAGAAGCTCATCCCAAATCATCGACCCAACCCAGGCCGCCACGCATCCCAAAGTGTCATTCACACTTCAACGCCCCCAACAGCAACAAGCCCCTCCCATCCAAATTCAGATATATATATTGGGTTGCTTGTTCCAACGCGACCAAGATCCCGCAGCTGGCCGCATGGGGTAACTTCCCAGCGCATTCCGCAGGACGAAAGAACCCCCGCCGCACGAAGTGCGCAGCGGGGGTTCTTTCATGTCCGAGGACGCGCTGGGAAGTTACCCCATGCGGCCAGCGGACAACTATGTAGCCTTGGACTAGAACATGCCCAAGAAACCGTGCACAAACAGCGCGGCCAGAGCGGCACCGACAAACGGAGCGATGCCAGGAACAAGCAGGCCGTACTTCCAGTTGTTGTCAGCCTTGTTCTTAATCGGCAGCACCTGATAGGCCATGCGAGGACCAAGGTCACGGGCCTGGTTCATGGCGAAGCCAGTGATACCTCCCATGCCCATGCCAACAGCCCAAACGATCAGACCGACGCAGATAGCGAGCATCAGGACGTTCTCGCCAGCACGGTTAGCAGCAGCAAGGATGGCGCTGATGAACACAAAGGTGCAGATAGCCTCGCAGAAGAAATTACGGGCATAGTTCGTACCCTCGGTGGTGGGGTTGGTCGAGAAGATGTTGCGCTGAGCAATGGGATCGATGACACCATCGGAAGCCTTGAACTCATCGGCATACATCAACCATGCGATCACGGCACCCGCAAAGCCGCCGAGCATATCGGCAATCATGAAGGGGATGCAGCTGCTCCACGGCACCAGACCGACGA
The DNA here is from genome assembly GCA_900544095.1 of uncultured Collinsella sp. Classification (GTDB taxonomy): domain Bacteria; phylum Actinomycetota; class Coriobacteriia; order Coriobacteriales; family Coriobacteriaceae; genus Collinsella. Next base: position 117,604 of record UQTV01000003.1, read on the forward strand.
TGCACTGGGCAAGCACCATAGCCGGGTTCATGCACACGGCGCCACCAAAGACAAACAGGCAGACCGAGATGCCAAAAGACCAAGTGGTGATGGCAAACATATGGCCGGAGCCCTGATACTTGGTACCCTTAAGCACGGTATCGCAGTGCACGCCCACGCCAAAGATGATCATGAGGGCCGTTGCGCCGAATTCGCAGAGGAGTTTGGTAAGCATAAAACCTTATCTTTCTTGTCGGTTATAAACGATTCGTTTAGGCCGCGTACTAGTGCTGTGCGACGACAACGCCCAGGCCATCGGGAATGACGGCCACCTTGGCATCGGCACCCTTCATCTCAAAGGCGAGCTTGAGCGCCTCATCGAGGGTGTTGACCGGCGTCATGTGCATATCCTTGATCATCTGGTGATCGCACAGGTCGGTGACCATGATCACAGGGTGATGCGCCAGGATGCGGGCAAAGATCTGGCTCGTCCACTGGTCGGGCAGGGTCTCGTCCTTAGGACGGTCGATGCAGGCACGCTCAAACTCCGCCGGATCGTTGTCGGCGATGTTGTGATAGAAGCCCTCGCCACCGTGACCGTCGGCACAGCCGGCGACGTCGATGATCACGCCGCCCTCGGGAAGCGTAGCCTCGGCAGAGCACATGCCCTTCACGGCCTGATAGATGTTCTGGTCGAGCGGGTAGCCGCCGTTGGTGGTGATGGCAATCTCGCACTCGACGGGCTCAACACCGGCAAGGCTCTTCACGAACTCGCAGCCAGCCTCGTGCGCCTTGTGGATGTCGCCGGCAAAGGAGCCGATGACCTCGTGCTTGCCGTTGAGCACCACGTTGAGCACAAAGGCAAGGTGAGCCATCTCGGCAGCGGCAAACATGTCCTCGCTCACGTGGTTGTGGCACAGGTTGCCGGCACGCGAATGGGAATCGTTCACAAACTGACCTTTGTGGTTGTACATGATGGTCTTGTAGCTGGCGATGCCAGGCAGGACGGACTTGCGGCTACCAGAGAAACCGGCAAAGAAGTGCGGCTCAATAAAGCCCTCGGCAAGCAGCAGATCGCAATCGGCAGCAATCTTGTTGATGATGCACTCGCCACCAGAAGGCAGGGTGCCGATCTTTTTCATCATGCTGTCGTCAGTCGCGACGTGCATAACGATTTCCTCGTTGGCAACGATCTCCTCGCCGTACTTGTTGACGAGCTCCTCGTGCGTCGACGGACGATGCATACCCGTAGCAACCAAAATACGCACGCGAGCCTCGGGCGCAGCGGAATGGATGTGATGCAGCAGAATAGGCATCGTCACACGCGAGGGAACGGGGCGCGTATGATCGGAGCTAATAATGACGATATCCTTCTTGCCAGCACAAAGCTCCTCGAGCGAAGGCGAACCATAAGGGTCGGCAAGCGACTCCTCTACCAGCTCTTCCTGCGATTTTGTAGTCTTAAACTCGTTTTGATGACCTTCCATCACACCCGCGAAGTTCTTATCCTCGAGCTCCAGATGCAACGTCTTGTGGTCAAACGGCAGTTCACATTCAAACAATGACGAGCGCCCTCTTCCTTTCAACTGACACACTAGATAAACCGTTGGAAGGATACGCCGCTCACCGAAAAACACCACCGTCCACCGACTCATTAACACAACGTTCATATTTGACCCACAACAAAACGGCCACGATCCCAAACGGGACCGCAGCCGCCTGTCAAAGACACTATAGACAGGATGATTTACGCAGCGCCGAGGCAAACATCTAGTCCGAGACGTACGCACGTAAGCCATTTTGCATAAATCCGTTAATTAATTGCATAAGATGGCGCATGGATTTCTGGCCATAACTGGGTAGTACCCTCCGGAGCGTGCATTTTTGCGAGTATTCAGCATCGCGGGATAAGATTTTGGTGCCAAAAATCTTTCAAAAGGTAGATAGTCCTCATGACTCGACCCATCTGGATAGCATGCGGCGAGAAACCAGCCATATATGATCGTCGCCAAAGCCCAATCGTCGTGCAAAAGCATCAACAAAGGCAGCGAAAGCCGGCTATGGCCTTATGCATCAATCTTTGGCTGCTGAAAACTCCGTTTTTTGCACGTCGCCCCAAGCACCACCCTCACCCAGCGGCTGATCCGCCGAAGACCGGACATCGCAGGGCCCGCCATTAGTTTACTTTTAGGCACACTCCGCAGGACGCAAGAAGCCCTCGCCGCACTCCACGCTATGCGCGAAGCGCGCCTTATTCCCTTCAGCTTTAATCCCAGAAGACCGAGGACGAAGGGATCCGATGGGTTTCCCTCTGAATGCACTCCGCAGCACGAAGCCCCCCTATCCACAGCTCCGAAGGAGCAGGATAAGGGGGCTTCAAGTGCGAGGACGCATTCAGAGGGAAACCCATCGGGTCCCGGTGAGAGCCACAGGGCTATCGATTACCCCGTGTTCTGCAATCCTGCCGAGACGCCGGTCACAGTCGAAAGAATCAGGCTCATGTACTCGGCCTTCTTCTCCTCGGTCATCTCGTCCTGGTTCATACGCACCTCGCGAAGGGCGCGGACCTGGGCGATGGACAGGGCGTCGACGTAGGGGTTGCGCACGCGAACGGCACAGCCAAGCACACGGCGGCGCTGCAGCGGCCACTCGTCACCGACGATGGCAAGGACCCACTTACGCGTGAGCTGCATCTCGGTGAAGACCTTCTCGGACAGATCCTGGCGATCGCCCAGGTGCAGATACATCTTGGCGATGCGCTGGTCGGTCTTGGCGATCGACATCTCGATGTTGTCGATAAAGGTGCGGAAGAACGGCCACTCCTGGTAGGCAGCCTTAAGCTGGTCCAGATCGCCAAACTGCTCGCAGGCGGTACCCAGGCCGTACCAAGCGGCCAGATTGATGCGCGCCTGGCTCCAGCTGAAGATCCACGGAATGGTACGCAGGTCGTCGAGCGACTTGGCACCCAAGCCGCGCTTGGCGGGACGCGAGCCGATCGGCAGCAAGCCGACCTCGGTCAGCGGCGTCACGGTCGAGAACCACGGCGTAAAGTCCTCGGTGTTCAGCAGGTCCAGATAGCGCTCGTGGCTTGCGGCGTTGAGCTTCTCGGCCATATCCCAGAACTTCTGCGTGGTCTCGGTGTTGGTCTTCTCGACACTCGGGGCCGACTGCAAAAGCGTTGCGGCGGCAACGGACTCAACATGGCGCTGAGCCAGCGTGCGGTTGCCGTAACGGGCAAAGATGACCTCGCCCTGCTCGGTAAGCTTAAAGAAGCAATTGACCGAACCCTTGGGCTGCGCCAGCACGGCCTTGTTGGCCGGGCCGCCGCCACGGCCCACGGCACCGCCGCGACCGTGCATGAGCACCAGGTCGATATCGTTCTTCTCTGCCCACTTGGCAATGCGCTCCTGCGCGGAGTGCAGCGCAAGCATGGCCGTGGTAGGACCGGCATCCTTGGAGGAGTCGGAATAGCCCAGCATGACCTCCATGCGGCGGTTGGTCTGGGCAAGGCGCTTTTGCACCACAGGCAGCGTAAGCATCTGGTCGAGCACGTCGACGCAGCCCTCGAGGTCCTCGAGCTGCTCGAACAGCGGGATCACGTCGAGCTCGGGGACATCCTCCTCGTGTGCAAAGGACAGGTGGGCAAGCTCAAAGACGTCGGCCACATGCTGGGCGCTCTTGGTGAACGAGATGATGTAGCGGTGCGCCATCTTCTTGCCGTAGCGCTTTTGGATGGAGCCGATAGCGCGGAAGGTATCGATGACCTCGCGCGTCATGGGCTGCAGGTCGCCATGGATACCGTTCTCGTGGATATCCTTGAGGGCGCGGGCGTGCACCACGGAGTGCTGACGGAACTCCATCTCGACCATGTGGAAGCCGAAGGACTCGACCTGCCAGATGATGGTTTGGACCGGGCCGTAGGCAGCACGGACGGCACCGCAGGCGGCCAGCGAACGCTGGACGACGCGCAGGTCATCCAGGAACTCGTCGGCGCTGTGGTACATGGTGTCGGTGATACGACGGACGGTGGCGTTCAGGCGGTCGGCCATGACGAGCATGACGGCGCGATGCGGCTCGTGCTCGGAGATCAGCTCGGCGCGGGCCGTGTAACGAGGGCTCATCTCGACCTGATGGTTCCACAGGTTAATGAGCTCGGCCGACGGCTTGCTGTAGGTAGCCTCGAGCGTAAGGTTGCGGCCGATGTGGCGGCACTTGTCCTCGAGCTTGAGCACCATGTGCGTAAAGTACTTGGCGGCGACCTCACGGCTCACCTTGGCGGTGACGTTGGGGTTACCGTCGCGGTCGGAACCGATCCAGCTGCCGGGATGGAAGAACGCCGGGCACAGCGGCGGCACAGTACCGGCCTTGTCGCCCAGCACCCAATCGTCAAAACGACGATAGATAACGGGGATAACGTCGAACAGCGTGTTATCGAAGATGTCGATGATGGTATCGGCTTCCTCGACCGGCGTGGGCTTCTTGAGCGCGATGGGACTCGTACGCACCAGGGCGTCAATCTCCTGCAGCATGTGGCGCTCGTTCTCCACCAGGTCAGAGCCGCCCAGACGCGGACGCTCCTCCAGCAGGTTGGAGATACGGCGAATCTTGCCCTCGACGGCCTTACGACGAGCCTCGGTGGGATGTGCGGTAAAGACAGGGTGGAACTCAAGCTTGCCGAGCAGCTCGTTGGCACCCTCGACACCCATCTCGTTTACCAACTGGTGATAGGCGACGGTGAGTTCGTTAGCGGGATCGACCTCGGTATCGGTCGACGCACCGGCCTCGCGCTCGCGCAGCTGCGCCACACGGTAGTTCTCCTCCGACAGGTTTGCCAGATGGAAAAAGCTCGTAAAGGCGCGAACGATGACCTGCTGCTTATCGAGCGGCAGGCTGTCGATCAAATCGACGACCTCACGAAATGCCACGGCAGTGGGCTCGTCGGCGGTGGGCACGCCCTGCTCGTCGACGGCTTCGTCGGCAGCGCAGGTACCGGGGTTGCCGGCATTGACCACAATCTCGGCTGTCAAAATCTTGTCGAACAGGTCCGCGATCTCGGGATCATACTCGCTAAGCACACGGCGCTCCAGGCGCAAGAACAGCGCCAGATTGTCGCGCAGCTCCTCGGGGATCTCGATCTCGGCGAGACGCTCCCTGGACTCGGCATTCGAGCCGATTCGGTTAACGAGGCGGTTGACCACGGCAGCGACGCGCGCCGCGGCTTCGGGTACAGACTGGTTGCTTAGGTTCTCAGCCACGTTTCCTCCCATTCCTCCTTCTATGCACGTAACATGCGGTATTCATTATAGGCGCTTGAGAAATACTTTCGACACTGATTGCGCTTTACCACACAAAAGTATTTTCTGCATTGCAAAGGTTTTTGCCCTAAATGGTCGTATTTCTCGGTGGGCGGCATACGTAAACGGGGGCATTCCGCATAAAAGCGAAACACCCCCGTAACAATCGCTCTCCATGAGCAGGGCACGTTAGCAGGCCCGAAGCTCAAAAAGATGCGCTACAGGCGCTCGCGAACCTCCTCGACGACGTTGGCCAGATCGACCAGTACCTCGTCGTGGCTCTGCATGTCGCGCACCTTGACCTTGCCGGCGGCAAGCTCGTCGCCACCCAGGACTAGGATGAGCTTAGCGCCCACCTTGTCGGCCTGCTTAAACTGGGCCTTAAGGGAACGGCCCTGATAGTCGGCCTCGGTCACGATACCTGCGGCGCGAAGCTCCTGCGTAATGGCAAAGACGTTCTGGCGCAGCTCCTTGCCGGCATTGGCGACGTAGACGCACGGGACCTCCTCGGCACCCAGGTCGCTGCCAAAGGCCTGCAAGGCCAGCAGGGCGCGTTCAAAACCGACAGCGAAGCCGACGCCTGCCGTGGGCTTGCCACCCTCGAGCTCGACCAGGCCGTCATAACGACCGCCGCCACCGATGGAGCCGACACCGGCGCCGGGAGCCTCGACCTCAAAGACAGTACGGGTGTAGTAGTCCAGGCCGCGCACCAAGGTGGGATCCTCGACATACTCGATACCCGCCGCATCCAAATAGCGCTTGACCTGCTCGTAGTGCTCACGGCACTCGTCGCACAGGTTGTCGCCCATCAGCGGGGCGTCGGCCATGATCTCGCGGCAGTGGTCGTTCTTGCAGTCGAAGGCGCGCAGCGGGTTGAGCTCGGCGCGCTCGCGGCACTCATCGCACATCTCGTCGGCGTGATCGAGGATAAACTGCTTGACCTGCTCGCGGTAAGCCGGACGGCACTGCGCATCGCCCATCGAGTTAATAAGCAGGCGAAGCTTGGAAAGGTCGAAGCCCAGGCGCTTGTAGAACTCCATGAGCATGATGATGCACTCGGCGTCTGCCGCCGGATCGGGAGCGCCGAGCCACTCGATGCCCACCTGATGGAACTGGCGCAGGCGGCCCTTCTGGGGACGCTCGCCGCGGAACATGGCCTCGGCGTAGTAGGCCTTAAACGGCGTGGAGCCCTGGGGCACCAGGTTGTTCTCCACGACGGCGCGCACCACACCGGCTGTGCCCTCGGGACGAAGGGCCAGGCGCTGCTTGGGCTTGAGCTTGGTATCGGTGCCCTCGGTAAAGACGCGCTCCAGGTTGGCGCCGCTAAACACGCGGAACATCTCCTTGCGCACGACGTCGGTCGACTGGCCGATGCCGTGGACAAAGACGTCCACCTGCTCGATCGCGGGCGTCTCGATGGGTTTAAAACCAAACGGCTCGAACACGCCGGCAGCGATCTGCTGCATCTTTTGCCAAGCGCGCATCTCGGCGCCGATAAGGTCGCGGGTTCCCTCCGCCTTCTGTGCCTGCATGGGCAAACACCTTTCTTTTGTATCGCGTCATAGGTAGTGGACATTATACGGCACAAAGCAGCAACGCGGCGGCGTGTCTGACCGAACGAGGGTATGGGGACTCGTTCGGCCAGACGTGCCGCCGCGGGCGAAACGGACAGGTGGCGATGCGCTTTGGCCTACCTACTCCCCCGCCACGCTCGCGCGCAGCTTGGCGGCGATGGGCTCGGACGCCAGCAGAAACACGAGCATAATCGCGGAGCACACCAAGCACACGATCCAGGTGCTCGCAAAGGAGCCCGTAGCGTCGAACAGCACACCCGAGACGATGGCGCCCACGGTGCCACCGACCATCTCGAGCGAGGTAATGGTGCCCGTAACCTTACCCAGGTCGGCCATGCCAAACTGCTTAGACGCAGCGATCGTGGGCATTGGAGATGTTGTACTGCGCAAGAGATATTCCCAAGTCGCTGACGATCAACGGCTGGAACAGGCTCATGCAGTTGACGAAAATCGTGTAGCACGTGGCCATGATCACGAAGCCAGAGGCCACCACGAGCCAGCCGGGGAAGAACTTACGCTGCTGGGACATACTGCTCCTTATTTAACAAACGAATAGCCGGCGCCGGGCGCCGGTAGTGCCCAAGATTGCCTTGAAAGACAAGGGCATAGGCCTTACGGCCATGCCCGCAGGCTTGAAAGGCAAGGTTGGGTGCTACCGGTGGTCGGCGATATAGCCCAAAGCGACGGCGGTATAGGCCGCGGCACCGAGCGGCAGCTCGGCATCGTTAAAGCGTGCCTTGGGATGATGCTGAGCAAAATGCTCATCCGTATCGGTTACAGCGGCGCCCACGGTAAAGTACGCACTCGGGATCTCGCTCGAGATAAGCGCAAAGTCCTCGCTCGCCATGGCGTGGAACAGCGGCAGGAAGGCGGACTTGGGCAGCACCGCGCCCACGTAGCCAAGCGACGCCTGCGTCATATCGTCATCGAGCACGAGTGGCGGAACATCCGAGAGCGTCTCGATGGTCGCCGGCGTGCGATACGTTGCCGCGACGCCATTGACGACCTCGGCGATACGGGTCTTAAGATGCGCCATGAGCTCGACGTCAAAGCCGCGCAGCGTTCCTTCGAGCACGCAGGTGTCGGGAATGACGTTTGCCGCCTGTCCGCCGGCAAACTTGCCAACGGTAAGCGCGACCTCCTTGGCCGCCGGCACTTCGCGAGCGATAAGCTCCTGAAGTGCCAGATGCACGTGCACACCCGCCGTAATGGGGTCGATGCAGATCTCGGGGCTGGAGCCATGGCCACCCTTGCCCTGCAGTGTAATGCGGAAACCGTACACGCCCGAGAGCGCCGGACTGCCGTAAAGCACCAGGCCAAGCGGCGACTGGCTATTGACATGCATGGCAAAGGCGACCTGAGGGCGCGGGTTCTGCAGCAGACCGTCGGCGATGGCGGCGCGGGCACCCTCAAAGGTTTCCTCGCCCGGCTGGAACAGCAGCTTAACCGTGGCGTTGGCATCAACAAGCTCAGTCTCGCGCGCTTTGAGCATACGAGCCGCACCAAGCAGCGCCGTCGCGTGCATATCGTGACCGCAAGCATGCATGCAGCCGTTGACAGAGGCAAAAGACTCGCCCGACTCTTCCGCGACGGGAAGGGCATCCATGTCACCGCGCAGCATGATGACCGTGCCGGCCTGATCGTCCGTGCACGTACCGTTGCCCTGGGCCGCCACGGCCGCACCGGCACCGATGAGGCCCACAACACAGGAGCCGTCGACGAGCGTGGCAAACGGGATGTCCATCTCGGTCAGGCGCGCTTGGATATACGCAGAGGTCTGTGGGAGGCTATTACCCAGCTCGGGCATCTGGTGGAGATCGTGTCGCCACGCAGCGAGCTCGTCTGCAAAAGCCTGAGCTTCTGCAACAAGACCGTCACCGATAGCGGTCTGCGCCGCGGCGGTGGCCTTGGGCGCTGATTGCGGTTGAAGATCGGACAAAGCTGGTGCCATAGATGCCCTCCAGTATCGTTTTTGCAGCAAGCACTTTGATAGCGTAAAGTGCAAGGTACTACTTTAAGGGCGAGGCATAAAAAATGCCGCCCCGGGAGGGCGGCGCAACAAGTTGTTTACAATTGCGGGCGCGGCTTTCGACGCAAAAAATCGAAGTGAGTCTCGCTCAAGATAATCGACAGGAAGATGAGCGCGAAGCCGGCGAGCAGGCGCGAGGTGAGCGCCTCCCCCATCAGCAGCACCGAAAACAACACGCCCGAAGGGGACTCCATCGAAAGGAGCAGCGAGCCCGTCGAGGCCGGGACATGCGCCAGGCCGACGTTTTGGATGAGCAGAGCCGCGCATGTGCAGCCCACCGAGAGAAACGCCATCGCACTGATAAAGCTCGGTGTCCACACGGACAGAGGCGCTTGGGTCTCGAATAGCAGCGACGTTGCCAGGCTCAGCACGCCGTTGCCCACAAACATCCAAAACGTGATGACGTTGATGTCCATTTTGCGACCGTACTTGGCAGTCACCGCCATCTGGATGGCGAAAAAGGCCGCACCCGCCAGCGTAATGACGTCACCAATGTTGAATTCAACGCTATCGAGTGCGACGAGGCCAATGCCCGCTAGGCACAGCAGCGCGGCACCCAAGTTGTAGCGCGTGAGCTTTTCGCCGCTCAGGAAATAGCTCGCGAACGGCACAAGGATGCAATACGTGCCCGTCAAAAAAGCATTCTTGCCCGCCGTAGTATGTGCCAGACCGACCGTCTGCAGCGCATAGGCCGCCCACATGAGCACGCCCATACTCAGGCCAACGATCAGGTTGCGAGCGTTGAGGTGCGCGATGATGCGCTTGTGGAAGACGGCAAACATGACCAACGCTGCGGGCAGAAAACGTACATAGAGCAGCGCGAACACCGGAATGGTGCCGAGTGCGTCCTTCATAGTGGTAAAGGAGTAGCCCCAGATGACCGCCACCGAAAGGAGCAGAACCTTCCAGAACAGCGGAGAGCGTGCGCCGGCACCACGGGAGGTGCCGCCCGCACCCAGGTCCTCGCGAGCAACAGGGCTATCGGGCATGTTTTCAATTTCGTTGGCAGCGTATTGGGCCATGGAACATCCTCACACTCAAACTGGGCGTGGTGTCCGCACGCGTATGGCTGCGTGCCGCCTCATGGTCAAATAAAAACGGGACGCGCCGGACCCCCGGCACGCCCCGCTACTGTAGCAACAACCAAGCAGCCCACGCAATCCAGCCCACTAAAGCGTTTTGTTCCGCCGTTCTACCGAACGGCGGACCGGCCGACGCTGCGCGAGCCGCATTCACGCCAATCTGACGTTCAATTTCAAGGGCGCGACCAGAAGGTCAGCGCCCTTTCATTTCACGTCACCTTGGCGCAAATGCGGCTCGCTCGCTGGTATTAGCGCTGCATCGGCGTTAACGTTGCTGTACTAGATAAGCTTTGTTGATTCCAGCTTTTCGATAATCCAGTCGTTGGCTTTGATGACTGGGCGGCGGAAGACCACACCCAGGGCCAGCGACGGAATCAGATAGCTCGCCAGAATGCCCAGTTCAATCCAGTACTCCATATGGTAGGCACCGGCCATGGCGGCATGCATGGCGTTGATGCCGTGAGTAAACGGCAGGAACGGGTAGATCGCCTGGAACACGGGACCGGTCATCTCGATGGGGAACGTGCCGCCCGAACCACCGACCTGCATGACCAACAGCACGACAGCGAGCGCCTTGCCGATATCGCCAAACGAAACCGTAAGCGTATAGACGATATTGGAGAACACGAGACTCGCGACCCAACCCGCCAGCACAAACTGCAGCGGGTTGTCGCACTGAATGCCAAAGAACAGAATGTCGCCCGCGCACACGAGCGTTGCCTGCAGCAGGGCCAGACCGCCAAAGAACAGGTAACGGCCCAGATAGATCTCGTGCAGGCGTACGGGGATGAGCTCGTTGATGAGCTCATCGTCGACCGACACCTTCATCATGGCCGCCAATACGATCGAGCCAACCCAGAGCGACAGAATCGTGTAGAACGGTGCCATGGCCGAACCGTAATTGCGGATCGGATAGACCGGCTTGCGGTCGAGCGCGACGGGACCGGAAAGCGACACGGCCAGACCCTCGGGATCGTTGCCGATCATCGTCTTGATCGTGGCCAGATCGTCCGACATAAGGGCACCGTCGAGCTCGTCCTTAAAGGCGCTGATCTTGTCCGACGCCTCGCCCAGCTGATCGGAAGCCTTGTTGACCAGCTTTGCAGCCTTGGAGAGGCCCTTTGCCAGCGAACCGGATGCGTCGGTCAGACCGTCTACGGCACTATCCAGATCGCCCGAGATGCTGTTCAACGAATCCAAAACGCCCGAAATGGTCTTCTTGAGCTCCTTGGCCTTAACCGAAAACGTGGAATCGTAGTCGGACTTGGCGCCCGAGATACCAGCCTTGGCATCCGCGATTGCCTGATCGACCTCGGCACGCGACTTGTTAACTTCTGCCATGCCGTCAGAAAGGGACTTTGCGGTTGCCGTCAGGTCCTTGGCGTTATTGCGATACTCCACCGCGATTCTGCTCAGCGATGTTGCCACAGACTTGAGGCTGTCCTGGAGCTTTTCGTCAGTCACCTGATCGGCAAAGCTGCGGAGCTGGTCAGCAGTGGCGTCGATATCGTCGGCACGCGTGTTGAGCGCCGCCGCGGCATCGTTGAGCTGGGACACCGTAAGGTCGACATGTTGATTCGCGGCATCGAATGCCTTCGCAAGCTCGGCGGACACGTTGTCAAACGAGCCCGCGCTTCCGTCAATCGCGGCGTTGATGGCGTCGTTGGCGTCCTTCAGCGCTTCCTTGGAATCGCTCATACCGCTCTTGGCATGTTCCATGAGCTGCTTCGTCGACTCATCAACGGTGCCCGTCTGCTTGAGCATGCCGCCCGCCGATGTCAGTGAATCGGACGTAGCGCTCAAAATGCCCGCGAGCGACGTCGCGCTCGCCTGAACGTCCTGCAGGTCCTCGACCGAATCGCCCAGCGTAGAGGAAAGATTGGCGATAAAGTTGCTCACCTGGTCGGTGCTCATATAGTCGAGCAGGCTGGACACGGTCTTAAGGCCGATGGTCGTGATGGTCTTGGTAAAGGTCTCGTTGACCTGACTCTGGACGGCGCTCGAGCCCTTTTCAGTCACGATCTGTGCGATGGCGTTGGCCTTCTGGTTCTCGTAGAACTCGATATCGGCGTGCTTCACCTCGGTCGAGAAAAGCGTCATCATGTCGGCGCTAAACGTTTTAGGGATAACGACGGCAGCGTAGTACGCGCCCGACTTAACGCCCTCAATCGCCTTATCGCGGTCGTTGAGGACGACCCAGTCGAAGTTCTCGTTGCCGCGCAGGGTGGCGGTTACGTTTTCGCCCACGTTGACCTCGACGGGAATCAAATCGCTCTCGTAACCCTCGTCGGTGTTGACCACGGCGATCTTAAGATTGCCGGTGTTGCCGTACGGATCCCAGCTGCCGGCGATATTAAACCACGCGTACAGACATGGCACGATGATCAGGCCCATCACGACAACCAAGCCGATTACGGAGCGAGACACGTTTTGGACATCGCGCTTAAACAGATGCAGGATGTTTTTCATTTATGCCTCACTTCCTTTGGAATGCTTGCCAAGCGGGGCGTTCTTTTCATTCATCACAAACGTGTCATCCCCGTTCTCGGGCACATGGACCGCATCGCAATGACCACATTGGCTGACAGTCTGAGTCTTGGGTTCAGACCCCCGCTCGCTCGCATTCAAGCCGAACATGCGACGAGCGGCCGGAATGGCGGCCGTGTGCTCGCGCATCTCGCGGCGCAGGTCCTCATCCGAAAGCGCCGAGATGCGCATCTGGGTGTTGAGGCTCGAGCGGATGTACTCGATGTTGATGAGCCAGCCGCAGATGGCAATGACCGAGATAATCCAGATGACCAGCAGAATGATCTTGCCATTGTTGTCGATATCGAGAACCGTCGACAGAACGAAGAGCAGCACCTGCACGCCGACTACAGCAGCGAAACCGCCCTTGATGTAGTACGGATAACGATGTTCAAAGGCGACCGCATGATCGAGCAGTTCGCGACGGTACGAATCGGAATCGAGCATGACACGCATGGCCGTGCGCAGCGAGTAGCGCTGGCGCGGCAGGTCATTGGACTCACAGATCATAAGGCCCGTCGTGGAAAGCTGCTTATCAAAGAGCAGGTTGAGGTTGAGCAGCAGCGGACGCAGCTGCAGACCGATAAAGAGCGCCACGATCAAGAACACGCCCAAGATGCACAGGTTGAACAGGTAGTTGAACGAGTACATGCCGCCGACGGTCTCGCGCAGCAGATTGATGCCGTAGGTGAAGGGCAGCAGCGGATGCAGCCATTGGAAGAAGCCGGGCATCATCTCGATGGGATACATGCCCGACGAGCCGGGGATCTGCACAATGACGAGGATGACGCCAATGGCTTTACCGATATGCTTAAACGTGGTGGACAGCGCATAGATGATGTTGACGTACGTAAACGAGATAGCGATGCCGCCCAGCACGAACAGCAGCGGGTTAACGCACTGTACGCCAATGACCAGATCACCCACCGTAACGATGATGGCCTGCAACGCGCCCAGGATCACCAGCAGCAGCCAGCGGCCAAAGTAGCCCTGACGCGCCGTAAAGCTACCGATGCCCTCGCGGTCGACCTCGAGTTTGTAGATAGCGATGAGCACATAGCCGCCTACCCACAGCGCCAGATTGGTGTAGAAGGGCGCGATGCCCGAGCCAAAGCTCTTGACCGGATAGATTGACTTGGATGTCAGCTCAACCGGAGATGCCATGAAATCTGCCACGTCATTGACGTCGACGTCCATGAGGTCGGCTAACTCGCCCATAGACTCAGAGGTCTGCAGCGCCGCAATGTCATTGGCGGCGGTCGCGAGCTTGTCCTGAACCTTGGCAAGGGAGGCGTCGGTTTGGGACAGCGTGGTCTTTGCCTGCTTGAGCGTGGCATCGAGCTGCGCCAGCGTGCCGCGCGCGCTCGCTATCGTGGGGGTCATACCCGACACAATGCCGGTCAAATCGCCCGAAACGGCGGCAAAGGAGTCCAGCGCGCTCGAAGCCTTCGGCAGCGCGTTCTGCCCCAGATCGGTCTGCGCCCGACCGAGGTTAGCCGTACCGGTCTGAATTGCCGCGTTGAGTGCGTTGCTCGCGTTCGAGATTGCCGTAGCGTCGTTTGCCATGGCGCTCGACTGTGCAGAAAGGCCATCCTTGATGCTCTGCAGCTTCTGGTTTTGCTCGCGAAGCGAATCGATGGTCGACGCGATGAGCGCATCGGCGTTCTCCGATCCCGTCGACGTATCGTTAACGAGAATCTGCAGGCGCTCGATGACAGCGCTGTTGTGGTCAATCGTCGCCTGAAGGGATTCGAGCGAGTTGTCGATTCGAGTGGTCGTGGACGTAACCGTACCGGTAAGCCTGCCAATCGCGGCGTTCGCAGAAGCCGATGTCTTACTCAGCACGATGCTGCCCTCCGAAAGTGCCTTGGAGAGCGAGGTGATGGACTTGCCAGCCGTGGTGCGAGCTTCGCCCAGCAGATCATTACCCTGAGCGATTGCCTGCGTTAGCGAAGGCGCCTGCCCCTGCAGGCCCGCCAGTGCAGCATCGGCCGAAGCAATCGAGTTGCTCGTCTTGTCGATGGCGGTGTTCATGTCGCCGATGGAATCGCGTACTTCGCCCAGGGTATCAGACGCCTCGGACACCGAGCCCGCCAGCGAATCCTTGGTCTGGGTTGCCTTGTCTTTAAGGTCGATGCCAGCATCTTTGGCAATGCCCGCGACGGTCTCGCCCACCGTGGAGACAAACTCCGAGTTGATCTGCTCCTCGATGGTGTTGGCACCGGTATCGGTGACCTTGGGCGCAATGGCGCTCTTTTTCTCGTTGACGTAATAGGTGAGCTTCGGCTGATGGTAATTGCCGTCGAGCATCGAGACGAGATTGTCGGAGAAGTTCTTGGGAATCACGATGGCAGCATAGTATTCGCCACTTTCGACGCCCTCTTTGGCATCTGCCGCCGAGTCGACGAAGGTCCAGCCAAGCTGGTCGTTCTCCTTGAGCTGGTCGACCACCTTATCGCCTGCGTTGAGCTCTCCCACTAGGTCGTTCTGGGTGCCCTGATCGTTGTTGGCGATGGCGATTTTAATGCCCTGGGTATTTCCGTACGGATCCCAGTTTGCAACGATGTTGTACCAGGCATACAGCGAGGGAATGACGCACACGCCCAGGGTGACCACCAGGGCGACGGGATTCATAAGCAGTCGCTTAATGTCGCGCTTAAATATCGCAAAGGAGACCTTTGCGTTGGATAGTTTGCTGCCGAGACTCACGCTTGGACCATCCATCCTGTCGTTGAATCGAATCGTACTATCGACAACCATTGTACGTAGACGCTTTAGTGCCTCGCGGCACAATGGTGCTGAGTTTTGCAGGTAGCAATATACTACGAAGATGATTTAACGTACAGTTGTACAGTATCTTAAATTCCCGCAGCTCCCAAAACCACAACCCGCACAAACTAGCAGTTCGAATAGTCATTGGGGACGTTCTTAAACGACTAGTCAAACAAGAACGTCCCCAACGACTAGTCATTTAAGAACGTCCCCAACGACCACCCCAATGACTACTTAGGACCACGAAAGCGTCGTAGGTTGAGCATAAGTCAGCGAAAACGCCCCCAAGCGAGCAAGGTGACGTGAAAGAGGAGGGAAGCGTACTTTGGTACGCGACCGACGATTGAACGTCAGATTGCCGCTTAGGGGCGTTTGCAGCGTCGAGCCGTTACGCGGTTCGTAGAACCGCGTAACTTGCTAACTACATCAAGTTACAAACAGCTGCCGCGAAGGCTACGGGATCCTCGGGGAGGATGCCCTCGACGAGCAGGGCCTGGTCGTAGAGCAGGCCGGAGTACTGCTTAATCTTGTCGGCGTCGCCCGCCTTCTGGGCAGCGACGAGCTTGGCGAAGACCGGGTGCTTGGCGTTGAGCTCGAGCACGCGCTGGCTCTTGGGCATACCGTCGGGCGTGCCCTCGGGACCCTTCTGAAGCACCTTCTCCATCTCGAGCGAAAGCGGGCCCTCGGTGGTGATGCAGGCGGGAGCGTCAGTCAGACGTGCAGAGACGGCAACCTTCTCGACCTTGTCGCCGAGCGCCTCCTTCATGGCGTTAAAGAGATCCTCGTTCTCCTTGGTGGCGTCCTCGGCCTCCTTCTTCTCGTCATCGGTCGCCAAGTCAAGATCGCCGGTCGCGACGTTCTTAAGCTCCAGGTGACGATCCTCGACCTCGGGCTCGGCACCATCGGCAACTGCCTTCTCGGCAGCCTCGCGAGCAGCGTCATCCTCGTAGACCTTGGGCATATCGGCAGCCACGTACTCACGCATGGCCTGGAAGGTGAACTCATCCACATCCTGCGTCAGCAGCAGTACATCGTAGCCGCGGTCGAGCACGCCCTTCACGACGGGCATCTTGGCCAGACGCTCGCGCGAATCGCCGGCGGCATAGTAGATTGCCTTCTGGCCCTCGGGCATGCCCTTGGCATACTCGGCAAGGGTGATCATCTTCTGCTCCTTGGCAGACCAGAACAGCAGCAGGTCGGCGAGCTCGTCGGCCTTCATACCGTAGCTCGAGTAGATGCCGTACTTAAGACCGCGACCAAAGTTCTCAAAGAACTTCTCGTATGCCTCGCGGTCGTTGTCGCGCATGTCCTCGAGATCGGCGGTGATCTTCTTCTCGACACGCTTGGCAATGGCCTTGAGCTGACGATTCTGCTGCAGCGTCTCACGCGAAATATTGAGCGTCACGTCGGCAGAGTCCACGACACCGCGCACAAAGTTGTAGTAGTCGGGCAGCAGGTCGTCGCACTTCTCCATAATCAGCACGTTGGAGCTGTAGAGCGCCAGGCCCTTCTCGTAGTCCTTGCTGTACAGATCGAACGGGGCGCGGCCCGGCACAAACAGCAGCGCATCGTACTCAAGCGTGCCCTCGGCGTGGAAGCTGATGGTGCGCGCGGGATCGTCAAAGTCGTGGAACGTGGACTTGTAGAACTCGTTGTAATCCTTCTGCTCAACGTCGGAGCTGCGCTTTTTCCAAATCGGCGTCATGGAGTTGATGGTCTCGAGCTCCTGGTAGTCCTCGTACTCGGGCTTGTAGTCGTCGCCGGCGTCCTCGGGCTTGGGTTTCTGGCGGCTCTTGCTCACCATCATCTGAATCGGGTAGCGCACATAGTTGCTGTACTGCTGAATCAGGCTCTTGAGGCCCCACTCGGTCAGGAAGCGATCGTAGGTCTCGGCCTCGCCGTCGGCGTCGAGCTTCTCGTTCTCGCGCAGCGTCAGGATGACATCGGTGCCGTGCTCAGCACGCTCGCCATCCTCGATGGTGTAGCCCTCAAGACCGTCGGACTCCCAAACGTGGGCGGTATCCTCGCCATAAGCGCGGCTGACGACCTTCACGTGGCTGGCGACCATAAAGGCGGAGTAGAAACCCACGCCAAACTGACCGATGATGTCGACATCGGAACCCTGTTGCTCGGCGTTCTCGGTCTTAAACTCCTCGGAGCCGGAATGAGCGATGGTGCCCAGGTTGCGCTCGAGCTCCTCGGCGGTCATGCCGATACCGTTATCCGAAATGGTGATGGTACGTGCATCTTTATCAAAGGAAACACGGATGGCCAGGTCGCCCTGGTCGAGCTTGACACTCGGATCCTGCAGGCTCTTAAAGTTGAGCTTGTCGACGGCATCGCTTGCGTTGGAGATAAGCTCGCGCAGGAAAATTTCCTTATTGGTGTAGATGGAGTTGATCATGAGGTCGAGCAGTTTTTTGCTCTCGGTCTTAAATTGACGCATGTGCAGTCCTTTCGCGCTACCCCCGTCCGCAAAAACGGCCCGGTTGCCCGAGCCGCATCGCAGACCTGCTATGTTCAGACTTAGATTTTATAACCCATTAGCGCGCATATATACATACGGAATCGAAAAACTGTATGTTGCAATGCCCCATGCGCCAATTGCCGAGGAGTGTCCCCGACTACCGGCAGAAAAGGACCGTCCCTATCTGTCGCCCATGCGCTTGGCCATCCAGGCGTGGGGCTGGCCTTCGTCCTCATAGTCCACCGGCGCGATCTGCGTGTAGCCCGCCTTGGCGTAGAGCGGCAACACATACTCCTGCGCGTGCAGCTTTATGAGCTTGGCGCCGGCATCGCGCGCAGCAGCTTCGCTGGCCTCGACAATCTTGCTCGCCAGACCGCGGCGACGCATTGGGGATAGCACCGCAACGCGGCCCATAATATAGGTCTCCCCCGCCGCGACGCCTTCGTCCATATCGCACGCCGGCGACACCGGGGCCTCCGCGTCGGCCACACGTTCGAGTTCCTCGGGAAACACGCGCGAGCAGCCGGTGAGCTCGCCGTCCACGTACAGCGTCACATGGATGCAAGTCGGCGCCTCATCGATAGCGTCGAATTCGCTCTCGTAGCCTTGCTCGTCCATAAAAACGGCGCGGCGCACCAGCGCCGCGTCATCAAAGCAACCCGTCTTAAGTTGGATATCCATGGCTGCCCTTTCATTCAATGCGAACGTTAGGGACAGATTTTAGCGAAAATGAGCTCCGCGCACGCTAAACTTCGCGCGAGCCTTCGCCAGGCAGTCGTAATGACCCACGTTATGGGCATCGCTCGCGATGAAGCTGTACAGGTTCTGATCGAACAGGCGCTGTGCCGGCTTTTTCTCGCGACCAAAGCGACCGCCGGCAATAAAGTCCGCCGAAGCCTGCAGCTTGCAGCCCATATCGACCAGGCGCTCCGCCACGCTTACATCCTTTTGAACCGCACGATAGCGCTCAGGATGAGCGATGATCACCTGGTAGCCACGGCACTGCAAATCGTAAATCGTGTTCTCGTACTCTCTAAACGCATACGCATCGGCATGCGTCGAAAGCTCGAGCAGAAACTCGTTGGTCCCATCGAAATGCAAGTGATCCGCGGCATCGATACCAAGCTCAACGAGCTTTCGATGGTTGACCTCGAAGCCCATCTGGAGCGGAAAACCGTCAGCGTTATCGCGCAGCAGCTCAAAGGCATCCCACATCTTGTCGTAATCAAAATAGGGATCACGGCAGTGAGGAGTGCAAACGATTCTGGTTACACCGGCCCGCTTGGCAGCCTCGAGCATCGCCAAGCTCTCTTCGAGATCGGCGGCGCCGTCGTCTACACCCGGCAAGATATGGCAATGAATGTCACGCATAGGTCAGCCTTAATCAACTAAACGTTTGCTCGGTTGGTGAAGATGCCCTTTTTGGAAGTGCCCTGATCGTCGGAGCCCTTCTTAACCTTCTTACCGTCCTTGGTGTAGTAAGAATAGTAGTACTCGCTGGTCTCGGTCTCACAGTAATTCATGACGGTACCGATGAGCTTGACCTTCTCGGACTTCTTAAGCTGGGCGATAGCGTTGAGCGCCTCTTCGCGCTTGGTAAAGTCCTCGCGCACCACGAACAGCGCGCCGTCGGTCAGGCTGGCAATCTCGGCAGCATCGATGAAGGTGCCGACCGGAGGAGCATCGAAGATGACGTACTGGAACTTAGCAGACAGTGCCTTGACCAGCTTGGCAAAGCGATGGGAGACGATGATGTCGGCAGGATTGGGAATATGCGGCTCGGCATCGAGGAAGTAGAAATTCTTCTGACCTGTCTCGACAATCGCCTGGTCGATAGAAACCTGCTCGGACAGGACTGCATAGAGTCCGCCGCGGGAGCGGACGCCGAGCATATCGGCAAGGGACCTGCGACGCATATCAGCCTCGACCAGCAGGACACTCTTGCCGCTCGTGGCGATTGCCTGAGCAAGATTAATGGAAACCGTAGACTTGCCCTCGTTGGGAATCGAGGAGGTAACGGTGATGGTGCGAATGGGGTCGTCCACGCTCGCAAAGCGGATGTTGGCCAGAAGGGTCTTGGCGGCATTCTGCACAACGAGCTTATCGGTGTTCTTTGCCTTAGCCATGCCTATTTACCACCTTTCATAGCCGGAATTCGGCCAACAACGGGAATACCCAGGAGCTCTTCTGCCTCTTCGGCACCGCGGATGCGGGTATTGAGCATGTCTGCCAAAACGACATAGGCAACTGCGATAAAGATACCGGCGAGGAACGCGACGGCAATATACAGCGTGCGCTTGGGGCCGCTGGGGGCTTCGGGGGTCTTAGCCTCGTCGATAACGTTGATGCTCTGGGCAGCGCCGACGTTCTGAGCGACCGTACTCACCGAGCTGGCAATGGCCTTTGCGACCTCAGCCGTCTCCTTGGCATCGGTGCCGGTAACCGAAAGCGTAATGACACGCGTGGTGGTCTCGGAGGAAACAGACACCTTGTAGTCATCCAAATCGGTGAGGCCCAGTTCTTTGGCGGCGCCGCTCTTAACGCTATCGCTATCCAGCAGCGTGGCGATATCGTTGGAAAGCATCTGGCTCGCCGAGAGATCGTTGTAGCTCATCTGACCGCTATCGTCGGTCTTGGCGAGAATGTACATGCTCGTCGTCGCGGTATAGGTGTTGTCCATCGCAACGAAGGACACGATGCCCATGGCGATCGCGCAGACCACCGGAAGGGTGATGACCAGCTTGAGGTGCTTCTTCAGCAGCTGGAACAGTTCGAGAAGGGTCATGCAGCTTGCCTTTCATTTCCCCAGTTCGGATTGACAAAACTGTCCGTATGTTATCGCATCTTTTTACCGAGACCAAACTCTATACATAAGAAACAGGCTCTCCTGTAAAAATGTCGGAAGCAATCGTAAAATTGCACAACAACGCCGCACCCGAAAGTCAAATGCGGCGTCTACATCATTATCTATGTTGTATCGCTATGCGAATGGCTCGTCCTGCTGTATGGGAAACGCCACCGTAATGGTGGTTCCCACGCCCAACTCGCTCGATAGATCGAGCGTGGCGTGATGATACAGGGCCGCATGCTTGACAATGGCAAGCCCCAGGCCGGTTCCGCCGCGTGCCTTGGACCTACTCTTGTCCACGCGATAGAACCGCTCAAATACCTTGCCCTGTTCTTCAGGCGCGATACCGATTCCCGTGTCGGCGACAGCGAGGAACGGATGGCCTTTGTCGTTGGTGCCGCACTGCAGCGTAACCGTACCGCCGGGCCGATTGTAGCGGATGGCGTTGCTTGCCAGATTATAGATGAGCTCGTCGACCAAGCGCGACACGCCTTCGATGACCACAGGCTTGGTCTCATGACTTATCGTCACATTCACCTGACGGGCGACCTGTTCAAGACGCTGCTCAACCGCGTAGATCGCACGCGAGAGCTCAATAGGCTCCGTGGACCCAATGGGCACTGCCTCGCCTTCAGTCGCACGTTCGGCCTCGTCCAAGTTGGACAGCGTAAGGATGTCGTTGACAAGCGCTGCCAAGCGGCCCGCCTCACGATAGATGCGACCGCCAAAGTTGCGCAGGTCGTCCTCGCCCTCGACCATGCCATTTGCGATGAGCTCGGCATAGCCCGAAATCGCCGTAAGCGGCGTCTTGAGCTCATGGGTGATATTCGCCGTGAACTCGCGGCGCATACGGTCGTTGTCCGCTAGCACCGCCATTTGGCGCTTGAGTTCCTGGCGCTGCGACTCGATGCGCTCAAGCATGGGGACCATCTCGGCATAGGCGTGCTCATAGCTACGGCGTGGGTGATCCAAATCCACCTCTTGCAACGGCGCGATGATGGCACGGGACTCACGGCGCGCCATAAAAAACGAGAGTACTGCACCCGCTGCTGCGATAAGCAGCATCGGCGCCAGCATCGACAGCAAAATCGCCGCAACGCCAGGCTGGGCCTGCGCCAAGCGAACGACCTGGCCGTTATCAAGGGTGACGGCGCGATACAGCATAATCTCGTCGAGTGTAGAGCTTGCGCGCTCCGCGGAACCCGAACCACTCTCAAAGGCCTCGATGACCTCGGGGCGATCGCCATGGTTGGGCAGTGTGGAAGGCGACGCCTCGTTGTCGTAGGCAACAGATCCGTCCTTATTGATCAGCGTGATACGAAGATCCTCGCGATCGAGGCTTCGCAAGAACGGAATGGGCTCCTGCTGCTCGTCGAGGGCGGCAGCAATGAGCTCGGTTTCCTGCGCCAGATTGGCACTCGTGGCATCCGCCAAAGTGTTTTGCACAAAGAACGCACCCAGCACCGTAAACGCCACGATAACCGCCATGGCGCAGACAAAGATCGTCACAAAAACGCGGTGCGACAGCGTATGTTTTCCCTGGGGGGCGAAGACCACGGGTTACTCCTCCGATGCGGTGGCCGCGGTGTCGTCGCCTTCGGCACCATCACCGGCAGAAGGCTCGGCCAGGCGATAACCCACGCCGCGCACGGTCTCGATGGCGCTGGCATGCTCGCCCAGTTTTTGGCGAAGCGTCTGCACGTGCACGTCAACGGTGCGCGAACCGCCGTCGAAGTCCCAGCCCCACACGCTCTGCAGCAACGACTCGCGGGTAAAGACCACGCCGGGCTTGCGCATGAGGTACTCGAGCAGGTCGAACTCGCGCAGGGTGAGCTTAAGCGGCTCGCCGGCAACGGTCACCTCGCGATGGCTAGGCGAAAGCACGATGTCGCCCACGCTGAGCACATCGCTCGCCTGCTTGACCATGCCGCCGCGACGCAGCAGTGCGCGGCAGCGGCTCGCAAGCTCCATGAGCGAAAACGGCTTAGTCAGGTAATCGTCGGCACCGCCATCGAGCGCCATCACCTTGTCGAGTTCGGTGTCTTTGGCGGTAAGCATCATGATGGGCACCGTCGCCGTCAGGCGATCGGCACGCAGGCGACGCATAATCGCCAAGCCATCGGTGTCGGGCAGCATGATATCGAGCAGCACAGCATCGGGCACCCGTCGCGCCACGGCAGCTTTAAACTCGCCATCACACGAAAAGCCCTCGGCCTCGATTCCCTGCTTGCGCAGCGCGTAGACTGTCAAATCCCTGATGTTGTCATCGTCCTCGACGTAATAGATCATGTTGAACCCCTTTGCGGCCGATATGACCGCATCTTAACCCTAAAGGCACCTGTAAAAGACAGCGTCAGCCAAAACGCCCCGTCAAATAATCCGCGGTGCGCGGATCGGACGGATTCTTAAAGAGTTGCGCGGTGGGCGCGTGCTCCACCAGCTCACCCAGCAAAAAGAACGCAACCGAATCGGAAATACGCGCGGCCTGCTGCATGTTGTGCGTCACGACCACCAGCGTGCAGGTCTCCTTGAGCTCGCAGGCCAGCTGCTCCACCACCAACGTCGACACAGGGTCGAGTGCCGAAGTCGGCTCGTCCATCAGCAGAATGTCGGGCTGCACGGCAAGTGCGCGGGCGATGCACAGGCGCTGCTGCTGTCCACCCGAAAGACCCAGGCCCGACTCTTTGAGCTTGTCCTTGACCTCGTCCCACAGGGCAGCGCGACGCAGGGAGTCCTCGACCAGCTCATCGAGCACGGCGCGGTCGCGCACACCCATACCGCGAGGACCGTAGGCGACGTTGTCGTAGATGCTCATGGGAAATGGGTTGGGGCGTTGGAACACCATGCCCACGCGCTGGCGCAAACGGCAGATGTCGCAATCGCCCAGGATATCTTGACCATCGAGCGCAATCTTGCCCTCGATGCGGCAATCCTTGATGCCGTCGTTCATGCGGTTAAAGCAGCGCAGCAACGTGGACTTTCCGCAGCCCGAAGGCCCGATGAACGAGGTGATCTGCTTGTCGCGGATCTTGATATTCACGTCCTTGAGCGCATGGTGGTCGCCATAGAACAGGTCGAGGCCCTCGACGTCGATGCGCGTCGGCGAGGCGGCAAGATCCTCTGCCGTGGGGCGAGTCGCATCCCCAACCTCGCGCTCATGCGCGGCCTCGGCCTGCGCTTCCATGAGTTCTTCAAGCTCCGTGGGCTCCACAGCCGCAGCAGCCGTCATACCGCACACCTCCATATCGATATCAATTCAGCAGTATCGATAGTAGGAATCGCGGCTCATACGCACGTGAGCACATTGTCAAGTGTTTGTAAGGGCACGCTAGCTATGCGGCGGGCAGCTCGATGGTGAATATCGTGTGTTCGGGCGTCGATTCACATGCAACGGTACCGCCGTGTGCCGCGATGATCTCCTTGGCAATAGCAAGGCCCAAACCGGCACCACCGCGATTGGTCGCACGCGCCGCATCCAGGCGATAGAACTTCTCAAAGATCACCTTGAGCTTAGCCGCAGGGATAGGATCGCCCTGATTGATAAAGCGCACGCGCACGCCGCCATCGTCTTGGCGCCTGGCCTCAATCGTGATAGTCGAGCCCTCATAGCTATAGGCGACGGCGTTTTTCATGATGTTGTTAAACACGCGGGCCATCTTATCGCCATCCACGAGCACCGTCAGGTCCTCGCGAATATCAACCTGGGCTTCCTTATGTTGCTCGTTGAGGATGGGATAGAACTCGTCAGCCACCTGAGCCAGCAGCAACCCCAGATCAACATAGCCGCGCGTGAGCACGATATCGTGGAAGTCAAAGCGCGTGATATCGAAGAACTCTTCGATGAGTGCATCGAGCCGGTGCGCCTTGTCGAGCGCCACGCCCGTAAAGTGCGCACGTTGCTCAACCGGCAGCTCAGGAGCCTCTTGCAGCAGCGAAAGATAGCCCACCACACTGGCAAGCGGGGTGCGTAGGTCATGTGCCAAGTACGTGACCAGATCGTCCTTGCGATGAGACTCGTCACGCAAGGCCTGTTGCACCTTGCGCTCGCGATCGCGCACACGGTTGAGTGCGCCCTCGACCTCCAGGAAGTCGCCGTCGATGTTGTCCCAGGTGTCGGGGTGATCGATCAGGCGATCTTGAATACGAGCGGCCAGCACACAATCGGCATGCTGCTCGCCCTGCTCATAGCCCTGGTAGTACAGGGCGCGGCCGCAAAAGAACAGCACGCACACGGCAAGCGCCAGCACAAAGCCAAGCATGTTGAATACAAAGCCGGCATCGAACAGCACCGGCCCTTCGATGCCGCCGAGTGCCATGGCGCCAATCGCCAACGTCATGGCCCACGCGGTACCGCCAATCACCACGCAGCGGCGTACGATTTCAAATCGATCGATCAGCAAAAAGCCGACAAGCAGCACCGCCAAGATTCCAGCGATGTTATCGATGCCAATCAGCAGCAGGCTCAGCAAAAAGAGCAGCACCGTTGCAAGCGCGCGGTTGTCGACGACCGACCTCACGTATTCAAAGAGTCGATTGGGCACCTCGAATGCCTGCCTATCGTCTTTTGTCATATCCACTTCCCCACCATCAAAGGCGTTGTTCGATTATGTAGCCGACGCCCCAGACGTTTTTGATAAAGCGCGGCTTTTGAGCGTCGTCACCGATCTTTTCGCGCAGGTGGCGAATGTGCACCATCACCGTATTGTTGGAGCCGGGCATAAAATCCTCGTTCCATACCGCGCGGAACAGATCCTCCACGGCCACCACACTGCCGCGATGCTCGGCCAGATACAGCAAGATGGAATACTCGATGGGCGTGAGGCGCACCGGCGCACCGTCCACCATTACGGAACGAGCATCGCGGTTGATCTCCAGGCCGTCGAGCTGGATGGTCGGCGACTCGGCCACCTGCGCGCGGCTACCGTAGCTGGTGTAGCGGCGAAGCTGAGCATGCACGCGCGCGATGAGCTCAAGCGGACGGAACGGCTTAACCACGTAATCGTCCGCGCCAAGCGAAAGGCCCTCGATCTTATCTTGCTGGGCATCGCGCGCCGTCAGCATGATCACGGGATAGGTATGGCTGGAACGGATCGTACGCAGCAACTCAAGCCCATCGATATCGGGCAGCATGACATCCAGCAGCGCCAGATCGAACTCCTGCTCCAAGATTGCCTTGGCAGCGTCGGCCCCGCTATAGGCGACCTGTACATCAAAGCCTTCTTTTGTAAGGTAGATACCAACCAAGTCGGCGATGGCCTTTTCGTCATCAACTACCAAAATGCGCTCGTTCATGCGTGCTCCTCTCGCGCTCCATTATGCCCGAGGGGGGCGCATGCCACACACAACAAGCGTGGGTAATTAAGTCGGCCTTAAGCACCCTTGTGCCCGTTCGGGCGCGGATGTGGGCCACGCACGCACGCGATGATCGCCGACACCGGCAAACGATATACTCTAGTTCCAGAAGAGACCATCCCGTCGAAAGCGAAATCTGTGAAGTCCCTCACCTCTTTTGCAAAGCGCTCAGCCCAGCTTGCCGCCGGCTTTGTCTGCGCTATCGCCCTTGCCGCTGGCGTGCCCACCGTCGCCGGCGCCCAAGTGCTCACGACCGACAATGTCTGCGGCAAAACCGCCGATGCGCGCGGCATCACGGCCGATAATCTGCCCGATATCGATGCGACCAATGCGCTCGTCATGGGCAAAGACGGCACCGTCTACTATGGGCGCGGCGCCGATGAGCAGGTCAAAATCGCCTCGATCACCAAGGTCATGACCGCAATCCTAACCGTCGAGAATTGCAAGATAGACGAGAAGGTCACGGTAAGCAACACCGCGGCCACCGTGGGTAATTCGACCGCCGGCTTGCTCGAAGGCGACGAGCTTACCGTGGAGCAGGCGCTGCGCGGCCTGATGATTCCCTCGGGCAACGACGCCGCCATAGTGCTCGCCGAATATGTGGGCAAGAAGATCGACCCTAAGACCAAAGACGCCGAGGCCACATTTGTGAAGGCCATGAACGAGCGCGCTAAGAAGCTCGGCTGCACCGGTACGCTTTTTGAAAACCCGCATGGCCTGGACTTTGATGAGTGGGCTGGCGATATGTACTCAACCGCACACGACGTAGCGCTGATGATGCAGGAGGCCATGAAAAACGACACGATCCGCGAGGTCGTAGCGAGCGAGGATTCCTGGATCGAGGTCACGGGCGCCGACGGCACCGACCATTCGCATTCCATGGACACGCATAACTATTTGCTGGGCCAAGATGGCAACATCGGTGGCAAGACCGGCACTACCGACGATGCAGGCTATTGCTTCACGAGCGCCTACAACCGCGATGGCGACGAGATCTACACCGTCGTTTTGAACTCCACCACCACCGACCAGCGCTTTACCGATACCGCAACCCTTGCCAATTGGTACTACGGTCACAAGGTGACGGTCGCGATCGCCAACACGCAGGAAAAGACCGCCAACGGCAACCCGCTTATGGCGCGCATCGGTCAAACCGACTGGACGGATAAGACGATCGACGCCACGCTCGCCGACCCCACGGCGCAAGCGACCGTGTTTTCCCTTGCCGGCGAGGTGACCGAAAAGGTTAGCTACGACGATCTTTCGGGCACGGTGCATGTGGGCGACAAGGTGGGCAGCGTCACGCTCAAGCAGGACGGCACCAAGATCGCCGTCATGGACCTAGTTGCCGACGAGGAAGGCGCAGGGCCGAATCCCATTGAATGGCTCCTTGTGAAGCTTGATCGCTTGGGCCGTCGCATCGACAACCGCCCGCTCACAGCAGAAAGCGAGACCGTCGCCAAGGCGCCCGAGGTGTAGTGCGCAAGAATAATAAGTCCGCTGAAAGGAGGCGTCCGAAATGATGCCTCCTTTTTTGAGGGTTCGAATCCCCAGCCGCCATTCTTGATAATAAAAAGGGCCCCAAATGGGACCCTTCTTCAAATTCGTACTGGCGGAGAGCTGGGGATGTCCGGGCATGCTGCGCATGCCCTCCGGCTTCAAAGCCTGGCGGCTTTTCGCCCACGGGCTACAAACGCTTTCGCGTTTGCTTAACGCCCGTGCCCTCTCGGGTTCGAATCCCCAGCCTCCTTTCTCCGCACAAAAAAGGGCCCCAAATGGGACCCTTCTTTCAAGTCATACTGGCGGAGAGCTGGGGATTCGAACCCCAGATGCCCTTTTGGGGCATACTCGCTTAGCAGGCGAGCACCTTCGGCCTCTCGGTCAGCTCTCCGTAACAGCCGTTCTATAGTAACCAAACAGCCAAGGATGGGCAAGAGGAAATTTTCTAATTGCCTAGCAGCCTTTCCTTCTTGAAAGCTTCGCCTACCCCAGCGAGCGGTTGAGGGAGCCGAGCTCGTCGTTGCCCATGGTACGCCACATTTGGAAGATGCAACCGCGCGCCAGGAAAAAGAAGCCGTTATCGACCAGCTGCACGGCGGCATCCGCAAGCTGGTTGGCCACCGCGGGCACGGGCGGCAATTCGAGTCCAGCCCTGCGGATGGTCTCGACCGCTTCCTCGAACGTCGGAGGCTCGCTGACGCCCATCTCGTTCATAAGGCTCTGCATTTCTTCCAGCGCGCTGCTGCCCGACTCCTCGCCTCGCGGCACCAGACGGTAACAAGCCAGCGCCAGGTCGAGCTGATCGCAATTCCAATAGGCAAACGCCAAGCGATAGAACAGGTAGCCGATTGCAGAACGATCGCTGGCAATACGTAGGCCGTGGCGCGCCACCTCGATAATCTCGTCAAAGCGCTCCAGACGCGCGAGCACGTTGATGAGCGCAAAGTGCGACTGCATGGACGAGCGCGCCAGATCGTAAAGATGGCGCACCTCGGGCAGTGCTCGTTCAAAGTCCTCTTGCTCGGCGTAAAAACTGCAGATCTCGTGCTGGGCAAAGTACAGCGCATCGGGCGCACGAAGGATTCGCACAGAGCGGTCTTCTTCCAACACCGGTAGCACCATGCGCACCAGCTGGTTATCGCAAAACTGCGTTTGAACCGGACCTGTCGCCAAAAGCTCGGCGACGGCGCACTTAGCCTCCAACTCCTCGACAAGACGGGAAAAGCCTTCAAAAGCACCTGTACGGTCGACTATTGCCTGCTCGCGCAATTCAACAACACGGGCCACGTATGGGCCGTCGTCCTCTTCCATGACCTCCAACTCGTCAGCCGTATCGGCAAGCAGCAGATCGCGCAGCGCCGGCGGCAGCGTGCGATGGTCATCACGCGGACGAGCATGAACCTCCGCAGGTTCAATCGTCTCCGGAGCGGTTGACTCATATGCCTCAAGCACACGCTTGCACGGCATATCGTCCATGTCCATGCTCTCAAGATCCTTGGCGACAGGCACGCAATCGGCCAGATAGGCCGCGCGCCCAAAGAAATACGTTGCGACAACGCACTCGCCCTGCTCACTGTCGGGAGCAGCAATCTGCACATAGCAGCGCGTGATGCAGGTGCCCGCGGCAAAACACGCTGCCGCAAGCGTGAGCGCCACGCGCGCATCGTGCTCCGCGGCCCAGATCGCGCGCGTGTCCTCGTCCAACTCGCGCCAGGCGTCATCTTGAGCGTCGTATTCACGTTGTGGCATAGCATCAACGACAGACTGCCCAAACCGAACGAGCATGATCCCCTCGGCAACGTTTGCCCGATAGGTATAGTCGAGCCGCGTGGCCACGTTAAGCGCCTCGACAATACGCGCGAAGCGGGTACGCACATCCCACTCACCGCCCGGCTGGCAAGCCACCGTACCCGGTTTGCCCCACGGGTTATCGCTCGAGGCCGTATCGAGCAGTCGGGGAACATCGTTGGTCGTCTTGGCGATATGCCACGCATCAAAGAGCGCGCAGCCCTCAAGGCTCGGCGAGGATGCCGCAGGGACCAATCCGGCCCCGATGTGCTCAAGGATGCCGGAGAGACGGTTAAGACGGCACTCGATGGCAAGCAGCATGTCAATCTCGTCCTGGTCCAGCAGGCTGCGATCAAAATTGAGATAGAAAAGCTTTGAGCGATCGATGCGAGCCAGGCTCATCTCGGACTTAGCGGCGATGGTGCGCAAGCGGGGCAAGTCAATTTCACTCATAAGGGCGGCGGCATAGCGCTCGATACCGCTCGGATTCTCGGCATGGTCAACGCGGTAAAGCAGCGTCTCGATAGCATCAGGGAGCGGTGCCGTGTTAAAGCCCAAAAACACCTCGACCGGCTCGGGCAACTTTACGAGCTTGATCTTGTCGATAACATTTTGCATACCCTCGTCGAGTCCGCCGGCGTCCGCCGTGCTCGCAATGGCATTTTCGGAGTCAGCGAATATCACGTAGCGCAGGAACATCGATGCCATGAACTCGCCGTAAGGAAGGGAGCGGGTCGAATTCCATGTCTCGTGGTCGGACTGCTCGCGCATGGGGCCTTCGGGAGAGCCGACGGTTCGCGCGCACGCGCGCATTGTGCCGTTGGCTCCCCGAACCACAATCTCACCAATACCGGAGTCCGACTCGTCAAGGACCAGTTCCATGTCGGGATCGTTGGGCAGCGGAGTCTCGCTAACGGGGCGGTCCACCTTGTACACCTCGCCCGAAACGCTTACATAGCCCAAAAGCGACACATGGCTTTTGCCAACGAATTCGACGACATAGCAAGATTCATGCTGATCCTCGCCAAAGAGTTTCCAGACCACGCCATATGAACGTCCCGCAGGCTGCTCGGGCATCGCCGGAAAGCGCTTTTTGGGATCGAGAAACCTGAGCTTGTATGTCGGACGCTCTGCCACGAAGTATCACCCTGATCGGTCGCTTGAAGAAGGAGTGGTCGCGAATTAGTCGCGACATCTACTCGGAATCTTACACGAGTCGACAGGAAATCGTCCGCTTTACGCCCGCGCCTCGACCGAGGTTCGAATCCATGCGGTGTTTACGTAAAAGAAAAGCCCCCGTTGCCGGGAGCTTTAATCTCAAATGGTGCGGCGTATAGGATTCGAACCTATGACGTTCTGATTCGTAGTCAGACCCTCTATCCAGCTGAGGTAACGCCGCGACTTGTTGATTATTATGCACATGGACTGAATAATCGTCAAGCGTTTTTCAAAAAAAGTTATCGAATTTGATTTTTAATCATTTGATGCAGTCGATCGACTCGATACTTTCAAACACGGCGAAAGCAACTCCTCAAGTATGTCGATATATAAGAAAAGCCTCCGTTACCGGAGGCTTTAAAGTTCAGTTGGTGCGGCGTATAGGATTCGAACCTATGACGTTCTGATTCGTAGTCAGACCCTCTATCCAGCTGAGGTAACGCCGCAACGCACGGATTATTATGCACGCGAGCCCCCGATGGGTCAAGCGACAATTAGAAAAAATTTTACGGAGTGATAATTAAGTTGTTCGTGCCTCGATCGAGGTTCGAATCCATGCGGTGTTGCCATAAAAGAAAAGCCCCCGTTGCCGGAGGCTTTCAATTTCAATTGGTGCGGCGTATAGGATTCCGCGCATCCGCTGCGCGGATCCGCACCGGCTTCGCCCGCCTGCCGGCGCGCTCGCCCGCGGGCTAAAACGCTCCGCGTTTTCTTGACGCCCGCGCCTCGACCGAGGTTCGAATCCATGCGGTGGCAGCATAAAAGAAAAGCCCCCGTTGCCGGAGGCTTTCAATTTCAATTGGTGCGGCGTATAGGATTCGAACCTATGACGTTCTGATTCGTAGTCAGACCCTCTATCCAGCTGAGGTAACGCCGCAGCGCAAAACATATAAAACCACTTTAGCTTATTGGAGTCAAGCGCAATCTCAAACTTTTTTGTGGAACGCAGTTTTGTCATGCTGCTCCGCATATACCGTCGTTCCCCGTACGATCGATTGGCTTTTCGATCACGTCAAACTTAGCATCAAGTTCCCTCAGGAGCGATCTCACCCGCTGGGCACAATCATAATCGGCAAACGAGATACTCAACATGCGAGCAACCTGGTTAGATGTCCGGACCCCATAGAAATGCTCCAGGGCCACAAGCCCCTCGTGCGCCACAAACGTCTCAACCACATGCGGCGACTCCTCGTAGCACCATTGGGTCAACGGACCCTCGCTCGTCTGTCGAACCACCAGGCCACCCATGCCAGACGGCTCACACGTCACAAGCAGGTACTCCCCGCCCTCGTCGCTCTCAAACAAAACCACCCGATCATCAAACAGCTCCATCGCGTCCCCTTTCTCTCGCTCTTATTTAGCAAAAGCATAACAGGTAGATGGCTGTATACAGAACAGTTGTTCGTGTGTTTTCTATTGAGCTGTCCGCACAGCATGGTATGGCCGCACACAAAAAGGGCACCCCAAAAAGGAGTGCCCTAGCAAATCGCTTATGCAGCCAATCTACGCGACCGGCTCGATCTTCTCGAGGCCGCCCATGTAGGGGCGCAGAACCTCGGGGATCGTGATGGTGCCGTCAGCGTTCTGGTAGTTCTCCAGAATGGCTGCCATGGTACGGCCAGCCGGCAGACCGGAACCGTTGAGGGTGTGCAGATAGCGCGAACCCTTGAAGTTCTCGGGGTCGCGATACTTGATGTTGGCGCGACGGGCCTGGAAGTCACCGCAGTTGGAGCAGGAGCTGATCTCCTTGTAGGCGTTGTAGCTCGGCAGCCAGACCTCGACGTCGTAGGTCTGACGGGCAGAGAAGCCCAGGTCGCCGGTGCACAGGCTAATCACGCGATACGGAAGACCCAGCTGCTGCAGCAGGAACTCGGCCTCGGCGGTCATGCTCTCGAGCTCCTCGTCGGACTCCTCCGGCTTGGCAAACTTGACCATCTCGACCTTGTCGAACTCGTGCTGGCGAATGATGCCGCGGGTATCGCGACCAGCGGAGCCGGCCTCCTCGCGGAAGCAGGGGGTGAAGGCGGTGTAGCGGCGCGGCAGGGTATCGGCGTCGAGGACCTCACCGGCGTGCAGGTTGGTGAGCACGACCTCGGCGGTGGGGATCAGGAAGTTGTCGCCCGAGACGTGATAGGCGTCGTCCTCGAACTTGGGCAGCTGGCCCGTGCCGAACATGGTCTGACGCTTGACGACGATGGGCGGCCACCACTCCTTAAAACCACGGCTGGTGTGCGTATCGAGGAAGAAGTTGATGAGGGCGCGCTCAAGACGGGCGCCGGCGCCACCGAGAACGGTGAAGCGGCTGCCGGAGAGCTTGTTGCCGCGCTCGAAGTCAAGGATGTCGAGGTCGGTGCCCAGATCCCAGTGCGGCTTAAAGTCGAAGTCGAACTCGCGCGGGGTGCCCCAACGACGGCGCTCGATGTTCTCGTCCTCGTCCTTGCCGTACGGCGTGGCCTCGCAAGGAATGTTGGGCAGGTGAGCCATGAAGTCGTACTGCTCCTGCTCGAGGGCGGTGCGGCGCTCGGCCAGACCGTCAATCTTCTCGTTGACGGCGCGCACGGCCTCTTTGGCGGCCTCGGCCTCGTCCTTCTTGCCCTCCTTCATCAGGGCGCCGATCTTCTTGGACTCGGCATTGCGCGTGGCTTGAAGTTCCTCGACCTCGGTGATGACGGCACGACGCTCGTCGTCGAGCTCAAAGAACTTCTCGCGATCCCAAGACGTCTGGCGGTTAGCCATGGCGACATCGATGGCATCGGGGTTCTCGCGAACAAACTTGATATCAAGCATTAGATCCTCCGGCGATATACATTCCATTTAGGTTGCAACCTTGTACATGTATGGGCAAGTATATACTTATGAGCGTTTACGACCCAACTCAACTACGCAAGAAGGCACCCAATGGACCCAGTTTTTTCCTTTTTGTTTGGCACCCGCACCGGTTTTGCCATCCTTTTCGCCGGCGGCATCCTGCTGTTTGCGATTATTGCCTTTGTAATGGAGAAGCGCACCCATAAGATGTATGTCGACCGCGGCCCCAAGTCCGAGGACAAAGAAGACAGCTTCTGGGACTAACCTGCCAAAAAGGGACAGGTTTATTTTGGTCGGTTTTATCTGGGCAAACGCAAGTGCCCCGCAACTGGAATTGAGCCAGTTGCGGGGCACTTTTCGCTAAAAGGACAAAACCGCAGGAAAAACCTGCCAACATAAACCTGTCCCTTTTTTGGTCGGTTTTACTGGAGGGTTGCGTCGATTGCCTTGACCAGGGCGCTGCGCATGCCGGCGTCCTCGAGCGCAACGACGCCCTTGATGGTGGCACCACCGGGCGAGCATACGGCATCCTTCATCGCCGCAGGATGCTGGCCAGTTGCAAGCTGCAGCTTTGCCGTACCCAGCACCATCTGGCTCACAATGCGATAAGCATCCGCACGCGGGATACCGTGCTTGACCGCCGCATCGCCCAGGGCCTCGATTGCCATGGCGACAAACGCCGGAGCGCAACCACCCACCGTGCCGCCCACAAACAGCAGGCTTGTGTCGAGCTCGACGACAGCGCCAAGCTTACCGAGCAGGTCGAGCACCACAGCACGCTGCTCGTCGTTAAGCGTCGAAGCCTTCTCGCAGGCGATGACGCCCTCGCCCACCGAAACCGGCGTGTTGGGCACCGTCGAGATATGTGCGACGCCCGGCAGGACCTGCTCCCACTTGGCACTGTCCCAGGTCCAGGCAACCGACAGAACGACCTTTTTGGCAAGAGCGTCCTTGAGCGGGGCGAATACCTTCTCGATCATGTACGGTTTGACCGCAGCGACCACGATATCGGATGCGGCGACAACCTCGGCGGCATCGTGGCAGGCGACCATGCCGCGCGCCTCGCAGCGCTCAACCAGTGCGTCGTAGCGACCCGCGCAGGCGCACATGTCGCTCGCAGCTACACCGGCAGCGATCCAGCCATCGGCCATAGCGCTCGCCATATTGCCAAAACCGACAAATCCAATCTTCATATCTCATAGTCCTTTCAGACACATTCCTCAAAACGAAAGGTATTGTCCCACGCCATTGTTTCGTATTGCCGACCTATTTGTGATACGGCTCGCCACGACTGATCTTGCAGGCACGGTAAATCTGCTCTAGCAGCACCACACGCGCCAGGTTATGCGGCAAGGTAATGCGTCCAAAGCTGAGCATCTCGTCGGCGCGGGCGCGCACCTCATCACTCACGCCGTCCGAACCGCCGATTACAAAGGCAATGTCGCTGCTGCCTCGCAGCATAAGATCGTCGAGCCTCGCCGAAAACTCCTCGCTCGAGCGCTCCTTGCCCTCGATAGCCAGCAGGATCAAATGCGCTCGAGATGGCAAGGCGGCAAGAATCGCCGCCCCCTCCTTGTCGCGCGCGGCATCCACGCCGCCCGCCTTAGCCGGGTCGATATCGGCCACCTCGCGGATATCCACCTTGGCATAGGCACCTAGGCGCTTGGTGTACTCAGCGCACGCGTCCTTCCAAAAGCGCTCCTTGAGCTTACCGACGCAAACGACGGTGTATTTCACGCGCGTCTACTCCTTCGAATCGTTTTGAACTTTGCCGGCGGCCAGCATCTGCTCGAACATCGAGGCCGACTGCGAAAAGTCGCTCGGCAGCACGACCGTCGAGGTTTTACCCGTGCGAGCGAACTCCGTCATCATCTCGGACCACTGCGTAAACATGAACAGTTGGTTGGCCTCGTCATTGCCGACACCCGTCTCCTGGATGATCTCGAGCGAATCTTTGATACCCAGTGCGATGGCCTTGCGCTGGTTGGCGATGCCCTCGCCCGCCTTTTCCATTGCCTCGGCCTCGGCGGTCGCCTCGGTGACGCGCTTGATGCGGTCTGCCTCGGCGAGCTCCTGTGCCGCAGCGCGCTTGCGCTGGGCGGCGTTGATGTCGTTCATGGAGTTCTCAACCTCGGTCGGCAGTGCGATTTTGGTGATGAGCGTCGACACGAGGGTGAAGCCGTAGGCGGCCATCTGCTCGGAAACGGTAGCGTTGACATCCTTGGCGATGTCATCCTTCTTGGCAAAGACCTCATCGAGTGTGTAGACAGGAATCGAAGAGCGCAGGGCGTCGGTGATGAAGTCACGCATCTGGTCGACGGGCTCCTGCAGCATGTAGTAGCTCTTGTAGATGCCCGAATCTGCCGGGCCGGCGCCCATGTCGTAGCTCACGTGGTACTGAGCGGAGACCTCAAGACCGATGGTCACGTTGTCCTGGGTCTTAACGTCGATGCCAAAACCGTTTTTCATGGTGCGCAGGCTCACCGTGGCGGCCTTGCGGTCGATCACGGGCACCTTCACGTGGAAGCCCGCGTTGACGATACGATTGAACTTACCCAAGCGCTCGATGATCACAGCGTGCTGCTGCTCAACGACGTAGCAGGCGTTGGGAAGCAACAGCAGCAGGATGATGATGGGAATCAAAAGGCTCGTAAGGGCAGCGATGATACCGGAAAACAGCATGGTCTCTCCTCTGATAGGCACACGTTGCCATTAGGATACCCGTCCAAGGAGATCGTGCATAACAAAAAAGCCCCCATTGCTGGGAGCTCTTTCAATCAATGGTGCGGGCGAAAGGACTTGAACCTTCATGGGGTTGCCCCCATACGGACCTGAACCGTACGCGTCTGCCAATTCCGCCACACCCGCGTGCAGGAATTAGAATAACGGAGCGCCATCGCGAACGCAAGAACTATTTTTGAAAAAGTTTGCAGGCATTTTCCCAAGCGGCTTGCGCGATTGTTTCGGCGTCCTCACCAGTGCGATCGACACGGTCGTTAACCAGCGCGTTTGCCGTAATGGAGATCATTGCGGGCTCGCATTCAAGACCGCGGATGGGCTCCGGAGCCATATACGGGCAATCCGTCTCGAACAAAATGCGGTCGAGCGGGGTCGCCGCAAATGCCTCGCGCACGTCGTCGTTGCGCTTAAAGGTGGCCGCACCACCATAGGCGATATAGCAGCCCAGCTTCACAAAGCGCTCCATCGTGGCGCGGTCCTCGCCAAAACAGTGCAGCACACAACCGGCCTGGGGCACGCCCACCTCACGAAGCACGTTGTAGGCGTCCACGTGCGAGGTACGCTCCTGGTCCATGTCCTCGTGACGCAGATGCAGCTCCACCGGCACGTTACGACACACGGCAAGCTCGAGCTGGCGCGCCATGCAATCAATCTGCACGCTGTGGGGCGCCGGCGTGATGTCGTCGTCGTAATCCATGTGGTAGTCCAGACCGATTTCGCCAATACCGGCACACAAAGGGTCATCAAGCGCAGCAACAACCTGCGCGTGAATGTCGTCGGTATAGTCCGGCGCGCCATACGGATGCACGCCGGCAAGATACTTGATCTGCGGGATATCCTGCATCGGCAGAATTTCGCGCACGAGCCAGTCGCTATAGTCCGTCACGCTGCGCTTGTCGGCGATGGGGTCGAAGACCGTCACCAACAGGTCGATGCCTGCCGCCTTGGCACGCACGAGTGTCTCGGGCACATCCTTGCCCCAGAACGAAAGCAGATGCGCATGTGTGTCGGCAAGCGGTGCCAAGGGCACGGGACAAGCAACCGTCTTCTTTTTCTTGGTAAACGTCACGCGTTCGGCATTAAGCGTCATGGGAAAGCTCCCGAGCCAGGCACACAAAGTCGGCGACGCCGAGCGTCTCGGCGCGCGTGGTGGGTGCGATACCGCAAGCCTCAAAGGCGGCATCGAGCACGTCCTTGGCAAAGCCGTTGGCGCTCATGGAATTGCGGATGGTCTTGCGACGCTGGGCAAATGCAGCATCGATCACGCGGGCCACAAATTCGCGATCGAGCCCTTCGGGCACCACGCCGTCAACACGGTCGATACGCACGACAGCCGAGTCCACGTGCGGCGCCGGCATAAAGCAACGCGGCGGCACCTCAAAGCGACCCGTCACCTGCGCATACAGGCCGAGCTTTGCCGTATAGCCGCCATAGGTCTTGTTGCCCGGCACTGCGGCAATGCGATCGGCAACCTCCTTTTGCACCATGACGACGGCGCGCTTGAGCGCCGGCATCGTCTGGAAAAATTGCAAAATGATCGTCGCCGCCACGTTATAGGGCAAGTTCGCGACAAATACCGTCGGCTCACCGCCCGCAGCCTGCTCAATCTGCTCCGGCGTCACCTTGAGCGCGTCGCCCATGATAAAGCGGAAGTTGGCATAGTCGGCGGCGTGAGCATCGAGCACCGGCTCGAGCTCGGGATCTGCCTCGATCGACGTGACGCACGCCGCCTCCTGCAGCAACGCAAGTGTCAACGTACCGCAACCCGGACCCACCTCGAGTACGCGCTCGTCACCTGCAAGCTCAGCGAGCTCACAGATGCGTTCGATCACATGGTTGTCGATCAGGAAGTTTTGGCCCAGGCGGTGCTTGGTCGCAAGGCCAAACTCCTCCAGCAGCTCCCTTGTTGCCGTGGGGTTTGCCAAAGGCGAAGTTGTCATAGTTGCCTCCTTAGCATGATGGCGGCGTCTTGAAACGAAAGGGCATGGACCGTTGCGGCCATGCCCTTACATCTAAACATCAAATTGCCGATATGGCGCTCGCGCGGTCTCTACGCCAGACGCGGGAACAGCGGATCGCCCTTCTCGACGGGCTGACCACCAGCAAGCAGGCCCCAAGTGCAAATGCCCTTGAGGTCGTCGCTCGCGGCCTCGCCCTCACAGGACAGGCGGCGCAGAGCCTCGGCAGAAGTCTGGGGCATGAGCGGCATCAGCAGGTGGGCGGCGATGCGGATGGCCTCGAGCAGGTTGTAGATCACAAATGCCAGCTCGTCAGCCTTGGCCTCGTCCTTGGCAAGCGCCCAGGGCTCGGAGTCCTCGATGTAGTGGTTGGCGGCGTGGATGAGCTCCATGACCTCATCCTTGGCTCCGCCGTAATCGAGCACGTCCATCTTGGCCATGTAGCGGTCGACCAGGCCATCGGCAATCTTTGCCAGCGGGTTATCGAACGCGTCGGCAGACGCCGGTTTAGCCGGGGCGCAGCCGTCAAAGTACTTTGCGCTCATGTTGAGCGAGCGCGAAATGAGGTTGCCCCAGCTGTTGGCCAGATCGGCGTTGTAGACCTGCTCCATGCGATCGAAACTGATGGCGCCGTCGGTGCCGGGGACCACGTCGGTCATAAAGTAATAGCGGTAGCCCTCGACGCCCAGCATGTCGATAACATCCTGCGGAGCGATGGCGTTGCCGCGGCTCTTGGACATCTTCTCGGCCTTGCCGGTCTCGGCATTGCGCACGGTCAGGAAGCCGTGGGCAAAGACGTGCTCGGGCAGGGCCTCGCCGATGGCCATGAGCATGGCGGGCCAAATGACGCAGTGGAAGCGAATGATGTCCTTACCTACAATATGGAACTGCGCGGGCCAGCGATAGGCCAGCTCGGCACGGGCCTCGTCGGTGTCGACACCGTAGCCGACGGCAGTCATATAGTTGAGCAGCGCATCGAACCACACGTAGGTCACGTGACCCTCGTCAAACGGGACCTGAATGCCCCAGTCAAAGCTCGTACGGCTCACGGAAAGGTCGTTAAGGCCGCCCTCGACAAAGCTACGTACCTCGTTCATGCGGAACGCAGGCTCGACAAAGTCGGGGTGCTCGTCATAGAGCTTGAGAAGCTTGTCCTGGAAGGCGGAAAGCTTAAAGAAGTAGGACTCCTCCTGCACGCGCTCGAGCGGACGGTGGCAGTCGGGGCATAGATGCTGGCCGACGCTGCCGTACTCCTCGTCGCCCTTCTGGACCTGCGTATCGGTGAAGTAGGTCTCGTCAGGCACGCAATACCAACCGTCGTAGCTGCCCTTATACAGGTAACCGGACTCCTTCATGCGCTCCCACAGATACTGCACGGCATGATGCTGGCGCGGCTCGGTGGTGCGGATGAAGTCGTCGTTGGAAATCTCGAGCTTGCTCCAAAGCTCCTTGAAGTGCGGGGCCTGGCTATCGGTCCACTCCTGCGGCGTCATGCCATGCTTGGCTGCGGCCTCGGCGACCTTCTCGCCGTGCTCGTCCATGCCGGTCAGGAACTTGACGTTATAGCCGGCGGAGCGGCGATAGCGAGCCTGAACGTCGGCGATGATGGTGGAATAAGCCGTGCCCAGGTGCGGATCGGCGTTGACGTAGTAGATGGGCGTCGTGATAAAGAACGAAGGCTTGCTTTGATCCATGGGGTTTGTCCTCCAGAAAAACGTTGCATACAGGGGATGATTCTAGCGCAAGGGCTGGATATCCTCCATCTATTGCATATCGAGCACCATGGCATAGACATCGCGCTTGCGGCGCGAATACTTCTGAGACAGGCGCTTGGCCACCGCAGAGGCGGGCTCCCCCTCCTCGAGCGCGGTGCGGATATCCTCGCGCAGGGCCTCGTCGGGATCCGCTACCGCAGCGCCAACCGGCGCGATGCCGGCCTCCTCGTCCTCGCTCGGCGGCGCGATGACCAGCGCAATCTCGCCCTTTACCTCGCCGCGAGCACGCAGCTCCTCGGCAAGCTGGTCAGCGGGCCCGCGCAAGACCTCCTCGTGCAGCTTGGTGAGTTCGCGGCAGACGGCGACCTCACGCTGGGGAAAGACCTCCGCCACGGCCTCGAGCGTCGCCACGATACGATGTGGAGACTCGTAGAAGATGAGTGCGCCAGGCACCACGGCAAGGCGCTGCAAACGGCGCACACGGTCGCCGTGCTTTCGGCCCAAAAAGCCCTCGAAGAAAAAATGCTCGCAGGGAATGCCGGACGAAACGAGCGCCGTGACGCAAGCAGAGGGCCCGGGAATAACTTCGACGGGCACATCGGCCTCACGCGCCGCCTCGACCAGCGCCTGGCCGGGATCGGACACGCTCGGCATGCCGGCGTCCGAGGCAAAGGCGAGGGTCTCCCCCGCCAGCAGACGGTCGACCAGGCCGGCAGCGCGGCTAGCGATCACATTCTCGTCGCAACGGACAAGCGGCTTGGAAATGCCCAGGTGCATCAGCAGCTTTGACGTCACACGCGTGTCTTCGCAGCAAATGGCATCGGCGGCGGCAAAAGCCTCGCCAACGCGCGGGGACAGGTCGCCTAGGTTGCCGATGGGCGTGCCGACCACATAGAGTTTGCCCGTATGGGCGCTGTTTTGCGTCATATCAACCTATTCAATCATGCCGCGCTCGAGCGTACCGAGCGCCGCGCGGGCGTCCCATGCTGCAATGCGCTTCTCGGTCTTCCACGTTTGGAAGAACCAACCGGCAGCCGGCGCAAACGAAGCCAGCTGGTTGGCGATAAACACGCGCTCGTAGGCATTGCGGCCCTCGGGCGTAACCGACGAGTTGGCAAAGATCGCCGCACCCGACCATTCGCCCACCAGCACGGGGAACCCAGTCGAAATCGCCTCTTTGAGCTCGCGCTTGTTGCGCGAAATCGCCGTCGTCAGCCCGCGGGGGCTCGTGATGTCGAGCGCATATTCGTCACGGTAATGGTACAGGTGAAGGTCCATGTAGACGTTCTTGTACTTGGCGCCGCGCATAAAATGCTTCCACTCGCTGGGATGCCCCGACGACGAGAAGACGACGATCTTATCCTCGGGCATATACGAACGAACGAGCTCGTAGGCATCGCGATAGAAATTGCGCAGGTAGTGGGCCGGAATGCCATCCGTCATGGTGAAGAGGCTCTTGCGAACGCTCATCTGCGGCGTGTCCAGCAGCTCAATGCCCAGCAGGCTCTCGGCCTCGCCATAGCGATCGGCCAAGCGCTCGAGCACGTCGAGTGCGACATGACGGCCGTTGGTGGACGAATGCCACTCGGCAACAGCCTCCGGCGTGGTGGGCGAATCGTTGGAATCGCCCTGGCCACCGGGCACGGTTGCCAGATCGAGCAGCACGCGGATGTCGTATTTGGCAGCCCACTCAATTGCGCGGTCGATGTAATCGACAACCGATATGTAGGAGGCATCGGACTCCTGTGAGCCAAAGGCATACCAGGGCACCGGCAGACGCACGGCATTGAGACCGATCTGCGCCATGCGACGAAAATCGTCCTCGCTCACAAACGTCTCGTAATGGCGGCGCATGCGCTCGTTATAGGCGGCGGTACCCATGGCCTCCTGTAGCTCGGCCGCGTTGGATGCACCGGTCGCCGCGTACAGCGACGGGGTCACCCAAGGCTCGGGAATAAACCAGCCAGAGAGATTAACGCCGAGTATCCTCTCCATCACTGCCCCCTTCGGATCATGCAGGTCGAACCCGCATCGTATTGCATAGGATAAGTATCGTTTTGAGTATACCCGCGTGTGCGGACAGGCGACCGAACGGTCTGTAAAGTGACGCGAAAGTGGGAGGAATGTCTGGGGCGGGCGGGCTCGGAATGGTGCGACGAGGTGTGTACGCGCGCCGGAGGCAGGCACCGGAAAGTGTGTCCCGTTCTGAGCCCTTATTCTGGGACGCAGTTTCCGCAGAACCCTACATAAAAGAAAAGGACCCCTTTGCAGAGGTCCTAGTCAATTCAAGGTGGCGGGGAAGGGAATCGCGTCCGCGCGCTGCGCGGACGGACCGCTGCGGCGCTTACGCGCCTTGCGAGCTGCGCTGGCAAACGCTTACGCGTTTACTCAGCTCCGCGCCCTCACGGGGTTCGATTCCATGTGGGAGCTGCATAAAAGAAAAGGACCCCTTTGCAGAGGTCCTAGTCAATTCAAGGTGGCGGGGAAGGGAATCGAACCCCTGACACGAGGATTTTCAGTCCTCTGCTCTACCAACTGAGCTACCCAGCCATTTGAGGTGTGCCTTGTTTCAAGGCTTGATTAGTATAACCAAGGACGCGTTCCGGTCAACCGAGAATTTTAAAAAAGTTTTTGAGCACAGCCTCGGTTCTTTAAATCGGCACGTCAGAGGCATCAGCCGGCAGCAAGAAGTTTTTCGCTCAGAGCCGCACGGGCAAACTCACTTGGAGTCATCCCCTCGGCAGCCGCCCGTCGACGAATGGCCTCCTTCATTCCCAGAGGAATCTTGACCGACAGCGTTGCCGTCCCCTCACCTGAGAGTGGGGGCCGTCCATGCACGATCCCACCAACGGTGTGTTCGCCATCCGGAAACTCTCCGCGCTCGTACGACTCGCACCACGCGTCAATCATTTCATCCGTTACAACCTGACCATTAGCGGCCGTATACGTCTTGCCCATCATCGACCCCTTTGCCGAGCCCGTTCAATCTCCTGCCAAAATTTCTTCTGGACTGGAGACAAGGCATGAATGATAAGCCCCCACGGACAAGCTCGACCGCGACAAGCTCCACGCTTCGTCCGTCTGGGAGCCATCCAATCGCAAGCCATCTCAGCGGCTCGCCCTTCGGCTCGCGACGAATGCACTCAGTAACCGCAAGCCAAGCGCTAAGCACCTGCTTTTCCGTCAGGTGCTTTTTAGCGTTGGGATGGATCTCAACATCCATGCATCTTCTCCTCCATCTTACCCAATTTCGTATGACGAAAGTCCGCTGTCGCCAATTCTTAAGCCGGCACGCGTTGGAGAGCAGGGGTCGAAACAATGATTGAAGAGCGCTCTAGTGCGGCCCAGGCGCCGGGGCAGGAGCACATACGCCAGGGACATACGTTTTCGTAGCGCGCGAGGATATTGCCGTCGCGATCGATGAAGGCGATGTCGATGGGATAGGCCATAAAACACGTATGGACCGAAGAGCAGCGTGGAAACGCCATGACGAGCGGCAAGCCGTTGGCGGCAACCGGACGCCGTCCCAGCATGCCGCGCAGGCGCACGACAAACGACTCCGCCACCGCAAACTCGGCCGGCGTCCAACCCAGCCTGTTGAGTGCCCGCGCGTAGGCGATGTAGGACGAGACCGCGGTCACATGACCACCCCCGGACGCCATGGATCGACCGTCACCGTGCGCTCGTGCGACAACGTTGTCGGCGCCCCCAGCGGAACGCCAGCGATGCTGAGAGAAGTCGGCCACGGCTCATAGTGCATGGTGCAGGTGTAGGTCCTAAACGTACCGGATAGGGAGAGCAGACCACCATCCGATGCCTCCGCGCCTTGCTCGCTCGACACTTCGATCTGCAAGTCATAGCCTTCCATGGCATTCAGAATTTGAGTCTGGACCGTCGCCGAGGCATCGACAGAGCTTTCGTCGCCCTCCCCCTCCGACGCCACGGCGTGCGCCAACACGATGTCGGGCACCACGCGGTCGAAGCGCGCGACAGCACTGGCAAAGATCATGACGTTGTACACGATGAGTGCCAGCACCAGCAAAACGGGCGTAACCACTGCCATCTCCACCGTCGCTTGGGCGTGCTCCTCGCGCAGACGCATGCGGATACTCATTACGACCCACCGCCCAGAGCGCCAACCAGCGTGGCGACATCGACGGTGAGCGGGATGGAGCCGCCGCCGGGCAGAGGAATCTCCGCAAGCGTGAACACCGTACCGCTGATGGTGCGTTCGACTTGATATTCCAACGCCTCGCAAAGCGCCTTGGGATCGGTCACGCCCAACGGAATACTTCGCAGCT
Organism: uncultured Collinsella sp.; assembly: GCA_900544095.1. GTDB lineage: Bacteria > Actinomycetota > Coriobacteriia > Coriobacteriales > Coriobacteriaceae > Collinsella. The sequence continues at coordinate 161,554 of UQTV01000003.1, forward strand.
TGTCTTGCGCTTGAGAGAGACCGGCAATGTCAGACCCCGGACTCTTAATGACGTTGGCGGAATCGGTCAGCACCGGCTTTCGCAGGCGCAAGTCGCACGGTTCCAAACCCAGCGCCGCCACGGACGCCGAAACGGTATCGCCGAGCCACGATGCAATGGAGTCCAACGCACCGTTGCCCCCTCCTAGGCCCTTAATCATCTCGTCCATAAGTTCGTCGGCCGAACCTTGGATGTCTCCGTATCCCACAAGCAGCCGTCCCCAGACATCCATGACGCCATCAAGTACGCCGGCAACGCCACCCGAGCGTTCCTTCAATGTCGAGAAAAATCGCGAAAGCACGTTGTTTTGCGCCGTCGCCTCATCGGGCGCCAGCACCGCGGCAGAGATGGCACCGCGACTGCCAAGCTCAACCGCCGTGTTAAACGAAGAGTTAAGTTGATCGGGGCTGGTAATATCACCCGAAACTGCAAAGGCGACTACGCCGTTGCGGCCAGGTGGGGCGATACGCGGACGCTCACCGGAAAGTTCTTTGATGGCGGTATCGAACGCATTGCCCGCACGGTCGGCTTCGTCCTCGGTCTGACGCTCGAGCTCGAGCTCCTTGTTGCGACAGTCGACGTAGTCCTCCAGGGCGTCTTTAAACTTGTCAAAGTGATACTCAAAGCCGTTTTCGATAGAGGTTGAAGGCGCCGCAACAGCACCAAGCGACAAAACGCCAAAATGGCATTTGCTGCATTTATCCTGTCCATCGTAATCGGCAACCGAAGCAAATCCGCTCGGCGTCCCTTTCTTATAGTTAGGGCAGGTCGTCCCGTAATGCAGATACGCCTTGTCATCGTTCACGCTCGTCGGCCACACCGCATCGGTATAGAGCTCCGTCGCCCGAACCTCATCAGAGCTGCGCGGCAACAGTGGAATATAGGAGGAAACCCTGTCTCCGTTCTCGGTTATATATGCCCGATCGACCTCCGCACTCGCATAGGTATAAAACGCCTTACGCGCCGCAGACTCTGCCCTCATCTCGACACTCGAGCCGTGGGGCTTCTCATTTGTCAGACGCCAATGGTAGTAGTCCTTCGCGCGATCAAGGGCAACTTGAGGCTCCCACGTAACGCTCGATGAGTAATGCGGATTTTGAACACCGGAGAGATCCGTTAGGCTTTTCGCGCGCTCCCACATACACGAACAGCTGCCGACCGAACCTTTATCCGATCCACCGCAATCCGCTAGCCAGGCACGCTCCTTTGCCTTCGCCGTCTCCTCCGATGCTTTTTGTAGCTCCTCGGCCGCGCGCTCCAGATCTTCCGACGCATCTTTAATGGCATCGGTCGAGATCTCGGAACCCTCGAGCGCAACAAAATCAGACTCGGATGTCCTGGGCACGGCAAGCGCCGTACCGGTATAGGTCACACTATCGGTATCCTGCGCCGACACCGCCTGCGTGGCACGCGCGGCGATCAGATACGGCAGAGCCGTCTCGATTTTCTGTAAGCCTTCCGATGCGCTTTTGGCAAACTTGTTGCGCGTTTTAATGATCTCAATCCCGGTGTCGACCATATTGCCGGCAACTGGTTCGGCACCCGGGATGAGGATGGCGACCAGGCCCGTCCCGATCGTGGCAAACCCCGCCAGCCCCAGACTCAAGATGCTCGCATCAACCACCGTGGCAGCCGTGTGATAGGACGACACTACGTTGGCACCCGCCAGCGCGCCGCTATCGGCCGCCACCTGGGTATCCCCGGCACGCGACATGCTCCATATCGCCGCCGTCGACGAAAACAGCAGCGTGAGCACCACCAAGATGACCACCGCAGAGGAGAGCGTGGTGTAGGCACCGTCTTCGATAAACAGGTCGATACCGGCTCGACCCATAAAGCCGCCTCGTTTGCGGAGAGCGCCTGGTCGACGGCGGGCCGCAAACCCTTGCGTCACCCGCAACAGGCAGCGCCTAATCCCATGCAGCAATCCACGAATCATAATCTCCCTCCAGCCATTCGGGACGCGATTGATACGAGACATCGACTTTGAGCTCAACGTAGCCGCCCTCGGCGGTACCACCCATAGCCTGCGCAAACGCACCGATCACAGGCAACGGCTTGACCTCGCCGGAAACGGACACGGACGAGACGCCACCCGCACCGGCCCGGCCAAGCTCGATATCCCACGACAACGGCCCGCCGGCATGAAAGATCGAAACGTTAGGCACTGCGGCAAGCCGGCGGCGGGTGAACTCCTTAAGATCATCGCCCTCCGCCGTCGTCGTGGTCATGAGCCGCGCGGTCTCGGCGGCGGCAGACTCCATGACCGCGCGCGTATAGAGCAGGCACACCGGTTGCAGTGCGAGAAGGATGAGTGTCAGAAACGTCGGCAGCAAAAAAGCGGCCTCGACCGTAGACTGCGCCCGGTCCTCGCACGCGATATCAATACAACGCGATGTCCTTAGCGCCCGCAGCGGCGTCGATAACCGACATCGAGGCAACGCCATGGGATGCCGCCCGCTCAACCAGCGCCGCCAAGCGCCCATCGGTGCCAGCACGCCAAAGTCCCGCAATCGCCAGCACGATCGATAACAGCGCCACCGTGACGATGGCGTATTCCACAGTCGCTTGGGCAACCTCCTCACGCAGAACGCCATGCATTTCACGACCCCTCCTTTGAGCTTATTGTTTGCGGGACCAGGCGCACGGCGCGCAGACGACACGAAGCATCGCCAGTATCCGCGGCAACCGTCACCATATCGACCCAGCCGCGTCCGTCGCGCACGATAGCGCCCCACACGTTGCCCTTGATATCGAGATAGCCGCTCAGAGCAAGTTGTGCCGTGGGTACCTCGCGATAGGCACGCAGCATATCCGCTGCCGCTTCGGTCATCGGTCGGTCCTCGGACCATGCAAGCCGGACCGCAATCGCGTTGCCCTCAGGCGAATCCGTCGCAGTGCCAGACCGCTTGTCGAGCGTCCGCAGAAAGGTTTGCGCCGTGACAGCGACATCCGAATCGTCCGCATCTCGCATCTCATCTTTTTGAGACGCCACCGCCGAATCTGAGCCCAAATCTGAGGCGGTCCCAGGACGCTGCTGCCGCGCGGCGTTAAGCCCCCAAAGCACCACCGCTATCGCCACGGTCAGGCAAGCAAACACCAGCAGCACCCCGATGGGGCGCTCGCCCTCTACAGGCTGTTGATGCCCTCGCTGATCGCATCCCATAGCTCTTTAACCTTGCCTTTAAATGCAACGATGGCAATAATCGCGATCACCACAAGTACGCCCACTAAAATGGCGTACTCGGTGGTACCCTGCGCGCTCTCCTCCTGCAACAGCTCCTTGGCATGCTGGCGAGTGTGAATCGCCCGGCAAAAAGCCCAGCTCCAAGCCTTGTCAGCAACTTCGACCATCGTGTTCATGTATTCCTCCCTACATCATCCCGCCTGCTCCCAGCAGCGGGCCCAATATGGACAGAAGCAACGCCGGCAAGATGAGCGTGCCGGTGGGAATCAACAGCTTGACGGGCGCACGCTCGATCTCGCGCTCGACCGCGGCGCGATGAGCCGCACGGATCTCGCGACTTTGAGCGGCCAGCGTCTCGGCAAGTGGGGCACCCAGGGCGAGCGCCTGCCCCACCGTGATGGCAAAGGTCTCGAGCGCTCGCACGTCCAGGTCGCGCGCGGCGGCCAACAACTCGTCCTCACGCGTGCCCACGCCCACCTGCCACGCCATGCAGGCGCGCTCAAGGCGAAGAGCCAGCACTGACCGGCGGTTGGCGCAGAAAATCTCAAGCGCCGCATCAAACGAAAGACCGGCCGAAAGACCCAAGCGCACAACATCGATCATCTCGGACACTTCGCCGAGCGACACTCGCGCCGGGCCGCCCGCTCCAACCGCGCCCTTCACTCGCGCGGTCAGAGCATCGACCACCGAGCGACCAGCGGCAGCGACCAGCACCGCCTCGCGCTTGCAGGCCCCTGCGATCTTGCGTGCATCCGCCCGATCAAAACCCGTCGCGACAAATACACTCAGGGCGCACAGGCAAGCCGCAACTGCAACCGGGGCGCTCATAGCTCCACCCGCATAATGCGCCGGATAACCACCAGGGCAACGGCGTTGAGGGCAAGACCCAGCACCACAGCGCCCGCGCCGGCAGGCGTCGCAAGACCGCGACGAAAATCTGCCGAAAGCAGCGCCAACACCGCGCACATGCCCGCCGGCATCGCCGCGACCATATGCGCAGACATGCGAGCCTGCGACGTCTTAACATCCAGGCGGCGCTTGAGCTCAATGCGCTCCCCCACCATGCTCGACGCCTCGGACAGTAAGTCGGCAAGCGGAGCGCCGGTGCGCTGAGACACCTTAAGCGCCAAGGTCACAAGCGAAAGACCGGGGGCGTCGATACGCACGAGCAAGTCATCGAGCGCGTCGGTCGCCGAGATGCCGCAATCGATCGCCGCCGCCACCCGCAAAAACTCGGCATGCACTGGCTCTTGCGCATGAGCGCCCACAAAGCGCATGCCCTGGGCCAGCGAATGTCCCGAGGCAAGCGACATGGAAAGTGCGGTAAACGCCTCGGGCATTGCCTCTTCTGCATCGTGTTGCTCGCACCGGCTCTCAAAGCCATCCCGAGCGGCACCAACGGCAAACGGAGCAACAAGTCCCAAGGCAAATCCGAGGGGCGATAACGACACCATCGTTAGTAAAACGCAGCAGACACCGCTCGATAGCAGCAGAAACGCCAAACGTCCCGAAGCATCTTCGATCACGAGGCCAAGGCGATGCGCCGGAGCCAGCGATGCCCACGAACGGGCGATCTTTTTCAGCAGATCGTTTTCCACCAGTTCACGCGGCAGCCTCTCTGCCACCGTCTCGAGCGCCTGACGTGCCAGCTCCGCCGGCGGTACCTGCGGCACACGAGGTTCCGCCCCGCACGCCGTCGCGACAGAAAGCCCTGCCAAGCCCCCTACGACGAGGGGCACAGCGATCTCCATTCGTCCACCTCCTCTTGTGTGAGCGTCCCCGACCGCAGGCCTTCTGCGATAAACGGCGGCTCGCGGTCAAGCGTCCAGGTGCGCTCGGCGGCATCGAACGTCACATAGCGCTCGAGCTCTACGCCGCCCGATGCGGCGCGTCGCACCCCCGAATACGAGGAGACGAAGCGCCTGCCATCGGCGTGGCGCTCGGACATCACGATACCGTCGAGCGCCATGGCAATCTGCTCCTCGATGAGCTCACTCGGCAGGTCGATGCCATAACGTGCAAGCAACGTCAGACGCACCACGGTCTCCTGTTCTGAACCCGCATGAAGTGTGGTGAGCGACCCGTCGTGGCCCGTGTTCATGGCCTGCAACATGTCGCAGCACTCGGCACCGCGCACCTCGCCCACCACGATGCGGTCGGGGCGCATGCGCAGGGCATTAGTTACCAGGTCGCGGATCGTCACCGCGCCTTCACCCTCAATTGAAGCCTCGCGCGCCTCTAGGCGCACCACGTGCGGATGATGCGCAAACTTGAGCTCGGCAGAGTCCTCGATCGTCACGATGCGCTCGCCGGTGGAAATCTCACATGACAACGCGTTGAGCAGGGTGGTCTTACCAGATCCCGTGCCTCCCGCAACCGCCAGGTCCTGTCGCAGCGACACCGCGCACGACAGCAGCTGCGCATACCAAAGCGGCAGCGACCCCAGCCCCACAAGCTCGTCCAGCGAGCAGATACGGTCCGAGAACTTTCGGATGGTGAGAATCGGTCCGTCAATCGCCACAGGCGGAATCACCGCGTTGACGCGATAGCCCGTTTTGAGGCGGGCGTTGACGATGGGGCTGCGCTCGTCGATACGGCGGCCAAGTGGCGAGATGATGCGGTCGATAAGCACACGGATCTGTTCATCATCCTCAAACGCATGCTCGATGGGGTACAAGACGCCGCCGCGTTCAAAGAAAGCCGAGCGGCAGCCGTTGATCATGATCTCGGTAACGGTGTCGTCCTCGATGAGCGGCTGCAACGGCCCCAAGCCCACCACGTCATCCAAAATCTCGTCGATGATGGCCTCGCGCTCGGTCGTCGCGAGATCGGTCGGCTCCTCAACATTGAGCGCCGCCTCCACCGCAGGACGCAATTCCGAGCGGGCAAGTGTCGGGTCGATATAGGCGCTGATACGCGCCACTTCGTCGTAACCCATGCGGTCCATCACGGCGCGCTTGGTGCGTCGTTTCACCGCGCGGCGACGCCCCACATCTACAGGCGCTGCCGCCGCTGCAGCGCCGGCAGCCTTAATCCTCGTTTGCAGGCTCATCGCTGATCACCCTCGCGCAACCAGGGAAGGCGGATACGCGGGCGTTCGGTGCGCGTTGCACGGTCGGCGACCATATCGCTCCAAGGGCCGACGGCGCACCCCAGTTCCACGAGCATCTCGCGCGTGGCCTCGCGCACGCTGGTCGCAAAAGCGCTGGTCTGCCCCACTGCCTCGTCAGCGCGCCCAAACGCCATGAGCGCGGCGAGATCCTGCCCGCCATCGGCGATACGAATCTTGGAGCTCAACGCACAGGCAATCTCAAAGCGCATGGCGACGTCCTCGTCTGCCCCGCGCGCACCGAACCGGTTGAACACGGCGCTCATACGCGTGCGCGGCACACCTACTCGACTTGCCAGTTCAATGACGCGCGACGCCGATGTCGCAGACGACACCGCAGCATCGCCAACGACCAGGCAACGGTCGCTCGCCGCCACCGCAGCCGCCACGGCGTCGCCCCAAAAGACCGAGGTATCGATAAAGACCACGTCGGATTCGCGACGCAGGACATCAAGCAGTAGCTCCACCGGACGTGCCATGAGCTCGGCTTGCTCGGGCGCCGCGACGGGACCCCAGAGCGTAACGCCCGGCGCCACGCGCATCGATGTGGCTACGATATCCGGCTCGGTGAGCGCGCCCGCCGCCGATGGCTCGATAAGTGCCGCCATATCGCGCGGAGCATCGACACCTAACAAGTCGTAAAGGTTTCCAAACATCAGGTCCAGGTCGAGCACGGCGGCACGCAAGCCCAACAGCGACGATGTGTGTGCCATGGTGGCAACGATCGTCGACTTGCCGCAACCGCCCGAACCCGAAATGGCGCAGATGACCGAAGCTCGACGCTGCGGAGCGGCAGCGTCTGCCGGCGGCATCGGAGGCGGCGGTGCGGGCGTCGGTGCCAGCGTCCCCGTCTCCTCCGCCGCAACCACACGCTGCGTCCAAGCCGGCATGGCAGCTTGTTCGGTCTGCGAAGCAAGCTCGTTCTGCGCAATCTGCTCATGCTGCATCAGCGACAACTCGCCGCACCCGGCAAAGCCCTCAACTTCGTCGAGTTCATCCACCAGATTCACGCCGTGCACGTATCCCATATCTACAGCCGGGGAGTCGCCAGCATGCTGCGCCGGCCCTCCAGCGTCATCGCATACAAGGGGGTTCCGGGGGCGCCGACCATGCTCGGCTTCCGCTTTTCCATAATCATCAACACGCGGGCCTCTTGTAGCGCGAGGCGCCCCGGGTTCCCTATCAACAAAAGCATCGGGCTCAATCGTCATGCGCCGATCGGAATCAACCGCTCCCTCGCCCGCGCGCCCGTTGCCGCATATACTGTGCGCAGCGATGACCTCGGTCGCCCCCGCGCGAAACAGCCCCTCGATATCCGACGGATCGAGCGCTTCTATCAACACGACCACGCGACTCACGCGGCCTTCGGCCGTCAGGCGCGCAACAGTCTTGCGCACATCTTCGGTATCAAACAGAGACGCCGCGATGATGGCAGCCCCGCGGCGCGACGGAAACGCCCGCGCCATGGAAACCAGCCCGTCCAGGTCACCCACGCGAAGCACCTGTGCACCCGCGTCACGGCCCTCGACTTCCCGCTGCAACAGCCCGTAATCGCCGCACGCGCAGCACGCAAGCCAGATCGCCTTCATCACTCGTCGCCTCCGCTCTTTTTGCCGCGCGCCGTGGCGGGAATCGTCAAGCTGACCGTTCCCTTGCCCGAGGCGCCCAGCAGTTCCTTGACGTCTTCGGGGTCAGCCGCCAGCGTCACCCATTCGATCTTGCCCTCGCGCGTGGCACCGGAATCCTCACTGGTATCGATCACGTGCGCGCCGCACAGTCGATCGGTTACGCCGTCTTTTTGCACATACACATCCACGTAGCTGCCCACGCCCGTAGCACCGCCGACCGAGTGCTCGGCATCGACCGCCACCGAAACGGCAACCTTGCCCTTAGGCACCTCGAGCTTGTGGCTCTCGGCCTTGGTGTAGACATTGCAGATCACGGCGTTTTTGGGAATACGCGAAGTCGTCACGTCGCCGCGCACCTGGCGCAGCTCGGTCGCCGCATCACGCGGCAGCAGGCTCGCCAGCCATTCCTGGGTTATGACATTGGTCTCATCGAGGGTCTCGCCCACATCGATATCGCGCGCCGCGACGCATACCTCGACGCGATCGCCACCGTACTTGGCCAAGGTCTCAGCCTGGACCTGTTCGGCTTGCGAGCGGATCGACGAGCCGTAAACCATGCAGAGCAGAGCAGCGAGCACGCCCGCGACCAGACTGATGGCGATGCGCTTGCTCTTGTTCACGGCCGCTCCTCTCATGGCAGTGCCGGGCGAATGCCCGTACCACCATTGTCTGAGCGGTCAGAGTGCAAAGCGACGCAATCGCGATCTTGGTTTTCGATGTCAAACCAATCGCTGACCAAAAGCTGACCAGCCCGTCAAGCTCGTGGCAAGGTTTTGGTCAGCACGTCAGCAAACTGCATGTTTCGAGGCTTTTCCGCAGCAAAAAAGCCGTCTCCCGAACAGTTGGGAGACGGCTGTCATAGGAAAAATCAATTACAGATGGACATCGGGATCGAGCATTTGAGCGCTCACGCGCATGGATGACGCTAGGTTTTGGAACGTTTCCAGACGCAGGCTGTCAATCTGCCCGGCGTCCTCGGCCTCGCGAACGGCGCAACCCGGCTCATGGGTATGCGTGCAATCGCCAAACCGGCACGCGCGCGATGCCTCGACAATCTCGGGGAAGGCGCGCGCCAGACCACGCTCGTGACCCACGAGCGGTAGGCTGCGCAGGCCCGGGGCATCGGCGATCACACCGGCGTCGCCCGGCAGCGCCACCATCACGCGCGCGACGGTAGTGTGACGGCCCTGGTCGTCGCGTTCGCGCACACCGCCGGTCGCCAACGTATCGTGGCCCAGCAGTGCATTGAGCAGCGTCGACTTGCCGGCACCCGACTCGCCCAGAATCATGGCGCAGCTCCCGGCAGGCACGCAGGCACGGACCTCGTCCAGGCCGCGGCCCTCGGCAGAGGACGTCACGATCACGCGCACGTCCGGACCCACCAGGCGGCGCACGCGGTCCAGATCGCGCTCGAGCTCCTCGGCATCGCAGCGGTCAGCTTTGGTGAGCACCACCACCGGTTCGGCATCGCAGTCGAGCGCCAACACCAGCGAGCGCGCCACGCGGTCGAGCAGCACCCCACCGGGACCGAGCGCCTGCACGATTAGCACGCTATCCACGTTGGAGCAGAGCACCTGGCGCTCTCCGCGGGCACGGCCGCGCCAACGCTCAAAGCTCGTACGGCGCGGCAGCACGCACTCAATCACGCCCATATCGTGCCCGGGAGCGCGGCGCACCGCCACGCGGTCGCCCACGGCGGGCAGCAAAACCTCGTCCTCGCCACGAGACTTGGCAAATCCTACGGCATGCTCGGCACGGAAGGTGTCGTCGGCAGTCGCTACCAGCGGAAACCCACGATCCAGGCGCACCACGGCACCCAGTTGCATCTGCTCGGGCTCCTCGGCCCGAGCACAAAAATCATCGAAGGCAGCCTGCTGAGCCTCATCGACTGGCAGGTCATCGAACGCCGGAACATCCTGCAGCGTATCGAGTCCCGGCACGCTTGCCAGCAGCTCCTCGGCAGATGCGGGGGCTTCGGTCGCAAGCTTCCGACGACGATCGCGCTTAGCCCGCGCCCCCGTCGTCTTTTTCTTCGCCTTAGCCTTCGCCTTACCCACAAGCGCCTCCCAGCACCATAAATCACAACTGAGCAGGTATTTTAAATCAAATAGAGCTGGCCGGGCAAAGCCCGACCAGCTCACAAACTTTCCCTCAGCCCTTTATCATCCGCGCGGGAGAAAAGCCAGCAAGGATACCGCAGGGCCCGCCCCGGAAGCCCTTTCTCCCGAACGATTCCACAGCGCGAAGCGCGAGGACCAGTGAGGGAGAAAGGGCGTGGGGCGGGCCCGGACGAGTGCGCTACTCTTTCTCCACCGCGCGCATGATCGCCTTGTAGATCTCCATCAGCGGGATGATCAGGAAGGCCAGGCCCAGCGCGGCAAGAACGCCCTTGAGCTCAAGCGTCACGGGGCCAAAGAACATCTCGGCAAGCGTCGGCTGCACGGTCACGATCACCGTCAGCACCAGTGCCAGCGCGGCAGAAGCCCACAGCCACTTGTTCTGTTTCTTCATGGTGAACAGCGACGCACGACGGCTGCGCATATTGAAGCAGTGGAAAATCTCGACCATGTTGAGCGTGATGAACGCCATCATCACGCCTTCCTCGTCGGCATTGCCGGCGATCATATCGGCGATGTGGATGTAGCCCATGTCAAAGTACACGCCCACAAAGAAGCTCGCCAGCACCAGCACGGTGATGATCAGACCCTGGACCACGCAGTCCAGGCCCATGTGACCGGCAAAGACACCGTCCTTGGCGTTGCGCGGCTTGCGCTTCATGATGTCGCCCTCGGCGTCCTCCATGCCCAGCGCGAGCGCGGGGAAGCAGTCGGTGACCAGGTTCACCCACAGCAGCTGCACCGGCTGGAAGATGGTAAAGCCGATGAGCGTGGCGATAAACACCGAGAACACCTCGGCAAGGTTGGCCGAAAGCAGGAACTGGATGACCTTGCGGATGTTGTCGTAGATGCGACGGCCCTCTTCGCAGGCACCGATGATGGTGGCGAAGTTGTCGTCGGCAAGCACCATGTCGGCAACGTTCTTGGTGACGTCGGTGCCGGTGATGCCCATACCGACGCCGATGTCGGCGCGCTTGATGGACGGGGCGTCGTTGACGCCGTCGCCGGTCATGGCGACGATCTGGTCGCGCGACTTCCAGGCCTCGACGATGCGTGTCTTGTGCTCGGGCTGGACGCGGGCGTACACGCCGTAGTCCTCGATGTGCGCGTCGAGTTCCTCGTCGCTCATGCGATCGAGGTCGGCACCGGTGATGGCATGGCTGCGATCGGTGACGATGCCCAGCTGCTTGGCGATGGCCACGGCGGTGTCGATGTGGTCGCCCGTGATCATGACGGTGCGGATACCGGCGTCATGCGCCTCGCGGATGGCGTCGGCGACCTCGGGGCGGACAGGGTCAATCATGCCAGACAGGCCGCAGAAGACCAGGTCATGCTCGAGCGCGGCGGGACTGCAGTCGGCCGGGACCTCGGTGTAGGTGCAGCTTGCCAGCGCCAGTACGCGCAGGGCCTCGTCGGCCATGGCCTTGTTGGCGGCCACGAGCTCGGCGCGACGCTCCTCGGTCAGGGGGACGACCTTATCGCCGTCGTAGATATGGGTGCACAGGCCGATCACCACGTCGGGCGCGCCCTTGGTGTACTGCTCATACTCGCCGTCCAGGGTCTCGACGACCACGGACATCATCTTGCGGCCCGAGTCAAACGGGGCCTCACCCACACGCGGGTGCTCGGCGGTCAGGCCGGTGAGCCCCGCCTTGCCGGCGTCGTTGACGAGCGCGCACTCAGTCGGCTCACCCACGGCCTCGCCCAGCTCCTCGTCCCACTGGGCGTCGGAGCACAGCGCCATGCCGGCCAGGAACTTCTCCTTAGGCGCAGCGAGCTCGTGCTTGACGACAGTCATCTTGTTTTGGGTAAGGGTACCGGTCTTGTCCGAGCAGATGGTCTGCGTGCAGCCAAGGGTCTCGACGGCAGAGAGCTTGCGGATAATCGCCTGGCGCTTGGCCATTTTGGTCACGCCGAGCGAAAGCACGATAGTCACGACGGCAACCAGGCCCTCAGGGATGGCGGCGACGGCAAGCGAGACAGCGACCATAAAGGTATCGAGCAGCGCGGTCGGGTCGGTGAGAACGTTGCCCACGCCGTGGCGGATGATGTCGACGCCAAAGATGACGACGCAGATGACGATAACCATGATAGTGAGGATGCGGCTGAGCTCGGCAAGCTTCACCTGCAGCGGCGTGAGCTCTTCCTTGGCCTCGGCCAGGGCGCCGGCGATCTTACCCATCTCGGTGTTCATGCCGGTACCGACTACGACGGCGCGGCCACGGCCGTACACCACGGTGGAGCCCATGTAGCACATGTTCTTGCGGTCGCCGAGCGGCACGTCGTCGGTGCCGGCGGCGAGCTCGATCACGTTGGCATGCTTCTCGACAGGCACGGACTCGCCGGTAAGGGCGGCCTCCTCGATCTTCATCGTGGCGCTCTCGAGCACGCGGCAGTCGGCCGGGACGGAGTCGCCCGCCTCGAGCATGATCACGTCACCGGGCACGAGCTCGGCGCTCGGCAGGTGCACGAGCTTGCCGTCGCGCAGCACCTTGGACTGCGCCGCGCTCATCTCCTGCAGGGCCTCGAGAGCCTCCTCGCTTTTAGCCTCCTGGACCACGCCCAGCACCGAGTTGACGATAACGACGAACATGATGATGGCGACATCGGCAAAGTCCGCCTCGCCCTTGACCATGCCCGTGAGCGCGCTGATGACGGCGGCAACGATCAGCATGATGACCATGGGGTCGGCCATCTGCTCAAAGAAGCGCTTCCACAGCGGCGTCTTCTCAGCTTCCTCGAGCTTGTTAGGGCCTGTCTTGGCGAGGCGCGAAGACGCCTCGTCGTTGCTCAGGCCGAGGTTCTCATCGACACCTTGGTCGCTGAGCACCTCCGCCGCGGCGGACAGGTATTCCTTTTGCATATAGAGTCCCCTCCTGGGATTCGGGCCACTCAGCAGATTGATGCCCGATCATAATTCCCAGGAGAAGGGCAAGGGCTCATCAAGGCTGCCGTGCTGAGCGGCAGTTGATAGTGGAGCTATGGTACCCCAAAGCGACGCGTCTAGCCAAAACAATCGGTTTGGAAATATGGTCCGCACGCAACGGTGCAGACCGTGTGATGCTCAACATTGGTAAAACGTTTTTTCTTCGGCACATCGCCAAACTGACATATCGCCCAGATAGCAGCGGTTGGAGTGGTTGGTAAAGATTTTTCATATACCGTTTTTCCCGCAAAAAATGAACTTCCATTTCGGCATACGGTCGATTTTTTGGGGTATTCGGTCGGCATTTCGTTATAATCATCTCGGTTTTATTTCTTATGGTTTATCTATCAGCGCAAGACGATGTCAGATGGAGGTCTGAATGTACAAGCGCACTAAGATTGTATGCACCATGGGTCCCGCCTGCGATAGCGACGAGACCATCCGCGAGATGATCAAGGCGGGCATGAACGTCGCCCGTTTTAACTTCTCGCACGGCTCCTACGACGAGCACCACGGTCGCATCGAGCGCGTCCGCCGTATTTCCAAGGAGCTCGGTCTGCCTGTCGGCATCCTGCTCGACACCAAGGGCCCCGAGGTCCGCACCGGCCTTCTGGTCGACGGCAAGAAGGTTGCCGTCAAGACCGGCGATAAGATCGTCGTCACCGCTCAGCCCACGTCCGAGGATTTCCACGGCACCGCTGAGCACATCTCCCTCGACTACCTGGCTCTGCCTTCCGAGGTCGAGAAGGGCTCCCTCATCCTGATCGATGACGGCCTGGTTGCCCTCGAGGTCGAGTCCGTCAGTGGCCAGGACATGACCTGCGTCGTTAAGAACGACGGCCTGATCGGCGAGCGCAAGGGCGTCAACATGCCCAACGTCAACATCTCGCTGCCCGCTATCACCGAGCGCGATCGTCAGGACATCCTCTTTGGCCTGACCGAGAACATCGACTACATCGCCGCTTCCTTCATCCGTGACGGCGAGTCCGTCCGCGGCATCCGCAAGCTTTGCCGCGAGAACGGTGGCGAGCACGTGACGATCTTCCCGAAGATCGAGTGTGCCCTGGGCGTCGAGAACTTCGACGAGATCCTCGAGGCTTCCGACGGCATCATGGTCGCCCGTGGCGACCTGGGCATCGAGATCAAGCCCGAGCTTGTTCCGCACATCCAGAAGGAGATCATCGCCAAGTGCAACGCGGCCTACAAGCCCGTTATCACCGCTACGCAGATGCTCGACTCCATGCAGCAGAACCCGCGCCCGACGCGCGCCGAGGTTGCCGACGTTGCTAACGCCATCTACGACGGCACCGACGCCGTTATGCTCTCTGGCGAGTCCGCTGCCGGTAAGTACCCGGTCGAGGCCGTTAAGATGCAGGCCAGCATTGCTCTCGAGACCGAGAAGTACCTCCCGGCTCACGCTCCGCTCGAGGTTCCGGCCGATGCTCACGGCACCCGCGTCGTCAACAACGTTGTGGGTATGTCCGCTGTGAACATGGCCACCACCGTTGGCGCCAAGTGCATCACCGTGCCGACGACCACCGGTCGTACTGCTCGCCTGATCTCGCACTTCCGTCCCAACATGCCGATCTGCGCGTTCTCCCGCCACGAGTGGGCCGTCCAGCAGATGATTATGTACTGGGGCGTTATCCCGCACCAGGCCGAAATTACCCAGGGCACCGTCAACGGCACGATCGTCAAGGCAATCGAGACCGCTAAGGAGCTCGGCTACGTCGAGGCCGGCGATCTGACCGTCGCTACCGCCGGCGATCCCCGCATGAGTGTTCAGCTCGAGGACAAGGTCTCCTCGACCAACGTCGCTTACGTCGCTCAGGTGCGCTAAATCGCACTTGCAAGCACGCTTGCATTGCAAAAGGGCCCGGAAGGCTTTGCCTTCCGGGCCCTTTTTAGACCTTCTTCGTATGCCGCATCATCGATTTGTGTTCAGTCGCAAGCCTCTCCGATGCCGAGCGCACCACCGAAGACGCCCTGCGACGGGAGCCGTTGGTCAATTGGAATGAACTGTTCACCGTTAAGCCGGCCGGCTAGCAGCTAGCGATCAGGGGGACTGCGGGAACGTCAGAAGCAGCAACGCGAGCCGCAAATCCCGCCTCGGTCAGCTCGATGACCTCGGTAAACGTTGCATCGAAAAACTCCTCGGTTAGCAGGCGATACGGCGGATGATCGGGCTCGCCGGGGTTTTCGCGTACAATCTCGTGCATGACGCCGATAGTCTTGAGCACATATTCTTTATGGATGGGATACTGCCCAAAACGCGTCGCAGCGGTATAGAGGCGATCGGTCGCACGCGGAATGGAAACGATGCCCAGCGTCTTGCCAAACCAGTCAAAATCGCCCTGCTTTTTAATGCGGAATTCCTCGCACGGCTTGCCGCCGTGTGCTTCCAGATACTGGTTCACACGCGTGTTCCATACCGTGTCGGCCACCAGATGCGACCAGACGCCCAGCGTTAAATCGAGCAGCGACTGCGCCACATCTTCGGACGCAAGCGAGAACTCACAGGCGCCGGGACCGACAACCGGCTCGGCATCCCTGTAGCGCTGAGGATAGTGCACGCGGTTCAGTCGCTCGCGCTCCTCGACAATCGAGGTAGCCTCAGCAGGTTCGCCCGCGGGTGCGCCTTTAAGCAGCGGCGCCACATAGGTATCCCAGAACTCGTGCTCGCGCGGCTTAGGGATAGGCTCGGGCTTTGCAAAGTGCGTAATGCGATACGGAATGGGATCGGCGATGCCAGGGACCATATAGCCCACGAAGATATCCGGAACCACGCAGCCAAACAAAAAGGCATTGCGGTCGCGCACGCTATCGGCAAGCACGCTAGCACGTGCCAGCAAGCGCTCCGTTTGAGCGATATGAATGTTCCAACTTGGCATAGCCACCCCCATAAAACCTGGTTAACTATACCATCACGGCAGAGTCGCACAGGCGGCCATACATACCCTACGCAGCAACTATTCCGCAGCACCGCTTTCGGTTCCATACGACGGCACGGGCGCCTCGACCACATGGTGATATCGATCGATATAGATGGCACGGGCCTCCAGGCGGCGCACCAAATCTTGATGGTGCGTACTCATCAAAACCGTCTTACCGGCAGCAACGTAGGCCAGCAAAAAGTTGACTACGATGTCGCACGAGTCCTCATCGAGCCCGTTGGTGGGCTCATCGAGCACTAGGATATCGGGGTTCATCGACACCACCGCAGCCAGCGCAACGCGCTTCTTTTGCCCGCCCGAAAGCTGATAGGGCGAGGCATCGACCAGATCGACAACCTGGAACAGCTCCATGGCATCGCGGACGCGGCGCTCGAGCTCGTCTGTCGGCAGCCCCATCTGCGCGGGGCCAAAAGCAACTTCCTCGCCCACCGTAGCGCAGAACAGCTGGGCGTCGGCATTCTGGAACACAAAGCCCACGCGCTGATGAAAACGCTGAGCGGCTGCGGAATCCTTGAGATATGCCGCATCGATCACGTGCCCGTCAAACAGGTACGCACCCGCGTCCGCTAGTTCAAGACCGTTGATAAGGCGCATAATCGTCGTCTTACCGCAGCCGTTGGGACCGAGTAGGGCAACGAGTTCACCACGATCGACCTGCAGCGACACACCATCGACAACCGTATGCCCCGCATAGGAGAACAGCACGTCGCGAAACTCGATGAGCGGCACGCTCTTGGCGCCAGTAGCACCGCTCGCGCCCATCACGCCATTCGTATCGTTTGCCAAAACGTCGCCCTTCCCTATCCACATCGACGGCTCGGCCGCCCGCGCTACAGCACCGCGCACAACACGGCGAGCAGCACCACGACGACCGCATAGACCGCATCGCGCCAGCCAAAGCCGCTCCGCGCGGGAGTCGGATACGCACCGGCAAAGCCACGGCAAAGCATAGCCTCGTCCATCGCGCGGCTGCATTCCATCGCCTTGATAAAGGTCATGCCCATGATACCCGCGATCGAATCGGTACGCGAAAAACCCGCAGGCGCACGACCCACACTGCGCAGCATGACCGATTCGGTCAGATCGTGCGCCGTGCGTCCCAGCACCTCGATGTGCTTGAGCGCCATATCAAACGTAAAGATGACCTCGTCGGGCAGCTGTAGCGTCTTGAGCGCCGCCGACATGCGGCTCCAGGTGAGCGTCCACGAAACGCCCAGCACGAACGACACGTTAATGAACGTCTTGAGCGCGATCTTGAGCATGGCGCCCGCGGCAGAAGCGCCCAGCAGCAGGGCAGGCAGTGCCAGAACCACCGCAAGCCCCGTGGCGCCGAGCGCCGGTACAAAGGTCGCACGCAGCCCGCGTACGGGGCGCACGGCAACGAGCACCAGCGCGATAGCCGCCATCAACATCAGATACAGCGGGCTTTGCGTCAGGCACACGCACAGAACGCAGACGAACATCCCCACCAGGCGCACCGGAGCCGAAACGCAAGAAAGGGCGCGGTCGATTATCGACCCGCCCTTGTGTGCGCCACCGCCCAGACGGACCCGCTCAAGCAGGCTCGCCAGGTGCAGGACATTCTTTTGCATCACACGATGTCGAGCCCCCGCGGGCTCGTAACGCTGCTCGACCGCAAGCCAGCTAGGCAGCTCGGCTATTGCCATGAGCACCGCCTTCCTTGACCGTCAGCGAGACCAGGCGGAATGCGATGGTGAGCACCGCCACGCCAATCACGCCCGAAAGAATATACATCGCGGCCTGGCCGGCAAAGCCAAGGCCCTGTTCCTCGGAATAGGCCTGCAGGTAATCACCCGTGGGCAGCGCGTCGGCAAAGGTCGGGGTATCGAGACCGACCGAAGCCTGCAGGCTGTCGTCGCCAGCCTCCTGAACGGCAGTCGCGGCGCCCTCAGCGTCCCACTCGCCCCAGGCGTCACCGGTGGCAAGCAAGCCGAGCGGCGTGGCCGCCACGAGCACGGCGACCAGAATGAGCGTGGGAATCAGGGAAGTCTTCTTGGCAGTACCATCGGCGGCAAGCTGGCCATCGACGGCCTCGGGCCCGACGATAACGCTCGGCGCCGTCTTCTTGATAAAGCCGTAGATGGCGGCCGTCGCCACGCCCTCGATCACGCCGGCAACCAGCATATGCGGAATCAACATGGCCGGAATAGCCACGGACAGCGGGAAGGGGCAGTAAAGCGGAGCGCCCGAGGCGTTGGTGAAGAGCATCGGCTGAATGCCAAACTCGATTGCCGCGCACAGGGCCGCCAGGCACAGGCCGACCCAGCCGCTCACGATGGCAGAAACCGAAGTGCCCCAGCTCTTGTCGTGCAGACGACTGTTGAGCGCACGGAACACGATAGCAGCGACAAACGGCAGCACAAAGGCCATGTTAAAGCAGTTGGCGCCAAAGGACAGAACGCCGCCGTCGCCAAACAGCAGAGCCTGCAGCGCGAGTGCAACCGAGACTGCTATGGCAGCAGCCTCGGGGCCCAGCAGCAGCGCGATGAGCGCGCCACCAACGGCGTGACCAGTGGTGCCACCGGGGAGCGGCACGTTGAACATCATGAGCAAGAAGGAGAACGCGGCGCAGATGCCCAGAAACGCCATATGCTCGCGATCGAGCGTGGCGCGTACCTTTTTGATGCAATGGACCCAAACGGGCACCATCGCCACCGCCATAACGGCATCGGTCTGCGGGGACAGATAATTATCGGGAATATGCATGAGCCCTCTCAATCAGAACGTTGCGTGTTACGTTTCCAACAATCCGTAACACCGACTCTGCATACTAACAAAAAGGCGCACCGCCCACAACGCAGCACGCCCTTGCAATACGTACGTTATTAACCCAGGTCCACGCACCGTCCAATAAAGGCCCATGCACTCCCAACTTTCCGGTCACCCGGAAGAAGGTGCAGTCCGCTCGCAACAAGGTTAACGCAGGAACCCGCCCCCGAGAGGGGTTTTCTAAGGCAACATCCCGCAGCCGCAAAGCGGGGAGGACCTTGCCGTGAAAACCCCGCAGGGGGCGGGTTCCGAACGGCAAAGATTACGAGCGAACCTCGCCGTTTACGCCCTTGCACACCTTGGTAACGATCTTCTGGTGCGCCTTTTCGACCTCTTCGCTGGTAAGCGTGTGGTCGTCGGAGCGATACGTAAGCGCAAAGGCCATGGACTTCTTGCCCGCTCCGATACGGATGGGATCGCGGTAGACGTCGAACAGACGCACACCCTCGAGCAGCTTGCCTCCGGCGCTGGTAATACGGCGCTCAAGATCCTCGCAGGTCACAGTGTTGTCGACTACGATAGCAAGGTCGTGCTCAACGGCCGGGTACTGCGAGAACTCACGGTAGTTCTCCTGGTTGCGGGCGCCCTTGATCAGCTTGTCCAGGTCGAGCTCAAAGGCAACGACAACCTCGTCAATGCCCATAGCCTCGCGCGCCTCGGGGTGAATCTCGCCAACCCAGCCCAGCACGGTACCGCCGGACAGAACCTCGGCGGCGCGACCCGGCTGCAAGAAGGCATAGCCCTCGCCCTCGACGGGACGGAAGCGGACCTTCTCGATGCGCAGCTGGGCAAGCAGCTCCTCGACGATGCCCTTGCCAAAGAAGAAACGCAGCTTACGGTACTTCATGTTCCAAGACCGCTCGCTCCACTGGCCCGAAAGCACGCCCGCCACAGACTTGGTCTCCTTGGGCAGGCTGGCGTTCTCGCGGCCATGGAACAGGCTGCCGACCTCGTACAGGTGCACGTTGGGCGTGCCGTGGGCCTCGTTGTAGGCCACAGACTGCAGCAGACCCGGCAGCAGCGAGCGGCGCATCTCGGTCTGCTCGGCCACCAGCGGGTTCATGAGAACCACGGGGCAGCCGCGGCCCTCGGTGGACATACCAATCTTCTCCAGGTCGCCCGGGGCGGCAAAGCCAAAGGTCGTGGTCTCGTTGAGACCGCAGGCGCGCAGGATCTCGCCGACCTTACGGGTGAGCTTCTGCTCGCGGGTCAGACCGCCGATGTGGTTCTTGGCAGCCGGGATGGTCGCCGTAACGCGGCCCATGCCCCATAGGCGCAGAACCTCCTCGATCAGGTCGATCTCACGCGGCAGGTCGGGACGGAAGCTCGGCGGCGTGACCATAAAGTCCTCGCCGTCGCGCTCGACGGTGCAGCCCAGGCGGGTGAGCGAGCGCTCGATAAAGTCGGGCTCGATGTCGGCACCGCAGATGGCGTGCACGCGGGCCAAGCGCAGCTTGATGCTGTCGATGGTCTTGGGCGCGGGGAACACGTCCACATAGCCGGGGGCGACCTCGCCGCCGGCGATCTCCTCGATCAGCGCGCAGGTAACGTTGGCGACATCCACGCAGCCGGTCTCGTCGACCTGGCGCTCAAAGCGAATGGAGGCGTCGGAGATCAGCGACAGATCGCGGCTGGTGTGCGAGGTGCGACCGGCGTTGAAGCAGGCGCTCTCGACCATCACGTCGACGGTGTCGTCCTCGATCTCGGAATCCATGCCGCCCATGACACCGGCCAGCGCCACGGGACGCTCGCCGTCGGTGATGAGGCCCATGCCGGCGTCGAGCACGCGCTCCTCGCCGTCGAGCGTCGTGAACTTCTCGTCCTGCTGGGCGGCACGAACCACCACACGACGGTGGCCATCGCGCTCGGCAAAGGTGTCCAGGTCAAAGGCGTGCAGCGGCTGACCGGTGAGCATCATCATGTAGTTGGTGATGTCGACGATGTTGTTGTGCGGGCGCACGCCCAGGGCGTTGAGGCGCTTGACCATCCAGTCTGGCGACGGGCCGACCTTGACGTTGCGCACGATGCGGGCAACGTAGCGGTCGCACAGGCCCTCGTCGGCGATCTCGACCGAAAGCTCGTCGTCGGTCGCGCGGCCGGTCTCGACCTTGATAGCGGGCAGCTCAACGTGGAAATCGCGGTCGAAGATGGCGCCGGTCTCGCGGGCCATGCCGATCATGGACAGGCAGTCGGGGCGGTTGGGCGTGATCTCGCAGTCGAGCACGGTGTCGCTCGAGCCCACGTACTCGGCAAACGGCATGCCGCAGGGCGTATCCTCGGGCAGGATCATAATGCCGGAGTGGTCGCCACCCAGGCCAAGCTCGCGCGCGGAGCAGTTCATGCCCATGGACACGACGCCGCGGAGCTTGCTCTTCTTGATTTTGACGTCGCCGGGAAGCACGGCGCCGACCATGGCCGTGACGATGTGGTCGCCAGCCTCGAAGTTCTGCGCGCCGCAGACGATCTGCAGCGGGGCGGGGTTGCCGTCGGCGTCGAGATTCTTGTCGCCCACGTCGACCGAGCACACATACATGTGATCGCTATCGGGGTGCGGGGTCTTGGTGAGCACCTTGGCGGTCACCACGTGGTCGAAGGACTCGCCCACGGTGTCAATCGCCTCGACCTCGGTACCGGTACGGATGTATTCGTCCGAAAGGGTCTTGGGATCCTCCGGAATATCGATCATGGTCTTGAGCCAGTCGTAAGAAACGCGCATCTAACTGGTCTCCTTTCATCTGTAACGTCTGCAATAAACAGACGGAAAACTCCAGCTACGGAGACGGGTTTCCGAGGTGCCGCAGATTGCCTTGAAAGAGGAGGGCCGCGTACTTAGGTACGCAACCGACGATTGAAAGGCAAGGTGCGGTGGCTCGGGAAGCCGCCGGGACAGGTCAACTTAAAATTGGTTCAAGAAGCGCATATCGCCAGTCATGAGCGTTCGCAGGTCCGGCAGGTCGTAGCGCAGTGCCGCGACGCGCTCGGCGCCAATGCCAAAGGCGAAGCCGGTGTACTTCTCGGGGTCGATGCCGCAGTTGATGAGGACGTTGGGATCGACCATGCCGCAGCCCAGGATCTCGATCCAGCCGCTGTGCTTGCAGAAGTTGCAGCCCTTGCCGCCGCAGACGTGGCAGCTCACGTCCACCTCGCAGGAAGGCTCGGTGAAGGGGAAGAAGTGCGGGCGGTAACGCGTTTTGCGGTCCTCGCCAAACATGCACTTAACAAAGTAGTCGAGCGTGCCCTTAAGATCGCCAAAGGTAATGCCCTCGTCGACGACCAGGCCCTCGATCTGGTTGAACTGCGGCAGGTGGCAGGCGTCGGCCGTGTCGGGACGATAGACGGTGCCCGGGCAGATCATATAGATGGGCGGCTTTTGCGACTCCATGGTGTGGATCTGCACGCCCGAGGTCTGAGTGCGTAGCAGTACGTCGGACTCGCCGTGGGCATGTGCCTCGGGGTGCGCGACGCTGCCGGGGTTGTTGTCGACCACGTAGAAGGTATCGCGGGCCGAGCGGCTCGGATGATCCATGGGGGCGTTGAGCGCGGTGAAGTTGTAGTAGGAGGTATCGACCATGGGGCCGGACTCGACGGTGTAGCCGATGCCACTAAAGATGTCCTCGGCCTCCTCGATGATCTGCTTGATCAGGTGCTGGTGGCCGATCTGCGGACGGATACCCGGCAGCGTGATGTCGACGGCCTCGTGCTCGAGTGCGTGCTTGAGGGCGGCGGCCTTCATCTCGGTGGTGCGCTCGTCGAGCATGTCCTCGATCAGCTGGCGCATCTCGTTGGCGCGCTTGCCCATCATGGGGCGATCCTCGGGGGCGAGCTTGCCCATCATGCGCATCAGGCCGGTGATGCGGCCCTTGCGGCCGAGCAGCTCAACGCGCGCAGCCTCGAGCTTGGCTGCGTCGTCGGCGCCTGCGACGAGCTCCTTGGCCTCTTCCTCGAGTTTGACCAGATCATCAATCAGACTCATGTCTTCCCTTTCGTCTCTCGCGCATCCACTTGCCGCGGCGGCTGGAGCCACCCGGAGCTGCGGATGTGCGGCCCGGTTCGGTAACAAAAAACCGCCCTCGGGCATGTGCATTGCCCAAGGACGGTTGAATTCCGCGGTACCACCTTGTTTGACCCGGCGGATGTCTGGCCCGCCGCGCCCACTCTGTGCCCCTTGTCGCGAGGCTCACGGCTTCCCTACTGGGGCTTCGCCGCCGCTGACCGCGTGCCCGTTGAGGTCGCTGCTCGGGAGTGAACGCTTGGCCCTTGTCACCGCAGGAAGGCTCGCAGCCCATGACCTTCCCTCTCTTGCCGGCGACGCGGCGGGCAAAACCCTCTCCGTCAACGCATTGGGCTATAGGATAACACATTCTGCGTGTGCATCGCCGCGTTCCGTTTTGTTCGCACCGGGTACAAGGCAGGTAGCTGTGCAAACTGGCCGCGCAGCCGCTTACGGCGCTCGGCCTGCGAGATTAAGGATACGGTATGGGAAAGAAGCTCGATAAGAACGCCAAGGCCGCCATGGCAAAGGCTGCCAAGGGCGTCAAGGTTGCTAAAGTCGACAAGGCCGTCAAAAAGTTCCGCAAACTCGAGAGCAAGCTGTGGACTCGCGAGTACCTGCTCAAGATTGCCGAGTTCGATGGAGCGACGATTGCTCCTGCCAACGGCGCCGCAGCGCGCGCCGACGCCATGGGAACCCTTGCCGGCGAGCATCACAAGCTACTGACCAGCGAGAAGTCCGTTGAGCTCGTACGCTCGTTAGCGCGCGAGACGGTTGCAGGCGGCAAGATCGACGACCCGCAGCTGCTCGACGAGATCCGTGTGCTCGGTCGCGACCAGCGCGAGGCAAGCGTCATCCCCACCGAGGAGGCCGAGGCCTGGACCAGGCTCACCTGCGAGGCCGATGCCGTGTGGCACAAGGCCAAGACGGCCAATGACTGGGTGAGCTTTGAGCCCTATGTGGATAGGATCGTCGCCCAACTTAAGCATCAGGCCGAACTTATGGACCCCAAGCGCGACCCATACGATGTTTGGCTCGACCAGTACGAGCGCGGCCTTTCCGCCAAGAGCTTCGATGCGTTTTGCGATGAGGTCAAGGCGACGGTCGTGCCGCTCGTGCACGCCATCGGCGAGCGCGGCCAGCAGCCCGATGCCGACTTTTTGCACGCCCGCGTGCCCGAGGGCGCCCAGCGTGCCATGAGCTTCGACCTGATGAAGCTTGTCGGCCTGGACCTGGATGACACCACACTTGCCTTTACCGAGCATCCGTTTAGCGAGGGCTTCTCGGTGGGCGATGCGCGCATCGCGACGCACATCTACGAGAACGACTGTATCTCCAACGTCTACAGCATCATCCACGAGGCGGGACACGCCATGTACGAGCTGGGCGTCAATCCTGCCTATGCGCGCACCTGTCTTGAGGGTGGTACCTCCATGGGCATCCACGAGAGTCAGAGCCGCTTTTTCGAGAACACCGTGGGTCGCAGCCGCGCCTTTATGGGACCGCTGCTCGAGGTGCTACGCCGCCACGCACCCGAGGTCTACGGCGACGTCGACGAGGACACGCTCTACCACGCCGTGAACATCGCGCAGCCTTCGCTGATCCGCACCGAGGCCGACGAGCTCACCTATCCGCTGCACGTTATGGTGCGCTACGAGATCGAGCGCATGCTGTTTGCCGGCGAGGCCACGGCCAAGGACATCCCCGCGCTTTGGAATCGCTTCATGGATGAGTACCTGGGCATTCCCGTTCCCGACGACACGCACGGCTGCCTACAGGATACGCACTGGAGCGGCGGCTCGTTTGGCTACTTCCCCACGTATGCGCTGGGTAGCGCTTACGACGCCATGTTTGTGCCGGCCATGTGCCGCGACGGTGTCGATCTCAACGGCGCCTGTGCGAGCGGCGACCTGACACCCGTCCGCGCCTGGCTGGGCGAGCACATTTGGCAGTGGGGCCGCGCCAAGGACGCGCCGGAGCTCATAAAGGGCGCGTGCGGCATGTCGTTCGATGCCCGCTACTACTGCAGCTACCTGCAGGACAAGTTCACCACGCTCTACGAGCTGTAAGGCATAACCGACACGCCAACGCAAAGGGGACGCCGCGGAACCAATCCGCGGCGCCCCCTTTCCACCTAGTCGTTTAAGAACGTCCCCAATGACTACCTTACAGAGCCTCGAGCGCGTTGGCGATGCGCTTCATGGCGGCATCGGCGGATGCTTGGTCGGGCGCCTCGGCCAGCACGCGGATAACCGACTCGGTTCCGCTCTTGCGCACGAGCACGCGGCCCTCGCCTGCCAGCGCAGCCTCGGCCTCGGCGATGGCGTTCTGCACGCCCATGTTCTCGAGCGCGGCGTCCTTGTCCGCCACGTGCACGGCCACCTGCGCCTGTGGCAGCAGCTTGCACGGAGCCGTGAGTTGCGAGAGTGTCTCGCGCTCGGCACGAATCACTTCCATCACGCGCAGCGAGGTCATAATGCCGTCGCCCGTGCGCTCGATATCGCCAAAGATCGTATGGCCCGTCTGCTCGCCGCCCAGGCTGTAGCCGCCCTCGCGCATCTTGGCATACACGTGACGGTCGCCCACGCCGCTGGTCACGGCACTCAGGCCGGCAAGCTCCAACGACTTGATCAGGCCAAAGTTGCTGGCGATCGTCGGCACCACGGTACCGCCCGAGAGACGCCCGTGCTTGTTCAGGTACACACCGCACACGTACAGGATCTGGTCGCCGTCGATCACGCGGCCGCGCTCGTCCACGGCCAGGCAGCGGTCGGCATCGCCATCGTAGGCAAAGCCCACATCCAGGCCCTGCTCCACCACGTGGCGCTGCAGGCGCTCAATATGCGTAGAGCCGCAGTCGACATTGATGTTAAAGCCGTCGGGCGCGGCATTGATCACGCGCACATCGGCGCCCAGTGCGTCGAACACCGGCTTGGCCACCGAGGATGCCGAGCCGTTGGCGCAATCGATGCCGATCTTGACGCCCTGCAGCGAAAAGTTCGCGCTGGCGATGAGCGAAGCAATGTAGCGGTTGCGACCCTGCATGTAGTCCACCGTGGCGCCGATGTGGTTGCCCGTTGCCAGCGGCACCTCGCTCTTGCCATCGATGTAGTCCTCGATGAGCTCCAGCACGTCCTCGTCCATCTTAAAGCCGTCGCTGTTGACGAGCTTAATGCCGTTATCGCAAAACGGGTTGTGGCTCGCACTGATCATGATGCCGCAATCGAAGCAGCCCTCCACGGTCTGATGCGCTACGCCCGGCGTGGGGATCACGTGCAGCATGTAGGCGTCCGCGCCGCTCGCGACCAGGCCGCTCACCAGCGCCGCCTCGAACATATAACTCGAGCGACGTGTGTCCTTGCCCACGATGACGCGCGCCTTAGCACTGCGGTTGGCGCCGTAATACCAGCCCACAAAACGGCCAATCTTATAAGCGTGCTCTACCGTCAGCCCAACGTTGGCCTCACCGCGAAAGCCGTCGGTGCCAAAGTACTTCATGCGCTCTCCTTACAAAATAGGGGCGAACAGATTGCCTGTCCGCCCCAAAATGGTACTCGATTATCTGCGCTACCAGAAAAACCCTACGCCGACGCGCTGTCGCGAGCCGCCTGGCATGTAGGAGTCTGACGCAGCGTAAGCGGCTTGTCCCCCGCCTCGGCCGACGTGGTCAGCGTATACGTGATCGTCGTCGTCTCGCCAGCATGCAGGTCAACGGTTCCCGAATAGAAGGGAATGCCATGCCACGTGGCAGCGCCAAGCCCAAACTGGGTGCCCTCGACGGTAAGGTCCGAAATGTTGCCACCCGTCGGGGCGAACAGCGAGACATTCAGGCGCTCGTCATCACGCGCGGCATCGGGTGCGCTCGCCGCAACGTAGTCGGGCAGCTTGCCGGCCTCTTCCTGCGTCATGATGTTCGTCAGGGTGACGGTGATGCGATAGGAGCACGTGCCGTCGCCATTCTTGACGCCCTGGCCAATCTGCGTATCGGCGTTGAGGTACCAATCGAGCTTGGAGAAGCTCAGGTTGTTAAAGTAGACACCGGCAACGGGATCCTCGCTCGGGTCGTCCGGATCGGGCAGCGAGGCGTCGATGTTCATTTCCTTGATAGCGTTCTGCTCGTCGTCGTTTTTCATCCACGCGATCAGGCGGCCCTCTTCGGCACCACGCTCAACGGCGCTGACGAGCTTCGTAACATCGACATCACCGATGCCGCCGAGAATCTTGTCGAAGGCGGCGCTGGCAACGGCTGCAAAGATGCCGTCCGACTCCTCGACCGGATAGTTCCAGTACACGTCGTGCATGAGGACTTTGGCCGCATTGGTGCCGTCGACAACCGTGCCGTCGGGCAGCGAGACATTGCCGACAAGGCCCAGCAGATACTGCAGGAACACCGGGTCGATACCGATGACGCCATCAACGTCTTGGCCATACTCGGACTTCCACAGAGCGGCGACACGCTGCGAGTTGCGCGGCCAGTCGGGCGAATAGGTGTTACCCGAGTTGTACAGGTTGCTGTGATTGCCAAACAGCGCCTCATCCTCTTCGTCGACGCTCTCGACCGCTTCATCCTCGCTCAGTCCAATACGGGGAACAAAGTCGCCGATCGACATCTGGCCGTCGGTAACCGAAATCAGACCCTGCGAGCCGCCAAAGCCGCCGCAAGCACGAATCTCAACGTTGTTCATGGCGTACATGAGATAGTTGCGCGTCTGGCCGTTGGCGCCGAGCATCTGGGGAAGGACAGGGGCGACCTTCTCCGCTGCATCGACCGCGCCGCTTAGGGTGGCAAAGCCATCCTTTGCCTTATCGACCAGCTCGGTCACCTGGGAAATATGCGTGTCGCCAATGCCCTGGATCTTCTCGTTGGCACTCTTGAACACCTTCGAGCTGCTGGAAAGCGAATCGGCAACGGCCTGCAGCGCAGAAACGTTGATCATCCCGTCCTGGAACAGCTTGCCGGGTGTTGCCTGCGAAAGATTGTCGGCCATGGGGACCAGCGCGTTGCTCGAGACATCGGACAGGGCGTCGATCATGGTACGGGCCGCATTGATGTCGCTGCCGTACACCGGAATAAACGAAGCCGCCGTCCACAGCGGGCTCGAGGTCTCCGCCTTCATGCTATCGCAGAGCTCGTCGATCTTCTTCGCGTCGTCGGGCAGCGTCGAAAAATCGCCCGACGTGACCTTGTCCTTAAGGCCACCGACAACCTCGACAGCTTCCTTCGCTTCGCCCTTTACGGTCTTAGCCGAGTTAAGCAGCATAAAGCCACTTGCGCCAAGCGCAACGAGCAGCACCACGACTACGGCGGCAACAACCGCGCCAACATGGCGCTTCTTGCCCTCACCCTTGCGATGGCGATGACGGACCAGGCCATCCGAGGTCGAGCTCGTCGAAGCGTCGCTGCCATAGTTCAAGCCAAAATCGTAATAATCTTCCTTGGAACCGGAGCCCTTAAACTCGGCACCGTTGTCTTCCAAACGGGCGAACGTGCCGGTCTCGGAGGCACCCGTATAGATCGTGCCAAGGTTGCCCGTAAGCCCCGCGCCACCGGCAGAGGGAGTATTGTTGGCGGCATTGCCGGCATTAATGTTGCCGGCGGCATTCGCGGCGTTGGCAGCGCCTACGTTGTTCGCAGGTGTCGAAGGAGCCCCGCTCGGCTGCGACGTGGGGATCGCACCGCCCGCAAAGACATTCCCTCTTGCGCGACCGGTCTTTTTAGCCTTCTGAGACTGCTCGTACAGAGCGGTAAACATCGCCGTCTCGCCCGGAGACGTGCGCTTACCGGCGCTGTTCTGACCAGCTCCGCTCGGCATGCCAGCTTTTCCGGCCCCGTTCGAACGCGGCGGAACTGCAGGACGGCCGCTGTCGCTGCCCTTAAAGTGATTACCAGCCATAAAGAAATCCTCGCAATTGAGTCGCAATAGAAAAGTCCATAACGCTATTAGTTTATGGCATATTGAGCATCGACAGCTAAACTCCAGACACGGCTATCAATTGGCGAAAATTTGGCGCAACACCTTATCTGTCTTGGCGGCGGCGCCAGCTACACCGTGAGGAACATCATCACGATGATCATGACAAAGCCGATAAGGTCGGTCGGCAAAAACACCGTCCCCAGCATAACGGCGCTGGTGATGGTCGCCGAGACGGGCTCCACAGTTCCGATGAGGCTCGCGCGCACCGAGCCGATGTCCTTAACGCCCTGCATATAAAGCATGTAAGCAAAAAACGAGCCGATAACCACGAACACCGCGAGCGCCTCGATGCCGGCAGCGTCGAGCGCCGGCATATGCGCCCAGGGCTGCACGAAGACGCACGAGACCACGCCCGCCGTGAGCATTGCCGAGCCCGTGACGATGGGGCTGCCGTATTCGGGCAGGATCTTGGCGGGAATCACCGCCATACACGCGGCGCTGACCGCACACATAAGACCTGCTGCCAGGCCAAGCGGCGAGATATTCAGGCTGGTGGGGTCGCCGCCGGTGGCGATTAAAAAGGTTCCACCCAGAGCCAGGCCAATGCCGATGACTTCGCGAGTACGCGGCATACGGCGATCGGTCACGCAGGCGTAGCCCATGATGATAACGAGCTGCAGGCACTGGAGCACCGTCGCGGTTCCGGCGTTCGTCAGGCGCACGGCCGAAAGATAGCAAAACTGGTTGAACAGCAGGCCAAAGGCGGTAAAGAGCAGCAGCTGCTTGCGATCGGCGGGTGTGGTCCAGAGCTTAATCAGGCGCTCGCGGTCGCGCGTAACAACCACGGCCATAAAGAGTAGACCGGCGAGAATCTGCCGTATGCTCATAAGCCACAACGTATCGACATGGTAGGTATCGAACAAAAAACTCGCGCTGGTGCCCGAGAAGCCCCAAAACGAACCGCCCACCAGCGTAGCCAAGACGCCCGTGATCATCTTGCGCGTCGAAGCGCTGTTCAGGCGGTCGCGCCATGCGCGACGGGTGTTGCGGCTGAGCTCGTCGGTGCCCTCGGGCACATCAATGTTCGATATATCGGTCATCGGCACCGAAGCCCCTGCGCCTTCGACCTGCTCGACACACTCTTTGCTCATTCCACTCCCCCGAAACAGCCTGGAAACAATTCGGCTTACCTTACCACGGCGAAGTCACCAGCTGGAGGCTTGTCCGCTTATCGGTAGGACAATTCCGCAGGCGTCTTTCCATAGCTCGATACCGCAATGGCCTTGCATTATGCGACAGCCAAATCGCGGCAGCAGGCTCTTTTGAAATGGATGCGACAAAGCCCCCGAATTCCACAATGTAAGCGATTTTTAAAAATGTTCTTGCCACCGAGTTCAGGCTCCGTTATATTATCCCTTGCGCGCTTGCGCACCCTTGATCGGGCGTTTAGCTCAGGGGGAGAGCGCTTCCCTGACACGGAAGAGGTCAGAAGTTCAAATCTTCTAACGCCCACCAAATGTTCGCAGCTCAGAGGCTATGTCCTCTGGGCTGTTTTGTTTTATGTCGCCAAATCAGCTGGCAGCTCCAACCGCCCAAGCAACCACCCTGCCCATACACAAAACCGCGTCAGCGACCCAAGTGCCTATCCCGGCTGACTCCGCAGTCAATCAAAACCGCCCCAATAGTCACCGAGGCCGAGACCAACACGTCTCGAACCCATCCGAGCCGCAACTTCTCAGCAAAACGCCGCGATGTCTGCGTCCTGCGGTATCCTTGAGCCACTTGCACCTGCAGCACCAAGGAGCCGCCATGCGCACCGAGCTCGATGTCCCCTTTTCGCACAAAGAAGAAGCCAAGGCGCTGGGCGCCAAATGGGACCGGACCAAGAAGATCTGGTATGTACCCAGCGGCGTCAACCCCGAGCCCTTTGCCGAGTGGCTGCCCGGTGTTGACCGATCCGACCCCTCAGCGCCGTATATATATCTAGTACTGGGCAAGCGCGAATGCTGGAAGTGTCACAAAGAGACCTCAGTCGCGGCCTTCGGCATTCCCTATCGAACCGATAACGACGAGAGCATCGCCATCGCGCACGCGCCCAACGAAGCCGGGCACATTGCCATCGACACGGCCAACGCCAACGCACTCGCCATCGTGCCCGCTCTTGGCTGCGTGCCGGGCGAGATCCGCGACTACCTTCATAAGCGCTGCGGCTACAAGCCCGTAGGCGCGCGAGCCTCCAAAGCCCCGTCGCTCGGCAACACGTGCACCAGTTGCGACGCGCTGCAAGGCAGCCGCTATCTGTTCGAGGAGCCCTCGTCCCCATTTGCCCTCACTGCCATCAACAAGCTGCCGGCACTGGAGTTTGTGCGCGTCGAAGTTGCCGGCGTATTTGGCGTCCCGGCCACGCGCACCGACTTTGACCAGGCGCTCTTTACCTGGGCACGCGACCATCACGCCGAGTTCCACAAGCAACTCGGTGAGGGGATTTATTTGTAGAGGCAAAAGACACTCACAGCCAACTCCTCCGCATCACCTATCCCTCGTCGCCGGCGTCGTACACGATATCGAGGCCACAAACAGGGCATTTCTCCGGATACACCGGCATATGAACGCCCGTACGTTTCCTCACTTCGTCGCTGAACCTGTCACGTGCATCGATGAACCGAATGTCGAGACACGGTATTTGCGAGCCGCAGCAAGGGCAGGCGACGACAAACGACCCGCAATCAACTTCTACGCCCGGAAACATATTGTTGTCGATAAGGGCACACGGCAGTTTTCCGTACTTCCCCATCGCAATATCGCCTCGCCAGCTCATACATGCCCCTTCTCGCTATACAAATCAGGAAGAGCATGCACCGGCGGGCGGGCGCGAGATTGCATCGCCACGCGATCCGATCAAACAACACGATCGTCAAAGAATGCCAAAGCCAAATACGCTAATACGGCAGAAGCCCCGCCTTTTCACGCTTCTTTTCCGAGCGATCGAACTCAATGCGATGGGCCTCAAGAAACACCGTATCGGGTCGCCACTGACGCTCATTCGGCTGCCTTAGCGTCGCACCCGCAAAGGAAGCGTAGTCGGTCTTATCCAGCAGGTACGATCCGCACAGCCGATATTCGCCGCAAACAGGCTCAAACGAAATCAGGTGAGCATCAAATAGGGAATGAAGATCGCGCCGAAGCAGAATGCCGTTGCTGGCAACCTGCGATTTGGGTCCCGAGTAATTCTCGATATGTGCAGCCTCCAGAGCTTCGCTGACGCCGCAGTCCGACACCGCGCAACGGCCATCATAGGCGGCAACGAGCTGTTTGCGGAACCATTGCTGCCCCAATCGCTCGCGCCTTAACGCATAGCGGACCTTTTCGTCGTCGGTCGTACCCTGTCCGGTAAACTCAATATCGACGGGCATGTGCTTCAGATAACTCATGTCGGGTGCAAAACGAGGGTCCGGTCCGCCTTTATGAACAGGACCGTGCAGAACAAACCATCCGTTTTCGGGCTCGAACCGCTCAACAAACGCAAGGCCGAGCACCTTGTAGCCCACCTCGGTTGCAAATATGACTCCGACTGGAACGCCACATTCCATGCAGTTGAGCATTTTACGGTTGTAATTCTGGTCTCGAAAACCAACGGTACCCGGCGCTTGAACCGAGTACTTAATGACCCACGTACCATCGTCCAAATAGAGCGGAGGCACATCGATGTAGAAGCTCTTTTTAGAGTTATGGACCGAAAGCGCAAAGATCTTATTGGGATCTTGCTTCACCCGATCCTGGCCCGGCCAGAAGATCCCTGAATCCCGCGTTACGGGAAAGAAGTCCGAGCCAATTCTCAAACGATACTGATACTGAGGGCTATCTTCCTTGGTGTGGTGCGGAAGGCTGGTCCAAACGCCGCCGCGCTGTTCCTCACCCAGAAACCACTCCCATGCCTCAACGTATTCGGAAGGCACGAGACTGCAGGCACGGTCATAGCTTGGTCCACCCATCAACGGAACAGCAAGGTCAATGTCGTTCATCGCCAGCACCTACAACCATACGAACGCGAGTCATGCCCCTCAATAATATGGCCGAGAGTCAATTATTACGAGATCTCATTCCGCGATCGGCACGTCGTTGATGCTCTCGGTTTGCCGTTGGCGCGCTTGTACTCCGCTACCCCACTCCCCTGTATACTGATGTAGCACGTGTTTCATCCGAGCTTGTTGGGCCGGATTGTTCATGAGAGGGTCTTATGGCTGCTTCGAATCCGCCTAAGGGGAGCGTTTCTTCTTCGTCCATCAAGCCGGTTACGCGCAAGGCTGTGCGTTGCCAGCGCGAGGTCGCTTGGCTTGTCACGCAGGCGGCGGGCAGGCTTGTGGCGACCACTCAGGACGTCAATGCGCCTACGCCGAGCTTTGTGTTAGCGGCGGCGCTGGATTTTGTGCGCCAATTGGAGCTTGCCGCACAGGATGCCAGCGGCCACCTCGACTACCAGAATGTTATGGCGCCCGACCTGCAAACGTTCTGCCACATGGCCAAGTTGCCCGCCGCACCCAATGCGCTTTCGGACGCAGGCTACATGTTTACGCTTTCGGGCGCGGACCTTATCCGCGACATCTATGCATACTGCAGCGAGCTCGCCGAGCGCCACGTCTTTGACGCGGCTGAAGTCAAACCGGGATATGTCATCAAGCTGGTTCTTAGGCTGTTCTTGATGGACGGGTTCGGGGCCATGCCGGCGTAAGCCGAGTCTTTAGCATCACCGTCGACTGAGCAACAACCGCTTTACCTTAGTGGGCGCCAATTGAGGGTCGATTATTGGGTCGCCTCGTCCACTAACGCATTTATTCCACGCGCTCTGACAGTCGATACTTGCGGTTGCGGCTTGTCAACGGCGCCGTCGGCTCAAGCTCACCCTGCTCAATGAGCGCATTGACGCGTGCCCTAACCTGGGAAACCGTGAGTCCCGTGCGCTCCGCCAGTTCGCGCGTCCCCAATTCGCCGTAGCGCTTGAGTGCCGTCATAATCAAGTCCCCGCCATGATCGACCGGCTCAATCTTTGAACGGTAAAGTACGACCTTGAACCGATCGAACCCCGGGCAGAACAGGGGCTCGGCCAGACCATGCGCGCGCATGGCATCGATCATCATCGGGATGCCCGAGCCATTGCCCTCAGCCGGCGAACCTGCGCCATCCGGCAGCGGGACAATCGACATGAGTTTCACGAGCGTCGCGTTACGGCATCGGGAGCTGCCGTCAAACAAGCTCTCGCGAGTCTTCCCTCCATAAAGGCCGCCGGGATTCGTCACCTCGATACGGTCGTCAAAAACGTCGACGGCGATCGATTGCCCACAGAACCGATCCCCGTATTCCCTGTGGATAACCGCGTTGGCGACTGCCTCGCGCAGGACCTCCTCGGGAATCTCCAGCGAGTCGATACGCGAGACGCCTTGGACGGTCGAGGTTCGCCGCAAATTCTTGGCGACGGCTGCGACGGCATCCGAGATCATCTCGCCCAACGTTCCCTCACAGATTGTGCGGTCCATGAACCTCAGCGACCCCGCCATGCCCTTCTGAGTTCCCGCATGGACAGCCACGTCAATGAAGAGCTTGGGATAGAACTGCTGAGGGTAGGTGCCCACAACTAGGAGTCCAGCCTTGGTGACATTGCCCTGGGAATCAAGGATATTTAGGCGCTCCAGCTTCGTTTGTTTGTCCGGCGCGCCGCACATTGCCCGGGGCGTCAACGAGAAAGCCCGATCTATCGTACGGTCGACCAGCGTCTCGTCGAGATTGTCCGCGCCCGCACCCGCCACCGCGTCGCGATCGCTCGGAGTCGCTCGACCGTATGACGCCAATGCGAGCACCTCAGTCGATGAAAGCGGCACATCTTTGTCATCGATGCGCTTGTAGCTGCCGCCCTGGGCGCCCCGCTCTATGACATAGCAGGGCTTGCTCGACGGATCGAGCTCCTCAATCGTAATGACGAGAACGATGACGCCCTGAAGCTCCACTCGCTCGATCGTGTATTTAGGCGGATTGGCCAGCTTTCCTCGACCGCCCGCATCACCCATGCCTGACACAAATTGGTTGAGCACTTTCTCGGTCTCGAAGTTCTCAACCGGGACAAAACCTGCGCGCTCACTCACTCCGAGCACGATGATTCCGCCGGCAGTGTTCGCGAATGCGCTCACCGTTTCCCATACGTCGCGGGAAAGCGTCGTGGCGCTCTCCTTCACTTCGACGTTAAGATCATCCGAGCCCATACGCCTTAAAGACTCAAGCAGACCGGTCAGCTCGTTTTCGTTCATCTGCACGTCCTTTCGCTCGGTCCTGCGGAGAATGCCGCGGATAGATTTCCCTCGTCTCTCAGTTATCTCTCGTAATTATCTCTCATTTATCTCTCTATCTCTCGGCTTAGAGATAAGAGATAGATAGAGATGGAATGTCTACCATTTGCTTCATTTATACATATTTTTGCTGGTAGAACAATCGGTATTGAGACAATACCATGATTGCCTACCTCTTTGCTGCTCAGTTATCTCTCATATTTTTCTCTCATCTTCCTGTCATCTCTCATATTAGAGACGAATGAGAGACGAGAGATACGCGAGTGATGGACGAGCGAGGATTTTCGGACGGTCGGATATCGAGAGTGAATATTTGGACGGTTTTTGGGGCTTTTGCGGCAGATTCCGTCCAAATATCCACTCTCGTTCGATAGGTGTCCGGAAATCCTCGCTCGTCCGTCCGAATATCCACTCTCGTTTGGCGTGTGTCCGAATTTCCACGCTCGCGCGGCGGTCACGCGGGGCCTTTACCCATTCCGCCGGCATCGTCTTCAGTTCGCCGCAGAGCCGCGGCCCCATATGGGTATACTCTCGAGGATTCGACTCGATTCGCCCCCGCTGGGGCGTCAAAGGAGACTGCATATGCCCACCACCTCAACCGACCCGCGCGCCGCTGCCGCCGCGCTGCTGGTACCCGGCACCACCTGCCACGGCTTTGCCGTCGAGCGCTGTGAGACCGTGCCCGAGCTCGACTCGGACGCTTACGTGCTGCGCCACACCGCCTCGGGCGCTCGCCTGCTGTACCTGGCGTGCGACGACGAAAACAAGGCCTTTGCCATTGGCTTTAAGACGCCGCCGGCCGATTCCACCGGCGTGTTCCATATTCTTGAGCACTCGGTGCTGTGCGGATCGGCTAAGTTCCCCGTCAAGGAGCCGTTTGTCGACCTGATCAAGAGCTCCATGCAGACGTTTCTCAACGCCATGACCTACCCCGACAAGACCATCTACCCCGTTGCCACCACCAACGAGCAGGATCTGTACAACCTGATGGACGTGTACCTGGACGCGGTGTTCAACCCGGCCATCTATACCAAGCCGACCATTTTTGAGCAGGAGGGCTGGCACTACGAGCTGGACCTGCCGGAGAGCGTCGAGGGCGAGGGCGACGGCGGCTCCGCGAGCCTGCGCGAGGGCACGCTGCGCTATAACGGCGTGGTGTTCAACGAGATGAAGGGTGCGCTGTCCGACCCCATGAGTGTGCTGGACGACGCCGTCAACGCCGCGCTCTACCCCGACACCGCCTATGCACACGAGAGCGGTGGCGACCCGCGCGCGATTCCCGCGCTCACCTACGAGCAGTTCCTGGACACGCACGCGCGCCACTACAATCCTTCCAACTCTTATATAACGCTCTACGGCGACCTGGACGTGGACCGCGCCCTGGCCTTTTTGGACGAGCGCTATCTGTCGCAGCCGAGTGCCGCGAGCCGCCGCATGGACGCTGCCGTCGCCGCCGGCGAGGACCCGTCCACGATGGCGCCCAATCCGCTGGGCGTGCAGGCGCCCGTGACCTGCGAGTACAAGCGCGTCGAGATGGCCACCACACCCGAGAACGCCCTGGTGGGCCTGGGCCTGGTGCTGGGCAACGCGCTCGACCGCAAACGCACGATCGCGGCGGATATCCTGTTTGAAGCACTGCTGGGCTCCAACGAAGCGCCGGTTAAGAAGGCCATTCTGTCCGCCGACCTGGGCGGCAACGTGGTGAGCTACACGGCGGCCGAGAGCCTGCAGCCCTACGAGCTCATCATGTTGCAAAACGCGCAGCCCGGCGTGGCGCGCGAGCTGCGCCGCGTGTTCCAGGACGCCTGCCGCGACCTATGCGAGCATGGCGTTCCGCGCGAGCGCCTGGAAGCCATCATCAGCAGCAACGAATACGACCTGCGCCAGCGCGACTACGGTATCGCCGACGGCGTGGCCATTGCGTGCGACGCGCTGAGCACATGGCTCTACGATGACGACGCCGCGACGCTGGCGCTCAAGTACGGCCCGGTGTACGAGGAGCTGCGTAGCGAGCTGGACGGCAACTATTTTGAGGACCTGCTGCGCGAGCTGGTGCTGCAGAACGATCACATGGCGCTGGTCGAGCTGGTGCCAGTTGACGCCGCCGAGGGCGCAGAGGGTGCCGAGGCCGCCGAGCTAGCAGCCAAGCGCGACGCCATGACCAATGCCGAGCTGGCCGACGTGGTCGAGCGCACGGCCGTGCTGCGTGCCGCACAGGAGGCCGAGGACACGCTCGAGGCCAAGGCCACGCTACCGCACCTGCGCGTTTCCGACATTGGCGAGGCGCGCCCCGAGCCGCCGCTGGTCGTGGACACGACTGCGCCCATCCCCTGCCTGCGCCACGGCATCCCCACCAACCGTCTGGCCTACGCCATGCAGTACTTCGACCTGAGCTGCGTCGCATTTGAGGACCTGCCCTATGTGACGCTGCTCTGCCGCCTGCTCAAACAGCTGCCCACGAGCGAGCACTCGGCCGAGGAGCTCGACAACGTGCTCGCCGGCAAGCTGGGCTTTTTGAGCTTTACGACCGAGGTCATGACCCAGCCCGACGTGGACGGTGTGCGTCCCTACCTGCTGGTGAGCGCCGGCGCCCTGTCCGAGAAGATCGATGCGCTAGCGAGCCTGCCGCGCGAGGTGTGGTCGAGCACGCTTTTGCTCGATGCCGACGCCGACCGCGTGCGCGACGTGCTCACGCAGATTCGCATTGGACTTGAGCAGGGCTTTATCAACAACGGTCACTCGGCGGCACTCGGTCGCGCGATGAGCTACAGCTCGCCCTCGGCCATGGTGCGCGAGCAGCTTTCGGGCGTGGACTTCTACCTGTTCCTGCGCGATCTGCTCGACCACTTTGACGAGCGACTGGATGACCTGCGCGCCAAACTTGCCGAGCTGGCAGGCCGCATCTTTGTGGCCGATGGCTGCATGGCGAGCTTTACCGGCAGCGACGAGGACTTTAACGCATACTGGGCCGCCGCGGACGATCTGGGGCTGGGCGCTGGCGACGGCGCCGATGCCGGCAGCGGCACGCTCGTGGTACCGGAGCCGCGCGACCGCCACGAGGCCTTTGTCATCCCCAGCGACATCTGCTTTGCGGCAAGCGCGTGCGACCCGCGTCGCCTGGGCATCGACGTGACGGGCGCCTGGGCGGTTGCCGCCAACGCGCTCTCCTACGACTATCTGTGGAACGAGATCCGCGTGAAGGGCGGCGCGTACGGCTGCGGATTCCGCGCGGCAGGCGAGCGTCAGACGGCGTTCTACACCTACCGCGACCCGGCAATCGATCCTTCGATTGAGCGCGTGGAGCGCGCAGGCGAATGGCTCGGCAGCTTTGAGCCCGACGAGGCCGCCTTTGAGGGCTTTATCGTGAGCTGCGTGAGCGGCATGGACGCGCCAGTGAAGCCATACGCGCTCACCAAACGCCGCAACACGACCTACCTGGCCGGGCTCGATCCGCATGCACGCGAGGAGCGCCGCGCCCAGATGCTCGCCGCCACGCCCGGTGAGCTTCGCTCGCTCGGTGCCGACGTGACGCGAATCGCAGCCGAGTCGCCAACCTGCGTCTTTGGCGGTCGAGACGTCATCGCCAAGAGCAACGCCGGCTTTAACGTCGTCGACCTGCTGGCCTAACCCACAAAGGTAGATTTTTGGGACATGCCTGAAAATCTACCTTTTTCTTTGGCTCTGTTAGACCAACATTGACATTTTTGTAAGGGGTGTGACCGAAATCGGTCACACCCCGTTTTCATTTCCAAGGATTTTAGATTCCCAAGCTAGCCTTTACTAAATCCTTGAATTTGTCCCACC
>UQTV01000004.1 GCA_900544095.1 uncultured Collinsella sp.
CCGGCGCGCCACGGGTCAAGATGCACTAGGCCTGGACGAAGTCCGGGCCCGCGCCTTTAGACGCGAGCCCGGGGCCCGTGGGTTATACCCTAAGAGCAAACCACCCTTTTTAAGGGTGGTTCTGATTTTGCATGTCTACCTGGGGAAACGACCTAATTATTCCCGTATACCCCTACTGAGCGGTATGGCGGAGTATTCGGCGGTACGGGAATAATTGGGCCCTGCGGGAATAATTCACAATTCGGGTTCCCCGAGGGGCGATTTCGAGCGGGCGAAACTAAGTTGAAACTGCGGGGTCAATTCAAGCCCTCCTTGATTGCATTCGCCTAGGTCAACAAACGGGAATAAATAAACGCGAAAATCGGTTTACGCAGTTTCGGTAACCCCGAATGCCGCCGAATGACGCCGTGTATCTTGCCGTATTTGAGCACGCAATTATTCCCCCTAACGGTTCTTCCGGGACGTCGATTTCGTACGGGAATAATGGAACAGCTCTCGGAGAACCGGAGGCTGTTCGTAAGGAAATATCAATTTGCCTGGGGAAATGTCAGAAAGAGGTCTTCCAATCGCCACGACCAGGCCCCTCACGCTCGGGTCCAGCACGCACCAGTCCATGATCAGGTCAATGTTGGCGATGACCACGCCAAGGACTCCCTACAAGATCGTGCGCGCCAGTCGCCAGTACCACTCGTTGCTTGCCAGAAACTCGTTCAAGTCAGCCCACCTTTCCCTTCAAGGACTCGATGTCGTGCTTCGCGACAGTCATGTCCTGCTCGAGCACGTAGGTGCGCTCCAGGACCTGGTTGTGCTTCTCGACCTTCTTCGTGAGGGCGTCGAGCTTGACCTCCATGACGGCTCTGCTCTTAGAGTTGGAAAGGATCACCCCAATCAGCGTTACGACACCAGTAATGCACGCCACGATGATTGACTCCATAAAAGAACTGCCTCCCGAGATCGACTTTTCGTTCTCGGGAGACAGTGTCCGACCGTGTCACAAGTACGCAGATTATGCTCGGAGTTGTCGCTTGACCTCACGTTCTTCTATGCATGATGTCGAGCTGCTTTCTACTCATTATCTGAGGTTATAAGGACGCGTGGAATCGCCTCTTCGCTCGGAACCATCTTCTTCACCAGTGCAAAGCACTCAGCAAAGTCGTCGCCTGGCAGGCAAAAGACCCTATGCTTCTTTGTTCCATTGGGATATGCGACGGCAAACGTCGTTGAACCTATGTCGGTAACAAACTCCTCGTCATCTAGCTCTAGGATACCGGCGACCTTCTCGGCAACTTCATCGAACAGCGCACGATAGCCAAGGCCGCTTGGCTGGTATGCCCAGCTCATCGGCAAGTTATGCTCTGACATCTTACGAGGCTTGTATTTGTAGCTGATCCAATCGGGTGTGATGACAACCATGTCGGTGAATGCTTCATCAACGCTACAAAAGCCCGATTCGCCCTTGATGACGATGCGGGACATCGTAGGCATGCTAACTACAGGCAGGTGCTTGTACTCCTCAAAGAATGGATCCTCTGAGTCATCATCAGGTTCTTGGTCATAAACAGTCAGGAGCCCTCGGTCCTCTAAGTAGTCAAGCATGGCTTCAATCACATCACGTTCATCCTGCCATTCCATAGTTTGGAAGTATTCGAGATCCTCCACAGGCCTCGCATGGTCAGGAAACCAGTGGTTGAGAATTCGGGTTGTTTGTCGATCTAGTTCTCTTTCGAGCTCGTGCCTCTTATCCCAGTTTAGACCCTTGTACTCAGCTTCAGAAATGCCATGGATGAGTAGCGTATCAATAAGTTGCCGATAGGAGCCTAGCCGTAACTGCTCCGCAAGTTTGTATGGGAATTGCTTTGGATTCAGATAGTGTTCGCGCCAGTAGTCAAGGACTCCCTCTTCTTTCATGATGTCGAGATTGAGCGTCCATGCGTAGCGACCTGCAAGATAGTCTGGATAGACGTCGAGCTTCTTTGCAATCTGATCCAGCAATTCGGGACGTATTGTTCCCGACTTCACCGCACGAAGTATGGTTTTCTCTGTTCTGTCAATGTCGGCATCAGCTCCAAGCTTACGTATGCTCGAGTCAAGCCGGTGTATCACCCACTTAAACCACTCGGGGTCAATTTTCTCTCCAAAAGCATCAACTTCAGCATTGTTCATCTTGACTCCTTTAGTACGGACATTTTGGTTCCATAATGGCTGTTCACAGAACGCAACACTTCGTACTACCATGCATTATGCGGCCACAAGGTACGGACATCAAGCCGTGTAATCAATGCAAAACACTAACGGGCTCCATGTGAGCCCGAGAACGGAGAACTAACAATGGCGACTAACACGCTGGTACCGCATTACGAGGACAATGACATGGATCGCAAGGATCTCGCCGACTTCGCCAAGCAGAGCATGGATAAGGCCATGGACACCAATCGCTCTGTTGCCATGCGCCAGATGGAAGTCCTGAGCATGCAGACCGACGAGACGCAGGCCCTGCTCCAGAGCGGCAATCTGACCGACGAACAGTTCGATAAGGTCATGCAGGAGTCTGAGAAGATTCGACAGGCAATGTCCGATACCACGACGAAGCTGCATAAGTCGAACTTCGAGTTGGTTGTGAGCACCTGTGCCGTGCTGTTCTTTGGCGGTCTGTTTTTTACGCTTCGCGCCGCTTAGCCGGCATGTATGAGGGGTGATTAATCCATTGTCCCTCATACATGTTTTCATGCCGAGATGTTGCATTCCAACGTGCTTGCAGCATCTATGCGGAAGTGCGCGTGTTCCGTCTTGCTGCTGGCCCACACCGTGCCATATCCGACGACAAGTCCCTCATTGGGAAAGATGGTCGCAACTCTATCGTCCGTCTTCATCGCTGTGTATCTCAATGGTGAGGCTCAAGTTGTTACTCATCGCTGCCTTTGTCATCAATCTCGCGCAGACGCAAAAGCCAGCGTCTCATGCTCCCGCCCCCAAAGAAGCCGAGCAGTGCTCCATCGCAGAAGCGTTCTGCTCTCACGGCTCCGAGCAGAAGCGCCATCACCGCCTGGCCGTCGAGTTCCGATACATCTGCCCCAGACATTGCTTGGCTGCCCCACTCGAGTCCGTTGCGTCCAAGTATGTCGCGGTAATGCGTGAGCTCGTACTCGGGATGCTCGTCGACAAAGTCGTAGATTGCCTGTTCAACGTCAGCAACTGTCGTTCCGTAATTCACGTAGGGCATCTTGTTTGGGTTGTTCATGGTGTTCTTGCTCTCTCGGTCTACAACCCGGTTGCCAAATCCCTCGGCATTCTCAATCGCAGGCAGATGTTTTGTCAGGCTCTCAAACATAAGCCGCCTCTTTTGAGAAATGAGCTTCAGCAATACCGTCGAGCTGCGAACGTATTGTCTCGAAGGGCTGGTTCAGGTCCAATGTCCTCACGCTTATCTGGTTACCGCTCATCTGATACACACCATCAGGCTGCACGTCTTCGTCGGTCTTGGCGTAGAGCAGCATGCCCGACACGCTATGCTGCTCGTGAGTGCTGGCGAGCTCCGCTTCCTTGTTTTTCACGTAGGTGAAGATCTGGTACAGGTTGCCGGAGTGGACGCTTTGCCTGTCGAACTGCTGTTGCGTCGTGTGACTGTAGTACTTCGCGTCGATGATGAGGACGGTCCTGCCTCGTGTGAGCGTTATGTCGGTGTGCATGGCGGGGAGCATGTCATCGAAGCTGTCGTCGAGCGCCCAGCTGATGTACGGCGCCCCCGCGGAAAGCTCTGGGTGCTCACGTCTGTAGTACTCAAGGATGAACTTCTCGTACAGGTGGCTCATTCGCTGCTCGTCGAGGAAGTCCATCATGCGGAGACTCCCGCTCTCCCGCGTCTGGAGAAGGCCCTTCACGACCAGCCAGCACACGTTCATGAGCATGCGATAAGTCTGGTTGTTCCGGTCGAAGCGCATGTGCCAGTCTTCGCCCGAAAGGTTCACGTCTTCCACGTCCACGAAGTACGGAAGCAGCCGTCTAAGTGCCTTCTTGCGCGCCTTGTCGATGTCCGAGCGAATCAAGAGCATGATCGTCGCCTTGAGGATGCGGTTCATGCGCGTGTCCGTGCTGAACTCGTCGTAGCTGCAAACCAGCTGCCTGCGCAGAATCGAGCGCGTCTTCAAGGATTCGGACAGCTCAATCTTGCCCCTCGGTGAGGAGAGCATATCCTTGCGGTCGACGTACTCTCGGCCAAGGCCGCGCTTGAGCTGCAGGCTTACGCCCCGTGACAGTATCTCGGCGAGGAGGTCGGCGGTGTTGTCGAACTCCTCGGCTGCGATGTCGCGGTAGCCCTGCCCTTGCAGCGTCTGGAACGCATAGGCGAGCATGTGGTAGATGTTCTGTATCCGGATCACCGGATTGACCTGCGCAACTTGCTGGCCCACTCGTCGACCTTGGTAGGCTCGTCGAACCAGTACTCGCGCAACATCGGCACGAGCTCGTAGTTGACGATTGCCGAGAGTTTATCGTCCGTTACGTCGTCCGGGGACATGCGGCAGAAGTAGCTATGGCCGATGCAGAAGCCGTCTCCCAGCGACTCGTCGGACGCGATCGCCTCGTTCAGCTTCACGACGCAGGAGATGAGCCTATCGAACTTCTCGCTGGCAAGTCCCTCCTGATAGGCGATGAAGCTCTCCGTGTCGAAGGCGGGACGGAGGTCGAAGAACGCGAAGCGGCGGCGCAGGGCGTAGTCGAGCATGGCGAGCGAGCGGTCCGCTGTGTTCATCATTCCAATGAGGTATACGTTGCTCGGGACGTAGAACAGCTCGTGTGAGTAGAGGAGCTGCAGCGTGTTCCTGGGCCCGCGCTTGTCGTTCTCGATGAGCATGAACAGCTCGCCGAAGATCTTCGAGAGGTTGCCACGGTTGATTTCGTCGATGATGAAGAAGTAGTCGTTGTCAGAATCGTCCTTCGCATTCTTGCAGAAGTTGTAGAACGCGCCCTTCTCGAGGTCGAAGCCCTGCGCGTTCGGGCGGAACCCCTCTATGAAGTCCTCGTAGCTGTAGCTCTGGTGGAACTGCACCATCATCACACGCTCGGCGTCCTTCACGCCCATCATGGAGTAGGCCAGGCGCTTTGCGGCGAAGGTCTTGCCTACGCCTGGGGCACCCTGCAGGATGATGTTCTTCTTCGCGCGCAGGACGTTGACGAGGGTCCTGTAGTGCTCGCCGTCCATGTAGACCTCCGAAAGGAAGTCCTCGGACGTGTACGCTGGGTATTCAACCTCCTCCGTGTCTTCCTCGACTTCGCCGCCTTCGTCCTCGAAGAACGAGTTGAGCTTCTCAACGAGGTCGGGATAGGCGGTGATGTCCGTCAGGGTCTTCACGGCGAGGAAGTCTTCCGTGTGCCACTCTCCTCTGTTCGTCCAGCGTACCCTGCGGGTGTTCGGATAGGAGTCGCCATTTTCGTCGAATTGGTAATCCCCCTCAACGATGCCGCGACCAATAATTACGCTGCGGCCCCGCTTAGCAAAGACAACGTCGCCCGGCTTGATTTCGCGCGAGAACTGCCAGAGCGCGAGCGCGGAGTTCTTCTGCGAGTACTTGCTACTGTACAGGGTGCGCAGGTTCTTGCGGATGTCTTCCTTGCTGGCGTATTTCTCGACGTCGCCGAGCTTGCTCCAGCCGACGCCCATTACGCCACGTGCGTAGAAGTCATCCCACCTCGCGGCACCGTCTCCCGGGGAGTAGGTCCAGTAATGTGTGGTCTTGATCCCCTCGTCTCCAAGGGAATTTTCTTCCGCCTTCTCGGCTGCAGCCTTCTCGGCGACCTTCCTCTCGCGGTTGACGCGCTCAGACTCCACGAAGGCGGCAGCCGTCAGCGAGGGGAAGTCTGCATACGAGCACTCTTCGCTTCCGAGCTCCGACTTGAT
This sequence comes from uncultured Collinsella sp., assembly GCA_900544095.1. Taxonomy (GTDB): domain Bacteria; phylum Actinomycetota; class Coriobacteriia; order Coriobacteriales; family Coriobacteriaceae; genus Collinsella. The sequence goes on from UQTV01000004.1 coordinate 5,894, forward strand.
GGTGTCGCAAATGGCGAGGTAGCGATCTCCGTCATGAACTGGCGAGTCCTTCTCCTTCGGCACTATGCCGGCGATGGCGGTGCCAGCCTTTGCGACGTCGGCCATGAACCAGCGGTTGCGCGAATCCAGGCTGATGAAGTTGTAGGGCCTCGCCCAGTAGAGGCCCATGGTGAGCTTCCAGCCAAGTGTGAACTGGATGACGGTGGTATCGAATGCCTCGACGAAGGCCTTCCGGGTTTCCTCGTTGTCGTCGTCGGCCAGTGCAAGTTCGGCCTCGAACACGTGCCAGAGGTTATCGATGTCGTGCTCGCCGCGACGTTCGTCGTTGGCGAAGGCATAGAAGGTCGCGTTGAGGTTGTTGAGCACGGGGATGCCCTCGAAGTCCGTGGGCTGATCTGCCTCAATGTCGAACACCTCGGCGATGCCGGCGATGATCTTTTGCCGGTTTGCGTCTGTGATGCCCTTGTTGAAGAGGCCGAAGACGGTGAACGGATCGATGTCTTGCAGCTCATCTGCCTCAAGCTTAGGGAGACTCATCCCGATCGATTCATAGACAGTTGCTAGCTTGTTTATCAGATCGTCGCGCCTGTCTCGATAGGTCAGCAGCTTGTCAGATAACTCTTTATAAAAGCTAATCCAAGTAAATTTTGTGCTGGTCATTATAGTCACTGCCTATCTTGTGCCTCTGCCGAGGCGCCTTGCTTGCAATGTTTCTCCATATGCGTCTACATGCGCGACGGGTATCTTCATCGAATCTAAGTATACCAACGAGTATCTCTGCATCAATGTAATCCAATGCTTCGTCGATATTGCGCCCATTTCTTACTACTCCGTCAATTACGCTGATAACGTTTCTTTTTAGCTCGGGATTAATGTTCAATAGACCGGTATTGAGAACAGGGATATTGCCAACTTTCTTGGGCAGAATCTCAAGCACACCGCCCCCACAGCTTCTGCCGTAAAGCTCCGTGAATGCGAACGCAATGCTGTTGTAATAGGCGATAATAGAACAGACGTTCGATAAAATAATATAGTATCAGATAGCGGGCACGGTTTCAATCGAATCCGTGCCCGCTGCTGTATGCGTGTCCTTGCACGCCCAATATGCGCCGTAAAAGCCGTCTTCTTCGACGTCAAAGTGAATGCGCTTCGTTTTTGCCTCTCAAAATCTTATTTTCACGATTTGCATTTTCATCCCGTTGTCACCGACCCTTGCGAGAAACCGGAAAAAGCCGCTGACAGAAGGGTCTCTCAAATCGTTGTAGCCCAGCATATAGCCGCGACTTGTGACCTGCAGACGGCTGTCCCACGTGCCGATTTCCTTGGCGGCATCCGAAACCGCAAAATATGCCCCCACATCCTTGATTTTTGCGGTCTTTAGCCATGTTTTTGCGATCATCTTTACTGCCGTCCGATTGGCAGCATCAAAGACCAGCACACCGCCGGGGAAAGCGTCCGCCATCCCCCGCACCAGTTCCCGGACCTGCTGGGTCAGAAAGTAATAGAACACCCCGGAGGCAAAGAACACCGCCCCGCGGGAGGCATCGATTTTGCTAAACCATGCGGTGTCTTTCAGGTCACAGGGGATATTTTGTTCTCGATCCCCGGCGGGCAGCAGCTGCTGTCGCAAGGCAATCACATCCGGGAAGTCCAGATTGTAGATCTTGCATCTACCGTTGTCGCAGGTTCTGCCGGTGTTGTCCAGCCCGCAGCCCAGATTGACCACCGCCGCATTGGGGTGGCCTTTCAGGTAATCCCGCACCTCGAAAGCAAGATCACTCTGCCGTGTGGCCACCTCCAGCGCACCAAAGCGCTGCATCAGGCTGCGGGAGTTTTTCTCTGCCTCTGAAAAGTCGTAGTCGATCCGGCCGAGCAGACGAACCGCTGTTTCATCCTTGTAAAGGTTCGGGTACAACTCCGTACACAGCTTCCGGGAATACAGCGGGAGGATCAGCGTCTCCTGCACGGTGTTTTTCTCAATTTTACATTTCATAGGTTTCTTCCTTAGTGAATAAAAACTGTCATAATTGCCGCCAGCACAGCCACTATGACCGGCATGCCTAACTCATGTGCAGGATGGATGCAAAAATGCCCGTGCTTGATGCCCTTACTTCCGCGCCGTGACGCAGAGCCACTTTTTCTTTTTGCGTATCTGCACCTCATGAAAACCCGCCTGCTCCAGATACGCCTTTAATTCAATGTCCTTGTAGATGGTCATGCCGCCGATGATCTGCGTCCACCTCTCGTCCTTGTCCGTATCGCCATTGCTCTCGTTGCAGATAAGAATTGTCCCGCCTGGCTTCAGCGTCCGCCAGACCCCGCGGAAGCATCGGGGCAAATCAGGCCAAAAATAGACGGTCTCAAAGGCCGTGGCGGCATCGAAGTAGCTATCCTCAAACACCATATCCGCCACACTGCCTTGCAGAACGGCGCAACGCCCCTCCTGAATTGCAATTCGGTTGAGCTTTCTAGTCTTCTCCACGCTGACGGGCGAATAGTCGATGCCCTTGACGACGCCATACGGGCATTTTTTCAGCAGCCGTTTTATGTTTGCCCCGCCGCCGCAGCCGCAATCTAGCACCTTGGCGTTTGGCGCAAGTCGTAGAAATCGAAGTCCCCACCGCGCCACAGGGCTGTGGCCCAGATTCATCATGGCAACCATAAGTTTTCCGCCGAGGCCCACGGGCTTGCGGGTGTTTTCAAAGAACGACATCTGGCCCCTCCGATTTCGTGCATTCCGCATAGGTCAACGGGAACGAGGCCTTCAGCACCGCGCTTTTCTGCACCGCCCAGCCGTTTTGACGCAGGAAACGTAGGTATTCCTCGCTTGTCCACCTGCTGTGGAGGGGGAATCCCGCCATACTCATGAAAAAGGCTTTTGCCTTGCCGGAAACCGAGTTCCCCGCGTGGGTGAAGGTTGGCGCGATGAGCACGCCGTCGTCCTTCAGCACCCGCCTGATTTCTTGCAGGGCCTTTTCCGGATGCGGCACTATGTGAAGTGCGTTGGACACGATCACCACTTCGAAGGACTTCTGTGCATAGGGCAGGCGGAACATATCTTGTACGGAAAAGTGCAGCTTTGCGGATTGATTGTCCCGCTTTGCTTCAAGGATCATCTTTGCAGAGGCGTCCGTAGCCTCGATGCGCGCCGCCGCATCCACGACGCTCTTTGCGATAAGCCCCGTGCCGGTGGCAACCTCCAGCACGGTTTTTGCTTTCACCACCGGCCGGATCAGCCCATACATCTTCTCATACGCCGCCCGGTCGTTTCGCATGAAACGGTCATACCGACCGGCGTTCTTGTCCCAGAAACCCTCGCGTTCGTGCATGGCTATCGCCCCCAAACAGTTAGAGCCATCTAACTATAACACACGAATCATGCAGTAAGATGAGGCTAACCTTCTTTTCTTGGCTAAGACGCATCTCTTCGGTTTTCGCTTATAACGGCGCGAATCAGATACTAGGCTGGAGCTGAAGAAAGAGCTTGGCGGACAGGTAGGTCGATACCGGTTCCCGGAACGGTGATCCAGCCAATTACACCAGGGCCCTAGTCATTGAGTGGGAATAGATAATTCCTTAGTTATGGGGGTATTAATTTGATTCCCTTTAGGATAAACCCCCATGACTATATGAATTGGCCTGCTGACTTCAATGAAGATTGGAGGGTAACGGCCAGGGGTGACGGCCCAGCGAGTGCTATTTTGCGAGCTATGCGCATTGAAAGCGACCTCTCGTGGTATAAACTACTTGCCGGAAGCCGCGGCTTTCAGAGTACGGCTTACGTGTACGTTTAATCTCCGTGGGCGACGGGGTGCCGCAAGGCGTAGAATATCGCCCACCTGTAGGGGCCCGCAGCGATGCGGGCCCCGCTTCGTATGAAGGGGGCGTAACCGATGAAGATTGTATCCATCCCCAGGACTTCTTCGGCCACGCCGAGGGCGACCGCGAGCTCATGCTTAAGCACAATCGTCCCTGCATCGTAGTGGTGAGGCTGCGTTTCCGCGGGAAGCGCAGGGACTTCGCCGTGCCGCTGCGTTCCAACATCGCCCCTAACGTGCCCAAAGACCAGTACTTTGCGTTGCCACCCCGCCCCACGACGCGCCCCAACTGCCGCCACGGCATCCACTACATCAAGATGTTCCCCATAACCAGGCCTACCAGCGCCGCTTCAGGACCGAGGGCTCGGCCTACTACGAGACGCTCCAACGCATCATCGACGGCAGCACCAAGCGCATTGTCTCAGAGTGCCAGGCATACCTCGACCGCTACGAGCAGGAGGGAAGGCCTCGCTTTGCCGTCGACATCGACCGCATCGTGGTGCTGCTGGAGGGCGAGAAGTAGGGCACCTCGGCTCAGTCTCGAGCCATACAGAGTCGCTCCGCATTTTTGAACGCCGTGTGTGCGTCCCAAATACTTGAGAAACAAGCTGTGAAGTGCGGCGGCGCGCCCGTGCCCGTGCATAGCCGTCACCATTAGCGTCTACGCGGCGTCGGCTTCAAGTGGAACTGGCCCCACTGCTGTATATGGTTTGCCTTGCTGCACATGGCGATCAATGCCCACGATGCTTCTGCTTGCGCTTCAGCTTTCGCTGCTCGAAGCGCGCCTCCGCCTCATCCGCGCGACGCTGGCTTCTTGCGCGGGCTGACTCCCGTTTCATTGTCTCCCGCTGACTCGCGAGCACCTGCTGCGCCCTGGTGCCCATCGCCGGCTGCTTAAGGGCCTTCGACGCCTCGCGGGCGCGGCGCTTGGGGTTCCTCGCGGGCTTGCTCGCCTCGGCGGGATCGTCACCGAAGAACGCGAGCTCCGCCCATTTGCTTGTAACGAATCGCAGGATTTCCTCATCGGACGGTTCCGCGCCGAAGACGATGCGGGCGGCGCCGTATCTGCCGTCCTCGACATGCTCCGCCAGCCCGACCCAGAATTGGCCGTCGTGATATACGGTCAGGGTGGATGACACGCTGATCTGCATGGTTGGTTCCTCCTTTATGTAGATGACCATGCAGAGAAGGGACAACCAAGGAGGCAGGTTACTGATGCGGACTCCCGCACGCCCACGACTACCCGACGGGGACTGTGTTTTCATCTCTGGTGCCCGCATTGTAGCACGCGTGAATGCGCCCGGCATCGCTGCTGACATGGCGCGACTGGGAATTGCTCCTCGATGCATCCCTGTGCATATTGCCTCCCCGGTTTCGAAACTTTAAAAAAATTCGAGTTTCGAAACCGAGGAGGACCGAATGATGGCTTGGGTAGACCGCAATACGTAGGAAGTTTCGCCATCGTCTATGCTGAACACGAGGTCGTCTTCCTCCAATCCGATCAAGCTGACCGAGCAAGCGGCACCTGGATCGACATTCCCCTGCACATGAACCCGCTTATGCGCGCGAACGGGGGGCTACAAGGGCATGACCGCGCAGGAAGCGCTTGGGGTAGCGAACGGGGCCGAGCATCGCCCTGCGCCGGCCTTGGCATCAGGTCCTCGCGCTGGGCGGTAATCCGAGGATCGGGAGTAAGGATTTGCCCAGCATCGATAATGCTCAGCTATACCCTTATTCCGTCTCCCTGCTCTTGCGGTATTCCGCGAGCCTGTCGTTCAATTCGCGGGTCTCGCGGCTCAGCTTGGCGTTGAAAGCAAGAGTGAGGACCGCCAGGATGGCGAGATAGACAACCGTGAAGGTAACCCACGCCCCGGGGTTGTTCACGGGAACCCAAGCAAAGACAAACGCCAATGCACAGAGGGCTGCGTAGAGGCAAACGTCGAACAGCACCAGGCGCGCGGGATACGCCATCTGTCTGATCACCGCGGGCGTGAAGAACACGAACTGCAGCGCGGGGACGGTGACGCACGCGGCGAGAATCGACCAGCAATAGTTAATGCCCTGCTTGGCGGTGTCATCAGCGAAACAAGTCCCTAATGCCAAGAAGGCTATCATGGCAACAGTGAAGCCGATACAGGTGCTTTTCACGAGTTGTCCGAGGTTTTCCGCGGGCGTCTTTTTATCGGTGTCGATAATGTCCCTGTTAATCATTTCGGTCTCCCTTCCTTCGTTTCGACTGCTTCAGACCGAGCTTCGATTTGACGTCGGGCGCATACTGGCGCGAGATAACGACCTGCTCACCGTTTTCCAAGGTGGCGATGATCCTGCCGTTGACGTCGGGCTTGAGGGCGGTGATCGCGCGGAAGTTGACGATGCAACCTTTCGCGATGCGCAGGAAGTCGCAGTCCGCCAGGCGCTCCTCCATCTCGTAAAGGCGCAGGCCCGTTTCGAGAACCGTGTCGGCCGTATAAATGAACGTGTGCTTGTCGACCGACTCGATGAACAGGACGTCTTCTGCGCTCAGCACGCGCGTGCAGCCGTCGGCCGTGCCCGTCACCTTCCTGTCAAGCATGCGCAGCCGAGCCGCTATATCAAGCACGCGGCGATCGACCCTTACGCAGACGATCGTGACTTCTATATCTTGAGCTGCTTCTCGCTCTTCGATTGTGATCTTCATGCGTCCTCCCTTCGGGTTGCTCTCATGCTAGCTGACGAAGATAGCTGAACCTTCGGCGTTTAACCAAGCTGCGCTGTCGAGGAACCAAGATGCAGACTAGGCGAGCTGAACAGCAAGAGAGACCGTAGTCACGCATCCTCGGATCGAGCCCGAAAAAGCAATCCTTGCCGCTCATGAACACCGGCACGTGAAACGCTATGCTCAAGAGCACTTAGCTCGAAGAACCCCCTCGCATGCAACTATCGAATCCGGGAAGCTGTCCGATTGGTCGTGCACGACGACGAGCGTACAATGGGTGGATACCAACAAGAACCTGCCCTCCATGCCAACTCCGCCACCTGACGTGATGGGCGATCCGATTGCTCTTCTGGATTGCCTTGAGAAGAACGCTGACGGAATCACCGAGCAGGATTCCAAGGGGACTGCATTTCTTCATGTTGTTCCTATCGGCAAACCCTGCCCCCAGTTGGAAGCCATCTTGGGCATATCGGCCTTGGAGACGGTGTTGTGACTCATATTAGCAAGTCTTCGCTCGACGGAGCGGCGTTTCCGTCAGCGCGGAGTTCGGGAGCACATTGAGGTCATTCGCATTTCCCCATGCATTTGAAAGTGGAGCCTTTGAACTCGTGGGTGAATAAGCCGCCTGCGACGATTCTTTCGGCCATCGCTCTTGCACATCCCTTCTGATCTGTGGAAACGTAAGACGGTAAAGCCGCTGGCTACGATTCACTTCGCTAAGCAAGCGCCAAAGAGGGAAAACAACCGTTTTGGCATCCCTTTTGAGCGGTTCCGGACTTCAAAGCCTTGCCGCTTTTGTCCCCGGGACAAAAATGAAACTGTGGGCTTGCGGTTTCGAAATAGTTTGCGAATTTGTCCCAGGGTTTGTCCCAAACGCGTACGCGAGGACACACGGAGGGATTCGGCGGCAAGGTGGACAAATCGACAACCAAACTAGACCCAATTGGAATGTCGCCACGGCAAATGAACTTGAAAGAGTTGGAATAAGCCGATAGGGCTTTGACCTGCACTTTTGAGTGCCGCACTGTGCCGCTGAGTTTCGTTTCGTACGAGAGTCATGGCAAAGCCGCCAGCGACGGCGGTGAGAAAATACGGCAATTGAGCCTCCGCTCCCGGCGGGACGGAGGCTTTTTCTTCGCCTTTGAGCATCCAACCTATTGGAAAAAGGTCGGAGAGGGAACGGAAGGTTCGGGCGATTTTCTACGCTCGACCTGCTTATTTATAGATTCCGAAAAGAAGCGGAAGTACACAGAAGACGAAATGATAAAGATCGAGAACATCAAGGGGAAGCTGATTTTGCTTGGCGCGGATGATGACAGCTTCTGGGAAGCGGGCAAGTATGTCAGGCGAATGGACCAGAGGCTTAAAGAGCGCCCGCATGAGTGCGAATACGAAGCGGTCGCCTATCGATACGGCACCCATTTCGTATTGCCCGAGTCTATGCTCAGAATGGCATTGCCGGTGGGCTTGAAATTCGTTATGCGCTTCATATTCCGCTCAGCCAAAGAGCATCCGGACGAATGCGAAGCCACCAGAAAAGATGTGGACAGGCGGCTCTCGACAACATTGCACGAGTGGATTGCGGCCTAGCGCCATGGATGTGGTGTGGTTTCCGGCATGCCGGAGAGTTTAACCTTTTCTGCCACAGTGCAGTTCCTTCTCGCAACAACACTCGGAGGCTTCCCGGATATCGGCAGGGCTTCTTCGGGCGCATCACCGGCAGCCCTGCGCAATTCAAGCCTCTAATTCGGTTCTTTTCGCGCTACCAGGTGCGCGCGCCAGCCTTTTTGAGCCTCCATGGCCAGCACGGAAAGGCCGGCTTCTTCGGCCATGGCACGGAACTCGGATTGCTTCAATATGTGCACGTCGCCGTGGCCGGCAAGGCGGGCAAGCGGCAGCTCGAACGTATTCATAAGCCATACGGCGAAATCGTTTGCCGTGTAGTCGCGTAGGATGAGGCGGCCGCCGGGGCGCAGCACGCGCGCGACGCCAGCGAAGAATTTCTCCGGGTTGGGGTAGTGGTGGAAGCTGTTCGAAGACAAGACGGCGTCGAAACTGTTGGCGGGGAAGGGCAAATCCTCTGCGTCGCCGACAACGAACTCGCATCCGTTTAGGCTTTTCGCCTGCGCAACGGCAATCATGTCGGGCGTCAGGTCGAGGCCGACGTAGTGCGCGTCGTGGTATTTTTCATGCAGCAGCTCAATGACCGCGCCCGTTCCGCACCCTACGTCGAGAACGTCGGCGAATGGCTCGCGCTCCAGCTCGGCGAGCATCTGCGGATAGTCATCCTTGCACATCTCGTAGATGCCAGCATGGCCCGATTCGTACACCTTCGCGGCCTTCGTGAATTCCCTGATGGAAAGCTGCTTGTATTCGTCGGCGGTGCGTGCCATGGTGCCTCCTTGGTTGCCAGCAGAACGATAAAAGTAAGTCTAATATAACTTAATCCCGTATCGCAAGCATAAGGGCGCCAAGGCAAGGGGGCTACCAATCAAGGAGAACCATGATTCACCATCCCATCAAGCTGACTTAGCGAAACGAGCGACGCCGCACACTCCGGCTTTTTGGGCTTAGCAATCACCAGTCCGAGCCGATCGAGTAGGCTGTCCAGCCTCCCGGCAGGAGCGTAATTCCTTTTGCCGATTCGTCTCGAGATTGGTTCTTGGGCCGCCTACGACGCAGAGCTTGATACTCCCAAAACCGAAATGAGATTCGAGTTTTAGGAGCAGCTCTTGAAAGGCGATAGACTGAAACGCCGTAATAGATAACGATGTTGGTTTCAAGCGGAACCCAACACCGCTTCTGTATGAGTCTCGCTGCAGAAGGCGATCAATGCCCGCGATGCTTCTGCTTGCGCTTCAGCTTTCGCTGCTCGAAGCGCGCCTCCGCCTCATCCGCGCGGCGTTGGCTTCTTGCGCGGGCTGACTCCCGTTTCATTGTCTCCCGCTGACTCGCGAGCACCTGCTGCGCCCTGGTGCCCATCGCCGGCTGCTTAAGGGCCTTCGACGCCTCGCGGGCGCGGCGCTTGGGGTTCCTCGCGGGCTTGCTCGCCTCGGCGGGATCGTCACCGAAGAACGCGAGCTCCGCCCATTTGCTTGTAACGAATCGCAGGATTTCCTCATCGGACGGTTCCGCGCCGAAGACGATGCGGGCGGCGCCGTATCTGCCGTCCTCGACATGCTCCGCCAGCCCGACCCAGAATTGGCCGTCGTGATATACGGTCAGGGTGGATGACACGCTGATCTGCATGGTTGGTTCCTCCTTTATGTAGATGACCATGCAGAGAAGGGACAACCAAGGAGGCAGGTTACTGATGCGGACTCCCGCACGCCCACGACTACCCGACGGGGACTGTGTTTTCATCTCTGGTGCCCGCATTGTAGCACGCGCGGATTTACGATGTTGATCGCCGGCGCCTAGGCGGAGATGAAGGCGGTTCGATCTAGGTCAAGCCGGTCGCTCGTTCATGAAGCGGCCGATTCCCTGAAAATAAAAGGCGCCCAGGAGGACACCTACAGGCTATCTTCGAAATACTTGGTTTGGGGCAGACGGAGGAAAAAATAGGGCAGAATCGCTCTCACGATCCCGCCCCGCAAACCCGAGGGTTTCTAACTGGCTCCATTATTCCGGGCTTCTCAGTTCTGTCATTGACCCAGGTATCACCCGTCTCCTATAGCGAGTGAATATAAAAATAGGGCAGAGTCGCTTGCGCAAGTCCGCCCCTAAAACCGTGAAGGTTTTGCTATCTGCAGGCTATTCTACCAACCCGAGCGATTCTGTCAACCTGCGAAGGAACTCGAGCGCGGAGCGAGCTGCGGCGTCGGGCCCCTTGTCGGGCAGCGCCTCGGTTTCTCCGTCGGCCCTGGCGAACATCTCGGCGAGCTCGGATGCGGCGCGCGAGCGCGAGGAGCCCTCGGGTACCAAGCCGGAGTGCGCCACGAGCACGGTCGCGACCTCCTGCATGGCCGTATTCCCCATCCACTTCCTCCTGGTCGCCTTGGGGATTCCCACGGCGGCGACCCTTCGGGAGACGCCACTGGACGCCGAGCCCCGGGCGGCGCCCCTCTCGGCGAAGCAGTTGATCAGGCACGAGCCGTGCGCGGCGCAGTTGCGGACGGACTTCACGCGCTTGAGGTCGTAGTGGGAGGCCTCGAAGCGCCTGTCGCCCCATCGCCTGGCGCAGAAGCGCACGAAGTCGATGAGGGTGCCGAACGAGGTGAGCTCAAGGAAGGCCCAGGCAGGCATGTCGCCGGAGTACTTCGCGTAGAGGCTCGAGCTGTAGGGGCTGCGGCCGCTCATCTTGAGCTCGCGCAGGCGGTACTCCCTGTTTGCAGTGGTAAGCGATGCCATGTAGTCGGCCACGATGGCGTAGCCATCCTCTCCACGGTCCTCCATCTCGCGAAGCAGTGTCACCTTCTGGAAGTGCTCGATGTCGAGCGTCATGCCGAGCAGGGCGTGGCGTAGCTCCTGGTCGAGCGCCGCGAGCAGGCGTAGCTGGCCGAAGTCGAGGTCTACGTAGCGGCCGTCGCGCGGGCCTCCCTCGTATTTCGAGAAGAGTTTGCGATAGGATGCGAGCTTGAAGAAGTTGCACTTGTCGCGCAGGTAGTCCTCGGCCTCTTCCTCGGAACACAGCTCGAAGGCTACGCCCTTCTGCTTGAGGTGCTCTATCTGCTGCTCGATCGTGAGGATCGGCTTCCTATCGTGGGGTTCGGCCATGCTCGTTCTCCTGTCATAAAAAGTATTGCCTATTTTACCAGCATGTTCTCGACATTCGGTGAAGGCCTCATCGTCGACTCATGGGCAAGCCGCCTGATACGACTCCCTTTCCCTGCCAGCAGCGCAGTCGCCTGACCTGCGGCTTTGGAATCGCGTTGGAAGCCGCCCTCGATCAATCATTTGCAGTTGTTGCGAGTGGCTTGTGCGTGATGCTGCGGTTGAGTTCCAGAAACGGGCGATTCCGCCCAATCGGGCATCCGAATCACGGCCGGAAGCTCCTTTGGGACAAAAACAAAAACTCAAAGCCCTGAGTTTGAAAAAAGCTTTTGAAGTTGTCCCAGCTTTTGTCCCCGAAGCCGACGAGACGCGACATCGCGTCATTCGGCGGCACGCGTTCCGTGTCGATGCCGAAAACTGGGTGCAACTGGAATGACGGGACGACAGAACCAAAGCCACCAGCGAAATAGTGGGAATAACAGCCCTCGAACCCTTTGGTTCGAGGGCTTTCTGTTTGCATCTCTACCTGGGAAAACGACCCAATTATTCCCGTGTGTCCCTACTGGGCGGTACAACGGAGTACTCGGCGGTACGGGAATAATTAGGCCCTGCGGGAATAATTCACAATTCGGGTCCCCCGAAGGCCGATTTCGAGCGGATGAAACTGACTTGAAACTGCGAGGCGGATTCAAGCCCTCTTCAATTGCATTCGCCCAGGTCAACAAATGGGAATAAAGAAATGCGAAAATCGGTTTCCGCAGTTTCAGTGACCCCGAATGCCGCCGAATAACGCCGTGTATTCTGAGCGTATTGCTTGCATTGTTGCATTATTTTCCACAATGCAAGCATGGAATAAATCGAAGTCATACGAGCCACCAACGACATCGCCTCTTCCCAAAGGGGGCTCTTCACATCTGTGCAGGCGAAGGTGCTCGGCGTCGAGCGGTACGCGCTCTCGAGGCGGGAAGGGCTCGGCAACATAGAGAGGCTCGCGAAGGGCGTCTACCGCATGGGCGGCTCGCCGAGCACGCGGGAGGAGGACGTCCTCGCGGCCTGACTGTCGATCGACCCGGGGAGGCGCCCCGTCGCCATGGGGGCGACGGCTGCATGGCTCTACGGCATCGGCGAGGTCAGCCCCTCGCCCTACGAGTTCTGCACGCCCGAGAGAAAGCAGACTAAGCGCCCGAACCTGATTCATCAGGAAGCGCCGCCTCGACCCGAAGGACGTGGCGATCGTCTCGGACATCCCGGCGACGAGGCCCTGGCTCACGGTGGTGGACCTGATAGACTCCGGGGAGGAACTGAGCCTGGTCGCGAACGTGCTCGCGGACGCGCTCGAAAGGGGCCTCGTCGAAGACGAGGGCGCGCTGAGGGAGAAAATCGACGCCGGGGGGCAAAAGCCGGGATGCCGGCGGGGGCCAGCCTGTACGATTCGGTAGCTAGGAGGCGGGAAGAATGACGTACGAGAACGGCGGTCAGCTCGACAGGGCCCTGAAGAGGGCCGTTCGCGACAGGGGCGGTGACCCCGGGGACGGCTGTCGTCGGGCTTTGCGCGACCGGTTCCTGCGCAGGGTGTTCAGCAACCCCGACGGCCGGTTTATCCTCAAGGGCGGAAGCGGGCTGCTCGCGCGCATCCCCGACGGCCGCGTCACGCGCGACATCGACTTCGCGACGGCATCTGTGTTTGATAGCGTTCAATTTACGGGTTGGGGCTGCGGTGGAAATCCTGGACCAAAAGAGGACCAGGATTTCCACCGCAGCCCCAACCCGAAAATCAGGCTTGACTAAACACAGACGGTCTGCTGCGCGAGTACTTCCCGAAGGGGACCGGCTTCTCTGCGGTCTCGGACGAGGAGGTCGAGCGGGTGTACGATGCCATCAACCGCAGGCCCCACAAGCGCCTGGGGTTCAGGACGCCCTACGAGGTCCACTACTCAGGGGTGTTGCAGTTGCTCTGAGAATTCAAGCTCGAAAAGGCGCAAGCAAAGGTATCTTGACTACGCTCTAAAGCGTGGCGTGAAGTCCGGCATCGTTGACGCGCTGAGGCTTCAGGGAATTGCCGCGAGCGAGGTTGATGCAGTTTCTGTTGTGGTTGACGAGCATTCGACTTCGATCGACGGAAAGTACAACCTGGCAGAATCGGTTGATGAGGAGCTGCGCTGCGGCATGTTCAACCCAACGTGGCAGACCTCCTACCCTCCTGTATTTAGCGACTGGCTGCCCAAGATTCCAGTCTCCTATGTCGACTCCTCCAAGGTGGCTATGGTGAGGGCGGCTGACGTGACGGCGAACTGGGCATTTATGGCCGAGCGCGACAAAGAGACATATCCGCGAGCCTACGAGATGCTATCAAAGGCGACGGTCCTCGGGCTTCTGTAGCGTTGGACATGTAACTATCTGTCTTTTCAAAAGCCGTGAAGATCTTGGTGGATGATAAATTGCGATTTGTCCGCCTCGGCAGCGAAGTCGGCGAACTCCTGTTGGAGGGACAACGGGGGAATTGCAATGGGAATAGCGGCCAAGTCTGCTGCGCTGATATTTGCCTGATGGACACTTCCCTTCGCTATATTACGAAGGACTCGCTTTCCTTCCTTTGAATTCAGGTAACCAGATACATATTCGGCAGAGCTGTGGTCAGCGAACCTTACGCACACGATGTACCCAGCAATAACCATGGTCTCTGACTGATGAAAAACGCAAGTTTTCCCAACCTTGTCAATGCTGTTGGTTCGATTAAAAAGCATATCGCCATAGCGGACGGTAGCATTTTCGAGAGCTTGGCCCTTTAGGGTGATTCGCTTTGTATCGGTTAGGTCAAGGATGCCGTCGTCGGTGATATTGTTCATTCGGATGTAGACATAATCGCCATCGGCGCCGGCTTTTGCTGAAGTGCCGTAGTGCATTTCTATGCTGTAGTTGCCGATTGTTTCGATTGGCCATGATGCGTGTGTCTTGGTTCTAAACATCTCGACAAACCGTGATTTGACTTAACAGATATACCTTCTATGAGAGTCCCTTACGTTGTCCTGATCGACCATTGCGTACATCAACGTTGTATCAATCTTTTGATGGCCAAGCAGCTTCTGCACCTGCTCGATGGGCATTCCTTTTCCAATTGCTTTGGTGGCCAGCGTTCTCCTGAACTTATGTGGGTGGACGTGTTTGACGCCTGCTTTTGTTCCCAAGGAGCGAAGGCGGAGCTCGACTCCGCTTACTTGCAGCCTAGAACTCGGCTTTGTGAGACTACAGAATAGCGCGGCGACGTTATCGCTGCGTTCTTGCAGGTAGTTGTTTAGGTGCAGCTTTGTAGTCGCATCAAAATAGACGACTCTCTCTTTGTTGCCCTTTCCGAGTACAATGCACTCTCGCCGATTTAGATCAACGTCTTCTCGATTGAGCGAGACGAGTTCGCCTATTCTCATCCCTGTTGAACTAAGAAGGTTGATGATTGCCAGATCCCTCTTGCAAGAACAGGCGTCTGTGAGGGCTATAAGTTCTTCATCAGAATATACGGACTTGACCGTTCTCTTTGAGCGAATCTTTTTAATGCGTCGTGCAGGGCTTTTGAGTATATGGTTCTCGTCTTCAAGCCAAGAGAAGAATGACGACAGGATGCGCCTGACGTTGTCGACGGTGATGCTCCCTGCGTTATTACCCATGGGATATTCGCTCAGGTATGTTCGTAAGTCATCTGAACTAATCCGGACAATTGGTTTTTTGATTGCTTCGAGCGCCCTTGTAAGTGTGGCCTTGTAGTACCTGATGGTCTTAGGCGAGCATCCCTCGATGGTTTTGGCTGCGAGGAATCGCTCCATGTACTTTGAGGCCTCGTCTTCGACATTGCTGAGCGCGTTCACTTCAAGTTCGATGCCCCTGAGTTCGCTCATAAGGACGCTCTCGAGATACGAAAGCACTTCGCCGCTAACGAGTGCCTGCATTTTTGTGAGAACCGCGTTTGCTATTTCGATCGTCGTGTGCATCAGTTCCTCCCATCCCGATATGGATGGGAGGAACGTATCACGCGAGGAATCGGTCTAGAAGGGCGTCGCGCTCTGCGGAAAGGGCGTCGACCTCTTGCTCGAGTGCAAATTGCGATTTGTCGACCTGAGCGACGAAAGAGGCGAACTCTTGCTGAAGCTCAAGGGGAGGCAAGGGAACCGTCATTCTCTTTAGAGCTTCTTTGGTAATTGCCTCCCTTGTTGCTCCAGCCGCTCTTGAGCCGTTTAGCAGGAGTCTCTGATACGAATCGCTGATCAGCACCGTGTTCAATAGCACCGGCAGCATCCGTTTTTGGTCGACTCTGACAATTGAGACATGCTGATTAACACGTCCACCAGCCAATTCATCTGGCAAAAGACATGAACGAGCAACCGAAGCGCCAGTAATATTCAGAAGCACGTCACCCTTCATCAGCGTGACGCCTTCTAGTTTTGCGGCTTGTTCATCATCAATACAAGCAAGGTCCTTCCACACGAAACGACCGTTGTGAACATTCGTACTTCTGACCAGCGGAACACCTTCGGCCTTGTATGCCGTTTTGCCACCTCGTGGCGTTGCTCCGGAACCCAACTTGGTACAGAGGTCTTCAAGCCTAACGAAAGGCCATTTTTTACCATCGACCGGATCGCCAAATACCTCTACAAACCGTGATTTGACGCTCTCCTTGAGAGCGGCGATTTGCTGTCGTTTGCTATTGATTTCATCTGTTAAGCGATTGAAATCGTCGATGAGGGCTCTCTGCTCGGAGAGCGTCGGGACTGGGATGGGGTATTTGAGCAGCTCATCCTTGTCTCCGCGAGGCCTGCCGGTTCCCGTGAAGGTGGACATATCGTAGTCGAAGAAGTCCTTCTGCCACAGGAGCAGATGGAGAAACTCGGGCAATAGGCTGTCGGTATTTATGCTTCGGAATACCAAAACGTCCTTGGAGCACGCCCCATCGCGGTCTGCGAGCCAAATCTTCTGCAGATAGGGGCGAATATTGGAGACGAGCGTGTCTCCCTTCTTGTATGCGGTGCCAGCACTTGCCGGAAGCTCTCCACTATAGGTGGTTATGCCGCCACGGTCCTTGACCATGTTTTCCGTTGTTACGTAAGTGTCGGTGGTGATGGAACTCTGGGCCACGCTGTTGGTAACGTAGGATGTGATGTCTCTAAGCGTCTTGACTACGGTGCCCTGGGCGAACGAGCGGGGCTTGTAGAAAGAGCGGGGAATCGTAAGAGTCTCGTCGAACTTATCGGCATCAAAGTCAATGAAATCGGCGGTCTTGGCATAGTAGTAGTACTGGGCAAGGTCGCCGGGCTCAACCTGCTCGCCGGAGAACCATGCTCTGATGATGCCGCTTAGCGAGTTCGTGTCGTCCGATTCGTTGTCCGAATAGAGCACGCCCTCACCATCGATGGGCTGTATCCCCTCGTTGCCTTTGCGATTGCTCCATTTGTAGCCAAGGAAAGAGGCGATTTCCTTGGTCGTGTTAGGTGAGTTGATGATGAGCGTCTGTTCACCGCAGACGAGACCCCAAACGCGCAGGCGTTTGCGCTCTTCCTTGTGCGCATGGCGATAGAACAGCTCGTTCTCTGCTTTGAGCCGTGAGTTCTTGTCGGCCGCCTTCCAAGTCTTGCTCTTCCGAAGGGTCTTGAGCTCCTTCGATGATTCGAAAAGATGGCAATAAACGCTGAAGTGGCGAGTGTTTGCCCATTCGTTCCAGTTAGCCTCTCCTGCGAGAAAAGCCCGGTAAGTATCTCCGTCTACATTAATTGTGCCGAGATAAGCGTTGAAAGCGCTTTCGTCTCTCCAGCCAGTGAGCTTCCTGCGCTCAAAAACAGCGTCAACGAAATCAAGTGCGTTCGCATTGCGGGGCGGGATCTCGTCAAAGCGACGTAGGAACATAATTGCGACGTTTGTTCCTGTGGCCGCGAATGTGCCTGATCCAAACCTGGCGATGGAGACGATCTCGAAGGAGCTCAAAAGCACATCGCGTGCGGCCATGAAACTCGAGCTCGTGCTCTTGTCGAGGATCGAGGTGGGGAGGACGATGGCGGCGTAGCCTCCGGGCCGAACAAGCTGTGCCGCACGCTCGACAAAGAGGGTCTCGATTTCCGAGCCGCTATCGCTGATGGTTTCCAGCACTTTGAGTTCGTTGTTGTGAAGCTTGAGATGCGGTTTGAAGGCCGCTACAGAGTACGGGGGATTGGCGACAAGAATGTCGAAGCGTCCCCTGTCGGTTCGGCTGTCGATTCCCTTGTCGGGATAATTTTCAAGTCCGTCGCCGAAGACCACGTTGCTCTGCCCTGCGCCATGCATGTAGGACGAGACCTTGGAAACGCGAGCGAGTCGATAGTCCTTCTCGATGCCGACGAGATTGTCTCTGACCCAGTCGGCGTCTCCGAGGTCATCCTCTATGGTCGGATCATATTGGCATGCGGCGTCGGAGATTTCTTCGAATCCTTCTGTGAGAAAGTGCCCCGCGCCACAGGCGTAATCGATAACGCGTGGATAGTGCACGGCACCAGCCTCGTCCTGCACGATGCTGTCGAGTGGGAGTGACTTCCAAATAAAACGGGTGATGGGCACAGGTGTGAAGAATTGGCCCTCGTTTTGCTTAAAGCCCTGATTAAGGAGCTGTTCGAAGAGGTCGCCCAAGAATTGAATATCTTGAGTTCCTACGATGCGATACGGCTGTAGAAGTTGCACCGTCTCTACGAGTACCTTGCCGTTCTGAAGAAAGAGTTCCTCGTTGTGGACGTCTTTGAACGCAAAGTCATTGTTGGTATAGAACTTGAGCTTGCGCAGCGTGCCGTTCAGCTCCTCGATGAGCTTCTTGCGGTGCTGGCCCGTATAGTTGCTTATGAGGTTTTCGGCGTAGTCGTTGGGAACGTACAGGACCTCTTCCCGCATGAGCTTTCTCATGCCGTCTGAGTGGAGTCTCTGGAGCCTGTCCTGGAGCGTTTCGTAGGTGTCGCGTCCTTGGCGGTATTGGAACTCAATCTCCTGGGTTGGCATTTTCGAGAGCTCGTCTTGGAGCTTCGCGATAAAGAGCGCGATAAGGCGATTGAAGGCGTTCTCTTTATCGGAGACGTTGTTGTGGCGGAGGATTTCCTCGAAGCGGTTGACGATGCTGTCTTCGGCCCTGAAGTCGACAAGGTCCTTCTTGAGAAGGGGAGGAACCATCGGGTGGTATGCCGTCGACCTATCGCCAAAGAGGATGTTTCCCTCGACTTGTTGGTTGTACGTTTCCGTCCAAACTTGATGGAGCTGTTCCACTGTATGGGCGTCGCGGTAGAGCGCAATGGTGTCATCGCGTTTGGCGAGTGCGATGAAGTTCTCGTCATCGCTGCAGTTAATTGAAACCTGGTCTGGCACGATTTCGTTGTTGATGAAATCGCATGCAAAGAGTACCAACCAGCGAGTCGCGCGCTCTTGTTGCCAATAGGAGAGGAGTTGCCCTCCGTCTGACTGCATGTTCTTGAATTCGTTTTTGAACTCGGTTCCAGGGGTCTTGCATTCGACGATTGCGAGTGTGTCGCCCCTCTCGTCATTAATGCAGATATCAGCGCGGCCGCTCTTTTGTTCGTGCCCAAGGGCCCATTCGCGCTCCAGCTCAAGTGATTCGGGGCGATATCCTTTGTCGAGGAGCATGGTTACGCAGGCGAGTACGACGAAGTTCTCGTTATCGGAAAAGTTACAAGTTGTGTCTTTGTTGACTTTGAACCCCAGGTCTTTCGGGTAGCCGATGCGTTTCTTGGAAAAATCGACCGTGATTTGCGCGCTGGTCTCTTCCCAGGATTTCTGATAAACGGTGCCGTCGCCCGAGGGCTCGTAGCACAGAGCCCTAAGTGCGTCGCGAAGATTGTCCAGAGTAATCATCTAATGTCTCCGTAGCTGCGAGGTGAAAACACAATTCGCTAATTTTATCGCAGAGGGCGCCGTAAGAACGTAGTGTGATTGGCGGTGCTGCTGCTTGCCAGGGCATTTGATTGGATGATGACGCGCACGGGGCGGGATTCGCCAGTCCGCTAAGCCACGCTGGCAACAGTAGCGTACCAGGCGGTTGCTTGCAGAGATCCTCACGCGCGCCGTGCTTGAACCACTGGAGGTACGTGTTTCTCGTCGTGCGTCCATCGGTGACCGATCCGCCTTTTACTAAACAAGTTTATCGAGCGCGCGAAGCGATTGAGCCAATGGCGAAGCTCCAACTTATTCGTCAACTCATGGGCAAGCCACCCGAGACTACTCATTTCTCCTACTAGCAATGAAGGTCTGCGACCTGCAGTTTTGCAAACTGCTTGAAAGCCACCCGATGAGATACCCCCGATTTCCACTTGGAATCGGGGGTATTTTTATTTACAGGCTTTAGCCTGTGCGGGGCGCGCAGCGCGCCGCATCAGAAACCACCCGCTATGCGGGTGGGGCCAAACGGCTTTACAAAGCCGCCCCCTCGCCGGACACTTGCGATTGTTCAGGCCGCAAGGAATCCGAGTCGAGAGGGCGGTGGTGGCGTATGGCCCAGAAGGCCTACGGCCCGTCGCACACGAAGTGGACGTGCAAGTACCACGTCGTGTTCACGCCGAAGTATAGGCGCAAAGTCATCTACAACCAAATAAGGTCCGACCTTGGGGAGATCTTCAGGAAGCTCTGCCAGTACAAGGGGATAGAGGTCATCGAGGGGCACCTGATGCCCGACCACGTCCACATGCTGCTGGCGATACCGCCGAAGTACAGCGTGTCCAGCGTGATGGGCTATCTGAAGGGGAAAAGCTCGCTGATGGTATTCGACAGGCACGCGAACATGAAGTACAAGTTCGGCAACAGGAAGTTCTGGGCCGAGGGCTACTACGTTTCCACCGTCGGCCTGAACGAGGCCACGATCGCGAAGTACATCCGGGAGCAGGAGAAGGCCGACATCGCGCTCGACCGGCTGAGCGCCAAGGAGTACGAGGACCCCTTCGATAGGGGGCCGGGGCGTAAATAGCGCCGGTTTGACCGGCCCGTCACGGGTCAATCTGCAGTGCGGCCCGAACCCCGTGAGGGCCGGCGCCTTTAGACGCGTGCCGGAAATCCAAGGGTTACACCCTAAGAGCAAACCACCCCTTCTAGGGGTGGTTTTGATTTAAGCGTCCACGCATGAAACACGGCGCGATGAACTGCGCTGCTCGTCGCCCGTCCGCGCCGCCGAGAGCAGGGCGCCCAAATCGGCCTGGATCGCCTCTGCCTTGCTTCCAAGCTGCAACGGAGCCGAGTCGCCCGAGATGTTTACGCTCAAAAGGTGCGCATCCGGCAGCTTCGCGGTCATGCTCCAGAACGGGAGCGTGATGATGCCGGGGGTCATCTCGCCCACGCCGAGCTCCAACAACAGCACGCGGCGATCGCTGCGCTCGCGCACGAAGTGCTCGTATCGTCCGAGGCTCTCGCGCCAGGCCGCACCCTGCAGAAACGTGTCGTCGCGCACCCGCGGCACAAGCTGCCAGCCGCAATGCGGGCATCGGGGGATATCCTCGCTGAGGACCTCGAACCCCGCCATGCCCGCGAGCATGCGTTCGACGTAGGGGCTCGCGTCGAAGAGCTCGTCGCAGCATGGCTGCTTGCACTGAAGGTGCGCGAAGCTTCCCTGATAGTTACAGGTTCTCTCGTCGGGAAACGTCTTCTCGACTTGGGTGTCCACATTGGTGCTCAGGATGAAGTAGTCCTTATGGCCGATGAGGGACCGTAGGTCGAGATAGGGCTGCGAGGTCGGCTCGCGCAGCATGAAGTCGATGTATCGCGCGTAGTAGGCCCATCGCTGCTCGAGGCTGGGGTAGAGGTGGTAGAAGCCGTCGAAAAGGCTCTTGACTACTTTCGATTGATGCTCAGTGCCCATTGTATTCGCTACGATTAAACTCGGCACAGGGGATACTGGTTTTCCGTGCGAAAACGCTCATGCCGCTAAATTGAGCGACCGCCTGTACTGCAGCGGGATCATCCGCCCGAGCGATCCCTTAATCCGTCGCCCGTTGCGCCAATCGGCAGAAGCCACGCGTGGACGCTAATCGCTCGAGCGAATCGTCGTCGGTTTCCGTTTGGCGATTTCTTTTTCCGCTATTATCCGACCCTCGGACTTCCTCGTGATAGAAGTAGTCCACGATCACCGGATGCCCCTTGGGGACTCTGCCATAAGGCATTTCGTTGTCCACAAAGGGGCAATCGTACTTCTTGGCCATTTCCTCGGCTTTTACTTCAAGCGCTTCAAAATAGCTACGGTTGCGCTTGTTATAGATCTCATCGTAAAGCGGTACGAGATCGGGATGTTTCTCGGCGATATAATCCAGGATCGCTTTTTTGAAACCACCCCGAAGATTGAGATTTTCGAGCCAAAACAAATCGCACCGATCCTTTACTCGCTCAAAAATCATCTCAAAATCCGTGATGCCGGGAAATACCGGGGACACGAAGCAGACCGTACGGATACCTTCGTCATACACCTGCTTCATAGCAGCGATACGACGCTCGATGCTCGACGCGGAGTCCATATCGTTCTTGAAGTTCTCATCCAGCGTGTTGATCGACCATGAAACGGTCACTCGTCCAAGCCTCTTCAGCAGATCGATATCCCGTACCACAAGATTGGACTTTGTGCAGATCAGAATATCTGCATCGCTGCCAATCAGCTGCTCCAGGAGTTTCCTGGTATTCCCGAATCGCTCCTCCTGTGGATTGTAGCCATCCGTCACAGAACCGATAACCACCCGCTGTCCAGCGTATTTCTTCGGATTCTTGATTTCCGGCCAATGCTTCACATCAAGAAAGGTGCCCCATTCCTCCTTGTGTCCGGTAAAGCGCTTCATAAAGGAGGCATAGCAATACTTACAGGCATGCGTGCAGCCTACATAGGGATTGACCGAGTAGCCGCCTACCGGCAGGCTGGACTTGGTCATGATGTTCTTTGCTTCCACCTCATTGATGAGGATTCCATCGATCACTTCCGCCATGTTCTCTGCACCTCCAGCACTCTTTCGAATTCTTCCGGCAATTCCTGAATCATGTTTTCGTCCCCTATGACAGAGACGAGGTCTTCCTTCATAAACATTGGAATGCCAAGCGCGTGCGCCTGGTCCGTCAAAGACCATGCCCACTCCGGTTCCGTATGAACCTTCCTGCTCTGCGCCCCGGTCATGGTACCGACGACGATCCAGTTGATTCCGGAAAGGTCGACCGTACCGGGATCGTCGAATGGCGGCTCAAAAGTAACGAAGAAGTGATTTGCTTTGACGTTTTTCCGAAGGGCGTCGATACGCCACAGCTCCGCTTTCCTCGTCACCGTAACGCCGAACCATGCGTTTTCCAGGTCGGTATCTAAATCCAGCAAATCGGGTCTCTTGGTCAGGAACAGGAACTGATGCTGTGGATTCTCATGGATCTTTGCAAATACCTCGTCTCGCCATTCCAGCTTCCACCCGGAGAGATCGCTCATGCCGGTAAGGAGAAAGTTCTGCGGGCGTTTCTTTTCCATCATCTTGAGCTTGCTCGGGAAGAACGCAGGATCAGCGAAGTCGTCAATCATATGCCAACGTTTCACATTGTTACGGGCATAGCAATATGGACACCCCACCGTGCAGCCGATGACGATATTCATATTCTGAATCTGATTTTTGATGCAGATGCTCATAACGCCTGCCTACCTGCCTCTCCCGTAAACACACAATCAGCCTCCCCCACCTTGCGGGCAAAAGCCTCGATATCTTGCTTGCAAGCAGCAGGCTCGCAATCGCTCAAATCGTATGACGTGCCGCCGTTTCGATAGACGGCCCGATGGGAAAACGATCGGCTGACAAGCCCGATGCCGAGCTTCTCGCACAGGGTCATCCGTGCTCCCTTTCAGCTATAAAAAACAGGTGTCTATAAACAGTATCCTTGTTGATTTTCGCAGGGGCAATGAACAAACGCGTGCACCTGTCGATAAACGAACAGCTACTGGACATTGTCAAACGACTCAGATTGGAGAGGCGATGGGAGAAACCAAGATCGACCGCCGGCGGCGCTACACCCTCTCGGTCATACAGGAGGCGTTCTTCGCGCTGCTGGCCGAGGTCGGCTTCGCGAAGATGACGGTGGCAGACATCTGCCGCCGCGCCGAGATCAACCGGGGAACGTTCTATCTGCATTACGAGGATAAGTACGCGCTGCTCGATGCGCTTATCGACGAGGCATTGGCAGCGGCTCCCCCGCTTGAGGGGGTTGAATCGGCAACGCTTTGCCAGCGTCCGCCGGCAGACGACGATTATCGCCTGCTTTATTCGGACAGCGACTCATACGCTCGCGTAGCCCAGCGCGTCATAGAACGCGGAGCGGAGCAGATGGTTCCCTGGGTCATGGAGAAAACAGGGCTTTCACGCGAAGACGCCTTCCTGCTCTTCGTCCACAACGTCCAGGGCAATCTGGCCGTCAACCGCCTGCTCGGCTGGAGACGAGGCCCCGAGTTCACCCATGCCCAGGAGCTGCTCAACGCCTATTCCGAAGGGGGCTTACTGGCGGTATCCGCTCTTCGCGATTCCGATAACCCATCGTGACCTGCGATTCAGGAATACCAGCCTCCGAGCCCTCTCGTTCGGAGGCTGCGGCTAAAACCTCATTGCGCGTCTACCGCTCCGCGTTACTCGCCACCTGCCCGCGCCACCGAGAGCAGGGCGCCCAAATCGGCCTGGATCGCCCCTGCCTTGCTTCCAAGCTGCAGCGGAGCCGAGCCGCCCGAGATGTTTACGCTCAGCAGGTGCGCATCCGGCAGCTTTGCGGTCATGCTCCAGAACGGGAGCGTGATGATGCCCGGGGTCATCTCGCCCACGCCGAGCTCCAGCAACAGCACGCGGCGATCGCTGCGCTCGCGCACGAAGCGCTCGTATCGTTCGAGGCTCTCGCGCCATGCCGCACCCTGCAGAAACGTGTCGTCGCGCACCCACGGCACAAGCTGCCAGCCGCAATGCGGGCATCGGGGGACATCCTCGCTGCGGATCTCGAACCCCGCCATGCCCGCGAGCATGCGCTCGACGTAGGGGCTCGCCTCGAAGAGCTCGTCGCAGCATGGCTGCTTGCATTGAAGGTGCGCGAAGCTTCCCTGATAGTTGCAGATCCTCTCGGTGGGAAACGTCTTCTCGACTTGGGTGTCTACATTGGTGCTCAGGATGAAGTAGTCCTTATGGCCGATGAGGGACCGTAGGTCGAGATAGGGCTGCGAGGTCGGCTCGCGCAGCATGAAATCGATATATCGCGCGTAGTAGGCCCATTGCTGCTCGAGGCTGGGGTAGAGGTGGTAAAAGCCGTCAAAAAGACTCTTGAAGCCAAAGGCTTGCTGCCAGTCCGTCATTCCGGCGCGCGCCATGCCTGCGCGGTTGTAATGGTTGAACCCGGCGGCGCTTGACATGCCCGAGCCGATGCCGACGATGATGGCGTCGGCATCGTCGATAAGGCTTCGAAGCCTATACGCTTCCCTCTCTAGAGACGGCATTGGGCAATCTCCTCGAAAGCCGGGGTCATATCGCCGTCAACGAGAATCGTCTCGCACGAGGCGTCGGGCGCCATGGCCTGGCTGTAGTTGAACACGATGTAGGTGGCGTGCTCGCAGACGTTCGCGATCTGGGCGAGCATGTGCTTTATGATGCCGTTGCGCAGTCCCACGCCAAGTTCGAGGATGGCGACCCTGCCGCTGCGATGGGCTTGCACAAGGCGCTCGAGCTCCTCGAGCTGGGCCGTGGCGAGGGCGTCTGGATGGGCGAGACGCCGCTCGTCGATCGACGTGCGTATGCCCCCCTCCGTCTCGAGCACGCGGTTCTCGTTGAACCCTGCGCGTACGAAGTGCCCGTCGATATTGCACGTGATCACGAAGGTGTCAGCGTGCTCTGTAAGACGCCGCAGCTCGTTCATGAGCGGGCTGGGCTCATATTCGAGATATTCCTTTTGATGAAACCGCTCGGCCCATCGGCGTCGCACGCTGGCATCCGGGGAGGCAAGCCCCTGCAGTATGCAGCCGATGCCGTCTGCCTGGGCGAGGTCCCCGTACGCCTCTTGGAAATGAGCATCGGCGCAGAAAAGGTTGAGCCCCTCCGCCATGTCGAGTCCGTTGCTAGCGCCGATGATGACAAGATCCGCTTCGGCTAGCGCCCTGCCTATGCGAACTGCTTTCGCCGTCTCCATGCGCTACCTCCCCAGCGTCTTGCGCACGTCGGCAAGCACGTCGGCGATGTCGGCGCGAACGGCGAGCCCCCGATCCTCGATCGCGCGGGGGAGAAACTGCGTCTTGTTGTTTACGGCGATGTAGCTGGCCTGCGGTAACTGCGCCGTGAGGGCCCAGAACGGCTCCTGGATAAACGCGGGCGTCATGCGGCCCACACCCAGCTCGAGGAAGAGGATCCTCTGCCGTGCGTGCGCGTCGAGCCAGTCGGACACCTTGCGGTACTGCTCCTCGTAGAGTTCGCCCTGCAGGAAGTTGCCGTAGCCGCGAACCCAGGGGAACGCCTCTGCCCCGCAGTGCGGGCAGCGCGGCACGAGCTCTGTCGGAACCTCAAGGCCGTCTCCCATGGCCTCTACCATGTTGGAGACCGGCTCGACCGCATCCCACACCGCGTCGGTGCAACAGCGGGAGCACTGAAAGAAGCGGTGGTCGCCTTGGATCTCTGCCACTTTCTCCCAGGGATAGAGCTTCACAAACTGCGTGTCCTGGTTGGTGGTGAGCATGAAGAAATCCTTCTCGGCGAGAATGGCGTCGAGGTCCCTGTAGGGCTTGCGCAGCGGGGCGTTGAGCGTGGTGTCGAGGAAGGTGGCGAGGTATCCCCAGCGCGCCTCGGCGGTGGGCCAGCGGTAGAACGACCCCTCGAAAGCGCCCTTGAAACCGTAACGCTCGGCGAATTTGCCGAAATGCTTGCGATAGGTCGCGTTGTCCTCGTAGTAGAAGTCGCCGCCGCCCGCCGCGGAGAGCCCGGAGGCCCCGCCCGCCAGCACGCAATCGGCTTCCTCGATCATGCGGGCGAAGTCCTCGATTTGCTGGTCGTAGGGCTCGGGCTCGCGGTCACTCAGCTCATAGGGCGTGCCGCCGCTGCGGTAGGCGGCCTGAAGGGAAAACGATTGGTTGGTGAGCT
Source organism: uncultured Collinsella sp. (assembly GCA_900544095.1). GTDB lineage: Bacteria > Actinomycetota > Coriobacteriia > Coriobacteriales > Coriobacteriaceae > Collinsella. The sequence goes on from UQTV01000004.1 coordinate 32,218, forward strand.
CGATAACGAGCTGCTCGTACAGGGTCACTGGATACCTTCTTTCAGCTATTATAAACACGTGTCTATAAAAAGTATCCATGTCGATTTGCTTAAGAGCAATGAACAGCTTCGGCCTGCTGTCGATAAACGAGCGTTTGCCGGGCATTGTCGAGCGTTGCAATTGGAGGGGTAATGGAAGCGGGGAAGATCGATCGTCGCCGACGCTATACACTCTCGGTCATACGGGAGGCGTTCTTCGCGCTGCTGGCCGAGGTCGGCTTCGCGAAGATGACGGTAGCGGATATCTGCCGCCGCGCCGATATCAACCGTGGCACGTTCTATCTGCACTACGAGGACAAGTTCGCCCTGCTCGACGCGCTTATCGACGAGGCCTTGGCGGCGGTGCCGCCGCTCGAGGGAACGGAGGCGGGTGCCCTCTGCCAGCGTCCGCCGGCAAACGATGACTATTATCTGCTCTACTCGGATGACGACGCGTACGCCCGGGTGGCACAGCGCGTCGTCGAGCGCGGCGCCGAGCAGATGGTTCCCTCGATCATGGAGGAGACCGGGCTTTCGTGCGAGGACGCCTATCTGATCTTCGTCCACAACGTCCAGGGAAATCTCGCGGTCAACCGCCTGCTCGGTTGGAGGCGAGGGCCCGAGTTCGCCCACGCCCAGGAACTGCTCAGCGCCTATTCCGAAGGGGGCATGCGGGCGGTATCGGCCCCTTGCAGATTAATCGCGAATTAGAACATGATGGCGTCGTCGGCCGTGAAGGCATCGAGGGATCCCTGCTTGACCTGAATGCAGACGTATGTGATCCCCGAGTCGGACGCGGCGCGGAACTGACGATGCGCAGCGGGGGAAATGCGCAGCCAGTCGCCGGCCGCAAGCTCGATATCCTCATCGTCGATCGTGACCGAGCCTGCGCCCTCGAGCACGCCATAGATCTCCTCGTTTTCCTTGTGTGCATGGACGAACGGAACGCCAGCGCCGGCGGGAAGACTGTTGATACTCACCTCTGCCCCGGTAAGCCCGAGCACCTCGTGCAGCTCAACGCGGCTCTCATTGCCGATGTGGGTCTTTGCATAATTAGCCATAATGGTTCCTCTCTTGGGGTTGATTTACCTTGCAGGCATCTCCTGCGTGAGATATATTCAACGCGAAAGCGCATGCAAATACGAGTACGCACATATTTGTAACTGCGTGCCTTTTTGTGAAACCGGTATGGTCAAGGAGGTTGGGTCTCCCATGATGGCGAAAGAGGAGCTTCCGGAGTGTCCGGTCGCAACGGCGGTAGCGCTCATTGGCGGCAAGTGGAAACTGCTCATTATTCGTAATTTACGCGTACGCCCTTGGCGTTTCAACGAGTTGCGCCGCAACCTGGAGGGGATCTCTCAGAAGGTGCTTACCGACAGCCTGCGGCAGATGGAGGATGATGGGCTGGTCTTTCGCCATGACTATGGCGAGAATCCTCCCCGCGTTGAGTATGGCCTTACCGAGCTCGGCCGCCAGATGATGCCCATCATGGACTCGCTCGCAGACTTCGGCGCTTATTACAAGACGATTGTTTCGTAGCGGACACATCGCTTGGGGGGGGGCGGAGAACCGCTACGAGGGTGCTAACGAAAACCTGTCCCGAATCATCGTGCGCCTGCGGCATGAAGAAGGGAGATTCTTATGAAAATCGTTGTATTGAGTGGTAGCCCGCGCAAGGGCGCCAATACCGACACCATGGTTGAGGCGTTTGCCGAGACCGCGCGCGAGAGCGGCAATACGGTCGAGGTCGTCCGCGTTGCCAGCAAGAAAATCGCTGGTTGCCTGGGGTGTCAGTATTGCTTCGCCCACGAGGGCACTTGCGTGCAGAAGGATGACATGGTCAACGTGATCGAGTCGCTGAAAGACGCAGATATGGTCGTCTTTGCCTCGCCTATCTACTGGTTCGATATCACCGCGCAGGAGAAGGCTGTCATCGACCGCCTGTACGCCTTCGGTGCTACGGGCTTCCCGTTCACCAAGACGGCCCTTTTGCTCGATAGCCACAGCGAGGGCGTCTATGATGCGGCGATCGCCATGTACAAGTCCACGTGCGCATACTGCAAGTGGGAGGACCAGGGCATTGTCACCATCAGCGGTATGACCGAGCGCGACAGCATGGCCTCCTCGCCCAAGCTGGAAGAGGTGCGAGAGCTCGCTCGCAAGCTCGCCTAAGGGCAAGAAGAGCGCATGGCAATCGGTGTTGGTGGAAATGCTTGCTGTCCTTACCGAGAGATAGGGGCGCATTCCCTCAAGTGCCGTATAGAACAATTTTTAAACGCAGAAAAATAACTGAAAACAAATTAATTCGCGTTAAAATATTGTCAAACAGAAGTTCATGAGGGAAGGTTGCGCATGCGTCGCAAGGCAGACGAGCTCCTTAGGGAATGGCGAGACAGAGCCGATAGAAAACCTTTGCTGGTCAAAGGCGTGCGCCAGTGTGGCAAGACCTATTTGCTCAGAACGTACGCCCAGGGTCTTTTCGAATCGGTTGTCTACGTTAATCTTGAGAACGACCGGTCGGCGCGAGCGGATTTTTCGGGCGGTCTTGACCCTCATTCGATTGTACGCGCGATCGAGGCTCGTACGGGACAGCGTATCGTGCCTGGCAAAACCTTACTGTTCATTGATGAGATCCAGGCATGCGAGGAAGCGCTCACTTCCCTTAAATACTTTTGCGAAGATGCTCCCGAGTATTACGTTGCGGCTGCTGGGTCGCTTCTTGGGGTTGCCATTAACCATCAGTCGTATTCGTTCCCCGTTGGAAAGACCGACTTGATTGAGATGACTCCACTCGATTTCGAGGAGTTTCTCTGGGCGATGGGGCACGATCAGCTGGTCGACGAGATACGCTCGTCATTCGAGTTAATGGGTCCTCTCGCGCCAAGCCTTCATGAAAAGGCGCTTGGGCTCTATCGACAGTATCTTGTTGTTGGCGGAATGCCCGAGGCGGTCCAAACGTATATCGATGATCAGTCAATCATTGATGTGGCCGAAAAGCATCGGATTATTCTCGACGGATACTCCGCCGACACTAATAAATATGCTGATGAGCGCTTGAGCGCAAAGACGCGTGCGTGCTTCGATTCCATTCCACAGCAGCTTGCCAAAGAGAATCGTAAATTTCAATACAAGGTAGTGCGAGCGGGGGGCAATGCGTCTCTCTTTGGAGATGCTCTCGACTGGCTTGTATTGTCGGGTACGGTGGCGCGCTGCAGCCTAGTTGGGAAGATCGAAAGCCCTTTAGAGGCCTTCGTTAACCCTTCTGCTTTTAAAATCTATCAGGCGGATACAGGGCTGCTCGTCTCCAAGGCCGGTGCTCAACGCGCCGATATTCTTGCCGGCATCGGCGGCACATTCATGGGTGCACTTACCGAAAACTACGTCGCCCAACAGCTTTCAGCCATGGGCTATCCGCTGCATTATTGGGCGCGAGATAATCGTGCGGAAATCGACTTTGTAGTAGAGAAGCAGGGATGCTTGTCTGCGGTTGAAGTCAAGGCGGGAGAGAACACAAGATCTCGAAGCCTGTCCTCACTTAAAAAGACCCATCCGGGCGTGCGCCTTATCAGGCTATCGACTAAGCCCTTTGGAATGAATGATGGGCTTATGTCTGTTCCACTTTATGCGGCATTTTGTCTATAGGGATGATACTGCTGTAATGCATGGGGCCCAGGGCACAGCGTTTACTGCGTTCCGGGCCCCGCTGCTTTGTAAAACCATGACGGTTTAGTCACCGTTGTTTTAGTCAAACAAACTCGGCATGTCGTTTTCCTTCATGAGGGCACCGGCAGAGGGCAGGCTCTGCGCGGTGAACTTTTCGGCCGAGACGCCGGTGCCAAGGATTTCCTCGGTCGTGCCGACGGTGGTGACCGAACGGCCCTTCTTGGCCGTAAAGGCCTGGACGCCCTGCGTGTTGGTGGTCGTCTTGGTCTTGAGCAGCGACGTGTTGAAGTTCATCAGGCGGTAGTCGCTCGAGACCAGCGCGATGTCGCGGTCCTCCTTGAGCACCTGTGCATACAGCAGTTTGCTACCGCCGTAGATGGCGTTCTTGAGGCGCTTGCGGTTGGTCTTGGTGACGTATCCGGCAAGTGCGACGCGCACCACACGGCCGTTCTCAAAGACAAACAGCACGTCGGCCTTGTAGTCTTCGGGGTCGATGACCCAGATGACGCTCTCGTCGGGCTCCATCTCAAGATCGGTGGGCAGGTACGAGCCCAGCTGGGCCGACTTGGTGTCCTCAAACGCCGCGACCTTGCACTTGTATACCTGACTCTTGTTGGTAAAGACCAGCAGCTCGTGCGTATTGGAGGACGGGAACTCGATAAAGGGCTTATCACCGTCTTTGTACTTGAGCGTGGTGGCCTTCTTGAGCACGCGGTCCGTCATCTTCTTAAGGTAGCCATCGCGCGAGAGCATGATGGTGACCGGGTACTCCTCGACCTCGGGCTCCAAGCTTACCTCGATAACCTCATGGGGCTCGATCCTGCCCGTGCGGCGCGGCATCACGTACTTCTTGTTGACCGCGGCCAGCTCGTCGCTGATGACCTTCTTGATGTTCTTCTCGCTGGAGAGGATCTCCTCAAGCTCGGCAATCTCGCCCTCAAGCTTGGCAATGTCCTTGGTGCGGTTGAGGATGTACTCCTCGTTGATGTTGCGGAGCTTGAGCTCGGCAACAAATTCCGCCTGCGTCTCGTCGATGTCGAAACCCTTCATAAGGTTGGGCACAACCTCGGCTTCGAGCTTGGTGCCGCGGATGATGGCGATGGCCTTGTCGATATCGAGCAGAATTGCCTCAAGGCCGTGCAGCAGGTGCAGACGCTCGGACTTTTTGCCCAGGTCAAAGTTAATGCGGCGGCGCGTGGACTCAATACGCCACTTGACCCACTCGTGCAGGATCTGGCGCACACCCATAACACGGGGGTAGCCGTCGACCAGCACGTTGAAGTTGCACGAGAACGAATCCTGCAGCGTGGTCGAGCGATAGAGCTTGGCCATGAGTTTGTCGGGGTCGACGCCGCGCTTAAGGTCGATGGCGATGCGCAGACCCGAAAGGTCGGTCTCGTCGCGAATGTCAGCGATCTCCTTGACCTTGCCCTCCTTGGAGAGCTTGACGATGCGCTCGATGATGACATCGGTCTTGGTGGTGTAGGGGATCTCGTAGACCTCGATGATGCGCTCTTCGGGAATCCAGCGCCAGCGGGAGCGAATCTGGAAGCTGCCAAGGCCGGTCTCGACAATCTTCTCCATCTCCTCGCGGCGGTAGATAATCTCGCCGCCGGTCGAGAAGTCGGGCATGGGCATGTACTCGAGCAGGTCGCAGTTGGGATCCTGCAGGTAGTGCATTGTGGCAGTGCAGACCTCGTTGAGGTTAAAGCCGCAGATGTCGGACGCCATGGCGACGCCGATGCCCTTGTTGGCCGAGACGAGGATATTGGGGAACGTGGTGGGCAGCAGGCGCGGCTCCTTCATGGCGCCGTCGTAGCTGTCGACGAAGTCGACCGGGTCCTTGTCGATGTCCTTGAAAATCTCGGCGCTGATGGGGGAGAGCTTGGCCTCGGTATAACGCGAGGCGGCGTAGCTCAGGTCGCCCGAATAGTACTTGCCAAAGTTGCCCTTCGACTCCACGAAGGGGGCAAGCAGTGCTTCGTTGCCCGTCGCCAGACGCACCATCGTCTCGTAGATCGCGGCGTCGCCGTGCGGGTTGAGCTTCATGGTTTGGCCCACGATGTTGGCGCTCTTCTGGCGCTCGCCCTTGAGCAGACCCATCTTGTACATGGTGTAGAGCAGCTTGCGGTGCGAGGGCTTAAAGCCGTCGATCTCGGGGAATGCACGCGAGACGTTGACGCTCATAGCGTAGGGCATGTAGTTGACCTCGAGCGTCTGCGTAATCGGCTGGTCGGTGACCTCGGAGTGCAGGCCGATGACGTTCTCGGCGTTGACCTGCTTTTTCTTTGGCTGGGTTTTCGTCTTCTTCTTTGCCACGATTTCCTCTTGAACTTCTTATGGGCCGTCGTTATCGATTTGCTGCTATTGCAGGTCCAGCTGGTCCAGGTATTCCTTGCCGTGCTCGGAGATATGGCGCTTGCGGCCCGCCTCGTCGTTGCCCAACAACAGGTTGAACATGGTTTCCATCTTGGTGACGTCCTCGGGCTCCACCTTGATCAGGCGACGCGTCTCGGGGTTCATGGTGGTGAGCCACATCATGTCCGGATCGTTCTCACCAAGACCCTTGGAGCGGTTGATCGAGCACTTTTGGTCGCCGATCTCTTTGAGGATGCCGTTCTTCTCGAGCTCGGTGTAGGCAAAGTAGGTCTTCTCTTTGCAGTTGATCTCGTAGAGCGGCGACTCGGCGATATACACGTAACCCTCGTCGATAAGTGTAGGCACCAGGCGGTAGAGCATGGTGAGCACGAGCGTGCGGATGTGGTACCCATCGACGTCGGCATCCGTACAGATGATGACCTTGTTCCAGTTGAGGTTGTCCAGGTCAAAGGCACCGAGGTTCTTGATGCGCTTGTCCTTGATCTCCACGCCGCAGCCCAGCACGCGCATGAGGTCCATGATGATGTCGGACTTAAAGATGCGCGGATAATCCTCCTTCAGGCAGTTGAGGATCTTACCGCGGACGGGCATAACGCCCTGGAACTCGGCATCGCGCGAGGTGCGAATGGCGCCTGCTGCCGAGTCGCCCTCTACGATGTAGATCTCGCGGCGGCTCTTGTCCTTGGAGCGGCAGTCGATGAACTTCTGCACGCGGTTGGCCATGTCGGTCTTCTGCTGCAGGTTGGTCTTGATGCTCTGACGCGTCTTCTCGGCGTTCTCGCGTGAGCGCTTGTTGATGAGCACCTGCTCCATGATCTTGTTGGCGGCGTCCTTGTTCTCGATCAAGTAGGTCGAGAGGCGCTCCTTAAAGAATGCCGTCATGGCCTGCTGGATAAAGCGGTTATTGATGGCCTTCTTGGTCTGGTTTTCGTAGGACGTCTGGGTGGAGAAGCAGTTGGTCACCAGTACCAGACAGTCCTGGACGTCCTGCCACTTGATGCCGCTCTCGTTTTTGTTGTACTTGCCTTGATTCTTGATGTAGGCATCGATGGCGCTGGTCAGAGCGCTGCGGGCTGCCTTCTCGGGCGAACCGCCGTTCTCGAGCCAGGAGGAGTTGTGGTAGTACTCCTGCATCATGAAGGTGCGCGAGAAGCACATGCACGCGGTGATCTTTACGTTGTAGTCGGGCAGGTCCTCACGGTCGCGACCGCGACGGTCGGCCTCGATAAAGAAGGGCTCGGTGAGGTAGTCGGTACCGACCTTCTCGAGAACATAGTCCTCGATGCCCTTGGGATAGCAGAAGTCCTCTTCGGAGAACTCGCCGTCGTCGCCCTCGATACGCAGGCGGAAGGTCACGTTGGCGTTGACCACGGCCTGGCGGCGCATGGTCTCGCGATACCAATCGTGGGGGATGCTGATGGAGGTAAAGACCTCAAGATCGGGACGCCACTTGATGGTGGTACCGGTACGGTTCTCGTTGCTGGGCTCAATCTCGAGTGCCTTCTTTTTGGCGCCGACGACCTTGCCTTTTTTAAAGTGCAGGGAGTACCTGTTGCCGTCGCGCCAAACCGTGACGTCCATGTACTCGGACGCATACTGGGTCGCGCAGGAGCCCAGGCCGTTGGTGCCGAGCGAGAAGTCGTAGTCGCCGCCCTGGTTGTTGTTATACTTGCCGCCGGCGTAGAGTTCGCAGAAGACGAGCTCCCAGTTAAAGCGCTTCTCGGAAGGGTTCCAGTCGAGCGGGCAGCCGCGGCCATTGTCCTCTACCTGGATAGAGCCATCGCGAAAGGCGGTAAGGGTGATGAGCTTGCCGTAGCCCTGGCGCGCCTCGTCAACGGCGTTGGACAGGATCTCGAAGGCAGCATGCGCGCAGCCATCGAGTCCGTCCGAGCCAAAGATGACGGCGGGGCGCAGGCGTACGCGCTCCTCGTCCTTGAGCTGGCGGATACTGTCGTTACCATAGTTTGCGGTGTTTTTTGCCATACTCGCTCTCTCGGTGCTCCTTTGCTGCGTTTAAGTCATATAGATAGTCAAGGTAGCATAGCCCAGCCCACAGACGATTCCAACCAACACGAAATCCATCGAACAATCGTTCGGAGTTCGATGGAGATTCGTTTACTCGGACAAAACCGAGTCGGTTCTGTCCGAGTAAGTTTGAATAGTGAACCGAAGTTGTAATGTCCGCATGGCGATGACGAATATGGTTTCCATAATGACAGATATAGTTGACATCTTCTGATGGATGCAATATATTTCTGTCATGTTGCAACGGATATCTGTCCATTACTACGAAAGGAACTCCATGCCGGGCAAAAAGAACCTACGCATGAAGGCGGCGCGCGCGGCGGTTGGCCTTTCGCAAGCTGACTTGGCCGAGGCCGTGGGCGTTACGCGTCAGACCATCGGCCTGATCGAGGCGGGCGGCTACAACCCCACGCTCAATTTGTGCGTGGCAATCTGCAAAGCGCTACGCGTTACGTTGAACGACTTGTTTTGGGAAGACGAAAACGACGTCGACCCTGACGCTCTTTAGGAGTTCGCTATGAAATTTGAAGATTTAAAACTCGTGCAAAAGTGGCGTGAATATGCCGGCCCAAAGGACGAGCGCCTGGAGGCTGAGAGCGCGAAAATCTACAAGATTGGTTTCGTGCTGCTTTCGTTTGGCATGTTGATGATCTTTTTCTACCAGTTTATAGCTCGACAGGTTGCGTGGGTTCACAGCGACGCCAGTGAAATGCCGCATGGCTTTGCAACGCCGTTCGAGGCAGCCATGTATTTGTGGCTCGTTCTCGTGATGTTGATTTGCGCAGGACTGCAAACGCGGAAGGGCTATGTCGATACCAATCGTTTTGGCCAAACCGAGCATCTTCCTGTTGGATATTTCCTGCTTGTCAGCGGTCTTAGCGGCGCCGCGTTCACGCTTGTTATTGCCGCAATGCGCTGTATCGCTGAGACGCAGATCGTACCGCTCGAAAGCGTCTTTTGGTTGGCGAACCTGGCCACGGGCGTGTTCTGCGGTGCGACGATTTTCGCGGCCACGTTTGCTGCCCTGTGCGCAACGTTTTTCACGGCGAAAAGACGCCGTGCCAAGCTCGAGGCAGAACTCGACTCCCCTGACGATATCTAATGCGAAACGGGCTGGCTCTGGGTATCCAGAGCCAGCCCTTTTTGGTGCTCGATGAGCCGAGTTGGCGTCTCTCACAAAAGTAACTAGAAGCTAGCGAGGCCTATCCGAATTGCCCTCATTGGCGGTATCTTTTTCGAGCGCCGTGCGGCGGGCGCTGTAGGCGACGAGGCCGGCGCCTGCCGCGGCGAGTGCTGCAGCGGCTGCCGTAAGGGGAGCGTTGACATCGCCCGTGCCCGCAAGCGCGCCCGCTTTTCCGGAGCGCTTGTTATTGCCGTGGTCCTTGCCGCTGCCGGAGCTGCTTCCGCCCGCGCCGCCGCCCTCGTCAGTACCGCCGCCACTCGAGCCACCATCGCCGTCTGCTGTCATCGGGGCGTCGTGAAGTCCTGTCGTATCCGCGCTGTCGCATACGCCGACCTGAACTTCTGAGCGTTCGCATGACGCGTCGGGCACATGAAGCTCGTGCAGTACGGCACCCAGTGCCGAGTTCGCGCCCGGTCGAATTTCCTCGAGCGTTACGGGATCGAGCGCCACCAGATTACGCGCCTTCGCATACAGCGTTACGCGTTTGCCTACTTCGTCGCTCCAGCTCTCGGGGATGGCGAAGCTCATGCGGAACTGTGCCGTGCAACCCGGTGCCAGCACGGCGTTGCCGTTGTCGGCTACCAGCGGGTGCGTTGCAAAACGTGCGCCCAGCGTCTCGAGCGCGTACTTCACGTGTGCCATGTCGTTGGCCGAAGCGTCCTCGGCAAGCTCTGGATCGTAGATTGAAGCCATGCGTGCGTTCAGTCCGAATCCGATGGAAGCGCTGGAGAACGGCTGGCTGGAGCCCTCTCGGTACAGATCGATCGTGCCGGCGGTCAGCAAGGTGTTGCCGTCGTTTCGCACCGTGACCATGAAGGATTCGCCTGCTGCTCCGGGCACCACCGCGCCCGAGGTGGCGACCGCGCCTGTCGGCGTCGCGCATGCCACCAAGGGTACTTCGATGCCGTGCAGCTCTGCCTCGCTCTTCTCCGCGCTCACAATGTGCGTGGCGAGCGCGGAGAGCATGCCTCCCGACGTCAAAAATGTCGTTATCTGATCGACGGGATGGTCCAGCTCGCACATCACGAACGGCTCCGTGAACAGATCGCCTGCCAAGGTGCTGGCGAAGATGCGGAAGTGCTTGCCCATCACTGCTACCGGGTTGCCTTCTTCGTCGTAGGTTTGCCCCACCTTGCCATCGGTGTTCTCTACATAGAGCACGCACCTGCCGTTGTTGCTTACGCTAAACGATGCCGGGCCACAGCCTGCGGCACCCACGGGCTGCGTTGCAAATGCCGATGCTCCTCGCGTCCAAGTAATATGCTGCAGTTGCTCGTTGACGGTTGCCAAAAAGCCCGAATGTTGTGGCCACGGCACCGCGTGGGGTACTGTGGCATCTGGTGGCATAACGCCCCAACCCGCGATGGACTGGCCGATCACGGCATACGATGCGCAGCCACAACCGTTTGCAGTTTCGTATGCAACGGGCACCACCATTTTGCCGTTGATATTCTCGGGTACGCCCAGCTCGATGCTCGATGGCGCTTGCGGAAAGCGGAGGACCTGACGGAACGTGAGGCTGTCGCCCAAATCATCCGACCACAGGGTGAAGCACTCCAGCGCAACCTCTGCCTCATTGCCCAGCGCCTTTTCTGCGGTGGTTCCGCGGCGGTGGAGGTAAGCGCCCGACAGGCGCCCGTCGACCAGCGTCTTGCCCACCGTGATGCGTGGACACTGCAGACAATGGTGGCCATCCTCCTGAAGGCGGCCGCGCGAGATGCTGCGCCACGACGTGTGCGACATCACGCGAACTCCGTCGTTGCTTATGCGCAGGCGCACAACGGACAGTATGCCGGCTGTGCTTGCCGTATCGAAAAGGGTGTTGTCGCCGTCGGGGCGCTCGCCCGAGACCAGCAGCACGTAAGCGTCCTGGTTTTCTCTTCTGTCCGTATATTCCACTACGTCGAAGTCGTAATCGAATATGCCGTCGCGCTCCACGTCGCCCTCGCCAAAGCCAAGGGGGAAGTCCACGGGCATGGGGGCAGACCACGTGCCGTTTGCCTTTGTGTGCACCACCAGGCGCGAGCGGCCATTGTCGCCGTAGCGCACCGAGGCGATACGGAACAGGCATTCTACGCCGGCGATCATTGCCAGCTTCATGTGAGCTTCGCTGAGCACGCCAGCAAACAGCACGTTGTCGCTCGAGGGCTTGATGCCGCCACGCTCGTCTTCCGATACACCGGCAGAATTGGCGTTGGGGTCCGCAACGGCATTCTTCGCCTGACCGATGTAGGTGTTGTACTCATACATCGGCGCGGCATTTTCGTCGTTCTCCATCAGCACGTGGACGAAATGCTCGATCTGTCCCGTGTCGTCGCTCTCCGCGTCTGCCGCGAGCTCAATGCGCGTGACCGCTTGATCCCAATCGCGCACGACAGGCGCGACGTTTATCGCGGTGGCTGCAACCTCGGCGCGTGCGAGCAGCTCGGCGTTGGTGACGATGGTGGCCGATGCGATAAATTGCGGCACGCAGCCCGCCTCGATGTTGCTGGGCGTGCCGAAGTGAGCATCCAACGTGTAAGGCGTATCTCCACCCAATGCGAGCTCAGAGCGCTGGAGCACATACTGGTTGCCATTGTTCACCGACATATTCCACGAATCGAGGAGTGTGGGCCACGACCCCGACCAAGCCTTGGTGGTCCACTTGAACATTACGAACTGGAGTATCACATCGACATCGACGTCTGCACCTACGCGCAGTCGCGGAAGCTGGTGTCCATCTGCCTTCTCGTACCCAATGAACAGCGTGAGGGATGCGGCGCCGCGCACGGCAGACGAAGCGACGCCTGCAACGCCGGCGCCAAAGGTGACGGCAAGCCCGATCTGGATGGTGAACGAGCCCGAGGTGTTTGAATAGTCGAGCGAAATGTTTTTAAAAAACGCCGCGCCGCTGCCGTGCGTGTGGGCACCCACGGCGAGCGCCAGCTTCGCCAGCACCCAGGGGTTGACGTTTAGGAAAAACGGCACCGGTCCTAGGGTAAACTGCTCGGTCCAATTGAGGTCGGTTCTTACTTGAAAGAGTGCCTTAATATTGCCGTATGCGGGGTCGTTGTTGTTGCCCCAGGTTTTGCCCACCCAATCGTAGGCGAGCGAGCCGTACAGCTGTGTGGCGATATCCATCGTGAACAGCAGCGTGCAATGGTGGCGAAGGAGCTTAGTGTTTCTTGGATCGGTTCCCGAACCGGCACTCATACTCTTGTACTGATTCCACTTCCCCTCCATTTCGTCGAGGTAGCGGTTTGCCTGCTTGGCGCCCGACTCGCGCGGTGACTTCTTCCAGTACTCCGGATCCGGATTGCCCGAATCGTTCATGTAGCCGACCGGTTTGTATCCTCCGCCAAACAGCACGTACCCGGCAAAAGAGAAATCGAACAGAATGGGGAACGAGGGCATCCAGCAGGTGAACTTGTTGCCGCCGATGCCGGGAAACGCCGCGGGGAAATCAAACGGAGTGATCTCTTGGTCCATGGTGGTGGGAATGATGGTGGTCGAGCCCGATTCCGCCTTTGCGGCCGGCGCGGTGACAACGGCCATAGGGGATGAGAGCGTGTAGGTTTTGCCCTGGTAGTCGAGTATAAAGCGCAGCTTGCACCCTTCCTCCAGAAGGCCCGAAGCTGCATCGAGGAACGTGTCTTCGAGCGTGAACGTCGCCAGATTATCCGCGCCCGATGCGCTGGCCTTGATCTGGCCGATCTGCGTGACGGTTTCGGTTGAGCTGCCCGCAGAGGGCATCACTTTATTGATATGCAACGTTGCCTGCCCGCCCTGCGGCAGATGAGCCTGCACGGTAAAAGCGTGCGTGTCGGGCTGGTCGTTTGCTGCTTCGTCCGCTGGCATTGCCATAAACGTGGCGTCGGCGTACTGGATGTCCCATTCGTCGAACGTGAGCTGTCGAAAGTACGGCTCGCCATCGGAGAGCGGACGTGTGGGTGCGGTAATAGCGGTGCCGCCCTGGATACGCGCAAGGGGAATCTCGACATCGCGGTAGCCTGCCATGCTAATGGAGATGCCGCCGTTAAAGTCGTACGCGTCGAGAAGCGTTGCCTCGTCCACGTAGCCTTCTGAAAGAGGCGCGACCTCAAAGATGGCCGTGCCTTCGTCATCGGTCGTGGCGGTGAGCTGCTTGCCTGCGGCATAGCGCGATATGAGCGTGACCTGGGCACCCGTGATGGGCGTATTCTTGTTGGCGACGTCGACCACGACCACACCGAACATGGTGCGCGAGAGAACGAGCACCCTGAAGGGGTCTTTTTCGTCGGCATGGGCTTCGGTGGGTGCGAACGGCAATATGAAGGCGTTTGCGCTTCCCGGCACGCGCGGCATCATAATGCTCGCCAGCGAGGACGCTCCGGCGACAAGTAACGAACGGCGATCAAGCATCTTGGGCTCCCATCCCGCAAGTATCGGTGGAAATAATCCAATTTTGCGAGAAGGCGCCCCGTGGCGGTAGTGCCGTTCAAGGGTCAAAATGTCCAATTTGAGCGCGCGAAGGCGTCGGGCCCCCGGGACGCTTTCGATATGTCGGGCAGTCTGACCGCTAGCGCAACATGTGGGCAACCAGCTCGGCGCGAGTTCCGATACCAAGCTTGGCATACACTCCTGATAGGCGGTTTTTGACGGTGCCCGGCGATACTCCCATATGGCGTGCGATTTCGGCGTTGGTCCACCCACGACAGGCGAGCATGGCCATGGTGAATTCCGTGGTCGTTAGATCGTCGGCCACGTCCTCGCCCGAATCGGGGTTGTGGATGCGCCGCCAACCGTAGCTGAATCGATACGTAATCTCGATGATGCGCGCGAAGTCGTCAGGGTATCGCGTTTTTAGACACGCCTCGATAAGCCCCTGCAAAAGGCCGTGGTGTTCGCCGATGAGTTCGATAAGGCCGTCGGGACGCGCAACGTCCCAAGCGGCTCCGAAGTGTGCCTTTGCGGTGTCGATGTCCTTGAGGCTCATGCAGGCCATGGAAGCCGACAAGTGCAGGAACAGCTCCGAGATGGGATAACTTCCCTGTTTCATGATCAGGGCGTTTTCCGCCATGCCCAGACTGCGGCCATATTCGCCGCGCAGGTACAGGGCATGCGCCATCACGTAGCTGGCGAACAGGCGCAGGCCTTCGGGCAGATGCGCCGCAAGCGGATAAAACTCTTCGGCGGAATGCGGGGAAGGCAAGTGCAGCAGGACGCTCGCGGCGGAGACGAATAGGATATGCGTGGCGTGGACGGCGGGCGATTCCTCGTCAGTTGGCGTATCGAGGATGCCCGCAAGGCAACGGCGGGCATCGGCGATACGATTGAGCGACAGACTGGCATATCCGCAGATAAGGCATGCGGAATAGCGCAGTGCGGGGTCGGTGGCGTCAAGATAGGGGCGTGCTGCCTCGGCGGCGAGCGTGGCCTGTCCGCGAAAGTACAGCGCTTCTGCCGTGGCAATGGCACGCGAATTGGGGTCGGAAATGCCTGCAACCGCAGCGTCAATCTGCCCCGGCACAAAGGCGGTGCACATCAACGGCATGGGAACGCATGGGTAGCCATCGCAGTCCATCTTCCATCTCCCAACAGCTGGCAACACTGGCAGCAATTGTACTCCTGTTACTCGGGACTGGAATTTTTGGGTATTGCCTACGATTATGCCGAACGCATAAAGGAAGAGTCTATTGGCGATGCTCTCAAGGTGGCTACCGAAGCCAAGCTGACCTCGATATTAGGAAAAATTGCCACCCCTGCAAAAAGCTCTGTCGCAGTGATGGGAAACGCATCTTCTGGGCATTCCGGCGTCTCCAGCTAGCGCTGGACTGCTGCTGTCGCCTGCGCGTTGGCGAGCGGGGCGTGGGGACCGTCCGGCGACCAGCGGTGACGGGCGAGCCCTGCCGCGTGCGTGGGCCTCCATCGGCGTAGACCCATGACCCCTATGGCATCGGAGAAGTCCACCATCGCGTCCAGGACCTTACCATCCGGCACGCCCAGCCTAGCGGCTCCCTTGAACCCAAGGTTGAAGGGGGGTGTTGTACAAGGCATATGGGGCCGAGTGGAAGTGGATCAAAAGAGCGTTACTTGACGTTTCATGCATAATGCCAACCGACCCGCGATATCACGTTCGCAGCGCGCAGGGGCCGGAGAATCTTCGCGATGAGAGTTGACGTCTAATACCTTGCATCGTATAGTGTGTATAGCATAGTATATGACGAGAGGAGGTGTGCGGATGGAGGCACAGATGAAGCGCGGCTTCCTGGAGGCCTGCGTGCTCGCGGCCGTCTCCGGCGAGGAGTCCTACGGCTACCAGATCGTGAAGGACGTACCGGCGAGCATGGGGCTCACGGAGTCGACGCTCTACCCGCTGCTCAAGCGCCTGGAGAAGGCCGGGTGCATCACGGCGCGCTCCGCCGAGCACAACGGGCGGCTGCGCCGGTACTACCGCATCACGGACGACGGGCGAGCGCGCATCGAGGAGTTCCTGGCCGAGTGGCCGTCCGTACGGGAGATTTACGCATACGTTGAGGAGGCGCACCATGACGCGCGATGAGTTTCTGGGCCGGTTGGGCGAGCTGCTCGCCTGCCTGCCGGCCGAGCAGGTGGAGGAGACCAAGGCGTTCTATGCGGAGGCCATCGCCGACCGCATGGAGGACGGTATGAGCGAGGAGGAGGCCGTGGCCGCCATGGGCACGCCCGGCGAGGTGGCGGAGGCCACGCTCGACGACCTGCCCGCCGTGCCGCGCGCGATCGCGAGGACGCGCCGGCGCAGCACCGCGCTGCTGTGGGTGCTGGCCATCGTGGGCTCCCCGGTGTGGGTGCCGCTGCTCGCCGCCTTCGCCGCCGTGGCCGTCACGGTCTATATCTGCATCTGGGTGCTGGCGCTCTGCGTGTGGATCGTCGCGGTGGCACTCGGGGGCGTGGGCGTAGTTGAGCTCCTGCTTGCCGTAAGCGGCGTCATCATCGGCCACTTCCCGTACGCCCTCGCCTCGGCGGGCGTGGGGCTCGGCCTCGTCGGCGTGGCGCTCTTCGTTGGTGCTGGCGCTTGGGCAGCCTCAAAACAAATTGCGCGCCTCTCGGCGCTCTGGGCGAGGAAGGCCGCCTCGCCCTTCTGGAAGGGTAAGGGCGAGAAGGGCGGCGCTGCCGCGCATCTCGCGGCGTAGAAAGGAGTGAGTACCATGACCAGTGCGAAGAAGATCTACCTCGCCGTGGCGGGCGGGCTCGTTGCCGCGGGTGTTGTCCTCGCGGGCATTGGCTTTATCGCTTCGGGTTTCGACCCGGCCGTGTTCACAACCCATATAGACACACGCGACAGCACCATCGTGCTCGGCGGCGTCGAGGTGGACGACCCGATGGGCCTCCCCCTCATCGAGCAGCTCGCCAATCTGGGCGAGATCGACACCTCCGGCGTCGCGGATCCCGCCGCGCCCTAGGCGCAGCGAGCCCGGGCGCTCTGCCCGCCAAGCTGCGTAAGCCGGCGAAACCCGAACCTCAACCTCTACGCAACTGGCCCCAAGCCTGCGCCGATTCGCTCTCAGCGCCGCGCGGGGGCCCGTGACGCATGCCCAAAAAGGTACGAGGAGAAAGGAACGCGATGACGACAACCACGCCCTTCCGCCTTCACGGGGCCACGCAGGACCGGAAGCGACTGGGCCGTGCGGTGGGGCTGTGCTTGGATTGGCTACACTGATATGGACAGTTCCGTGAGGGGCGCGAGAGGCGGGACTCTGGGGAGATCTTCGAGGAGGAGTGTCTCGACTGGAAGCGTGGGTTCGGTGGAGCAGGAACCTAATCTCTGTCTCTCTTGCTTTTTTGATTTGTTGAGAAGCCGGCATTTGGGGGCATTTTGGATAGCGAACAGTTCAAACAAGAAGCTGAGAAAATAGAACAAAGCCTGAGTGCCTTGAGAGTCGCCGAGCGCAATGCAGTGATTCCCTTCATGAACGGCGACTTTACCCAATGGGATCTATATCTGGCATCCTCCTCTGAGTATGCGATGAGACTGATAGACGGATTCATCTCCATGCTCGAGTCGAGGAATCTTGTTTGCGTCGCCCAGCTTCTCCGCGCACAGGTTGGAGTCTGCCTGCGGACATTCGCATTATTCGCCGCCGAAGACCAGGATGACTTTCTCAAGCAGGTGTTTCAAGGTGTGCCTGTGAACAAGCTGAAAGATTTCTCGGGTGAGAAGATGTCCGATGGAAGACTTCAAGACTTACTCGAGAAGTTCGATCCAAAGGTAAAAGATGTATACAAGGTGACGTCTGGATTCGTCCACTTCTCCATTGATATTCTGCCGAGCATGGGTGTGCCTGGGGAGGGCTATGAGGTCGAGTTTAATTTTGGAGCCGAGCCCAACGAGAGAAACAATGCGCCTCTCGTGGAATGCGGCAAGGCGTTCTGCCACTATGTCGACCTGCATCTCCAGATGCTCCATAAGGTGATTGCTTCGGATGAATGGTATGCCGATCGATTCCGTATCGATTCCGATGGTCCTGCAGACGAGGCCTCGAAAAGCGAGAAGGTGTAGGTCGAACGCATTGACGCTGCCTTGACAGCATCCCGATATGATAACGAATGGGAGGTTCCCTGCGAAATGTGCGCCTCTGTATATTCTCGCTAGGACGCCCTCGACCGATAAGGCATCGTTGAGTTCAATTTGAGTTCAGCTCGGGTGCCTGAAAATCGCCCAACTCTGATAAAAGGGGAGACGACGGTACACCACGTAGACGAGAGGCTATGGAAGTGCACGATTTGATTATATTGGCGCGCTAAACCGCCCCGCTGCCCAACTTGAACTCCGCTCACGCGTGTATGGGGCTGCGAGAGGTAACGGCCTGCGGCCTCCTTTGTGTGCTCGATGATATCTTCGAGCATGCCGGGCATGGCGGAGACATTCGCTGCAATCCAGCCGTGTTCAAGCGCCGTTTCGGATAGGAGCGAGAGGGGGCTGTCTTGCCCGTTTCCCTTGCACCCGTAAAGATGGTTGACAGTTTGGGGTCTCCCGGGTCTTTAGCTTTTACCGTGCTAGATGCCTCATGGAAACTGTTGGACTTTAATCAGACAGACCCAGCATGTCGTTTTCCTCCATGAGGACATCGGCTAAAACCGCAACACCTATGCTTGTTTAAGCAAACTTCCTGATAGTCGTGGAGCTGCTGTAGCCCGACATGCAGGACATCGCTCGGCTTAAACACCGGATGCCGCATCCGCGAAACGAGTTGCGGTGCACCCTGTTCCAAAAGGCTGCCAAGTACCATGGCGTGAGCGTTGGGGTAGCCATCATTCAGCGTGGATACATCCGGATGCGCATAGATCCAGACGATTCCAACGTTCTCGTATTTCCCGTGCAGGTAATCGAAGAGGGCAGGCGACACCATACAGTTGCCGCCGACGGTCACGACTCTGTCGGGGTTTTCTGCCGCAAGCTTCCTCTGCGCATCCTGAATCCCCGCCAGGACTTCGTCCTCGGCATAGATGCGAACTGTCTCCCATTTCTCATGTCCAAGTTTTGGGACGCGTTTCACAATGTCGAGTGGGACTCCTGGACAGTCGGATCACGTGGTGGCCCCCTTTGAGAGGGTCACGAGCATCACGGTTCCGTTCTCGGAATTTGCTTCGACCTCTACCGTGCCACCGTGAAGCGCTGCAATCTCCCAAACAAGCGCTAGCCCGAGTCCTGCGCCGCCATATGCCCTGCTGCGGGATTTATCCAGGCGAAAGAACGGTTGGAAGATGCTCTCACGGTACTGCTTGGGTATTCCCGGGCCCTGGTCCTCGACTCGCAGGAACACGTGGCTGTTGTTGTCGCAGATGGAGACGTTGACAGTCGAGCCGGGGCGGCTGTAACGGATGGCGTTTTCGACCAGATTAAACACCAGCCGATAGAGGAGCGTGTCGCTCCCGATTACTAAAGCGTCTCCAGCACAATTGAGGGCTATGCCCTTATTTTCGGCAAGTGGCGCAAGGTCGGTGAGGACCTCTTCGGACAAGGGACCGAGTTCAACATCGTCCTCGCAAGGAACGCTGCGGAGCTCGCTCATCTCGAGCAATACCTTGGTCATTCGAGACATGCGCTCAGTTTGTTCTTGTAGCAGGCCGAGCAGCTCGGCTGTTTCGGGTTGCAAACCGGAGTGCTCAGAGATGAATAGTTCAATCTGTGCTTGCATAAGGGAGAGCGGGGTGCGCAGCTCGTGTGCGGCGTTGCCGGTAAACTGACGCTGTGCAGAGAACCCTTCGCAAAGACGGGCGATCATGTCGTTGAAAGAGGCGCTGCATCGTTGTAGCTCGGTGGGCACATCTTCGCTGAGCTTAATTTCGCTTAGGTTGTCAGGCTGCACGCGCTCAACCTGGGCCGCAAAAGCCCGCAGCGGTTTGAGTGCACGGCCGCTCACAAAGTATGCCAGCGCGCCGCCAAGGAGTGTGACTCCAGCCGTGATGTACCAGGTTGTCGTGCCAAAAGACTCTTGTGCGTCGTTTACGACGACCGTGACCTCGTCATCGAGGGCTGCTTGTGTTGGGTCAAACGCCTGGGGCGAATCCGCGCCGGTAGCGGTAAAGGCCGAGATGTCACTGCCGATGGCATCCATGTAGCGCATGCCCGTATAGCCGACCAGGCAGTTCGTCAACACGCACGCTGCGCACGTGAGCAGCGCCGTCATAATCGTTATGCGCCATTGCAGCGAAAGCCTTTTCATTCGCTATCCTCCATAACGTAGCCCTCTCCAATCCGATTGCGAATCGGGTCGTATCCCAAAGCGCTGCGTAGCTTTTTGCGGAGTGACGAGATGTGAACGCGGGTTGCGTTGCTAAAGCTGTTCACGCTGCTATCCCAAACGTGCTCGATAAGCTCCTCTTGACTTACCGGACGCCCCTGATTAAGCATCAGGTATTCCAAGATTCCCGTTTCCTTGCGCGTAAAAGATAAAGCCTCGCTGTCCACGGAAGCGATGCGCGCCTTGGTGTCAAAACGGAGCTTTCCGCAGGTTAAAACTATGTCGCTTTGTGTAAAGCGCCTGAGGGTGAGGCTGCGGATCCTTGCCGCAAGTTCGTCCAGATGAAACGGCTTGGTGAGGTAATCGTTGGCGCCGGCATCGAGTCCGGCGACTTTATCGGATACTTCGCCACGTGCGGACAGAATCAGTACCTTGGTCTCGCAGTCGGTTTTCCTAAGTTCCCTGAGCACGGTCATGCCGTCGATGCGGGGGAGATTGAGGTCGAGTACCACGAGGTCAAAGACTTCGACGCCCAGCAGGTCGAGTGCCTCCCGTCCATCGTGGCAGCAGTCGACGCTGTACGCCAGGTTTCGCAAGCTGCGTGCGATTGCATCGCACAGTGCTCGCTCGTCTTCGACGATCAAAATACGCATAACAGTCTCCTTGCACATTCCAAATCGCGCTTAACACGGATTTTATAGTCGATATGGTCCAATGGTCGCGTAACGAAAGGAGTGGTTGGGTTGTTCAAAGCAGTAAAACCCGTGGTACAGGTCGCTTTGTTGATCGTCGGAATTGCCATGGTGTGCTTTGGCGTTATGCGTGGCGAGGCGGATGCCGTGCTGGCCAAAGCGATTAGGCTGTGCTTGGAGTGTATCGGAATTGGATAAAAGAAAAAACACCGTGTCGCATGTTTTGGCCCGATCTCGCGGATTCATTCAGGCGGCGGCAACGCTCATCACCAACATTCACCTGCCAAACTTTGCTAAAGGCGGCATCTATCAGGGCGCGGGAAAAACAGTCTGCGTACCCGGGCTTAACTGCTATTCGTGCCCCGCGGCATCGGGTGCGTGCCCCATCGGGTCGTTCCAGTCGGTGGTAGGTTCATCTAAGTTTAACTTCTCCTACTACGTTACCGGTACGCTCATTTTGCTCGGCGTGCTGCTGGGACGCTTTGTATGCGGCTTTCTGTGCCCGTTTGGCTGGCTGCAGGAGCTGCTTCATAAGATTCCCGGCAAAAAGCTTTCGACAAAAAAGCTCAAGGCGCTTACGTATATCAAATACTTCGTGCTGCTGTTTGCTGTGGTATTGCTGCCTGTGCTGGTGGTCAACGACCTGGGGATGGGAGATCCGTTCTTTTGTAAGTACATCTGTCCGCAGGGTGTGCTCGAGGGCGCCATTCCTCTGGCCATTGCCAATGCCGGCATTCGATCTGCGTTGGGACATCTCTTTACTTGGAAACTTGCCGTTCTCATTGCCGTGGTAGTGCTGAGCGTTTTGTTCTATCGCCCCTTCTGCAAATGGATTTGCCCGCTCGGCGCATTCTATGCGCTCATGAATAAGGTATCCCTGCTAGGGATTCGGGTCGATGCATGCAAATGCGTCTCGTGCGGCAAGTGTTCAAGGGTTTGTCAGATGGACGTTGATGTGGTCCGCGCGCCCAATCATGCCGAATGTATCCGGTGCGGAAAGTGCATCGGGGCCTGTCCTGTCGATGCCATCAGCTATCGCTATGGCCTGGATGTGTCGGCGGAAAAGCTTCCCTTGACCGCCGATAAAAAGTAAACAAGCTTCGACAAAACGGAGGAATGACTATGAAGCTTTCTAAGATTGCGGCCCTGTTTATGGTGCCGGTATTGGCCTTGTGTCTTGTGGCATGTTCGGCGCCCGGTGGCAATGTGAGCGAATCTGCGAGCTCCGATCCTAAGATCGCAGAACTCACTGCGCAGAAGCCGACCAATGCCGACGAGGCCGCTGAGCTGTATGCGAAGCTCATGAAAAAGGAGAACGATATCCTTTCGAGTGATAACGCGCTGTGGGAAAAGGTATTCAATGCGGCAAATAAAGACTCGGCAATGATTGAGGACGGCAGCAATTACGGCGATTTCCTGCTCAAGACCATCGACGGCGCCAAGGATGAGTTCACGGCGGATGAGCTCAAGACGCTCAAGGCCGGTGCACAGCAGATCAAGGAGATCGAGGACAAGCTCGAGAGCCTGGAGAAGGAGTTCCCCGGCTGTGGAAGCACGCCGAGCGCAGGCGAGAGCGTCGACGCTTCGGCCGCTGGCATGACGGCTGGCGCCAATGCTTCGAGCGAGGCGACGAAGTTCCCCAGCTTTACGGACAAGGACCTGGATGGCAACGACGTGAGTAGCGACGAGCTGTTCTCTAAGAACAAGGTCACCGTCATGAACTTCTGGTTCACCACTTGCAAGCCGTGCGTGGGCGAGCTGGGCGATCTTGAGAATTTGAATCAGGAGCTTGCCGAGAAGGGCGGCCAGGTCGTGGGCGTCAATTCCTTTACGCTCGATGGCAACAAGGGCGAGATTGCAGATGCCAAGGACGTGCTGAGCAAGAAGGGCGTGACATATAAGAACATCTGGTTCAAGTCGGATAGCGAGGCCGGTAAGTTTACGTCAAATTTGTTCTCGTTCCCGACAACGTATGTCATCGATCAGAATGGCAACATCGTAGGGGAGCCCATCGTGGGAGCCATCAGCTCCGCCGAGCAGCGCGCAGCACTCAACAAACTTATCGACCAGGCGATTGCGAATAGCGAGCAGTAGAAAACGCGTAAGGCATGGCGAGGATCGTGCGCCGCTGTGCGAAGTAGTCCGCTCCCTTTCAAGTATAAGCTCCACCATATAGAGGTCCCGCTCGGGACCTCTTTTTTGGGCGCCGTCCCGTTCGTTTTTTGGCGCGGTTCCCTACATTCCTCACTGGCGCCGGCAAAAAATGGGGATAGAGTAGGACAAACGCGTCGAATACGAACGGCGGGGGAGAGCGGGCGAGCGCGCCCACGTGGGAGAGGTTGTCGTCCATGCTGGAGCTCAAGGGTATTTGCAAAAGGTACGTTACGCAGTCGTTTACGCAGGTGGCGCTCGACGACGTAAGCCTGTCTTTTCGCGATAACGAGTTCGTGGCCATTCTGGGCCCCTCGGGCTCGGGCAAAACTACGATGCTCAACGTAATCGGTGGACTCGATCATTTCGATTCCGGCGACCTGCTCATCGACGGCATCTCGACCAAGGACTTTCACGATCGCGATTGGGATGCCTATCGCAACAACCGCATCGGCTTTGTGTTCCAGAGCTATAACCTCATTCCGCATCAGACCATTTTGGAAAACGTGGAGCTGGCACTTACGCTCACGGGCGTGGGGTATGGCGAGCGCCGCCAGCGTGCGCGCGAGGCGTTGGAGAAAGTCGGCCTGGGCGAGCACGTTAACAAGCGCCCGAGCCAGCTATCGGGCGGACAGATGCAGCGCGTGGCCATCGCCCGTGCTCTGATCAATGATCCCGAGATTGTGCTGGCCGACGAGCCGACCGGCGCTTTGGATTCAACGACGTCCGTGCAGGTCATGGACCTGCTCAAGGACGTGGCGCGCGACCGCCTGGTCATCATGGTCACGCACAATCCCGAGCTGGCGTACCAGTACGCCACGCGCATCGTCAACCTGGCGGACGGTAAGATCACCGACGATTCCGATCCTTTCGATGTCGCTGACGCCACGCGCCGCGAGGCCAAGCCTACGCGCAAAACCTCGATGAGCTTTGTGACGGCGCTGGGGCTTTCTGCCCGAAACCTTATGACCAAGAAGGGCCGTACGGCCATGACTGCCTTTGCGGGCTCGATTGGCATTATCGGTATCGCGGCGATCCTGGCGCTCTCCAATGGCGTAAACGGCTACATCAAAAAGGTCGAGGAGGATACGCTCTCGAGCTATCCGCTCGCCATTTCCAAGCAGGACTACGACCTGTCGTCTATGATGGGTGGTCAGGGGGCTGCGGATGATGACTCGCCTGAAAACGTGGATTCGTCCGACGACAGTGCCGAAACCGATAAGATTCCCGTGGTCACGGCCGTAAAGGATATGTTTGCGAGCGTTAAGTCCAACGACATGACGAGCTTTAAGGCATGGCTTGACGACGGCGGCGACGGTATCGACAAAGAGGTCAACGCCATTCAGTACGGCTACGGTGTATCGCCGGTTGTCTATCGTGCCGGCAAGGGCGATGAGAAGCCCGTTCGGCTTGTTCCCAACGCAATGACCGAGGCTATGAGCGGAGGCGCGAGTTCGGCGGCAACGGTGAGCATGGAATCCATGGGAACCTCGGTCTTTAACGAGATGATTGACGACCAGAGCCTGCTCGACAGCCAGTACGATGTCGTCGCCGGTCATTGGCCCACGTCTGCCAACGAAGCCGTGATGGTGCTTTCGAGCCGCGGTACGGTGGGCGACTATACGCTCTACAGCATCGGTGCGCTGGATATCGATGAGCTCAACGATCTGGTAAACAGTGCCATGACGGCCGACGGTGGGGTCAAAGCACCCGAGACCGGCACCGACTTTACCTACGACGATGCGCTGTCCACGACGTTTAAGGTGCTGTCGCCGGCCGATGCCTATCGCAAAAACGAAGAGACCGGCATGTGGACCGACATGTCTGGTGACGCCGACTTTATGGCCGCCAAGGTTGCCGATGGCATCGACGTACACATCGTGGGTGTGGTGCGCCCTAACGAGACGGCCAATGCGAGTGCGTTGTCTCCGGGCATTGCCTATACACATGCGCTGACTCGCCAGCTTATGGAGCGCGCCGCCGATTCGCAGATTGTGCGGGAGCAACTCGCCCACCCCGAGACGGATGTCTTTACGGGCAAAACCTTCGACGAACTGCAAGGCGAGGCCAAACAAGGCGTGGATCTGGGCAGCATGTTCAGTGTGGACGAGGCGGCGCTCAAGAGCGCGTTCTCGTTCGATACCTCCGTGCTCTCGGGTGTTGCCGGCGGTATGGACCCGTCGTGTCTTGACTTGTCCGAGCTGGACATTGACCTTTCGGGCGTAGGGAAGGATATCGACTTCAGCGACATCATGTCTAAGGCGCCAGCCCCCGATTTCTCGGGTGTCTTCGATGGGTTGGAGCTTACACCCGAGCAGATGCAGCAAGTGGGGGCGCTCGCCAACCAACTGTTCACGGGCTTTATGCAGTCGGAACAGTTTAAGGCGCTGACGCCCGAAGATCTTAAGGACGCGTCAAAGCTTGCCGCCGCGTTCTCGACGTATCTTGAGAGTGATACGGCAGCCCAGCAAATCCTGGCTCAGCTCAAGGCACTCGGCGGCGATGCCCTGGCCGAGCGCCTGCAGCAGGCGATGACCGACTATGTACAAAAGCAGCTGGCTCCGTATCTGCAGCAGGCTCTGGATCAGATGATGAAGTCGATCAGCGACCAGATTGCGACGACGGTGTCAACTCAGCTCAAGGCAGGCGCGGCAGGGCTCATGGGCCAGATGGCGACGCAGATGTCATCGAGTTTTGCCAACCTGGCGAGCGCTATGCGTGTGGATGCGAGCGCCTTTGCCCGCGCCATCCACTTCAACATGGACGCCGAGGACCTGAGTTCGCTTATGATGAGTTATGCCAAGGCATCGCAGCTTACCTATGACAACAACCTGACCACACTGGGTTATGCGGACGAGGCAGACCCCATCTCGGTCAAGATTTTCCCGCGCGACTTTGAGGCGAAGGAGCGCGTGCTCGACCATATCGATGCGTATAACAAGCAGGTCAAAGCTGCTGGCCACGATGAGCAGGCGATTTCGTACACCGACTATATGGGAATCATTATGGGCTCGGTGACCGACATTGTGAATACCATCAGCTTGGTGCTCATCGCATTCGTGAGCATCAGCCTAGTGGTGAGCTCCATTATGATCGGCATCATCACCTACATCAGCGTGCTGGAGCGCAAAAAGGAGATTGGCATCCTGCGCGCGATCGGCGCGTCGAAGCGCAACGTGGCCAACGTATTCAATGCCGAGACCTTTATCGAGGGCCTCATCGCCGGCGTCTTTGCCATTGTCGTCGTGGTGCTCGTGAGCTTTCCGGTTAATACCTGGGCGCTTGCGGCCAAACAGGTGCCCAATCTGATGAGCCTGCCCGTGCAGGATGCGCTGGTGCTCATCGCAATTTCAGTGCTGCTGACGGTCGTTGCCGGCCTGCTGCCGGCCCGCAGCGCATCCAAGAAGGACCCCGTCGAAGCCCTGCGCTCCGAATAATGTGACAAAGGGACAGTCCCTTTGTCACATTGAGACCCTTGCGAAAACGGGGTCTAATTACCGTTCGGCAGGTTAAGAACTCCCTCTCCCCGCTTAATGCTTGACGGAGAGTCCTCTGGTTTATATACCTATCGGTAGGCATATAGGATGTATTGCCGATAGAAATGGAGCAACCATGACTCTCACCACACCAGCCAAAAAAGATTGTCTCCGTGAAAGCGGCGCATTTGCTTGGGTCGTCGTTATTGCGCTCGGCTTAATGTCCGCCGGAACAACTGGCACATATAGCATTATTGCCGGCTCATTCGTTGCTCCAGTATGTGAAGATCTGGGCTTTGACTACACTTCTTTTTCTTTCTATTTCACCGCGATTCTTCTTGGCCTTGCGCTTGGGCTTCCGCTTTTGAGTCGCTTCATTCCAAAAGTAATCGGCAAACCATGGCATATTTGCATTGAACTCGTCCTTATTGCCGCCGGCGCCGCAATGGCGTTCTACACCGAGGTCTGGATCTTCACCGTCTCCGCCGCAGTGATCGGCATCTGCTTTTCGTTTACAACGGGCGTCTGCATGTCCGATGTCATTGACCAATGGTTCAGCAAATCGTCCGGTCTCGCCATCGGCCTCGCTTGGGGCGTTAATTCTCTCTGCACGCTGTTATTGAGTCCTGTCATTACGCTGGTCATCGAGCAGCAAGGCTGGCGTACGGGATACATCGTGCTTGCGGCCGTTTCTGCAGCTATGATTTTGCCTGCAAGCGCATTTATCATTCGCCTTAACCCCTCTGATCGCAATATGCTTCCGTACGGAGAGACCGCCTCCGAAACCCATGAGAGCTGCAGCGCCGATGAGCAGGAAGATGTCCTTTCGGGCATGGCACTCCGCGATGCCGCGAAAACGCCGTCTTTTATTCTCTGTGTCCTCTTGCTTTGCGTGGCGCAGCTCACCTGCTGCATGAACCAGCTGTTTCCAACCTATGCAAGCGAGGTCGGTTTCAATCCTATCGTAGGAAGCTTAATGGTCTCGGCAGCTTCACTCTCCGATATCTTCCTAAATCCCTTCGTGGGCAAAACATGCGACAAGCTTGGCGCTATTAAAGCAACGGTCGCATGGACAGGTGTCAGCATTCTTTCATTCCTGCTTCTTATCATTGGCGGAAGCAATGAGACCGTTTCCATCATTGCAGCTGGTGTAAACGATGTCATGTTCGCCATCGTTGGAACCACAATGCCGATGCTTCTCCTCTCGCTCTTTGGATCACGCGATTTTGGAAGGATCTATTCGATCGTTTGCTCAGCGGGCTATGTCGTCGGTGCTTTTGGAATGCCGGTCATGATGAAGGTTTACGGCATGGCAGGGTCATTCCAGGGAGTATTTATCTTCTGCATTGCCTGCAACCTTATGATTGCTGCGTTTGCTATCGTTTCCGGCTTTCTCAATAAGGCTGCTGAAAAGTAATAAGCGCCGATTGCACCGGCATAGATTGCCACGCAACAGGGGTCGACTCCAAGCCAGATTGGAGTCGACCCCTGTTTTCGTTTTAAAGGTTGCCCGCAGGCACCATGGGCGCCAACATGCGCTTCAGCTTGGCTGGTCTATTTGAACATAAGCTCGACTATTCCCGCCCAAACCGCTTTCTCATCAATATCCTCACCTTGAGCGACCGTATTGCTTGCTCCCTCCAGAACGGTATAAAGAATTTGTACGTAGAGCATTACGTCGGCGCTATCGGAAAACGCGCCAATCTCTACACCATGAAGAAGGATGTCTTTAAGCGCATCCATGGTTCGTTTGGTCGCCGTCGCTTGACGTTCCTGAACTGCAGGAATTCGATTTGCTTGAACGCTAACCTCGGCCAGCACGCGCCGGCGCTTTTCATCGCTTCGATAGCCACCTATAACTGAATTGCCGAGCTCGATAAGCGCGGCCTTGAACCCGTCCCTATCGACTATTAGCGAGTAGTCGCGCTGATAGTCAATGGTCGGAAACATGCTGTCCAAGAGCGTAGTGAAAATCTCCTCTTTTGAGGGAAAGTAGTAGTACACCGACGGCTTGGATATACCGACAAAGTCGCAAATCTTTCCGATAGACGCTTTGTCATAACCGACTTCTGCCACAAGATCGTACATTGCGTCCAATATTTTTTTTCTTGTGCTCACGCTGCATTTCTCCATTGCAAATCACTTCCGCACTACCAACATTATTAAGGATGGCAACGGAACATCAATTCGTGTCCAAACATGACCACTATATACGGCGAACGGTATGTATCAGTAGGCGAGCGGCAATTATTCAAAATTATCTACCGAACGGTAGGTATAGTAGTACTATAGCAGGTGAAACCCCGCTATTGTCGCGGCCGGACAGCATCGCGGGAAACCCGACGGAAGGACCAACCATGTACGAGAACTATCGTATGCCGGGCGAGTTCGAGAAGCGCTCCAACGTCTATGTGACATGGCTTCCCGATTACATCCGTGCAGAGGGCTACGATAACCGCCAGCCCTGCGTTGACGTGATCAAGGCTCTGCTCGAGTATGGCGACGTTACGGTCAACCTCAATTGCGGCACCCCCGGCTCCTATGAGGAGGCTTGCTCGCGCCTGAAGGAGGAGGGGGTTGATCTCGATCGCATCGAGATCACGCAGTTCGAAGACTCCAACTTCTATGTCCGCGACAACGGTCCCAGCATCATGGTCGACGACAAGGGCCATTCTTATATGGTCAACCCCGCTTGGACCTATTACGGCGTGTGGGACAAGAACTCCCCGGAGTGCCAGTCCGCACGTAAGGCAGCCGTTCACATGGCGGTTGCGCTCGGTTGCTTCGATATCGTCAATTCCGAAATGGTTTCGGAGGGCGGCGACCGCGAGTTTGACGGTCACGGCACTCTGATCGCCATCGAGGACACGGAATGCCGCAAGCGTAATCCCGAGTTCACGAAAGAGGAAATAGAGGCCGAGTATAAGCGCATCTACAACCTCAACAAGGTTATCTGGCTTCCGCAGCCTATGCTCGAGGACGACGACTATCGACTGGGCATCCTCGACGAGAAGGAAGACGGAACTCCCGTCTTTGGCATGAGCTTTGCAGCTCACATTGATGAGATGTGTCGCTTTATCACTCCGAACAAGATTCTTCTTGCCGAGGTGTCCGATGAAGAGGCAGCCTCGAGCAAGGCTGGAGCAGAGTCTCGTCGCCGCATTGAGGCAGCCTACGAGATCCTGAGCAACGAAACGGACTGGGAGGGCAAGCCCTTCGAGATCGTTCGTATGCCCACCGCCGAGCCTATTGAAGTCGTTATCGCCCCTGGCGATGAAGATTACGAGCTCTATAAGGGCTTCATCGACGAAATGGGCGGCAAGTTTATGGATGGCACCCCCTGGCCCGAGGGCCCCGTCCACTTCTACGCCGCAGCGAGCTACTGCAACTTCCTGATTTGCAACGGCGTCGTTCTTGGCCAGCGTTATTACCACGAGGGCATGAGCGAGGTCGTGAAAGAGAAGGATGAGCAGGCCAAGGCAGTTCTTGAGAGCTGCTTCCCCGATCGCAAGGTCATCATGATTGATTCCCTCGCGCTTAACCTGTCCGGCGGCGGCGTGCACTGCTGGACTAAGGACGTGGCGGCCAGTCGTTAGTGAGCCTTAGAGCCTGCGCTCTTTGGCTTAGGCGCCACATGTACCGCTCCCCGAGGGATATCCGTGTTTTCCTCGGGGACACATTCAACAATAATTTTGATAATAATTCGAAAGGAAATAGGCATGAACAACAGCCTCCGCGGTCGCGACTACATCAACATCCATGATCTCTCCTCCGAGGATTTCCGCTATCTCATCGATCTTGCCTGGAACCTTAAGGCTCAGAAGAAGTCTGGTGTCGACCAGCGCTACTTCCCCGGCAAAAACGTCCTCGCCAACTTTGAGTGGGGCTCGACCCGTACTCGTTGCGCATTCGAGACCTCCTGCAACGATTTGGGCATGGGCTTCACTTATCTGACCAACTCCCACATGGGTGACTGCGAGACCGTCAAGGACGCCATGCGCGTCTTTAACGGCATGTATGATCTCATCGTCTATCGCGCACAGAAGGACGAGCAGTTCCTCTATGACGTCGCCGACCTGGTTGACATCCCGGTCATCAATGCCCTTACTCTCGGCGATCACCCGACTCAGATGCTCGCTGACGCTCTTACGATGGAAGAGCAATGGGGCGGTTTGCGTACGAGCCGCGGCAAGAAGATGGCTTTCGTTGGCAACTGCGCCGGCGCCCCGGTGTGGTATGGCCGTCTGTGCGCTATGCTCGACATGGACTTCCTCGCCATCGGCCCCGACGACCTCCGTCATCAGATGTGCAAGGAAATGATCGAAGAGGTGGAGGCCTGCTACGCCAAGTACGCTCCCAATAGGACCTTTACCATCACCTCTGACCTCGATGCCCTGGATGGCGTTGACGTTATCGTTACCGAGGAGTGGCGCTACATCAACCCCGAGTGCGGCGAAGAGGTTCTGGATCCCGACGACTACAACTCCTGGCTGGGCGATGCCGAGTCTTTGTACCCCTATCGCGTCACCAGCGAGCTGTGCAAGCGCACCAACAATCCCGACATCTTCTGCATGCATGAGCTTCCCTCTGTCCATAACGCAGATCACCGTGTCGGCAAAATGCTCCTCGACCAGTGCAAGAACGACCTCCATCGCGAAATCATCACCGAGGGCTTTGAGATTGCCGACGAGTGCTTTGAGGCCAACGCTTCGGTCATCTTCCGTGAGGCAGAGAACCGTCAGCACACCATCAAGGCCGTTATGTGTGCCCTTCTGGGTCTCTAGGAGCTGTATCAATGGAAAATGCAAAGTTAAAGAGCAGCAAGGTTTACGCATGGGTTCTCGTAATCGCGCTCGGCCTTATGTCTGCCGGCACGACCGGATCCTATAGCGTCATCGCGGGCTCCTTCGTCGCACCCGTGTGCGAGGAGTTCGGGTTTGACTATTCCATCTTCTCGTATTACTTCACCGCAACGCTCATTGGTCTTGCGGCAGCTCTTCCGTTTGTCGGAAAACTCATTCCCAAGGTCGTTGGCAAGGTTTGGCTCCCCGTTGTCGAGCTTATTTTGCTTGCTGCCGGCGCAGGCATGGCCTTCTACACCGAAGTCTGGATGTTCATCGCCGCTGGCGCCCTGATTGGCGTTTGCTTCGCCTTCACCACCGGCGTCGCCATGTCCGACGTTATTGACCAGTGGTTCAAAAAATCTGGTGGCCTGGCAATCGGTCTCGCTTGGGCAGTGAACTCGATTTACATGCTCATCATGAGCCCCGTCATCACCTCTGTCATCGAGGCCGCTGGCTGGAGGACTGGCTATCTGGTGCTCGCTGGCGTCTCCGCCGTGCTCATTCTCCCCGCTTCCGTCCTGATTATTCGCTATAAGCCTCAGGACAAGGGCATGCTGCCCTATGGCTACGTCGAGGGCGAGACGGTCACCGAGACCGAGGAGACGACCGAGGATAGCACGCGTGGCGTTAGCTATGCGCGCGCCATTAAGTCGCCTGCCTTCTTCTTCTGCATCGGCTTCCTCTGTCTCGTTCAGCTCACTTGCTGCATGAACCAGCTCTTCCCGACGTATGCTTCCGAGGTTGGTTTTAGCCCCATGGTGGGCGGCTTCATGGTATCCGCTGCATCGCTCTTCGATCTGTTCCTCAATCCGATCGTCGGCACCACTTGCGATAGGTTCGGCAGCACGAAGGCCATTCTGGGCTGGCTCGCTGTCTCCATCCTCTCCTTTGTCATGCTCATGATGAGCAGCGGCAACTCGACGCTCAGCATCCTCGCAGCAGGCGTGAACGACGTAATGTACGTCATCGCTGGCACTGCCCTGACCGTTTTGGTTATGGATGTCTTTGGCTCCCGCGATTTCGGTCGCATCTTCGCGCTGATCTGCTCCGTGGGCTATATCGTCGGCGCCTTTGGCATGCCCGTTATGATGAAGGTCTATGAGCTTGTCGGCTCCTTCCAGGGCGTCTTCATCTTCTGCATCGCATGCAACGTTATTATCGGCCTGTTCTTGCTGCTGGCAAAAAAGACTGGTAAGAACCTCTCCTGGGACGAATAGTTCGATTCGTCTTAGACATACGCTGTAGGGCTTAACCTGCAGCCGCTTTGGGGCATCGACTAACATCGGTGCCCTTTTTCATCGAATGTGACAAAGGAGCAGCCACTTTGTCACATTGAGTGGCATGTAAATCGAGGTCTAATACTTTTCCGAGAAGTGAACGGCCATACTTGGACCTCCGAAGCATCGACATTTTTAGACGTCAAACCCGCAGGATTTGGCTGGCAAAACCGCAGGAAATTGCATCTCGAAAGTGCCGATGCTTCGGGGGCCCGTTTTCACTCGTTCACTTCTCGGGAAAAGTATTAAACCTCGTTGTATGGGGTGCGGCTGGAGGGTGGTCATCGTTCAGTAGCTACCTCTTCCTTGTGAATCGCCTGAAGCGCAAGGCATAATGCATGTGACAAAGGGACGGCCCCTTTGTTGTGTTGATATGAGAGAAGAGTAGATGATCCTTTCGCTGGCCCCTATGGAGGGGATTACCGGGCATGTGTTCCGTCGCGTGCATGCGGAGTGCTTCGGTGCGCTCGATTGCTATTACACGCCGTTTTTGCCGCCGCCGCGGGTGGGAAACCGCTTTGGCGGCAAGGCGTTTAAGGAGATCGATCCTGCCAATAACCAGGGGCTCAACGTGGTGCCTCAGCTGATGTCCAAGAACGCGGACGAGTTTGTGTGGGCGGCACAGGTGCTCGCCGACATGGGCTACCGCGAGGTCAATCTCAACTTGGGTTGCCCTTCGGGAACGGTTGTCGCCAAGGGCAAGGGCTCGGGTTTCTTGCGCAATCTCGACGAGCTCGAGGCGTTCTTAAGCGATGTGTGCGAGCGGTCGCCGTTGCCGGTGTCGGTAAAGACCAGGCTGGGGCTGGAGAATGACGACGAATACGAGCGCGTGCTCGATCTGTATTGCCGCATGCCGTTGGCAGAGCTGATCGTGCATCCGCGCGTACAGAAGGACCGCTATACGGGCTTGCCGCGCAAAGAGTTTTATGGCGAGACGCTGGAGCGTGCGCCGTTCCCCGTGGCCTATAACGGTGACATTTTTGATCTTGAGGATATGGACGCGCTGGTGGAGGCCTATCCCGGCACGCGCCATGTGATGTTGGGGCGTGGCCTGCTCGCGAACCCCGCTCTGGCTCGCATGGTCAAGGGCGGCCCTGCTGCAACGGCTGCTGAGCTGCAGCGCTTCCACGACACGCTGTTTGCGGCATATGCAGAAGAGATTGGCGGCAATGCGGTCTTCCGCATGAAGGAGTGGTGGTTCTACGCCAAGTGCGCTTTCGCTGATCCCGCTACCGTCCACAAGATCGTACGCAAGACCAAAAAGGTCGACGAATACCGCGCTGCCGTCGAGCGCGTCTTTCGTGAACAGCCGCTTGCACCCACAGCTCGCTTCCACGGCTAACTAGTCATCGGGGGCGTTCTTTAACGACTGGTCATTTAAGGACGTCCCCAACGACTATGTAGCAAAAACATGTACACCAGCATCCAAAGATGTCGAAAAATGTCGACTTTGGATGCTGGTGTACATGTTTGGGTCCGACGGGGGAGCGGGCCTAGGCAATCAGTGCATCAAGTGTAATGAGCTCTCTGAGCCGCTCCGTGCGTGTTTGCCCATGGCGTTTGGCTTTTTCGTCAAACGCCTCAAGAATCGATTCGCCCACACGTGCTGATATAACGACGCTCGGCTCATCGGAGATTGGTGGCCTTCCCAACTTGATGGTGTGACCTTTCGGCCACTCATCTTTTTCGTAGGCTTCCGCGGCTTTCTTCAACTCTCCGGGAGCAAACCCCATCATCTTTTCGAGCTGCTTAGCATCCATGGCGCCTCCTATCGATCGACATAATGTCGAGCGCCGGTTCTCGGATTCTCTTTTTTATACAATTTTGTAGACAAAAATACAAGCAGTTCATCGGGCTAATTAGCTTGTTTTGACCTGCCTGTTCGATAGGAAATGAGCATTGACGGCTTCGATACTCCTTTGCTTTTCAGCTTGGAATTTGGATGCTCATTGAACTTCCGGAGGGGAGCCCTTTATTAAGCTATTGAGATTCTGGGCAGGAGCTCTCACTGGTCTTCGGTAATGGGGCCAGCTTAATTCGCGACACAGTGTGTCGCGAATGGGAGTAGTCGTTAGGTGTCCTTCAATGGCTACTCATATAAGAACGTTCAAGTGTCGGATTTTGTCATTTAGTGTCGCTCTCAGCGACTATTCTGGAGGGTCGTGGTCAAAAAAGGGCAAATATGAGTACTGTTGCCATTATGGTTGCATTTATTTGCTATAAATTGTAGCTCCTGATGAGATTTGTTCCCATTAAGAGCTACTTTTATTGAACATATGAGGAGAAATAACGTCGTCTGCGGACGAGTGGAACGTTGAATAGTTCCTGAAGTGATCAAAATCGCTGCTACTAAACAGGTAGCAGTACTCATATTTGCCCTTTTTTGACCACAGCCCTCTCGGAAACCTTTCCAGAGGCGTCAAACAGCCATAATCCAAAGGTCTCCTCAAACAATTAGCCGGCCAAGAGCGTCCATGACTACCAAAAAGCTGTACGCCAGCATCCAAAGATGTCGAAAAATGTCGACTTTGGATGCTGGTGTACATGTTTGGGTCGTATGGGTTGGGGCCCTGGACGGACAGAGCGTGCGTACTAGAGCAGGTTTTCCTGCACCCACGCGATGATGTCGCTCGATTCGTAGAGTGGTTTGCCGTCGATGAACAGGCAGGGAACCTGGCGTTTTCCGCCGACGGCGATGAGTGTCTGTTCGGCATCGGAATCGGTCGAGATATTGCGCTCGGGAATGGTCACGCCGTTATCGGCCAAAAAGTGCTTGACCTTTAAGCAATACGGGCAGCCGGTCATAACGTACAGCGCGAGCTCGTGATTAGTAGCCATAGGTCTCCAATCGGTTGAGGTTTTGATTGAAATACCCAAAGCCGCCGCGGTCTATGCGCGCGTCAACGAAGACTCGATGGCCTGGACCAGAAACGCCGTGGCTCCGGTGGCGCAGGGCTTGTCGTAGTAGTCAACAAAGCGCTGGTCGGCAAGATAACCGTGGGCGAGGCCCAGGTACGCCTCGTCTTGGGGCTCGCATCCCCAGTTGAGAGCAATCCAGCGACGATGCATCGCGACAAGCTTACGAGCCTCGTTGCTCTCTGGGTCGCCAATGCCCATGGCAATTGAGAGCTGGCCCAGAATAGCGCGTTCAAGTTCCTTCATGTCGTTCCATGTCTCGGGGTCCATGTCCAGCAACGCTTCGTTTGCTGCATCGATAGCCTCATCGCCGTAGCGCGCCCGCGCCTCGGCACCGTAGCGCGCCTCGTTTTCCTGCATGGTGCGCCAGCGCTCCAGTTGCGGCAGGACGGCGCCCATGAGCGAGACGGCTTCGTCGAGCGACATGCCGGTGTTTTGTGCCAGGCGCGGGGCACAATCCTCAATCATTGCCTCCATGGTGGTGTCATAGGTGTACTTGCCGTGGTCGTAGCACCACTTGCAGTAATGATCGGTCGCGGTGCCCGTGGCATCGGTGCCGCAGTCGTCGGGCGTGAGTATCATGCCGCAGCTCTGGCAATAGTGCTCAGGCATTTCGAGCAGGTGGGACAGCGGTTCTCCGGTTACGGCGGCGATGAGCTTCATCATGTCGATGCCCGGTGTGACCTCGCCGCGCTCCCACCGGCTGATGGCCTGGCGTGTGACGAAGAGCTTAGCGGCAAGCTGCTCTTGGGTAAGGTGATGGGCGCGACGGACAGCAATGAGCTTTTCTGCAAAGGCCATAGCGGCTCCTTTCTGCTGGTTGATGGCTTAAGCATACGCGGCGGCAGGCGCCCTTCCAAGCAACCGTTGGTTGCACGACGGGGGACCGCGGCGAAGAATTGCGCGCAACGCCCCACGCCTCCATGCCGTACAATGACCGGCATGGAACCTATTGCACACATACATACCGACCTGCCGCAGAAGTTCGGCATTCCGCGCAACAGCTTTTTGGCGCCTCATCTGCAGGGACGCATCGTTTTTGAGCCGGAATTTGCCTCCAATGCAGCGGTTGAGGGCCTGGATTCCTTCTCTCACCTGTGGCTACTGTGGCGCTTCGAAAACGGAACGCCCGGCGGCACGGCTAAGGATATTGCCGTCGACGCTAAAACGCAGGACAGGTCCGGCACCAACGCAAAATGGTCGAAAACCGTGCGCCCGCCGCGTCTGGGCGGAGCCGAGCGCGTGGGTGTCTTTGCCACGCGCAGTCCGTTTCGCCCTAATCCCATCGGGCTCACCTGCGTTAAGCTCGACCGCGTGGAGCTTACCGACGACGGCCCCATCATCCATGTGCTGGGGGCCGATCTGCGCGACGGCACGCCCATCTACGATATCAAGCCCTACATCCCGTTTGCGGACTGCCACCCGGATGCGACCGGCGGCTGGATTGAGGGTGCTCCGTGGCAAGAGCTCGATGTTGAGTTTCCAC
Source organism: uncultured Collinsella sp. (assembly GCA_900544095.1). Taxonomy (GTDB): domain Bacteria; phylum Actinomycetota; class Coriobacteriia; order Coriobacteriales; family Coriobacteriaceae; genus Collinsella. Next base: position 69,010 of record UQTV01000004.1, read on the forward strand.
AAGCGCTGCAGGATATGGTCCCGCCCGCAAAGCTCCCCGGCTTGGTCGAGGTCCTTTGCCAAGATCCGCGCCGCGCGGGCAGCAAGCACGAGCCAAACCGCGTTTACCACTTAGCTTATGCTGGGCTCGACATATCTTTTACGGTCGATAAAACCCAGCTAACCGTAGTCGCCGTCAACGACGCGCAAGACTAACCAGCCATTCGTCTGAACCCGTCAAATTAAGCGCCAAACCCCATGTCAAAATCGCCCATGCTGGTGGACAATAACGCCTACCAAAATAGTCCGCTTTGCATGGGAGCTCAGCATGAAATACGACTTTAGCTCGCTTATCGACCGCCACGGCATGGATGCCATCGCCGTTGACTCTTGGGGCGAGATCCCCGGTATGGCTCCGAACGCACCCGACGAGGGCTTCGACCGCATTCCCATGTGGGTGGCCGACATGAACTTCGCCACGGTGCCCACGGTTCAGGAGTACATCATCAAGCGCGCTCAGCACCCCATGTTTGGCTACTTCAATCCGCGTCCCGAGTACTTCGACCGCATCATCGAATGGCAGAGCCGTCGCAACGGCGTTGAGGACTTGGCGCCGGAGCATATCGGCTACGAAAACGGCGTGCTGGGCGGTGTCGTGTCGACGCTACGCGCGTATGTCCAGCCAGGTGATGCGGTGCTAGTCCACAGCCCTACCTACATCGGCTTTACCAAGTCCATCGAGGCCGCGGGCTATCGTATTGTCCACAGCCCGCTTAAGCTCGACGATCAAGGCGTGTGGCGTATGGACTTTGAGGACATGGAGCACAAGCTCGCCCAAAACCACATCCATGCCGCGGTGTTCTGCTCGCCGCACAATCCCTGCGGCCGCGTATGGGAGCGCGACGAGATCGAGCACGCCATGGACATCTATCGCCAGCACGATTGCGTGGTGATCTCGGACGAGATTTGGTCCGATATCATCCTGCCGGGGCACAAGCATATCCCGACGCAGTCGGTGAGCGAGGATGCCCGCATGCGTACGGTTGCCCTCTACGCGCCCAGCAAGACGTTCAACCTGGCGGGCCTGGTCGGCAGCTACCACATTGTCTACAACGAGACGCTGCGTGACCGCATGTGCGCCGTGTCCGACAAGACTCACTACAACGAGATGAATGTCCTCTCCATGCATGCGCTTATCGGTGCCTATCAGCCGCAGGGCTACGAGTGGGTGGACGAGCTCAACCAGGTGCTTGCCGGCAATATCGAGTACTTCTGCACGTATGCAGAAAAGCACTGGAAGGGCGTCGCGTTTTCACGTCCGCAGGGCACGTACATGGTGTTTCTGGACTGCACCGAGTGGTGCCGCGAGCATGGCCGCGATATTCAGTGGTTGCTCGACGAGGGGGCGCGCGTGGGCGTGGGGTATCAGGACGGCCGCCCGTTCCACGGGCCCTGCCACATTCGCGTGAATCTGGCGCTGCCGCTTTCGCGCGTGAGGGAAGCGTGCGACCGCCTGGACCGCTACGTTTTTAATGCACGGTAAGCGTGCGCTGCATGTGGGGCCTTCTGCCAAGTTGGCTAGAAGGCCCCGTGTGGTAAGGCATCTGTAACCATTGGGCGCAGACCTGCTGCGGAGGTTTATTTTTCTTGAATCTGCTTGCCGCAAAGATGCTCAATCGTAATCTCGTAGAGCTGGACGCCCTTAATGTCCTTGGCGATTTCCTCTTCGACTTCTTCGGCAGAAGGGTAGTACTTAAGCGCGAGCTGGCGAACTTTATCCTCGATAAACGCGGGGGTGTCATTCGCCAGGCGACAACGGCCAAAGACTACGGTACTCATAACGTAGGGAGCCCAGTCACCGTCCTGGTACCACTCGTTGCCGTAAACGGTAAAGCAGACCTTGTCATCGCGCTTGAGTGCGTCGACCTTGTGGCCAGCCTTGGCGCCATGGAAATAAATCTTGTCGTGCTCGGCGTCAAAGAAGTAGTTGACGGGAATGGCGTACGGGTAGCCATCGTCGCCGTTGACGGCAAAGACGCCGCGCTTGCAGGTAGCGAGCAGTTCGCGCGCTTCCTCGTCAGTGATGGCGCGTTTCTTTCGACGTAAGGGCCTAAACATCGTTGGTTTCCTTTCTGGTCGTGCGTGGTGATTGAGCACAAACTATAGCGAAACGGATCCGTTTTTCTTGATGCGGGCGAGTATGTTTTTGAGCTTGTTAAAGTCGAGCGGTTTGGACAGATGGGCGTTCATGCCGGCATCGTGTGCCGCCTTGGCGTCCTCGGCAAAGGCGTTGGCGGTGAGCGCGATGATGGGGATATCGGCTGCATCGACCTTCTCGCTCAGACGAATCGCGCGGGTTGCCTCATAGCCGTCCATGCCCGGCATCATGATGTCCATCAGAATCGCATCGAAGCTGCCGGCGGGATGTGACAGGTACAGATCGACGACTTCGTTGCCATTGGCGGCGCAGGTGACCACGACGCCCTCGGATTCTAGCAGCGTCTGGGCAATCTCGGCATTCAATTCGTTGTCTTCGGCGAGCAACACGTTCATGTCGGCGAGCGAGCAGTCGAGCACCCTCTCGACCGTATCTGCCCGCGCCTGAGGGTTCTTGTCGATATCGAGCGGAATCTGGACGTTGAACGTACTCCCCACGCCAACCTCACTCGAAATCTCAATCGTACCGCCCATCAGTTCAATAAGCGACTTGACGATTGGCATGCCCATGCCGGTTCCTTGGAACTTGCTGCGCGCATCGTCACCTTCTTAGGCAAACGGCTCATAGATATGCTTTAAAAACTTGGGAGTCATGCCAATGCCGGTATCCGAAACGCTAAAGCAAAAGAGCGCGCGCCCGTTATCGAGTGGCTTGGTCTTTGAGCTAAAGGTGACGGAGCCGCCGTGCTTGTTGTACTTAATGCTGTTGTCTAATAGGTTGATCATGATCTGTCGGATATGGGTGGGACTGCCGATCATGTATGGCCCCGTGGCGTACGGCAGACTATTGTCCTGCATGGTGATGCCGTTACTGGACGCGCGGAGCTTGCACAGCACCAGCGTATCGTCACAGAGCTCCTTGAGGTTAAAGGGCGCATGTTCCAGTGTTAGCTTGCGGTCTTCGATTTTACCCATCTCGAGGATGTCGTTGATCAGCGAGAGTAGGTGATTGGCGGCAACGCGCGCCTTGGCACGGCTCTCGCGGGCGACCTGGATATCGCCTTCCTTCAATTCCTCGATCTCGATAAGGCCCAGGATACCGTTGAGCGGCGTTCGGATGTCGTGGCTCATGCGCGTGAGGAATGCCGTCTTAGCGGCGTTGGCAGCATCGGCTTTTTTGCGCTCGGTTCGAGCGCGCACGAGCGCCCAGATGAGCAGGACGATGCCGACCGACAACATACCGATGAGGGTAGCTGCAATGGCGGTGCGGTTGCGATAAAGGAATTGAAGCGTGTTGGATTCCTGGGCCGTGTACGACGTGGAGGAGAAATTGCTTGCGGAGAGCGATTCTCCGGCATTGATGATGCCCTTGTTGATGATTCCCAGCAGCTCGGGCTTTCCGCGCGAAATCCAGCACGAGAGCTCACAGGTGTCAGGGAGCTCGACCGTCTCGCAGTCCTCGAGATCGTAACGGTCACCGATGGTTTTTACGCGTGAACTGGGAGCGACGATGCAGTGCGCCGTTCCCTTCCTGAGGGCGTCGAACGCTTCATCGTCGGATTGGTATTCGGTTACGGTCGCTGTGGGGAACAGGCTTTCAAGTGCATTTTTGTTGACAAACGATGATTTGGTACAGGCGATGTTCTGAAGGTCTTTGTTCAGGTTGCTGCCGGTGTAGATGGCGGTGAGGGATATGGTCCCCAACGATATCGACTGCACAACGCCTGTTTGCTCGGCAAACCAGTAATCTCGGTATACCGGCAGCGCAACGTCTATGCTTCCCTTTGACAGGGCCTTTGACATCATCTTGTAGCTATCAAAGGCGACGGTTTTGACCGTAATGCCAAATTTATCGTGTAGCGTCGTCGCAAGCGAGGCGAGCGACCCTTCCATTTCGCCGTCGTCATTTTGCGTGCAGTAGGGGAGTTTGTTTTTAAGATAGCCGATCGTGATGGTGTTGTCGTTTGCTTTGAGCCAGGAGCGCTCGGGGCCGGTGAGCGATGATGAGCCGCTGTTTTGGGCCGAGTAATTCGCCTTGACCTCGTCGTTATAACGTGGGTTGACGCGGGCGATTGCCGTCATGGCGGCATTGATATCGTTCATCAGGTCGGGGCGGCTTTTGGGGACGGCAAAATAGTAGTCACTCGAGCCAACGTAGAACATGGGCGACGCATCGGGTGACGAGATGGTGTCGTTCATGATGACGGCGTCGACTTCGTCGTTTGCGAGTGCGTCAAAGAGCATGGAGCCTCCGTCATACTCCCTGTATGTGCAGGTGATTCCTTCGTTGGCGAGCCACTGCTGGCCAACGAAGGTTTGCATAACACCGGAGTTGCAACCGATGGTAAGGCCTTGGAGCGCTTGGGGGTCGCCCTTGGCCAGATCGTCGCGATTGGGCTTGGCGTAGATGTAGTAGCGCTCGGTGCCCTCGGGGTTCGAGGAAAAGAGCAGCTTTTGGGCGCGTTCCTCGGAGTAGGAGATGTTGGGCATGAGGTCGATCTCGCCTGCCTCGAGCATGTCCATAAGCTCGGTGAAGGTGCCGGAGACGTATTCGTACCGCCAGCCGGGCGTGTAGTACGACAGGGTCTGGAGGTACTCGTAGCCCCATCCCGAAAGACGCTCCCCGGGGGTGCCGTTCTGGAAGCCTTCGCTGTTGACGAGCCAACCAACGCGGACCGTCTTGACTGGCTGACTAGAGTCATCGGCAAAAGCCTGGACAGGCGCGATAGAACTCAGCACGACAAGCGCGGCAAGCACAACGGCCAGGGCGCGATATATAACTGAACGAAGGACAGTGGCAGCTCTCACATGCAATCCTAACGAATCGAGACATTACCGCATAAGGATACCAGCTCAGCCTGCCCAGTCGGCAGCTGGTAGTCATTGGGGACGTTCTTAAACGACTAGTCATTGGGGACGTTCTTGTTTGACTAGTCATTTAAGAACGTCCCCAATGACTAGTTTCGTTTGCGGGAGAGGCGTGGGACAATACCGAGCGAATGTGATTGGACGTCTGAGAAAAGGGGTCGCGATGAAAAAGCTCAGGACGCTTGCTGATGTTTTGCGCCAGGCCGGTTTCGTGCGTATCACGGGCCTGTTCCTCATCTTCTATCTGCTGTGCTCGACGGCCGTCTGGTTGTCCGAGCCCACGACCCTTACGTTTGGCGATGGTCTCTGGTTTAGCTTTGAGACGGTCTCGACCATCGGCTTTGGCGATATCCCGGCCGAAACGCCGGTCGCCCGCGCGATTACCGTTGTCCTGAGCGTTATCAGCATCTTCTACATTGCCATGCTCACGGGCGTGGCGGTGAACTACTGCAATACGCTCATCAAGATGCGCCAAAAGGACACCATGGCGCGCTTTATGGACGATCTGGAGCATTTGGAAGAGCTCGATCGCGACGAGCTCGCCGATCTTTCGCGTCGTGTGCGCGAGTATCGTCGACGCCAGCGCTAGAACGGGCGCTGCGCGTCATGACGAGGGGGACTGAATATGAATATCACGGTATACCTGGGCGCCAGCGTTGGTAACGACCCAGCATTTCTGCCTGCGGTGCAAGAGCTGGGCAACTGGATTGGCTCCAACGGGCACGCGCTGGTATACGGCGGGTCCAAATCGGGCCTGATGGGCGCGCTCGCCGATAGCGTACTCGAGGCAGGTGGACACGTGACGGGTGTTGAGCCGAGCTTTTTTATAGAGGCCGAGTTTCAGCACGACGGCATCGATGACCTCATCGTGACGAGCGATATGGCCGAGCGTAAGGACAAGATGATCGAGCTCGGTGATGCGTTCATCGCATTTCCGGGCGGCACGGGCACGCTCGAGGAGATTGCCGAGGTCATGTCCGCGGTGTCGTTGGGGCACCTGAGTGCTCCGTGCATCCTGTATAACCTTGACGGTTACTACAACGACCTCAAGGCGCTGCTCGGGCACATGATTGATAAGGGGCTTTCGAGCCCGAGGCGCCAGCAAGGCATCTACTTTGCCGACGATTTGCGCGAGATTGTCTCGATTATCAACGGATAAGTCTTGAGCCTGCCCCACTATGACTCCCAATGGTGCCGTTTGTGGCGCAGATGGTTGGCTTGTCTGGGCAACGCTCGCTCTACAATAAAACGTAATTATGTCGACTTTGACCGCGGGAGGACCCGATGGACAACCTTGCCAAACCCACAAACCGCGCGCTGTTTTTAGTTAGCGTTGCCGTGACCGGTGCGTTCGCAGGTGCCGCGGTCTGGCTGTTCTTTTTTGCGATGGAGCACGGTATCGACTATCTGTGGACCGAGATCCCCCACATGCTGGGCGCGGCGTCGCCCGAACTCGCCAGCGGCCCGTTTGGCTTTTTGCCGTACCCGTTTTTCGTCTGCCTGCTGGGCGGCCTGTTAATCGGTCTGTACGAAAAGATGACAGGCACCAAGACCGATGACCTCAACCAGGTGATGGCTAAGGTTAAGCAAGACGGGCGCTACCCGTACGACAAACTGGGCAAGCTTTCGCTTGCGGCATTGCTGCCGCTGCTGTTTGGCGGAAGCATTGGACCGGAGGCCGGCCTGACCGGCGTTATCGCTGGTCTGTGCAGCTGGGTCGGCGACCGCATGCGTCGCTTTGGCGCCGAGTTTAGGGAGCTTACGCTGCTGGGTACCCAGGCTGCCCTGACGGCGCTCTTTACCGCGCCCGTCTTTGGCTTTGTGGCACCGCTTGCCGGTAGCGCCGATGGCCAGGGCGAAGACGCCGACGATGAGTCCGCGTCCGGCGAGATCACCATCAAGTTGCCCAAGGCGCAAAAGACGGTGGTCTACGGCATCGCGATTGCCGGCGGTCTGGGCACCTACCTGCTGCTTGGCCAGCTTGTGGGCGGCGGCATGGGCATGCCCAGGTTCGAGTCCGCCGAGGTGGGCAATCTGGAACTTGTCTGGCTCATTCCGCTGGCGTTGGTCGGCACCGTATGCGGTTGGCTGTACTTTGTCTCCGAGCATGCGAGCGAGGCACTGTCACATGCAATAGGGGAGCGTCCTGTCGTCAAGGCCATGCTAGCCGGTTTGGCGCTTGCTATCTGCGGCACGGTCCTGCCCTACACCATGTTTGCTGGCGAGACCCAGGCCGACGTGCTCATGGAAACCTATCTGACCATTCCTGCCGGCGTGCTTATCGCGACCGGTCTTGTTAAGGCCATGCTGACGCCCGCCCTCATCAGCCTTGGCTGGCTCGGCGGCCACTTCTTCCCGGTTATCTTCTCGGGCGTAAGCCTGGGCTATGGCCTTGCCATCCTCACCGGCGCAGATCCGGTCTTTTGCGTCGCCGTCTGCACGGCATCGACGATGGGCGCCGTCATGCGCCAGCCCGTCATGGTCGTGGGCCTGCTGCTCATGTGCTTCCCGCTCAAGGGCATCGTCTGCATGATCATTGCCGCAGCCATCGCCGCCGGCATTCCGCTGCCCAAGCCGCTGCGCAAGTAGCACGGTGACGCACGCCGGGGACATGCCGTTTGTCACGGATTTGCGGATGGGCGATTGCGACCGATAGTGGCCTGCATAGGTCGAGTTTCGCGTGCCTACAGATCGCGTACTTGATAAACCTTGGTGCTGACGGTACAGCTGACTGCACATAGCGCGAGGACCAGTACGGCAATTCCTGCGCACAGGAAGCCAAGAACGGAAGGATCGGGATTCGCCCCGGCAATCACCGACATGAGCTGGTTGCTGATGGGGTTGAATGAGTTTAGCGTGACCATGATAAGGCACATGTATAGGGCGTACAGACCAACGGATAGGCGTTGCGCCTTCATGTGTTCAAATCGAAAGAACAGAGGCAGTACCAAAAACACCGCCATGAGGGAGAAAAGCATCGATATTGCCGAGGCGATTGCGGTCTCAAAGACGGTCTCTCCCGTGGAGGGGATACCCACGCTGTTTAAGATCGGGATGGCGACGATACTCAACAGCACGGCCGCGCACGTCATGATGACCGAGAAGATAGTGATGCACAGGTAGCGTGCGCTGACGATGTCTTTGCGTGAGATGGGCAGCGTTGCCCGATAGCGCTCCCATCCGTTTTGGTTGTCGAGCCCGGCCAGCGACGTCATGGCCATGATAGGCGACATGGCACTGATCGCGAAGGCGCCGGCGGCGCTCATATCGGAATCACCATTCGATGCCCTGACGGCGGTCAGCACGACGAAGATGAACAGGCCGACACCTGCGATGCTCGGGACGAGCGTGCGAACGATGGCGAGCTCGGACATAAAGGCGCGTTTCATTTCGAAGCTCCTTTCAGCATGAGGCGAAGATAGTCATCAATGGTTGCCCGATCGCTGGGAATCTCGGGGAAGGCCTCGAGCGTTTCGCGACGGTTGGGCACGAGCACGTCCACGCTATAGGCGTGGTGGACGGCACGGGCGCCTTCGACGCAAGCCATAAGCTCGGCGGCCTGTGCTTGGGTGCAGTGGGCGATGCCGGCTCGGTCGGTAATGTCCTCGCGCGGCAGGTCAAAAATAATCGAGCCGTTATCGATGCAGATGACGCGGTCGGCGGCGCGATCGAGGTCGGACGTAATGTGGCTCGAGAGCAGCACGCTGTGCTGACCGTCGGCGACAAAGGCAAGCAGCTCATCGAGCAGTTCCTCGCGTGCCATGGGATCGAGGCCTGCGGTGGCTTCGTCCAAAACGAGCAGTTTGGCATTGTGACTGAGTGCACAGGCAAGCTGCAGTTTCATGCCCATGCCGCGGGAGAGGTCCTTGACTTTTGTCTTAGGATCGAGGCCAAATCGGTTGATGAATCCGGCGAACGTTTCGCGGTCCCACGTGGGGTACGCCGGGCCTACGAGCGACTCGATCTGGCCCACCTTGAGCGTGGAGGGGAAGGGGCACGTGTCCAGGACAAGACCGACGCGGGAGCGTAGATGGCGCTGCGTCTCATCGGGCGCGTCGGCGCCACAGCGCTGCCCAAATAGGTGCACCTCGCCGGCATCGAGCTTTATAAGCCTGAGGGCAGCTCGAATCGTCGTTGTTTTGCCAGCACCGTTGGCACCAACAAAGCCGACGATCTGACCTGGCTCCACAGCGAGTGTGACATCACGCAGCGAAAAACGGTCGCTTACACGGCGTGAGATGCCTTTGAGTTCTAAAAGGTTTTGCATGGTATAGCCTTTCTTGCAGATGGCTACTGCATGGTTTCGGGGGCTACCAGGTCGAGCATCTCGTGCAGCTTGTCGCGTGTGACGCCCAGGGTTTCGGCTTGGCTTGCCGCTTTCGCAAGTAGCTCTTCGATATGGCAGAGCTGGTTTTCGCGCAAGAGTTCTTGGTTGCCCTCGGCGACAAAACAGCCCTTGCCCTGCACGGTGCAGATAAAACCGAGCTGCTCTAGGTCGGCGTAGGCGCGCTTGGTGGTGATGACGCTCACGCCAAGGTCGCTCGCGAGTGCACGGATGCTGGGGAGTTTGGCTCCCGCAGCGAGCGTTCCCGAAAGGATCTGAGCCTTGACCTGCGAGGCTATTTGCTCGTAGATGGGCTTATCGCTCGAATTGGATAGGATGATGTCCACAGCGGCTCCTTAGCTGTTGGGCTACACGTGTATATAACCGGTAAGCACAGTATATATACACTATGCACAGTTATGCAAGAGGCAAATACGGATTGTCCGCTCGTTCATTCATCTCAATCTGTAACATCTGGAACCGATTTGGACGGCTACCTGTTATAGATTGAGATTTTGCTGGCGGGCCCCACCTGGTTGTCTTAATCTGTAACAACTGGAGAAGATTTTGGCTGCTAGATGTTACAGATCGAGATCTTTCTGGGACGCCCACCTGGTTGTCTCAATCTGTAACAGGTAGAGGTTCAAAAACCGTCTAGATGTTACAGATCGAGACAAACTGCTGCGGAGTGCCGCCATCGACTGCTACCCCATGCCCCAACTGATGAATTTGTCCTGATAGGCGCCCTATGGCGGGATTTCGCGGCTACAATAGTGCGGTTACAACGACGTAATGCACTCAATGCAAGAAAGGATCCGCATGGCAAGCCTGTCGGATGAAATCTCGTCGCGCCGCACATTCGCGATTATCAGCCACCCGGACGCCGGTAAGACCACGCTTACCGAGAAGCTGCTGCTCTATACCGGCAGCATCCAGACCGCCGGCTCGGTCAAGGGCAAGAGCTCGGCCAAGCATGCCGTCTCGGACTGGATGGACATCGAGAAGGAGCGCGGTATTTCCGTTACCTCCTCGGTGCTGCAGTTCACCTACAACGGCGCCTGCGTCAACATCCTCGATACCCCCGGCCACCAGGACTTCTCGGAGGATACCTACCGTACCCTTATGGCCGCCGACGCCGCGGTCATGGTCATCGACGGCGCCAAGGGCGTCGAGGCCCAGACCAAAAAGCTCTTTAAGGTCTGCACGCTGCGTCATATTCCCATCTTCACCTTTGTGAACAAGCTCGACCACGAGGCTCGCGATCCGTTTGAGCTCATGGAAGAGATCGAGAACGTCCTGGGTATCAACACCTATCCCATGAACTGGCCGATCGGCAGCGGCCGCAACTTCCGCGGCGTGTTCGATCGTCAGACCCGTCGCGTTATCGCCTTTGAGGGCGATGGTCACGCCAACGCCACCAAGAAGGTCGCCGAGGTCGAGGCCGAGCTGGGCGACCCCGCCATGGATGAGCTCATCGGCGAGGAGAACCATAAGAACCTAATGGACGATATCGAGCTGCTCGATGGTGCCGGCGACGAGCTCGACTTGGATGCCGTGGCCTGCGGCAAGCTGAGCCCGGCGTTCTTTGGCTCGGCGCTCACCAACTTTGGCGTGGAGCCCTTCCTCAAGGAGTTCCTGCGTCTGGCCCCGACGCCGCGTGCCTACACCGACACGCTCACCAGCGAACCGGTCGATCCCTGCCGCGACGACTTTAGCGGCTTTGTGTTTAAGATCCAGGCCAACATGGACAAGAACCACCGTGACCGCATCGCCTTTGTGCGCATTTGCTCGGGCAAGTTCGAGCGCGGCATGGATGCCTTCCACGTGCAGGGCAACCGCAAACTTAAGCTTGCCACGGGCACGTCGATGATGGCCGATGACCGCGCCATCGTGGACGAGGCGTACGCGGGCGATATCGTGGGCCTGTTCGACCCGGGCATCTTTAGCATCGGTGACACCGTGTGCTCCGGCAAGCGTCACGTGCAGTATCCGCAGATCCCGACGTTTGCCCCCGAGATGTTCGCTCGCATTACGCAGGTCGACACGCTCAAGCGCAAGCAGTTCGTCAAGGGCATGGAGGAGCTTGCCCAGGAGGGTGCTATCCAGATCTTCCGCGAGCTGGGTGCCGGCATGGAGAGCGTCATCGTGGGCGTGGTCGGCGTACTGCAGTTTGAGGTACTCGAGCGTCGCCTCAAGGCCGAGTACCGTGTTGAGGTTCGTCGCCAGCCGCTGCCCTATACGGACATCCGCTGGATCCAGAACGACCCCGATACCATCGATATCCCGGGCCTTTCGCTCACGCGCGACACGCTGCGCGTCGAGGACATGCGCGGTGGTAAGCTGCTGCTGTTCACGAGCCCGTGGAACGTGGATTGGGCAACCGATCACAACCCCGACCTTATCCTGTCGGAGTTTGGCAACGTAGCGTTTTAACGCATCGGCGCGGTGGCCCTGCGGGGCTGCCGCGCCGCTTGCTTGCCTGATGCCGTGTGAGCGGCTATCATACCCACCGTCGTCTCAAGACCGGGGCGTCCGAGCAGTTCGGGTCCGATATCCTGCTCGTTAAACCTAAAACCAAAGGAGTACATAATGATCAAGAAGGTCATGGAGGACTACAAGGTCCTGTTGCGGAGCATTCCCGCGGCAACGGTTTCGCTGTTTTTCGTGAGTGTCATCATGATGAACCTGCTGGCCAACAAGGAGCTTATCAGCCTGCCGTATCTGGCGCTCGATTGCGGCTTTGTAGTGAGCTGGGTTTCGTTTTTGTGCCAGGACATGATCTGCAAGCGCTTTGGCGCCAAGGCATCCATCAAAATCTCTATCCTCGCGCTGCTAGTCAACCTGGCCGTGAGCCTGTGCTTTTGGGCATGCTCGCTCACGCCCGGCATGTGGGGCGCCTACTACGACACGGGCATGATCGAGGTCAACACTGCCCTTAACGCCACCATCGGCGGCACCTGGTACGTGGTGCTGGGCTCTTCGCTGGCAATGCTCGTTTCTGCCGTGGTTAACTCCACGCTCAACCAGTCGCTCGGCCGTATGCTCAAAAAGAATAACTTTGCGAGCTTCGCCTTCCGTTCCTATGTGTCTACGGGTGTTGGCCAGTTTATCGACAACTTGGTCTTTGCCATTGTGGTGAGCCACACGTTCTTTGGTTGGACCTGGGTGCAGGTCCTTATGTGCTCGCTGACCGGCGCTGCTGCCGAGCTACTGTGCGAGGTCTTCCTGAGCCCCGTGGGCTACAAGGTCGTGCGCGGCTGGGAGCGCGAGAACGTGGGCTCCGAGTACCTCGAGCGCCACGCAACCGCCTAAGGAGCAAGTATGCGGGTTTTGATCACGGGCGCTTCGGGCGGTATCGGAACCGCGTGCGTGCAGCGCTTTTTGGACGAGGGCCACGAGGTCGTGGGCTTTGATCTTTTGCCGGCGGCGATCGAACACGAGCGCTACCGCCATCTGATCGTTGATGTCCGCGAGCCGGACTCGTTTCCAGGCGATCTTGAGCCCCAGGTAATCGTGAACGTTGCCGGTACGCAGGATTCGGCCGATGATATCGCCGCCAACCTGTGTGGCACCATCAACGTGACCGAGTGCTACGCCTTTGTGGGGGAGGGGCTTGCCGCCAAGCCGGCGCCGGCTATCAGATCCGTGGTCAATGTGGGGTCGGCGAGCGGGCATACGGGATCGGAGTTTCCCGCCTATGCCGCCAGCAAGGGCGGCGTTATCGCCTACACCAAGAACCTTGCAAACCGCCTGGCACCGCAGGCCATCGCCAACAGTGTGGACCCGGGCGGCGTTATCACGCCGCTCAACCGTTGCGTGATAGAAGACGAGCACCTGTGGAACCAGATTATGGAGCTCACGCCGCTTAAGCGCTGGGCTACCGCCCAAGAGATCGCCGAGTGGATCTACTTTGTGGGCGTGACCAACCGGTTTATGACCGGGCAGAGCCTGTTGATCGATGGCGGCGAGGCCGGCCGCACACAATTTATTTGGCCCGAATAGGAAACGCGCCCGATGGAAGCCGTCGGGCGCGTTTTTGATGTATCGATTTTTAGCCGAGGCAAGTCCAGTTGACGGGGGTCGAGCCGTGCTGTTCGAGTAGCCGATTGGCAGCGGAGAAGGGACGCGACCCCATAAAGGCGGGGAGTCCTGCCGTGGCACGGTTAGCCGAAAGCGGCGAGGGGTGCGTGGAGGCCAGGCAGAACTTGCCGGTTGCCTTGCCCGCGCCAGTTGCGACGAGCTTACCTTCGACCATCTGTTGGGCAAAGCGGCCCCATGCCAAAAAGACTACCGGTTGGGGCAGCTGACAGCAGCGTTCGATAACGTAGTCGGTGAGCGTACTCCAGCCTAGTTTGGCGTGCGAGTTGGCGGTATGCTCGCGCACGGTGAGCGTAGTGTTGAGGAGCAGGACGCCCTGCTGTGCCCATGGTGTTAGGTCTCCCGTGGCGGGAATGGGGCAACCCAAATCGGCTTTGAGTTCCTTATAGATGTTGCGCAGGCTCGGCGGCAACTTGGTTTGCGTCGCGGGGACCGAGAACGACAGTCCCATGGCCTGGTTGGGCCCGTGATAGGGGTCTTGACCCAAGATGACGACCTTGACCTGGTCGGCCGGCGTGTAGACGAGGGCATTGAGGATGTGGCCTTGTGCCGGGTAGATGGTTTGCTCGGTACGCAAAAGGGCGATGCGCTCGAGCAGCTGGTTCGTGGTGTCACGTACCGGCTGCGGCGCATCGCCCAACCAAGTTGCTATGTTGCGATCGCGGGTTGCGGTGTCCATGGGGCTCCTTTATGGCAGATGCTCTGTTGGCATCTATTGTAAGGGCGTCCGGAGACCTTTGTGTCGCGGCTGCATAAGGAGTGAGATCTACGAGACGTGCTCGGGTGCTCCTGCCATGCGAGCCTGTTCATGTGCGCGGAGGCGCGGAAGCTCGACGGTTGCCACCATGACGCCGGTGAGAATGAGGGCGGCGCCAAAGAAGGCGATGGGGCTCAGGACCTCGCCAACCAGGAAAAACGAGAAGACGGCGGAGCAGACCGGCTCGAGCGAGAAGGCGAAGCCGGTGGTCTCGGCGGGCACGTGGGGCTGCACGAGCGTCTGGGTGATAAAACCGTAGGCAGAGCAGATGAGTGCGAGCGCGACGACGACCACGATTTCGCTGGGCGTGCTGGGAAGCGTGAAGCCGCCAAAGACGCATGCGGCAATGCCCGAGAACAGGCCGCCAAAGCCCAGCTGCCAAACGCCCAGAGCAAGCGGATCGACTTCTTCGACAAAGCGCTTGGCGACAATGATGTGCCCGGCATAGACAAAGGCGGAGAGCAGCATGATGAGTGCGCCCGGGTTCAGGCTGGTGAAGTCGGCGCCCGAGAGCAGCAACATACCGCAGGTGACGATGGCGGTGCCGACGAGCACTTTGCGCTCGGGGGCGCGGCGCAGCAGGGCGGCATTGGCAAACGGCACGATCACGACCGTCAGGCTCTGCAAAAAGCCGGCGGTGGAGGCGGAGGTGAGGCTGGAGCCCAAGCACATGCAGGTGAGCTCGGTTGCCATAATGGCGCCGATGATGGCGGCACGGACCATAAGGTCGCGGTTGATGCGCAACGCGTGCTTGTGGAAGAGCAGCAGGCAGACTACAAAGGCGATGATGCAGCGTAGCGCGACGATGCTCGTGGCGTTCATGCTGTCCATACCGATCTTCATGAGGGGATACGAAAAGCCCCATGCGACGGGAACGGAAAATGAGAGCGCGATTGCTTTTTTGCGATCCATGGGACTCCTTTTGTTACAGAACGGTTTCGTAAAAAGGATTCTGCTCCCAGATTTGGATGTAGTAAAGCGAATGTATCTTCAGTATGATTAAGAAACGCTAAAGTAGATGCGAAAAGCCCTGGCAAAACGTTTTACGGCTACATCGATGTGGAGGCACGATGGCATCGCGGTATCAGATTGTTTGTATGGTGGTCGATTGCGGCAGCCTGAAACGTGCGGCGGACGAGCTGGGCTATACGCAAAGTGCGGTGAGCCAGGCCGTCAAGGCGCTCGAGCGCGAGCTGGGTACCACGCTTATCGAGCGCGGAAAGCAGGGCGTTTCGCTTACGCGCGACGGTAAACAATATCTGCCGTACCTGCGCCAGATCGTGACTGCCGAGGCCGAGCTCGAGGGCAAGCGCCAGGAGCTGCTAGGGCTTTCGTCGACCGATATTCGCATTGCGACGTTTACCAACGTGAGTCGTACCGTGCTGCCGCGCGTGATCCGCGATTTTGGGGCCCTGCACCCGGGGGTGCACTTTACCCTCAAGCAGGGAGATTACACACGCAACGCTCAATGGGTGCACGATGGCGTGGTTGACTTTTGCTTTACGGCACGTGGATTTACCGCTGGGCTCGAGAAGCGCGTGGTCTATCACGACGAGCTGGTGGCATTGTTGCCGGCCGCGCATCCGCTGGCGGCAAAGGAAAAGGTGACGCTCGCCGACCTGGCGTCCGAGCCGTTTGTGCTGCTGGATGAGGGCGAGCAGAGCCTGGTGCTCGATGCATTTGCGGCACATGGGCTGTCCCCGCACGTGACGAGTGAGGTGACCGACGACTACACCATCATGGCGATGGTGGAGGAGGGCCTGGGCGTGAGCATGCTTTACCGTCGTACTGTGGAGGGCATGCGGGCCGATATTCGCGTGCGGCCCATCGTGCATGCCCCCTCGCGCGACGTGGTGGCAGCCTGGCGCAGCTGGGACACCATGCCCATCGCCACGAGGCGCTTTATCGACTATATGAGCTCGCATATTGTCAATTAATGACTGGCGTGGCGTTGAGTGCGGTGTTTAGCGGGCTGTCGCTTTGGCTTGGGTGGCGCGATAGGTGCGTGCCGGGTGGCAGAGTAGCACCGCCACGACCATAAAGAACGCCGTGGTGCCCAGGCTGATGGGGTAGACCATCATGATGTTCGCAAAGGTGCGGAAGTGCGGGAACACGCAGAACACCCAATAGAAGCGGATGCCACAGACGCAAATCATGGTGATGAGGGCGGGCATGAGCGAGATGCCAAAGCCGCGCAGGTAGCCGGACATGTTTTCGTAGAACATGCTAAAGGCGTACGCCGGGAAGATCGAACATACGCGGATATAGCCGATCGAGACGATGTTGGGGTCGCTGTTAAAGAGCGACAAAATCTCGCGCCCCAGGCCGACAATAACGATGATCGTGGTGAGTGCAACGATACCGCCTTCGACCAGGCAGACCTTGAGCGTCTTGGTGCAGCGGTCGATCTGGCGAGCACCGTGATTTTGTCCCACAAAGGTGGTGCACGCCTGGCTAAAGCTGTTGAGCAGGTTGTAGCACACGTACTCCAGGCTCATGGCGGCGCTCGATGCTGCCATGACCTCGGTTCCCAGGCTGTTGATGGCGGACTGGATGATGATGTTGGCGACGGCAAAGACAGCGCTTTGGATGCCGGCGGGCAGGCCGATCTTGACGATGCGCTTGAGGGCGACGGGGTCGATAGCCAAGTCGCGTGGGGTGACGCGGATGACGGAGTCGGTCTTGAGCAGACGGATAAAGAGCGTAGCGGCGCTGACGGTGTAGGCGATGGCGGTGGCGATGGCGACGCCCGCGACGCCCCAGTGAAGTACGGGGACA
The DNA here is from genome assembly GCA_900544095.1 of uncultured Collinsella sp. Taxonomy (GTDB): domain Bacteria; phylum Actinomycetota; class Coriobacteriia; order Coriobacteriales; family Coriobacteriaceae; genus Collinsella. Next base: position 85,970 of record UQTV01000004.1, read on the forward strand.
AAGATGAGGTCCAGGCCAATGTTGAGGACGGTGGACACGGCAAGCGCCTGCAGCGGCATGCGGGTGATGCCGACGGAGCGGAAGATTGCGGCTTCAAAGTTGTAGAGCAAGATTGAGGGCATGCTGAGCAAAAAGACGCGAAGGTAGAGCGAAGCGAGCGGCATGGTTTCGGCGGGAACGTTGAGCGCGGCGAGCATGGGCTCGGCAAAGATCTCGCCCAGTGCGATGACGACAAAGCCCACGAGCGCCATTAAAATCGAGGTATGGACGGCGCGTTTGACCATGTTCTGATCGTTGCGGCCGATAGCGTTGGCGATGACCACGTTGGAGCCAAGCGATATGCCAATAAACAGGTTGAGCATAAGGCTGGTAAGCGGAACATTGGAGCCGACCGCAGCCATGGCGAGGGTTCCCTGGTCGCCCGAGAAGTTACCGATGATGACCGTGGCGATGAGGTTCGACAGCTGCTCCAAGATGCTCGTGGCGGCCACGGGGAAGGCGAACAGGGGAATATTGCGCCACAGCGAGCCGGTGGTCATGTCAATGTGCTTAGATGCGGTATCAGCCATACGCTCTCAATCTCTAATATGCTCTTTCGTGCCTATTTGCGCAGACGATGATACTCCTAATCGACTAGCCATTGGGGACGTTCTAAAACGATTAGTCATTCAAGAACGTCTCCAATGACTAGGTGGGGAAGGCGTGCGACAATGGTGGGCGTTGTGTTGTTCGCGCTAAGGAGTTGCCATGTTGTTGTGTCCCGTTTGCCATGAGCCGTTGGCGGACAATGAGCGCGGTGCTGCATGCGCGGGCGGACACCGGTTTGACCGCGCGCGCGAGGGCTATCTATACCTCCTACGCTCGTCCAAGAGCGGCGATTCCATGGGCGATCCCAAGTCGCAGGCGCGCAGCCGACGTGACTTTCTGAACCGCGGCTACTATGCGCCGTTGCGCGATGCGATGGTTGAGCTGGTGCGCGAGCGGGTGTCTGGACGTGCCGCGTCTACGAACTGTCCCATGACGCTGCTCGATATTTGCTGTGGCGAGGGCTACTACACCAGCGCCATGGGCGCGGTGCAGGGCGTGGACGCTTACGGGTTTGATTTGGGCAAAGAAATGGTGCGCCTGGCCGCCAAGCGCGGCGATGCGACCTACTTCGTGGCCAACATGAAGGACATCCCCGTGGCCGATGGCGCCTTCGATATGGTGACCGAGCTCTTTGCTCCCTTTAACGAGCGTGAGTTTGCCCGCGTGCTGGCGCCAGAGGGCTCGCTCTACACCGTGGTGCCGGGCGCTCGTCATCTGTTTGGGCTCAAGGAAGTGCTCTACGACACGCCGTACCTTAACGATGAGAAGCTGCCGAAGACCACCGAGCTCGAGTTAGTCGGAACGCAGCGGGTATCTGCGAATATTACGCTTCAGACGCAGGCCGACATCGAGGCGGTGTTTCAGATGACGCCCTACTACTACCGCACGCGCCCCGCCGACAAAGAGCGCCTGGCAAACCTCGATACCCTTCAGACTGACATCGACTTCATCATCGCCGAGTACCGTCACTAACCTGCCAAAAAGGGACAGGTTTGTTTTGGCAGGTTTTATCTGGGCAAACGCAAAGGGCCGACCGCGGAGATGCGCGATCGGCCCTTTTTAGTTGCTTGGTTGCAACAGAGGTTATGAGAAGCGGGCGCTTACAGGCGGTCCTTGTTCTCGGCCTTAACGGCGCGTGCCTGCTGAACAAAGAACAGGTCGTAGACCACGATGACAAAGGCGACGATATTGACGGAGCTGCCGCCGAGTGCGGGAAGCGTGAGCACGGCTTGGAGGAGCGTGGCTGCCGCGGCAACGATACCGAGCTTAAATGCGCCGTCTACCTGCGAAGGCTTGTTGGCGCCCTTGATACCGGCGACGCCTGCGGCAAGGTCGACGAGGCCCTTAACAATCACCACAACAGCGGCGAGTGTGGCGTTCGATCCGTAAGCGGATCCAAAATTGCCGGTAACAATGCCGGCAATTCCGATGACGAGGCTGGCGATGCCCAGAACAAAATAAATCAGGGCAAGGATTTTGAGTGTCTTGCGAGCAGCGCTCATAGCTGGTCCTTTCGATGCGGGCGCGGAGAATCTGTCGCGCCCAGGTTACGGCACATATCGTGAAGCACATTGTAGTTCAACGGGACGATGCATGCGTTTGAAAGCGTCTCTTGCCTGTACGATCCAACCTTTCAAAAAGGAAAGCTGGACGTAAGCCAAATCGATGGCAGCTCATGTGCGGCGCTGCGATGATGAGGCCGTAACAAGGAGCTGGTCTCAAGGAGGAGTCATGATGTACGGAGCAGAGCAAGTACGAGAGCCGCGGTCGCTGGGAAGGCGCATGAGCGATTCTGTGATCGCTGCCGTGTGCACGGGGTTGATGGCGGTGCTTTGCATTGGGATGCTGTGGACCATGTCGCATGTGGGACAATAGCGGACGGTTGGGTGCTGGCATAAACGGCGCCCCGCGTATTCGTTTGTTTATTAAGGAGTGTCCATGGGCGTCGTCGATCCCTTTTCTGTTGCTCGGGCCGCGGGGCTTGAGCTGACCGGGAAGCCCGAGGGCCTCACGCTCACCGACGGCTCGATGGAGCTGCGAGCCGATTTTGCCCGCATGCTGCCACGACTCAAGCAAGGCCGTCTGCAGCAAGAGCTGCTGGTAAAGGCTGCGCGCACAAAAGGCATCGAGAGCCCATGGGCGATTGATGCCACGGCAGGCTTTGGCGAGGATTCGCTGCTGTTGGCGGCCGCGGGCTTTACCGTCGATCTGTATGAGCAGGATTGCGTGATCGCGGCGCTCCTCAAGGATGCCTTGGATCGCGCGGCGGATGATCAGGTGCTTGCGGCTGCCGTGGCTCGCATGCGCCTTCATGCGGGCGAGGACAGCATTGCCGGCCTTCGCCATACAGCTGGGCTGATCGAGCAGGACGAGCTCGCGGCTCCCGACGTGGTGTATCTGGACCCCATGTTTCCCGGGCGCACCAAAAGCGCGGCGGTCAAAAAGAAGTTCCAACTCTTGCACCATTTGGAGCAGCCGTGTGCCGATGAGGAAACACTGGTCGAAGCTGCGCTCGCGGTGCACCCGCGCAAGGTTGTTATCAAGCGGCCGGTGAAGGGGCCGCTGCTTGCCGGCGTTAAGCCGAGCTATCAGCTTGCGGGCAAGGTCGTTCGTTACGATGTTTTGGTGCCGCCGCGTCCGTAGCTTGCGTACGATGGCTGACACTCCGTCAATGCTGTGCCGATGCAGTGCCTATTTCCAAGGGTGCGACGTCAGGTGCCATCCACCGCAGTATTCGCATTTGTAGCAGGCCAAACCACGCCGCCCGCGGTTTTCGCAGTCGGCCATAACAGCCTCGGCCTCAGCGCGCGTGTCGTAACGGTTTTTGCGCTCGCACGACTTGTAGCGCCAGGCCTCATCGCGCTCGGCGTCCAGGGCGTCGCGGCGCTCGTCTTCGCGCGCAAACAGGTCGCTCATATCGCCGCCGGTGGCAGTGCCCAAAAACTCGCTTTTTGCCTTTGACCAGGCGGCTCGCTTTTTGCTCCCCATCTGCTTCGTGCCCCTCTCCAAACGCTGGTATCATTGCTCAACCAAAGTGATACCAATAAACGTGAGGTCGCCGCGTGATGATCAGAAAAACCCTCGATACCGACATTCCCGCCGTCATGGCTATCTACGACGTTGCCCGCGCTTTTATGCGCGCACACGGCAATGCCACGCAGTGGCCCGAGGGCACGCCTTCGGCCGAGCAGCTGGCTGCCGATATCGCCGCCGGTGGCAGCTATGTGTGCGAAGTCGACGGTCGCGTGGTGGCGACGTTTGCCTTCCTGCCGGGGCCGGACAGTTCCTACGATGTGGTCGAGGGTGGCCAGTGGCGTAGCGACACTCCGTACGCTGTGCTGCACCGCGTGGCATCCGACGGCACCACGCATGGTGTCGCGGCTGCGATGTTTGCCTTTGCCAAGGAACGCATCGACCATCTGCGTATCGACACGCATCAGGACAACCTGCCCATGCAGGGCGCAATCACCAAGGCCGGGTTTAAGCGTGCCGGTATCGTGTACGTGTCGGACGGCACACCGCGTGTTGCGTTTGACTGGCTGCGCGAGGCATAAGAGCGGAGACGCGTATCAACAATTCGCGCGGACGAAAATGGCTCCGGGTGGGGCCATTTTCGTTCGCTGCGCTGTTTTGCAAGCCGGCTTTCGCAAGGCGCGAACCTACGAAAATCGCCGCGCGGCAACGCGGGGCGATGAGCTCGGTCGGGGGATAGGGCCCGCTTCGCCCGCCGGCCCGTAAATTGTATCATCCAGTGTGGAGCGTGAGTGCCCGTTGCCGCGTGCGATGGGCTTGTAATAAGAGGAGAGCCATGTCGAAGCAAGCTGTCGTTGGAATCTTGGCGCATGTCGATGCCGGTAAGACCACGCTGGCCGAGGCCATGCTGTTTAACGCGGGTCGCATTCGCAAGCGCGGCCGCGTTGACGATGGCGATTCGCATCTGGATACGAACGAGATCGAGCGCGAGCGTGGCATTACGATTTTCTCGTCGCAGGCCGTGCTCGACCACGGTGAAGCCCACGTTATGCTCGTGGATGCGCCGGGGCATGTCGATTTTTCTGCCGAGGCGGAGCGCACACTGCGTGCCCTGGACTACGCGATTCTGGTGGTGGGCGCCAACGACGGCGTGCAGGGGCACACCGAAACCCTGTGGCGCCTGCTTGCGCGCTATGACATCCCGACGTTCATCTATATCAACAAAATCGATTTGGAGAATCCCGGCCGCGATGTTTTGCTGGCACAACTTGGGCAGCGTCTTTCCGAGGGCTGCCTAGACGCCAGCGAACTGCTGGCGGGCGGCGCCGTTCAGGAGGACGCTGCTGCGTTGGACGAGTCGGCGCTCGAGGAGTTTCTTGATGCGGGTGAGCTTTCTGTCGCAACGCTGTCGCGCATGGTTGCCGAGCGCAAGCTCTTTCCCTGCTTTGCCGGCTCGGCGCTCAAGGACCAAGGCGTGGACGAGCTGTTGGATGGTATATGCGCGCTGATGCGTGAACAGGCGTGGCTCCCGGAGTTTGCCGCGCGCGTCTATCGTGTCAGCCGCGGGGATCGCGGCGAGCGCTTGGCATGGGTTAAGGTGACCGGCGGCACGCTGCATGCCAAGCAGATGATTGCCGGACGTTCCGGTGCCGAGGCATGGGAGCAGAAGGTCGATCAGGTACGCATCTATAACGGCGAGAAGTATGAGCTTGCCCAAGAAGTTGCTGCTGGCGGTATTTGCGCCGTGACGGGTCTTGCGCACGTTCGCCCGGGGGACGCCCTGGGCGCGGAGCCCGCGGGCGATGCGCCTGTCATTGCGCCGGTCCTCACCTATACGGTGCTTCCGGGCGAACACGATGTCCATGCGGTGTTCAAAGCGCTGACTGAGTTAGCGGACGAAGATCCCATGCTCGGCGTAAGCTGGAACACTCATCTTGAGCAGATTCATTTACAGCTGATGGGCGCCGTGCAACTCGAGGTCGTGCAGCGGGTGTTGGCTGATCGTTTTGGTCTTCCGGTTGCGTTTGAGTCTGGCGGCATTCTCTATAAGGAGACTATTTCGCAGCCGGTCGAGGGCGTGGGTCACTTTGAGCCACTGCGCCACTATGCCGAGGTGCATCTGCGTCTGGAGCCGTTGCCAGCGGGTTCGGGCGTGCAGTTTGGCACCGTGACCTCGACCGACGAGCTCGATCTTAACTGGCAGCGTTTGGCACTCACCAACGCCATGGAGCGCGATCACCTGGGCGTGCTGACCGGCTCGCCCATCACAGATGTGCGCATTGCGCTCACGGGCGGCCGCACGCATGCCAAGCACACCGAGGGCGGCGATTTTCGCCAGGCCACGTACCGCGCGATTCGCCAGGGTTTGATGCGGGCGCGCGAGGCCGGCGCGGCGGTGCTGTTGGAGCCGTGGTATCGCTTTGAGCTCGAGGTGCCGGGGGAGTGCGTGGGCAGGGCGTTGTCAGACGCTACGCGCATGGGTGCCGAGTACGAGCCGCCGACGATGGCGGGAGACCGGGCGAAGCTTGTGGGTCGCGTGCCGGCATCTGAGGTGCAGGATTACGCGCTGGAGGTGGCTGCCTACACGAGCGGTCGCGGTCATCTGTACCTAGAGTTTGCCGGCTATGCGGCTTGTCATGATGCCGAGCGCGTCATCGAGACGGCCGCCTATGAGCCCGAGGCCGATCTGCCCAACACGCCCGACTCGGTCTTTTGCTCTCACGGCGCCGGCTACACGGTCAAATGGTACGACGTACCCGCCGCGGCGCACGTAAAGGTCGATCCCTCTACCTTCCGTCCCTGGCGAGCAGCAGACGCCGAGTTTTTCGGCCATAGATGATAGAGGGTCAGACTCTTTGCCGCATTTAATTGGTATAACTCGGTATAAGTTGGTATAACTATTACCAGGGTTTGCCAATCCGAGGAGGCCGACATGAATCCAAATCCCTTTAAGCCCACGGCTGGCAAGCGGCCTCCGATACTCATCGGTCGAGAGTCGGTCATCGAAGATTTTGAGGAAGGACTCGACAACGGCGCCGGAGCGCCGGGTAGGCTCATGCTCATTACGGGAAACCGCGGCTTCGGCAAAACGGTTCTCCTGCGGGAGCTGCAACGTCTAGCCAGCGAGCGCGGATGGGCGGTTATCTCCGATTCCGCTTCGCTTGGCTTATGCGACCGCTTAGCCGACGCGCTTCGCTCGAATAAACCCGTTGTGACGTCAATGGAGCTCGGTCCGTCGTTTGGCCGGATGTCGGTCGAGGCGGCGCGAGCAAAGGGCGAGACGTTACGAGGACTGGTCAACGAGCGCCTCAAGAAGCTCGGTCCAGGCAAGGGCATACTGTTTGCGATTGACGAGGCGCAATCGGCTTCTATCGAGGAACTGGCGGCTCTTGCCGTTCTCTATCAGCAGGTGCTCGGAGATCAGGATGCCACGGGCTTGCCCGATAGCGACCAGCGCGGTCTTGCGCTGGTGTTCGCCGGCTTACCCAGTATGGTTGACGATCTGCTCGAAGAGCCGAGCGTGACGTTTTTGCGGCGTGCCCAGCAGCGTACGCTGGGGGCGATATCTTTGCCCAAGGTGCGCGATTCATATATCCAGACGGTCAAAGACGCTGGTCTTTACGTTGACGCGGAGACGGCGGACCTTGCGGCACGCAAGAGCATGGGGCATCCCTATATGGTTCAGCTGGTGGGCTATTACATGTGGCGCTCTGCTGTCCGACGCAACTCGCAGGTCATTGAAAGGTGCGATGTCGAGGATGGCCATGCGGATGCCGTCTCCGAGTTCTACGAAGCGGTTGACGCGCCCCTGTATTACGGGTTGCGCAGTCCGCAGCGCCTCTTTATCGAGGCCATGGCTACTGACGAGGGCAAACCGACTCGCATGGCGGATATCATTGAGCGCTGCGATCGCACCCAGAGCTGGGCGAGTAAATATCGCGCAAGCCTGATTCGCGAGCGCGTCATCGAAGCTGCCGGATACGGCCTCGTCCGGTTTACCGTGCCCATGCTGGGCGCGTACATTCGCGATCGAGTTTTATGGCATGAGTAGGGTGATAAAGATGACGGAACAGAAGATGAGCCCGCAGGCTATCGAGGTGCGTGGCGCGCGCGTCCATAACCTCAAAGACATCGATATCGATATTCCGCTGGGAAAGCTCGTGGGCATTGCCGGCGTATCGGGTTCGGGCAAGAGCTCGCTGGCGCTGGGCGTTCTTTACGCCGAGGGCTCGCGTCGCTACTTGGAAGCACTCAGCACCTATACTCGACGTCGCCTGACGCAGGCCGAACACGCTCAGGTGGACGAGGTGCTGCACGTGCCGGCGGCGCTCGCATTGCATCAGCGTCCCAGCGTACCGGGCGTGCGTTCCACTTTTGGCACCATGACCGAGCTCAACAACAGCCTGCGTCTGCTCTTTAGTCGCTGTGCCCATCACGTGTGCCCGCATTGCGGGGCACGCGTGGAGCCGAGCCTTAACGTGGCTGCGGGCCTGTCGCTCACGTGTCCGACATGCGGCCGCGAGTTCTACGCGCCGAGTGCCGAGGATTTGGCTTTCAATAGCGGCGGTGCGTGCCCCACCTGTGGCGGCACCGGTGTCATGCGCGAGGTGGACGAGGCGAGCCTGGCGCCCGACGAGTCAAAGACTATCAACGAAGGTGCGGTCCTTCCCTGGGGCACGCTCATGTGGGATCTGATGAAGCAGGTGGCTGGCGAGATGGGCGTGCGCACCGACGTGCCATTTAACCAGCTCACGCCTCAAGAGCGCGACATCGTGTTCCATGGTCCGGCGGTTAAAAAGCACATTCTCTACGTGCCCAAAAACGGCGAGGGCGCCACGCCGCTCGATTTCACCTATTACAACGCCGTCTATACCGTCGAGAATGCGCTCGCCAAGGTCAAGGACGATAAGGGCTTAAAACGCGTTGCGCGCTTTTTGCGCGAGGGAGCATGCCGTGATTGCGGCGGCACGCGTCTCTCTGAGGCCGCGCGCCAGCCCCAGGTGCGCGGTATCAATCTGGCGCAGGCCGCGGCCATGACGCTGGGCGAGGCCATTGAGTGGATGCACGGGGTGCCCGCATCCTTGCCGCCCGAGATGCGGCCCATGGCGACGGATATCTGCGATTCGTTTTTGAGCGTGGCCCGTCGCCTGGTCGACCTGGGTCTCGATTACCTTTCACTCGACCGCGCTGGTGCCACACTCTCCACGGGTGAGCGCCAGCGCGTGCAGCTTGCCCGCGTGGTGCGCAACCGGTCGACGGGCGTGCTTTATGTGCTGGACGAGCCTTCGATCGGCCTGCATCCTGCCAATGTCGACGGCTTGGTGGGCGTGATGCGCGATCTGGTGGATGTCGGCAACACCGTGGTTGTTGTCGACCACGACACGCGCGTACTGGCGGAAGCCGACTATCTGGTCGAGATGGGCCCCGTTGCCGGAGCAGGCGGCGGTAATGTGATTGCCGCTGGCACGGTAGACGAGGTCGAACAATCGCAAAGCAGCCGCATCGCCCCGTTTTTGCGCGCAGAGTCCAAGCGCTTGCGTCCGCAGGTGACTGACGAGGAAATGTTCGACCAGGGCCATATCCGCATGGCGACCGATGCCATCCATACCGTCAAGCCGCTCGAAGTCGATATCCCGCGCGGCCGCCTTGTCGCGGTGACGGGCGTTTCGGGTTCGGGTAAGACGACGTTGGTGCTCGAGACGCTCATCCCGGCGCTCAAGGCGCAGGCAGCCGGCGAGCGCCTGCCGGGACACGTGCGTTGGGTCGATGCCGAAGGTATTGCGCGTGCCAACCTGATTGACGCCACGCCCATCGGTGCCAACGTGCGCTCGACGGTAGCGACCTATGCCGACATCCATGATGAGCTGCGACGCGCCTTCGCCCGCACGCCCGAGGCAAAGGCAGCCGGCTACAAGGCGGGTGCCTTCAGCTACAACACCGGCGCCTTGCGCTGCCCTACGTGCGATGGAACGGGCTCGATTTCGCTCGACGTGCAGTTTTTGCCCGACGTCGAGATCGTCTGCCCGGCATGCCGTGGTTCGCGCTACGCCGAGGCCGCCTCGCATATCCATCGCGAGGGCAAGGACGGCAGTCTGCTTACGTTGCCGCAGCTCATGGACATGAGTGTGGACGAGGCCCTCGACGCCACGGTGGGACTCAAGAAGGTTCAGACGCGCTTACAGACCTTGCACGACCTGGGCCTGGGTTATCTCACGCTCGGTGAGCCCACGCCGGCGCTCTCGGGCGGCGAGGCACAACGCCTTAAGCTCGCGAGCGAGATGGGCCGCGTGCAGGATGATGCCGTATTCGTATTCGACGAGCCCACGATCGGACTACATCCGCTCGATGTTCAGGTGCTGCTGAACGTATTTGACGGTCTCGTTGCCAAGGGCGCCACGGTTATCGTGATCGAACACGATCTCGACCTTATCCGTAACGCCGATTACGTGATCGACATGGGACCGGGCGGTGGCGACGCCGGCGGGCAAATCGTCTGCGCCGGCACGCCGGGCGACATCGCCACTTGCTCCAAGAGCATCACCGGTCGCTACCTATAGGCGATGCGACAAAGGGACTGTCCCTTTGCCTTATTGATGCCTATTTCACGCATTGAGCCGCGAGATAGTCGCGGAAGAATGGCAATTCAAATGCGACGAGCCCTCGTCCTCGTTCCCCGATGATGCCGGCATCTATCATGCGGCGTCGGTAGCGGGAGACCTGCTGCGGCGAACGCTTAAGGCGCTCGACAAGGTCAGCGGTGGTGGACTCTTCCTCGTCATCGAGCATGGCGATGAGGAATCGCTTGTCCTCTGCAGTGAGTTCCCGATAGGTTGCCGCGAGGATTCGGTCGTCCATCTCGTCGCGCGCGATTTTGATTCCCAGGTCAAAGTCGCGTGACGAGATTTCCTTCGAATCGCTTGTGAGATCCCAGGCACGGTAGCCTACGAGTTGCAATAGGAAGGGAAAACCAGAGATCGAGCGAACGGCTCTATCGATTCCCTCAGCATCTGCCAGGCGATCGTTTTCCTGGATTGTGCGAATCAAGGCCTCGCGTACGTCATAGTCGGCAATGCGACCCAGATGATATTGTTGGGCGCGGCGAAGGAACGAGACCGTCTTGTGGTTCAGTAGCGTCGATACGTTGTTGGGAAGTCCCGCCATGAGCAGGGCGACGCGTTTCCCATCGGTCACAAAGTGCTGATACGTCGCTGCGAGCTGAATCATCTCGTTGAGTGTCGGGTCCACCTCGTCAACCGTGACGAGCAGACCGGTGCCCGCCTCGTTGAGCTGGTCGATGATGTCGCTCATGCGATAACGCCAGGTTGAGGCATCGTGAACGCGACTGACCTCGATGCTGCCGAGCGGTGCAATTCCGAGACCGGTGACTTCGAAGTGGTTGGACGGGTCGATAAGATGGCCGGCAGCACGTTTCGCCCCGAACTCGATTTCCTCAAGCATTCCCGGGAGCGCGGTCGTCTTTACGGCTATCCAGCCGTGGGATTCCGCCCTTGTCGCGAGCGACGACATGAGAGCGGTTTTACCGGTTCCACGCGCGCCTGAGAAGATCGAGGTCAATTCTGGGCGCCTACGCTGGCTCAAGAAGGCACGGTCCAAATCCCGAATAATCTGTTGTCTGCCAGCGAGATGGGCAGGAACCTCGCCAAAACTGGGGGTAAACGGGTTCTCGAGATATTTCACAAGGCTCTCCTTTCACACCGCCGTTTAACTTCATTTTACTTTAGTTAATTCTGATTAAAAGTGAGGGCTCTTTATCTAGAGCATCAATTAGGCGTGTGTGCCATCGGCGTGGCGCTTGAATGTGACAAAGGGATAGTTCCTTTGTCACATTCCCGGAAAGCCTGTTTGGCGCAGGGCTTCGTAGAGGACGATGGCGGCGCTGTTGGAAAGGTTGAGTGCGCTGATGCGGTAGTCGTCCGGGTTGACGAAGTTGCCGCAGATGTCCTGTTGAAGGATGGCCTCGTGGCTGTCCTCGGTGTGCCCGAGCGATTCCTCGTGGGCTCCCCAAGCCTCGGCGTTATCGAGTGAGTCGCAATCGCGCAGCATCGGGATGCGCTCGCAGCGCTCGGGCGCCGCGGCAAGCAGTGGCTCGGGAATGCCCGAGCTCTCGCTGCCAAAGACCAAGTAGTCGCCATCGCGGTAGGTACTCTGCGCATAGGTGCGGCGTGCCTTTTTGGTCAGCAGATGCAGGCGTTCGTCGGCAGGGGAGAGACCATTGCGTGCAAGGAAATCCTCCCAGCCGGCATAGGTGGTCACGTCCAAGTTTTGCCAGTAGCCCAGGCCGGCGCGACGCACCGTCTTGTCGTCGAGTGAAAACCCCAGCGGCTCCACCAGATGCAGGCGGGCGCCGGTGACCACGCAGGTACGGCCGATATTGCCCGTATTGGCCGGAATCTCGGGCGCATACAGCACAATGTTGAACATGAATCTCCTTGGCTCAGAACGAAAAACCACCACGAAGGGGACAGGCACCTTCGTGGTGGTTTGGCGGTTACGTAGGCGGACAAATACCCGCTTGGATAAACCTAGGCGCGGTGCCAGTCGGTCAGGCAGGCATCGAGGGAGGCGATGAGCGCATCCTTGTCCATGTGACGGCCGATGACGCACAGGCTTGTCATGCGGTCGCCCGTCTCGTCGTCCCAAATCTGCATGATTTCGGGGTTCTCGTCGATGATCTTCTGCTTCTCGCCCTCGGGTGCGGAGTCAACGAACAGGCCGTTCTCCATCAGGCGCATCTGGTGGCCGGCCTGCTCGAACATGTAGCACATGTCCGGATCGCCGGTCTGCCACAGCGGACCCTTGACGCGGATGACCTCGTCGGGCCACTCCTGCTCAACAAAATCGGTGAACTTCTGCAGGTCAAACGGCTGGCGGCGCGAGTACACAAAGGTCTCGATGTCATACTCGAGCACCTCGGGGTCGTCGTGCTCCTCGGGATGCTCCATGGCCTCGATCCAGGCGGCGGAGTTGTAGGCGCGCATAAAGTCGAAGCGGTCGGTATCGAGCAGCTCCTCCATGGGGACCTCACCGTTTTGGGCCTCGACGATCACGGCGTCCTTCTGCAGGCTGCGCACGATAGCCTTGAGCTCGGCGATCTGTTCAGGGCTCACGGTATCGGTCTTGTTGAGGATCAACGTGGAGCAGAACTCGATCTGCTGGATGAGCAGGCTCTCGATGTCGTCCTCGTCGATATCCTCGGCCAGCAGGTCGCGACCGCCGTTGAACTCGTCGTACATGCGGGCGCAGTCGACCACGGCCACGATGTTGTCGAGCGCGAGCTTGGGTTCGCCGCCCACCTTGGCCTCGTCGCAGAAGCTCGAGATGGTGTAGGCGATGGGGATGGGCTCGCAAATGCCCGAGGCCTCGATGATGATGTAGTCGAAGTTGCCAGAATCGGCGATGCCCTGCAGCTGGTTGGCAAGGTCGTCCGAAAGCGTGCAGCAGATGCAGCCGTTGGTGAGCGGGATGAGGTCATCGGTCTCGGAAAGGCCGCCGTCGGCGATAAGGCTGGCGTCGACGTTGATCTCGCCGATGTCGTTGACGATCACGGCGGCGCGGATGCCGCCGTCGTTAGCGAGGATGTGGTTGAGCAGCGTGGTCTTGCCGGCACCGAGGTATCCGGTAAGCATGATGATCTTCACGGGTTTGTTGGGCATGTGCCCTCCTTTGTTAGACATGGCTTACAGTTGAATCTTATGCCAAACGCCTGCTCTTATACCCACGCGCCGGCAAATAACACAGGCTACTCCCAGGCTCCCCATACATCGGGGCAATAACCGACGGTGGCCTTTTTGCCGTTGCGCACGATGGGTTCGGCTAGAACCTGCTGGTTTTCGAGCAGTTTGTCGAAGCGCTGGCTAGGGGTAAGGTGCTGGATGAGCGCGAGCGTCTCCTCGTCCTTGGCCTTGGGGTTGAGCAGCTTGTCGATGCCGCCGACCGCCTGCATCACGCTCGTGAGCTCGCCCTTGCTCATCTCCTTTTCCCTAAGGTCAATAAACTGCACCTTAATGCGGCGCTCCTTAAAATAGCGCTGGGCCTTCTTGGTATCGAAAGACTTTTTGGTTCCAAAAATCTGGATATTCATGCTCCGCCGCTCTATCGAATGAAGTTGGTCGTTGCTCGATCTGCCTCGGGTGCGTTGATACCGGCGGCCTGTCCTGCCTCGATACAGCGCAGGAGCCAGGCCATGTTTTTGCCGATGTTTCGCATGGTGGCCAGGCCCTCGGCGTCCTGGGTGGCCTCGCCCGGCATGGCACCAAAGACGTTGTTCCAGTACGTGGAGGCCACCACGGGCATCTGGTTGATAGTGAAGTACTTGTTGAGTACATCGAAGGTGGTCGACGTGCCGCCACGGCGGGCGACGGCGACCGCGGCACCCGGCTTGTGCGCAAAGGCCTTGCTGCCAGCATAGAATGCGCGGTCGAGAGCCGAGAGGATGCGTCCGCTGGGATGCGCATAGTAGACGGGGGAGCCAAAGACAAAGCCATCTGCCTGCTCGGCGGCAGCGATCAGCTCGTTCACCACGTCGTCGTCAAAGGTGCAGCGGCAATCGAGCTTGCCGCACTGGCCACAGCCAATGCAGTCGCGAATGGGCTTGGCGCCCAGCTGGAACACCTCGGTATCGATACCCTCGGCGTTGAGTTGCTCGGCGACTTCGGCGAGTGCGCGGGCGGTGTTGCCGTTTGCCTTGGGACTGCCATTGACCAAAAGAACCTTCATCACAAACTCCCTCTGCTGTTGGTGACTTCTGCAGAGGATTATCGCACGATGGGGGAGGCGGTGCGGGCGCGGTGCTAATCCAGTTTGGTACCTGGAACCTGCACGGCTTTACCGAGCAACGCTTTGAGCTCGTTCAAAATGGAAACGGGCTGTCGGTCAACGCTGTTCAGATGGAGCGTGGCCACGCGAATGGGCGGCTGATATTCAAGCGAGCCGATGAGCACGGGAGAACCCAGGAATCGTTCGATTTCGTTTGCGAGCTCGTCGATTGCCTCGGGGCCGAGCTCATCGAAAAGCGCCACGAACATTGGTCCCGTCGAGCGGAACAGGCGACCCTTGCCACGCGAACAATCCATGAGGCAGGCAGCGCTTTCTGCCAAAACACGGTCGCCCGCATCAAAGCCAAAGCGGGCATTGACCTCAGCGATATCGTCGACCTTAATGGCAATAAAGCCTGCCTCGCGCGCCACGCGGCGCATCTCTCCAATAGCGTTGACCAGGGCGTGGACATCGCCCAGGCCCGTTACCGAGTCGGTCGTATCTGCCAAGCTTCGGTTGATGATAATGCCCACATACATGCTGGGCTCGGTATCGGTGCCGTCCAAACGGTAGCCCGTGCAGTCGCAAAGCACGTATTTTCCGGTGGCATCCATTACGCGATACTGCATGTAGTGGAAGTGCCACGTGCCGTTTATCACCATGTCGAGCTCGGCGCGTACGTTGTCGCGGTCCTCGGGATGAACGCGGGCGAGCCACATGTCGAGTGAGTTAAAAGGGTGCTGGGAGGGCAGGTCAAAATCGCGCACGGCGTTGACCGACCATTGCGATTCTCCCGTATCGAGATTGAGGATGAACGGATAGCGCGTCTCGGAGCTCATGGAGATCGCTTGGAACACCCGGTCGTTGCAGGGAAGCTGGTCGACGATTGGGCGTTGCGGCGCGTCATTGTCTTTCGGTTGCTGCACGCGATGCATAAGCTTATAGCGATACATCTTGCGATCGGCATCCATCGTCATCTGGCGACGCGTGTCGCCGGCAAGTGGATCGACGCGCGAGCAGCCAAAGCTAAAGCTGGCGATCATGGGCGCCTTGCCACCTGAGCTCGCCTCGATCAGCCCGGCACGTACCCGCTCCAAGCGCTGCTCGAGTTCGGTCTCGTTTGCGGAGAGCGAGATGAGCACAAACTCGTCTCCACCGATGCGGAACAGCATCTCATCGTGCTCCATGGTTTCGGAGAGCGTGCGGCAGATGCTCAGAATATAGCGATTGCCTTCGGCGTGGCCAAACCTATCATTGCAATGTTTGAGATGGTCGATGTCAATATAGGCGCAGGTGAAGGGGTCACCTTTGTGCCAGAGTTGCTCGACGTGACGGTCGAGTCCGCCGCGGTTGCCCAAGTTGGTGAGCGGGTCGATATAGGCGTTGCTCTCAAGCAGCCGGCGCTCTTGTTGCAGGATGGCATGCGTCTTTTGCAGTTGCTCGCCAACGGCGCGCAGCTCAGCAGGCAGCGCGGCAACATCGAGTTCGGCGGTCGAGATGCCATTCGCAAGTCGCTGAAGATAGGCAATAATCGATTGCTCACCCAGGCGATATGACTCGTTCATGATGGATAACCTCCTTGGGCGGAACAACGGTTTGTATCATATCCCCAATTCGGTTTGAACTGGGGATATAAGTTAGCTAATGGAGACAAATGCCCCCTTCGGCGGTGGCGTTTTGCGCGCGAGCGTATCAGTTGTTATTGCCGCCATCGAGTAATGCCTCAAAATCCTTCGCCGGCATGGGGCGGTAGTAGAGGAAGCCCTGAGCGTAGCGGGCACCCATGTGGCGTAGCATGTTCGCCTGCTCATCTGTCTCGACGCCTTCGATTACAATGGGCAGATGGAGCGACTGCGCCATCTCGAGCATCGATGACACGATCTGCGCGCTGCGGCCTTGATCGCGGTCGGTGGGCACAAAGGTGCGGTCGAGCTTGATGACGTCGACGTTGACGTTCTTGAGCATCGCGAGCGTGGACTGACCGGTGCCAAAATCGTCCATATAGGTCGAGAAGCCGCGGGTGTGCAAGTCGGCTGTCAGTTTGTCCACGGCTTCGGACTCTCCCGTATAAGCCGTCTCGGTGATCTCGATACGCATGAGCTCGGGCGGCAGGTTGTATTGGGCGGCAAGCGCCCCCATATGCTCGGCAACGTCGCAGGCAAGGATATCCACGCGCGACACATTAAGCGAGACCGGAACCACGCGAAGGCCGCGATCGAGACGCTCGCGCAGCCACGAGGCGACACCCTGCCAAATGTACTTGTCGAGCGTCACCACAAAGCCGCTTTCCTCGAGTGCGGGGATAAACGTTGCGGGCGAAATGAGAGAGCCATCCTTGTCAATCCAGCGGGTGAGTGCCTCGGCGCCAATGATCTCGCCGGTTTCCATATCGACCTGGGGCTGCAGGTAGTACGTGATGCGGCCGTTTGAGAGCGCGTACTGGAACTCGGTCAGCGTGCGGTGGAACGCAATCTCGTGTTCATATTCTTCGGGGCGGAAAATAGCAATGCGCTCCTTGAAGTCGTTTTTGGCGCGTCGATTGGTAAACATGGCCTTTGCCTGCGCATCGATGGTGATCTCCTCATTGGAGTCGATGGGGTAAATGCCCATGGACGGCCAAAAACCTACGCCGTCATCATGCCTGGCTACTGCCTCGCGAACGCGGTTGTAGATTTGATGGACGGTGATGTGCTTAAAGGGGATGAGTACGCAAAAGTCATCTTGGCCCCAGTACCCTGCGACGCCCATATCGGCATTCTCGATGTCCTTGAGGACCGTGCCCACATCGGCGAGTACGCGGTCGCCCTCGGCCTGGCCGTGCCATTCATTAAACAGGCGCATGTGACCCATGTCGACGGTGGCGATGCACCAGGTGTCGTCGCGCCTTGCCTCGAGAAATGCGTTGGCGCGCCGCATAAACTCGCTGGGTCGATAGAGGCCCGTGAGCGAGTCGATACGTTCGGCGATGGCGCTTTTGCGCTCCGCCTCGGGTATGGGGAGGCTGTCGTTGGGAACAAGCCCGCCGGCCGTGCGAAGGCGACGGTCGAGTTCGCCTAAAACGGCGGTCGCTTGATGGGTTAACTGCTCGTAAAAGGCCGGGACGACAAGGCAGGCGGGAGTAATGGTGTCGCCCGCGATTTGAACAGGAGCGAAAACAGCCTCTTTAAGGTGGCGGGTCAGTTGCTCGAATGCCTCATGGTCCAAATCGTTGCTGAGCACGACGAACTGGACGCTTCGTGAACGGAAGACCCGGCTTCTGCCGCGGGTGATCGACAGCATGCGGCCTGCGTATTCGGCAAGCATGTTGTCGACAGCCTCGGCCCCGTAGAGCTCGTTGAGATTCGCCGTGCCACGAATGCGCACCGCTATAAGCCCCGTCTCGCAGCGGTCGCGACGGCAGGCATCGATAGCGTTGACCAGCATGCGCTGCGTTCCGAGGCCTGTGGCGGCGTCGACGGTTTCGGCAAGCGAGTGGTTGACGAGTTCGCCGACATAGAGCGAGGGGACATTTCCGTCGCCGTCGATGCGAAACCCGCGAGCACGGCAGAGAACGTAGTCACCCGCGGCATTGCGCATGCGGTACTGCATGACACGGCGGTGTTTGGAGCCGTTAAAGATCTGGTTGATGTCGTTGGCGTAGGCCTCGAGGTCATCGGGATGGACGCGCGTCTTCCAGAAATCGCGGCAGCTGTCTATGTGCTCCGAAGGAAGACCGAGATCGCGCAAGGCACCTTGCGACCAAAGGGTGCGGTCCTTGTCCAAGTTCTCGATAAAGAAATAACGGCCCTCGTTGAGCATCGAAAAAGCGTCGAAAATACGATCGCTTATTTCGAAGTCGTCGGCGTGGACTTGCGTAATATTGCGCCGATCGAGGTGCATGGCATGACGTAGCTTGTAGTCGTACATGCGATGGTCGGCATCGAGTGTCATGCGATTGGAGGCTTCGCCCAGGGCGGGGTCGGCGTGTGCCACTCCGTAGCTAAACGAGTGGGGCATCTCGGAATCGTTGTTTTTGAGCAGGATCGTTCGGCAGTGTTCCAGACGTTCGGCGAGGTCGTCCTCGGTCGCAATCGTAGATAGGATGGCAAACTCGTCGCCGCCTATGCGAAACGCCGCCTCGTCCACTTTCATATACAGTTTGAGATAGAGGCTTACCTGCAAGATATAGCGGTTGCCCTCGTCATGCCCAAAGACGTCGTTGCAGTGCTTGAGATTGTCGATATCGATGAACGCCATGGTAACGGGGGTGTCCTGCTCCCAGAGCTCCTCGAGGGAACGGGCAAAGCCGCCACGGTTGCCAAGCCCGGTAAGCTGGTCGGTAAAGGCGGTCCTGATCAGATCCTCCTGACGCTCGAGAAGGTCACGGACGGTCTTTTCGAGCGTTTCGGTGTAATTGCTGACAGTATCCATGTTCTAAGCGGCTTTCTGAAGTCGGGGCGGATTGCGTCGGGCGAGCTCGTCGTGTACACGCGTCGTTGCTCAGCGTTTTGCGTGTATCCAGGCCCCCGCCTTGCTGCGTTGTTGGGTTACTTTGCCGGCTAATGTTCGCTGTTGATAACTGCTGAGTAGAATAAACAACAGTAATAAACAACAGTACAAAATTATATAGGGGTGCACATGCTGTGGGTGGCTATTATTCGACAAACGGCAGCGCGATGATGCGATGTTCGATAAAAATGCGACTGGGGCGGTATATGTTGATGGGTATACTTGTTCCGTTTAAATTTGCGGGGACGGAGATGGTCGCATGGCACAGCCAACTATGACGCGCACGGTGGGGCTCGCGCTCGAGGGAGGCGGCTACCGCGGTATGTATACGGCGGGCGTGCTCGACGTTTGGATGGAGCACGGTTTGACCTGCGACCATATGGTGGGCGTCTCGGCGGGCGCGGCGTTTGGCTACAATTTTAAATCGCGCCAGATCGGCCGTGCCATTCGCTATAACAAGGCCTATTGTGCCGATAAGCGCTATGCGGGTGTAGCAAGCTGGCTGCGGACCGGCGATATGTTCAATGCCGATTTTGCCTATCACGAGGTGCCTATCGAGCGCGATCCCATCGACTTGGAGGCGTATCGCGCCTGCCCCATGCGATTTACGTGCGTGTGTACCGATATCGAGACGGGCAAGGCCGTCTACCATGACCTGCCCTATGGCGACGAGCGGGATATCGAGTGGATTCGGGCGTCGTCGGCGATTCCCGTGGCGACGCGCCCCGTTGCTATTGACGGGCATAAGTATCTGGATGGTGGCGTGGCTGATTCTATTCCCAGTGCATGGCTGTTTGCGCAGGGGTATGACCGCAATATCGTGGTACTCACGCAGCCGGCGGGCTTTGTGAAGCAGCCCAACAGCGTGATGCCCATGCTGCGTCGCGTGTTCCGTCACTATCCGGAGTTTGTCTCAGCGCTTGAGCATCGGCATGAGGTTTACAATGCCACGCTCGATGACCTGGCACGTCGCGAGGCTGCCGGCGAAATCTTTGTGGTGCGTCCGAGCGAATCGGTGAAAGTGCCGTCGCTGTGCCGCGAGCCCGATGAGCTCGAGCGCATCTATCAGATCGGCCGCCACGATGCGGAGGCGACCTTGCCCGCGCTGGAGGTCTACCTAGCGGGGTAGGGCAAACTGCCGCGGACTCGGCGAAAAGCGCATCCCGGAATGGAGGCCCAAACTGGGATGCGCTTTCCGCTATTGAAGATATGAGGCCGCGAATCGGCTGCTCGGCTTGAGTCTATGCCTGCTGCCAGGTGTCGACGAGCTCCTTGGCGGCGGCGCAGGGGTCGTCGGCACTGCAGACGGCGCTCACCACAAAGAAGCCATCGACGCCGGTTGCCTTAAGCTGCGGCAAGTCGGCCATCTTGACGCCGCCGCCCACCACGATGGGCACGGGGCTTGCCGCGTGGAGTGCGGCCAGGTCCTCAAAGCTCTTGGTGATGATAGAGCCGTCGGCCGCGCGTCCGCAGTCGCGCTTGGTCTCGGTCTCGTGGAGCGGGCCGATGCCCAGGTAGTCGACCAGGCTCATGTCGGCGGTCTTGACGTACTCGAGCATCTCCTCACAACGGGCCGAAAGACCCACGATGGCGTCGGGGCCCAGCAGCTTGCGGCAGACCTCGACGGGAATGTCGCTCTGACCCACATGCACGCCGTCGACGGCAATGCCCTGCTCGCGCGCGGCGAGTACGCAGTCCAGGCGGTCGTCGATCAGCAAGGCGACCTGACCGGTCTTGCCAGCCTGTGCGATAGCCTGCGCGGCATCGCCCGTCAGCGCGATGATCTCGCGGGCGCTTGCCACCTTGGAGCGCACCTGAATGCAGGTAAAGCCTGCGTCGAGCGCCTGGGCCACCACATCGCCCACGGGACGCCCCAGCGTGTTTTCGGGGCCGAGTACCAGATAGGCCGAGATATCAAGGTTGTCGCGGATGCTCATCGTGCTTCCTCCTGCTTTTTGATCTGTGCTTCCATGCGCTCGAGCTTGCCGGTCATGGTGTCGGTAAATCCGGGTCGAATATCGGCTTTGAGCACGACTTCGGTGCGGATGCCTTTGCTCGCCAACACAAAGGTTGCGTCGCGCACGACCTGCATGACCTCGTCCCAGTCGCCCTCGATCTCGGTGAACATCGAGGTGGTGCGGTTGGGAAGACCGCTCTCGCGAATGACGCGCACGACCTCAGCGACCTCGGCGGACAGCTCGTCGCCGGTGCCGCACGGGGCGATGGCCACGGCGACGAGCGTGTTCATGCTGGCATTGGTTACGGGCTCGGACATGGCCTATGCCTCCTCGAGCTCGAGTCGGTTATCGGCGATGTCTTGGGCGGTTGCGCGGTAGAGCTCGTCGATAAAGGCGACCTTAAAGCTTGCCGGGGCGTCGGCGACGGCGGCGGCACGCGTGCCGGCCACGTTGTAGACGGCGGTGCCGCAGACGGCTGCCGTAAACGGGTCGGCGGCGCAGGCGTACACGGCCAGCACGCCGCCCTGCGAGCAGCCGCAGCCGGTGATCTTGGACATGAGCGGGCTGCCGCCGTGGGACTTGGCCACGGTCATGCCGTCGGTAATCAGGTCGACTTCGCCCGAGACCACTACGGCGCCGCCGGTGTAGCGGGCGAGCGCCACGGCGGCACCACGGGCGGCGTCGACCGTGTCGGTGGTATCGACACCGCGCACGCGGCTCAGATCGGCCGTCTCGCCCTCAAGACCCCACAGGCCGGCGAGCGCGATAATCTCGGAGGCGTTGCCGCGCACGATGGCGGGCTTGTACTGCTTGAGCTCGTTTACCAGCTGGGTGCGCAGGCTACCGATGCCCAGGCCCACCGGATCGAGCACCCAGGGCTTGCCGGCGTCGTGTGCCGCCTTGGCCGCGCGGGGAATCGTCTGCTCGTAGATAGGGAAGAGCGTGCCCATGTTGAGATAGATGGCGCCGCCGCCGGCAACGAGCGCTTCGCCCTCGTCGGGCAGATAGACCATGGCGGCCGATCCGCCCACGGCGAGCTGTGCGTTGGCGACAAAGTCGATCGTCACCGTGTTGGTGATGGAGCCGGCCATCGGATTGGTGGCGCGAATCTCCTCTACGGCCTTGACCATATGTTGCTTAAGCTGTTCCGAATCAATCACTGCACATGCCTCCTTGGCATAGAAAAGGGGCGCTGTGCATAGACAGCGCCCCTGTAAAGGCGGCATGCTCCCTACGCCAGCATTAACTGACAGGTTCAAAGGATTGGGCCCCATGCCCTCTCAGCCTTGTGGTTTGCACCGCCGGCACTCCCGCATCGAATCTGTTGTTCCCTATACTAGCGCACCTGCCAAAAAGGGACAGGTTTATTTTGGCAGGTCGTTACAATAGGTAGGACCGATACGAATGGGGGCCTTATGATTAAACTTGTGCTGACCGATATGGACGATACGCTGATTCCAGCCGGGCATGACGGCGCCAGCGACTACGCCATCGAGGGCATTCATGCCATGCAGGCGGCGGGTCTGCACTTTGGCCCGGTTTCGGGTCGCCAGCCGTCCGCGATGGGCTGGATGTTCCGCAATTGCGTCGAGTGCTTCTCGACCGGCGCGTTCTGCAACGGCCAGGTAATGTTTGTCGACGGTCAGGCGGTCACTTCGCGCGCGACTGACAACGCCGCCCTTATGCGCTTGGCTGACTACTTGGAGCAAGAGACCGACGATACGTATCTGAAGGTCTACAGCCTGGGTGATGACTTTTGGGATAACGATGCCTATTGCGTGACGAGCGACCCCGAGCGCGTGCGCCGCGCCATGGAGTCGGGCGGCAACGCGTGGCTCAAGGGCGAAGAGGCCCCGTGCCGTCCTGTTGTCGATGACGCACCGGTGTTCAAGGCGAATATCTGGAGTGCCCGTTCGCGTGAGGAGCTCGCGGAGCTACGTGAGCGCGTTGCCGCTGAGGTACCGGAGCTCTCGCTCGTGTTTCCCAACAATCGTGTGCGCCTGTTCGACATCCTTCCAGCAGGTTGGGACAAGGGTTGCGCCGCGCTGGAGCTTGCGCGCGCTTTGGACCTGACACTCGACGAGGTGGCCGTGTTCGGTGATTCCGATAACGATCTGCCCATGATCGATGCCGTTCCCAACTCCGTTGCAGTCGCCAATGCCAACGAGGCTGTCACGGCTGCCGCGCGCTGGCATATCGGCGCTGCGGCAGACGATGCGGTTGCCGGGGCTCTGCATCAGATTGCCGCCTGTGCCGCGACGGGGGAGATGCCGCCGTTTATGCGTCAGATGGATGCGACGGGTTTCGACGTCACGAACGTCTAGGGAGAAAGCCATGAAGCTTCAGCAGCTCAGATATGTCGTCAAGGTTGCCGAATGCGGCAGCATCACCGAGGCCTCGCGCCGGCTCTTTGTGTCGCAGCCTTCGATTACCGCATCGATTCGCGATCTCGAAAACGAGATGGGTGTGCACATCTTTGAGCGCACTAACAAGGGTGTCGTTGTATCCGAGGAAGGCGAGACCTTCTTGGGCTACGCGCGACAGGTGCTTGACCAGGCCGATCTGCTCGAAGGTAAGTACAAGGGCACGTCCGAGCAGGTGCCGCACTTTAGTGTGAGTTGCCAGCATTATTCCTTTGCCGTTAATGCGTTTGTCGATGTGATTCGTGAGTTTGATGCCGCGCGCTACGACTTTACCCTGCGCGAGGAGCAGACTCACGAGATTATCGAGGACGTCGCGCATATGAAAAGCGAACTCGGCATCCTGTATCTGTCGGAGCACAATCGCGAGGTCATCGAGCGCATGCTGGCGGCCAACGAGCTCGTGTTCGAAGGGCTCTTCTGCGCCACGCCGCACGTTTTTGTGTGCGCCGACCATCCGCTGGCGGGCCGCTCCAGTGTGACGCTCGAGGACCTGGAGGACTATCCCTTCCTGTCCTACGAGCAGGGTAGCTACAACTCTTTTTACTATTCCGAGGAACTGACCTCGACGTTTGAGCGCCGCAAGAATATCCGCGTGCGCGACCGTGCGACGTTGTTCAACCTGGCCATGGGCCTCAACGGCTACACGGTATGCTCAGGCGTGATCAGTCACGAGCTCAACGGGCCGGGTATCATCTCGATTCCGCTTGATGTAGACGAGTACATGGAGATTGGCATCATCACGCGCAAGAACACGACACTTACGCGCTACGGGCAGGCCTATATCGACGCGATTCGCCAGCACATATAGACTGCTGCATTCTGCACGGGTCAAATCTCTTTATGGCAGTCCAAACTGATATAGGAAGCATCTATATCAAACTGTTATAAACGTATATTTTGCGATGGCCATATGAGCGCTCATACTCTGTCCCAGTAAAGCAACCAATGCAAAGGGAGATATCTATGAGCACTTCAATTCAACCGAACGCGCCGTTTCGCGCCGATATCGTCGGCAGCTTTCTTCGTCCGCAGGCCGTAAAGGACGCCCGCGCTGCCTATGCGGTAGGCGCGCTTGATGCCGAGGGGCTTAAGGCCGTCGAGAACGATGCCATTCGCGACCTGGTGGACAAGCAAAAGTCCGCTGGCCTGCAGGTGATTACCGATGGCGAGTTTCGCCGCAGTTACTGGCACCTCGACTTTATGTGGGGGCTCAACGGCATTGAACGCCGTACCTCGCGTACGGGCTATATGTTCCACGACGAGGAGACCACGGCCGATACCGCCGTGGTGACTGGCTCCATCAGCGGCGAGAACCACCCCTTCGTCGAGCACTTTAAGTTTGTCAAGGCACTTGAGGGCGAGGACCACGTTGCACGCCAGACCATCCCGGCGCCTATCCAGACGTTCTCTGAGGTCACGCTCGACCGCTGCGATGGCCAGCAGGAGAGCCTGCGCGCCGTCTACAAGACCGACGAAGAGCTCGCCGATGCCATTGCAGCCGCTTATCGTACGGTGATCGCCGACCTGTACGCTGCAGGCTGCCGCAACATCCAGTTTGATGACTGCACCTGGGGCATCTATTGCGATACCGACTTTGTGTCCAAGACCGGCATGAGCCCGGTTGATCTGCAAAAGGTGAGTGAGCTGGGCGTGGCGCTCAACAACGCCGCTATCGAGGGCAACCCCGACGACCTGGTCATTAACACGCACGTGTGCCGTGGTAACTACCACTCTACCTATGCCTTCGAGGGTGGCTATGACCCCATCGCGCCATACCTGTTCGCAAACGAGGATGTTGACGCATTTTACCTGGAGTTCGATACGCCGCGCGCCGGCGGTTTTGAGCCGTTGAGGTACGTTGCCCCTGGCAAGAAGGTCGTGTTGGGCCTGGTGACCACCAAGGCCGCTGAGCTTGAGGACGAGGATGCCATCGTCGAGCGTATTCACGAGGCTGCAAAGTATGTTCCGCTCGAGAACCTGTATCTGTCTCCGCAGTGTGGCTTTGCCAGCTGCGAGATTGGCAACAAGCTGACCGAGGACGAGCAATGGGCAAAGATCGCGCTGGTCAAGCGTATTGCCGAGCGCGTTTGGAAATAGCGGTAACGTTCGCAGGTGACGGCGCGTGCGAGACATGGCGCATCGCGTACAATGGTTCGGATCGTATCGTTCGGGCAGGTAATCCGCTATGCTCGAGCGCCCTTCCATTTTGAAAGGACTCTCATGTCCCAGTCCTCGACGCCCGCCGCCAGCGATGCCATCTACGATGCGTCGTCGCTCGGCCGCCCGCGCATGTTTTTGCTCGGTCTGCAGCACCTGTTTGCTATGTTTGGCGCCACCGTGCTGGTGCCCGTGCTCACCGGTCTCTCGGTTTCGGCAACGCTTTTGTTTGCCGGTTTGGGTACGCTGCTGTTCCACTTCCTGTCGCGTGGTAAGGTGCCGGCATTTTTGGGCTCATCGTTTGCCTTTATTGCGGGTTATGCCGCAATCGCGCCCAACGGCGAGGTCGAGCTTTTGCCCTACGCCTGCCTGGGCGTTGCCTGCGCCGGTCTGCTCTATCCGGTGCTGGCAGCGCTGTTCCGCGCATTTGGCGCCAAGCGCGTCATGCGCTTCTTCCCGCCGGTGGTGACCGGTCCCATCGTCATTTCGATCGGTCTGATCCTGGCGAGCTCCGCCATTGCCAACTGCCAGACCAACTGGTTTGTGGCTGTTATTGCCGTTGCCGTTATCGTCATCTGCAACATTTGGGGTCGCGGCATGGTCAAGATCGTGCCGATTCTGCTGGGCGTTGTGGTGAGCTATGCCGTTGCGGCTGCGCTGGGCGAGGTCGACTTTTCTGGCGTCGCAGCCGCTCCCTGGGTCGGTCTTCCCATCGTGTGGGATGACACCGTGTTTGCGCTCTTTGGGCCGCAGTTCGATAGCGGTCTTGCCACGACGGCCATCATCACCATCATGCCGCTGGCCTTTGCAACTATGATCGAGCATATCGGCGATATCTCTGCTATTGGCTCCACCTGCGAGCGCAACTATATTGCCGATCCCGGTCTGCATCGCACGCTGCTCGGCGATGGTCTCGCCACGATCCTGGCTTCGCTCTTTGGCGCTCCGGCCAACACCACGTATGGTGAGAACACCGGCGTGCTCGCCCTGACGCGCGTGTTCGACCCGCGCGTGATTCGCATTGCCGCGTGCTGCGCCATCGTGCTTTCGTTCTGCCCCAAGTTCGCGGCTATCATTGCGGCCATGCCGGCGTGTGTAATCGGCGGCGTGTCGCTCGTGCTCTATGGCATGATCAGCGCCGTGGGCGTCCGCAACCTCATCGAGAACCAGGTCGATTTCCAAAACAACCGCAACGTGCTGGTGGCCGCTCTGGTGCTCGTGCTTTCGCTCGGCATTGCGTACAGCACCGCCGGCGCCATCGTGCTTGAGCTGGGCGGCGTGACGATTTCGCTTTCCGGCCTTGCCGTGGGCTCGCTGGTGGGCATCGTGCTCAACGCCATCCTGCCGGGTAACGACTTTGAGTTTGATGTCTCCGAGCTCGAGGAGGCTGCTGAGTAGCAGCTGCGTTCAGCTAAACAAGATATGGTGCCCATGCGTATATGCGCGTGGGCACCATTTTTAATGCGTCAGTACCCAGTGGATGCCGCGGGCCATGCGTAAGTCGGTTTGGGCAAAGTGATTGCCGGGGTTGAGCTCCAGCGTTGTTGGAATGCCGCGCTCGACGAGCAACGCTTCCATGGCGCGTGTGTCGTCGAGTACATGCCGCATCATGCGGTTGGGCGTCTTGGTTTCCTTTTTGCCGAGTGACAGGTAGACGGCGTCGGGCGTAACTGCCATCGCGTGCTCGTGCGCATAGTCGATAAAGCCAGGAAACCACAGGGATCCCGATGCGCTTGCGACGCGGTCAAAGGCATCGGTCTGCCAGGGGGCCCAAAGCGAAAAGAGGCCCGCTAGCGAATAACCGGCAATGCCGCGCCAGGTGGGCGGCTGAGGAAGCGACGACTCCACCTGGGGGATTATCTGATTCAGCAGCTTATCAAGAAAACCGGCAGCTTGGCCTCCGAAAGGCTCGGCATCGCGTACGGTCCCGTCGCATGCCCAAGGGCTCAGCTCGCGATTCCAATCGAGCCCGCCAATGGTGACGAGGGCGAATGGCGGACAGTCGAGCTCTCGGCAACACTTATAAACCTCGCTGCCGTCGCCCACGACCACAGGAAGGTAGATGACAGGCGCGCTTTCCGTATGATTCGAATAAACGGTTATCTGCTTTTGATGCGCTTCCATGACGGGCTTCTCTCAGTGTTGTGATATCGGCAGCCCCAATTGTCGCACGCCAGCGTATGCCGGTTGGGCTAGACCAAAGACAATCTCGTGCATCCCCTGCGGACGCATATGGAAAACGCCACCGCCGGAGGGGAGCTCGGCGGTGGCGTTGTTAAACGGTGCTGGGGCTCGGGGCCTTCGCGGGGGCCGCCATGTGCGCAGAGGCGTCTAAGAACGCTTACGGCTCGCCATGGTGCCTGCGGCGATAGCGGCTGTTCCCGCAAGGACGGTTGCCACGATGGCCGCACCCGAGGTGTCGCCGGTTGCCGCGAGCACGCCGGTAGCCTTGGCTTTCGTGGTTGAAGCCGCAACGGCCTTGGTCGGCTTTGAGCCCTCAGGCTTGGGGTTCTGCTTGGACTCCGCGGGCTTGCTTTCTGCGGGCTTGGTCTCGTCGGGTTTGGGGTCTTCCGGCTTGGCTACCTCGGGAGGTGCGATGGTCGTACTTTTGGCGACTGCTTTGATATAGAGGGAGTCGATCGTGGCGTCGCCCGTGCCGATGGCTTGGCCTGCCTCGTAGATGCCGTCACGGAGCTTGCGATAGTCAATGACCTTGCCGCCTTCGGGCGTCTGGATGGCGGCGTTCTCAATCTTGATGGTGCCGATTGTCTTGCCGTCAGCGCTCATGGCACGGGCAAAGATTGCCGCTGTATCTCCTTCGGCCGTTACCTTGCTGCGGATGATCGAGATGACTGCGGGTGTGACGCCCTCGCTGGTCTGGACGATGATGCCGATGTTCTCGCCTTGGGGCTCGGGGCTCGTCTCACCATCTTGGTTTTCGCTGTAGGGGATGGGGCCGTCGCCGTTCTCGACATAGCGGGCTATGGCCTTGACAACGGAGTCGCTGATGTAGATGTGGCCACCCTCCTCGTTGGGTCGATCGTTTCTGGTGGAGAATGCAGCCGAAACCTCGCCTTCCGCAAACGCGTCCACGGTGGAGCCGTTCTTGACGACGATATCGTCTTGGTAGGTGAAGAGGGCAATGGCGTCACCGTATCTGCCTTTACTTGCGCGGACTGTCACGTTTGCATGATCGAGTGTGATGCCCTTGTGGGCATAGACGCCATATTCAACACCGTTTGCGTTGAGGGAGGCGTTTGTGGCTGCGAGGCTGCCCTTGGCCTCGACGGCGGCGTCTTTCTCGGAGCTCGCCTTGACCTGGCTGCCGTCCGAGATATTGATGTTGCCGCCGCTCCAAATGGCCTCACCATCGGCTGAGCTTGCCTCGACTGTGCCGCCACCCTTGATGGTGAGGTTCTTGTCGGTTCCGATACCCTTGTCCTTGGTAGCCCTGGCGGTGACGGCCCCGCTGTCGTCAATCGTGATATTGCCGTTTGCCCTGATGCCATCCGATACGCCCGTGGCGTTGACGTTGCCCGAACCTTTGATAGCGAGATCGCCCTCGGCGTCGATGGCATCAAACCCAGCGCTCGTGGCGTTGACGGATCCGGCTCCGTCGATGTTGATATTACCCGTGGAGAGGATAGCGTCCTCAGTAGATGTCACGCTGAGCGTGCTGCCCGCGTCGCCTTGGATATTGAGCTCGGCGTTCTCATTCTTGCCATGAGAAGCCTTGATGCCTTCGATCCAGTCGGCAGTGACGATGTTGTTTCCCGAGTAATTCACGTTGAGCTTGCCTGCGGCCTGGATCTCGCCGCCGTTATAGTTGTTGAGCTTCAAGTCGTCGGCGCCGTCCCACGACCAGGTGCCGGTCTCGTCGCCCGCCGCAGTGCCGGCGTTGTATTTGGTTTCGCCGACCTTGACCCATTCCGCCGCGAGCGAGACGCTCGGCATGAGCAGCGAGCTCACCGTGAGCGCGCACACGGCGCCTACGACGATGCGGCGCGTCACGCGGCGCCAGCTGCCGTGCGCGAGTCCTATGCGACGGCGAACGTCGGGTTCGGCAACATGGGTTCCGGCGGTAGTGTCATTGCGTTTGGGGGTCGTGAACAAGGCTGCCATGGTTGCTCCCGTTCTCATAGGGCCTATACGGCTAGGTTCAGCGTATCTGCTGGATGTTGCCGGCGGTAGTGCCGTTTGGAGGGCAAAATGGCCAAAATGGGGGAGAAATAGGCCGCACGCCGGCGCAGGGACCGACGCTAAAAGAAAAGCGCGGGGCCGCATGGCGACTCCGCGCTTTATTGTTCAGCTTTTGCAGCCTTGCCCTTACGCTACGAAGAAGTAGACGGGGAAGGCAAGGGCTGCGATCCACCCGTCCTGTGCGAAAAAGTGTTTACGAACGTTTGCGACTCGCCAGGGCGCCTGCGGCGATGGCGGCTGTTCCCGCAAGGGCGGCTGCCACGATGGCTGCGTTCGAGGTGTCGCCGGTTGCCGCGAGCTTGCCGACGGTCTTGGCTCCCTTGGCTGCAACTGCAACGGTCTTGGTTGTCTTCGTGCCCTCGGACTTGGAACCCTCGGGCTTGGTCTTGCCGTGCTTTTCCTCGGGCTTGGTCTCCTCGGGAGGCACGATGACCGTGCTCTTGGCGACAGCGGCGTCATAGGGGGAGTCAATCGTGGCATCGCCCGTGCCAATGGTCTGCCCCGCCTCGTAGACGATGCCGTCGCTGAGCTCTTCCTTGTTGCGATAGTCAATGACTTTGCCGCCTGCAGGCGTCTGGATGATGGCGTCCTTGATTTCGATGGTGCCGATCGCCTTGCCGTCCGCGCTCATGGCAAGGGCGAAGATAGCCGCCGTGTCTCCCTCGGCCGTGACCTTGCTGCGGACGATCGAGATGGTCGCGGGCGTGATGCCCTTCTCGGTCTGCGCGAAGATGCCGATGTTCAGGCCCTCGGACTCAGGGATGATTTCGTCGTTTTGGTCTCCACTGTAGTGGTCGGGGCCGTCGCCGCCGGTCTCGGCATAGCGGGCTATGGCCTTGACAACGGAGTCGCTGATGTAGATATGGCCACCCGCTTCGTCGGAGTAGAAATTACTGGTGGAGATTGCAACCGAGAACCTGCCTTCTGCGAGCGCATCCACAGTCGAGCCGTTCTTGATGACGATGTTGTCCTCATCGGTGAAGAGTGCGCTGGCTTCCCCGCCATCTGAGCTTGCGCGGACCGTCACGGTCGCGCCATCGAGCGTGATGCCCTTGTAGACATAGATGCCATACCCAACGCCACTTGCGTTGAGGGAAGCGTTCGTGACCGTGAGGCTGTTTTTACCGTCGATGGCGGCGTCTTCCTCGGAGCTTGCCTTGACCTGGCTGCCACCCGAGATCTCGATGTTGCCGTCGGCCCAAATCGCATTGTCTTTGATAGAGCTTGCCTCTACCTTGCCGCCGCCCTTTATGATGAGGTTCTCGTTAGCATCGATACCCTGATCCTCGGTGGCCTTGGCGGTGACGGTTCCGCT
This sequence comes from uncultured Collinsella sp., assembly GCA_900544095.1. Taxonomy (GTDB): domain Bacteria; phylum Actinomycetota; class Coriobacteriia; order Coriobacteriales; family Coriobacteriaceae; genus Collinsella. Next base: position 116,848 of record UQTV01000004.1, read on the forward strand.
GTTGTCGATCGTGATGTTGCCGTCGGCCCTGATGCCATCCGAATCGCCCGTGGCGTTAACGTTTCCCGAGCCCTTGATGGTGACATCGCCCCCGGCATCGATGGCATCGTGCTCGGTGCTCGTGGCGTTGACAGTGCCAGCGCCGTCGATGTTGATGTTGCCGACGGAAGTGATGGCGTCACGAGAAGATGTCACGTTGAGCGTGCTGGACGCGTCGCCCTGAATATTAAGCTCGGCGTTCTCGTTCGCGCCATCCTTAACCTTGATGCCGCGGCCGTTGTCGTTAGTGACGGTGTTGTTGCCCTCGTAGCTCACGTTGAGCTTGCCCGCTGCCTCGATCGCGCCGCCGTTATAGCCGTTGAGCTTCATGTCGTCGGCGCCGTCCCAGCTCCAGGTGCCGGCGGCGTCGCCCGCCGCGGTGCCGGCGTTGTATTGGGTGCCGCCGACGTCCACCCACTCGGCCGCGAGCGAGACGCTCGGCATGAGCAGCGAACTTACCGTGAGCGCGCATACGGCGCCTACAACGATGCGGCGTGTCACGCGGCGCCAGCTGCCGTGTGCGAGCAGCGTGCGACGGCGCACGTCGGGCTCGACAAAATGGGCTCCAGAGGTTTTGTCATTGCGCTTGGGGGTCGTGAACAAGGCGGCCATGGTTACTCCCATCCTCATAGGGCCTATGCGATTACGCCCAGCATATCTGCAGGATGTAGCCGGCGGTAGTGCCGTTTGGAGAGCAAAACGTCCAAAACTTGCGAAGCAATACATCGCGCGTCCGTGTGGCGCCTGGCTTTAAAAGCAAAGCGCGGAGCCGCTCGATGCGACTCCGCGCTTTGCTGTTTGGTATTGCGAATCTTGCGCCTACGCTACAAAGAAGTAGACGAGGAAGGCAAGGGCTGCGATCCACATGAGCGGCTTGATCTTGGATGCCTCGCCCTTAAAGAGCGCGACGACCACGTAGGCGATAAAGCCCAGACCAATGCCGGCAGAGATGGAGTAGGTGAAGGGCACGCCGGCGACAATCATGAACGCCGGGAAGCCCTGCGACACGTCGGACCAGTCGATCTCGGAGGCCTCGCTCATCATGAGGTAGCCGACGTAGACCAGAGCACCGCAGGTGGCGGCGCTGGAAACGATGGTGACGATGGGGGAGAAGAACGCGGCGAGAATGAACAGCACGCCGGTGGTGACGGAGGTGAGGCCCGTGCGGCCACCGTCGGCAGCGCCAGAGGTGGACTCGACGAAGGTGGTGATGGAGGAGACGCCCATAAAGCCACCGGCAGCAGCGGCCACGGAGTCGACGACCAGGATGGGACGGATGTCCTCGACATTGCCGTCCTCGGTCAAGAACTCGCCCTGCTTGGCGACGGCCATCGCGGTGCCCATGGTGTCGAAGAAGTCGCTCATGAGCAGCGAGAAGGCAACGACGAGCAGCATCGGGTCGGTCAGGACCTTCACGATGGCAAGGTTGCCGTCGGCAGTGCTGGCAAACGGGGCGCCGAAGGTCGAGAAGTCGAGCGGTGCGATGAGGCCCTCGGGCGCATGGGTGACGCCCAGCGGGATTCCGGCGATAACGGCGACGATGATGCCGATGAGCAGCGAGCCCGGCACGTTGCGGGAAGCCAGGGCAACCGTCACGACGATGGAGATGATGCCGACGATAAAGGTGGGGGAGGCGATGTCGCCCAGGCCGACGAGCGTACCGGCGCCAGCGGTGATGATGCCGGCGTCGCACAGGCCGATCATGGCGATAAACAGGCCCAGACCCACCGAGATGGCGTGGCGCAGGACCACGGGGATGGCGTCCATGATGGCCTCGCGCAGGCCGCAAAGGACGAGCAGCAAGATGACGATACCCTCGAGGAAGATAACGCTCATGGCGACGTGCCAGTCACCGCCGCACATGGTGGTGGTGATGCCCGCGATCATGGCGTTGATGCCCAGGCCTGAAGCGCAGGCGAGCGGGCGGTTTGCGAAGATGCCCATGCAGATGGTCATGATGCCGGCGCCCAGGCAGGTGGCGCAGGCGAGCGCTCCCGCATCAATGCCAGCGCCCGAGAGCACTGCGGGGTTGACGGCGATGATGTAGGCCATCGCCAGGAATGTTGTCAGTCCAGCGCGAAGTTCGGTCCCGATTGTGGACTTGCGCTCACTGACGTGAAAAAGTTCGTCCATGCATACCCTTTCCTTGTTCGGCCCCGAGTTTAGGCCGATTGACACGAACTCATTTACTATATCGCCTTTACAACCTTGCTGTTCCTCGCATGTTGATGTTCGGCGCTTTGTAACAGACGGACGGTATTTATCGCATGAAAATGTGTGGGTACCGTATACTTAAGCGGTTACAACGACCCCTATGGAGGAACGTATGATTAAAGAGCTTTGCCACGACGAGGCTATCCTGTCCCAGCGTTGCGAGGTTGCGACCGTCGAGGACGAGTCGGTTGCTCAGGACCTGATCGATACCATCAAGTCGCTCGATGATGCCGGCTGCTTGGCCGCCAACCAGATCGGCGTTACCAAGAAGGTCTGCGTCTACCTGGACGACGCCGGCGAGCCCCACGTGCTCTACAACCCCCGTCTGGTGTTTGGCCTGGGCGCCAGCAAGATGGAGGAGAGCTGCCTGACGCACGAGGAAGTCACCAAGTCCACGCGCTATATCAAGTGCAAGGTTGCCTTTGACCAGATCGTCGATGGCAAGATGCGCGAGCGCAAGCAGGACTTTGTGGGCTTCGAGGCGCAGATGGTCCAGCATATGATCGACCACTGCCTCGGCAAGCTTGTCTAGGGTGACCACAGCACCACACCTCGCCGCTCACTCGTCGCTTGCGTACCATTAGTACGCGGCGCTCCTCGTTCGGGGCGATCTGTGGCACTGTGGCACCCTAGACCGACCTGTTAGGGTGACTTTATTACGTTCATATGTGGTTTTTGGTCCGGGCGTGACATTGTTGTCATGTCCGGGCTTTTGTGTTTAGCGCCTTTTTGTTTGGTGACAATAACCTTAGCAGGACCGTAAAGCTAGGAGGCGCTATGTGCACGAGCATTCGATTTACCGATAATTCTGGCCACATGTATCTGGGCCGCAACCTCGACTGGAGCTTTGACTACGGCCAACAGGTTCGCGTGATGCCGCGCGGGTTCCACATTCCGTATTCGTTTATCGACGATGCGTCGGCGGCACACGCGGTAATCGGCATGTGCATCGATTACAAGAACTATCCCATGTTTTTCGACTGTGGTAACGATGCGGGTCTGGCTGTGGCGGGGCTCAACTTTCCCGGCTATGCCGAGTATGCCGAGGGCCCTGTCGACGGCAAGAACAATATCGCGGCCTATGAGTTTCCCCTGTGGGTGGCAGCGACGTTCTCGACGGTCGATGAGGTCGAGGCCGCGCTGCGCGACACGGTGATTGTCGCCAAATCTGCCGGAGAGGGGCTGGGCGTGTCGCTGCTCCATTGGATTATCGGCGACAGCCAGCGCAGCATCGTGGTCGAGATGATGGCTGACGGCCTGCATGTATACGACGATCCGGTCGACACCCTTGCCAACCAGCCGACCTTCCCGTGGCACATGGAAAACCTGCGCACCTATATCACCGCCACAAGCGATTTTCCGCAGACGGCGACATGGCGTGGCGCCGAGCTTAAGCCCTATGGAGCCGGTGCCGGCATGCGCGGCATTCCGGGCGATTGCTATTCGCCGAGCCGTTTTGTAAAGGCGGCGTACCTCAATGCCAATTACCCGCAAAAGGAGAGCGAGACCGAAAACGTCGTTCGCATGTTCCGCTCGCTCGAGGGCGTGGTGATGATTGAGGGGGCGTCCAGGATGGGCGATGGCAAGTTCGAGAAGACTATCTATACCGGATGCTTTAGCGCGCGCACGGGCAATTATTACTACGCGATGTATGGGGATCCGTCGATTCGTTACGTGAGCCTGATGGATGCCGAGGGCGCGAGCCCCGATAGGCTCGTGGTTCCCGAGCCGCGTCGTTCGTAGCTCACTGGTCCGTTGCGACATAAAACGGCCTCGCACCTCTTATGAGATGCGAGGCCGTTGTCGTCAATGGCTGGTGGCGTGTTAGAAGTTGGCGTCGTTGAACTGGGTGCTCTCGAGTCCGTCGAGTTGCTGTTCGGGCGTATCTGCGACGCTCTCGAGCAGCTCAGTGGGATCGACGTTCATATTCTTACCGGCTTCGTTGCCGTTGACCAGGTCGTCCGAGAAGATGTCGACTTCCATTTCTTCGGCCTCTTCGATCTGAACCTCGAGCGGCACTTGGGTGCGCACGAGCTTAACGGCCGGGCGCATGCGGGCAAACAGCGGCACGTACTCGATGATGATGGCCGAGTTCTCGAGACCGTACCAGCGTGCCGGGCTTCCGCAGGCGCGGCGGACGGCGTACTTGATGGCCATCACGCGGTGGTCATTGCGGTTGATGTCCGTTTCGGGGGCGAGCATCTTGCGCAGCATACAAAAACGGAAGTCGCCCACGTTGCCGCGCGTCTCGTAGATGGAGTAGGTGTGATGCTGCGGCGGCAGCTCACCCGATGCCATCAAGTCGCCAACGATTTGGCGCAGGTAGGCATTAACGCGCTGGTTGACCTTAAAGCCCAAGTCCAGGCGCACGCGGAACAAAAAGTCCGTGCCAAAGGTCTCGACGGAATACTCGTGCGTATAGGGCTCGTCGGTAACGTGCACGTTGATGAACCAGTATGCCTTGGCGCGCTTGGGATGCTTATCCAAGATGGAATAGAGCACGTCGCGGTCGAGCGTGAGCGGGTCGGGGCTGTTGGTGAGGAACACCAGATTGTCGGCGAGCACGGGGTAGGTCTCGTCGTTGCGCAGGCGGTTGAGCTGGTCAATGTACTTGGAGACGGGCAGCAGGATCGTCTGCGTGCGCTCGATGGCGGTGCCGCGGCGCCACACGTACATAAGGCCAAACAGCAGCGAGACCAAGAAGATCATTACGTAGCCGCCGTCAAAGAACATGGTGAGGCACGAGGCGAAGAAGCACAGCTCAATGGCACCGAAGAGCAGGGCGAAGACGCAGGCGCCCAGCTTGTGCTTGAGGATGCCGGCGATATAGCTCGTCAGCAGCGTGGTGGTCATAAGCATGGTCACGGTAATGGCGAGGCCATAGGCGCTCTCCATGCGCTCGGAGTTCTGGAACAGCAGCACAATGAAGATGCAGCCGACCCACATGATGTTGTTGACGAGTGGAATATAGAGCTGGCCCTTGGTGTCGCTGGGGTAGTGGATGCGCAGGTGCGGCATAAGGTTGAGGCGCGTTGCCTCGGATACCAGCGAGAACGAGCCGGTGATGAGCGCCTGTGAGGCGATGATGGCCGCCACGGCCGAAAGCACGATGGCAAAGGGGCGTAGGGGCTCGGGGAGCATCATATAGAACGGGTTGACGATATCCATCGCGAGCATCTGGGGGTTGGAGTTATTGGCGAGCAGCCAAGCTCCCTGACCCAGATAGTTGAGGATAAGGGCCGCCTTAACAAATGGCCAGGATGCATAGATGTTTGCCTTGCCCACGTGGCCCATGTCCGAGTAGAGTGCCTCGGCACCGGTTGTCGACAGGAAGACAAAGCCGAGCACCATAATGCCCGAATGGTTGATGGGCGAGAACAGGAACATAATGCCGCGGATGGGGTTGAGCGCGCGCAAGATGGACAGGTTGCCGAGCATGTTGAACAGACCGGCGCCTGCCAGGAACAGGAACCACAGCGTCATGAGCGGGCCGAACAGCTTGCCGATTGACGAGGTGCCGGCGCGCTGCATGGCAAATAGGCCGCAGATAATGATGATGGTGATGATGATGACGTTGGTCTGGCCGTCGCCCAGCAGCGCATGGCCCCATTCGATGGTGCGCAGACCCTCGATGGCTGTGGTGACCGTGACGGCGGGGGTGAGGATGCCGTCGGCGAGCAGCGCCGCGCCGCCGATCATGGCGGGCAGAATCAGCCATGGTGCCACCTTGCGTACGAGGCTGAACAGGGCGAAGATGCCGCCTTCGTTGTGGTTGTCGGCCTTCATGGCGATTACCACGTACTTGACCGTGGTCACGAGCGTCATGGTCCAGATGACGAGCGAAAGCGCGCCCAGGATCATGTCCTCGCTGACGGTACCGATGCCGCCGTTGTTGGCGACGATTGATTTCATGGTGTACATGGGGCTCGTGCCGATGTCGCCATAGACGACGCCGAGCGTTACGAGCAGCATGCCAGCGGAGAGGGGGATGGCTCCGTGCCCGCCTTGCCCGCGCTGGTCTTGGAGGTTTGCCTCCAGTTTGTTGTGTGTCACGAGGACTCCCTTAGACATCCGGTTATCTGTCTAGGACAAAAAACTTTATGCCGTCTTTATACATACAAGAGCAGTTTGGCACATCGGGTTATTTTAGACAATAATCCTCAGCTGGGGATTATTTATCTACGCAGGTAGCATTTCAAAGCAGGGGCTTTTAAGCACGTGCTGTCTGGGCGATGCCAGCCTTGGCGTTTGCGCGTTTGCCGGCGAGTTCGCAAAAAATCGCGCCGCCGATGATAAGCGCGGCGCCCATCAGGCGGACCGGTGTTATGGCTTCACCCAAAAGGGCGGCCGAGAACACGACCGCCGAAAGCGGCTCGAGGTAGCCGACGACGGCGACGGTCTGGACGGGCAGCTTGGCGACGGCGCTAAAGTAGAGCAGGCAACCAATGCCGGTGTTGACGACGCCGAGCATAGCGACGGCGCGCCAATCAATGCTGGCGGCGACGCCGGCGGACAGGAACGAGGGAGCGCCCTGCGTGATGAGCGTGAGGGCCAGTGCGGTCACAAAGGCGGCGCTCACTTGGAGTGCGGAGTTCTCGAGGCCCTCGATGTGCGGCGCACCCTTGCTGGCGATGACCATCAATGCATAGCAGAAGGCCGAGGCGATTCCACAGACGATGCCCGCAATGGGCATATTGCCGCCTAGACCTTGCGCTGCAATGAGAAAAGCACCGCAGGCGACGGCGACAAAGCCGGCGATTTTGCCGCCGGTCAGCTTTTCGCCAAAAATGAGCGGGGAAAGGGCCATAACGATGATGGGGCCACAGTAATACAACAGCGAGGAGATACCAACGCCGATCGTCTGATAGGCGCGGAACAGGAAAATCCAGCTGGCGCCCAGCGCGGCGCCCGAGACGATGAGCGCTGCGGCCTCGCGGGGGCGAGACGGAGCCTGCAGGTTATGGCGCTTGGTTATGAAGAGGATGGCGGCAAGGGTGAGAGCGCCCAAAAACGTGCGCAACAGTACGATATCGGAGCTCGGCAGTGCGATAGCTGCGGCGATGATGCCGTTAGAGCCAAACAACAGTAATGCTGCTAAGTATGTAAACAGTCCGTTGTTCATGCGCTGACATCCCCTCTATATCCGAACATATTCACTATGGGTGAACTGGCTTTAGAAGAAAAGCGAATATAATGCATGGAAAACATAACAAAAACTCATGCAAGGGTGGGGACGTGCCGTGGAGACCAATATCCAAAAGATGCAAGTGCTGCTCGAGACGGTGCGTGCCGGCAGCTTTACGCGTGCTGCAGAGCGGCTGAGCTATTCGCAGTCGGGCGTGAGCCGCATGGTGGGCGACCTTGAGGCAGACTGGGGTTTTAAGGTGCTTGATCGCAGCCGCGAGGGCGTGGTGCTTTCTGCCGATGGGCGGCAGATCATGCCGGCGGTTGAGGCGCTCTGCGAGGAGTTTGGCCGCCTGCAGCGACATGTGGACGAGATGCGTGGGCTCATGCGCGGCAAGATCTGTATCGGTACGTTTTCGAGTGTGGCGACCCATGTACTGCCGCCGGTGATTGCGCGCTTTCGCGCCGATCATCCGGATGTCGATTACGAGCTGCTGATGGGTGATTACTCCGAGATTGAGCAATGGGTGGCGGAAGGCCGCTGCGACCTGGGCTTTATTCCGCGCGAGCCACGCGGCGCCGGCATGGCGTCGCGACCGTTGGTGCAAGACGAGTTGATGGCCGTGGTGCCAGCGGACTCCTCGCTTGCCACGGCGGAGGTCGTTTCTCTTGCCGATTTAGCCAACGAGCAGTTTATTCTGCTAGAACGCGGCACTGATGACGAGATTACGCCGCTATTCCGTCGGGCGGGGCTGGCGGTGCGCTCAAAACTGTCGACTTGGGATGACTATGCGATTATGGCTATGGTCGAGGATGGCCTGGGCGTGAGCATTCTTCCCGCGCTCATCTTGCGTCGCTGCCAGTTCGATGTTGCTGTGCGTCCGCTCGAAGGGCATCCCCATCGGCAGATCAACGCCATATATCGAACGGCCGATGTTTCGCTTGCCGCCGCTCGTTTCCTCGAATACCTCTAAATGCGTGCACGTCGTTATCGCCTTGGGATAAATCTCGAGGTCTTGCTCATTATATTTTTGAAATTGAACTTTTCGAAATAGCACGGCGTTATACTGCTGCCTAAATTGAACTCAGGTTCAATTCGTGTTGTATAAATTGAACTTTGCCAGCAAGGAGGTTCTAGTGGCCCAAGAGACGTTTAGCGATCGTCTGCGACAGGCTATGTCCGATCGCGACGTTCGCCAGTCGGACGTGATCCGCGCATCGGAGATGCTCGGCAAAAAACTCGGCAAGAGTCAGATGAGCCAATATGTGAGCGGCAAGACGATTCCGCGGCGCGATGTGGCTGAGCTGCTCGCCCGTATTTTGGAGGTCGATGTTACCTGGCTGCTTGCCGGCGACGCCGATCAAGGCGAGGCATCATCACCCCGCAACGATTCCAAGCCCGAACCCCATCCCTCAGCTCAAATTGCAAGGAGCACCACCATGCGTACTTTTTCTAAATCCACCAAGCTCGATAACGTCCTGTATGACGTGCGCGGTCCCGTCGTCGACGAGGCCGCCCGTATGGAGGACGAGGGTGAGCGCATACTCAAGCTCAATATCGGTAACCCGGCGCCCTTCGGTTTCCGCACGCCCGATGAGGTCATCAAGGACATGCGCCAGCAGCTGCCCGACTGCGAAGGCTATTCCAACTCGCGTGGCCTGTTCTCCGCGCGCAAGGCGATCATGCAGTATTCGCAGATCAAGGGCCTGCCCAACGTTCAGATGGAGCATATCTACACGGGCAACGGCGTGTCCGAGCTCATTCAGCTTTCGATGAACGCGCTGCTCGACAATGGCGACGAGATTCTGATCCCCAGCCCCGACTATCCGCTCTGGACGGCGTGCGCAACCCTTGCCGGCGGTCATCCTGTGCACTATCTGTGCGATGAGCAGGCGGATTGGTATCCCGACCTGGAGGATATGGAGTCCAAGATCACGAGCGCGACCAAGGCCCTCGTCATCATCAACCCCAACAACCCCACGGGTTCCGTCTATCCGCGCGAGGTGCTCGAGGGCATCGTCGAGGTTGCACGCAGGCATCAGCTGATGATCTTTGCCGATGAGATCTACGACCGCCTGTGCATGGACGGCTACGAGCACGTCTCGATTGCCTCGCTCGCCCCCGACCTGCCCTGCGTTACCTTTAGTGGCCTTTCCAAGTCGCACATGATTGCGGGCTATCGTATTGGCTGGATGGTGCTCTCGGGCAACCAGCGCTGCATGAGCGACTTCATCATGGGCATCAACATGCTTTCCAACATGCGCCTGTGCTCCAACGTGCCGGCTCAGTCGATCGTTCAGACGGCACTCGGTGGCCATCAGTCCGTTAACGACTACATCCGTCCCGGCGGCCGTGTCTACGAGCAGCGCAACTTTGTGTATGAGGCACTCAGCAAGATTGACGGCATCTCGGTAGTTAAGCCGCGTGCGGCGTTCTACATCTTCCCCAAGATGGATGTAAAGAAGTTCAACATCACCGATGACGAGCAGTTCGCCCTTGACCTGCTGCACGAGAAGAAGATCCTGATCACGCGTGGCGGCGGCTTCAACTGGGCTGAGCCCGACCACTTCCGTATCGTGTACCTGCCGCGCATGGAAGTACTCAAAGAGTCCCTCGAAGACCTCGCCGACTTCTTCGATCATTATCGCCAGTCGTAGGGGATAGAAACTCCGCACTATGAAAAGCTCCCTGCAGTTGTTTTGCTGCAGGGAGCTTTCTTGAATCGGCGGAACTAAATAACAATCCCGTTGCAGTGGTCGATTTCGTGTTGGATGATCTCGGCGGTGTAGCCCGAGAAGTTTTTGATGCGGTGGACGAAGTCCTCGTCCAAATACTCAACCTTAATGCGGCGATAACGGGTACAGGGACGCTCGCCGACGAGCGAGAGGCATCCTTCGCTCGTCTGATAGGCATTGACCTGCTCAAGAATTTGAGGGTTGTACATCAGGAGTGTCCTGTTGCCGTCCTTTACGCAGATGATGCGTTTGCGCACGCCGATCATGTTGGCGGCGAGGCCCACGCACTCGCGCTCATGCTCGTGGAGTGTATCCAGGAGATCCTGCCCGGTTGCGGCATCGTCGGGTCCCGCGTCTTCGGAAGGCAGACGCAAAAAGAACTCGGACTTCATGATGGGTTTAATCATGGCGGGCTCCTCATGTCTTATGCTTTCGTGGACTTTTAATAATAGCGCGGAAGGAAAGCTGTGCGTCCGCGTTACAATCTTTCGATGTTGGACCATGTTGCCAGATTCGTCGTGTACGGCGTCTGGCGTAAGTCTAGGGCTCATTTTTCGCCCTGGACTGTCCCTCTGGGGCGATGCGACTGTCGTTCCAAGAGGAAGGAAATGCATGGGGAGCAAATCTCAGCAACAAGTTCAAGTAACGCCATCGGCCACTGCGGCGATTCTCGTCGTAATGTAGATTGCAGCCTTTGTTGCCGCGTTTAACGAGAACATCATTAACGTGGCGTTGCACGACATTATGGCGGCCTTTTCGGTGAGTGCCACCACGGCACAGTGGCTCGTCTCGGGCTACATGATCGTGACGTCGATTTTTACGGCCATCATGGCCTTCCTGTCCGGCCGTTTCTCGACGCGCAAGCTGCTGTTTTTCGCATGCGGATGCATGGTCGCCGGCGAAGTCCTGTGCCTGGTCGCTCCGTCGTTTAGCGTTTTGCTGCCAAGTCGTATTTTGCAGGCTGCGGGATCGGGCATCTTGTTCCCGCTCATGATGAACGTGGTGCTGTCTTGCGCCCCGCGCGAGAAGCTCGGTCTGTATCTGAGCCTGGGCGGCGCCTGCATTACGCTAGGGCCGGCGTTTGGACCCGTGATTAGCGGTTTTATGTGCACGTTATTTGGCTGGAGGGCGGTGTTCGTAGTGCCGCTGGTGGGCGGTATTGCGGTCGCTGCGGCGGGCGTAAAGCTCGTTCAGAATGTCGGAGAGCGCTTGAACACCACGCTTGATATTCTGTCGGTTGTTTTGCTCGCCGCCGGCATTACGGCATTTGTGTATTCCGTAGGCGAGTTCTCGACCAATCTGATTGCCGGCATCGTGACGCTTTTCGCTGCCATTGTGCTGCTCGGCCTGTTTGCGGCCCGCCAGCTTAAGCTCGAGCATCCGGTGCTTAACGTGCGTCCTATGGCGAGCGTTCGTTTTTGGCCTGCGTGCCTGCTCGTGGTGGTGTCGATGACGACGACGTTCTCGATGAGCGTTTTGTTGCCGCTCTATTTTGAGGGCGCATACGGCATGACCGCACTTGTTGCGGGCCTGCTCATTTTGCCAGCAATTGCCTGCAACGCCGTGACCTCGATTGTGGGCGGACGCGTGATGGACGCCCGTGGCGCATGGCCGCTGCTGCCGGTCGGCTTTGCCCTGATTGCCGTGGGGCAGACTGCCATCTCGATGACGGCGGCAAGCATGAACATCGGCGTCGTCGTGGCACTGACCGTTGTGGTGTATGCCGGAGTCGGTTTGGTGCTGAGCCCCTCGCAAACGGCCGGCTTGGAGACGCTACCCGCCGCTGAACATCCTCACGGAACGGCATTGCTTAACACGTGGAATATGATTGCCGCATCGTTTGGCCCGTCGCTGTTTATCGGTCTGCTCTCGAGTTCTGCGGCGACTGCCGGTGCGGCTGGCGTTGCGACCGACGTTGCCCAGGCGATTGGATTTGCAGCTGCCGTGCGTGTGGCGGCTGTAATTGCCGTGGTCGGGTTCGTGGCGTCGCTGGTGTACGCTCGTCGCGAGTCACACATGTCGCATTAATGTGTACACATAGATTCTGCAGCTAGATTGGATGGCGACACCATAAACTAATGGACGTTTTGCCGAGAGGCATGAATGTTTAAAGCGCAAAGAGTGCGCGACGGGCCCCGCGAATGGGGCGATGATGCCCGAGAGGGCCAAGAAGGAGTCTCATGTCTGAGAACGAAGAGATCATGAACGAGACCGAGAACGAGACCGTGGCTGCCGAGGTCGAGGCAGTCGAGACCGTGGAGACCGAAGCTGCCGAGGTTGAGGCTGCTGACGAGGTTTCCGCCGAGGAGGAGGCCGAGGTTGTCGAGGCCGCCGTTGATTACGATGACGAAGAGCTGATGGACAAGATGCAGAAGGCCGCCCGCCTGCTGCGTAGCCGTCGCTTTGCTATTTCCAAGGAGGAGGAGGCCAAGGCCGAGCGCATGGCGAACATCGAGCGCGCCATCAAGCTTCTTGACCTCAAGCCCAAGATGGAGCAGAAGGAAATGTCTGACCTGCTGGGCATGCGCCTTCGTGAGCTCGATGGCCTGATGGCCGAGGCCGAGGCTGCCGATCTGGTCGGCCGAATCGACGACGCCGAGGGCGATATGCGCAAGATTGTCGTCTTCGCTGCCGAGGATGCCGCTGAGGGCCTGGTCGAGCTTGCCAACAAGAAGGAGAAGCTCCTGCCCGAGCTTTCTTACGAGGAGGCCACCGAGCTGATGGCCGCTCTCGATAAGGTCATTGCTCCGCTCGTCGCCATGGGCCTGGACGAGGACCGCGGTCCTCGCGGCGGTCGTGACGATCGCGGTGGCCGTGGCGGTGACCGTGGCGGTCGCGGCGGCTTTGGCGATCGCGGTGGCCGTGGCGGTGACCGTGGCGGTCGCGGTGGCGATCGCGGCGGCCGTGGCGGCTTTGGTGACCGTGGCGGCGACCGTGGCGGTCGCGGCGGCTTTGGCGGCAACCGTGGTGGCTATGGCGACCGCGGCGGCAACCGTGGCGGCTTTGGCGGCAACCGCGGTAACGACCGCGGCGGTCGCGGTGGCGACCGTGGCGGCCGCTTCCGCGGCAACCGTTTTTAGTTACGGCGTTTTACCAAACGCCGTAACGGGCCGACGCTGCGCGGGCCGCATTTGGACAATCTGACGTTCAACTTCAAGGGCGCGACCAGAAGGTCAGCGCCCTTTCGTTTCACGTCACCTTGCCTCAAATGCGACCCGCTCGCTGTCCGTCCTCTGCCTGCGGCGTTGTCTTGCTCCGGATGCGGCAGTTAGGGACGTTCCTTTTCTGCCGGCAGCTTGGGACACTCCTTGTAGTCATTGGGGACGTTCTTAAACGACTACATAGAACAAGAGTGGATAATCTCCCGGTTTGAGCCTGCATTCAAGCTCAAAGTGGGAGATTATCCACTCTCATTTGTTATGTGTCCGAAAATCCACGCTCGTTTCTACTCTGTCTACATTTGTAGGAACAATTCGTGGAGGCGGGTGTCTTCATCGAGTTCGGGGTGGAAGGTTACGCCGAGCTGGTTGCCCTGGCGGGCAGCGACGATGCAGCCATCGACTTCGGCCAGGGCCTTGGCGTCGCCGTGGACCTCGACGATGCGGGGTGCGCGGATAAACGTCAGCGGCGCTTCACCGTCGATGCCGGCTACTTGCCCTTTGGTTCGAAAGCTGCCGAGCTGCCTGCCGTAGGCATTGCGCTCGACAAGTACATCCATGGTTGCCAAACGCGGCGTGCCCTTATCGTCATGGGCGGCAAGGTCGCGCGCCAGCAGAATCAGGCCGGCGCAGGTGCCCAGGACGGGCATGCCTTCAGCGATACGGGCACGAAGCTCCTCGAGCATGCCCAACTCGTCAAGCAGCTTCCCTTGAACGGTAGACTCGCCGCCGGGAAGTACTAGACGGTCAAAGTCCTGCTTCAAATCAGCCGCCTGCCTCAGCTCAATACAACGTGCGCCCAGCTCGGACAGTCTCGTCTCGTGCTCGGCAAAAGCACCTTGGACCGCCAGCACGGCGACCGTCTGGTCTGCGTAATCGCTCATGTGCGATCCTTTCTGCTGGACTAGCGCCCGCGCTCCTCCATGATGATTTCGATTTCGTCGGCGTTGATGCCGACCATGGCCTCGCCCAGGTCCTCCGAAAGCTCGGCGATGAGTTTGGCGTCGGTGAAGTTTGCCACGGCCTTGACGATGGCGGCGGCGCGCTTGGCAGGGTCGCCGCTCTTAAAGATGCCCGAGCCGACAAAGACGCCCTCGGCGCCCAGTTGCATCATCAATGCGGCGTCGGCGGGGGTCGCTATGCCGCCGGCGGCAAAGTTTACGACGGGAAGCTTGCCCGTAGTATGGACCTCGCGCACCAGCTCGATCGGAACCTGCAACTGCTTGGCCGCCTCGAACAACTCATCATCGCGCAGGGCGACAACGTCGCGGATCTGCTTTTGGATCTTGCGCATGTGACGCACGGCCTGAACGACGTCGCCCGTGCCCGGCTCGCCTTTGGTGCGGATCATCGTGGCGCCCTCGGCAACACGGCGCAGCGCCTCGCCCAGATCGCGGGCGCCACAGACAAACGGCACGTCAAACTGGGTCTTGTCGATGTGGTAGACATCGTCGGCGGGGGAGAGGACCTCGGATTCGTCGATGTAGTCGATCTCGATGGCCTGAAGGACCTGCGCCTCGACGATGTGACCGATGCGGCACTTTGCCATGACGGGGATCGAGACGGCCTCTTGAATGCCCTTGATCATCTTGGGGTCACTCATGCGCGACACGCCGCCGGCGGCGCGGATGTCGGCCGGGATGCGCTCGAGTGCCATGACGGCACAGGCGCCCGCCTCTTCGGCGATGCGTGCCTGCTCGGGCGTGGTGACGTCCATGATGACGCCGCCCTTGAGCATCTGCGCGAGCTCGCGGTTGAGTTTAACGCGATCGGCCTTGCTGGTCTGTTCTGCCATGGTTGCTCCCTTGGTTGGCATGTGCATTGCTTGACGGAATATCCTATCGGGGAGCTGGGCATGGCGAAATACTCAGTTTTCGAGATAATAACAAGGTCAGACTAATACCAGATTGAATGACTCGATAAGGTCAGGTGACAAACTCATGCTTGACTATAATTTGGAAAACCGCGGCGAAGCATCGCTCTATGAGTATATTTACAAGCAAATTCGAGATGATATCGTAGCTGGACGTATTGCGGCGGGGGAGCATCTGCCGTCCAAGCGCGCCTTTGCGAGTCATCTGGGAATCAGTGTCATTACCATCGAGAATGCATATAGCCAGTTGCTTGCCGAGGGTTATATTTGCTCAAAGCCGCGGCGTGGTTACTACGCGTGCGAGCTTCCCGATGCACCGGTTTTGTCTTTGGCCGCGGGGGATATCGACCGAGATGCTGTCTCTGTTGGCCCCAGCGCGCATGATTCCGACGGACAGACCGAGCAGTTCGAGGCTCTTTCTCCTTCCGCTTTGGAGGCGGCGCGGCTTTGGCAAAGCGCGCTACGGGCGACACTGACGTCCGAAGACGAACGTGAAATCTTTTCGCCCGCGCCGGCGCAGGGCACCGTTCGGCTACGACGCGCAATTGCTCACCATCTGCGCGGGACAAGGGGTATGAATGTCGACCCCAACAACATCGTTATCGGTGCGGGCGCCCAGTTGCTCGATACCATGTTGGTTCAGCTGCTTGGCGCGGACAAGGTGTATGCCGTTGAGGATCCGGGGTATTTGCGTTTGACGCGCATCTATCAGGCCATGGGTTGCGAAGTGCGGCATATCCCGTTGGACGGTGAGGGCGTGGACTTGAGCGCTCTGCAGAAAACCGGGGCGGATGTCCTTCACCTGATGCCGTCCCATCAGTATCCGACCGGCCTTGTGACGAGCATTGCGCGTCGCTATGCCCTGCTGGGCTGGGCCGCCGAGCAGCCGGACCGGTATCTCATCGAAGATGACTTTGATTGCGAGTTTCGCCTTGCCGGTAAGCCGATTCCCGCGCTCGCGTCGATTGATGCCGCCCAATCGGTCATCTACACCAACACGTTTTCAAAAAGTCTGTCGTCGGCCCTGCGTTTGGCGTATATGGTCCTGCCCGATGAGCTGATGGAACGGTTTAGACGCAGCCTTGGCTTTTATGCCTCGTCGGTGAGTTCTGTTGACCAGGTCGCCTTGGCGCGTTTGCTGGAATCGGGCGATTACGAGCGGCATGTGAACCGCGTGCGCGTTCGTGCTCGCGAGGCGCGTGATGGCCTGGCGACGCTTGTACGGAAGGCATTTCCGGCGGGGGAGGTTTCGATCGAACATGCGGATGCGGGTCTTTACTGCGTCGTGGTTGCGCAGCGTGTTACGGGCGGAACCTCTTTTACACGCGCCCTCACGCGCTCGAGCACCCCTTACATCGATATCAATGACTGTCTATGGTGCGCCGATGGCGCATATGTCCCTGCAAGCCCGACTCGAATCCTTGTCCAGTACGACGATTTGAGTCCAAATGCGCTAAATACCCTGGAATCGCAGCTAATGGATGCGCCCTCTAACCTAAGTGAGTAGACTTTTGGCGCTTTGGCGAGCAGGCCGTTTTGAAGCAATCCATCTACCTGCGATTTTGTAAAGCAGTATGGGCGGTCTGCTCGGCGGGTCCTAAATAGTCTACTCACTTGCTGTGCAAGGCTTCCGCATGAGCGAAAAATGAGTTTTCAACAGGGCTTCGTCCAGCTCTCGGCAAGCTTTTGGCCAGTTGGGGAGGGCTGTTGAAAACTTGGCAGTCCGTTCGGCGCCATTTTTGGTGCGTTCGCGCCAATGCGTGACTGACTGGGTTGAAATTCGTGTTTTCCTGTGCCTATGAAGGATCTACTTTGTGACATATCAGCTTTTAGGTACTGGCGTTTGCCTCCTCAAGTCCGCGCTTTGTGTCCGCCGCTTCCACGACCGGAAGAAGACCGGCAGCGATATGATCTCGCCCGCAACCCGACGGCTGCGGTCGCGCTCGGTTTTCCGTTGTATACATTGGTTCGGACGAGAAACAAACGGACTTGTCCTGCCAGCATTAGGCAGCGGCTGTTTCTTGGTGAGCTTCCCAGGGAATCCGTGCTGGAAACGGAGCATGGGGTTTTGATTACGTCTCCTCTACTGACGGCATTCATCATGTTGCGGCATCTGACGGATCTTCAGCTTCTTTTGGTATTGGCGGAGATGTGTGGCTTGTTTGCGGTGTGTGCCCTGCCGGCGGCACTTGAGGCGGAGCTTTCGCGTGCAATTGATTCGGGCGCGATTTCGACAACGTTCGGTTGGGTGCGCTGCCCGTCCGAGGACGGCACCGCCTCAAATTTATGGCGTCGAGACGCTTTGGTTTTGGGCGGAGACCTTGACCGTTTTTGTTCAGATGTTTGCGGGATGCGTTACGGCAATAGATTTATAGCGGTATCGCAACTCGTTCCATTGGGCGCCGCGTCGCCTTTTGAGGTCGAGGCGTATTTGCTACTTGCACTGCCGCGATCCCTGGGAGGAGAAGGTTTTTGCGGCATAGAGCTCAATGTTGAAGTGATGCTAAGCACAAGTGCTCGAGCGATTGTGGGAAAGTCCCGTGTATATATCGACCTACTTCTTTCTTCGCCGGACGGAGAGCGACAGGTGGCCATTGAATGCCAAGGAAAGGGCTCACACGGGCGAGCCGGGGATGGTTTGCGTGACGCCGACCGCATGACGGCGCTTCAGGCCATGGGCTACGATGTATTTCTCCTGACACACGGACAGATATCCGATGATGATAGATTCCATGCGATTGTTAAGGCCGTATGCAGGTTGCTCGATGTTGAATATCGCGATAAAAGCTTGGAGGAGCAAGGGGCCGAGGCATTACTTCGGTCTGAGCTATTCGTTGACTGGTCAAAACTGGGAGAAATCGACAAAAAGATGCCCGTTAGACACAAAAAGGCCCGATCATGGACGGTTGCAAATCTAAGTGAGTAGACTTTTAGCGTGATGGCGACCAGATTGTTTTGCGGCAAGCTATCTACCTGCGGTTTTATAAAGCAATACGGGTGGTCTGCTCGACAAGTTCCCAAAAGGCTACTCACTTAGTTTTTGACGCGAAGCCGATGTCAAAGGTGGTCCTATTTTTGGGACGTTAACTGGTTTGCAAGACACGAAAAAGGCCCGAACCATGCGGTCCGGGCCTTATAAAGCTAGAGAATGTCTCTCAGGCGTTTGGCTTAGCCGAAGTAGCGCTTTAGCAGGCCGGCGAAAGCCTTGCCGTGGCGAGCCTCGTCGCGAGCCATCTCGTGCACGGTGTCGTGGATGGCATCGAGACCAGCGGCCTTGGCGCGCTTGGCGAGATCGGTCTTGCCGGCGGTGGCGCCGTTCTCGGCCTCAACGCGCATCTCGAGGTTCTTCTTGGTGGAGTCGGTCACGACCTCGCCCAGGAGCTCGGCGAACTTGGCGGCGTGCTCGGCCTCCTCGTGGGCAGCCTTCTCCCAGTACAGGCCGATCTCGGGATAACCCTCGCGATGAGCAACGCGAGCCATGGCCAGGTACATACCGACCTCGGAGCACTCGCCCTCAAAGTTGGCGCGCAGGTCAGCAACGATGTCCTCGGAGACGCCCTCCATCTTGGCGACGCCCACGACGTGCTCGGCAGCCCACTCGAGCTGGCCCTCCTCCTGCTTCAGGAAGCGAGAACCGGGAACGCCGCACTGGGGGCACTTGAAATCCTCGGGCAGCTGGTCGCCGTCGAACTCTTCCACATAACCGCAAACGGGGCAAACAAACTTCATAATTCGATCCTTTCGATCGATGGCGATGGTGCGCTCGTCCGGTCCCGTAAGGGCCCTCTCCGGACGTGCGTCTTGACGGGTTCTATTATCCATAAATGAGATCGAATGTGAAGCCTATCAGGAATGATTTTTAATAAAACAATTTTGGGCATGTGTAGATGTTGATTGATTAACGATTGCTAGACCTCGTGCGACCTCCGATGAGTACAATCGGTCGAGCAAATGTTGACCTATCAACAAATGAAGGAGTTTCCTTTATGCATCTAGCCCGCCGCGCCTGGTGCCGAACGTATCAAACGGTTTTTCGCATCGCATTGCCGGTGCTGCCCTATACCGAGCCACACATTTTAGAGCACGCTGAGGAAGTGCCCGCAGTGCTTCAAAAGCGTTCAATACAGCATGTTCTTATCGTGACAGATCCCGGCATTGCCCGTCTGGGGCTTACGGCATCGCTCGAGACAGCGCTCGCGTCCAAGGGGATTAGCGCTGCGGTCTATGCCGAAACACGTGCGAACCCCACGGTCTCGAATGTGGAGGAAGCAGCGTCCCTGTATCGAGAGAACGCCTGCCAGGCCATTATTGGTTTTGGCGGCGGTTCGGCCATGGACTGCGCCAAGGGCGTGGGGGCACGCATCGCGCAGCCAAACAAGCCCATCAATAAGATGCGCGGCCTGCTGCGCATTCATCGTCGCCTGCCGCTGCTCATCGCCGTTCCCACCACAGCAGGCACGGGAAGCGAGGTTACGCTTGCGGCGGTAATTACCGATGACGAGACGCACTACAAGTACCCCATTAACGACTTTGTACTCATCCCACGTTTTGCGGTCCACGACCCCGAGTTTACGCGCGGGTTGCCGGCGTCCATTACGGGGCAGACGGGTATGGATGCCCTGACGCATGCTGTCGAGGCCTTTATCGGGCGAAGCACCACGTCCTACACACGCAAGATGGCGCGTCAGGCGGTTCAGCTCATCCACGACAATTTGCTGGAGGCCTATGAGCATGGTGACGACATGCGCGCTCGTCGCAATATGCTTTCGGCGGCGTATAAGGCGGGCGTTGCGTTTACCCGCTCCTATGTCGGATATGTGCATGCCATCGCGCACAGTCTGGGCGGCCGATACGGAATTCCGCACGGTTTGGCGAACGCGATTATCCTGCCGCACATGCTTCGCGCTTATGGTGACGCCGCCGCCCCCAAGCTTGCCGATCTTGCTCGCATGGCGGGCATTGCGCCGGCTACCGCGCAGGACAGCCTGGCGGCCGAGGCCTTTATCGATTGGGTTGACCGCATGAACGAGGCCCTGGGAATCCCCAAATATGTCTCGGGTATTCGCCGCTCCGATATTCCGCAAATGGCGGCCCATGCCGATGCCGAGGCCAATCCGCTATACCCCGTTCCACTTTTGATGGACCGTTTGGAGCTCGAGCGTATGTACGAGGTCGTTGCGGGTGGTATGTTTGAGGACGAGAACTAGGAGGGTCCATGAACACCGAGGAAATTGCGCGCATCGTCGGCGACCAGCGCGCCTACTTTAAGACGCACGCCACGTTTGATGTCGATGCTCGGCGTCGTGCGCTCGTGAGTTTACGCGATGCGGTACGGGCCCACGAGGCCGATATTGCCCATGCGCTCCAGACCGATTTGGGAAAGTCACATGACGAGGCGTATATGTGCGAGATCGGCACCTCGCTTTCCGAGATTCGACATCAGATTGCGCATGTGGCTCGATGGAGTCGCCCGCGTCTGCGTCCGTGTGACCTCGCCAACGCCGTGAGTGTGTGCAAGACGCAGGCCGTGCCCTATGGCGTCACACTCATCATGGCTCCGTGGAACTACCCGTTTTTGCTGACGCTCGAGCCACTCGCCGGCGCCCTTGCCGCGGGCAATACCGTGGTCATCAAGCCGAGCGCATATGCTCCGGCATCGAGCGCGGTGCTCAAGCAAATCTGTGAAGAGGCATTTGATCCGTGCCTGGTGACGGTTGTCGAGGGCGGTCGCGCCGAGAACGAAGCACTGCTCGACGAGTGCTGGGACAAGATCTTCTTTACCGGTAGCGTTCCGGTCGGCAAGCTCGTCATGGAGCGCGCAAGTAAAAACCTTACGCCCGTGACGCTTGAGCTGGGCGGAAAGAGTCCCTGCATCGTGGATGCGACGGCAAACTTGAAGGTTGCGGCACGGCGTATCGCCTTTGGTAAATGGCTCAACGTGGGGCAGACCTGCGTGGCACCCGACTACCTGCTGGTCGATACGAGCGTGCGCGACGAGCTGCTGGGCCTCATCAAGGAGGAGGTCCGCCGCATGTTTGGCGAGCATCCGCTCGACAATGAGGACTACGGGCATATCGTCAACGCCAAGCATTTTGCGCGCGTGCGCGGGCTGATCGATCCCGATAAGGTCGTGCTTGGAGGTGCCGCGCGCGAGGCTTCGCTCAAGATCGAGCCGACGATTTTGGACGGCGTGACCCCCGATGACGCCGTGATGCAGGAGGAGATCTTCGGTCCCATCTTGCCGGTGCTGACGTTTGAGAGCCTAGACGAGGCCGAAGCGTTTATTACGGATCGTCCGACGCCGCTGGCCCTGTATATCTTTAGCCAGGACTGTGCGGTTCAGCAGCGCTTTGTGCGTTACGTGCCCTTTGGTGGTGGCTGTGTTAATGACACCATTATGCATTTGGCCACGAGCCATATGGGCTTTGGCGGCATGGGGGCGAGCGGTATGGGACAGTACCATGGACGCGAGAGCTTCGATACGTTTAGCCACAAGAAGAGCATCGTGAACAAGGCAACGTGGTTGGACGTGCCATTCCGCTATGCCCCTTATGCAAGCTGGAAGCACAAGTTCGTGCGCATGTTTGTGCATTAGAATCAGATAAGGATGAATTTATGTCCGCACGGGCCCGTAGACTTCTCGATAAGGTCAAACGCTGGTTTATCCGGCCGTTAGAGGAGTTGCCATGTACGAGCCTTCACGTGTTCTTCTGTCGTTTCATATCGCAGGATTTCAATATGCCGACGGCGCTTTGGTCCTAGGCGATCTTAAAGCGGGCGATAAACTGACGCTGTGTGCCGAGCGCGATAATCCCCATGACCCCGAGGCGGTTGCGATCTACTATGGCAAGACCAAACTTGGCTATGTTCCGGGAAACGAGGTCGGCCCGCTGTCCTTGATGATGTATTACGGCCATGAGGACGTATTTGAGGCCCACGTGCAACAGGTTGCTCCCGAGCGCAGCCCGTGGCATCAGGTTCGCGTTGGACTCTACGTGGTGGATGCTCGCTAGTCGGCAATGGGGACTGCCA
Source organism: uncultured Collinsella sp. (assembly GCA_900544095.1). Taxonomy (GTDB): domain Bacteria; phylum Actinomycetota; class Coriobacteriia; order Coriobacteriales; family Coriobacteriaceae; genus Collinsella. The sequence continues at coordinate 139,024 of UQTV01000004.1, forward strand.
TGTTTGATGACGATGATCTGTTCGATCTGACGGATGACCCGTTTGAGTGGGATATGCTACTTGATGACGATGAGTTGGAGCAGGACCGCAAAAAGCAAAAGGATAAGAACACCACGGGAAAAGATTCGAATAAAAAGGACAAGCGCCGCCGCGGACTGTTCGGCGGGCTCTTTGGATAACCGCCGCATCGCTGCGTCTGTATACTTAGCACGAGTTGAACACGTTGCGAAATGAGGACAGAGACGATGATGTGGTTTACCGCCGACCTGCACCTGGGCGACACGAATATCCTGCACGACATGGACCGGCCATTTGGCTCGGTCGAGGAGATGAACCGCAAGGTCATCGATGCCGTGAATGAGTGCGTGGCGGCGGACGACCGTCTCTATATCTTGGGAGACTTTACCTATCGTTTGCCCCTGGCGGATGCTGTGCGCCTGCGCGAGCGCATCGAATGTCAGAACGTAACGCTCATCCGTGGCAACCATGACGGTGACTGGGAAGATCCAGCTGCGCCCCAAATCTGGGAAGACGTGCGTGATTACCTGGAGATTGCTCCCGGCTATGCCAAGGGCCATCGCCTGGTGTTGAGCCATTACCCCATGCTCAGCTGGAATGGCAAGGCGCGTGGCGCCATCATGCTGCACGGGCATATCCACAGCAGGGGAGACCGCACCAACGCGCGCAACTGCGATCGCGAGCGCCCCATTTATCGCTACGATGTGGGCCTCGACGCCAACGAGTACAAGCCCGTAAGCCGAGACCAGATCTTGAGCTTCTTTGGACTGTAATTCTCGAACCGTCACACAAACCGCCACAAAGGGGACAGGCACCTTTGTGGTGGTTCTGGCGCTGTTGCTATTATGGCGGCGGCGTCTTTTTTGTCCGTGCGGCGCGGTAGAGTGTAAGCGGTTGAAATTTGCGTCCATCGAGGAGCTGCTATGAACGAGATCAAGTGCCCGCATTGTGGCGAAGTTTTTAAGGTCGATGCGTCTGGCTATGCGGACATCGTCAAGCAAGTGCGCAATGCCGAGTTTTCGCGCGACCTGGATGAGCGTGTGAAGGCAGTCCAGCGCGAGGGCGAGCAGGCGCTGGAGCTTGAGCGCTCGCGTTCGACGGCTGCCTTGCAAAAGGCAGATTCTCAGCGCAACGCTCAACTTGTCGAGCAGAAGAACGCCGCGGAGCAGAAGCTGGCACAAGAGGTCGCCAAGCGCGATGCCGAGCTTGCCGAGCTGCGCGCCAAGCTCGAGGGCGCTGCCGCGGAGCGCGAGAGCGCAAGCCAGCGCGCGGCGGTCGAGGCCCGCGCCGACGCTCAAAAGGAGAATGCTGAGCTCCAACGCGAAGTCGATAACTTGCGTGCGCAGCTAGAGCGCAAGGATGACGAAGCAAAGCTTGCCGAGTCAGCGGCGCGCAACGCTGCCCAAAACGATGTGGCTGTGCGTGATGCCCAGATTGCCGAGCTGCAGGCCAAGCTTGCCGCAGCGGACAAGGCCCAGGAGATGGCGCTTGCCGCTGCCGCGGCTGAGTCACAGCGCGAGCTCGATGCCGCTCGCAGCGAGGCCGAGCGCACGCTTGCCGACTATCAGGCTAAGGTGCAGGAGAAGTTTTCCGCCGCAAAGGCTCAGTCTGAGCAGGAGGCCGAGGGGCTGCGCGCCCAGCTGCGCGAGCAGGAACTGAGGGCAAAAATGAATCTGTCGGAGGCGGTTGCCGCGGCGGAGCGAGAGCGCGACGAGGCGCGTGCCAAACTGACGAGCGAGCTTGCGGTGCGCGATTCGCGCGAGGAGCAGGCCAAGGCGGCACACGAACTCGAGCTTGCGCAGACCAAACGGGCGAACGATGAGCTGATTCGCTACAAGGATGAAGAGATCGAGCGCCTTAAGGACATGAAAGTCCGCCTGTCCACCAAGATGGTGGGCGAGTCGCTCGAGCAGCACTGCGAGACCGAGTTTAACCGTCTGCGCATGACGGCGTTTCCTAACGCGTACTTCGAGAAAGATAACGATGCGTCCGAGGGCACCAAGGGCGACTTTATCTTCCGCGAGTGCGATGCGAGCGGCAACGAGATCGTTTCGATCATGTTCGAGATGAAAAACGAGAACGACGAGACCGCGACCAAGCATAAAAACGAGGACTTCTTTAAGAAGCTCGATCACGATCGTCGCCAGAAAGGCTGTGAGTACGCGGTGCTCTGCACGCTGCTCGAGCCCGAGAGCGAGCTCTATAACGCGGGGATCGTGGACGTGAGCTATCGCTACGAGAAGATGTACGTGATCCGCCCGCAGTTCTTCATTCCCATGATCACACTGCTGCGCAACGCCGCCATGGGTTCGCTTCGCTATAAGCAGGAGTTGGCGGAGTACAAGCAGCAGAATATCGATGTTACGAACTTCGAAGCCAAGATGGAAAAGTTTAAGGATGGCTTCTCGCGTAACTACAACCTGGCGAGTAAGCAATTCGAGTCGGCGATCAAGGAAATCGATGCCGCCATCAAGCAGCTCGAGAAGACCAAGGACGACCTGCGCCGCAGCACCGAGAACCTGCGCCTGGCCCACAACAAAGCTGATGAGCTTACCATTCGCAAGCTCACATGGGGCAACAAAACCATGAAGGCCGCGTTTGACGAGGCGCGCGAGGCCGCGCCAGAGACAAACGATGATCCGGCCGAGGCAGATTCGTATGAGGTCGAGGATGCCGAGTAGGGCATAGCAGATCGTGTAAAAGCGGGGCCGCCGGCGATGTTGCCAGCGGCCCCGCTTCGTTTCGCTTCAATATGTTCGGCTAGTCCTCGAGCAAGTCCTCGATAAAGCCGACGCGGTAGTTTTTGAAGACGACCTCGCCGCCGTCTTGCGTGGCGTCCAGATCGACATCGCCCATGATGCCAAAGTCGTGGTCGCCGTCCTCGTCGGCAAAGACCTGGTGCACATGCCATAGGTGGTCGGCCTTCTCGTCGCTCTCGTCGATCGAGAACATAGCAGAGGAGCGCGCGTCGCCGTTGGTAAGAATCTCCTCGTGCTGCTCATGATAGGCATCGAGCGCTTTTTGCCAACGGATTTCGCTCATGCCCCAGTCGTCGTCGAGGTCACCTAGGTCGCGCACGTGCCCGCGGGCGGCAAGGGTCACGCGGCGGAAGAGTGCGTTGCGCACCAGCAGCGTGCAGCCACGGCGGTCCGCCACGACCTCGTCGATGCCCTGCGGCGGCGCGGCGTCGAGTGCGGCCGGGTTGCCGGCGTTCTCCCACTCGTCCACTAGGCTCGAGTCCACCGAGCGCACCACAAAGCCCAGCCACGAGATAATGTCGCGCAGACGCTCGTCGCGCTTCTCGATGGGCACGGTGCGATCGAGCGAACGGTAAGCCTCTGCCAGGTAGCGCAGCAAAATGCCTTCGGAGCGGGCAATGCCCAGCTTTTGAATGTAGCCCTTAAAATCGCTTGCGCTTTCCAGCATATCGCGCAGGACGCTCTTGGGAGAGAGCTGGTAGTCGTTTGCCCAGGGTACTTCCTGGCGGTACTTGTCAAAGGCGGCGTCGAGCAAATCCTCGAGCGGCTTTTCGTACGTGACGTCTTGAATGCGCTCCAAGCGCTCCTCATACTCGATGTCGTCGGCCTTCATCTCGGCCATAGCGCGATCGCGTGCGGCGCGCTCCTGTGCGCGCAGCACCTGCTTGGGATCCTCGAGCGTTGCCTCGACCATTGAGATTAGATCCATGGTATAGGTCTCGCTCTCGGGATCGAGCAACTCCAGCGCGGCAAGCAAAAACGGCGAGAGCGGCTGGTCGAGTGCGAAGTCCTCGGGCAGATCGACCGTCAGCGCATAGTCGATGTCCGGTGCGGCGTCGGCCGGGGCATCCGGCGCGTGCGGCACTTCGGTGCGCACGACGACGCCGGAATCGATAAGCGTGGCGAAGATTTCGTCGGCGCGAACCTCAAGCTTGGCCTTTTCCTCGGGGGTCTGCAGGCTTGTCTCGATAAGGTCGTGCACGCGGGCGCGGGCGTTACCGCCCTGCTCGACCACGCTAATTACCATAGAGTGCGTGATGCGCAGGCGCGGCTTGAGCGTCTCGGGCTGCGTCTCGATCAGGCGTTCAAAGGTTTGCTTGTTCCAGGAGACAAAGCCCTCGGGAGCCTTTTTCTTTTTAATCTTACGGAGCTTTTTGGGGTCGTCGCCCGCCTTGGCCATAAGCTTGGCATTCTCGATCTCGTGCTCGGGTGCTTCGGCAATCACCATGCCCTCGGTATCGAAGCCCGAGCGGCCGGCGCGGCCGGCAATCTGGTGGAACTCGCGGGCGCGTAGGCGACGCATCTTGTAGCCATCGAACTTGGTGAGCGCGGTGAGCACCACGGTGTGGATGGGTACGTTGATGCCGACGCCGAGCGTATCGGTGCCGCAGATGACGGGCAACAGACCCTGCTGTGCCAAGCGCTCGACCAGCAGACGATAGCGCGGCAACATGCCAGCATGGTGCACGCCGACGCCGCATCCGAGCAAGCGCTTAAGAATCTTGCCAAAGGCCGTCGAGAAGCTCGTGCCCTTGGCCGCCTCCTTGATGGCCTCGCGCTGCTCCTTGCTGGCAATACCAAAGTTGGCGAGGGATTGCGCCGTCGCAAGTGCGGCGTCCTGGCTAAAGTGCACGATGTAGAGCGGGGCCTCGCCGCGGCGCATTGCGAGCTCGACGGTGCCCTCGAGCGAGGTCGTCACGTAGTCGTAGCTCAGCGGCACGGGGCGTGGGGCATCGACGACCAGATCGCACGCGGCGCCGGTGTGCTCCTCGAGTGAGGCGGCGATCGCGGTGACATCGCCGAGCGTGGCGCTCATGAGCATGAATTGTGTGTGAGGCAGGGTGAGCAGCGGTACCTGCCAGGCCCAACCGCGATCGGGGTCGGCAAAGTAGTGGAACTCGTCCATGGCGACGCAGCCCACATCGGCATCTTCGCCCTCGCGCAGTGCGTCGTTAGCAAGGATCTCTGCCGTGCAGCAGATGACGGGCGCTTTGGTATTGATATGCGTGTCGCCGGTGATCATACCGACGTTATCGCGGCCGAGCACCTGTACCAGGTCGAAGAACTTTTCGCTGACCAAGGCCTTGATGGGGGCCGTGTAATAGCAGCGCTTGCCCTGCGCCATGCCCATAAAGAGCATGCCCAGCGCGACGAGCGATTTGCCCGATCCGGTCGGTGTGCCTAAAATGACGTGATCGCCGGCAGCCAGGTCCATGAGGGACTCTTCTTGGTGGTCCCACAGCTCAATACCGCGATCGCTCGTCCATTCAAAGAAGCGCTCGAAAGCCTGGTCGGGCGTGAGCCATGGTTCGGGCTCGCTGCCATCCTCGGGCTCCCACCAAGCGGGGGAGAGCGCGCCGAGCGAGCCGAACTCTGCCTCGGTTCCCGTGCCGCCCGAGAATGAGCTGGCAGCGCCGGCGCCGGAGACGGTGCTGGCGGCGGTATCTGTCGTGGTCTGTGCCATGTGGTTGCTTTCTCTCGCGTTTGTCCGCCATCCATTATGGCGTAGCGGCGGCGCGGGGTGCTAGCGCGCGGGAAAATGCAGGAAATGGGCGTTCTGCCCAGCCGTTTGGTGCAGTAGCCAGCTAAGTGAGTAGACTTTTTGCGATATCGCGAGCACATGGCTTTTGCGCAAGGGCTCTACCTGCGGTTTTAGTTTTCGCTATGCGGGTTGTGCTTGGCTATTGCTAAATAGTCTACTCACTTAGGTTTGAGGACCGTTCGCTGGCGCTTATTTGCGCTTGTTTGCCGATGCCGCGACCATCAGAAGCCCCTAGGACTCCTGCGGTAAGCGCTTCTTGCCCTTGCGGGCGCGGTTTTTAAAGTTCTCGACGGCTTCTTCCATGCCCAGAGGCACATAGGTGAGCTCATCGAGGTTATCGGGCAGGTAGCAGGCAAGACTTTGCTCCTGCATGTGACCCGCCGTGAGCACATCGTCACTGGGATGTGCGCCGGGTGTGGCGCAAATGCCATAGACGACGGCACCCATCTCGCGCGTGCGGCGCTCGTATTCGGTCTCGGGATGCTCGGGATGGTCGCGGCGGACGTCGTCACTTACCCAAAGCGTGTCGTAGCCGGCCGCGGCAAACTGCCCCAGGGCGTAGTCGCGCAGTGGCTTACTGTCGGTGCGCAGCGTGACGGTAGCGCCGGCTGCAAAGAGCGGACGGTACAGCATTAGGTGGTCGACATGGACGAGTCGTTTTTTGGCGTACTTGGCCTTGGGCTGCGGCGTGGGAAAGTTGATGGTTATGGCGTCGAGCTCGCCTGCGGCAAACAGCTGCGGCAGCGATGCGGCACCTCGGGGCAGGACGAGTGCGTTGGACAGCTCCTGCTCGCAGATTTTCTGCGCGGCATAGGCGATGCAGATGGGCTCCTGGTCCATGCCGATAAAGAGGGCGTTTGGCTCGTGGGCCGCGCGCTCTACAAGGTACGTTCCCTTGCCACAACCAAGATCCAGGTGAAGGTGTTCGAAAGGCTTGCTGCCAGCCGGCGCGCAGGCTTCGCGCCAATTCCCGGCATAAGGCTCGGGGTTCGTCTCAATCGCATTGGTGTAGCGCTCCAGGCGCTCCTCGAGCACAAAGTTCTTAGGGGTGCGAACGTGGACGGCTCCCATGAGGCTCCTTGGTTATACGTATGGAACGTATGGCTGCACGCTCCGTCAATGGGTTGAAAAAGGGTGGGCATAGTTTGCCCGAAAGATGCGGCGCGGCTCGGCGGCGAGTCGTCGATGCCTACAGACGCTTGAGGATCACATAGCGGTTGAGCTCGCCGCTGCGACCGTCGGCATGGAAACGCTCAAGCTCGCGCACGGGGACCTCGCCGCTCTTGTAGAACGTACGGACGCCGCGCACCAGGTCGGTGATCTGCTGATCGTCAAAGTGATGACAATAGCGGTAGGCATGGCGGTCGTTTTGCCAGCCGATGAGGTGGTCGCCGGCTTCGAACTGCGCGGAATCGTAACCCTCAAACGGCGGGGTGAGCTCGGCGCGGGCTTCGGCGCGAACGGCCTTGCGCGCCATGCGCTCGTCGTTCATAAACTCCCAAAAGCTGATAGCGATGATGCCACCCGGGCGCGTTTGGCGCACCAGGGCGTCGAGCACACGCACACGGTATTCGCACGACGGCACGTGGTGCATAAAGCCAAAGCAGACCGAGATATCGGCGAGCGGGGCATCGAAAAGCACATCGGGCGTCTCGGCGGGGTTGAGCTTCATGAGGGCATCGAGCACGTCGAGTTCCTGGAAGTGCAGGTTGGGAATGCGCAGGGCGTGGCCATGGGCATCGATGGCCAGGTCTTGGCACGAGTCGACACCATAGAACTCAAACGGGCAGCTGGCATCTGCCGAGGGGTTTGTGCCGTCGATGCCTTTGGCGGCAAGTGCGCCGCCGGCGGCAAAGTTCTCGAATCGCATATTGCCGCAGGCAAGATCGAAGACGCGGACAGGATGCTCGATCGTGGCCGCATCGAGCTGCTCGAGCGCGATGTCCATGGTGCGCACCCAGCCGGGCCACGGGGCCTGGCGCGTATCGGAAAAGGAGGCGGAGTGCTCGCGATAGAACGTATTGTTGAGCTGGATGAGCGATGAGGCGAAATCGCGGTTCACGGCGCGGAACTCCCTCCGTTGGCGGTGCGGAATAAACAGTACGACCATACTACCGTTAACGCCGCAACGGGGACAACCGAGCTGTGGGTCATTGCTTTGTTTGGACACATTTCCGCAGCTCATATGTGCCCGCAACCGCCGGTTGTCAAAAATCTCACTAGAATAGGTGGCATGCTTTTGGCGGTGGCGGATAGATTTTTAACTGTGCAAGGCGCCTTAAGAAAAAATCGGTCCGGCGGCACGGCTGGCATCACATAGGAGGAACCATGAATGTAGAAACTGCGCAGCGGCTCGCCGACCTTCGTCGCAGCAAGGGTTTTAGCCAAGAAGGGCTGGCGCGAAAGCTGGGGCTGTCGCGCCAGGCGGTCAGTAAATGGGAGCGCGCGGAGAGCTCGCCCGATACCGAGAACCTGATCTCGCTCGCAAAACTCTATGGCGTGAGCTTGGACGAGCTCCTCAATCCGAGTGACGAGATCGAGGACGATATCGAGTTTGAGAACGAGGACCGCGCCCGTCAGCGCGAGGCCGAGGCGGCGGAGCGCGCCCGTACCCATGAGGCGGCGGCACGTGCTACCGAGGCGGCAACGCAGGCGAGTGATGCTGCGGCCAAGGCGGCGCAAGCGGCAAGCTGGAGTGCACAGGCCGCCAATGCCGCTACGGCGCAGGCGACGAGTGGCGGTGCGGTTGGCTCGACTCCGGTGAAGGGCCCGTTCCAGTCGTTCCCGTATTGGGCTGTGTGTTGGCTGCTGTTCTTTTTGCTGATGTTCCTGTTTGGTGCCGGCCCCTTTGCCGCGCTGATCTTCTTTACGATTCCCATCTATCACTGGGTGGCGCGTGCACTCGATGGTGATTGGGCGCGCGGGGATATTCAGGTTGGTTCGGCACCGGTGACGGCTAGGGCTCGGAATGTTTCCGCTTCGGTTGATACTGACGTGGCTACCGCGACTACCGCTGAGCCGATTGCCAAAGAGGGTGATGAATGATGAAGCTTTCACATGAATCCAAGGTGCGCTTGGGCGTTGGCATCGGAGCGTTTGTGCTCATCATTGGGCTTGTCTTTGGCATTTCGCGGCTATTGGCTCATTCCGATATGGTGCGTACGACCGGTATTCTATCTGGCAATTTGTCTGATTTTGACGATATGTTTGACGACGATGATCTCTTGGATAGCGGTAACTATTCCGTTCGGCCTCAGCAGCTTTCGAGCACGACTTTTGATGCCGATGAGTTCCGCTACCTCGATTTCGATATCAATGCGGCTTCGGTGGACGTCAAGGTTGTTGATGGCAACAAGGCTCGCGTTATCGAGCGGGGGCGCGTTGCCGAGGGTATGGATGCCTCCAAGGCTGCGACGCAAAACATCGCATCCGTCGAGGACTCGACGCTCAAGGTTTCCCAGTTTGGAAGTGACGACGGCAAGGCAATCGATCGCTCAGTTACGGTCGAGCTGCCGCGCCGTGTTGCCGAACATCTGAAGGGAGTCAACGCGCACGTGGGCTCGGGTGATCTGCGGATTGTCGGTGTCATCTGTGATGGTTTCGACCTTTTCCTGGGTGCGGGAGATGTAGAGTTTACGGGCAGCGTGACTGATGCGCTCAGCGCTGAGGTCGGTTCGGGCGATGTGACGTTCGAGCTCTTCCAGGCCCCCGCGAAGTCGATGGACGTAAGCGTGGGCTCGGGCGATGTGGAGATGACGGTTCCGAACTCGACGGGCTTTAAGGCGAGCCTCACCTTGGGAAGCGGCGACTTCGAGAGCGATTTCCTTCCGCTTGGCTACGACGGCGAGACCATATTGAATTCTGAATTCGACAATGGCGATAAGTCTGCCACGTATCGTTTTGAGGTCGGTTCGGGCGACATGTCGTTTGATTCGGAGTGACAGCGGTTTTCGGAGATCGGTACATATAGGCATGCTCTTTGATGAAGGCGCCGGGGCCGTGACGGGCTCCGGCGCCTTTGCCTTTACAATGGAGGCATGGAACAGATTATCTTGAACATACTTAAAGCCCTGCGTCGCGGCGAGACCGTAGACGACAAGACGCTCGTCAAACTGATACACGCCGAGGCGCGCCGTGAGGGTGCCGACAAGCGCGATCTGGCCAAGCGCCGTCTGCTGCCGTTCTACCAGCGGGTTAAACGTGAGGAGCCGGCTCGTTGGGCTGGGTGGAATGTCGATGCCGAGCTGGAGCGTCAACTGCTGCAGGTGTTGCGCATGAAGCCGCGCCGCACGGCTTCGGGCGTGGCGACCATTACCGTCATCACCAAGCCCTGGCCGTGCTCGGGCGATTGCCTGTTTTGCCCCAACGACCTGCGCATGCCCAAGAGCTATCTGCACGCTGAACCGGCGTGCGCCCGTGCGGAGCAAAATTGCTTCGACCCGTATCTGCAGGTGAGCGCTCGCCTGACCGCACTTTCGCAGATGGGACATGCGACCGATAAGATTGAGCTCATCGTGCTCGGCGGTACCTGGAGCGACTATCCGCAAGGCTATCAGACGTGGTTTATGTCGGAGCTCTTCCGCGCGCTCAATGACGATGCCGTGGCCGGCGTGGCGGCCAACCCCATGTTGGCGCGTCCGGGTATCAGCCGTGCCGAGGCGGGGCGCCTGCTCGATGACGCTCCCGACGATGCCCTGCCGCCGGTAGTGGCGGAGCGTCGCGAGCGCTATAGGGCTGCCGGCATTGCGACCGATGAGGCTGAGCTTGCTGCCGGCGTTGCCGGCGAGCAGGGGCGTGTGGATGCTGCCGTGGGTGGCTATAACCGCGCGGTGCGTCGCCTATATGGCCCCGGTACGCCTTGGGGCGAGGTCGCCGAGTGGCAGACGGCGACGATGGAGGAGCTTGAGCGGCAGCAACGCATCAACGAGACGGCGAAGCATCGTGTGGTGGGGCTCGTTATCGAGACGCGCCCCGATGCTGTGACACCGCAGGCGCTCACACTCATCCGCCGTCTGGGCTGCACCAAGATCCAGATGGGCATCCAGAGCCTCGACCAGCACCTGCTCGATATCAACGAGCGTCGCATTTCGGTGGCGCAGATCGAGCGGGCGTTTTCGCTTGCACGCCTGTTTGGCTTTAAGATCCATGCGCATTTTATGCTCAACTTGCTGGGCGCCACGCCCGAGGGGGACAAACGCGACTACGAGCGCTTTATGACCGAGGGCGCTTTTATGCCCGACGAGGTCAAGGTCTACCCGTGCGCGCTCATCGAGGGCTCGCGTTTGGTGAGCTGTTACGAGCGTGGCAAGTGGCGCCCCTATACCGAGGAGGAGCTGCTCGACGTGCTGGCCGATGACATCGTGGTGACGCCATCGTTCTGCCGTATCAGCCGCATGATTCGCGACTTTAGCTCCGACGACATTATGGTGGGCAACAAGAAGCCCAACCTGCGCCAGCTCGTCGAGAACCGCTTGGCGGCTCGTGGAGAAGGCGCGACGGTGCGCGAGATCCGCTATCGCGAGATCAGCACCGCGGGCGCCGACCTGGACGAACTGTCTCTTGATGAGGTCGCTTACGAGACGCCGGTGACGCGCGAGCGCTTTTTGCAGTGGGTGACGCCGCGGGGCAAGATCGCGGGCTTTTTGCGTCTGTCCCTGCCCGATCGCGCCTTTGTCACCGCACATGCAGACGAGTTGCCGACGACGCCGGACGAGGCGATGATTCGCGAGGTGCACGTGTATGGCATGGCGGCACGCGTGGGCGACCAGGGACAGGCGGCGCAGCATCACGGGTTGGGGCGTTTGCTCGTAGAGCGTGCGTGCGAGATTGCCCGGGATGCGGGTTATGCGCGTATCAACGTGATTAGCGCGATCGGTACGCGCGAGTACTATCGCCATTTGGGTTTCTACGACCACGGACTCTATCTGCAAAAGGAGCTCTAAATGAACAAGCCGAGTGTTTCTGCCGGCGTCGTTGCCGGCGTTGCTCTGGGAGCCGCGGCGCTTGGTGCGGCCGCTGTCGCTGTTCGTGCTGTCTGTCTGCAGGTTGCGCGAACCCGCAATGGGTTGGCGCGTGTGAAACGCGTGCGCGATGAGGGCGGCGATGAGATTCGGGTGTTGGTGCAAGGCGGAGTCTACCAAAGCGCAAGCTACGTTGGCGAGCGTTGGGCAGAGCCCGTCTTTGCGTACTATCGTGCGTTTGACGACGTGTTTGAGGCCGAGCGCGCAATGCATGACGCCTATGGTCACGGTATCGACCGCATGCTCATGCTGGGCGGCGGCGGGTTTGCCTATCCCAAGTTTGCGCTGATGTCGCACGAGAGCTTGCGCATGGACGTCATTGAGTACGATGCCGAGATTACGCGCCTGGCGCGCCGTTGGTTCTACCTGGACGAGCTGGAGCGCACGGTGGGCGATCGCCTGCGAGTGATTACCGCTGAGGCTCGCTCGTATCTGGGCGTGACGAGCGCGGGTCATCGTCGCTACGATGTGGTCGTGAGCGATTGCTTTGGCGGTGCCGAGCCCGTACGCGAGCTGGCGACGGTTGAGGCATTGCGTTTAGTGCGGGGCAGCCTGAACCCCGGGGGTATCTACGTGGCCAATATCGTGAGCGCAAACGAGGGGAGCGATGTGACGTTCCTGCGCGATTGCGCTGCCACGGCACTCGAGGTATTCGCCCACGCCTGGGTGGTCCCATGTGGCGATGCGGAGTTTGGCGGCGAAGAGAATTACCTGCTCATCGCCAGCGACGGCGACTACGCCTTTGCCGAAGCCGTGCCTTTCAATGCCGACTTCCTCGGCACCGCTCTCCACGACTAGCGCGTCTCCCTGCGACCAATCTGTTTATGAAGGGGCTTCTTTAGCTACTTCTTGGTTATGCCAAAGTAGCTCAACAAGCCCCGTCCCAAAAAGACTGGTCTTATGCGTGGTCGCGCCAGCTGAGGACGCGCTGCTTCATACCCTCGATGTCGAGCACGCCTTCGGCGAAGCCTTTGCGCACAAGCTCCTCGGGAACGTACTCGTCGTAGCGATCAAAATAAGGCACCTCGCCGGGATAGACGAGCTCGATGGGGTCGAAGTCCTTCTCAGCCTCGGCGGCGAGCACCTCAAAGAACGTCTCCTCATCGGCCTTCATCTTAAACTGCATAAAGTATGGACGCGACGGATCGAGCCCGCGAAGGCCCAGCTCCGCGGCGCATTTAATCTTGAGCATGCGCTCGAGCGCCAAAAAGGCGTAGCTTCCCAACCAGGGGAAGAGCACCCAGGTGTCGCCGCCCAGGTTAATGAGCGGTTTAGTTCCCGCGCCCGAAATCTCGGCGGTATGACGAGCCTGTGCAAGGCGTGCCTGTGCGTTGCCCACGAGGTACGGATATGCCGCGTGCTCGTTGAGCGCCTTGCGCATGCGCTCGAGTACGTGTGTATTGATATCGCCGGGACAGTCGCCAAAGTAGGCCGGCACACGGCCCTTGACCTGCGTGGCAAAGACGGTATGACGCTTCCAGTCCACTTCCTCGACAATCCAGCAGTGTCCGGCGATGGCGATGCGCTCACCGGGCGGTGGGGGATTGACGATCGTGCCCAGCTCGGCCGATTCGCTGCGAACGGTAAACTCCTCGTTTTCCTGGAACACGGCGTAGAACTTAAAGTTGTTGATGATGCGCTCGCCCGCGAGGCCCACGATGAGCCCACCGCCCTCGGTGACCTGGATGTGGTCGATCTTGATGAGGTGGCGCAGCAGTACGCGATAGTCATCGGCCGAGACGCGGTGGAAATAGCTGAGCGTGAGCACGCGCTGAGCAAGCTCGGCCGGTGTGAGCTCGCCGGTGCTGGCGAGTGTCGACATGGTCTGGTGATAGAGCAAACTGTAGGGGAGTCGATCGAGCTCGGGCGGCTCGACCCACTTTTCCTCGCGATAGAGTTGTACGAGCGCGATGCCCTGGAGGAGCTTCCATGGAATGGTCTCGGGCATCATCGTGCGCGGCTCGGGTTCCTCCTCGCGCATGACAAACCACATCTCGGGTGGAAGATCGCGGCGTCCCGTGCGTCCCATGCGCTGCAAAAAGGAGCTGACGGTAAACGGTGCATCGATCTGGAACGCGCGCTCCAGGCGACCGATATCAATGCCGAGCTCCAGCGTGGAGGTGGTGACGGTTGTCTGTGCCTGTTCTTCGTCGCGCATGAGCTCCTCGGCGGTCTCGCGTAGCGATGCCGAGAGGTTGCCATGATGGATAAGGAAGCGGTCTGGCTCGTGTCGGCTTTCACAGTAGCTGCGCAGCATGGAGCATACGGCCTCTGCCTCCTCGCGCGAGTTGGCAAAGACCAGGCACTTGCGGCCGCGCGTATGTTCAAAGATGTAGCCCATGCCGGGGTCAGCGTTGTCGGGTGCGGTGTCGGTGGGGTTGAGCAGTGCCTGTTCGGTTGCCTGCGGGATGTCGACTTCGCCCTCGGGGGCTGAGGAAGCGCGACTGTCCTTGGGGGCAGCCTTGCCCCGTGCCCGCTCACGACGTTGACGGCGCTCCTCTTGTGTGAGCTGTCCGCTATGGCGCATGTCTTGGGTGCTGACGGGCAGTGCCGCGGGTGGTGCCGCCTCAATGCGCTCGCATGCGAGCACCTCAGCTTCCTGCGGGCCTGTGCTCGTGAATCTTCGCTGCTGTGCCTGGGGGCCCGAGTTGTAGAAGTGCTCCATGGAGATGCGCCATACGCGGCGCGGTTCCTCAAAGCGGGGGATAACGCAGTCGCGCCCCGTTCCCTGCGAGAGAAAGGCGCCCGTGCGCTCGGGGTCGCCGATGGTGGCCGAAAGGCCAATGCGGCGGGGCTGCACGCCTGCCATGCGCGAGAGGCGCTCGATAAGACAGAGCGTCTGCCCGCCGCGGTCGCCGCGCATGAGCGAATGGACTTCGTCGATAACCACATAGCGCAGGTCGCAAAACATGCGCGGGATCGCCATGTGCTTATGGATCAGGAGCGCCTCGAGCGACTCGGGCGTAATCTGTAGGATGCCGCTCGGTTTTTTGATGAGTTTGGCCTTGTGTGATTGCGAGACATCGCCATGCCAGTGCCAGACGGGGATATCGGCTTCTTCGCACAGGTCGTTGAGGCGGACGAATTGGTCGTTGATGAGCGCCTTGAGGGGGCCAATGTAGAGGGCGCCCACGCTTGCGGGCGGGTTCTCCCAAAACTCGGTCAGGATGGGAAAGAAGGCTGCCTCGGTTTTGCCGGAAGCCGTGGATGCCGTCAGGAGCACATTATCTTGCGTGTTAAAGATGGCATCAGCTGCTGCAACCTGGATAGAGCGTAGGCTCTCCCAATCGTGGGAGTAGATGAAGTCTTGGATAAACGGGGCGTAGCGGTCAAAGGCGTTCACGGGGCCTCCTTTCAACAACGAATCTCTCAACGCGGCTGGCAACGGCTTGCTGCATTACTGCTTCAACGTTTGCCCAGATAAAACCTGCCAAAATAAACCTGTCCCTTTTTGGTAGGTTAGATGGTGAACTCGGCGAAGTTGCGGTTGCCGCCTGCGGTGCCGGTGTCGCCTGTTGCGGCTGCCGGCGCCAGCGCGTCGCCGCCGACGCTTTGCAGCAGCTCGGCCACATTTGCATCGGGGTTCTGACACAGGATATCGAGCAGCTCGATAAAGTCACGGATAACCTCACGCGGCGTCAAGTGCGTATCGGTTCCCACGCGGCCGAACTCAATCTTGAGAAAGTCCACCAAGTCGTTTTCGGCAAGCGTGGGCGTCCAGCCAAAGTAGCCGGCATGGATCTGCATGAGTTTTTCGATGAGCACCAGTAGCTCCTCGTAGGTGAGTGGCTGCAGGCGGATGATGGGCGCGAGCATGTCCTTAAGGTCTTCGCGCGCAAAGCGGCCCTGAGCGAGTCGGCTGCGCAGGGCCTCGTAGGAGAACACGCCGCGGCGGCGGTCTTCGATGGAGGTTGGCGTGCCGCCCATGATCATGCCCAGGTACTGCGCCTTGCCCTGGAGCGTGTCGTTGTACATAGTCAGGATCTTCTCGTAGTTGTATTGGCGCGTGATGGCGTTGGGAATCTTATACAGATTCACGAGCTCGTCGATGAGCACCAGCATGCCCTTGTAGCCACTGCAAACCAAAAAGCGCGCAATGAGCTTAACGTAGTCGTACCAGTCGTCATCGCTGATGATGGTCGAGGAGCCCAGCTCGGCGCGTGCCTCGCTCTTGGTGCGGTATTCGCCGCGAATCCATTTGGTCACGCGGCTCATGGTCTCTTCGTCGCCCCCGGATGCGGCCATGCGATAGCGGCGGAGCATGCGGGTGAAGTCGAAGCCGTGGACCATCTCCTCGAGCGGGGCCAGTTGGGCATTGACGACCGACTCGTCGACGTCGGCACACGAGGCGACCCAGCGATCCAGAATAAGGTTGAGCGCACCGCCCTCGGGGCGCGTCTTGGTCGATATATTGCGGATGAGCTCGCGGTAGGTGGCAAGGCCCTGTCCCTGACCGCCCTGCAGGCGGCGCTCGGGCGACAGGTCGGCATCAGCGACGACGAACCCCTCGCCCATGGCGTGCGTGCGGATAGTCTGGAGCAAAAAGCTCTTGCCGGCGCCGTAACGACCGACCAGAAAGCGGAAGCTCGCGCCACCGTCGGCGATGAGACTCAGATCGGTGAGCAGGGCGCGGATCTCGACCTCGCGCCCTACGGTGATGTAAGGAAGGCCGATGCGCGGGACCACGCCGCCCTTGAGCGAGTTGAGAATGACGGCAGCGACGCGCTTGGGCACGCGAGGTGCTGCGGATGCGGTATCACTCATGGTCTAGGTATCCTCTCACGTCTGCTTCGTAGTCCTCGATAATCTGCGGCCCTGCTGCGCTAAATTCAATTACGGTGTCGCCCACCAGGTCAAAGAGCGCCTCGTTGATGGTATCGACGAGCATGTCCTCGCTCTGCTCCGATTGCACTACCGCCGATTCCGCCTGTACTGCGTTGTGCTCGAGCAGAGCGCGGAGATAGGCGTTTGCGGCGGGCGCGAGTTCGTTTGTGGCGTCAGCGGGCGTAGCAGCTGCGAACGTGGGCGTCGGCGCGAGAAGCGGTGCCACGACACCAAACTGTTCGGTGGATATGGTCGGCTCGTCGGACTCGTCCTGCCCTGCAGCCGCCGCGACCGCCTCGACCATCGCGTCGGCTACGGGCTCGGCTTCCGGTTGCCCTGAGTCCGCTGCCTCGGCTTCTGCGGACGAGCCGTCCTCGCGTTCCTCGTCAATCAAAAGCGCCTCGCGCGTTTGTGCGGCGGCGCTCCGAATATGCCCCAGCTGACTCAGATCGATATCGATCTTGACGGGCTGGTGTGCGGCGTCCCACGAAAGCCATGCCACAATCTCGTCATCGATAATCTTGGCCAGATATTTGGGGACCTTTTCTTCCTTAAGGGGATGGGCAGGGTCCAGCGCCAGGCGCAGGCGTTGGTCGCAGGCGCGCATCATTTCACCGAGCTTGCTGCTCTTTTGCCTACTACCGTGGATACGCATGCATTCCCAAAAGCCGTTTTGGCAACGGTAGATATGGATGGGGTCCAGACGGTATTCGCAGTCCTCGTGGCGCTCGGGCGCAAAGAATACGGCCGAGGCAAACATGGTGTAGGGCATTGCCGTCTCCTCCCCAAATAAACTTGCCACGATGCCGGTCTTTCGGTGCGTGTCATAGTAGCGCGCCATGCGGACATACACGGCGCACGCCACGTGGCGCAGATCGCGGTGGTGGCTGCGGTCGAGCCGCGAGCTACTTAGGTTGTACGTGGAGAGGGCGTTGATGGCGGCCATGAGTCGCTCCTCGCGCACCTCATCGGGCGGAAGGGGGAGCGTGGGCTCGGAGGTTTTGCGACGCTTAGGGGTCTGGCCGGACGGTGCCGGTACAAGGTCTCGTGCCGCGCGCCGCAGTTCGATAAGGGCGTTATCGAACATGACGGTTTTAGAGTCGCGAAGCAGCTTGGGGTCGAGCCCGTGGAACACGGCGTAATCTTGCAGCCACACGCGCGCAAACCGGTCGATGCCGGGCTCGAAGGCGCGATAGACATCCCAAAAAGCCCTGATCTTGTTAAAACCATCGAGTGGATCATCTACGCCAATGCCGCAGATCAGCTCATAGAGATACAGAAAGGCAAAGGACGTAGACGTTTCCTCGACGGTTCCGCGGCGCACTTGGGCACGCCAGGTAAAGTAGCCGCGCAGCTGCCGGTCGCTCATGGCGTTGTAGGTGGGAAAGTACGACTTAAAGGTGCCGTTGTAGGGACAGTCGTCCTCAAAGTCGGCCATCAGCAGGCCCTGGCGGTAAAAAAGCTCGGCTTCCGAAAGCCAGCGGCCCGCACCGCCCTTGGGGTCATCCTGCCAGCGCGATATCTCGCGCATTTTACGGTACTGGTCGGGGAGGAAATTCTGCATCTGTCGGCCGGTTTTGAGAATCGGCTCGTCTGCGTAGGTTTCGTTTGAGAAGCGGGCGGACTGATGGGTCCGGGCCTCGGCCATGATGCGCTCGATGAGCATCTTGATGTCCTGGTCGGCCACCGCTCCTCCTCTCGAACACAGCTACGGTGACCTCATATCATAGCACAGCATCAAACAGATGTTCGAGATGCCGCTGCGTTGATAGATTTAGAACAGGAGGGCGTAGATGACGGCGATGACGACGGAGGGAAGCATATTGGCCGTGCGGAAGGTCTGAGGACGGATGAGGTTGACGCCGACACAGAAGATGAGCATGGAACCTACGAGCGAAAGGCTGTTGAGGGCAGCTGTGGTCATGATGGGGGAGAGCGCGCCGGCAAACAACGTGATCGTCCCCTGGAACACGGCGACGGGCAGGGCCGAGAAGATGCAGCCGCGGCCAAGCGAGGCCGTCATGGTGCAGACGATGATGCAGTCCAGTGCGCCCTTGAGGGCAAGCGTTGACCAGTCGCCGAGCAGACCGTCCTGGATCGATCCCACAATGGCCATGGCGCCAATGCACACGGTGAGTGAAGTCGAGACAAAAGCGTTGGTGAACTCGTTATCGCCCTCACTGCCAGTCTTGCGCTTGAGCCATTCGCCAAGGTTCTCGATGGCGGCTTCCAAGTTGACGGCCTCGCCGATGAGCGAGCCGAGCGCAAATGAGACGATGAGCATGGTGGTACCGGTGGTCGCTAGCGCCTTTCCATCGATGATGAGCATCTTTTGCATGGTGCCGCCCAGGCCGATAAACAGGACGCACAGCCCCGATGCTTTCATGAGCGTGTCTTGGATGCGCGGTGTAATGAAGCGGCCGCCCGCTAATCCCAAAAGACCGCCCGCAACTAAAAGCGCAACGTTGATGATTGTTCCCAAGCCCGGCATGAGCCCTCCTGTATTGATGCCAACGTGGCAATCGTAGCAGAACGAAATGCGAGGCACATCGCGACTCATCTAATACGTTATATAAGTGGTATTAGGAATGATGCGCAGCATTTAAGCCTCAGGTGGTTGTCGGGACATAGGGGTAGTAGTCAAAGCGCAGTGTCATAAGCCGCTGCGGGGATTCAATAGCCGCGGCGATGATATTGGCATCGCGGGCACGATCAAACCCTTCGAGTTCGATCTGATACGAGACGTCTTGCATAATGTCCAGACGTCGCCAGGCTAGAAGTGTGTCGCCATCGAATTCCAAGGTCTTGCCTCCGTCTGGGGCAACGGCGTATAGACGCAGTTTAGCGGTGGTTGCAGGGTCGACAACCGTGACCTTTTTAATTTCGTTTCGAGTATTCTTGGCGCCCAACAAGGTGAGCAGTGTTGGGGCCACGACCTCGCCCGATGGCAAAAAGACGACTTCGATGGATTCGGGAAATGCGATGATGGCCGACTTGCGGACGGGCTGATTGGCGGCGGCAACTTCGATGTTTGCAGCATCGATGACCTCTGTGTGGTCGAGGGCGGCAAGCACGCAGCAGTTACCTTCATCGATCTCCTGAGGATCAGCAAGCCCCAGACTGTCCGCGAGCTCGGGATCGTTTGGACCGGTAGCGGGCTCATTCGGTGCTTCGAAAGAAGCTGGGACGCTGTTTGTCGGCGACGGCGTGTCGCCCGCACCTGCTTCTTTGTCCGTGCTCTCTTCTTGTATGGTTGCGTTGATGGGTTCGTCGTTTGAGGGGAGCGTCTTGGCGTCAAGCGCGGAGGGGACAATCCCGACGGCTCCGGATCCGTTCCACTCCATCTCGAGAAGCGCCGGGTCGGCAAGAATGCGTTGCCTGCCTAGCGTGTGGGTATCGATCGCAATAGGGCCTGCCTCCGTCCCGCGCGTAAGGCTGAGCGATCCGGCTGGCTTCTCGAAATGAATGTCTGTGTCTTCGGTGCTGGCGGCGTAGAACAGCAGGGATGCTTCTCCCGCCGCGATGGCATCGGTGCCCGCCTTGGTCAGCCGCAGCGATGCCGTGAATGAGAGGGTGGGCTGCACATCGTCTGCATTCGCGGCGGCGCAGCCCAGACATATACCGCCTCCTTTCTCGAAAAACGCACCGTCGAAGGCGACCTTCGCTCCGTTCGCCGAGTCATCGACCGAAGCGATATCGATGCGCAACCCCAAATCGCACGGATCGCCATCTGCATCGAGCACAATCGAGCGCCACGTGCAGACGGCGCACCCCGCCTGGGAGCCGTTTGCCTTGTTCGAACGATTGATATCCACGACTATCGAGCCGTCCGTATTACGACGAAGGCATCCCGAGGTTGAGATTGCGGCCTGTGCGAACGAAAAACGCTTGCACGCAATGGCGCTCGACGGATTTGGTGCGGAGCTTAGGGCTGCTGGTAAGGAGTCTGCCATGACGGGAGTCGCCCAAGCGGCGACAGGCGTTCCGGTTGCGAGCGCGCCGCAGAGTGCGACGACGGGCAAAAGGTTCTTCGATGCCATGGGGTCTCCTTAGCTAATTTAGTGCGGCCTGTCCGTGTTTCGTTTCTGGCTGCGTTTGATGTGCAGACCGAGGCCGGCGGTTCCCGCGCCTGCTGTCGTGGCGCCTGCTGCCAAGAGCCATCGTCTGTCGTCTGTCTGTGCCAACGGTTCCTTGCAGTTGCCGCGGTCGAGCTCCGAGAGGTCGACCGTCACCTGCGTGGCGGCCTGCGCCTGTTCTTGCTGGGCAAAGGCCATGGCTGGCCCAAACGCTAGGATACTGACGGCGGTGGCCAGGGCGACGGCCTTATGCCGTGTGCGCACCGGGCTCGACCGTCCAGGTGATCGTTGCAACTTGATCGCCTTCGCCGGTTACGCGGAAGATGTCGCGCGTGACGCGGGCGACGTTTCCGCTTGTCTTGAGCTTAATTTTGTCCGTGCCGCCGGCAATGCCCTGGTAGCCCATGTCGAAGGCTGCATTCTTGGAAAGATCGAGGCCCGTCTCCTGCATTGCGGCGCTGGCGTTCTGGAGTGCGCCGTTGGGGCCGACCTTAAAGTCGATGGAATTCTGCGCGGTTCCGGCCTTGGCGTCGGCGGCAATGGTCCAGGTGTTCATGGCGTCGATCTTCATGTTGGTGACATGGATGCCGTAGGCCGAATGATTGTCGATGGTGGTCGCGTCTTCTGAGGGGCCCTGAAGCGTGCCGTCGGCCTTGGCGACGAAGGGAATAACCGTCGGAACTTTGAACTCTACGTTGTCGATCTCGGTCCTGACCATTACTTTTGTGGTTCCAACGCGCCCGGCTGCCAGAGCTGGCGTCGGGGCGGCGCCCATTGCGAGCGAGAGCGCGAGCCCTGCGCCCACGACGAGCGCTCTGGCTCCGTTCATGTTCCTGGTGATGTCCATGGTCGTTCCTTTCTATTCGCCGCGGGCCGTCCCCGCGATGATTGGACGAATGCTGGTGAATTGCGTGCGGTGCCGCGTCGGTCGAAAAAGCTAGTTCTCGGCTTGCTCAACCCGTACCTTGACACGTGTCGGATTGCCGTGGCTGTCGAGGGTCTTGGCATCGAGTGCCTGGATCTCGATGTATGCCTCGCCTTCTTTGATGTCGCCGGCGGGGCACGTCTCGATTGTCTTGCCGGTCTCGACCACACCGGATTCGTACATGGTCTCGTCGTTTTGGATGACGCGGAATCGCTGGGGAAATTTATTGTCTTGGACGTTTTGCACGTTGACGCGCAGCTTGCCGTCCTCCTGTAGCTGAGCGACCGGCGCGACCGAAATCGTCATCATGTTGTCGCGGACGATGGCATCGAGCTCATCTTGGATTTCTTGTCGCGATTTACCCTCTGCCGTCGTGACTGAGGCGCCCGCTTCGGGCACGGGCTGCGACTGCCAGGCGTATAGTCCTACGGCGACAAGGGCGCAGACGATAGCCAGACAGACAACGACGAGTTTCTTGCGACGCCCCAGTCCTGCGAGGCGGGGCGGCTTCTTCGCACTCATGCGGCGTCCTTGGTGGTGTAGACACGTGCGAACGTGGACGGGTCCGCTCCAAAGAGCATGTGAAGCATCAGGCGGCGCGAGTAGATGAGCTCGTCAAAGTCGTGAGGGAGCTCGATGTCGTGGATACGCGCGATGTGGTGGGCGAGCGCCGAGAACGACTCGGGGTCGCAGATAACATCGGTGGTGACGTGGTAGACCGCCGTTTCGGGGAACGCCTCTTCGTCGAAAGGCAGGAGATAGGGATCGTCGTCGACCTCGATGGCGACGCCGTACTGGGGCCAGTAATATGCCATGGGAACCTCCCTGCTTCTGGGGCCAAAACTTCTATCGGTTTTGGCTGTCGACGCCGACCGTATCAGCCGCTACTTGACCAATTTCTGACCAAATGCTTGACGGATTGACATCTCCGCAGGTAAAAGATGGAAATAATTACTTCAACTTTTTTCGAGCGACAATCGAGCGGTCGGCGACGGCGGGGCGATATTTGTCAAAAGCATCGTCTGCCGAGGAAATCCAGCCGCTCGCCGAATTGCGCAAACGTAAAAATCGCCAATTATGGAGACGGTTTCGAACACGTCGACGAAACGATGCGGTAACATCTCCCTGCAAACACTGTAGTTAGATAAAGGGGGAGTTCGCGTGTCTGCAACCATCAAACCCTTCACCGACGAGTTCGAAGAGTATGGCCGCGACGAATCTCGCGCATCGGGCGAAGCATCGAGCATCTCGTTTCCGACAACGGAAGACGAGGTCCGTGCCATTTTGGAAACGCTCCATGCCGAGCGTGTCCCGGTAACGGTTCAGGGCGCCCGAACCGGCCTTGCCGCCGGTGCCGTGCCCCACGGTGGGCATATCCTCAATACTTCCCGTATGAATCGCTACTTGGGCCTTCGCCGCGATGAACAAGGCCAATTTCTGCTGCGCGTGGAGCCGGGCGTTGTGCTCTCGGAGCTGCGTAAGCAGCTGAGCAAGAAGGTACTGCCGACCGCTGGTTGGGACCAGGCATCGCTTGAGGCCTACGAGGAGTTCCAAGAGTCCCCCGAGCAGTTCTTTCCCACCGATCCCACCGAGGCATCTGCCTGTCTGGGCGGCATGGCGGCATGCAACGCCTCAGGCGCCCGCAGCTACGCTTACGGTCCCATGCGCCCGCATATCACGGGACTCCACGTCGCGCTGGCTGATGGCGATTTGCTTGAGCTTCAGCGCGGCGAGGCTTTTGCCCAGGACCGCCACCTGTCGCTCGTGACGGCAGCGGGCCGTACGCTCGAGCTCGATCTTCCCGGCTATACCATGCCCGAGACAAAAAATGCCTCAGGCTATTTCGTTGCGGACGATATGGACGCCATCGACCTCTTTATCGGCGCGTGCGGCACGCTCGGCGTCATTACCGAGCTCGAGATCGCCCTGCAGGCGGCACCTTCGGTCGTATGGGGTGTGAGTTGCTTTTTCGATAGCGAGGACAAGGCGGTGTCCTTTACCGATTCCGTGCGCCCTGTCCTGTCCCATGCGGCTGCCATCGAGTACTTCGATGCTGGCGCCCTGGATATTCTACGTCGCCAGCGCGAGCAGTCGACGGCGTTTGCCTCGCTGCCGGCGCTCGACGACGAGGCAAAGGTCTGTGTCTACGTGGAGCTCGACTGCGACGACGAGGCGCAGGCGACCGAGGAGCTGTACCACCTGGGATGGGTGCTGGAGCTTGCGGGCGGCCGCGACGATGCGACATGGGTCGCCCGCACCGAAGTCGATCGCGAGTGCCAGCGGTTCTTCCGCCACGCGGTGCCTGAGAGCGTCAACATGCTTATCGACGAGCGCCGCCGCACGGATCCCACTATCACCAAGTTGGGCTCGGACATGTCGGTGCCCAATGCATGCCTTGCCGATGTCATGGCCCTCTATCGCCGCACGCTGGCCGAAAGCGGGCTTGAGTCTGCTGCCTGGGGACACATCGGGAACAACCATCTGCATGTGAACATCCTGCCGCGCGATGCGCAAGACTACCGTCGTGGTGGAGAACTCTTTGCCCAGTGGGCTTCCGAGGTCACGGCCATGGGCGGTGCCGTTTCTGCCGAACACGGCGTCGGCAAGATCAAGGCGGGCTTCTTGGAGACGATGTACGGCCACGAGGCCATGGTCGAGTCGGCGCGTCTCAAACTCCAGCTCGATCCTGCCGGCCAGCTGGGTCGCGGCAACCTGTTTACGGAGAAGCTCTTGGATGAACTCGTTCAGAAAGGGGGCGCGTGAAGATGAGTGATTTCCATATGGTGGTGTGCGTCAAGGCGGTGCCCGGAAGCACCGAGGTCAAGATGGACCCCAAGACCAATACTATCGTGCGTGATGGCAAGCAGGCGGTCATTAATCCCTTCGATGCAAGTGCCCTCGAATGTGCGCTAGCGCTGAAGGACGACTTTATCGGCTTTGGCATGGACGTGCGTGTGACGGTGGTGTCGATGGGCATCCCCGCGACCGAATCGCTGCTGCGCGACTGCATCGCCCGCGGTGCCGACGACGCGCTGCTGCTGACCGACCGAGCCTTTGCGGGCGCCGATACCCTAGCCACCACCTATGCCCTCAAATGCGGCATCGAGGCACTCGATGAGGATTTTGACCTGCTCATCTGCGGCAAGATGGCAGTGGACGGCGATACGGCCCAGATCGGCCCCGAGCTGGCCGGCGCCTTTGGGGTCCCCTGCGTGACCGACGTGAGCTGTGTGCAGAGCGCGGGATTTACGACGTGTGGCTCGCTGGCGCTCGTTCACGGCTGCGATGCCGGCGAGGAGACGGTGTACCTGGAGATGCCGTGTGCGATGACGACTGCCAAGGAGATTGGCCAGCTGCGCATGCCGAGTATTGCCGGTATTCGCGCGGCCGAGGATGCAGACGTGCGCGTGGCCAGCGCTGCCGACGTAAACGCCGACCCCTCGCGTTGCGGCCTTGCCGGATCACCGACGCAGGTCGTGCGCTCGTTTGTGCCCGACCGTGACCAAACGTGCGAGGCCGTCGAGGGAACGGCGTCCGGGCAGGCGGTAAAACTTGCCAAGATTATTGAGGGGATGGCATAGATGAGCGGGCTGATTATCGATAGCGAAGCCTGTATCGGCTGCGGTCGCTGCGTTCGCGCCTGTGCCTCGGGCGGCATTGTGGTGGAGGGCGAGCGCCCCAATCGCTGTGCCCGCGTAACCGACGGCTGTATCCTGTGCGGCGGGTGCGTCGACGCCTGCCCCGTCAACGCCATCTCGATCGAGCGCGACGAGGCCGCCGGCGCGGTAGACCTTGACGCATATCGAGACATTTGGGTCTTCGTGCAAACTGACAAGCACGATGCCGTGGCATCCGTGGCCTTCGAGCTCATGGGCAAGGGACGCGAGCTTGCTGATGCCCGCGGCTGTCGCCTGGTGGCACTGGTCGGCATGAGCCCCGAGGGCTCGCTCGAGGACCTCGAACACCTGGTTTGTGCCGGCGCGGACGAAGTTCTGGTCTGTCGTGACGAGCGCCTGCGTCAGAACGACGCGGAGGTCTATGCTCGCCTGATCTACGATTTGGTGGCCGAGCGCAAGCCCGAGGCCATTCTGTACGGCGCGACCGCGTTTGGCCGCGAACTGGCACCCGGCGTTGCCGTGCGCCTGCAGACGGGCCTTACGGCTGATTGCACGGTGCTTTCGGTGGATACGGAGACGGGTCTGCTGCAGCAGACGCGCCCGGCGTTTGGCGGCAACCTGATGGCCACCATTATCTGCCCCAACCACCGTCCTCAGATGGCAACGGTGCGCCCCGGCATCTTTAAGGCGCCCGAGTTTGACTATAGCCGCTCCGGCACGATTACCCAGGTAGTGCTTGCGGATGACGTTAAGGCCCGCGTCGAGATCTCGATTCCCGCCGAGGAGTGGGGACAGCAGGCCTCAATTGCCGATGCCGAGCGTCTGGTCGTGGTGGGCCGCGGCATCGGCTCCAAGAAGAATCTGCCCCTGATGCGAAAGCTCGCCGATGCCCTGGGTGCCGAGCTTGGTTGCACGCGTCCCATTGTGGAGGCAGGCTGGTTGGAGTATCGCCACCAAATTGGCCAGACGGGTGTATCGGTCTCGCCCAAGCTCCTCGTGAGCATC
This sequence comes from uncultured Collinsella sp., assembly GCA_900544095.1. Lineage (GTDB taxonomy): Bacteria > Actinomycetota > Coriobacteriia > Coriobacteriales > Coriobacteriaceae > Collinsella. Next base: position 165,029 of record UQTV01000004.1, read on the forward strand.
GGTGTCTCGGGTGCTATCCAGCATCTCGCCGGCATCGGTGGGGCGGAGTGCATTGTTGCCATCAATGAGGACCCGGATGCCCCCATCTTCGGTGCCGCCCAGTACAAGGTCGTCGGCGATGCCGTTGAGATCGTTGAGGAACTGCTGGCTCAGCTCGAGTGCTAAGCGCTTGCCAGCCAGCGGCGCAGCTCGTCCTTAAGGCGGCTCCAGGTTGCCTGCGCGGCGGGGTCGGTAAAGGGTCGCGTAATGCCAAAGGGCGCGTCGAGCAGGCGATAGATATCGCCTTGCTCGCGCGCCAGTGCACGGCTTGCCGGATGGACGAGCTCAAACATAAAGCAGATGAGCCCCACCAGGTAGTCCGCCGGCTCGTTGCGCTCGTCACGCGCGACGCAGCGATGCTCGTCAAAGGCGGTAAGCGCCGGTGTCGAGAAGTGGCTGGCGAGAAACGTGTCCTCATCCACCTTGAGGATGGTGTCGACGGTGCTGTCGGCGATGGTGCGCATAATGTCAATCTTGTCGCCATCGCGCACGATCTCGCAGAAGCTCCGTGTACGGGTGTCGAGTTCCGTGGGCAGGCGAAAATCACTGTGGTGGGCGATGCTCGCGCGGATCAGTTCGTCCTCTGCCGGGTCATCGATAAAGTCGCGGATGCTCGTTACGGCGGGTGCATCGGCGGGATTCTCGCCAAAGAGGACCTCGATGCCCAGCGCTGCATGGCTCATGCTCTCGGCGTCCTTAAAGGTGTCCCAGCGCCGCAACTGCTCAAAGCGGCCCATATCGTGTAGCAGGCCGCAAAGCCATGCCAGGTCAATATCTTCTGACGACCAGCCCTGCTCGCGCGCTACGGCATCGCATGCCTCGGCCACGTGGTACGTATGCTCGATTTTGAGCGCGATGCGTGGGTTGGTGGCGTCGTAGGCATCGGTGTAGCTTTTGAAGGCCGCGCGCGCCCGGTCTCGATCGATAACTGTCATAATGACTTCCTAAAAAGTTGTGTCTTTCGATCCGGTGGCAATTGTAGGTGAACTTTATTGCCACCGGTTGATATTTCTGCTGCGTTGCAAGGCGCGCTGCAGACGACTTACCAGAATGGGAGTGGCATGGTCCTTAGGATCTTTAAAATCGTCTGGCCAGTGATGCTTACCTATGTTGCAATAGGCGCGCCGTGCGGAATGATCATGGGGCAGACGGGAATGGAGCCCTGGATGGTCTTTGCTCTGAGCAGCACGTTTGTGACGGGCAGCGGCCAGTTTATGATCTGCAACCTGTGGCTGGCGGGCGTGCCTGCAGCATCGATCGTCGCGAGCGTCGCCGCCATCTCCTCGCGCTTTGCGCTTTACTCGGCATCGATCGCACCCCATCTGGCGGGCGCCTCGAAGCGTCAGACGCTGGCTGTTGCCGCGACACTTACCGAGGAGGCATATGGCATCTCGCTTGCCAAGTTGGTTGAAGGGGAGGATTGGGGCCCGCGCGAGTCCTTTGTGCTCAACGTGATCCTTATCGCAACATGGGGCGTATCGTGTACGACGGGCGCCATCGTCGGCGCCGTTGTCGATGTTCCCACCGCTATTGCGAGTTTCGTCTGCACGTCGCTCTTTATCTGTCTACTCTTTTCGCAGCGGTTGTCGCGCGGCAACGTTGTCGCGGCGGTTTCGGGCGCGGTGTCCGTCGCCGTATGCAAGTTCTTGGGCCTCATGAATATTACCGTGCCGGCAAGCGTCGTGGTCGGCATTGCCATTGCGCTGGCGTGCGATGCTGTATTTGACGGAAGAGGTGCCCGCGATGCCCGTTAACGAGTTCTTGGTTCTGTGGCTGTCGTCGTGGGCTGCTATCGCGTTCTTTCGCATCGCGCCGGCGTTCGCCTTGCGCGGGCGGACCCTGTCGCCCCGTATTACCGAGGCCCTGGGCTATATCCCGCCCGCTGCCTTTGCCGCGCTGGTCGCCAACGACTTGGTGAGTCCCGGCGCGTTCGACGCGGGGCTCTGGCCTGCCTTGGTTCCCTGGATTGCGGCCGCCGGCGTCGTGGTCGTGGCGGTCAAGACAAAATCGATGCTGTGGTGCTGCGTCTCGGGCATCGTACTCTATATCGTCTTGAGCCTTATATAGGGGTGGCGTCGCGGGCGCCGAATCTCGTTCCATCCCAACTTGTCGAGTTTTTCACCGAGCTGGTCTATTTCTTCTGGTACCATGGTCAAACTTTACTGTAGCAAAGCGTGACGTGGGCTTTTGTATCCCGTCAGCGGAAATGGGGGTTTCATGGCACAGGAAGCAACCACCAACGAGCAAAAGAAATTCAAGGTCCCGCGCATCCCGGGCGACATCATGATTTATCCGATGATCGTCGGTCTTTTGCTCAACACCTTCTGCCCGCAGGTTTTTGAGATCGGCGGATTCTTTACGGCTGCCTGCCGCGGTGGCTCCAATACCATTGTCGCCGCGATCCTGCTGTTTGTGGGCGCCGGCATCAGCTTTAAGTCCACGCCGGGTGCCATCAAGACCGGTATCGTCGTGCTGATCCCCAAGCTGGTCGTCGCAGCGGCTCTCGGCCTGGGCGTGGCATATTTCTTTAACGACAACTTCCTGGGTCTGAGCTCCGTGTCTATCATCGGCGGCATCACGTTTTGCAACATGGCGCTCTATACGGGCATCATGGGCGAGTTCGGCGATGAGTCCGAGCAGGGCGCCGTCGGTATCCTGTTCTTTACGGCTGGCCCCGCCGTCACGATGATCATCCTCGGTGTTTCCGGCCTCGCCAACATTCCCATTGGCACCATTATCGGCTCCATCTTGCCACTCGTTATTGGCATGGTTCTGGGCAACCTGTTCCCGTTTATCAAGAACCTGCTGGTTCCCGGTGCCAATCCCGCGATTGCCGTCATCGGATTTCAGCTCGGTGCGTCCATGAGCCTGTCGAGCTTTATCACCGGCGGTATTTCCGGCATTCTGTTGGGCCTCATCACCCTCTTTATCGTTGGCCCCATCACCTTTGCCTTCGAGCGCTTGTGCGGCGGCAACGGCAAGGCCGCCGTTGCTTGCTCCACCATCGCCGGCACGGCTATGACCACGCCGGTTGCTCTTGCTGAGGTCGCGCCGCGCTATGCCGAGCTTGCGCCCACCGCGTATGCGCAGATCGCCACCGCCGTCATCATCACGGCCATCATGGCCCCGATTCTGACCGGCTGGGTCGATAAGAAGTTCTGCCACGGCGAAGAGGATCTGTCGGTCGAAGGCGTCGAGGCTATTGAGGAGGCCGTCGCGACCGACATCGACGGCGAGTAATCGTCGACGCGAGTCAATCAAGCCGGCGTGTGCAATTCGCGCCGTATGGGCGCCCGAACGAGAGCTGTCTTGCAGTGACGTTCGGGCGCTCTGCTATTATTCCCTATACCCCTGCGGAGTAGGGGTGTTTATTGCCCAGGCACGAATCGGGCGATTCTGACCACTTGGATATTGAAGGGATGGCGTCTAGTGGTTAAGGCACTCAAGATCGAGATATTCCTGCTATGCATGATTGTTCTTATCGGGCTTGCCGCGCGAAGTCGCCACTCCTTGTTCTCGAGTACCCAGCAGTTATTGTTTAGTACGCTCGGCTACACCTCTGCCGCGTACATGTTATTCGATATAATCTGGACGCTTTCGGACGGTGTGGGCGGCACGCTGGGCATTGCTGCCAACTGGATTTCCAACGCGGTTTCGTTTTCGCTCTTTGCCGCCGCGTGCCTTATTTGGTTTATCTATTCCGAGACGGTGCAGGGTTCTCGCCTTTTGACCGCGCGCTCTAGAGTGGCGCTTGTAACGCTGCCTGCGGCGCTGGTAGTCGTACTGGCGTTTTCGAGCTACTGGACGCATGCCCTGTTCTATATCGATGCGCAGGGCGCGTATCGTCGTGGTTTTGTCTATATGATCCAGCCCATCGTCAGCTACTGCTACGTTATATATACGTCCCTGCATGCGTTTATACAATCTTGCAAGGTCGAGAGCCTACAAAAGAAGGCCATCTATCAAACCTTGGCATTTTTCGCCATTCCGGCCCTGGTAGCTGGTGTCTTTCAGGTCTTTTATTCGGGTCCTTGCCTTAGTGTCGGCATCATGTTAAGTATGTTGCAGCTCTACATTGTTTGCCAGGAGCAGATGATCTCGACCGACCCGTTGACCGGTCTCAACAATCGCAACCGCTTTGAGACCTATATGCTGTCGCTCTTCTCGAATATGGATCAGGCCGAAGATGTGTATCTGCTCATGATGGACGCTGACGGCTTTAAGCAGATTAACGATCGCTATGGACATGTGGAGGGCGACCATGCCCTCCAGGTCGTATCTGCTACGCTCAAAGAGGTCTGCTCAGCGTCTGGTGGCTTTATCGCACGTTATGGCGGCGATGAGTTCGTGGTGCTTCAAAAGGCAGCGGCGGAGCAGGACATCATGGACCTGTGTTCGGCGATTAACGACGAGCTCGCTCGTGCCGAGGTGCCGTATGCATTGCGGATGTCCATTGGTTACGCGCGGGTCGGCGATAGTGTTGATACCTGGCAAGACTTACTTCGCGCTGCCGATGCGGAGCTCTACCGCGTCAAGGCCGAGAAAAAGAAAGCCGGCGTTCAGATACGCTAGAAAAAGGGGCGCACGCTTGCGTGCGTGGCGGCCCTCAGCTCACCGATGTACTCCAATAAGCTAAAGTGTGCGAACAACCTCTCAAAAAAGTGAGCTCGCTAGGCCTTTTTGGGTTTGTTGACGATGATGATGCCGCCGCAGACCAACAGCAGGGCAACGATGACGGTAACGGGGCTCGTGCCAGCGCCCTCGCCGAGCAGCAGCGCGCTCAGCAGCACGCCAAAGACTGGGTTCATAAAGCCAAAGACCGAAACGCGGCTTACGGGGTTGACGGCAAGCAGGCGCGACCACAGCGAGTACGCGACCGCGGAGATAAGCGCCATGTAGATGATGAGCGCGATGGCGGGGGCAATCGCTGTGGGGGAGAGCGTGCCGCCCATCAAAAAGCCGATGGCGGTGAGGACCAGGCCGCCGACCAAGAACTGCCACCCGGCAAGCAAGACGCCGTCGTGCTCGCGCGAGAAGATGCCGATCAGGCAGGTCGAAAGGGCACCCGCGACGGTGGAGGCCAGGATAAAGCCCTCGCCGTCGAGCGTAAAGCCAAAGGTACCGTCCGCGCCCGAAAGGTTGACGAGCGCGACGCCGGCAAAGCCCAGTACGCAGCCGAGCACCTTGGCCGCATCGAGCTTTTCGGTGTGAAACGCCAGGGCGGCAAAGAGGATGGCCAAGAAGTTGGCGCTGGCCTCGATGATGGAGCTCGACATGGCGCTGGCGCGCGAGAGTCCCAGGTAGAAAAAGAAGTACTGCCCGATAGTCTGGAAGAGCGACAACGTGAGGATAGACTTGATATCGCGCGCTTGCGGAACGAGCGGGCGGCGCTGGGCCACGCTCATGCCGACAATGACCAGCATGCCGGCAAGGGTGAAGCGCAGACCCGCGAAGAGCAGCTGCGAGGCGCTGTCGTGCGCGGGAATGCCAAAGAGGCCGTAGCCGATCTTGATGCAGGGAAAAGCCGACCCCCAGAGCGCGCAGCAGACGAGGCAGCCCAGGATGAGCCCGGGCAGGGTGGCGAGATACGGCTTGCGGCTTTCCATGATGTCCTTCCTGTATGCGCGAAGCAAAAAAGAACCCGCCACCGGGCGTGCCGGTGGCGGGTGTTGTTACCCGAGGGGATTGTACCCGATGGGATAGCTTTAAGCGAAGTAGGCCACGCCGCTCTCAAAGATCGGCATGAACTTATCGCCGGGGACATGCTCGGGCACGTTGCGGTACAGGTTGTCGCCGCGGCGCTCGGCATGACCCATCTTGCCCAAGACGCGGCCGTCGGGGCTCGTGATGCCCTCGATGGCGAGTGCGGAGCCGTTGGGGTTGACGGAAAGGTCCATGCTCGGCTTGCCGTCCTCGCCCACGTACTGCGTGGCGACCTGGCCGTTGGCGATGAGCTGGGCGAGCACCTCGTCGTTGGCGACAAAGCGGCCCTCGCCGTGGCTGATGGCGACGGTGTAGGGGTCGTCGAGGCTGCACTGCGACAGCCACGGGGACAGGTTGGACGAGATGCGGGTGCGCACCAGGCGGCTCTGATGGCGACCGATGGTGTTGAACGTCAGCGTGGGTGCATCCGGCGTGGCGTCGACGATGTCACCGTAGGGCACCAGGCCGAGCTTGATCAGGGCCTGGAAGCCGTTGCAGATGCCCAGCATCAGGCCGTCACGGGCCTTGAGCAGGTCGCGGACTGCCTCGGTGACCTCAGGAGCGCGGAAGAACGCCGTGATGAACTTGGCGGAGCCGTCGGGCTCGTCACCGCCCGAGAAGCCGCCGGGGATCATGACAATCTGGCTTGCACGGATGCGGCGGGCAAGCTCGTGGGTGCTCTCGGCGACGGCCTCGGGCGTGAGGTTGTTGATCACGAAGGTGTCGGCCTCGGCACCGGCTGCGCGGAAGGCACGGGCGCTATCGTACTCGCAGTTGTTGCCGGGGAACACGGGGATAACCACGCGCGGGCGGGCGATTTTGGCGCCGCCGTACACGTGGATGTCCTTGGCGCGGAAGTCGATGGTCTCGACCTCGGGGGTCTCGCCGGCGCTGCGGTAGGCGAAGACGCCCTCGATGCCGCTCTCCCAGGCCTCCTGGAGCTCGGAGAGCTCGATGACCTCGGAGCCGGTGTCGATGACATAGCCCTCGACGGTGGTACCCAGGGGCTCCACGACAACGCCGTCGGCGACCTCGGGCAGCTCGGCGTCCTCGGCGAGCTCGACGATAAAGCTGCCGTAGAGCGGGGTGAAGAGGCTCTCCACGTCCACGTCCTCGGCAAGTTCGATGCCAATCTGGTTGCCGACACACATCTTAAAGAGGCTCTCGGCGCCGCAGCCGTAGCCGGGCGTAGAGACGGCCAGGGCGTCACCGGTGGCGGTGAGCGCCTCGACGGCGTCAAACGCGGCGAGCAGCTGCTGGGCGTCGGGGCGGTAGTCCTCGCCATAGGTGGCGGGGGTGATGCGGACGACGCGGTGCGTGAGGCCCTTGAACTCGGGCGAGACGGCGCGGGCCGCCTTGCCCACGGCGACAGCGAAGCTGATCAGGGTCGGAGGAACGTTGAGCTCGCCGGCTTCGTCCTCAAAAGAGCCGCTCATGGAGTCCTTGCCGCCGATGGCGCCGGCACCCAGGTCGACCTGGGCCATAAGGGCGCCCAGGACGGCTGCCATGGGCTTGCCCCAACGCTCGGCCTCGGTACGCAGGCGCTCGAAGTACTCCTGGAAGGAGAGGTAGGCGCGCTTGTGCTCAAAGCCGGCGGCCACGAGCTTGGCGATGGACTCGACCACGGATAGGTAGGCGCCGGCAAACTGGTCGGCCTCCATCAGGTAGGGGTTGAAGCCCCATGCCATGGCGCTTGCCGTGGTGGTCTCGCCGTCCACGGGGAACTTGGCGACCATGGCAGAGCTCGGAGTGAGCTGCGTCTTGCCGCCAAAGGGCATGAGCACGGTCGCGGCACCGATGGTGGAGTCGAAGCGCTCGGAAAGGCCCTTGTTGGAGGCGACGTTGAGGTCGGTGACGAGCGAGGTCATGCGCTCGGCAAGCGTGGTGCCGGCCCAGCTGGGCTGCCACACGCTGCGGGCGCAGACGTGGGCGACCTGGTGCTTGGGCGCACCGTTGGAATTGAGGAACTCGCGGGACAGATCGACGATGGCGACGCCGTTCCAGGCCATGCGCATGCGCGGCTCGGCGGTAACCTCGGCGATGACGGTTGCCTCCAGGTTCTCCTCGGCGGCGTAGCCCATGAACTCCTCGACGTCACCGTCGGCGACGGCGCAGGCCATGCGCTCCTGGGACTCGGAAATGGCGAGCTCGGTGCCGTCCAAGCCGTCGTACTTCTTGGTCACGGTATCAAGGTCGACATACAGGCCGTCGGCAAGCTCGCCCACGGCGACCGAGACACCGCCGGCGCCAAAGTCGTTGCAGCGCTTGATCAGACGGCAGGCATCGCCGCGGCGGAACAGACGCTGCAGTTTGCGCTCGACCGGGGCGTTGCCCTTCTGGACTTCGGCACCCGAGGTCTCGATGGACTCGGTGTTCTGGGTCTTGGAGGAGCCGGTGGCGCCACCGATGCCGTCACGGCCGGTGCGGCCACCCAGCAGGATGATCTTGTCGGTGGGGGCGGGGCACTCGCGACGAACGTGGTTTGCCGGGGTGGCGCCCACGACGGCGCCGACCTCCATGCGCTTGGCCACGTAACCGGGGTGATAGAGCTCGTTGACCTGGCCGGTGGCAAGGCCAATCTGGTTGCCGTAGCTGGAGTAGCCGGCGGCAGCGGTGGTTACGAGCTTGCGCTGCGGCAACTTGCCCTCGAGCGTCTCGGAAACCGGGACGGTGGGGTCGCCGGCGCCGGTGACACGCATGGCCTGGTACACATAGCTGCGGCCCGAGAGCGGGTCGCGGATGGCGCCGCCCACGCAGGTGGCGGCACCGCCGAAGGGCTCGATCTCGGTCGGGTGGTTATGGGTCTCGTTCTTAAAGAGGAACAGCCAGTCCTGGTCCTCGCCGTCGACATCGACCTTCACCTTGACGGTGCAGGCGTTGATCTCCTCGGATTCGTCGACATCGGTCATGACGCCGGTCTTCTTGAGGTACTTGGCGCCGATGGTGCCCATGTCCATGAGGCAGACGGGCTTGGCGTCGCGACCGAGCTCGTGGCGCATCTCCATGTAGCGGTCGAAGGCCTGCTGCACCACGGCGTCGTCGATCGTCACGTCATCTAGGACGGTGCCGAAGGTGGTGTGGCGGCAGTGGTCGGACCAGTAGGTGTCGATCACGCGGATCTCGGTGATGGTGGGGTCGCGGTCCTCATCGCGGAAGTACTGCTGGCAGAAGGCGATGTCCGCCTCGTCCATAGCAAGACCGCGATCGGCGATGAAGACGGCAAGGCCGGCCTCATCGAGCTCGCGGAAGCCGTCGAGCACTTCGACGGGCTGGGGCTCGGGGGTCTCCATGTACAGCGTCTCGGGCAAGTCGAGCGAGGCGATGCGCGCCTCGACGGGGTTCACCACGTAGTGCTTGATGGCCTTGATGGCGGCTTCGTCCAGAGCGCCCGAGATCATATAGACCTTGGCGGAGCGCACGGCGGGGCGCTCGCCCTGGCTGATGAGCTGCACGCACTCGCTGGCGGAGTCGGCGCGCTGGTCAAACTGGCCAGGCAGGAATTCGACGGCAAAGACGGCGCCATCGCTTGCGGGGAGCTCGTCGTAGGTCACATCGACCTGGGGCTCGCTAAAGACGGTCGGCACGCAGGAGCGGAAAAGCTCCTCGTCGATGCCCTCGACGTCGTAGCGGTTGATGATCCTCAGGGCCTCGATGCCCTTGATGCCGAGAATCTCGGTCAGCTCGCCCTTGAGCTGCTGAGCCTCGACGTCGAACCCGGGTTTCTTCTCCACGTAGATACGAGAGACCATTGGTTCCTGCCTTCCTGATCGGTTGGGCGTACGGTACGGTATGCGGCAGCGGTCGGTTTACGGGGCAAGCCTCGCGGTCGCCTTGAGCCACATGTTTGTAAACCTCACTATGATACGACAGCTCGCGGCGCGTTGAGGACGGCGAGGGTGCTACAGTGAAGCGCAAACAAGAGAAAGGCATCACATGGCATTCGTTTCGCTCGCCATCATCGCACTCGTGGCCTTCGCAAGCCCCTTCATCGCCTCGGCGATTCCCGGAAAACCCGTTCCCGAGACCGTCTTTTTGCTCGTGCTCGGCGCGGTGCTGGGACCCCATATGCTCGGCGTCATTCATGTAGATGCCGAGGTCTCGCTTGTGTCCGAGCTCGGCCTGGCCTTTTTGTTCCTGCTTGCCGGCTTTGAGATCGACCCCAAGAGCATTACGGGCGTCGAGGGGCGCTACGGCTTGGCGACGTGGGTCGTCACGTTTGGTATCGCCTGGCTTGCCGTGCGCTTTACCCCGTGGTTCTCGGTCAGTCATTTCGACGGCATCGCCGTGACGCTTGCCCTCACTTCTACGGCGCTCGGCACGCTCGTGCCCATCATGCGTGAGCGCTCGCTCACCGGCACGCGTGTGGGCGACTCGATTCTCGCGTATGGCACTTGGGGCGAGCTCGGTCCCGTGCTCGCCATGTCGGTGCTGCTGTCTGCTCGCACTGGCATCCAAACGCTCGTAATCCTTGGCTTGTTTGCGGTGGTTTGCGTGTTGCTGGCCGTGGTCCCAAGCCGCTCCAAGCGCGTCGGCAGCCGCTTCTTTGCGTTTGTCGAGGAGCGTGCCGATACCACGTCGCAGACCTTCGTGCGCCTGACGGTGCTCATCCTGGTCACGCTCGTGGCGTTCTCGGCCGTCTTTGATCTCGACATCGTGTTGGGTTCTTTTGCCGCCGGCTTTGTCCTGCGCTATATCATCCCCGAGGGCAACCATACGCTCGAGACCAAGCTCGACGGCCTGGCCTACGGCTTTTTGATTCCGGTGTTCTTTACCGTATCGGGCGCAAAGATCGACCTGACGGCCGTGGCGTCACGCCCCGGGCTGCTCGCGGGCTTTATCGTGGCGTTGCTTATCATTCGCGCCGTGCCCATTCTCATCTCTATGAGCATTTGTCCTGCGACGCGCGATGTGTCGGCGTATGGTCGCATTACCGTGGCCCTGTACTGCACCACGGCCCTGCCGATCATCGTTGCCGTGACGAGCGTTGCCGTCAACGCGGGCGCGCTGTCGCAAGATATTGCGTCGGTCATGGTTGCCGCCGGTGCCATCACGGTGTTCTTGATGCCATTGCTCGCGCAGCTCTTCTACCGCGTGGTCGATGCCGCGCCGGTCGCCGCCGTGGCAGAGGTTGCCGAGCATCCATCCGATGCGCTTGACATCCTGCGCGCCCATCACGATTTGGCGAGCCTGCTCGCACGCGAGCACGAGCTGCTGACCTCACATGGCCATGGTCGCGTATTCGAGGGCCTGCCTACGCTCGATACGATTGCCGAGCGTCTTTCCGCCGAGGCGGCGAGCGGCCACATCGATGCCCGCATCGTGGACGCGGCGCGTCTTCTTGCCGATAAGACCTATGGTGATGAGGTTGACCCGTCCAAGCTGACTCCGCGTGAGCGCCGCCGCCTGGAGCGCGCCAAGCTTGCCGTACACGAATACCGCCGCCGCATGCTAGAGCTCTATGCGCGCGATGAAGCCCAGGACGACGACGGCAAGTAGCAAGGAATGTCGGGATACGGGTTCCGTCCAAATAATAGAAGGCGCGCTGCCTGCGGTTGATGCGGACAGCGCGCCTTTTGCGTTGAACTCTGTTGAGGTTCGAAGCCGAAACTTTCGACCTTTAGGAGCGGGCTGCCCCGTCGACGGGGAGGATGGCGCCCGTGACATAGGAGGACATGTCGCTCGCAAGGAAAACGAAGGCGTTGGCAACGTCCTCGGGCTCGCCCATGCGACCGAGCGGAATAGTGGCGATGATGGGCTTGATGACCTCTTCGGGCAGGTTGGCGACCATATCGGTCTTGGTTACGCCTGGGGCAACGGCGTTGACGCGAATGCCCATGGGGGCGAGCTCGCGAGAGAGCGACTGGACCATGCCGTTGACGGCAAACTTAGACGTGGGGTAGCCGACGCCAGAGGGCTGGCCGTACTTGGCGACCATCGAGCTTGTGGTAGTGATGGTGCCGCCGTGGCCGGCCTCGGTCATGATCTTGGCGGCAGCCTGGTGACCGTTAAAGACGGCGACGACGTTGAGGTCCATAACTTTGGCGAACTCCTCGGCTGTATAGTCCAAAAGGGGTGAGCGCTGGGAGATTCCGGCGTTGTTGACGACCGTATCGAGACCGCCCATATCGGCTGCAGCCTGGGTAAAGGCCTCGGTCACGGCTTCGAGTGAGGTGAGGTCGCAGGAGCGACCCCAGACCTTGGCGTTGGGATAGATGGCTGTCAGCTTCTCAACGGCCGCATCGGCGGTCTCCTGACGCGAGCCAAAGACGGTGACGGTGGCACCCTCCTCGATAAAGCGGCAGGCGATGGCATAGCCGATACCGCGCGTGCCTCCGGTGATGATTGCTTTCTTGCCCTCGAGCAACATGGTGCCTCCATTCTTCGGGGGTGGACGTACGCAGCACAGGATAGCGGCGGACAAAAGCAAACATGCCTGCTTATCGGTGAGCGGTATCCCTGGTTGACACCGAACGGTCAAATTGTTCAAACGCGGATCGCGTCAATGCGCCCCGAGCGTGCAAATGAAAGGGCTCCCGTCCAAGACCAGACGGGAGCCCTTCGAGCAAATGCGTTGTGGGGTGTAAACCGAACTAGTTGGCCATGACGCCTTCGGTCCAGGCCTCGACGTCCTCGATGCGCAGGACGTTGGCGACCTCGGCCACGCAGTCGACGCTGGCAAGCTCCGCGGCGGCAGCCTGGACGTCCTTCTCGAGTGCGCGGTGCGTCAGGAAGATGACCGAGCAGGCATCGCTGACACCCGACTTGCCGTCCTCGACTTGGTTGATGAGCGAGATCGAAATGTTGTGCTTGGCAAAGATGTCGACCGTCTCGGACAGGGCGCCCACGCGGTCGGCGACCTTCAGGCGCACATAGTACTTGGTCTGGAGCTCGTCCATGGGCTTAAAGGCGAGGTTGTGACCATAGGGCTCAATCTCGGGCAGCGGAGCCACGCCCCGGCTGATCTGCTCGGAGAGCGACAGGATATCGCCCACGACGGCGCTCGCGGTGGGGAAGGAGCCTGCGCCGGCACCGTAGAACATGGTCTCGCCCACGGCGTCGCCCACTACGTAAACAGCGTTCATGGCGCCGTTGACCTTGGCAAGCATGTGGTCGGCGGGGATCAGCGTGGGATGCACGCGGACGTCGACGCCGGCGTCGGTGTTGCGGGCGATGCCGAGCAGCTTAATGGTGTAGCCGAGCTCGCGGGCCTGGGCGATGTCCTCGGCGCCGATGGTGCGGATACCCTGCTGGTACACATCATCGGTGGTAACGCGGGTGCCAAAGCCGATGGAGGCGAGGATGGCCGTCTTGCTGGCGGCGTCGAAGCCGTCGACGTCGGCGGACGGGTCGGCCTCGGCATAGCCCTTGGCCTGCGCGTCGGCGAGCACGTCGGCGTAATCGGCGCCCTCGGCGTCCATGCGCGACAGGATATAGTTGGTGGTGCCGTTGAGGATGCCAGCGATGGTCAGGATCTTGTTGCCCACCAGGTCGTGCTCAAGCGTGCTCACGATGGGGATGCCGCCGCCGCAACTGGCCTCGCACTTAATCTGCACGCCGCACGCACGCGCCTTCTCGGCAAGCGTCTCGACGTGACGGCCCAGCAGGGCCTTGTTGGCAGAGACGACGTGCTTGCCGTGCTCAAAGGCAGTGGTAAAGATCTCGGTTGCGGGATGCTCGCCGCCGATCAGCTCGACGACGATGTCGACGGCGGGGCCGGTGACGACGTCGTGCCAGTCACTCGTAAAGGCCTCGCGCTCAATGCCTGCCGACTCGGCCTGCTCCCAAGCAAGCGCGCAGGCGCGGGTCAGCTTAAGGTCGATGCCGTAGGCTGCCAGGTACTCATCGTGGTGGCTCTTGATCAGACGGGCCACGCCGCCGCCGACGGTTCCCAGACCGATCAGACCGACGTTCACGGTGCGCAGGGGTTCGCTCATAGATAGCTCCTTCGTGCATCTCATGGATGGATTAACCGCTTAAAGGTTGAGTGCATTCTAGCGTGAACAGAGGGCGCGTGCTCGCCAGGCAACAGGAGTCGCACAAAACGGCACCCCCGAAACGCTGCGGAAACATTGGAAACATGCTCGCTACAAACGGAACTCCGTAACAAACTGTCAACGTTTGCACCATAAGGTTTGCCCTGTACCGCAAGACGGCCGCATCGCGGCTAGCGAAAAGGGGGACACCATGTTTATTAAGAGCGGGAACGCTTGTAACAGAATGGAAACATTACTTTTACACAATAAAGTGGCATTACTGCATAAAAAAATAGAAATACGCAGAAATATGGATAAATGAACAAATCCAAAGAAAAGTTGAAATAATCGCCACTTTTCCTAACTAAAGCGTCTACTATTTTGCGAACGCCGAACACGGCGAAGGATGGCCTGTCGGGTAACCGAAACCCGACGAGATTTGAGAGGAGAGCCGCATGTCGAGCCTCACCGGTAAGTCATTGAACCCTGTTATGAATCGCAGGAGCGTTATCGCGAGCGCAGCAGGTCTGGGGGCGATGTCCATTCTAGCTGGCTGCTCCTCCAACGGCGGCGACAGCGGTTCCGCTTCGGGCGACGCTTCGTTTAAGATCGGTACCATCGGCCCGCTGACCGGCGCCAACGCGTCCTACGGCAAGTCCGTTACCCAGGGCGTCGAGCTTGGCTGCAAGGATTTCTCGACCAAGGAGCTGCCGCTTGCCAGCAAGGCCGAGGACGACCAGGCCGACGGCGAGAAGGCCGTCAACGCCTTTAACACCCTGCTCGACTGGGGCATGCAGGCCCTCGTCGGCCCGACCACTACGGGTGCGTCGGTTGCCGTTGCCGCCGAGTGCGGTAACGACCCCAAGACGTTCATGATCACCCCGTCCGCGTCCTCCGAGGACGTCACCGACGGCAAGGATTGCGTCTTCCAGGTTTGCTTCACCGACCCCAACCAGGGTGTCAACGCTGCCAAGTTCCTGGCGCAGAAGTATGCGGACGAGAAGTTCGTGCTGTTCTATAACTCCGGCGACGCCTATTCTTCGGGCATCGCAGATTCCTTTAAGGCCCAAGCCGCTGAGTCCAAGCTCGAGATTGTTGACGAGGAGACCTTTAAGGACGACTCCGCCACGAGCTTTACCAACCAGCTGACCAAGGCCAAGCAGGCCGGCGCCACCATGATCTTTGCGCCGATCTACTACACGCCGGCGTCCGTCCTGCTCAAGAACGCCAAGGACATGGGCTACGACGTCAAGATGATGGGCTGCGACGGTATGGACGGCATCCTGGGCGTTGAGGGCTTCGATACCTCTCTTGCTGAGGGTCTGCTGCTCATGACCCCGTTCTCCGCCGACGACGAGAAGAACGCCGACTTCGTTAACGCTTACAAGGATAAGTACGGCGATACTCCCGACCAGTTTGCCGCCGACGCCTACGACGGCGTGCACGCGGTGGCTGAGGCCGTCAAGGAGGCCGGTCTTGGTGTCGATGCCGATCCGACCGAGGTCGCCGAGAAGCTGTCCAAGGCTATGCTCAAGATTACCGTTGACGGTCTGACCGGCAAGCTCACCTGGAACGATAAGGGCCAGGTCCAGAAGGAGCCCACGGCGTACGTCATCACCGACGGCAAGTACGTACAGGCCTAATTGGCCGCCTTACATAGAGCGGTTTTGATCCCAAGCAGGGGAGGTTTTGGCCTTCCCTGCTTGCTTGGTATCTAGGGACAGTGTAACGTCCCTGTTTCATACATTAACTGGAAACCTATTCGAAAGGGGGATGTGGAACATGACGGTCTTTATCCAATACCTGGTCAACGGCCTGTCCATGGGCAGCGTCTACGCCATCATCGCGTTGGGCTACACCATGGTCTACGGTATCGCCAAGATGCTGAACTTCGCTCACGGCGATGTCATCATGGTCGGTGCCTATGTCTCGTTCTGCGCCACGTCGTATCTCGGCCTCCCGGGCTGGGCATCTGTAGTTCTCTCTTGTGTGGTCTGCACGGTTCTCGGTGTTCTCATTGAGGGTCTGGCCTATAAGCCGCTGCGCCAAGCAGGACCGCTGGCCGTTCTGATCACGGCCATCGGCGTGTCTTACTTCCTGCAGAACGCCGCGCAGCTTCTGTGGGGCGCCACGCCCAAGAACTTCACTTCGCTCGTCACCTTCCAGGTGCCGGAGTTCTTGGCCAAGTTCAATGTAAGCGCCGTTTCGCTCGTCACCATCGTCGCCTGCCTGGTTATCATGGCCGGTCTGATGTTCTTTACAGGTAAGACCAAGATGGGCAAGGCCATGCGCGCCGTGTCCGAGGACAAGGCCGCCGCTCAGCTCATGGGCATCAACGTCAACCGCACCATCTCGATGACGTTTGCCATCGGCTCTGCCCTTGCTGCCATCGCCGGCGTGCTGCTGTGCTCCTACTCGCCGGTGTTGCAGCCCACCACGGGTGCCATGCCTGGTATCAAGGCTTTCGACGCTGCCGTCTTCGGCGGCATCGGCTCCATTCCCGGTGCCTTTGTTGGCGGTATTCTTATCGGCATCATCGAGGCGATGGCACAGGCTTACATTTCCACGAGCCTTGCCAACTCCATCGTCTTTGGTGTTCTGATCATCGTCCTGCTCGTCAAGCCTGCCGGCCTCTTGGGCAAGTACGTCCCCGAGAAGGTGTAGGTGAGCGTTATGAAGTTTCTTAAAGACAAGCAGACGCGTCACGACTTTGTTACGTACGCCATGTGCCTTGTGGCGTTCGCCATCGTGTTCTTTATGCAGTCTAACCACATGATTCCGCGCATGATTGCCGGTCAGCTGGTCCCCATTACGGCCTATATCGTCATGGCCATTTCCCTCAACCTCGTCGTCGGTATCGCGGGCGACTTGTCGCTGGGCCACGCGGGCTTTATGAGCGTCGGCGCCTATACGGGCATCGTCACCGCCGTCGCGCTGGAGAGCGCCGTTCCCTCCGATCCGGTGCGCCTTATCATCAGTATCGTGGTCGGCGCCATCGCTGCCGCCATTCTGGGCTTCTTGATTGGCATCCCGGTCCTTCGTCTGAGCGGCGATTACCTGGCTATCGTGACGCTGGCCTTTGGCGAGATCATCAAAGAGATCGTCACCTGCCTCATTGTGGGTGTCGACTCCCGCGGCCTGCACGTGATCTTTAACATCACGGGCAACTCTACGATCGACGACCTGCACCTGCTCGAGGACGGCACCGCCATCATCAAGGGCGCCCAGGGTGCCTCGGGCGTGTCGACGTACTCGACCTTCCTCGCCGGTGCCATCCTGGTTATGGTCGCGCTCGTGATTGTACTCAACCTGGTTCGCAGCCGTACCGGCCGTGCCATTATTGCCGTGCGCGATAACAAGATCGCTGCCGAGTCCGTGGGCATCTCCGTCACCCAGTACCGCATGATCGCCTTCGTGGTTTCCGCCGCCCTCGCCGGTGCTGCCGGAGCTTTGTTCGGCGGTAACTTCTCGCAGCTTTCCGCTACTAAGTTCGACTTCAACACGTCGATCCTCATTCTGGTGTTCGTGGTTCTGGGCGGCCTGGGCAACATGCGCGGTTCCGTTATCGCCGCGGCGCTGCTCACGGTGCTCCCCGAGTTGCTCCGTCAGTTCTCGGACTACCGCATGCTCATCTACGCCATCGTGTTGATCCTGGTCATGGTCTTTACTAACAACCCACAGCTCAAGGCATTCTTCGCACGCATTAAGGACCGCTTTGCTTCCAAGAAGGAGGTGGCAGCCGATGCCCAGTAAGTTTGAGTTCAACAAGGGCAAGATGGTCCCGTATCCTTCTGGCGCTATCGTTCCCGACCGCGACCTGGGTCAGCGCCCGGCGCTCGAGTGCATCCACTTGGGCATTGAGTTTGGCGGCCTTAAGGCAGTAGACGACTTTAGCCTGACCATCGGCAAGACCGAGATCGCCGGTCTCATCGGCCCCAACGGCGCTGGCAAGACCACGGTCTTCAACCTGCTCACCAAGGTGTACCAGCCCACGCACGGCACCATCCTGCTCGACGGTGAGGACACCTCGGGCAAGTCGGTCTACCAGGTCAACCGCATGGGTATTGCCCGTACGTTCCAGAACATTCGCCTGTTCAACACCATGACGGTGGAGGACAACGTTAAGGTCGGCCTGCACAACCAGGAGCGCTACTCCGGCTTTGAGGGCGTTCTGCGCCTGCCGACGTATTGGAAGCACGAGAAGGCCGCCCACGAGCGCGCCATGGAGCTGCTGTCCATTTTTGACATGGAGCACCTGGCAAATGAGCAGGCCGGATCGCTGCCTTACGGCGCCCAGCGTCGTCTGGAAATCGTCCGCGCGCTTGCCACCAACCCCAAGCTACTGCTGCTCGACGAGCCTGCCGCCGGAATGAACCCGTCCGAGACCGCAGAACTCATGGCGAACATCGTCAAGATTCGCGACACCTTCGGCATCGCCATCATGCTTATCGAGCATGATATGTCGCTCGTTATGAACATCTGCGAGGGCATCTGCGTGCTCAACTTTGGTAAGGTCATCGCCAAGGGTACGGCCGAGGAGATCCAGAACAACGACGCTGTTATCGAGGCATATCTGGGCAAGCAGGATAAGGGGGAGAACTAAATGGCAGAGCCGATGCTTTCCGTCTACAACATCAACGTCTGGTACGGCGCCATCCACGCCATTAAGGACATCTCCTTTAACGTCAACGAGGGTGAGATCGTGGCCCTGATTGGCGCCAACGGTGCCGGCAAGTCCACGACGCTCAAGACCGTCTCGGGCCTGCTGCGCTCTAAGACCGGCTCCATCAAGTTTATGGGCGAGGACATTACCCATACGCCCGCCGACAAGCTGGTTGGTAAGGGCCTGGCTCAGGTGCCCGAGGGTCGTCGTGCCTTTTTGCAGATGACGGTCGAGGAGAACCTGGAAATGGGTGCCTATACGCAGCCCAAGTCAACGGTGGCTCCGGGCCTCGAGCGCGTCTACGAGCAGTTCCCGCGCCTGAAGGAGCGTCGTCGCCAGGTCGCCGGTACCCTTTCGGGCGGCGAGCAGCAGATGCTCGTTATGGGCCGCGCCCTTATGAGTAACCCTAAGCTGCTCATGCTCGACGAACCCTCCATGGGTCTGGCGCCGATTCTGATCGAACAGATCTTCCAAATTGTCGAGGACCTGCACAAGGCCGGCACCACGGTGCTCCTGGTCGAGCAAAACGCACAGATGGCTCTTTCCATCGCCACACGCGGCTACGTGCTCGAGACCGGCAAGATCACCATGACCGGCACCGGCCAAGAACTGCTGCACGACGATAACGTGCGTAAAGCTTACCTGGGCGGCTAGATAGTTACGGCGTTTTGCCAAACGCCGTAACCAGCCGACGCTGCAAGCCCGCCAGAGCGGCAATCTGCCTTTCAACTTCGGCGGCATGACCAGAAGGTCAATGCTGCCTTGTTTCAAGGCACCTTGCTCGCTCTGGCGGGCTTTCGCTGTCGTTGCCAAAACATCGGCGTTGTGGCAGATGCCAACGACTACCCCCTTTATGTTGCGATGGAATAGGGACTAAATGGGAGCCTCAGAGGCCAAAACAGTCCCTATTCCACCGCAACTTCATGGGGGCGTGCGACAATGCCCATCGGAAAACGTTTGCCATCTGGGGGTCTATCTATGCTGTACGAGTTTTGTGCCGAGAACTTTGAGCGGGTGCCGGCGGCTATCGATGCCGGTGCAAAGCGCATCGAGCTGTGCGACAACCTTGCCGTCGGTGGCACTACGCCCTCGGCTGGTGTTATCAGCGCTACGGTCAGCTATGCTCACGAGCATGACGCACGAGCGATGTGCATGATTCGCCCGCGTGGCGGTGACTTTCACTACAACCAGGACGAGCTGCGCATGATGGAGATGGACTTGGGTCTTGCCGTGAGCGCCGGCGCCGATGGCTTGGTCTTTGGCTGCTGCAAGCCTTGTGCCGGCGGCTGGGCGCTCGACGAGCTTACGTTGGGCGCCCTCGTGATGGCCGCGGGCTGCGCGACCGAGGAGTGCAAGCGCGAGTCCCTTGACATCACCTTCCACATGGCGTTTGACCAGCTCTCGCCCGAGGCTCAGCTCGATGCCGTCGACACACTCGCCGACTGCGGCATCACGCGTATCCTGACGCATGGTGGTGCTGCCGGAACGCCGATCGAGGACAATCTGGAGCACCTATCGCGTCTTGTCGAGTATGCGGGCGACCGCCTGACCATCCTTCCCGGCGGCGGCATTTCCACGGCCAACCGCGATACCGTGGCGGCGGCATTGGGCGTCTCCGAGCTCCATGGCACCAAGATCGTGCCGCTGGAGGCGTAACCCGTGGCGCTGGTATTTGACGTTCAGCAGGCGAGCGGCAAGCCCGACGACAACCGGCGCCCTGGCACCGCGTGCCCCTTTTGCGATACCGAGGGACTCGCCAATATCATCCGGCGCGACGGCGACTGCATCTGGCTCGAGAATAAGTTCAAAACCCTGCGCGCCACCCGTCAAACCGTGCTGATCGAGTCAGCCGATCACGATGCCGACCTGGTGACCTATGAGCCAGATGAACTCCACCATGTGATGAGGTTTGCCCTGGATTGCTGGCAGCAGATGATCGATTCACGGCAGTATCGAAGCGTGCTCATGTATAAGAACAAGGGTCCTCTCTCGGGCGGTAGTCTCGTTCATCCGCACATGCAGATTGTGGGTTTGGAGCAGGAAGACGGCTATGCTTCGTTGACTTCCGCCAATTTCGAAGGCATCAATGTCTGGCAACAGGGGAGAATCGCGGCCAACATCTCAACCGAACCGATCATGGGGTTCTTTGAGGTCAACGTTTCAGCCCCGCAGGGAATCGCCGCCAGCGATGACACAAGAGACCAAGCCGAGGCAGATCTCTTCGCCGATGCGATCCAGGTGGCTCTGCGCTATATCCTGAACGAGCACCACGGTGGTCGCGCAGAGTCGTACAACTTGTTCTTCTATCACCTGGGCGGTCGGACCATTGCCAAGGCGCTGCCGCGTTGGGTGGTTTCGCCCTACTTTGTCGGCTATCGTTTGGCCCAGGTCAATGCCGAGACAACGCTCGATATCGATGCTGAGCGCTTGCGTGCGCATCTGGAAACGCTCGTATAGCAAGATTAACACCCGTGTAATGCGGACAGTCTAGCGCGCCATGGCGTCGCGGCCGGCCTCGACACGCTTGCGCTGGGCGGCGCGCTCCTCGCCGGTCAGACGCTCAAAGAGATGCCCGATAAACGAGGCGAGTATCTGCTGAAACAGCGTTCCGCACATGACGGGAAACACGACTTCGCCTGGAAAGTACTGTGTGGCGATGACGGCGCCCGAAGAGATGTTACGCATGCCGCAGGTAAAGCACATGGTAGTCGTCTCGCTATATGGCAGATGCAGCGCACGGGCGACCAGAAAACCGACGACAAAGCCGCTGATGGCGAAGGTCAAAATAAAGAGGGCGACTTCCAGACGCATCGCGTTCATGTGCAGGACGTACTCGCTCATGGCGGTGGAGTTGGAGGCGATAATGCCCATCATCATGAACTTGCAGGCGGGCGAGAGCGCGGGGGAGAGCTTCTCGTGTCCCCATCCACGTGTGAGCTCGTTGATCACGATGCCGAGCACGGCGGGGATGGCGATCATAAAGGCCATGTCCTGCATCATGCTCGGCACATCGATCGAGACGGTGGCACCCAGCAAGAGCTTCAGCGTGAGCGGAATCGTCACAGGCGAGATAACCGAGGACGTCAGGATGATGGTGAGCGCGAGCGGGCCGTTGCCGCCGAACATGCTAATCCACATAAAGGCAGTGACCGCCACGGGTACGCTGTACTTGAGCACGATGCCGCAGACAAGGTTGGGATTGGAGCCAAAGAACAGCGATCCCATGGCATAGGCTGCTATGGGAATAAGCACCGCCGAGACGAGCAGCGCCAAAATCAGGTGCAGGGGACGGCGGAACACCTCAGCGACCTGGTGGAAGGTGTTGCTGAGCGCACCTTGGAACGTCATAAAGGCGAAGAGGGCGGGAACGATGGGCTTGAGTACGCCGATCTGCTGGGGAAAGAGCACGCCGAGCGTTACGCAAATCGGAACGATGACCTGCATATGCCCCGCGAGGAACTTTCCCAGTCCAACCCATTGCTTCATATGCCCCGTGACTCCCTTTATCCGCGAACTCGTTTGAATGGATATGCTAGACGCTCGCATGCGTCCGTGCGTCAGAAACGCTCGATTATTTCGAGGCTATTACCGGCCTCGTTTACCGAAACCAGGGCGTGCCGCGAGGCTCTGCGTCCGTGCCGCACGGTATAATAAATCCGTTCAACAGATCTGCCTGCCGAAGCGGGCATACACAGAGGACTCATCGCTATGAACCGTGAGAGGTATCGCGGCGACCTGCCCCTATCGGGGGTGGGCGCCTATGTCATCGCTTAAGACGACGCATCGCTGGGCGGTCGCTCAGCAAAATCCCGAGCTCGAAAAGGAGCTTTCGGCTGGTCTGGGCATACCCGGGCTGGTGGCGCGCATTATGGTTGCGCACGGCATTACATCCATCGAGGAAGGCCAGCTGTTTTTGACGCCTTCGCTCGATCGCGACTGGGCGGACCCGCTTGTTATTCCGGGCATGGCGGTCGTCGCCGACCGCGTTGAGCGTGCTATTCGCAACCACGAGCGTATCGCCGTCTTTGGCGATTTTGACGTCGACGGCATTACGTCGACTTGTCTGTTGACCGAGGCGCTACGTTCGTTTGGCGCCAACGTCACGCCGTTTATTCCGCACCGCTTTGACGAGGGCTACGGCCTGTCGCGTGCGGCGCTCGACCGCGTCAACGAGCTTGCTCAACCCAACCTGATTGTGACCGTCGATAACGGTATTGCTGCCAAGGAAGAGGTCTCCTACCTGGAGAGCCTGGGGATTGATTTGGTGGTCACGGACCATCACGAGCCGTCCGACCAGGTGCCGCAGGGCGTGCCCCTGACCGACCCCAAGCTCGAGGACGAGGGCCCCTCGCGCGAGCTTGCCGGTGCCGGTGTGGCGCTTAAGCTGGTACAGGTCCTGGGCGAGCGTTTGGGCAAGCCGTCGTATTGGCGTTCGCTGATAGAGGTCGCGGCGCTGGGCACCGTGTCCGACATGATGCCGCTCACGCCCGAGAATCGCGCACTGGTCGCCGAGGGCATCCAGCAGATGCGCGTGACGGCCCGCCCCGGTTATATCGCGCTTGCCGCACTTGCCAAGGCCGACCTTTCTACCATTACGGCCGACGGCCTGTCGTTTTCGCTCATCCCTCGTCTGAATGCTGCCGGCCGCATGGCTGATCCCAAGCTGGCGCTCGACCTGCTGCTTGCCCGCGACCCCATCGAAGCGAGCGCGCTTGCCGCCGAGCTCGAGGAAATCAATCGCCAACGCCGCGAGATCGAGGCCGAGCTTACGCGCGATGCCATGGCGAAGGTCGAGGAGACTTATGACGGCGGGCGCGCGATTGTCGTGGGCGGCGAAGGTTGGCACGAGGGCGTCAAGGGCATCGTGGCGAGCCGCCTGACCAACCGTTATCACGTGCCGGCGCTGCTGTTCTCGATCGAGGACGGTATCGCTCGCGGTTCGGGTCGCTCGGTGGGCAAAGTCAACCTGTTCGACGCCGTAGAACGCTGCTCCGACCTGCTGATTCGTCGCGGCGGGCATGCCGGTGCGGTGGGCGTGACCATCGAGGCATCCAAGCTCGATGAGTTCCGCCGTCGCCTTTCGGCCGTGCTATCGGAGCTTCCTGCCGATGACTTTGAGGACACTGACGAGGTTGCCGCCACCGTTGACCTCTCCGAGCTGAATATCGAGACCATCGAGCAGATTTCCCGTCTTGAGCCGTTTGGCCAGGGCAATAAGGTGCCGCTTCTGGCCGCCGAGGGCGTGACGATGTGCGATCGCGCCGTGGTGGGCAAAACCGGCGAGCACATGCGCTTTGTGGCGACCGATGGCGCCGCGAGCGTGCCGGCCATCATGTTCCGCGTGCCGCAGATCGATAAACTCATCAATTGCGACAGTGCCGTCGACTTGGTGTTCGAGGCCGTGGCCGAACATTGGCAGGGACGTGTGAAGCCCAAGCTCATGATTAAAGATGTCTTGGTGCGCGATACCGCGGCGCCCAATATCGACGATCCGGCATGTGAGCTTCGCCGCGGCGTGCAACCAGCGGATTCTGGCCTGCGCCTGGAGTCGCGTAAACGTGAGACGCTCGCCCAGCTTTCTTATACCGAGCTCACGCGCTCGCTTATCCATAGCTTTATCGGCTCGAACCAGCCGCATCGCGCGCAGGTCGAGGCACTCGACGCGCTCGCCGACCACCAGAGCGTCTTGGCCGTTATGGGGACGGGGCGCGGCAAGTCGCTCATCTTCCATGTGCACGCCGCGCGCGAGGCGGTCCTTCGTGGGCGGGCGAGCATCTTTGTCTATCCGCTGCGCGCGCTCGTTGCCGACCAGGCTTATCACCTCTCGTCGACGATGGCTGCGCTCGGCATTGGCGTGGGCGTGTTGACCGGCGAGACCGTGGAGGCAGCGCGCGATGACGTGTTTGCCGGCCTGGCTTCGGGCCGCACCGGCATCGTTCTCACGACGCCGGAGTTCCTGTCTATCCATCGCGATCGCTTTGCACGTTCTGGACGTATTGGCTTTGTCGTTATCGATGAGGCACACCATGCCGGTCTTGCCAAAGGCGGCGACCGGAGCGCCTACCTCGACATGCCCGATATTCTCAAAGCCCTGGGCGATCCGGTCGTTATGGCGGCGACGGCCACCGCGACGGCTCCGGTCGTGGCGGAGCTTGCCCGCGTGTTGCCGATTACCCGTACGGTGGTCGACGAGACCGTGCGCGAGAACTTGCGGCTCGAGGACGACCGCGATCTTGCGAGCCGCGAAAACCGCCTGGTGTCAATCGTGGCGACGGGGGAGAAGACCGTCATCTACGTCAACTCGCGCGACCAGTCCGTGGCGCTTGCCAAGACGTTGCGCAAACGCGTGCCCGACTGCGCGACCCATATTGCGTTCTATAACGCCGGGCTTGCGCGCTCCGATCGCCGCCGTGTCGAGGAAGCGTTTCGCGACGGAAGCCTCAGTTGCATCGTTTCGACCTCTGCCTTCGGTGAGGGCGTCAACCTGCCCGATATCCGTCATGTCGTGCTCTACCACATGCCGTTTGGTGCGATTGAGTTTAACCAGATGAGTGGCCGTGCCGGCCGCGATGGACAGCCCGCCGTGATTCACCTGCTCTATTCGTCGCGTGACGCTCGTATTAATGAGCGCCTGCTCGATTGTTACGCGCCCGAGCGCGATGAGCTTGTCACTCTCTATCGAGCGCTGCAGACCATGTGGCGCTCCAACCGTGGCAAGACGGGGGACGATTCATTCTGCGCGAGCGATATCGACATTGCGCAGATGTGTCTTGCCATCGATGCCCGCACGCCGGTCGACGAGCGCTCGGTGGAAAGCGGCCTGGGAATCTTCGAAGAACTCGGTTTCTGCCGCGTTTCGGGGTTTGACGATACGCGTCGCATCGCGATGGCGGAAAACCCCGGTCGCGTGCAATTAAGCAGGTCAATTCGCTATTTGGAGGGCTTGCGCTCGCGCATGGAGTTCACGGCTTTTCGGAGCTGGGCACTCGATTCGTGCGCTTCTGATATGCTAGCCAAAGTTAACCGCCCGATCGTACCGCGGGCCTAGGGGAAGGGGACCTCGATGGACGCCGCAGCCCGTACCGCCCATGATTCCACCCTCCAGCCGTTTTCGGAGATGGAGCACTATAAACATGCCGATGAGCTGCCGCCCGAGATTATGGCGGACAGCTACGACAAGCTGGAGCGTCTGTGCCTCAAATATATGAACGAGGACGACTTCTCCAATGTGGAGCAGGCCTACTGCTTTGCTGCCGAGAAGCACTGCAACCAAAAGCGGCGCTCGGGTGAGATGTACATTAACCATCCCGTCGAGGTAGCTATCATTCTGGCTGACCTCAAGATGGACTGCGATGTGGTGTGCGCCGCGTTGCTGCACGATACCGTCGAGGACACCGAGACCTCGCTTGCCGATGTTTCGGGTCTGTTTGGCGAAACCGTGGCAGGGCTCGTCGACGGCGTGACCAAGCTCACCAACATTGAAGTCGACAGCATGGACGAGAAGCAGGCGCTTACGCTGCGCAAGATGTTCCTCGCCATGTCCAAGGACATCCGCGTCATCATCGTCAAGCTCGCCGACCGCCTGCATAACATGCGCACGCTTGCCGCTCTGCGCGAGGACCGCCGCCTGTTTAAGGCACGCGAGACCATGGACGTGTACGCGCCTTTGGCCGACCGCCTGGGCATGAGTTCAATCAAGTGGGAGCTCGAGGACCTGTCCTTTTTCTACTTGGAGCCCGATGCCTACCAGCGCATCGCGCGCATGGTATCCGAGTCGCGCGAGGTTCGCGAGCGTTATCTGGCCGAGACCATCAAGACGCTCACCGATGAGCTCAATCGCATTGGTCTTGAGGGCTTTCAGATCAACGGTCGTTCCAAGCACTATTGGTCCATCTATCAAAAGATGAAGCGCAAGGGCAAGGAGTTCTCCGAGATTTACGACCTGGTGGCGCTGCGCGTCATCACTCATTCGGTGCGCGATTGCTATTCCACGCTTGGTGCCGTGCATACCCTGTGGCATCCCATGCCCGGTCGTTTTAAAGACTATATCGCCATGCCCAAGGTCAATAACTACCAATCGCTTCACACGACGGTTATCGGCCCCACGGCCCGTCCGCTCGAGATTCAGATTCGAACCTACGAAATGCACGAGCAGGCCGAGTATGGCATCGCTGCCCACTGGCTGTATAAGAAGTCGGGCGGATCGTCTGCCTCCAAGACTAACGATGCGCAGCGTCTGGACGACCAGATCAACTGGCTCAAGCACTCACTCGACTGGGCGGCGTCTGACGAGATCACCGATGCCAAGGAATACCTGCATTCGCTGAAGGTCGACTTGTTCGACCAGGAAATTTTTGTCTTTACGCCCAAGGGCGAGGTCATGGCGCTTCGTGCCGGCTCTACACCGCTCGACTTTGCCTACGCCGTTCATACCGAGGTCGGTAACCACTGTGTCGGCGCCAAAATCAACGGTGCGGTGGCGCCGCTCACGCACGAGATCAAGACGGGTGACCGTGTCGAGATTCTGACTAACAAGAGCTCTAAGCCGTCGCGCGATTGGCTCAAGATCGTCAAGACACCTTCGGCCAAGTCAAAGATTCGCCGTTATTTCACCGCCGCGACCAAGGATGACGACGCTGCCGCCGGCCGCGATATACTGGCCAAGGACCTGCGTAAGCGCGGGTATGGCATCTCTACGCCACGATCCACGCGTGCGCTCAACGCCGTGGCGGAGCAGTTTAACTTCAAGCAGCTCGAGGACCTTTTTGCAGCCGTTGGCGCGGGCAAGGTCGCCCCGCGCGCTGTGGGCAATAAGGTCGAGCAAATCTTGGACCCCAAGCCCGAGGAACAGCTCACCAAGGCCGAGGCTATCGCCGAGGTCGTAAAGCAGCCCGCTCGCGGCTCCAACCGCAAGCCGCAAAAGCGCGGTAAGAGCGCCAGTAACGGCATTATCGTCAAGGGCGAGAGCAACAGCGGCCTGCTGGTCCGTCTGGCTCATTGCTGCAACCCCGTGACGGGCGACGACATCGTCGGCTTCATCACGCGCGGTCGTGGCGTTTCGGTGCATCGCGCCAACTGCCCCAACGTCAAGGGCCTTATGGAACATCCCGAGCGCATGATTGACGTAGAGTGGGATGGTGCTGCCGATACGCTTTTCCAGGTCGAGATTGTGGTCGAGTGCCTGGACCGCATGGGCCTGCTCAAGGACGTCACCATCGCCATTGGCGATGCAGGCGGCAATATTCTTTCCGCCGCCACGTCGACCAACCGCGAGGGTATTGCAACCTTGCGCTTTATGGTCGAGATCTCGGACGCGAGTGGTCTGGATCCGCTGCTGGCCTCTATCAGCAGCGTCGACTCGGTCTACGACGCGCGCCGCCTGATGCCCGGCGAGGGTGGAGCCCAGCTTAAGCGCCGCGTTTAGTCGCGACGAACGTGTCACATTATCGATATTCGCTACACTCGAGGCATCGTTTGATGCCTCGAGTTCTATAGAGAGGAGAGGGACATGAGTGCTGTGTCCTTGGATTTAACTCCCAAGGGATCGGTCGAGATTGAGACGCTCGTAAACGGTCCCATTCAGACCAATAGCTATGCTGTTATTTCGGACAATGAGTGCGTGATTATCGACCCCGCATGGGAAGGCGAGCGTTTGGTGGAGCATATTCGAGCCGAACATGCCGGTGTACGCGTGCTTGGCGCCGTATGCACTCATGGCCATGCCGATCATGTTGGTGGTGTTGCCGGCGTGCGAACCACCGTTGGCGAGGGCTGCCAGTATGAGCTGTGTGCCAAGGATGTGGCGGTGCCGCATGCGAACATCGAGGAACAGCGAGCTATGTGGGGCATTGAGACGCCTGACCCCGGGGAGCCGACGCGCCTGCTCGCCGAAGGCGATGCTATCGAGGTGGGCGATATCTGCCTGCAGGTGATCGAGACGCCAGGGCATACGCCGGGCGGGATCGTCTTGTTTGCTGCCACCGAGCAGGGGAACATTGCCTTTGTGGGCGACACACTATTCCCGGGCAGCCACGGCCGCACCGATCTTTCTGGAGGAGACGAGGCGGCGATTCTGCGCTCGCTCTCCAAGCTCGCCCGGCTTCTCCCGCCCGATACCGTTTGCCTAACCGGCCATGGCGATTCGACCACCATGGCACGCGAGCTCATGCAGAACCCTTTCATGCAGGTGTAGCTTTATAGTCAGCTCCTGAAGCACGAGAAGCGTCCAAACGTCAAGCTATTTTTCCCCAACGGGTCGATTCCGTAGGGCAAACGGTCAAAAAAAGTCTGTTTGGACGATATTCGTGAACAAACGAACGTTTATGCTCGGGTACGCCGTGGTAAAATCTCAGGCGTTATCGGAGCAACCTTACAGGAGGTTTCTTTTATGCTCGTCAACGCAGCAGACATGCTCAAGAAGGCCGAGGCCGGCAAGTACGCTCTCGGTGCCTTCAACACCAACAACCTCGAGTGGACCCTGGCTATTCTCCAGGCCGCCGAGGAGGCCAAGTCTCCGCTGATCCTTCAGTGCACCGCTGGTGCCGCTAAGTGGATGGGCGGTTTCAAGGTCTGCGCCGACATGGTCAAGGCTGCCGTCGAGGCCACGGGCGTTACCGTTCCCGTCGCCCTTCACCTCGATCACGGTTCTTACGAGGACTGCTTCAAGTGCATCGAGGCCGGCTTCACGTCCATCATGTATGACGGCTCTCACGAGGAGACCTTCCAGCTTAACCTCGACCGCACCAAGGAGCTCGTTGAGCTTGCCCACTCCAAGGGCATGTCCATCGAGGCCGAGGTCGGCGGCATCGGCGGCACCGAGGACGGCGTGACCTCCAACGGCGAGCTCGCTGACCCTGCTGAGTGCAAGCAGATTGCTGACCTGGGCGTCGACTTCCTCGCCTGCGGCATCGGCAACATCCACGGCGTGTATCCCGCCGACTGGGCTGGCCTTTCCTTCGAGCGTCTGGGCGAGATCAAGGCTCAGACCGGCGACCTGCCCCTCGTTCTGCACGGTGGTACCGGCATCCCCGAGGATCAGATCAAGAAGGCCATCTCCCTGGGCATCTCCAAGATCAACGTCAACACCGACCTGCAGCTCGTCTTCGCCAAGGGCGTCCGCGAGTACATCGAGGCTGGCAAGGATCAGCAGGGCAAGGGCTTTGATCCCCGCAAGCTCCTCAAGCCTGGTCG
The DNA here is from genome assembly GCA_900544095.1 of uncultured Collinsella sp. Taxonomy (GTDB): domain Bacteria; phylum Actinomycetota; class Coriobacteriia; order Coriobacteriales; family Coriobacteriaceae; genus Collinsella. Next base: position 194,597 of record UQTV01000004.1, read on the forward strand.
CGACAACATCGTTGCCCGCACCAAGGAGCTCATGGAGGAGTTTGGCTCCGTCAACAAGGCGTAAGTAGCGGTTTAACTTTCCCGCCGGAGGCCCCGTTTCCCCTACGCTGTTTCCCTCGCGCTCACCTGGCTTCGCCAGAAGTCGCGCGACGGAATCAGCTCCGGGGAAACGGGGCCTCCTTCGTTTAACGCCGCAGGGTTACTGGGCTGAATTCATTTTTTATAGGCACCGTTTATCAGTGTTGGGGGCTCCTTAATTGGGGCTTTCTTTTTTATCTCGCTACAATGGGCTTCAAGCGTTCTAGTGACTTGGAGTTTTGGTATGGCTGTTATTAATGTGCTGCCTTCGGATGGGAAGGTTATTGACGAGGGTCCTGTTGGTTGCTCTGTTGATGTTTGCTGTGATGATTTTCGCCATCTCGATATTTGGCTACCGCCTGAGATTCTTCGTCTTAAGGATGCCGGGTATTTGACGCAGGCTGTTGCCGCCTGCGATCGCCTTTTGGAGCAGAACCCTGAGCCTTCGCTGGCTGCCTGCGTTCGCGCCGAGCGGTATCGCATGATCGAGACGCCGCTTCATTTTTCGGTGTCGCGTGATCGGGCTATCGAGATGATCCGCGAGGAGTGGCCTGAGTTTACCGAAGAGCAGTTTGACGACCTGATTGACCGCAAGCGTATCGATTGGCGCTTTATCGATGGCGAGCTGTTCGTTCTTGACAACTTCCTTGATTCTTTGCGCGTGTATCCCAAGGAGGTTCCGGGTCTGCGTCCCGATTCTGCGGATGGAATTGCGCTGCGCAACCAGATGCTCGAGGAGATGGAGTCGCAGGGCGGGCTGTCTCGCACCATTACGCTTAAGGCATGCGTGTCTGTCCCCGGTGCTTTGGAGGGGGAGACCGTTCGCGCGTGGCTTCCCGTTGCCGCCGCCTGCCGCCAGCAGTCCCAGGTCGAGATACTTGATATGACGCCGGAGGGGGCCATTGCTCCTGCGAGCGCCTCGGCGCGTACTGCCTCGTGGGTCTCCTCGACCGATCGCACATTCTCGGTGACCTATCGCTATCAAATCGATGCCGCTTATCGCGATATCTATGGGGGTGCACTTCCAGCGCATCCCTGTATGGACGCGCCGTTGCCCGAAGATATTTCCGAGGACCGTCCGCACATTGCATTCACGCCGTATCTGCAGCAGCTGACGGCCGGTGTTGTTGACGGACTCGAGGATCCGCTCGATCGCGCCCGTGCTATCTATGATTACCTGACGCAGCATATCGACTATCGCTATCAGCCGCCGTACCTGCTTTTGGGATCTATTGCCGATGACTGCGCGCATTCGCTCCGTGGCGATTGCGGCGTTATGGCGCTCACGTTCATCACCATGTGCCGTATCGCGGGCGTGCCTGCCCGTTGGCAGAGCGGCCTGTATGTTGCGCCCGATTCGGTGGGGCCGCACGACTGGGCAGAGTTCTATACGCCGCAGACCGGTTGGCTCAACGCCGACGTGTCATTTGGATCTTCTGCTCGCAGGATGGGGGAGGAGTGGCGCCGCCATCACTACTTTGGCAATCTCGACCCGTGGCGTATGGTGGCCAACAATCGATTCCAGGCAGAGTTTGAGCCCTCTTTCGACGGCATGCGCGAGGACCCTTACGATAACCAGATGGGTGAGGCTTCGGTCGACGGTCGCGGATGCCGTCAGCGTGAGATGCTCCGCACGGTCGAACTCATCGAAATGCTCGAAGTTCCATTTTCGGACTAATCAACAGAAAGCTGTGATAAACTAACTCACGCATTACGTGCCCGAGTGGCGGAATTGGCAGACGCAGTGGACTCAAAATCCACCGTTGGCAACAACGTGCGAGTTCGAGTCTCGCCTCGGGCACCATACATGCAACTGAGCGTTCAAGGGGGTCAAGACCCCCTTTTTCGTGTACGTAATGTGATAGCGCACTATACGTGTTATTATTCGCAAGGCGTTGTTCCCGCAATGCCCTAAAGAGGAACCCGAGGGTTCCCACCTTTTGGCGCCAATGAGCAGCTGACTGGTCATACAACTTAGATTCCCTTCCTCGTATCGAGGATGTCTATGTGTACGACCTGGTTGCAAAGAAGCGCCGGGTTATTTTTTTATGAATGGAGGTAGGGAAAATAGCTAAGTCTGATGACACCCGCATCAACGACGAGATCACTGCATCTTCGTGCCGTTTGATTGGCGTCGATGGCTCTCAGCTCGGCCTGTTCGCCATCCGCGATGCCCAGCGCGTCGCTGACGATCAGGGTCTCGACCTGGTCGAGATCGCTCCCAACGCGGAGCCGCCGGTCTGCAAGGTCATGGACTACGGTAAGTTCAAGTACCAGCAGGCCATGAAGGCCAAGGCTGCTCGTAAGAACCAGTCCAAGGTCGAGGTCAAGGAAATGAAGTTCCGACCCAAGATTGACGTTGGCGACTACGAGACCAAGAAGGGCCACGTTCTGCGTTTCCTCAAGAAGGGCGCACGCGTTAAGATCACCATCATGTTCCGCGGCCGTGAGATGGCTCACCCGGAGCAGGGCCTTAACGTTCTCGAGCGTCTCGCCGAGGATCTCAAGCCTTACGCTACGGTCGAGTCCAAGCCTAAGATGGAAGGCCGTAACATGCTTATGCTGCTCGCCCCGATTAAGGGCGCCTTCGATGAGGATAAAGCGGCAAGCGATACCAAGTAACTAGTGTTCTGTAACCGATTAAGGAGTATTTCATGCCTAAGATGAAGTCCCACAGCGGCACCAAGAAGCGTTTCCGCAAGACTGGCACCGGCAAGCTTATGCGCGCCAAGGCTTTCAAGAGCCACATCCTGAGCAAGAAGTCCACCAAGCGTAAGCGTGGCTTCCGTCAGGAGACCGAGATCGCCGCTGCCGACCGCAAGGTCATCAAGTCGCGTCTCGCCTAAGTTCGCGTTCCCGTTTTTCGTTTTACCGTCTAGGAGTTGATAGAACATGGCACGTATTAAGCGCGCTGTTGCCGCCAAGAAGAAGCGCCGTACCGTTATGCACCGTGCGAAGGGTTACTACGGTGCCGCTTCGCGTACTTACAAGCATGCTAAAGAGCAGGTCCAGCACTCCCTGCAGTATCAGTATCGTGATCGCCGCAACAAGAAGCGCGAGATCCGCTCTCTCTGGATCACCCGCATCAACGCTGCCGCTCGCCTGAACGACATCTCTTACTCTCAGTTCATGCACGGCCTGAAGGTTGCCGGCATCGAGCTCGACCGCAAGGTTCTGGCTCAGATGGCTTACGAGGACATCGAGTCCTTCAACGAGCTGGCTGCCATTGCCAAGAAGGCTCTCGAGGCTTAATTGCTTCTTGCATCTTAAAGGGGCGCTTCCAATCCGGAAGCGCCCCTTTTTGATTGATTAGGGATGTGATCGATTTGGGACGTAGCCAAACCGATCAATTCGATAGCGTCCGAGTTGCAAGAAAGAGCAGGTAGCGTATGTGTCAAAGATTTTTGACACTCTAATCTGCGCGCAGCCATCCGTATGGGTTTGATTTTGGGATTACGCTTTGCTTGCCGGCTTCTGTTGTGTAGCCGCCCAATAAGAGTTGAGATGCATTCGAAGGGAACGCCATGCAGCTGCCAAAACACCTTAAACAGTATCGACTCGATGCTGGTTTGTCCCAGGAGGATCTTGCAAGGCGCATTTTTGTAACACGTCAGACCATCAGTAATTGGGAGCGCGGTAAAACGTACCCCGACATCCAGAGTCTCTTACTGCTGTCTGAACAACTGGATGTAACGATTGACGAGCTTGTTAAAGGCGACATTTCAATAATTAGAGAAAGGGTTGAACGCGATAGGGGCACGCTCTATCGCTTGGGTGCGGGGATGTTGGCTGGGCTTCTTGCGTTTACCGTCTCTATGGCCTGGCTCATGTGGCAACAAAACCACGGGTGGGGGATGGTCCAGTGCGTTCCGACGATGGTGTTGGCAGGCGTCTTTGGTGCTGGCGCAATGTGCTGCGCGCTTGCAGCGGAACATATCAAGAAGAAGAATGATTTGGTGACGTATCAAGAGATATCCGACTTCTTGGACGGAAAGAAGGCGGACAGCGAAGAGACGAGGACGGGCTGGGCTTACGAGCATCCACAGCTTGCGAATGCCATCAAGTTTGCCGCAGCGGCTCTTATTGGACTAATCGTTTTTGAACTCGTTAACGCTGCTATGTCCCATTTCTAATGGGTATACAGCCATTAATGCGGCCGAAGCTTAACCGTTGGAAAACCGAAGGGCCGCTCTAATAGGGGGGCCGCGGCCCTGTTCTTTCTAGTCTCTCACAGAGAAGGTCCCATCCTCATTTGTGTAGGAACCGTGGAGGCCCAGATTCCCGCCACCGGGGCCCCTCCGGTCTGGCAATATATCTCCTTGCCGCGCGGCCCGGTGAGACCGGATCAGCCGCGGGGCGTGCACCTTGAGAACCGGATACTGCGAGGATGGACACACCAGATGTGTCGCATCCGGGCAGACATCGAACCATTTGAAATGGTCTAACTTGGATTTGTTTTTCGCAAGGCCGCCGAGAGGCGGCCCCGAGAAATTCCTTTTCCTATACTAAAACCATATGAATCGAACGGAACCGATCAGCTAATAGTTGTGAGGACCGGACGGGCTCGAAGCCCAAACATTTTGGACGGAGAGTTCGATCCTGGCTCAGGATGAACGCTGGCGGCGCGCCTAACACATGCAAGTCGAACGGCACCTGCCTTCGGGCAGAAGCGAGTGGCGAACGGCTGAGTAACACGTGGAGAACCTGCCCCCTCCCCCGGGATAGCCGCCCGAAAGGACGGGTAATACCGGATACCCCGGGGTGCCGCATGGCACCCCGGCTAAAGCCCCGACGGGAGGGGATGGCTCCGCGGCCCATCAGGTAGACGGCGGGGTGACGGCCCACCGTGCCGACAACGGGTAGCCGGGTTGAGAGACCGACCGGCCAGATTGGGACTGAGACACGGCCCAGACTCCTACGGGAGGCAGCAGTGGGGAATCTTGCGCAATGGGGGGAACCCTGACGCAGCGACGCCGCGTGCGGG
>UQTV01000005.1 GCA_900544095.1 uncultured Collinsella sp.
GTCGGGGCTTTAGCCGGGGTGCCATGCGGCACCCCGGGGTATCCGGTATTACCCGTCCTTTCGGGCGGCTATCCCGGGGGAGGGGGCAGGTTCTCCACGTGTTACTCAGCCGTTCGCCACTCGCTTCCCTCCGGAGAGGGGTGCCGTTCGACTTGCATGTGTTAGGCGCGCCGCCAGCGTTCATCCTGAGCCAGGATCGAACTCTCCGTCCAAAAATATCTGGGCTTCGAGCCCGTCCGGTCCTCTCAGTCCATCGCTGATCGGTTCCGTTCGATTCATATGGTTCTGTATAGGAAAAGGAATTTCTCGGGGCCGCCTCTCGGCGGCCTTGCGAAAAACAAATCCAAGTTAGACCATTTCAAATGGTTCGATGTCTGCCCGGATGCGACACTGAATGTGTCCATCCTCGCAGTATCCGGTTCTCAAGGTGCACGCCTGGCGGCTGATCCGGTCCGACCGGGCCGCGCGGCAAGGAGATATATTGCCAGACCGGAGGGGCGCCGGGGGCGGGAATCTGGGCGTACACATTTCCTACACATATTAAAACCCTGCTTACGTTTGCCAGCCGTTCTCTACCGCTCACCGAGGGCCTCTTTATAGTGAAGCGTCATATGGCTAAAGCTGATAGGCTCCCTTAGCCAAGGCACAGCCGGCATCGAGCAACTCATCGCGCTCCTCCACCGAGAACCCCTCGGCGTATACGCGAACCACCGGTTCGGTCCCGCTGGGGCGGATCAGCAGCCAGGTGTCATCCTCGAATGCCAAACGTAAACCATCCATATGGCTTACAGCCTGCGGCGCCTTGCCGCAAATCGATTTAGGATTCATGCCAGGAAGCAGCGTTCGCAGCGATTCGGCGTCTTCGGCCTCAAGGCGCAAATCGCGACGCCCATAGCTCGTCTTACCAAAACTGGCCTCGAGCTGATCGACCAAAACGCCCAAAGGCGCGCCCGTCTTTGCCATAAGCTCACACAGAATCAGACAAGCAAGGATTCCATCACGCTCAGGCATATGCGCGGCGATGCCGATACCGCCGGCCTCCTCGCCTCCCATGAGGACGCCGCCCTTCTTCATCTCTGCAGCTATATATTTGAAACCGACCGGCTTAACGGTCACACGACAGCCAAGCGCCTCGGCAATGCGACGCACTAGCGTCGAGCACGAGAGATTGACGACGACACGCCCCTCCAAATTGCGGAATTGAACGAGGTCGCCCAAAACAAGCGCCATGATTTGATGCGGATGAATATATCTACCGCGTTCGTCGACCGCACCGATACGGTCGGCATCGCCGTCGGTCACCAGGCCTGCGCACGCCCCGTCCTCGACAACCGCACGCTCGCAAGCGTCCACCCACGGCTCAACAGGGTCGGGGCAAATGTCCTCTTGATCGGACGACTGTCCGGCATGAATCTCGTGCACCTCGACGCCTAGCTCCCGCAGCAGGTCGGCAAGATATCCCTGGGCCGCGCCGCCCATGGGGTCAACTACCACACGCAGGTGAGCGGCTCGAATGGCCTCGGCATCGACAAACGATGCCACCGCCTGCATATAGTCAGGAATAATATCCGCGGTGCGATAGCGTTCCTCGATCCCCATCGGTTCGGGGGCCATAGTCTCTTCGAGCTCTTCGATGACATCCTGATTGGCCGTCGAGCCATCTCCCATGCGCAGCTTAAGGCACAGATACCCCTGCGGATGATGGGATCCCGTCACCATGAGCGCACCGCAGGCCTCGCCGTCATACGCTGCCGCCCACGTAAGGGCGGGGGTCGGAACAGGCCGAGATGCGAGCACTGCGTCCAATCCGTGAGCGGCAAGCACGCCTGCCGCAAGCTCAGCGAACTCGCGCGCCAGGGGCCGGGTGTCGAACCCTATATATACCGTTTTGCCCGGATTGGTCTTTTGCCACAACTCGCCGACGGCATCGGCGATACGGGCAACGTTATCGGCAGTGAAGTCCTCATCGACGCGAGCGCGCCAACCGTCAGTTCCAAAATGAATTATCGCGCACACGCGCAGACACCTCACAGTGTTTGGATCATGTTACGCATGGGGTATACCCGCAACATGCACTCGGCAACCTGCCGGCACCAGCATTCACCATTTGGGCAAATGCTGCCGAGGACATGCAGGCAATAAAAAACCGCCCCGTATGGAGCGGTTTTGCCCTTTATATATCGAGCGCCTCGGCCATTGCTGCCGTAGTGATTGCCGTGGTTCCACAGCAACTGCCCACCATTGCGGCACCGGCATGTCTCCATTCGATGCATGCGCGCGCGAAAGCTTCGGGGTTCTCGTGCCATACGGGGCCATCCTGAGTCTGGACCGGATCGCCTACGTTGGGACGCACCGTGACGGGAGTAGTCGCCGATGCAACCATCCTGGGCACCGCCGCGTTCGCGGCCGCAAGCGAACAGCAATTAACACCAACCGAGTTTGCGCCGTGTTTTTCGGCGTACAAAACGGCTGCCTCGATGTTGAGGCCATCGCCCAACAGGTCGCCTTTATCGTCAACGACAAAACTCACCAGAACAGGCATGCCGTCGGCGGCATCTCGAGCGCCGGCAAGCATGGGCTGCACATTACGGATAGACGTCACCGTCTCGATCAGCAGACCGTCAACGCCAGCATTGAGCAAGGCGTGCGCCTGTTCGCGCGCAATGCCTCGGATTTCACGATACTCGGCAGAGTCCTCGGCAAACCACTCAATACCGATCGGGCCCATCGAGCCCAGCAGCAGCTGAGGGTGCGCCCGGCGGGCATCGTCGACGGCCCCGCGATTGACCTCCGCCACGGACGGCGAAATCTGGTCGTGCTTGAGGGCATAGCTCGATGCCTGAAAGGTGTTGGTAATGAGCACCTGCGCGCCGGCGGCGACATACAAGCGATGGATGCGAGAAACGGTCTGCGGCTCTGCCAGATTCCAAAACGCCGGTGGAATGTCGGCGGCATCGTACTCACTCAACAAAACACTGCCCATGGGGCCCTGCGCCAACAAGGTCTCGCTCGACAAGCGGCGCGTAAGTTCCTCGGCACCAAAGCGGTTGTAATAACTCGTATCCATATATATCCCGCTATTCCTCGACGCTGATTCCTTGCTTTTCGAGATAGGCGAGCCAGCGGTTCATCGTGTCCTCGGATAGCGCATGCTCCATCATGCAGGCCTCGGAATCGGCACGCTCAAATTCGACGCCGAGCTCCTGAACCAAAAACGTGCGGATGAGGCGATGACGGTACCAGATAGCCGTACCAACCTCGCGGCCGCGATCGGTCAGGACTACCTTGCCGTAGTGCGATTGCTCGACAAGTTCGGATGCTTTGAGCGCCGAAACCGCTTTATTGACCGATGCCTTGGAGACGCCAAGGCGCTGCGCGATGTCGACCGATCGCACGCCGTTGGTTTCCCCCTCTTCGCTTTCAATGCGAACCATGCACTCCAAGTAGTCTTCGTTCGCCACCGTCAGATGTAGTTCGCGCGAGCTATTTGTCGTATCCATGATCTTCCGTCCCTTCTGCATTCATTGGCTGATTCTACCCCATCCAAGCGTCGTGGTATGCCGTGGCATACCGTGCTAGAGTTCTTGTTGCACACGACGACCAAGATTGGAGCGGTCTTTATGGAAAACACCACCACGAGCCCCGATGTCCTCGAGCGCTTTTTGCGCTACGTCCAGATCAACACGCAGTCCGAGGATGCAAACTGCGACCAGGTACCCTCGAGCGCCGTTCAGTTTGACCTTGCCAACGTGCTGGTTGAAGAGCTGCGCGAGCTTGGTGCGGAAGATGCCCACGTGACCGAGCACGCCTATGTCTGCGCGCATATCCCCGCAAGTGCGGGCGCTGAGGACAAGCCCGCCCTGGGCCTGATCGCCCATCTCGACACTACCGAAGTTGCACCGGGCGCCGGCGTGAAGCCGCACATCGTACACTACGAAGGCGGCGACCTGGTCTGCGGCACGGTTGACGGTAAGCCCGTTGCCATGATTACCGCCAAGCTTCCCGCCCTGAATGACCTCGCGGGTGAGGACTTGGTCTGCAGCGATGGCACCACGCTGCTGGGCGCAGACGACAAGGCGGGCGTCGCCGAGATCATGTCGCTTGTCGCGCGTATCGCTCAGGACCCTTCTCTGCCCCATCCCGCACTCGGCATTTGCTTCTGCCCTGACGAGGAGATCGGCCACGGAGCCGAGCTGTTGGATATCGATGCCTTTGGCTGCAAGTACGCCTACACGGTCGACGGCGGCCCCCTCGGCGAGCTGGAGTGGGAGTGCTTTAACGCCGCCGAGGCGACCGTCCGCTTTGAGGGCCAGTCCATCCACCCGGGCGACGCTAAGGGCCGTATGGTCAACGCAGGCAATCTGTTCTGCGACTTCAACGCGTTGCTCCCCTACGCGCAGCGCCCGGAGTATACGGAAGGCTACGAGGGCTTTTATCACCTTGAGGGTGTATCTGCGACCGTCGATCACGCCACAGCGCGCTATATCGTCCGCGACCATGACGCCGCCAAGTTCCGGCAGAAACTCGACCTTATTGATGCCGCCGCCTCGATGCTCAACCAGCGTCTGGATGAGGAGCGCGTGACGGTCGAGATTAAGCAGCAGTATCGAAATATGGCCGAGATCGTTCGTGACTATCCCGAGCTTATTGATGTTGCCAAGGAAGCCTACCTTGCCTGCGGCGTTGAGCCCCAAGTGCTGCCGATTCGTGGCGGCACCGACGGCGCTCAGCTGTCGTTCCGCGGTCTGCCCTGCCCCAACCTTTCCACCGGCGGCTATTGCTACCACGGCGTCAACGAGTTCGTCCCGGTCAGTTCGCTCGTCAAGATGACCGACGTGCTCCAGGAGCTCGTCGCCCGCTTTGCATAAGCCTGGCTGCACAAGTCCAAAAGACGAATCGCCCCGTCCTCAACCGAGAACGGGGCGATTTTTTGCTGCAATGAGAACAGGTTGACGCACGCCAGCCTCTTAACGCAAGGAGTGTCCCAAACTGCCGGCACAAAAGGAACGTCCCCAAGTGCCGCAAAATGACGACATCCACTCTCGCTTTGTGGGTACATTGGGGAGGTTCTTGTTTGACTAGTCGTTTAAAAACGTCCCCAATGACTACCCAACGACTAGTCCGGACCAAGGCAACGCCGATGTTTTGGCAACGACAGCGAAAACCCGCCAGAGCGAGCAAGGTGCCTTGAAACGAGGCGGCATTGATCTTTTGATCATGCCGCCGAAGTTGAAAGGCAGATTGCCGCTCTGGCGGGTTTGCAGCGTCAACTGGTTACGCGGGCTGGTAAGCCCGCGTAACCCTAGTAGTTGGCTTCGTAGCCGTTGCCGTCGCCGGTGGGCTCTTCGTAGTAGTCCGAATCGCTCGAATCGCCTGAGTCATCGGAATCGTCAGAGCTGACCGATGAGGTTGCGGTACCGTTTGCGTAGTCGTCAGACGTGTTGTTGTTCAGGTCGCCGATCGTAGAGCTGGAACCATCGGACATACCCATGGTATTGGGACCCTTGGGATCCTTGCCAGCGTCGACGCGCGCCATCATTTCCTTAAGCTCGTCCTCGTAAACAAAGACGTAGCTCACGCCGTCGATCATGGTGTCGTCACCGGCATACGAAGGCAGGTTAGCCGAGTAGATACCGTCGACATCCATACCGCGCATGGCGTTGACCGTAGACACGATATCCTGAACGCTCATATCGGTTACAAGCATATCGGACAGCGAATTAACCAGGCCAAAGATCTTCGTGGCATCGAAGTTATTGAGAATCTGGTTGGCAAGGGCTCCAAGCACCTGACGCTGGTGGCGCATGCGCGTGTAATCGCCGTCGGCATAGGTGTAGCGGCAGCGGGCATAGGTAAGGGCGGTGGCGCCGTCCATATGCTGCTGACCAGCGGTGATCTTAATATCCAGGTGCTCGGGGTCGTCAACATCATCGGTTGCGTTAATGTCGATACCGCCAACCGAATCAATCAGCGCCTGCATACCGTCGAAGCTGACCTCGGCATAGTGGGAAATCTGAACACCGCACAGCTCGTTGACCGCCTCGACCATGGCTTCGGCGCCGCCAACGGTATGGCAGGCGTTGATCTTCATGGTCTCCCCCTTGTACACGACCTTGGTATCGCGCGGAACAGAAATGAGCGTCGCCTGCTTTTGCGTGGGGTCGATGCGTGCCAAGATAATCGAGTCGGCACGATACGTATCCTCGCCCGGACGGCCGTCGGTGCCAAGAAGCAGCACGTAGAACGGATCCTTTGCCTCATCGGTGTCAACCAGAACCCGACGCAGATTGTCGGTAATGACATTAGAATCGCCGAGCTTGCCCATAATGGTGGCAAACCACAGGCCGGCAGCGGTAGTGGCACTCAGCAGCACGCCAAGCACGACAATGAGCGCGACGTGGCGAATCGTGTGGCTACGACGACGCTGGCGAGCGCGCTCGGAATAGCGAGCCACGTTATCGCGACTGTAGATCTTGGCCTGCGCACCAGTTGAGGGTCTTCGGGTGGTGGTATCCGCGAGGGGCTTTTTATTAAACATAGGCAACCTGTATTAGTAGATGACGGGATCGGGGACGGTAGCATGCTCGACATGCGCGCCGAGCGCCTGCAGCTTTTCGACAAACTGCTCGTAGCCGCGCTTGATGTGATGGATAGCCGAAACCTCGGTCGTCCCGTCGGCGATCAAGCCCGCTACGACGAGGGCCGCTCCGCCACGCAGATCGGGCGAGGTAACCTGTGCACCCGAGAAGCCCTTGACGCCATGAATCATGGCATGATGGCTCTCGATACGAATGTCGGCACCCATGCGCACCAGCTCAGAGGCAAACATAAAGCGATTCTCGAAGATGTTTTCGGTAATAACGGAACTGCCGTCGGCGAGGGCGGAGAGCACCATAATTTGTGCCTGCATGTCGGTCGGGAAGCCGGGGAACGGAAGCGTCTGGATGTCGACCGGCTTGATGCGCTCGGCGCGATTCACGTGTACGCCGTCGTCGGTACGCTCGCAATCGATACCCATGAGCTCCATCTTCTTGAGCACCATGCCCAAGTGAATGGGGCAAAAGCCCGTGACATCGACACCGCGATCGTCGGCCATCAACGCACCAGCAACGATAAAGGTACCGGCCTCGATGCGGTCGCCCACCACGCGATGGGTAACGGGATGGAGCTCTTCCACGCCTTCGATAGTCACGACGGGCGTACCGGCGCCAACAATCTTGGCGCCCATCTCGTTGAGCATGTTGGCGAGATCGACGATCTCGGGCTCGCGGGCGGCATTGTCGATAACCGTGGTACCCTGCGCGCGCACGGATGCCATAATGAGGTTCTCGGTTGCACCGACACTGGCAAACTCGAGCGTGACGGTGGTACCGCGCAGACCTTGGGGCGCATTAGCGTTGATGTAACCGTGGGCGGTATCGAACTCAACGCCCAGGGCCTCAAGACCAAGAATGTGCATATCGATCTTGCGAGCACCCAGGTTGCAGCCGCCCGGCATGGCGATCTTGGCGCGATGGAAGCGGCCCAGCAGGGGTCCCATGACGGCGGTGGAAGCACGCATCTTAGCGACGAGCTCGTAGGGGGCCTCCCAAGAATCGACCTGAGAGGTATCAATCTCGAGTGTGTGCTCGTCGAGAACATCGATCGTAGCGCCCATGCCCTTGAGCACCTTGCCCATCACGTGGACATCGGAAATATCGGGCACGTTCTGCAGCGTCGTCTTGCCCGGCGCCAGAAGCGTTGCCGCCATGAGTTTGAGTGCGGAGTTCTTGGCGCCCGAAATGGGCACGGAGCCTCCGATGGCGTGGCCACCCTCAACGCGGATAATATCCAAGGTCTACCCTTTCAAAAAGCATGCCCGGGGTGGCCAAGCCATCCCGGGCATGATGTGTTCGCAAATGGTCGAACGCTAAATCGTTTGACTATTGGGCAAGCTTGAGCTTACACCATGCGATTTCATTATAGAGGTAGGCGCGGCGTGCATCATCCTCCGACAAATTACCCAGCTTCTCTTCAAAACCTTGAATATCAGCTTTAAGCTTGTCGGCATCGACGGTCGCCAAATCGCAAGCGCGCTCGGCGAGAACGGTCACGACATCGTCCGCAACCTGGGCATAGCCGCCGGCCACGGCAAACGTGTGGTCGACAGTGCCCATGGCCTTATCGGAAACGCGAACGTAACCGCGGTCGATCGTGCAGATCTCGCTGGAGTGAGCAGGCAGAACGCCAAACTCGCCATCCGTGGACGGAATCGACACAAACGCAGCGTCGCCCTCATAGGCGCAGCTCACGGGGCACACGATGCGGATACGCATAACCTACTTCTCCCCCATCTTGCGGGCGCGCTCGCGCACGTCTTCAATCGTGGAAGCATAGCGGAAAGCCTGCTCGGGCAGGTCATCGGCCTTGCCGTCGACAATCTCGGCGAAAGAGCGGACGGTATCCTCGACGCGGACGTAGACACCGGGGTTGCCGGTGAACTTCTCGGCGACGTGGAAGGACTGCGAGAGGAACTGCTGAATCTTACGGGCACGGTTGACCGTAAGGCGCTGCTCCTCGGACAGCTCGTCCATACCCAGAATGGCGATGATGTCCTGAAGGTCGGAGTACTCCTGCAGGAGCTCCTGGACCTTGACGGCGACACGGTAGTGCTCCTCGCCGACGATCGAGGGATCGAGAGCGTCGGAGGAAGATGCGAGCGGGTCGATAGCCGGGAACAGGCCAAGCGACGAAATGCTACGCGAAAGAACCGTGGTGGCGTCGAGGTGCGTAAACGTCGTGGCAGGCGCCGGGTCGGTCAGGTCGTCTGCGGGGACGTAGACAGCCTGGACGGAGGTAATGGAGCCCGTCTTGGTCGAGGTAATGCGCTCCTGGAGGTCGCCCATCTCGGTTGCCAGCGTGGGCTGGTAACCAACGGCGGACGGCATACGGCCCAGCAGTGCGGAAACCTCGGAACCTGCCTGGGAGAAGCGGAAGATGTTGTCGATGAACAGCAGAACGTCCTGGCCGCGATCGCGGAAGTACTCAGCGGTGGTAAGGCCGGCCAGACCGATGCGCAGACGCGCTCCGGGCGGCTCGTTCATCTGACCATAGACCAAGCAGGTCTTGTCGATAACGCCAGACTCGCTCATCTCGAGGAACAGGTCGGTGCCCTCGCGGGTACGCTCGCCGACGCCGGTGAACACCGAGGTGCCGCCGTGCTCCTGGGCGAGGTTGTTGATGAGCTCCTGAATCAGAACGGTCTTGCCGACGCCGGCGCCGCCGAACAGGCCGGTCTTGCCGCCACGGATGTAGGGCTCGAGCAGGTCGACGGCCTTGATGCCGGTCTCGAAGATCTCGGTCTTGGTGGTGAGCTCGTCAAAGCGGGGCGCTGCATGGTGGATGGGGTAGAACTCCTCCACCTCGGGCATGGGCTTGCCGTCGACGGGCTTGCCCATGACGTTCCAAATGCGACCGAGCGTCTTGGGACCAACGGGCATCTTCATGGGCTCACCGGTATCGGTGGCGATGAGGCCGCGCTGCAGGCCGTCGGTCGAGGACATGGCGACCGTGCGGACGACGCCGCCCGGAAGCTGGCTCTCGACCTCGAGGATCGTGCTCAGATGACCGATCGGGGTCTCGGCCTCGACCGTGAGCGCGTTGTAGATCGGGGGCACCGCGCCGTCAAACTTGACGTCGACGACAGGGCCGATGATTCGCACGATGCGACCATCACCGGCAGTCGTCTTCTTGGTGGCTTCCTCGACCGCAAGCTTTACGGTGTTATTAGCCATTACTGTTCCTCCAATGCTGAGGCTCCGCCGACGATCTCGTTAATCTCGGTCGTGATCGAAGCCTGGCGCACGCGACTATACGTGCGGGTAAGGGTCGAGATGATCGCGGTGGCGTTTTCCGTCGCGGAGTGCATGGCCTTGCGGCGTGCACCCTGCTCGGCAGCCGCCGAATCGATCAGGGCCTGGTAGATGACCGTCAGGATATAAGACGGCACAAGCTTGCCGAGAACATGCTCGGGAGAGGGCACGAACTCGAACGTGGACGAGATGCGCTTAGGGGCGTCGGTCTCGTTCTTACGCGGACCGTGGGCCATAGCGATCATCTCGGGGTCGAGCGGCAACAGATGCTCGACGCGAAGCTCCTGATCCACGCGGTTCTTGGCGTGGTGGTAGACAAGCTCGACACGGTCAAGCTCACCGGCACGATACGCATCGCAGATATGAGAGGAGATCATGCGGGCCTGATTGAAATCGGGCTCAGAGGAGTTGCCCTCAAAGTGCATGACAACGTTTGCGCGGTCACGGAAATACGTGGCCGGCTTACGCCCGCACGCGATGATCTCGCATTCGATGCCGTCGTTCGCCCAAGAAGCGGCGAGCTTTTCGGCCGTGCGCTCCACCGTCGTATTGAAACCGCCGGCAAGGCCGCGGTCCGAGGCAATAACGACAATCAGGCCATGCTTGACGCTCTCATGCTTCTGCAGCATGGGATCGGTGCCCGAACAGGAGGCGTCGCCGGCGACCGTCAACATGACGTCGGTCAGCGCCTCCTTATAGGGCTCGGCCTGCTTGGAGCGATCGAGGGCACGACGAATCTTGGCCGTAGAGACCATCTCCATCGTGCGCGTGATCTGCTTGGTCGTGGTAACCGAGGAGATTCGCTTCTTAATGTCGCGAAGGTTGGCCATGGGGCTTAGTTCTCCTCTGATCCAGAAACATCCGAATGGTGCTTGGCCATGAACTGCTGCTTGAAGTCGCCGATGACGCGCAAGAGCTCAGCCTTGGTGTCATCATCGATCTTCTTGGCGCGAACCTTGTCGAGCAGCGAACCAAAGCCATTGTCCATGTACTCGATGAGCTCGGCACGGAAAGGCAGCACGTCGGCGATCTCCAGGTCATCCAGGAAGCCCTCGTTGCCAGCGAACAGCGTAACGATCTGCTCGCCAACCTCAAACGGCTTGTAACGCGGCTGCTTCAGGAGCTCGGTCATGCGAGCACCGTGGGTCAGCTGCTTCTGAGTAGCCTCGTCGAGATCGGAGCCGAACTGCGTAAAGCCAGCGAGCTCCTGATAGGAAGCGAGGTCCAGACGGAGGTTGCCGGCGACCTGCTTCATGGCCTTGGTCTGCGCATCGCCACCGACGCGGGACACGGAGATACCCACGTCGACTGCCGGGCGCTGACCCTGGAAGAAGAGCTCGGACTGCAGGTAGATCTGACCATCGGTAATGGAAATGACGTTGGTCGGAATGTAGGCCGAGACGTCGCCGTCCTGGGTCTCGATGATCGGCAGTGCCGTCATGGAGCCGTAACCGTTCTTCTTGGACATCTTGACGGCACGCTCGAGCAGACGAGAGTGCAGGTAGAAGATGTCGCCAGGATAGGCCTCGCGTCCGGGCGGACGATGCAGCGTCAGCGACATCTGACGGTAGGCCACAGCCTGCTTGGACAGGTCATCGTAGATGACGAGCACGTGGCCGCCGGGGTTGGTCTCGCTGGCGGGCTTGCCGTCCTCGCCGTTGTACATAAAGAACTCGCCGATAGCGGCACCGGCCATAGGCGCGATGTACTGCATAGGGGCGGAATCGGCAGCGGTGGCCGAAACGATGATGGTGTAGTCGAGCGCACCGTGCTGAGCGAGGGTCTCGCGGATGTTGGCAACCGTGGAGGCCTTCTGGCCGATGGCGACATAGATGCAGACCATGCCCTTGCCGCGCTGGTTGAGGATAGCGTCGATGGCGATGGCGGTCTTACCGGTCTTACGGTCACCGATGATGAGCTCACGCTGACCGCGGCCAATAGGCACCATGGAGTCGATAGCGAGCAGACCGGTCTGAACCGGCTCGCACACCGGGGTACGATCGATGACGCCGGGAGCCTTGAACTCGATGGGGCGACGGTGCGTAGCGACGATGTCGCCCAGGCCGTCGATGGGCTGGCCGAGCGGATTGACGACGCGGCCGAGCATGGCACGGCTCACGGGGATATCCATAACGCGGCCAGTGGTGCGGCACTCGTCGCCTTCCTTGATGGAGTCGACGGCACCGAACAGAACGGCGCCGACCTCGTCACGGTCAAGGTTCTGGGCAAGGCCGAAGACGGTCTCACCGGTATCGGAGCTCTTGAACTCCAGAAGCTCGCCTGCCATGGCGCTCTTGAGGCCGGAGACGCGCGCGATGCCGTCGCCTACCTCGTCGACCGTTGAAACCTCATGCGTATCGACCGTCGCGGAGAGGCTCGTGAGCTGCTCCTGCAGTTTCTTGGCGATATCCTGGGCATTGAGGGTTTCGGACATTAGGCTTCACCTCCGTACGAATTAGCAGAGTTTGCGAGGGTCTCCTGCGCGATGCGCAGCTGCGTCTTGACGGAAATGTCACGACGCTCGCCGCGGGCCTCGAGCACCAGGCCGCCCACGATAGACGGGTCGACCTGCTCGATAAGGAATACCTTGCGGCCGAAGTCCTGCTCGCATTTCTTAGTGATGGTTTGACGCAGCTCGTCGTCGAGCGGGATCGCCGTGGTGACGGTCACGCCCACTACATCCTCGTCTTCCTCGGCAACATACTTAAAGGCAGCTGCCACCTTGGGAAGAAGGTCGAGCTGGTCGCGCTTGGACATGGTGTCGAGCACGGCGATGATCTCGGGGCTGGCAGAAGCCAAGCGCTCGATCATCTCGAGGTCCTCGAACACATGGTTCTCGGCCTTAGCGGCTTCCAGAAGGGAGCGCGCGTAGGTCTCGAGTACCTTGTCCTGATAGCGGCTAGTCGGCATTCAGGCTACCTGCTTCCTGGATGTAGCGCTCGATGAGCTTCTTCTGCTCGGCATCGTCCTCGAGTGCCTCGCCCACGATCTTGGTGGCGACGGCAACGGACAGGTCGGCGATGGAGCTCGCGGCACCGGCGTAGATGGACTTGCGCTCGTCCTCGACGGTCGTATGGGCCTTGGCGATGATCTCCTCAGCCTCCTTGTGAGCAGCCTCGATGATACGGGCGCGCTCGGACTCGGCGTCCTTACGGGCCTCGAGAACGATGTCGGCAGCCTGACGACGGGCGTCGGTGACGATCGAGTCGGACTCAGCGCGCTTGGCGATAGCCTCCTGCTTGGTCTTCTCGGCCTCGTCGAGGCTCTCCTCGATCTTCTTGCCGCGCTCCTCCATGGTTTTCATGATGCCCGGCAGGGCAACCTTGGCCAGCACGATCCAGATGATCAGGAAGGCGATAAGCGCCGGGATGAACTCCGCCATCTTAGGGATGAGGATGTCCGCACCGGCGGCGCCGTCCTCGGCGAACGCGGAAACCGGCATGAGCAGCGCGGCCGCGGACGCGGAGAGTGCGATCGCGCTCTTCTGGGATGAAAGATTCATACTTGACGCTCCGTGCTATTTAACGATCAGCGCGACAACGAAGCCGATCAGAGCCAGAGCCTCGCCGAAGGCGGAGCCCATGATGAAGACGGTGAACACGCGGCCCTGGACCTCAGGCTGACGGGCCATAGCACCCGTAGCACCCAGAGCAGACAGGCCGATAGCAAGACCAGCGCCGATAACACCGAGACCGTAACCGATAACTCCCACGATTCCTCCTTTGTCGTGCGTGTCTTATTTCACGCAGGATAACCTTTTTATAACTGCCGGGCTCCATGGGTACGGGCACCGGCGGTTTAACGAATTGCCTTACCTTTAAGGCGCGAACGGAAGACTACTCCTCCTCCGCGACCTCCTCTGCCTCGGAGACATACACGGCGGTAAGGACCGTGAAGACGTAAGCCTGGATGGCGCCGACCACAAGCTCGATCGCATAGATCAGGATGAGAATGGCAAGCCAGGCCAGCGAAGGCAGGGCGCCGACGGCGTGGGCCGCGGAAACTTGCTGAAGCAGCGGCTGCATGAACATGCTCGCCATGATGGCGAACGAGCCCATGACCACGTGTCCTGCGAACATGTTGCAGAACAGACGGACGGCGAGCGTGATGAGGCGCAGGAAGGTCGAGAAAAGCTCAACGACCCACACGAGCACGTTCATCGGGAAGCTCACGCCCTGCGGGGCGAGGCTCTTGATGTAGCCGATCACGCCGTGAGCCTTGCATCCGTAGTAGATGAAGTACACGAAGGCGAAGATGGCGAGCGCGGCAGTGGAGCCGATTGCGCCGGTGCCGGGCTTCATTCCCGGGATCAGGCCGATCATGTTGTTGATCAGGATGAACAGGAAAAGCGAGCACAGGAACGGGAAGTGCTTCTTCCAGTTCTCACCCACGACGCCCTTGCCGATGTCGTTCTCGACGTACTCGATGATGTACTCGAAACCGTTGACGAAGAAGCCCTTGGGAACCAAAGTCTGCTTCTTCTTGAACACGGCCAGGACGATCAGGAGCACGATCGTGGAGACGATCAGCCAAAACGAGTACTGCGTGATGCCGCAGCTCAGATCGCCCACGACAGGGGTGGAGCTGAACTCGCTGACCAGATGATTAATCTCATCAGGCAGCTTTTCAAAAATTTCCACGACTTACCTTTCGACCTCATGAGGATCTCGCAGCGCCTTGGCGACGCGAACCGCGCAGGCGGCCATAAAGGCCACGAAGCCGATCGCCTCGCCCAGGAGGAACATGCGAAATGCCTCTCCGAACAACACAAACACAACCAAGGTAAAGACGAGCAGGGCGACTTCCGAGACCGCGAGACTCACCATACCCTTGAGCATGTCCGCATTCTGTTTATCGTCAAGAACCGGCTTGAGCGTAAAGACAAAGGGAAGGAAGGCAATTGCGCCCGCGATGGCGCCTGCAACGATAGCGAGCAGATCGGCTATCTGAAACACTGGCGTCCTCACTTTCCTTTTTAACGCCTCACAGGACAGTTCCCGCCAAACATTGGTGACTATTGTACGAGCCAATCGCTAAAGTACAACCGAAAAAGCATCGGTTAATACGCACCTGTTCGTTTTCTTAAGACCTTCTTTATGCCGCAGGTACGCTAATACGTTTTTCTCGAACCCCTCAGCGCAAAACGTCCGTTAACAAGAGCGCGCGTGGACGTCTTTTGCTCGCCCGCGCGCACCATTTCTTCGTATTTTCGACGTTAGCCGGTATGGCCCAGAGATTACAGCGTGCCGTAGATGCGGTCGCCGGCGTCGCCCAGGCCGGGAACGATGTAGGCGGCCTCGTTGAGATGGTCGTCGATGGCGCACGTATAAATATGTACGTCGGGGTCCTTTTCGGTCAGTGACTTGAGGCCCTCAGGCGCGGCGACGATGCACAGCATGCGGATGTCCTTGACACCGCGCTCGCGCAGGTAGCTGATGGCCATCTCGGCCGAACCGCCCGTGGCGAGCATGGGGTCGACGACCAGGCAGATGCGCTGGTCGATATCCTTGGGCATCTTGCAGTAATACTCGTGCGGCTCGTGGGTGACCTCGTCGCGCTCCATGCCGATGTGGCCCACGCGAGCGGAGGGCACCAGGTCGAGGATGCCGTCGACCATGCCAAGGCCCGCACGCAGGATGGGCACGATGGCGAGTTTCTTGCCGGCGAGCTGTTTGAACGTGGCAGTAGTGATGGGGGTCTCGACTTCGACGTCTTCCATGGGCAGGTCGCGCATGGCCTCGTAGCCGTCAAAAAGTGCGAGTTCGCGCACGAGCTGGCGGAACTGGTTGGTGCCGGTGTTTTTGTCGCGCAGAATCGACAGCTTGTGCTGGACGAGCGGGTGATCGACAAGCGTCACACGGGACGTATCGTAGGTGACGGTCATGGGTTGATTGCCCCTTTCGTTGCGGCCGGAAGATGGCCTTGCTGACAAGGCGCATGGCGATGTTGTTGCCGCGCGCCGTGCATAAGTTTAACGGTTTGTTGTATCGAGCAGCTCGTCGCAACCCTACTGAGCGGTGTTGAGCGAACGCTTGACGGCATCACGCCAACCAGCGAGATTGCTCTCACGGCGCTCGGCGGACATATGGGGAAGGAAGGTCTTAACGATCTGAGCGTTTTGCTCCAGCTCCTCCAGGTCCTCCCAATAGCCGACGGCAAGGCCCGCCAAGTACGCGGCACCGATCGCCGTGGTCTCCACCGTCTCGCACTGCAGCACGGGGATATCCAGCAGATCGGCCTGGAATTGCATGATGAACTCGTTGCGCGAGGCACCGCCATCGACGGACAGGCGCTCAATCGAAAGTCCCACGTCCTGCTCCATGGCGCGTAGCACGTCATAACTCTGGTAGGCCATGGACTCGCAGGCCGCACGCACAATGGTCGCGCGACTCGAGGCGCCGGTCAGGCCGCACACGATACCGCGAGCATGCGGGTCCCACCAGGGAGCGCCCAGACCCGCAAAGGCGGGAACGAAGTAGCAGCCCTCATTGTCGTTGATCGAAGCGGCGAGTTGCGCGGACTCGCTCACACTCGAGATGATGCCCATGTTGTTGCGCAGCCAGTTCATGGTGGAACCGGCAGCAAAGATGGAGCCCTCGAGTGCATAGCTGATCTTGCCGTCCGCGGCGATACCGATCGTGGAGACCAGACCGTTCTTGGATTCGACGACCTCGTCGCCGGTGTTCATGAGCATAAAGCAACCCGTGCCATAGGTGTTTTTGGTCTGGCCGGGATGGAAGCAGCAGTGGCCGAACAGCGACGCCTGCTGGTCGCCCGCCACGCCCATGATGGGCGGCATGTTGGTCATGATGTCGCTCGCGACGCGGCCGTAGTCGCCCGAGCTCCAACGAACCTCGGGCATCATGGAACGTGGAACGTCAAAGAGCGCCAGCAGGTCGTCGTCCCAATCGAGCGTATGGATATTAAAGAGTGCCGTGCGGCTGGCATTGGTGTAGTCGGTGGCAAAGACCTGACTGCCGGTGAGGTTGTAGATGAGCCAGGTGTCGATGGTGCCGAACATGAGGTCGCCCGCCGCCGCGCTCTCACGCGCACCGTCGACGTTGTCGAGGATCCACTGCACCTTGGAAGCCGAAAAATACGGATCGAGCGTGAGTCCTGTGCGGGAGCGCACCAGCTCTTCTGCGCCCTGCTCGACCAGCTCGTCGATCAGAGGTGCGGTGCGACGGCATTGCCACACGATGGCGTTATAGATGGGTTGGCCGCTTATGCGGTCCCACACCACCGTGGTCTCGCGCTGGTTGGAGATACCGATGGCGGCAATGCGGTCAGAATGGATGCCGCTCTTAAACTGAACCTCCATCATCACGCCGATCTGGCTGGCAAGCACCTCCGTGGGATCCTGCTCCACCCAGCCGGGGCGCGGGAAGCTGGTTTTGACGCTACGACGCGCCTGGGCGACGATGCAGCCGTACTCGTCGACGATGGTCGCGAGTACCGAGGTAGTGCCGCAGTCGAGCGCCATGATGTAGGAACCGCCAAAGCTAAACGGGGCGTCTTCCATACCCAGGCTACCTAGATTCAACGACATCGCTTAAACCTTTCTATTGCATCGGGTCGGACAGGACCCGTTCGATCTCTGATGCGGGAAGCGCGCCTTGGCGCAGGATCTGGAGCTCGCCGTGCTGAAACGACACGATGGTTGAGGCATCGCGACACGGGGTCTCACCGGCGTCGACGGCCACATCGACCCCCTCCAGGATGCGCTCCTCCACCGTGGCAAAACTTGCCGGCGCGGGCGCTCCATGCGTGTTGGCGCTGGTGCAGGCAAGAGGGCTGCCGCAGGCGCGGATGAGCGCTTGCACCACGGGCGAGGCCGAAGCGCGAAGTGCCACCGTGTCGTCGGCGGCACGCATAAAGGTCGGCACGCAGGGGGCAGCCTTAACCACGATAGTCAGGGCACCCGGCCAGCATCGTCGGGCGAGCATGCGGGCCTCATGAGGGATATCCACGCCATAGCGGTCGAGCGCCTCGGCATCATCGACCAGCCAGGCAACCGTTTGGGTGAGCTCGCGCTGCTTGAGGGTAAAGATACGACGATAGCCGGTACCGAGTGCGGGGACCGCGGCGCCGTTGACGGTGGCCTGCGGATCGCGCGGCCACGGCAGAGGTTCACTTGTATCTTGTGGAACGGCATCCGAGAAGGCGTTGACTGCCACGGCGACACCGTAGACCGTCTCGGTTGGAATAAGCGCCAGGCCACCGCGACCGAGTAGCTCGGCCGTGCGCTCGACTGCAAGCCGATGCGGCTCGCGCGCTCCCTCGTATACCCGATAGACCGTCTGCATGTGTATGCCAGCCCCTTACGCCCTGGTGCAAGTTTGTTTACTGTGGGGCATTCTCGCACGAAACGTTCAATCTATTTGCCCAGAGCGCATGTTGGTTTGGTGAGCGGCTCTAGTAGTCGGTGAAAGTGAGGGGGTTATTGGACTGCGACGAACTGCTTTGGCCTGCCGGCGTGACGTTCTTGGGCGGCGTAGCGCTCGATGCTGTCTATCGTTATCATCCGACGGCCGTCGACAAGTTCAACATCGAGCTTTCCGGCTTTGACCAGCGCGGTAATCCGCGGAGCGGAGACTTTGAGGTCCAGCGCTGCGTCTTTAAATGTTCGGCACGCCGCTTCCCGAGCGTCCTCGTGGTCGATTTCGACTGAAAGGGCCACGACCTCGGCCGAGCGTTCGTACCCTGCCGGAGTCAAACCGTTGTTGAGGTCGTCGGCCAAAAACGCCATCAGTGCCTCGGTGGCATGGGCAATCGCTTCTTCGCGCGTATCGCCATCGGCAAAGGCGCCGGGAATCTGCGGGAAACTGGCGCAGTAACCGTCGTCTTCTTTTATGAGAACGCAGTCATAGGTAAATCGCTGCCTCATTTTGCCTCCAACTACCATCCAGCTTGGCGACGAATACTTGCCCACGTGCCCTTCTTTGGTCGATCACCACCAGAGCCGTTCACGGTGACAACACGGTCACCAGAAACATACTTAGCATGACTACCGACCTGCGCGACCTTCACGAATCCATCGTGCTTGAGTAGGGCAATGATTTCCCGAAAGGTAGGAGGTTGCATGGGCCGACCTCTTTCAGCCGTCCTAATTATAAACTACTTTATAATTTTTGCTAACCAGTTAATAAATATTACTGGCGCTGTTTGGGCTCGGTGACGATGGCTCGGACGATGCGGGGGCGATCGGTGAGGTCATGGACGATACGCACGTCCGAAAGGCCTGCCTGGCGACAGAGCTCGGCCGCGGCATCGAGGGCACCCTCGTAGAGCTCACAGGCAAACAGGCCGCCGACACGCAGCATGTAAGGCGCCGCATTGAGCAGGCGGCGGAAGATATCGAGGCCGTCGGCGCCGCCCTCGAGCGCCAGGTCGGGCTCAAAGTCCTTGACCTCGTGCGGCAGTGAGCGCATGACGTCGGTCGGAATGTAGGGCGGATTGGAGACAAGCACATCAAAGGTGCCCCACTCTTCGCGGGGAATGGAACTCACCAGGTTGGTGAGGCTAAAGGCGACCTCATCGGATGTGAGACCGAGCGCGTCGCGGTTTTTGGTGGCCAGATCGATAGCGCGCGGCTCGATATCGGTGGCGGTGCAGGTAACGTGGCCGCGGCGCTCCCAGGCAAGGGAGAGCGAGATGCAGCCCGTGCCGCAGCCGACCTCGAGAACGCGGGCGATGCGGGGCTCGGCTGGGGCAGGCGAAGCGGCATCCTGAGCTGAAGCCGTCTCCTGGTCGGCACCCTCGATGGCGATGCCGTATTCGTCGAGCTCGGACTCGGCGGCTTCCGCGACTTCGGCTTCTGCTGCCTGCGCGGCGGCTTCCTCGGCCTCGCGGTCGGCCAGCTCCTCGGCATAGGCACGGCTGCCGAGCACGTCGCTACCCAGCGCAGCCTCATCGGCGGCCGTCAGGTTGGCGGCACGGCGCTCGGCGGTCGCGCGTTCGTCTGCCAGCGCGGCCTCAGCCTTGCGAGCCTGCTCGACCTCATCGTTCCAAGGCAGCTCAACACGCTGACGGGCAGCAGCCTCGGGGCTCAGCACCTCGGCATCCAGATAATTGAGGACTTCCTCGACGAGCATCTCGGTCTCGGGACGCGGAATGAGCACGCCGGGGGCGCACGTGACGTCGATCATGCGAAACTGCGTGCTGCCGGTGATGTACTGCAGCGGTTCACCTTTAGCGCGACGAACAACGGCCGCGTGCATGGTCTCGAGCTGAGCCGCGTTAAGCGTCTCGTCCATGCGCATATATAAGTCGATGCGTGCCAAACCCGTGGCAGCGCAGAGCAGCCACTCGGCAGAAAGACGGGGGTGCTCCTCGCCGCGCTCGGCCAGGTACTCCTTGGTCCACTCGAGACAACGCTTGATGGTCCAAATCTCGTTTGCCATGGGGCCCTCCCCTCTTAAGCGCCGGATGGCGCGCGAATGTCGGAGCAGATTGTACGCGAGGCCAGCGCTTGGCAAGGGGCGATTGAAGGCGATTATCGAGAATCAGCCCAGATTTTTGCTTGGATTGCAATCGAAGCGTTCATTCGCCGACGTCTAAATCTGCATCCGTCAAGCTTTTGGCAAGGTTGACCCAAAACTGACCAATATCTAACCAAGAACTTGCCAAATCACTTGACGTGCGACGCATCAAAAAATGCACTGCGACTTCTCGGACGATTTTTTGAGCATTATTATCGATAGCAGATAAACGCCGTTGATTGCTTTAAGCAGTTAAATTGCTTAATTTCTAACAAAGCAGATTAAATAAACTCGAATAGCAATTTACTCAACCTAGTCATTTAAGAACGTCCCCAATGACTACCCAAGAGAACGCCGCAGGTAGAGGACGGACAGCGAGCGACGTCCAGAGCGAACAAGTTGGCATGAAAAAGGCGAGGCATAGACCTTCTGGTCATGCCTCGCCTTTTGAATGACAAATTGTCGCTCTGGGCGGCGCGCAGCGTCGAGCCGTTACGCGGTTTGGTAAAACCGCGTAACCTAAACTGCTTGTGCCAGCTTCTCGGCTCGCTCGGCGGCGGCAAGTGCCTCGATGACGGTGCCGAGCTGATCGCCCAGAAGGACGCCGTTGTAGGTGGAGTTGAAGCCGATACGGTGATCGGTCACGCGGTCCTGGGGCTGGTTGTAAGTACGGATCTTCTCGGAACGGTTGCCGTGGCCAATCTGGCTCTGGCGCTCGGCACCGAGCTCGGCCTGCTGCTTCTCGAGTTCCATCTCGTACAGACGGGCGCGCAGCATCTGCATGCAGACCTCGCGGTTCTGGATCTGGGAACGCTGCTCCTGCGACTGCACCACGGTGTTGGTGGGCAGGTGGGTGATGCGCACGGCGGAGTAGGTGGTGTTAACGCACTGACCGCCAGGGCCGGAGGCGCAGTAGGTGTCGATGCGCAGGTCGGACTGGTTGATCTGGACGTCGATCTCCTCGGCCTCGGGAAGTACGGCGACGGTAGCCGTGGAGGTCTGAATGCGGCCCTGGGACTCAGTCTTGGGAACGCGCTGGACGCGGTGCACGCCGGACTCGAACTTCATGACGGAGTAGACGCGGTCGCCCTCGACCTTGAACTCGATGGACTTAAAGCCACCGGCCTCGCTGGGGCTGGAATCGAGCACGGTAGTCTTCCAGCCGCGCGACTCGCAAAAGCGCTGGTACATCTTGTACAGATCGCCGGCGAAGATGGCCGCCTCGTCGCCACCGGCGGCGGAGCGGATCTCGACGATGGTGTTCTTGTCGTCGTTGGGGTCGCTCGGGATGAGCATGTACTTGATGTCTTCCTCGAGCTGGGGAAGCTTGGCCTCGTTTTCGGAGATGTCCATCTGGAGCATCTCCTTCTCATCGGCATCGGTGGTATCGTGCAGCATTTCCTTGGCAGCCTCGATGTCATCGAGCGCGCCGATGTACTCGCGCGAGGCGGCAATGAGGTCGGACTGGTGCGCGTACTCCTTGTTGAGACGCGTGAACTCCTTGATATCGGAGGCGACGGCCGGGTCGGAAAGCTTCTTCTCGAGCTCCTCGTAGGCCTTGATGATCTTTTCGAGCTTGTCGCGCATGACGGACTCCTTTATATGCGTGAAGGCGAAAATCGGCAGAATTGATGGGGCGCGGGGCGCCGCTGCGGGGGTAAGTCCAGCTAGAGCATGTCGATCTTCAGATACATGCGCATCCCTTCGCGTATGGGGTACATAGTTGCGGTCTAACCCATATATGATAGCGTGCGCAGGCAAACCTGCATATAACCCGCACGGAATCCGACAAAGGGACAGTCCCTTTGTCGGATTCTAAAGCGTATGGATCAGGGCGACGAGGAAGCGGACACCCTGGAGGTAGGCGCGGCGGGTAATGCGCTCGTTGGTGCCGTGGACGCCGCGATCGCACTCGTCATCGTCGACCACAAAGGCCGAGAAGCGAATGCACTCGGAGCAAATGCGCTGGTAGTTGGCAGCGTCGGTCGCGCCGATCACGGTCGAGGGGACAATCGCCAACGGCTCGGATGATCCGTTTTCCTCCGTCCCCTTTGGATCACGGAAATAGCGGGCGGCGATGGAGCGAACCGCCTCGAGTCCCGGTCCGCCGATGCGCGGAGACGGCGAGGGTTCGGAGCTGCCGGGGCCGAGCTCGACCTCGACACGGTCGGCGAGCCCCGCCTCGGCAACGGCGACGCGGCAGCGGGCCACGACATCGGCCACGCTCGTGCCCTCGAGCATACGGAAATTGATATTGGCCCACATATCCTGCGGCATCACGTTAGCGCCAGCGCTGCCGCCCTCGATCTGCGTGGGCGCGCAGGTGGTGGTCACGAGCGGATAGAGCTTCTTGCTGGCGAGGCAATCGCGGACAATGGCGCCCCCGTTGGCGGCAATTTCATCGGCCGTGTAAAGCCCCAGCTCGACGAGCTGTGCGGCAAGCAGGTCCGTGACGCGCGTCGGCCACTCGATATCGCAGATTGCGGTGATGGCACGGCTCAGCACCTCGAGCGACGTGCCGCCGTAGGGGTTGGAAGAATGTCCACCCGCGCTCTTTGTCTTGAGCACAATGTCGGCATAGCCCTTCTCCGCGAGGTCGGCGTGCATGAGCCAACCCTCGCCCGCGCTGTACTCGGCATCCGAAACGATGCGGTAGTCGCCCTCGTCGATCAGGAACTCGAGCTCAACACCGCGCTCCTCGAGCGCGCGGCCGATGGCGCCTGCGCCGCACTGCGTCGTCTCCTCGTCCTGGCCAAAGGCCAGGAGCAGCGTCCGCTCGTGCTGCCAACCGTGCGCCAGCGCATACTCGACAGCCTCGAGAATGCCTGCGACCTGGTCCTTCATGTCGATCGCTCCACGGCCCCAGATGTAGGTGTCGTCCACGTGCCCGCTAAAGGGGTCGTGCGTCCAGTCGGCCTCGGTACCCGGCACCACGGGAACCACGTCCATGTGGCCCATGAGCATAATGGGCTTGAGGTCAGGGTCGGAACCGCTAAGCGTCACCAATAGCGAATGGTCGATAAGGTCGACCTCGCCCGCCGCGAACACGCGCGGCCACGCCTGCTGCATATAGGCGCGCAGGTCGTCGAACGGCTGCCAGTCCACCGCCTCGGCATCCATACTCGAGATGGTCGGAAATGACAGCACGCGGCCCAAGCGCTCGCACGCGCCAGTTTCGTCCAAATCGGCAAAATCGTCCTCATGCGCAAAGAAGCGCCAAACCTCGGCCATGACATCCTTTCGATTGTGATGACGAGGGCCGCCCCACCGGAGCGGCCCTGCCACGCAAACATTTGCGGTTGGTTATTTGTCCTCGAGATAACGCGAGAGAAACTCGCGGGTGCGCTGGTGCTTGGGGTTGCCGAAGAGCTCGGCCGGCGCGGCGTCCTCGAGGACCACGCCCTTGTCCATAAAGACCACGCGATCGGACACGGTGCGGGCAAAGGCCATCTCGTGCGTGACGACGACCATGGTCATGCCGTCGGCAGCGAGCTTGCGCATGACCTCGAGCACCTCTCCCACGATCTCGGGGTCGAGCGCGGAGGTCGGCTCGTCGAACAGCATAATCTGCGGATTCATGCACAGGGCACGAGCGATGGCCACGCGCTGTTTTTGACCACCGGACAGGCGGCCCACGGCGGCGTGCGCGAACTTTTCGAGTCCCACGCTCGTCAGATGCTCCATCGCAATTTTTTCAGCCTCGGCCTTGCTCATCTTTTTGAGCGTGACGGGCGCAAGCGTGCAGTTGTCGAGCACATCCATGTTGTTGAACAGGTTAAAGCCCTGGAACACCATACCGATGTCCTCACGCAGTTTGTTAATGTTGCAGCGCTCGGCCGTGAGATCCTGGCCGTGGAACCAGATGTGGCCCGCGTCCGGGGTCTCGAGCAGGTTGAGGCAGCGCAGGAAGGTCGACTTGCCCGAGCCCGAGGCGCCGATAATGGTGACGACCTCGCCTGATTTAACGGACAGGTCGATGCCCTTGAGCACCTCGAGCGAGCCGAAGCTTTTGCGCAGGCCCTCGACGCGGATGAGCGGCTCATTGGTCTGTGCGGCGGCCGCAACGCCGGTAGTGGCGGTATCTGCCATGATGATTCTCCTCGTCTTGAGCCTAGTTGGAGCTGGGCAACGTGGCCGGAGCCTCGGCACCAAGTTTTTTGCCAAAGGCTTCGAGCAGGCGGCTCGCCACGAGCGTCAGGATCAGGTAGACCACGAGCGCCACGCAGTAGACCTCCATCTGGCGGTAGTACACGCCGGCGACGGTGGTGGTGGCGTACATGAGGTCGAACACGCCGATGACCGAGAGCACCGACGAGTCCTTGATGTTGATGATGAGCTCGTTGGTGAGCGCCGGAATCGCGTTTTTAATGCCCTGGGGGAACACGACTTTGCGCATGGCTTGCCACTGCGAAAGACCCAGCGAGCGCGCTGCCTCGGCCTGGCCGGGGTCGATGGACTCGATGCCGCCGCGCAGGACCTCCATCATGTAGGCGGTGGAGTTGAGCGAGATGGTGACGAGGCCGGCGGTGAAGGTACTCCAGATCTGGTTGGCCTGGGCGGTCTCGAAGCCCATGCCGCGCAAAACGGTGAAACCCGCGTAATAGATGAGCAGACCCTGGACCATCATGGGCGTGCCGCGCACGATGGTGGAGTAGATGGTCGCAAAGCCGCGGCCAATGCTCTTAAAGAAGCGCACCAGGTCGTTGTCCACGCGATCGAAGGTCTGAATACGCAGGAACACAAAGAGCAACGCCAGGAAGAATGCGATGACGGTGCCGAAGGTGGCAAGCGCGATGGTGATCTCGATACCGCGGATAAAGAAGTCCCCGCTCTTGTAGGTCATGTAGACCAGGCTCGACAAAAAGTCGCTGGGGTTGGAGTCCGAGACGATGCTCACCTGTACCAGGTCGATAAACGACATGACGCAGCGGTCCACGAAAAAGATCGCCGCGATGGCAACCACGACATAGCTGCCCAAGCGTGCGCCACGACGGAAGCGCTCGGATGCGAACGGCGACGTTTCGCGATAGTCATTCCAGTGCATGAGTTTGGTGACGAGCGCCGCCGCCGACACGACGAGCCAGGCCCAAAGGATTGCCCAAAGGCAATCCTGGAAGATACCGGTGGGCGCCAAGAAGCTCAGCGGCGTGGGGTTGCGCTGGCTAAACGCCAGGCCAAGCGCCGCGATGACACTCGTGCCCAGGTACACATAACGGTGGTCGGCCTTGATAAAGGAGGCCAGACGATTGATGGTTTTCATGCTGCCTCCCTATGCCGGCTGGCGGTCGAGGCACGCGTCCCACATTTGGTCGCGTTCCTCTTGGCTAATGCCCTTGAGTGTCTTGTCGATGAGTTTAAGCAGTTTGTCCGAGCCCTTGCGACAGCCGACGTTTGCCGCGACCTCCTGCTTAAAGCCCTCGCCCTCGGCAAAATGAATAGGGACGATACCCGGGTTTTGGGCCATATAGCCCTTCTCGTTCTCGGTGTTGTAAGTCACGGCGTCGCACGTGCCCTGCAGCAGATTCGAGAACACCGTGGGGACGGAGTCGACCGGGTTCTTGTGCACAACGCCCGGAATCTCGTCGATGACGGTGTCGAGCATGGTGTCCTTTTGGCCGAGTACCGTGGCACCGCTAAAGTCGCTGAGTTTGGTGGCGTTTTGGTAGGGGGAACCCTCTTTTACGAACAGGCCAAAGTAGCCAATAAAGTACGGGTCGGAGAAGCCGACCGACTCCTCGCGCTCGGGCGTGGCGCTCATGCCGGCGATGATGAGGTCGATCTGGCCGTTGTTGAGCGAATCGATAAGGCCCGAGAAGCTCTGCTTGACGGCAACGGGCTCGCCACCGAGGGCCTTGCAGACGATCTTGGCGATCTGCACGTCGTAGCCATCGGCATAGGCGCCCTGCACGTTATCGATGGGGATAGTGTACTCACTGGCTTCGGAAACCTGCCAGTTGTACGGGGCGTAGGCCGCCTCCATGCCAATGCGGATCTTGTCCTTACCGATCACGGAATCGGACAGGTCGTCGCGACCGCCGCCCGTCGTGGGCTGAACCACCTTGAGCGTGGACGGACGCTGACAGCCGGCGAGCGCGCCGGCGACGACGGAAGCGCTCGCAGCGAGAGCGCTACCCAAGAAGATGCGACGGCTGCACACCGGCTGTGGATGCGCGTCGCGCTGATGGGGAGAATGCATAATCTGCCTTCCCTGTTGAATCGTATGCTGACGACTTAACAGGATATACGCCAGCGACCAGCAGTGCAGCACAAGCTCGAAAAATTAATAGACACATGGTAGTCATTGGGGACGTCGATGTTTTGGCAATGCCGGCGAGCGACGTCCAGAGCGAACAAGTGGCATGAAAAAGACAAGGCATGACCAGAAGGTCTATGCCTTGCCTTTTGAATGACAAATTATTGCTCTGGACGGCACGCAGCATCGACCGAGCGGCGGAACCTCTAGAGCAAGGTGACGCTAAAGCTGCGTTTATCGGTAGCGCCGGGGGCCAAGGTGATGGTGTTGACCTTGTGCTCAAAGACGTCGTCCTCGGTGGACATGGTGGTGTGACCGGTCCAAGGCTCGAGCGCCACAAACGGGGCGTCGTTGGCGGCAGACCACACGCCGATGTACTTAAAGCCCTCAAAGTCGATCTTGACGCCGTGGCCCGACTTGCGGCCGCGCAGCGTGAGCGTGGAGCCCGGGGTATCGGTGAACATGATGGCGTCGTTATCGAAGCTGCGGTGCGTGATGGGCAGCACGTCCGAGTTATCGGGAGCCTTGTAGCTACCCTCGAACGTCATGAGGCCATCGGGCGTGATGATGGGGGCCTCGTTGGTCCAAGCCTCGGTAAATGCCAGCTCGTAATCCTCGAACGCCTCGTCCTCGGCACCGGGAGCAGGTACGTTAAATGCGGGGTGGCCGCCCACCGAGAACGGCAGGTCCACGTCGCCGGTATTGGTGACGGCAAAGGTCTGGGTAAGTGTGGCGTCACCAGTCAGGGCATAGGTCATGTTGAGCTTAAAGTGGAACGGAAAGGCCTTGAGCGACTCGAGCGTGTCGGTGATCTCGTACGTTACCGAGGAGCCGTCCTCCGAAACCTCGACCAGCTTGTGCTCGACGATGCGCGCGAGGCCGTGGCGCGGCATCTCGCAGGTGCCAGCCGCAGACGTCGCCGTGTTGTTGCGCAGCGAGCCCACAATGGGGAACAGGATGGGCGCATGCTTGCCCCAAAAGGCGGGGTCGCCCTGCCACAGATACTCGTTGCCGTTGAGGGCAAGGCTCGTGAGCTGGGCGCCCATGGAATCGATGGCCGCGGTGAGGCTGCCGCGCTTGATGGTAGTGACGGTAGACATGCTACTTCCTCCAAAAGTAAACAATAGTGTCGAGGGCTATTGTCCCACTCTTGGCGGCGGGGTTGAGCGACAGGCGCAGTTATTGAGCAATAGCGTAAAGGTCAAACCCGCCCTGCGGAGTGCTATCGACCGTATCGGGCGCCTGCGAGTTAAAGCTCACGGGAACCATGCGCTTTGAGGCGCGGAAGCGCGTGCCGTCGGTGGCGACGGGCGGTTCGTCGACGGTGAGCTCGTAGTCGCCGGGCTTGAGCTCGATGCCGTCACCAGCGGAATTGACGTATTGATACTCGTCAATCGTCTGCCCTTTGAGCGTACGCCCCACGATGTGGATGAGCATTTGGCTGTCGCCACGCGCGGTGTCCCACATCGCGCCGTCCTTGACCTCGACCGACACATGTACCGAGCGCGTGCGGCTGAGCGATTGCTCGACAGACATCTCGACCTTGGCGGCGTCTTGACGCTGCTGCTCGACATGGCTCCAAACGCTACCGATTGCCGAGCAGGCGATAACGCCGGCCATGAAGGCGATGAGGATGGGGCCGAGCGGAGAACGGCGGCCCGCGTCTTCCTCACGAGCCAGGTCGGGGCGATGTGTGGGCGCAGGCGCCTGGGCGCCTTGCGCGGGCACGTCGAGAATGCTGAAGGATGCCGTGCTGTCGGGGTCGATGGTGTGACGCGGCTGCGGGATCTTTGCCGGCGAGATGGACATGTCCGCCGGCTCACCGAGTGTGGCCGTGGCATCGGCCTTAGCCTCATCGGCCTCGGCTTGGGCCCAAGCCTGCTCAAAGGTCAGGGGCTCGGCGGCATCGGAGGCGGCATCAGGCTCGACAGCGGCATCGTTGCCGGTCTCGTCCTCGTCGCTCGACACGTCACGCGACGCGGGCTCGTCCCACTCCTCGTCCGGAGCCTCGCCCTCGCTATACCACCATTCAAAGTTATCGATATCCATACGGGGCGCCCCTTAGGCCTCGCAAATAAACACTCGCTAGTCTTATACCCCCAGACGGCACCGAAGCTCACCCGCGCCGGACACGAAAACCGTCACAACATTCGACGTTTTTCCTCGTTTTCGAGATTTTCATCGAATGTTGTGACGGTTTAGGCGGCAGCCACGCCGCGAATGTGACAAAGGGACTGTCCTCTTGTCACATCTGGAGGGCTACGGGGATTTGGATGCAGCAGAAGTCCTCTTGGTGGGAC
The DNA here is from genome assembly GCA_900544095.1 of uncultured Collinsella sp. Classification (GTDB taxonomy): domain Bacteria; phylum Actinomycetota; class Coriobacteriia; order Coriobacteriales; family Coriobacteriaceae; genus Collinsella. The sequence goes on from UQTV01000005.1 coordinate 28,886, forward strand.
TCGTCGTAGCTGGTGGTATCGAGGTAGCAAAAATCGAAGGCATCGCCGATGGGCTGGAGTGCGTGCTCGTCCATGCAGGCCACGATGGCACGAATGCCCTCGGGTTCGTACGGCATGCCCCAGCGGCTCATGCACAGGTATGTGCCCTCGGGCAACACCTCGACGCCAATCTCTGCCAGCTCGGCAGGATCGCTCGGCAGCAGCTCCTCGGCACCGCGCGGCAGCACGGCAAAGGAGCCGGCACCGGCGATGGGGTCGTCGGAATGCAGCGCCTCGCGACGCAACATGGCGCCCCAGCCGCGCATGGGGCGCGTGCCCGTGAGCGCACGCATGCGCAGAATCGCGCGCATGAGCGTGGGGTGCAGCATCGAACGGCCGCGCTCGATATCGGCCGGGAACTCCTCAAAGACCACGAAGCGGCGCTCGAACTGCTTGAGCTCCGGTTTGCCCTCGCGCTCGCGCCAATAAACCGCCTCGTCGTAAAAGCTCAGTCGCTCCTGCACGCTCGCACGCTCGGCTTTGAGCCCGGCAATCTGCCCATCGAGCGCCTGAACCCGCGAGCGCAGGTGATCGGTCATCTCGCCAATGTCGAACGTCGAGGTCAGGCGGTCAATCTCGTCGAGTTCGAGCCCTAGGTCGCGCAGCATGCAGATCAGACGCATGAGCGGGATCTGCGTGGGCGAATAGAAACGGTAACCTTTTTCGTTAACCACGGCGGGCTTAAACAGGCCGATCTTGTCGTAGTAGATGAGCGTTTGACGCGAAACGTTAAACAAGCTCGCCATCTCGCTAATCGCATACATACCCGTCTGCATAGGTCCTCCCGACACATCCTTTGACGCGAAAAGCCCGCCGCCCACAGGGGCAGCGGGCTCAAACACTCCTCGTATCCTACCCTAAATGCGCCTATGACCAGCGCTTATAGTTTGCACATGACACGCCGACGGCCTCGAGCGCCTTGGCGGCGATGTGATGCACCGCATCGTCGAGCGTGGCGGGGCCGTTGTAAAACGTGAGCATGGGCGGCATGAGCATGACACCCGGCACACGCGCCAGGCGCGCCATGTTGTCGACATGGATCGCACTGAAGGGCGTCTCGCGCACCATGAGTACCAGGCGGCGTTGCTCTTTCATCTGCACGTCGGCCGCACGCAGCAACAGGTTTTCGCTGTAACCACTCGCGATGCCGGCAAGCGTCTTCATGGAGCAGGGCGCCACGATCATGCCATCGACCGGATAGGTGCCGCTTGCAATGGCGGCGCCGATGTTCTTGTTGTCGTAGACCACATCGGCATGCGTGGCAAACTCGTCGAGCGTCATGCCGAGCTCCTGCTCGATGGTGATCTCTCCCCCGCGCGTGACGACAAGCGCCGATTCGGCGCCGGCCTGGCGCAGGCATTTGAGACACTCGAGGCCCAGCGCAGCGCCGCTGGCACCAGATACGCCAACGACAATGCGACGGGGACGGACAGAAGACTCAGGCATGACAACTCCTTACTTAGTTACTCGGTAGGGTTACTTACTAGAAAGCAATCTCCTTGGCCCACTTGTCACGGTCGATCTCCATGAACTGCGAGCGGATGAAGTTCTTCTTGAGGTCGAACGGAACCGTGCAGTCGAAGATGGCCTTGCAGGCGATGCCGTGCTCGCGGATCGAAGGATCGAACGCGGGGTCGTTGGACGGGTCGAGCACGTGGCAGTGGCAGCCGGGGATGGTGATGAGGTCGACGTCGGCCTGGAAGCGCGTGGTCATGGCCCACATCACGTCGCTCATGTCGAAGATGTTGACGTCTTCGTCAACCAGGATCACGTGCTTGAGCTCGGAGAATGCCGAGAAGGCGAGCATGGCGGCGTTGCGCTGACGGCCCTCGTCATTTTTGCTCGACTTCTTGAACTGCATGATGGCAACGAACTTGCCGCCGCCGCAGGGGGCGGCGTGAACGTTGAGCAGGCGGCCCGGGATAGCGGTCTCGACCATCTTGTAGATGGAAGCCTCGGTGGGGATGCCCGCCATGGACACGTGCTCGTGCGAAGGACCGATGCAGCTCTCCATGATGGGATTGACGCGTGTGGTGACGGCGGTGATCTTGATCACCGGGCAGACCTTGGCGCCACCGGTGTAGCCGGGGAACTCGGGCATGGCATAGCCGTGGCCGTTGACATCCTCGTTGATGGTCTCGTCGTGCATGAGGTAGCCCTCGAGCACGTACTCGGCATTGGCAATGCACTTCTGCGGAACGGTGATGCAGTCGGCAAGCTCGACGGCGTGGCCGCGCAGGGCGCCGGCGATCTGCAGCTCGTTAAAGCCGAGCGGCGTGGTGGGAGCCTCGAAGCCGCAGCACATGTACACGGCGGGGTCCAAGCCGATGGAGATGGAGATGGGCATGTCCTCGCCGCGCTGGCAGTACTCGTCAAAAAAGGCGCCAAGGTGACGGCTGCCCGGGGTGATCCACATGGCGAGCTTGTCCTTGTCGACACAGGAGAAGCGGTGGATGGTCACGTCGGACTGGGAGCCGTCGGGGCTCGTGCCGTAGGCGAGGCCCATGGTGATGTAGGGGCCGCCGTCGACGGGTGTGTTGGTGGGAGCGGGAACGATCTTGCGCAGGTCAAAGCCCTCGTCGGTCGCCTTGTACACGACCTCCTGGCAGTCGACGTGCGCGCCCTCGGCGATCTGCTTAGGCGCAATCAAGCTCTCGAAGCGCTTGCCGATCTCGAGGCCCAGGTGCTCCTCGTCAAGGTCGAGCAGGGCGGCAACGCGCTTGCGGCTGGCAAGCATGCCGATGCAGACCTTGGCATCGTCAAAGCCCTTGACGTTGTTGAAGACCATCGCCGGACCCTCTTTGGTCGGACGCATAACGGTACCGCCGGCACCGACGTGGCGATAGACGCCCGAGACCTCGGCGTCCGGGTCGACCTGGGTGTCGGTCTCGAGCAGCTGGCCCGGCATCTCACGCAAAAAGTCGAGCGCGGAGCGCAGGTCGTGGATCTGGGAAGCATCGGTAGTGGACATAGCGTGCTCCTTTCGGGAGAGTGCCCGGCGACGGGAGTGCCGCCGGGCTGGGTAACGTAGTGGGGCCGCAGCGCTTATAGATGGAGCGCTTGGCAACTCGCGGTTCAAGCACTCGGCTGTTTACAGCCCAAGCGCTCGGCCGCTTACATCAGGCCAAAGAGATGGAACCAGGCGGCCTCGACCAGCACGACGATAAAGACGACCGCGGTGAGGGGAATGCCCATGCGCATGGCTTCTTTGGAGGTGTAGCCGCCGGCGTCCTTGCCCTCGCCGATAAGGATCGGCAGGTTATGGAACGGCAGGATGTAGTGGATGTTGATGGACGTGAAGACGATGAGTGCCACGGCGAGCGGGCTCACGCTGGAGCCGGCCGCGAAGCTGATGAACGCCGGCACGCACACGCCGAGTACGGCCATGACCGAGCCCATGAACATGTGGATGATCATGGAGAGCGCGGCGACAAGCAGAGCGAACAGGAAGATGTTCTCGGGCACGGAGCTGGGAAGCACGACGTCGGCGATCCAGGCGTTCATGCCGGTGGCACCGCCCACAGAGCCTACGGCCATGGCGGCCGTCAGGAACATGAGGGACTTGATGTCGACAGCATTCCAGCTGGCGGGGGTGAGGACCTCGCCGATGACGGGCATGGCGAGGCAGACGCCGATGGCCAGGGTGACCCAGCCGATGTAGTCGCCCGAGACGGTGAGCCACAGCGCAATGGCGATGACAAGCCACACGATGGTGCGGATCTCCTTGACGGAGAGCTTGCCGAGCGCGGCCTGCTTGGCCACGATCTGCTCGCGATCGTAGACGAGCTCCTTGCTGGGCTTAAAGAGGAAGAGGCCCAGGAACAGGGTGCACAGCAGCGCGACAAGCATGGGCACGCTCATGTACAGGAACCAGTCGACGAAGGACGGGCTCATGCCGCCGGCCTCGGCGCTGTACTGCGCAACGAGCGGGTTGAGCGTGGAGTCGCCCGTCAGGAAGAACATGGAGCCCGGGGCGGCAGCGGCAAACACGAGGAAGCCGAGCTTGCCGCGGTCGTCGTCACCGTAGCCGGCGGACTCGGCGATAACCGAGACGACGGCGAGGATGAGGAAGGCGCGGGGGAACGGATGCGGGATCAGCAGCGACAGCACAAAGGTGAGCGCGAAGATTGAGATGATGAGCGACTTGGCATCGCGCACGAACTTGAGCATAAACGCATAGGCGATGCGCTCGCCCAGGCCCGACTCCTTGACCGCGCTGGCGATGAGGTAGGCGCCGATGACGAGCCACATGGTGGCTTTGGTCCACGAGCTAAACGTGGAGGCGACCGTCGCCGAGATGCTCGCGGCACCCGTGTCGTCCACGCACACCTTGAACAGAACGAGCAGCGCGCAATAGAGCAGGCCCACAAAGCCCGGCTGTGCCACGCCACACACCCAGAACACCACCGTGGCGAGCGTCAACGCCAGACAGGTCTGACCGCCGACCGTAAGCTCGACCGTCGAGCTCAGCTCCGCCAAAGGAAGAAACTTCACCAGCAAAAAGACAACGATACCCAGCACAAAGCCAATTTCGCGCTTGGTGATCTTAAACGCCTTCTTTTCCGCTTCCATCTCCCCACCTTTCTTGTTGGGGGCGCTCCGGATTCGCGGCCACGTTGCCACTTAAAAAGGGGCGCCCGTTATCGGACGCCCCTTACGTTGCGCTGTGTTGTGGCAATACAGTCAAGCGGGATTTTTGGATGAGAAGCGATCCTCTGGACAAAAAGCGTCACAACATTCGACGCTTTTCCTCGTTTTCGAGATTTTCATCAAATGTTGTGACGGTTTGGATGTGGCAAAGGGACTGTCTTTTTTCACATAGCGAGGGCTGCGCGGATGGAGGGGACCTCCAGAGCCTCGCGGAGCCAGGGGGCCAGCTGCTCGGGGTGACCCTGCAGGTAGCCTTTAAGCTCGGACGGGGCCACGCGGCGCACTTCCGAGATCTCCTCTTGGTTGATATGCAGCTCGCCCGGCTCAACATGGGCAAGGTAGACCTCGCACCATTCGCACTCGCAGCGGCCGTCGCCGTGGTCCTCGCGGTACACCACGTGTCCGAGGTGCTTGAGCTGATCGGGCTCGCGCGTGATGCCAAGCTCTTCGTTGATGCGACGTGCCGTGGCGGCCGCGACGTCTTCCCCGGGGAGCGGATGGCCGGCACAGTCATCGGCCAGCACCCCGCCCCACAGGCGTTTGAGCGGACTGCGACGACAGAGCAGCAGGCGCGCGTCTTCGCCCTGGCCCTCGACCAGAAGCGTCAGAAATGCCTGATGCAGGATTCCCTCGCCGGTATGGGCCTCGATGCGGTCGACGGGGCCAAGCGCCTCGCCGGTCGCGGCATCGACCGCCACGACCTCGGAGCCTGCGCCGCCCTCATCCCAGCCGGCGCGCAGAATGCGGGCTGCGGCCTCCTCGAGCGCGGCGATGAGTTCCTTGGTGGTATCGAGCATGCGCCGCAAGTCGTCCGCGGTCGCGTTCTCCACATGAAAACCCGTGCTTGCAACTACCGGCACGCCAAAGCGCGTGGCCAGCGCCGCCGCAATATCGTGCGCCGGAATTTCGTCTCGATGGCACGGAACGGCCAGGATGCTCACCGTCGCCGTACGGCCGGGCTCGGGGCGAGGAATGGCCTGCGCCGTGGCGCCCAGGTGCGCAAACTCCGGCGAGCAGGCGTACACCGCCATGCCTCGCGGCGTCACCGTCAACTGGGCCTCGAGCGCAAACTTGCCCTCGCCCACTACAACCTTTGTCGTGTGCATACCCATGGGATCTCCTGTCGCCCGCAATGTACCTGAGACCATCTTCGCCTGTATTGCGACTATACAGGCAAGCGCAGCCTGCGACAAAGGAGGCAGGCACCTGACACATTCTGTTAGAGTTGCAGGGATTGAATCCCGCTTATTCATGCGACATTGGAGTGACAACCTTGACCGCCGCAACCACGCCTAAAAGTAAGTCAACCGCCGCCGCGCTCTCCCCCGCGCGCACCAGGCTCTGCCTGGCGCTGCTCGTGCTGTTGGGATTCTCGCTCGGCTGCTCCGAGTTCGTGGTCATCGGCATCGAAAGCGACCTGGCGACGGAACTCGGCGTATCACTTGCCACTGCGGGCCAGCTCATCAGCGTGTTCGCGCTGGTCTACGCCATCGCGACGCCGGTGCTTGCGCTCAGCACGGGGCGCTTCCGTCGTTACCAGCTGCTCGTGTGCTACAGCATTATCTTTGTGCTCGGCAATCTGGTCATGGCGTTGGCGCCCAACTTCCAGGTACTGTTTATCTCGCGCATTGTCCTGGGATCCGTCTCGGGCGCACTGCTCGCCGTGGGCGTGACGTACATCCCCGAGCTGCTGTCCCCGCAGCAAACTTCGCTTGCCATCTCGGTCGTGTACGGCGCGTTTTCCGTGGCGATGGTCTTTGTGACCTCGATTGGCAAGTTTGTGGCCGACACGCTCGACTGGCACGTGGCCATGTACGGTACGCTGACCTTTGCCGTTTTGATCTGCGGAGCGCTCGTGGCGTTTATGCCGCGCGCCGGACAGACCGACGAACCCGCTACCTTCCGCGAGCAGGCGGGTCTGCTACGCGAACCGAGCATCATCACCGGTATGCTCATCTTTTTGTTTGGCGTGGGATCGGTCTATGTGTTCTACGGCTACGTGACGCCTTATCTTGAGCAGGTGCTGGGCATGGGCACTGTTCAGGCAAGCACCACGCTTATGGCCTACGGCGTGTTCTGCCTGGTCTCGAACATCTTGGGCGGATGGATCGACGCGCGCTTTGGCATGAAGGCGCTGCTTGTGACGTTTGTGCTGCAAGCTGCGGCGTTACTCGGGCTGTTTGCCGTGGGCGACACCATGCCGCTCGCGCTGGTCTTTGTCTTTAGCCTAGCGCTGCTCATGTACCTGTTCTCGGTGTCATGCATCACGCACTTTATGGACGTGGCGCGCAGCCGCCATCCCAAATCGATGGTACTCGCGAGCTCGGTAGAACCCATGGCGTTTAACGTCGGCATTTCGTTTGGCACCGCAGTGGGCGGCGCCGTGGTGAGCAGCGTTGGCATTGCCTACGTTGGCGCGGTTGGTGCCGCGTTCTCGCTTGTGGCCTGGGCGCTTACGCTGGTGACGATTAAGTTGGCTCGCTGGGAGCGCAAGCGGGCGAGGGCGTAAGCGCAGATGCGATACTCGAGCTCGATGATGGCGATCGAAAGGAAACCGCATATGCAACGCGTACTGTTTATCTGTCATGGGAACATCTGCCGCTCGACGATGGCTGAGTCGGTGTTTACCGAGCTCGTGCGCCGCGCTGGGCGCGAGGCGGAGTTTGTCATCGATTCCGCAGCGACCTCAACTGAGGAGATTGGCAACCCGCCGCACCACGGTACCGTTGCCAAGCTACGCGAGGCCGGAATTCCCATCGTCGCACATCGCGCACGTCAGGTGCGTCGCGCGGAGTATGGCGACTAGGATCGCATTGTCTATATGGATGCCGAGAACGCGCGTGGCCTGCGTCGCATCTTTGGCGACGACCCCGACGGCAAGATTACGCGCTTGCTCGATTGGACCGAGCGCCCCGGCGACGTGGCCGATCCCTGGTACACCGGCAACTTCGATGCCACCTACCGCGACGTGCTCGACGGTTGCATCGCTATGCTCAAGCAGCTGTAGGCAAGCGAGCTCGCGAGGTGCGCCATTGGCATAAAACGAGCGTGGATTATCTCCCGCATACAAATTGAGCGTGGATTTTCTCCCACTTTGAGCGCGAAATAGCTCCAAAAACGGGAGATAATCCACGCTCGATATTTCGACGGCAGAAAATCCTCGCTCGATACTCACCGACGAGCTCAATGTGACAAAGGGACTGTCCATTTGTCACATTCCTAGACAGGTTTGACCTCCAGCTTTATCCCCTCGACACGGGAGTCGCCCAAAACATCCGGAAGGGTCCAAGTCGCATACAGAGGCAGATAGAGAACAGCGCCGTTGCGCTCAACGTTGCCTCTCGAGAAAACAATCCCACGCTTTACGCCATACTCGGCCGTTTCAAGCACATGGTTCAACGCGGCGTGTGCATGGTAATAGGAGCCCGATTTAACCTCGATCGGAACAGCCGTTCCATCCGGTCCGTCAACCACAAAGTCCACTTCACCGCGCTTTTTTGTCTGATAGTAGTAAAGCTGGCGATTTTGGGCAGCCAGCTGCTGAGCCACCACGTTTTCGTACACGCCGCCGAGGTTGGGCTCCTTGCTGTCGAGGTACGCCGCCTGGGCGACCCCGATGGGATATCGGGCCATCAGCATCCCGGTATCGGACTGGTACAGCTTGAACTGGGACGGCCGTGCCGTCTTAAGCAGTGGGGACTTGGGCTCGGTCACGATGTCGGTCTTGAGAGCGACGCCGGCATCGACAAGCCAGACAAAATCTCGCTGGTATTTCTCGTAATGCGCCTTGGGATCTATGGAGTTGAGCACGAAACGCTTGTTCTCGCCCTCCAACATGACGGGCAGTTGGTCGAAGATGCTCTGCACCTGGAGCGCGCGTCCGTTCGCGTATTTTGAGATATCCCGACGGTATTGCCCGTTCAGCTCGGACTGAAGCTGGTGGACGGACGCCAGATCACCCTGCGTGTCGAGGAATCGCTGCACGACCTCCGGCATACCGCCAACGACGATATAGGTCCTAAAGTTTGCCATCATTGCGTCGTGAATATAACCAGGAACCGGCGTCTCGTTGCGGCACGCATCGCGAATCGAGCGCCTCGCCTCTTCGCTCACCCCAATCGCCCAGCTGAACTCCTCAAAATCCAGCGGGAACATCCTGAGCTCATGGACGTACCCCACGGGATAAGACCTGACGCCCTTGAATTGGGTCCCAAGCATGGATCCCGAGAATGCCCAGCGACAACGGCCGTCCTCGACAAGGAACTTGGCCATCGTCATGATGTCCGGCGCCTCCTGCACCTCATCGATAAATACGAGAGTTTTGCCCGGCGCTATCGACTTGCCCGTGAGAAGCGTCACCCTGCTGATGAAGTCATCAGCATCCCTCGCCCCGAGAAGGACGTCTTTTGCCTGGCGGTTTTCCGCGAGATTGAGCTCGATATAGGTTGCGTAGTTTGACTTACCGAACTCGCGAATCGAGTAGCTCTTACCGATTTGGCGAGAACCCGTGACGAACAACGCCTTTCGTTCAATGGATCTCTGCCAACAATCAAGCTCATCAGCGATTTTCCTGCGCAACATAAGCTCTCCCATCGCCCCGATAAATGAAATGCAGATATTTATATCGACTATTATCGATGAAATGCAGAGATTTTTAGCGCCTAAATCGGATGAAATGCAGAAATTTGACCTTACTCGCATATAGAATATAGACGATAAGGCCTAGGCGTAAGCGAGGTCGGGATTCCCGCATACAAATCGAGCGTGGACTTTCTCCCACTTTGAGCGTTCAAGCGCGCTTAAAACGGGAGAAAATCCACGCTCATTATCTCGGTGGGAGAAAATCCTCGCTCGCCTACTCTTCGACGATCTCGGCAAGCCAGACGTTCAACGTGTCGACCTCGGGGCAGCAGAACTTTGCCGTACCGGGCTCATTGCCAGGCACGGTTCCGCCATAGCGCAGGATATCGATATAGGGAAAGCCCACATGGCAGGCCATGGCGCACATCTTGCCGCGGTCTCGGTCAAAGTCAAAGACGTCGCCCGGCTTGTGACCATGGTGGCAGCGGCACGCACCCAGCTGGTCCACGCAGCTCACGCGGATACGCGGACGCTTGCCACGCGGAGCGCCGAGCGGCTTGTTCTCGCCCGCAGGCTTGATGCCGCCCTCGCCAGCATTACTCATGGTCGACCACGTCCAGGCAGGCCTCGATGGGCAGGCCGGCCGACTTGTCCTCTTGGTCGGCATTGCGCTCGATAAGCTCAGCCACCACACGCATGGCATCGTACGTCGCGCGCTGCAGACTCCAGCCTGCCATAACGCGGCCGACGAGCACCGCCGAGAACGTGTCGCCCGTGCCCGGGAAATAGACCGGAATGAGCTCAAAGGGAATCGTAAAGTACTCCCCCGCCACATGGTCGTAACCGATAACCGCATTCGTGCCATTGACCACGGCGCTCGTAATGACCACCGACTTGGCACCCAGCTCGCGCACGGCGTTCACAAGGGCGCGGGCCTCATCGGGCGTAATTTGCTCGGCGATAGGCGTATCGGTGAGCAGACAGGCCTCGGTGTAATTGGGAACCGCATAATCGGCGCACTCGAGCAGGTGCCTCATGAGACCGATCGTCGACTCGGGCACACCGGCATAGAGCTTGCCGTTGTCGCCCATGATGGGATCAACGAACACCTTGGTGCCCTTTTGCGCGCGGCGGTGGCAAAAGTCCGAGATGATGCGCGTCTCTTCCTCGGTCACGATAAAGCCGGTCGAGATGGCGTCGAACTCAAAGCCGAGCTCCTCCCAGATGGCAAGACTCTGACGCACGTACTCCGTGGTGTCGTGGATGTAGAACTTGGGGTAGTTGAGCGTGTCGGACACAAGTGCCGTCGGCAGATTGTGGATACGGTAACCCATGTGCGACAGCACCGGCAGCATGGCGGAAAGCGCGACCTTGCCGTAGCCGCACATATCGTTGATCAGCAGCAGCTGAGTGTTCTTCATGAGGGTCTCCCTTGTTTCGGGCGCGGCGCAGCAGCGCCACAGTGCGACTAAGTGTAGCGCAGGGGACGTTGTGAACGGGCGCTGGCACCGCAGAGGACGAATTGTTGCGGAAAGGTTACGGGAAGGAGGAAGTTAGTCGTTGGGGACGTTCTTAAATGACTAGTCGACACAAGGAGTGTCCCCAAATGCCGGCACATAAGGAACGTCCCTAAGTGCCGCTCGAACATAATAAGTTTGGTACCTTGACATTTATTTACCGTGCTCCTAAATTGGTTAGGCACAAAACAATTCCACTACCTAACTAAAGAAAGGAGCAACACTAATTCATGTGCGATGAACCTCTTAACCTTTGTTCGCACGAGCCCGGCGGCGACCCGTCACAGCCGGCGGATGTACCCGAAGCGGTTAGCTCAGAAGACAAGCTTGCCAAGCGCATCCTCAATGGCCTGGGCTTTTGCGGCCATTACATGCATTTTCATGGCGGAGGCGTGTCCGGCAAGGCGCCCATCATCTGCCTGCTGGCCAAGCAACCCGGCGGCGAGATGTCGCAGCAGGAGCTCGGCATGCACTTTGACCTCAAGCCGGGATCGCTTTCCGAGATCCTGTCCAAGCTCGAGCTCAACGGCCTCATCGAGCGCAGCCGTAACCCCAAGGATCGACGGCAACTCACCATTCGCCTGACCGAAACCGGCCGGGAAAACGCCCGCATCGACCAGGCGGCCCGCATTCGCTTTAGAGAGCAGGCCTTTAGTGCCCTCACCCACGACGAGCGCGAGCAGCTCGCCGAAATGCTCGAGAAAATCCGTGTAACCTGGGAGGAACTGGATGATTAAAACCCTCATGGGCAGCATCCGCGACTATATGAAAGTCACCGTTGCCACGCCGTTGCTCGTGCTTGGCGAGGTGCTCTGCGAGATGCTGATTCCATTCATCACCGCCAACCTGATCGACGCTATCAAAGACGGCGCCACCGTAGCCGAGATGCTTCCCACCGCAGGCTTTTTGGTGCTCATCGCGCTGACGTCGCTTGCTTTTGGCGCCGCGGCCGGCGTCACCTGCAGCCATGCGAGCTGCGGGTTCGCCAAGAACCTGCGTCACGACCTGTTCTACAAGATCCAGACGTTCAGCTTTGCCAACATCGATGAGTTCTCGAGTTCCTCACTCGTCACGCGTCTGACCACCGATATCAACAACGTGCAGCAGGCCTTTATGATGATCATCCGTATCGCCGTGCGCGCGCCGCTGGTATTGATCTTCGCCTTTACCATGGCGTTTATCATGGGCGGCAGCGTTGCCATGGTCTACCTGGTCATCATTCCGCTGCTGGGCTTTGGGCTGTTCTTTATCATCTTTAAGGTGCGCCCCATCTTCTCGCGCGTGTTCCACAAGTACGATGCCCTTAACGAGTCCGTCGAGGAAAACGTCACCGGCATGCGCGTGGTCAAGAGCTATGTGCGCGAAGACTTTGAGAAGGAGAAGTTCGCGACCGCCGCGCGCGACGTCCAGATGGACTTCACCCGCGCCGAGAAGCTGCTCGCCTTTAACAACCCCATGATGAACATCTGCGTCAACGGCGCGTTTGTCGTCATCATCTACCTGGGCTCCAAGCTCATCATCACGAGCCAGGGCACGCTGTTCGACGTGGGCCAGCTCTCCTCGACCTTTACCTATGGTTTCCAGATTCTCATGAGCCTGATGCAGCTGTCGATGATCTTTGTCATGGTGACCATGGCCGACGAATCGGCACACCGCATTGCCGAGGTGCTGGCCGCCGAGCCCACGATCGCCGATCCCGCCGAGCCCGTGCTCGAGGTTGCCGACGGTTCCATCGACTTTGACCACGTGAGCTTTAAGTATTCCAAGCATGCGAAGCGCCAGGCGCTCGACGATATCGACCTGCACATTACGAGCGGCGAGACCATCGGCATCATCGGCGGCACCGGCTCGGCCAAGTCCACGCTCGTTAACCTCATCGCCCGCCTGTACGACACCACCGAAGGCGCTGTGCGCGTGGGCGGCGTGGACGTGCGCGACTACGACCTGGACGCGCTGCGTCACCAGGTCGCCATGGTGCTGCAGAAAAACGTGCTGTTTAGCGGCACCGTCGCCGAGAACCTGCGTTGGGGCGACCCGAACGCCACCGACGAGGAAGTCCGCGAGGCGGCGCATCTGGCCTGCGCCGACGAGTTTGTCGACGGTTTCCCCAAGGGCTACGACACCTGGATCGAACAGGGCGGCTCTAATGTTTCGGGCGGTCAGAAGCAGCGCCTGTGCATTGCACGCGCCCTGCTGCGTCGCCCCAAGATCTTGATCCTGGACGACTCCACCAGCGCCGTCGACACCAAGACTGACGCCAAGATTCGCGCAGGTCTGGCAAGTTATCTGCCCAACACGACCAAGCTCATCATCGCCCAGCGCATCAGCTCCGTGCAGGACGCAGACCGCATCATTGTCATGGAGGGCGGCCGTATCGCACAGATCGGCAACCACGAAGAGCTGCTCAAGACGAGCGAGATCTACCGAGAGACCTTTACCTCGCAAAACAAGATGTCTGCCGAAGGTACGCAAGACGCCGACGACGTCTCTGGCGACGCGAACACGGCGGCAGACAACACCGACATGACCGCAACGCAAGCTCAGACCCAGGAAGGAGGCGAGGCCCATGAGTAAGGCAACGACCGCCGAGCGCGCGCTCAACCGCAAGGGCGGCACCATGTCGCGCCTCATCAAGACGCTCTTTGGCTTCTATCCCGTGCTTTTGCCCCTCGTCGTCGCCGGCGTGGTGCTCTGCGCCATCATCAACTCCATCGGCGCGACCTTCCTGCAGAGCGCCCTGCAAATTATTGGCGAATCGTGGCAGTCGGGCGATTGGGAAGCCGCGCAGCCCAAGATCGCACAGCTCGTGACCACCCTCGCCTGCATCTACGGCGTCGGCGTCCTGTCCTCGCTCTTCTGGAACCGCGCCATGGCTATCGTCACGCAGGGCTCGCTCGAGAAGCTGCGCGAGATGATGTTCAACCGCATGCAGGACCTGCCGATCCGCTACTTCGACACGCACCAGCGCGGCGATATCATGAGCCACTACACCAACGACATCGACACGCTGCGTCAGATGATCAGCCAGTCGCTGCCCAACCTGCTCATGACGATCATCATCATCGTCACGGTGTTCTTTATCATGCTGTACTACAGCGTGTGGATGTGCCTGGTCATCATCGCCGGCGTCGCCTTTATGACCTTTATGACCAAGCTGCTCGGCTCCAACTCCGCGCGCTTCTTCATTGCGCAGCAGACCGAGCTCGGCGTGGTCGAGGGCCATATCGAGGAGGTCATGAACGGCCAGAAGGTCGTCAAGGCGTTCTGCCACGAGTCTGCCGCCGAGGCCGATTTTGACGAGCGCAACGAAAAGCTCTTCGAGGTCTCCCAGAAGGCCAACATGTACGCCAACATCCTCATGCCCATCCTTATGAACCTGGGCAACCTGCTCTACGTGCTGGTCGCACTGGCGGGCGGCATTTTCCTGGCGCTGGGCGTGCCCAACCTGAGCATCTCGGGCATGGCGCTGTCCATCGCCGTCGTGGTGCCGTTCCTCAACATGACCAAGCAGTTCTGCGGACAGATCGGCCAGATCTCGCAGCAGATCAACGCCGTGGTCATGGGCCTCGCCGGCGCCGACCGCATCTTTGAGCTCATCGACGAGGAGCCCGAAGCCGACGAAGGCTACGTGACGCTCGTCAACGCGCAGGTGAACCCCGAGACCTGGCAGTTCGAGGAGGCTGACCACCACACCGGCATGTGGGCATGGAAACATCCGCACCGCGCAACCGGCGAGATCGAGTACGTGCCGCTGCGCGGCGACCTGGTCATGGACAACGTCGACTTTGGCTACACGCCCGACCACGAGGTGCTGCACGGCGTGTCCGTGTTTGCCAAGCCGGGCCAGAAGGTCGCGTTTGTCGGCGCCACCGGTGCCGGCAAGACGACCATCACCAACCTCATCAACCGCTTCTATGACATTGCCGACGGCAAGATTCGCTACGACGGCATCAACGTCAATAAGATCCGCAAGGCCGATCTGCGCCGCTCGCTGGGCGTCGTGCTGCAGGACGTGAACCTGTTCACCGGCACCGTGATGGATAACATCCGCTACGGCAACCTGGATGCCACCGACGAGGAGTGCATCGCGGCGGCAAAGCTCGCGGGCGCGGACGACTTTATCACCCGCCTCCCCGACGGCTATGACACCATGCTCACCGGCAACGGCGCCCAGCTGTCGCAGGGCCAGCGCCAGCTGATTTCGATCGCGCGCGCCGCCGTCGCCGATCCGCCGGCAATGATTCTGGACGAGGCCACGAGCTCCATCGACACCCGCACCGAAGCCATCGTGCAGGCGGGCATGGACAAGCTCATGGAGGGCCGCACGACGTTTGTCATCGCGCACCGCCTTTCCACCGTGCGCAACTCCGACGCGATCATCTGTCTGGATCACGGCCGCATCATCGAGCGCGGCAACCACGACGAGCTAATCGCCAAGCGCGGATATTACTACCAGCTGTACACGGGAGCGTTTGAGCTGGAGTAGGAACGGTTACTGACGGAGGGTGCCCCGGGGCGTCGGGGTAATTCCTCCGTGCTCAAACATTCTCGCTTCGCTGCGAAACTGCGCGCGGAGGAAATACCCCGCCGCCCCGGGGCACCCTCCTGCGCGCAATCAGCCCGTTGTTTAAAACGGAATAAAGGTTAGTGAGGCCCTGGCCGTTTGGCCAGGGCCTCGTTTTGTTAGTCTTTTTGGGACGGGGCTTTTTGACTACTTTGAGGGTGCGCAGGCAGGGCGGCGAAAGTAGCTAAAAAAGCCCCGTCCCAAAAAGACTACCCGCGCCAAATGAGCTACTTGAGGAGTTGGGCCATGGCGTTGACGAATTTTTGGACTTGGAGGGTGGGCTCGAGCGGGTAGTGCAAATAGACCGGCACCTCGCGACCGCATAGAAACGGTACGCCCACAAAGGCCGGGTGCACGCCCGACCACGCTCCGCAGGTGAGCACCGCATCGCCCTTTTCCTCCGCCTCGTTAAAGAGCGCAAAGTCGAAACTATCCACATCGATCACGTCCACGCCGCCGTCGGCCAACAGGTCGATGCGCAGGCTGTCCATGGCATCGTTGCCGTGGCGCAGTACGCGCAAACGCATACCCTCCAAGTCGGCAACCGTGATACGCGTCTTGCGCGCGAGTGGGCTTGTGCGCGGCACATCGATATAAAACGGCACGTTGACAATGCGGAGCTTTTGGCAGGCATCACCCCAGCGTGGGGTAGAAAAACTCGATTGCACCACATCGACCTCGCGGCCCAAGCTACGCATGACGGTCTCGCGCTCGTCGTAGAGATCGCTTACCGGCACGATTTCAAATCGCAGCGACGGTTCCAGATCGTGGATGCCCGACCACATCGACAGCGTTTGGCGCCCCGGGCACATCATCGACACGCCCAGGCGCACGGCACCGCCATCGCCCGCCGCGCGTCGGGCACGGCGCAGCGCGTCCTCGGACTGCCGCATGATCGAGCGCGCGTCGTCCACCAGCAGTGCGCCGGCCGGCGTCACTTTGACGCCCGAGTGCGAGCGTTCGAACAGCGTGATGCCGAACTCGGCCTCGAAGCCCGACACCTGCTTGACGAGCGCCGGAGTCGACACGCGCAATTGTGCCGCCGCACGCGAGAAGCTTCCCAGCTCCGCAGCGGCCGATATGGCCTCAAGTCGTCGATCGTACACGTCAATCTCCCGTTTTCGCGCCCGTGGCCACATGGTGCCACAGGAGGTTGTTTTCGCAGGTCATGCGCTCAATTGAGAATAAACTGCATCGCACAGTATAAACCTATGGTTAACGCCATTCTAACAAATATGCAATTCACCTGCGCAAATGCAAAGCATACGATAACCAGCGAAAACCACGTGGGTCGGTTAATGGGAGCGACCCACTGGGAGGCACAAGAAGGGAAGTTCCTATGAGCAATTGGCTTAAGCTCGAGGGCGATGTCTGCGCCGTGACCGGCGCACTCGGCGGCATGGGCGTCGAGATTTGCCGCGAGTTCGCCCGCAACGGCGCCAACGTCGTCCTGCTCGACCTGGACGAGGAGAAGGTCAAGGCCGCAGCCGCCGACCTCGCCGCAGAGTTTGGCATCCACGCCGAGGGCTACAAGATGAACGCCACCGACGAGGCCGAGGTTCAGGCCGCCGTTGACGCCACCATCGCCGACTTCGGCCGCGTCGATGTCCTCGTCAACACCGCCGGCATCCTGCGCTTCGCAGCCATGGAAGACCTGCCCCTCTCCGACTGGAACGAGGTCATCAACGTCAACCTTACCGGCTACTTCATCACCTCGCAGCGCTTTGGTCGCGAGATGATCAAGGCCGGCCAGGGCCGCTTGGTGCACATCTCGACCGTTGCCAGCCACTCCCCCGAGACGTTCTCGGGCGTGTACAGCTCCACCAAGGCCGGTGTCAACATGATGTCCAAGATGCTGGCTGCCGAGTGGGGCCCCTACGGCGTGCGCTCCAACTGCGTCGAGCCGTGCTTTGTCAAGACCCCCATGTCGGCGAGCTTTTACGCCGACCCCGAGGTCGAGAAGAGCCGCAGCCGCCTCATCGCCACGCGCCGCATCGGCGAGGTCAGCGATATCGCCAACGCCGTCATGTTCCTGGCATCCAAGCGCTCGGACTTTACCACTGGCGACGCCATCAAGGTCGACGGCGGCTTCTCCAATATGATGGGCGACCTCACCGCCAAGCCCGGCGGCCGCCGAGCCTTTGCCGACAACTACCTCAAGAACAAGGGTGTCGAGCTTTGGTCCGACGAGTCCGGCGTCGCAAAGCCGACTGACCAGTAAACCAACCCGACAGGGAGGTCTCGCGGACGCGCCCGCCCCTCCCCCGTATCGATTAGAAAGAGTCCAATGGCTTCCACCAACTCCAGCAAGGGTCGCGCCGTCGTGCTTTCCGCCGCGTGCGTCACCATGTTCTTCATCAGCTCCATCGCTCTGTATTCCGTTGTGAGCAAGAACCTGCTCGCCGTCTACCCCGAGTGGTCCAGCGCTCTTACCTGGGCTTTCCCGGTCTTTCAGACCATCATGGCCGTGACAGGCATCTTCGCCGGCCGCATCTCCGATAAGATCGGCCCGCGCAACGTCGTGATCGCCGCCGCCGTGTGCTACGGCCTTGGCTGGTTCATGTCCGGCACCGTCACCGAGCCGTGGCAGTTCTACCTGTGGTTCTCACTCGTCGCCGCCATCGGCAACGGCCTGGGCTACAACCCCGCGCTCACCACGGGCCAAAAGTGGTTCATCGACAAGAAGGGCCTCGCCTCCGGCATCACCCTGGCCGCTTCGACCGCCGGCCCCGCCGTGCTGTCCCCGGTGCTCGCCTCGCTGCTCATCCCGAGCCTTGGCATCTTTGGCGCGCTCAAGGCACTCGGCGTCATCTTCTTTGTGACGATCGCCGCCTCCGCCCTGTTCCTGAAGGCCCCCGAGGCCGGCTGGCTGCCCGAAGGCTTCGAGGCCCCCAAGGGCGGCGCGCATGCCGGCACCTTCGGCGACCTCACCCCGGGCGAGATGGTCAAGACCCCGCGCTTCTGGGTCCTCATCGTCACCTTCGCCTTTGCCGCCACCGCGGGCACCCTGCTCGTGGGCAAGGTTGCCTCCATCGCCGCCGTCCAGCTCTTCGCCGACCCCACGAGCGCCGCGGCCGTCGCCCTCGGCGGTGTGGTGGTCTCCGTCAACACCTGCGCCAATCTGGTCGGCCGTCTGTCCTTTGGCCAGATCATCGACAAGCTCGGCGCCTACAAGTCGCTGCTCATCAGCCTTATCGTCACCATCGTCGCGCTCGTCATCATGTCGATGAGCTTTACGCAGACTATGTTCTTCGTGGCACTCGCCCTGCTCGGCTTTAGCTTTGGCGCCCTGCTCGTCATCTACCCGCCGCTCACCGGTGGCGCCTTTGGCACCAGCAACATCGGCGTCAACTACGGCATCATGTTTTTGGGCTACGCCGCTTCTACCTGGATCAGCCAGCCCATCACCGCCGTGCTGTATCACGCCGAGGCCGGCAGCGCCGCCTACCAGCAGTCCTTCTACGGCGCCATTGTGATCGCCGCCATCGCCGTCGTGCTCACCGTCTACATGATGGTCTCCGACAGCAAGAAGAAGTCCGCCTAGTTTTACCGATGCGACAAAGGGACTGTCCCTTTGTCACATTCCACCGCCACCAGTATTTAGGAGTCGAAATGTCTGAGCTCAACCCCGTCCGCATTGCCGTCATCGGCGCCGGCGCCATGGGCCGCAACCACATCCGCTTTGTCACCGAGGAGCCCGAGGCCGAGCTCGTCGCCATCGCCGACGCCTTTGAGGGCGCCCGCGCCACGGCCGAGGCCGCCGGCGTGCCGTTCTTTACCGATCCCGCCCAGATGATGGACGAGGTCAAGCCCGAGGCCGTCATCATCGCCACCCCCAACGACCTGCACCTAGGCGTTGCCCGCGAGGCCATCAAGCGCAACATCGTGCCGTTGGTCGAAAAGCCGATCTCCAACGATCTCGAAGATGCCCAGGCCTTCGCCGCCGAGGCCGAGACCGCCGGCGTGCCCGTGCTCGTGGGTCAGCACCGTCGCCACAACCCGTTCGTGAACAAGGCCAAGGAGATCATCGAGTCCGGCGAGCTGGGCAAGCTCACCGTGTCGAGCTTCCACTACATGATCTATAAGAACGACGAGTACTTCGATGTCGAGTGGCGCCGTAAGAAGGGTGCCGGCCCGATCCTGGTCAACCTGGTCCACGACGTCGACCTGCTCCGCTACCTGCTGGGCGAGCCCGTTGCCGTCCAGGGCATGCAGTCCAGCGCCGCCCGCGGTTTTGAGACCGAGGACTCCGCCGTGGTCAACGTCCGCTTTGCCGATGGCGCGCTCGCGAGCATGACCATCTCCGACGCCACCGCCAGCCCCTGGAACTGGGAGGCGACCGCTCGCGAGGACCCGCAGTATCGTCCCTTCGACGCCGATGCCTACTTCATCGGCGGCACCAAGGGCGCCCTGTCGCTGCCCCGCCTGCACCAGTTCTCCTACGACGGCGCCTCCAACTGGCACAAGCCGCTGCAGATGGAGATTCCGGCCGTCGACCCGGCGCTTCCCCACAAGATGCAGCTCAAGCACTTTGTGAAGGTCGTCCGCCGCGAGGTCGAGCCCGTCGTGACGCCGGCCGATAACGTCAAGACGCTCACGCTGCTTAACGCCATCAAGGAGGCCGCCGAGACCGGCCAGCTCGTCGAGCTGTAATGCCTCGAGCGCGGGCCGGGGCACGCTGAGCCCCATGCGCGCCCCTCGGTCCGCCACCGACAAGTCCCTCTTCATTGCCCCGCGAGCAGCCTCCTGCCCGCGGGGCATTTTGCTACGTTGCCAATGATTTTTCTGGAGCGAGGGCTATTTTGCGCCTCAGCTTGGTTCGTTCGCCACGAAATGGGTCTATCTACTACGTTTAACCGACCACCCTCAACCATACCGAATTTCGCGAAATAAAAACCGCAGGTAAACGGCTTGCCAATTTTCGGAAAACCGGGGGATGGTCGACCCACACGGTTCAAACGTAGTAGATAGGCCGCTTTCGTGGTTCCACGCCAAAACAGTCTTTTTTGGGCGAAGTGGCGGGTGGTATCCTTGGTAGCCCTGTGCTGCAAACGTACCTTAAACGCAAGGAGTTCCATGGATCTTATCGCCCAGCTCGCCCGCGAGCTCAACCTTAAGGCCGCCAACATCGAAGCGGCCGTCAAGCTCATCGACGAGGGCAACACCATCCCCTTTATCTCGCGCTATCGCAAGGAGGCCACGGGCGGCATGGATGACGTCGCCCTGCGCGCCCTCGACGAGCGCCTGTCCTACCTGCGCAATCTTGAGCAGCGCAAAGAGGACGTCATCCTGCTCATCGACGCCCAGGGCAAACTCACGCCCGAACTCGAGCAGCAGATTCGCGAGGCCACGCAGCTCCAGCGTGTCGAGGACCTCTACAAGCCCTACCGCAAAAGGCGCATGACCCGCGCGCAGAAGGCCCGCGAAGCCGGTCTGGAGCCGCTCGCCAACATGATCATCATGCAGGCCTCAGCCAAGGGCAGCGCGCTCGACGCCGCCGCGGCCTACGTCAATGAGGAGGCCGGCTTCGACACGCCCGAGAAGGCGCTTGCCGGCGCCGCCGACATCGTGGCCGAGACGGTAGCCGAGGACCCCGAGAACGTCGCCGACCTGCGCTCCTTTACGCAAAACACCGCCGACATCGTCGTCGAGGCCACCGACCCCGCCGAGAAGACTCCCTACGAGCCTTACTACAACTTTGACGAGCCGCTGCGCCGCATACCTAACCACCGCGTGCTGGCTATCGACCGCGGTGAGCGCGAGGGCAAGCTCCGCGTGCGCGTGAACGTCGACGGCGCCGCCGCCACGGCACGCCTCGGCAGCCGTTGGTCCCGACGCCAGGGCGTGTTTGCCCCCATCTTCGATGCCGCCATCGCTGATGGCTACAAGCGCCTCATGGCCCCCTCGCTGGAGCGCGAGGCCCGCGCCAAGCTCACCGTTCGCGCGCAGACCGAGGCCATCAACGTCTTTGCCAAGAATCTCGAAGGCCTGCTCTCGGCACGCCCCGTCCGCGGCGCCCGCGTGCTCGCGCTCGACCCGGGCTACCGCACCGGCTGCAAGGTCGCCGTCATGGACGAGACCGGCAAGCTACTCGACCACGGCGTGGTCTACCCCACCAAGCCGCGCCACGACGTCGCCGGCACCAAGCGCGAGCTCGCCCGCCTCGTCAAGAAGGACGGCGTCAACACCATCGTCATCGGCAACGGCACCGCCAGCCGCGAGACCGAGGAAGTCGTCTCGGAGTTCATCTCCGAGCAGGCGCCCAGCCTTCGCTACACCATCGTCAACGAGGCCGGCGCGTCGGTGTACTCCGCCTCCGAGCTCGCCAGCCAGGAATATCCCGACCTGGACGTCACCGTACGTGGCGCCATGAGCCTGGGCCGCCGTCTGCAAGACCCGCTGGCAGAGCTCGTCAAGATTCCGCCCCAGTCCATCGGCGTTGGCCAGTACCAGCACGACCTTGACCAGGCCGAGCTTTCGCGCACCCTGGGCCACGTGGTGGAAGACGTCGTCAACCGTGTGGGCGTCGACGTCAACACCGCGAGCGCGAGCCTGCTGGGATACGTATCGGGCATTACGCCGAGCGTGGCCAAGAACATCGTGGCCTACCGCGAGGAAAACGGCGCCTTTACCGATCGCCGCCAGCTCAAGAAGGTCCCCAAGCTGGGACCCAAGGCGTACCTCAACGCCGCAGGTTTCCTGCGCATCAGCGGCGGCAAGAACCCGCTCGACGCGACAAGCGTCCACCCCGAAAGCTACGAGGTGGCCACGGCCGTCCTGGAGCGCGCCGGCGTTGCGGCAAGCGAGCTCAGCCGCGGCGGCGTGCCCGACATCGAGCGCCGCCTGGGCAGCATCTCGGCGCTGGCAAGCGACCTGGACTGCGGCACCCTGACGCTCATCGACATTGTCAACGAGCTCAAGAAGCCCGGCCGCGACCCGCGCGACGACGCGCCCGAGGTGGTCTTTAGCCGCTCGGCGCTTTCCATCGACGACTTGGAGCCCGGCATGGAACTCAAGGGCACGGTGCGCAACGTCGTCGACTTTGGCGCGTTCGTCGACGTGGGCGTGCACCAGGACGGCCTCGTGCACATCTCCAAGCTGGCCAACCGCTTTGTCAAACACCCGAGCGACGTGGTGTGCGTCGGCGACACGGTCAAGGTGTGGGTAGAAAAGGTCGATCGCGACCGCAAGAAGATCTCGCTCACCATGGTGCAGGGGAAGTAGACCGCCAAAGCGAACGTCCCCCTCTTCGCGGCGAGTGTCGCAAAGGTTGATTTCCGATCTCAGCCGAACACATTGAGCAAATAGGCCGTTCCCGCACCTAGCCGAACGCCCCCGCTGCCCCTCCCGGGGCCCGGGGGCGCCGTTTTCCCAGTTGAAGGAACGGTGGAGATGTGTTTCGATGGGTCCGGTGGCCATGCTCCGCCCGCCGCCCGGCGCCTCTTCCCAGACTCAGCCGAACGGTCGGTTCCGTCTATTCCGTTTTCCCTCAGGCTAGGACAGCGGGGCATCGCCCCTTTCCTCGCGCGCCCGCGCGATGAGCCCCGGCGTCAGGTCGAGCTCGTCGATGGGCACGTCCTCGATGCCGTACGCCTCCAGCAGCGCCTCCGCGTCGCCGCCGAGCATCGCCCGGAAGGCGCGGGCGGGCGTCGCGAAGCCGAGCGCGCCGCGGGGCTCGGAGTTCACGTGCGACATCGCCAGCGACAGGTCCGCCGGGGCCAGCCGGTCGAACCTGAGGCCGCGGCCCTTGGGCAGCAGCTTCCTGATCTCGACGTGGTTGCGCTCGCAGGCGCCCTTCTGGTCGCTGCGCCCGGGGTCGCAGTAGAACAGCCTCGTCTCGCCGGGCCCCTCTCCGACGAGCGCGGCGATCGCGCCCTCGTCGGAGAACTCGGCGCCGTTGTCGGTGAGCACGGCCCTCGGCCGCGGCGGGCTCGTCGGCGTCTATCCCGCGCCTGGACGAGACGAGAACCGAGTCGGCGCACAGCTGCGCGGCCCGGGCCTCGTAGAAGACGTGCGGGCGGCGCTTGCAGCCGATCGCGCGGTACCGCCCGCACCCGTTGCAGCAGCGCGGCCACGCGGCCAGGCGCGGGCAGGCCGCCGACAGGTCGGCGGAGGCGTCCACGCGCTCGCCGCGCCTGGCCTTCGGCGCCGTCACGAACCTGTGCGACGCCACCTCGGCGCTCACCGTCGAGGGCGACCTGCCCAGCTCCCTCGCGATCTCCCTGCACGATGCCCTGCGCTCCAGCATCCTCTGGACCGTGTCCCGCTCGTGCCTCGTGAGCCTTCCGTAGGCCCTCGGGACCGCCCTTGCGGAGCCCCTTTTCTTCTTTCCGGACATGCCGTCCTCCGATCTCCCGGGGCCGGCCGATCCGGCCCTCAGGGTATCGGGTTCCCACATTCATCCGTACATGTACGGATGAATGTGGGAGGTGTTCGGATGAAGTTGCCAATCAAGGAGTGTCGCAAAGAGTGCGGGAATTCCCCGCACTCTTTGCCCCTTCGACAAAGTGGGGTATACTGTCCGCAGTGTGAAAAGCCTTCGTGCTTTTAGCGGCTGCGGGTACCTGTACCTACAGCCGCATTTTTCGTTTTGGAGGCTCGACTATGAAGGAGCGCCCGCTCATCCCGGCAGAACAACAGGTCGCCCACCTCGCAGAGCGGGGCGTCCGCTTCGACATAATGAGCCCCGAGGATGCGGTTGCGTTCCTCCGCGACAAAAACTTCTTTTTCAAGGTCAAGGCGTTTGCGAAGTGCTTCTCAACGTATCGTAGCTCCGCGTCAGAGGGCTACGGACGCTACGTCAACCTAGACTTCGCCTACCTCGCCGAGCTCACCAGACTCGACCACCACCTCCGCGAGCACATCCTCTCGATGACGCTTGACATCGAGCACTACATGAAGGTCCATCTAAACCGGACGATGATGGACGACGGCGCCGACGGGAAGGAGATCCTCGACCTCCTCTTCGCCCACGAGAGGGTGCGTAAGGAGAGGATGCTGGAGGAGCGGTTCGATCCAAGCGGGTCAGAAACAGCCGTCGAGAAGATGAAAGCCATCGCCGACCGGCTAGATGGAGTGGGCGGCAGCGAGCGAGCGACGCTCTTCCTCGAGATGCTCCACATCGCCGAGAACCAGACTTTGGGGATAGACCCGGAGCACCTTGAGCGCAGCGTCTCGTACCTCGGAGACTCGAACTACACCCGGAACCTCGCGAATAAGTATGGCAGACGCGAGGACATGTACGTCTGGAACTACCTGGAACTCGTCTCCTTCGGGGGAATCATCGCGCTTTACAAGTTCTACTTCTACGACCTCAGGAGGGAACGCAGCCAGGAGGCCGAATCCGTCAAGCAGCTCCTGTTCCCCGTGAAGGCCCTGCGCAACGCGGCCGCTCATAACGGCAACGTTCTGAACACGATCGGGCAGCGCCTACAGAAGCCCGTCGGCTCCATCGCGACGGCCGCGCGGGAGGAGCTCAGAATCGACCAGGAGCTCGTCGCCCTTACAAAGCGCTTCCCCGTCATCCACGACTTCACCGCACTCGTACTCTGCTTCGATAGAATCGTCAGCGATGCGGACGCGAGGTCGGAAAAGGCAGCAGGCCTGCGCACCCTGCGCGAGCGCTTCCTTGAGCACGCCGACTACTTCGAAAAGCAGATCGAACTTGACCGAGGAATCAGGATGCTGGGGGAAGTCATGCGCTCGGGAGCCGATGCCATCTCCTCGAGCTCCCTATAGCTCTTCAGTCCCCTAATAGCCCCTTGCCACTTGGGCCCCGCTCGGACAGAGTGGGTTCGAGTAGGTTCGAGCAACTCAGCAGCAATCCGACTACCCGCTGCATGAAAACCGCAGCTCAGACGCATGACATGCCGTCCCATGAAGCAGCGGGTTCGGGTAAGAGTACGTCCGAGTGGTCAGAGTAGGGCCCGACTTCCCCCTCTTGGCGACGTGCAAAATCGCGAATATTCAGCATCTCTCGATAGCCCCGCGGTGCCTCAGAGAGCCATAAAAGCAAAAACGGCCCCCGTTTTAGCGTCAATTAGAGCCAAAACGGGGGCCGTTCCGTGCTTCAACCAGCTGGTAAAAGCCTTTACCGTGCTGAATATTCGCGATTTTGCACGTCGCCGCAGGGGGTACCCTTGCTTACGGCAGGATATGGAAGCCCAGAGCGGCGATATCCTTGGCAAATCCGCGCACGGTATCGAGCGAGACCTCGTACGGGTCACGTCCGATGTTCTTGCGCTTGGCCAGGATACTGTTGGGCACCGTGATGATCTGGCAACCGCAGGCCTCGGCCTGGTAAATGTTGATGAGCTCGCGCGTGGACGCCCACAGGACCTCGCAGTTTGGCTTGGCGGCGGCCTTCTTGACCGACTCCGTCGTAAACGGAATGGGATCGACGCCGGTGTCGGCGATACGGCCGGCAAAGAGCGAGATGATCGACGGCGTCTCGGCGTCAACGGCCTCGACCATCTCGTCGACCTGCGCGGGCGTGAAGATGGTGGTGACGTTGACCTTAATGCCGTCGGCGGAAAGCTTGCGCACCAGCTCGGCGGTGGACTCGCCCTTAGTGGTCACGCACGGAATCTTGACGTAGACGTTCTCGGCCCAGGTAGCGATCTCGCGTGCCTCGACCTCCATGGTCTCTACGTCGTCGGCAAAAACCTCAAACGAAACGGACACATCGGTGATGTGGGCCAGGACCTCCTTGGCAAATGCGCGGTAATCCGTCACGCCGCCCTTCTTCATAAGGGACGGGTTGGTTGTGAAGCCCTGAACGTTGCCGTTCTCGTACATGTCGAGCATGCCCTCGAGGTTTGCACCGTCAGCGAACACCTTGATTGCCATCTGCCTGATTCCTTTCGCTTGCACATGGGCGTTAAACTGCTAAACACTTTACCTACGTTTATCAAGGCGTGAGCTGCGGTTTTTATCTTCTCGGCGAACGGCATAAACGCTTTAGCGTTTTTGAGCACACCCTCCAGCGGCAAAACGATTTTGCAGGGCGAGCCGATTTGAGCCGCCCGCCGCGGGTGAACGGTAATTGGACGGTTCCCGCTAGATCAACCCAAAGTGGCGCATGGCGGTGACGGTACCGTCGTGTGCGACGTCGTCGGTCACGTAGTTGGCGACCGCCTTGACCTCGGGCATGGCGTTGCCCATGGCAACAGCCGTCTCGACGGCGGCGAGCATGCCCAGGTCGTTGCCCGAATCGCCGAAGCCAAAAGTGCGCGCATTTCCCTCGCGGCCCAGATACGCCAGCGCTCGCGCCACGCCCACGCCCTTGTCGATGCCCTTGGGGCTCAGCTCGCGGTTTGCTTGCTGGGCTCGCTTGGAAGCTCGGCGGTAAACGCGTCTCCCAGTCAATCCGGCACCGCCGAGGCAAACCCCACACGCGCCCGCCAACGCAAAGGTCCGGCGGGACGCACCTAGCATCCCGCCGGACCGTCACTCGTCCAGGAGGCCACCGCGACGAACCTCTAGATCTTCGCAAGCTCCTCGGAGATGACGCGGCAGACGTCCTCAGCCTGAGGCATCACGCCGTACATCTCGAAGAAGCCGTGGTCGCAGCCGCGATAGCGAATCGCGGTGACATCAACGCCCGCATCCTGCAGCCTCTTCGCGAACAGCTCATCCTGATAGCGCAGGTAGTCATACTCGGAAGAGATGATGACCGTGCGGGGGAACGCGCTCACGTCCTCCGCGAACAGGGCAGACACCCTCGGGTCGAGCATCTCCTCCGCATTGCCGTTGGTGTACATCAGCGGCAGGTCATCATTGGCATTGCGAATGCGATCCACCCTGCTCAAAGCCTCGATCCTCTGGTCGTTCACAATCTCATAGAGGTCATAGGACCATTCCTCCGGAACGGGGCCGCCGTCGACGAGCGGATACAGCTCGGCCACGAGCTTGATCCTGTCCACATGGGACCCGTCGAGGACGACGGCGTTGGTCAGGCTTCCGCCCGCGGAGTCGCCAGCCACGGCGATCCGCGTCGCGTCAACACCCAGCTCATCCGCATGCTCGACAAGCCAGCCGAGCGTCTTCACGCAGTCCTCGACGCCACCGGGAAACATCGTTTCGGGAGACAGGCGGTACTCGGGGTAGACCGCAACACAGCCCGTTCGCTCCGCGATGTCGCGCAGGCAGTTCTCGTACTGGCCGATGTTGCCAACCATAAAGCCGCCGCCATGGATGAACACGAGCGCGGCAGAACCGCTCTCGTGGCTCTCGGGCGTGAAGACGTGCAGGGGAATGCCCCTGTCGCCAAAATTCATGACGACGGTCTTCTTGGCAACGCCCACGCCCCTCACGACATGGGTCTCCTTGTTGGGAGCGGAACGCCACGCGATCACGTCCACCGGCCCCGCCGGCGCCGGACCGGCGGCGAGCTTCGCATGGGCGCGCGCATAGACGCGCGGATCGAGCACGTGCTCGCGCTCATCTCCCGGCACGGGCTTCAGTAGGAGCTTCAGCCCGTTGGGCTCGATGACCTCCCTAGCTCCACGCTCAAGCACTTCAAGCTCGGAAGTGGGGTACTTCCTCTCCTCGGTGCCCATGGCTAGCCGATCTTCAGCTCGTCAAGCTTGGCGTCAAGCTTGGCCATCTCATCGGCGGAAAGCTCCCACTCGAACGTCTCGCAGTTCTGAATCGCATGGGCGTCCGTGCGCACGCCAACGAGCGCGGTGCCCACGTACTCCTTCTGGGTGCTCCAGTTCACGGCGACCTGTGCCACGGGCTTGTCATGAGCCCCGGCGATCTCGTCCATGACCTTGAGCAGCTCCTGGACGCGCGAGAACTTGGGCTCCTGGAAGTAGTCGTAGAAGCCGCCGCGAACATCACCCTCCTCGAACTTCGGCAGCTCGCGGAACTTGCCCGACAGGATGCCCGCACCAAGGGAGCCATAGGTGAAGGAGTCGATGCCACGCTCGTAGCCCCACTTGATGAGGTCCTCGGAGGAGCGGTCAACCATAGAGTAGGGCGGCTGCTGGACGTCGATCTGAGCGACCTTCTCGCACTCCTCGATCATCTCGGTCGTGAAGTTGGAGACGCCGATGTGGCGAATCTTGCCTTGCTCCTTGAGGAGCTGGAGGGCGCACATCGTCTCGGAGAACGGGGTCTTGGCGTCGGGCCAGTGCACGAAGTAGAAGTCGATGTAGTCGGTGCGGAGGTTGCGCAGCGAGCTCTCGACCTCCCTCATGATGTTCTTGAACGAAGAGTCGCGGTCATAGCCGGCGGCGCTGGTGATTAGGCCAACCTTGGTCGAGAGCAGGTAGCTCTCTCTGTCGACGCCCCTGAGCGCGTTGCCGACGACCTTCTCGGACGTGCCGTTGCCATAGCACGGCGCGGTGTCGATGAGGTTGACGCCGTGATCGAGCATGGTGCGGATGGCGGACATGCTGGCGTCGTCATCGTTCTCACCAAAGGAGTCGCCGCCGACCGCCCAGGTGCCCACCGCAAGCTGGGAGACGTCGACGTCAGAGTTCTTGAGGTGCGTGTAGCGCATATTGTTTCCCCTTCTAATAGGACGGCACACGTCGAAAGCGCTCGAACGCGTGCCGCCGGGAATTACCTTGAACAAGCTTCGGATATCCCTGAAGCCGCCTTACACGATGCCCACGAGGCCGAGGACGAGCGCGAGAACCATGACGCCAACCAGGATGATGTTGACGTTGACGTTCTTCTTGCGCAGGAGCCACAGGACGACGAGCGTGAGGACCAGGGGCACGAGGCCCTTGAAGATGGAATCGAGGTAGGTCTGGATCATGACCGGGTCAGAATCCTGAACCGGGATGGACAGGATCGTGTTGAACTTGACGTTCGCCGCGGTCATGGCGCCGATCATCACGAGGCCGATCGTGGAGGTGGCCTTGGTGATGAGCTTCATGAGGCCGCCCTCGTACATCTCGGAGATGAAGTTGGTGCCCATGTTGAAGCCGAGGTAGGTCAAGAAGTAACGGCAGAGGATCGACGGGATGTTGTAGATCAGCAGGAACATGATGGCGCCGAGGGGCGAGCCGCTCATGGCGAGGTTGATGCCAATGCCGGCGGCGATGACACGCAGGACGCCCCAGAAGATTGCGTCGCCGATACCGGACATCGGGCCCATGAGGGAGACCTTGATACCGTCGATGGACTCGGTATCGAAGTCATCGTGCTCGGAGTTCTCCCTCTCCATGGAGGCGACGAGGCCCATGGCGAACGTGCCGACGTTCTGGGTGATGTTGTACCAGGTCGTGTGACGCTTCATGGCGTCGGCGCGAGCCTCGGGGTCATCGGCGTAGTAGCGGTTAAGAGCGGGCTGGATGGAGTACAGCCAACCATCGGCACCAGCCTTGACGGAACCGCCGGCGCCGGAAGCGAACACGGTGAAGGAGCGCAGGAAAATGCGGTTGAGCATCTTCTTGTCTTCAGGGCTCACATTCTTGATCAGGTTGCTCATGCGAAGAAATCCTCCTCGTCGCTGGTTGCAGAGTCGCCGGAAACGGCCTGGGTGGCCACGCCCTTCTTGGTGAGGTCGAAGATCTCCTTGTCGCGGAGGCCGGAGGCGATCGCGATGATGACGCCAAGAACCGCGATGGCGATCATCGGGAGGCCGAGGTACTGGTAGAGCGTAAAGCCCAAGAAGAAGTAGATGCTGAGCTCGGTGCTCCAGAGCATCTGGAGCAGGAGCGCCATACCAACGGCGGGCAGGAGGGCACCCACGGCGTTGAGGCCGTTCATGACATTGGCCGGAATCTGGTTGACAATGGCGGCAACGGGCTCGGCGCCAAGGTAAACGCCGAGGAAGGCGATGAGTGCAAAGGCGGCGTACTTAACAAACCACAGAACGTAGTGCTGGAAAGCAAGGCCCTTCTCGTTACCCTCGGCGGCCATCTTGTCGAGAGTGCCAGCGAAGAACGCAAGGAACACGTTGTTCATGAAGATCGAGAGGAACGCGGTGACGACGCCCACGGGAACAGCCAGCGTGATGGCGGCACCCTGATCGATGCCGGCGCCAACGGTGAAGGCGACGGCGAGGGCGGTCGCGGTAACGGGCTCGGCGGAGATAGCGCCACCGATGTTCACCGCGCCCATGAAGATCGCCTCAAGAGAGGCACCGATGATAACACCGGTCTTGACGTCGCCCATCAGGAGGCCTGCAACAAGGCCAACAACAAGAGGACGCTCGATCATGCACTGACCGAGAAGCCAGTTACCACCGTAGCAAATCAGCACGGTCAACCAGGCCATTAATGCCAACCCAATCATTTGACTTCCTTTCTTTCATTTCATTTGGCCGCCTGGCCAAATCCCCTTATTTCCCCGCCGCCTCGATCAGACTCTTGAGAGAAGTCTTGGAATTGGACGGGATAAGCTGATGGAAAACCGGAATACCCTGCTCGCAAAGCTCCTTCGCGGCCTCGAGCTCATCCGGGTTGAGCATGATCGTGGAGTTGAGGGCGACCTTGCTATCCGGATCGGACTTGTCGAAGCGGCCGACGTTGGCAACGTTCACGCCCTCAATCTTGCCCGGCGCGCCCTTAACGAGCTCAAGCACGTCACGCACGCAGTTGGTGAGCGCGAAGATGCGCATGGAGTCCGCGCGCGGATCGTTCGCGATGCGGCAGGCATCCGGAACGTCCTTGACGAGGAGTTTCTGGCCCGCCGGCGTACCCATGGAAAGCGTCATGCGAAGGGCGTCGCTCTCCACGGCGTGCTTGTTGGCGACGATGATCCTGGTGGTGTTGAGCTCCTTGGTCCACACCAGGGCGACCTGTCCGTGAATCAGACGGTCATCGACTCGAACCTGAACAATCATTGCTTCCTCTCTCTACTTGTTAGTACTCTCTAATCAAAGAAGTCTCCCTCGGACTCCTCGTTGTCCGCGGCCTTGCTCGGAGGCTCGACGACCTGCATCGTCGCCCTCGCCAGCTCGACGCTCTGCTTGATCGAATCTGCCGTGACCGGCTCGGCGCCGAGGAGCGTCTCGATCACGAGGCCGAGGTTCATACCGGTGACGTGGACGATCCCGCGCTTCTCCGGCTCCATAAGGACGACCTTCTGGAAGACGGAACCACCGTAGATGTCGGTGAAGATGATGGCCTCGTCCTCAGGGCCCACCGAGTCAATAAAGGCCTGGATGCGAGGGGTGAAATCGGAGTCGTCCACGTAGCAGTCAACTGCCTCCACCATGTCCGCCATGCCGGTCAGGATTCCGATCGAGCTCCTGATTCCGCTTGCGAGGTGGCCGTGCGACGCGACAAGAACTTTCTTCATCGAGTCTCTCCTAGAGCGAATAGTGGTTGGGGTTCAGAAGCTGGATCTTGCTGACGACGAACGCGCGCATGTCGGGGGCGGCGTCCATCAGGAGGCCTATGCCGTTGCCGTCGTTCTTACCGGAGTTGATGTCCTTCTCGAAGGCGCGGTACATGGAACGGAAGTACTCCGTGGCGATGTTGAACTTACTCATGCCGAGGTTCACGGCCTCCTGGAGCTGCTCGTCGGGGATGTCGGAGCATCCGTGCATGACGAGGGGGACGCTGACGGCCTCCCTGCAGGCCTTGATGCGCTCCATGTCGAGGTTCGGGACCTTGACATAGGGGCCGTGGGCATTGCCGACGGCGATGGCGAGCGAGCCGCAACCGGTGCCCTCGACAAACTCCTCGGCGAGGTTCGGGTCGGTGTAGTGGTCGCTGTTCACGAAGTCGTTGGCGTCAGAGCCGTTGCCGACATGGCCGAGCTCGGCCTCGATGTCGACGTCGAAGATCTTGGCGACCTGGACGACGTCCTTCGTGAGCTGGAAGTTCTCCTCATAGGGAAGTGAGGAGCCGTCGACCATGACGGATGGGAAGCCGGCCTTAACGCCCTTGACGGCGATCTCGTAACCAGCGGAGTGATCCTGGTGGACGGCGACGGGCACGCTCGCGCGCTCGGCGTAATAGCGGGCGGCGAAGGCGATGATGTCGAGGGCGCAGTGGTCCTCGAAGCCAGGCCAGTACTGGATGATGATGGGCATGTGCTCATCCTCGGCGGCCTGGATCGCATAACGGATGGTCTCCGTATTGATGACGTTAATCGCGGGCACGCCATAGTGGTGCTCGGTCGCATGTTGAAGAAGCTCGTTGACCTTGATGAGTGACATCTTTGTCTTCCTTTCACCTGAATAATCATTGGATCGGACAGTTCTCAGCTCGTCAGCTGGTTGAACACGAAGCGAAGCGCGAGGCAGGCAGGCGCTTGCGAGGCGCGGTGGAGCCTATGCGGCCGCCTGGCCCTCAGGCTGCGGCGCCGCGCTTCGACGCCATAGCACGTACGCCACAAGAGCAGCGACTGCAGCAATCGTTGAAGCGAGGGCGAAGGCCAGGAAACCCGCGTGCGTGCCGAGCGCATCGCACGCCCAACCGCCAAACAGGTTCGCAACCACGACGGACAGACCGCTCTGGACCATCGCGAAGGCGCTCTGACCTCGAGCGCGACAATCCTCGTAAGTGTGGTTGGCAATGTAGGTAACGCAGGAGTAGTAGACGGTCATGTAACTCACGCTCTGCAGCAGCTGGCCGCAGACCATGACCGGGACGATGCCGGTGCCCACAAGCACGAGCCTGAGCGCCGCCATGAAGCAGGAAAAGATCAGGAGGTTCATCTCGCCGAAGCGCCTGACCAGCTTGGAGGAAACGAGCAGGATGGGGATCTCGCTCGCAGCGGAGACCGCACTCAGGACGCCCACGAGGTTCTGACCCTCGCCAAGCTCGACCGCGTAGCGGCCCAAGAACGCCCCGATGAAGCCAATCGCGGCCGAACTGATGAAGGCGAAGACCAAGACGAAGGCGATCTCATTGCTGGTGAACAGCGAGAGGAGGCCCTTTCCATGGGAGACCTTGGGATCGTCCGCGGCATTGGCGCGAATTCCCGCCTCGGGGAGGCGCCACATGTGAGCCGCGAAGACCACCAGCGCGGCGGAGACCACCGTGAACTGGATTTGAGGAGCCATGTCGAGCAGCCGACCGACGATCAGGACGACGATGGCATAGCCGATAGTGCCACCCATGCGAATGCGAGAAAAGTCCAGGCCAGAGCGATCCGCGAGCTCGATGACGAGGGAGTCGCTCAGGGGCAGGAGCCCCGAGAAAAACGCCGAGAATGCAAAGGTTACGAGAAGGACCGGGACGAACGTCGACGCCAGGTAATACAGCGGAGCGAGTACCGCCGCCGCAAGGCAGAGGGCCACGATGACCGCGCGGCGGCGCCCGAGCTTGTCGGCGATCGTCGACCAGAGCGGCTGGATGGCGAGCGCACACACCGGGGTCGCCGCGAGGAGAATGCCGGTCTGGGCCGCGCTGAGGCCGAGGCTCGTGTAGTGAGCGGAGAGAAACGGCGAGTACACACCCGCGCAGACCCAGTAGAGTACGTTCGCGAAGAACAGCGAAGTCATGCTTGCGTTTGTCTTGGCGTTGTGCATCGTGCTTCTCCCTTCTTGCTCGCCGGGTGCCTGTCTGGGCTTCGAAGTGATTCACCATCTAGCGTGAAACGGAGTTGCGAGGCGTTGAAACAATGTTCTGTTGTTTCATCGTTTTCGTGCCGTTGTTTCACGGCTCATAAGATAGCAGCTCAAGCTGAGATTGCGCCGAGGAAGTACCGATTTACCGTGAACGGTAGGAAATCAGCGGTGAAACGCTATTTCACCGCTGATGAAATATTTTGCTTATTTTTCACCTCTCTTGACCTAAGATACAAAGCAAGCTAGGACCAAGGAGTAACCATGGATAAGACAGGGGATGTGCTCAGCCACATCTGCGCGGTCATGAGCAGCCTATCCCCCTCGGAGAAGGCAATCGCAACGTATGTGCTCGACCACCCGTCGGATGTCGCAACGATGACCGTCCGCGAACTCGCCGCAGAAACCGGTACGTCACCGGCGTCTGTTTCGAGATTCGCAAGGACGCTTGACTACCGAACCTATTCGGACATGCGTCTGGCGCTCGGCATATCCATCAGCAGGGCATCCGGCGAAGAAAAGGCCACGGACGGCAGGATTACTCTGGACGACGTCGAGGGCTCCATCAAGTACGTCCTGTCTCACAAGGTCAAGGAGCTCTCCCAAACCGCCTCGCTCATTGACTCCGATGACTTTTCGGCAGTCGTCAATCTGCTCCACAACGCCAACCTCGTCCTGATCGCGGGCGTCGGCAACTCGATTAACATGGGCGTAAACGCGGCGTTCAAGCTCTCGCAGGTTGGAGTCAGAGCGTTTTGCCCCAGTACCACCGAAGCCATGGTCTCCGTCGCAACCAGCCTCAAGGAGAATGACGTTCTGCTCGTCATTTCGACGTCCGGATACTCGAAGCGCCTCGTCAACATATTCGACTCTGCCGAGGATTCGAACACCCCCATCATCATGATCACAGACAACCCGGATACGCCGCTCGCGAAGCGTGCCACGCATATCATCCGAGCCATCTCGCGAGATCAGGCCATCACCGGAACCGAGATCGCCTTCTCGCACAGCTCGATCAACTTCGTCATCGAGCTGCTGTTCCTCTTCCTGACCTCTTGCTGGGATGACCCGGTAGAGTTTAACAGGATCATCTCGAAGAATCTCATGGGAGACAAGCAATACAGCTAGGACGACGCACGCCGGCGCACCGATGCCCAGACCGAAACGGGAGGACCCCTTGATAAAGCTCATCCTCGCAGACATGGATGGGACCCTGTTGCCGTTTGGCTCAAGGGTCGTATCGGAGCGCACGCACAGCGCGATTCTTTCGGCGCTCGATGCGGGCATCGCGTTCGGCCCCGCAAGCGGGCGCGACTACGCCGACCTGGCCGATGCCTTTGACGGCGACGCGCGCTGTTTCTCGACCGGCATCATGGCCAACGGAAAGAAGGTCTTCTCCAGCGGCGAACTCGTGTTCAAAAAGACGCTCTCGACGGAGGCCCTCGTCAAGCTCGATAGCGCTGTACGCCCCTACGCGGGGACGTCACTCTGGCTAGTCGCCGATGTCGATGAGACAGGCAAGCGCTGCGAGCAGTTCCTCTGCGCCGTCGAGCCTGGCGACGAATTCGCCCTGGAAGTCGTTAAGGACTCCGGAAGAGACATGGCGCTCGGAGACGTGCCCACGAACCGTGACGTCATAACCGCCGGCATCTTCGTCAACGTCAGCTCCGCCCCGACGGAAGTCGTTCGGAGTCGATGCAAGGAAGCCTGCCCAGAACTTGATTTCCCCTCGCCCGTCCCATTCTTCCTCGATGTTGTTCCGGCTGGCTGGAGCAAGGTAAACGGACTCGACGCGCTTCTCGGCAGCCTTGGGGTCACGCTGGACGAGGTCGCTTTTATCGGAGACTCGGAAAACGACGTGACGCTCCTCGAAAAGGTGCCGAACTCCTACGCAGTCGCGGGCGCGATGCCAGAGGCGAAGGCCGCGGCCCATCACCTGATCGGGAACGCAGCCGAGGACTCCGTCGCGAAGCTCATCGAACAGATTGTCCAGCAGCGAGGCTAGGGTTCCGCCAGCGTGGCATGCGCCGCGTGCCTCGTCATCCGTTCGTGGCGCGCTACCTCGTGACGATCCAGAGCGTGGCCATCGTCGCGACGCCGATGCCTACGATGAGCGCGGCCCACAGGACGCGGACCACGGGGTTCATGTCGCCCGTCACCACCATGTCGTTCGCGTGCCAGAACCAGCTCTCGTTTCCCTTGCGCATGATGCACTCCCTTAGCCTCGATTACGCCATCTATGGCCGAGCAATCGCTGGTCACGTGCCATAGATTTGCCCTACGCCCAGCTTTCAGTTCTGTAAGGCGGCGGGAGCCTGTGCGAGGCCCCGAGTCCTGAGGCCGTTGCAATGAAAATGGGAATCAAGGGGCACGCATCAATCATATGGGTTCCTTTCGAGGGCGATGGCAAACGAAGCATCCATCATATAATGGAGCGACGCAACCAGAGAGGTCACCCATGGATTTTTATGCAAGCTGCCCGGAGGGCTTTGAATCCGCACTCGCCGACGAGCTCAAGCGGCTCGGGCTTTCGCATGTTCGCCGGCTGAAGGGCCGCGCTACATTTGAGGGCGAGCTCGAGCAAGGCTACCGAGCATGCCTGTGGTCGCGCCTGGCGAGCCGCGTGTTCGTGGTGCTCGGGCGCTTTGAGGCGCAGGATGCCGACGAGCTGTACGACGGCGTTTACGACATCGCCTGGGAGACTATCATCCGCCCCGGCGCCACCATCGCCATCACCGCCCGCGGCGTGACCGAGCAGCTGCGCAACACGCGCTTCTCGGCCCTGCGCGCCAAGGACGCATTATGCG
Source organism: uncultured Collinsella sp. (assembly GCA_900544095.1). GTDB lineage: Bacteria > Actinomycetota > Coriobacteriia > Coriobacteriales > Coriobacteriaceae > Collinsella. The sequence continues at coordinate 65,522 of UQTV01000005.1, forward strand.
ACCGCTTGGCCGAAACCACGGGCCGTCGTGCCGATGTCGACGCCGCCGACCCCGATGTTCACCTGCTGCTTTCGCTGCGTCAGCGTCGCGCGAGCATTAGCCTGGACCTTTCGGGCGACCCGCTGTTCAAACGCCTGCCGCCCGCAGCGACCCGCGCCGGCGAGGGCGCGCACGTGCTGCGCCCCGACTACGCCGCCCTGGTGCTGGCGCAGGTCGGCTGGACCGCGCTGTGCGAGCGCGAGCTGACGGCCGACGATTACGAGAACGAGGCTCTGCCCACGCTGGTCGACGCCTCATGCGCCGGCGGCGGTCTGCTGCTGGAGGCCGTGAATATTCTGACCGACCGCGCCCCGGGCGCTGCACGCGAGCGCTGGGGCTTTGAAGGCTGGCAGCTGCACGACGCCGCTCTGTGGGAGCAGCTGCGTGCCGAGGCGCGCGAGCACGAGACTGCGGCGCGTGAGCGCCAGGCACGCATCGTCGCCGTGGACATTGACCCCGCCGCCCGCAAGACCGCCGAGCGCATGGTCAAGTGCGCCGGTTACAAGCGCTTTGTCGATTTTTGCGCTGCCAAATCTGCCACCGTACTGGACCACGCGGGCGCCGTCGCCGGTGCCGCCCTCGTCGCGGATACGACCGAGACACCGCTGTCGCTTATGCATGACGCCATGACGCTGGTCGGCGAGCTGCGCCGCGCGCCCGAGCTCACTTCGGCACCGGTCGCCGCGCTCACCCGCGACGGATTGCTGGCCCGCGCGCTCCACGCTGAGCCCGCGCGCTCCATCGCCGTCATGCCCAACAACGAGGAGGCGACCGTCGAGGTTTGGCCCTCGCTCGACCACGCCGCCGCAGCGTTTGAGGCTGCGACCAGCGCGGATGCTGGGGGCGAGACCTCGGACGCCGACGACGTCATCAGCGACGAAGCCCCCGCCATGCCCGAACCCGCTGCCACGCTCGACCTGGGCGACGGCAAGCCGCTGCCCGTGCTCATCCCCGAGTCCGAGCAGTTCGCCAACCGCCTGCGCAAGAACGCCCGTCTGCGCCGCAAGTGGGCCAAGCGCGAGGACGTGAGCTGCTACCGCGTCTACGATGCCGACCTGCCCGACTACTCCGCCGCCATCGATCTGTACGAGGGCTGCCCGCAGACGCCGGGTCGCTGGCTCGTCATCGCCGAATACGCCGCGCCCAAGACCATCGACCCCGCGCTTGCCCAGGCCCGCATGCTCGACATCTTGGCCATCGCGCCGCGCATCCTGGATGTTCCGGCCGAGCACGTGCACGCTAAGGCCCGCATGCGTTCGCGCGGCGGCTCGCAGTACGGCAAGCAAGGCGCCGGTAAGGACGGCTCGGGCGAGCGTGCCAATATCGCGCGCCGTTGCCTGCCGCTCATCGAAGAGGGCGGCCTTACCTTTGCCGTCAACTTTGACGACTACCTGGATGTGGGCATCTTCCTGGACCACCGCGTCACCCGCAACCTAGTGCGCGAGCACGCCAAGCAGGCGCGCCGCTTCCTCAACCTGTTTGCCTACACCGGCACTGCCACCTGCTACGCGGCCGATGGCGGCGTCGAAGAGACCGTGACGGTCGACCTTTCCAACACCTACCTGGACTGGGCCGAGCGCAACATGCGCCAGAACGGCTTTGTTGGCCCGCAGCATCACTTTGTGCGCGATGACGTGCTCGCCTGGATTCGCGACCAGCGCCAGACGCGCAACCGCTGGGACCTGATTTTTGTCGACCCGCCCACGTTCTCGAACTCGTCCAAGATGGGCCGCCGCACCTGGGATGTCCAGCGCGACCATGTTGAGCTTTTGGCCGGCGTATCGCGCCTGCTCGCACAGGGCGGCCACGCCATCTTTAGCTGCAACCTGCGTGGCTTCCGCCCCGAGACGCGCAAGCTCGCCCGCGCGGGCGTAGTGCTACAGGACATTACGGCACAGACCATCCCCGAGGACTTCGCGCGCAACCAGAAGGTGCACCACTGCTATATCGTGCGCCGACTTCCCATCGAGGACGCCATGGCCGAGGTCGGCTTTAGCGCCGAGGAAATTGCCGAGCGCGTCGAGGAACTGCATAACCCCGAGGCCCGCAAGCCCCGTGCGGCAGTACCCACGCACGCGCAGGCCGGCGACCGGGGGCCGCGCGGCAACGGCAAGTCCAGCTTTGCCGGCAAGCCCTCCCCCGCCGGCAAACCTAAAAAGAAGAAGTTCTACGCCAGCAAGCCCAAGGGCAAATAACAAAGTTGCGGTGGAATACGGACTGTTTTGCCTAGAATGAGGCAAAGTTAGGCCGTATTTCACCGCAACTCATATTGGGATGGTGGATGCCGACCTATCCCTGGATGACCAATCGGTAACCAATACCCACGTGCGTCTGGATATAGCGCGGATGCGCGGGGTCGGACTCGATCTTCTTGCGCAGCGTGCCCATAAAGACGCGCAGGCTCGCCAGGTCGCTCTTAGTTGCCGTGCCCCAAATCTCGTGCAGGATAAACTGGTGCGTCAGCACCTTGTCGGCGTTATGCGCCAGCAGGCACAGGAGCTTGTACTCGATCGGCGTCAGATGCAGTTCCTCGCCATCCATCGTGGCGATGCCGGCATCAAAATCGATATGCAGCTCACCGGTATCGAACGAGCCCTCGGAGACAACACCGCCCGTTTGCGCATACGAAAGGCGGCGGAGGGTGGTGCGAATACGCGCGAGCAGCTCCTCGACCGAAAACGGCTTGGTCAGATAGTCGTCGGCACCGGCATCGAGCGCGCGGATTTTGTCCGCATCCTCGCTGCGCGCCGAGACCACGATAATCGGCATGCCCGACCATGCGCGCACCGACTCCACCACCTTGACGCCGTCCATATCGGGCAGGCCCAGATCGAGCAGCACAATGCTCGGCGCCTGCGATGAGGCGGCGGCGATGGCGGCATGGGCGGTCTCCACGGCCATATGGCGCAAGCCGTGCGCCTCGAGCGCGGCAACAATAAGATTGCGAACGGCGGGGTCGTCCTCAACGACTAAGATGAGCGGTTTTACGGCAGAGTTCGGCAAAGCGCTACTCCTTATCAAACGAAACGTCGGCGGCAGGAAGTTCAATCGTAAAGACCGAACCGTGCGGGTCCGCTGCGGCAACCTCTATGCTACCGCCATGTGCCAACGCAATGGAACGGCAGAGCGAAAGACCCAGGCCAACGCTGCGGTGGCTGTCGGCCAGACCATGGTTGGCGGTATAGAACGACTCAAAGATGCGCTCGCGATCCTCGGGTGCGATGCCCGGACCATCATCGGCCACCGAGCACGCCACGCGTCCATCGTCGACGCTAATCGAAATCACGATATGCGAGCCCGCGGGCGTATAGGCGATGGCGTTGTTCACCAGATTGACCACCAGCTGCACCATCAGGCGCGCGTCGACGTTGACGAGCGCCGGCTCATCGCATGCCACCACCTTAAGGTCGTGCTCGCGCACGGCAGGGTTCACGTGGCGCAGCGCCTCCTCGACGATATCGTCCATGAGCTCGAGCGTGGTCGACAGGCGCATACCGCCGCCCTCGAGCTTGGTGATGGCGAGCAGGTTCTCGACGGTGGCGTTGAGCCATTGCGCATCCGAGCGAATGGACAGAAGCATGCCGCGGCGCGTCTGGCTATCGAGCACGGCGGTGCCGGTCGAGCCCTGGTCGAGCAGCACATCGGCATTGCCCGAAATACTGGTGAGCGGCGTGCGCAGGTCGTGCGAGATGGAGCGCAGCAGGTTGGCGCGCAGCTGCTCGTTTTTGGCGAGCACCGCCGCCTCCTCGCGGGCCTCCATGGCGCGGGCGCGATCGAGTGCCAGCTCGCCTTCGCTCACGATGGCATCGGCAAGTGTCCGCTCCTCGTGCGTCAGCACGTCGGGCTCGGCAACGATAGCCAGCACGCCCACCACCGAGGCGGGGTCGCCCGAGCGCACGAAGCCGTCACCTGTGCGGACCGTCAGGTAGATGCCATAAAACGCCGAGCCGCCATAGGTGGCATCGAGCGGCGTTCCCACATAGGCGGACGCCGAGAGCCGCGGCGGCATCTGCGGCGCCAGTTCGTGCACCGGCGCGGCATCGCCCACGGCCGTGTATGTCGCACGCGGCAGCAGGTCATCATCGTCGGCGTCGGCGCTGTACCACACGACCGGACAGCCCGAAAGACGCGCCAGCTGCGTTGCCATGGCATGGATAATTTGCTGCTGGTCGGCGCACCGCTGCAGCATGCGGTTAGTCTCGAGCACCATATGCGTGCGACGGTCGCTGGCGGCAGCCTGCGCCAAGGCGCGGCGCAGGGCCAACGCAATCGAGCTCGACACAAGCGAGACCACGAACATGATGAAGAACATGCCGGGATAGACGCGGTCGATAAGCGACAGCGAGTAGCGCGGGTCGACAAACAAGAAGTTGTAGAGCGCCACGGCGGCAGCCGAGCTCAGCAAGCAATACAGGCGACTCCAGGTAAAGAATGCGCACAGCTGAACGGCGAACACATAGACGATCATGATGCTCGGCGCGAGACCCGGATGGTCGAGCAGCGCGCCCACAATCGTCGCTGCGACCAGCAGCCCCGCCGATACGCAGGCGTCATACAGAGGAGTGCGGCGCGTCAGCGTTGTGCGCCGCCACCAAAAGTTATCGGCAATATCGCCGTCCGCACGGACGTCCATAGACACCGTACCCCTCCCTCAAAAACAAAAACCACCACAAAGGGGACAGGCACCTTTGTGGTGGTTTTCCCTCGTGGTGGTTCTAAGTGTAAAGCCTTCTACGACCGGCAGTCGCTAGACAAACAGCACGTGCGCGAGCAGGGCACACACGCACACCGCTCCAAATACCAGTGCCACGATCGAAATTACGCGATCGGCCATGTCCATGTTGGCCCGATTCGTAAAGAACCGATCTTCGGCAGCGTCGACACGCGCCTCACGCATCATTTCGACCACCGCCTCACGGCCATCGAGCGCCTTTGTATCCATGTTTACCTCCCCGGCCTCATGCTTATCCATCAAAAACCAACTCCGTGTAGCCGCCGACGTCTACGGCCGCTCGTTGGGAGCCAGGCGCTGCATCTTGTTCACGGCCTTGAACTTGGTGAACAGCGGCACGTACTCAAAGCTCACGTTGGAGTTCTCCAGGCCGTACCAGCGTGCAGGCGTGCCGGCGGCGCGGCGAATGATGTACTTGAGCGTGATGGCCGTACGCTCGCTGGGCTCCACATCGCTTTCGGGCGCCAGAAGCTTACGGATCAGGACGAACTTGAACGTACCGATGTTACCCGGATCCTTGTAGACCGAGTAGTCATGCGTCTGCGGCGGCAGCTCGCCGGTGGCAGCCAGGTCCTGAACAACCTGACGCAGGTAGGCATTGACGCGCTGGTTGATCTTGTAGCCCAGGTACAGATGCACGCGGAACACGTAGTCGGTGCCGAACGTCTCGACCGAATAGGCAAAGGTGTGCGGTTCGTCCATGGTCTCGACATTCACAAACCACCAGGCGCGGGCGCGCTTGGGATGCTTGTCCAAGATCGAATAGACGATATCGCGGTCGATGTAGTCGGTATGGGCGTCCTTGGTCAGGTACACGACGTTGTCGCTCATGCGCTCGTAACGGTCGTCGTCACGCAGGCGCTTGAGCTGCGGCAGGTAGCTGCGCAGCGGCAGCAGCGTAAACTGGCGCTGCTCGACCGCCGTGCCGTTGTACCAGCACACCATAATGCCCATGATGAGTGCAGCCATGAGGATGGTGAAGTAGCCGCCGTGGAAGAACTTGGTGAGCGAGCTCACGAAGAAGAAGCCTTCGAGCAAAAGGAAGAAGGCCGCGAAGATCCACGGAGCAACCTTGAGCTTGCGCTCCTCGTGTAGGTAGAAGAAGAGCAGCAGCGTGGTGCACATCATAGTCAGCGTAATGGCAAGGCCGTAGGCGGCTTCCATATGCGCCGAGTTCTGGAACAGCAGCACCACGATGACGCAGCCGACAAGCATGACGTTGTTGACCATGGGGATGTAGAGCTGGCCCTTGGTCTCGGCAGGGTAGAAGACCTGCATGTGCGGCATAAGGTCCAGACGGCTGGCCTCGGACACCAGCGAGAATGCGCCGGTGATGAGCGCCTGCGAGGCGATGATGGCCGCAACGGTGGAAAGGCCGACGGCAAAGGGACGCAGGCCCGGGGTGAGCATCTGGTAGAAGGGGTTGAGGTCGGCGATACCCATGAGCTCGGGGTTGGCGGCGTTGTTGATAAGCCACGCGCCCTGGCCCATATAGGAAAGCAGCAGACAGCACTTAACGAACGGCCAGGTGGCGTAGATGTTGCCGCGGCCCACGTGGCCCATGTCGGAATAGAGCGCCTCGGCACCGGTGGTGGCAAGGAAGCAGCTGCCCAGAATCATGATGCCCGCGTGGTTGTTGGGGCTCAACAAAAAGCCGATGCCACGCAGCGGGTTGAGGCACAGCAGCACCGCGGGGTGCTGGAAGACAAAGAACAGACCCGTGCCGCCCAAGAACAGGAACCACAGCGTCATGATGGGGCCAAAGGCGTGACCGATCTTGGCCGTACCGATACGTTGTACCAAGAAGAGCGCGATGATGATGGCAAGCGTGATGGCCACGACACGGCCCTGATCGTCACCCAACACAGCATGGACCGCCGGGATGGTGCGCAGGCCCTCGATGGCCGTGGTAACGGTAACGGCGGGCGTCAGGATGCCGTCAGCGAGCAATGCGGCGCCGCCCAGCATGGCGGGGATGATGAGCCACTTGCCGCAGCGCTTGACCAGGCTGTACAGGGCAAAGATACCGCCCTCGCCGTGGTTGTCGGCGCGCAGCGAGATCAGCACGTACTTGACGGTCGTCAGCAGCGTGACCGTCCACACGACAAGGGAGAGCGCGCCGAGCACGAACTCCTCCGTCACACTTCCGATGCCGCCGTTGCCGGCAACGAGCGCCTTGGTTACATACATAGGGCTGGTGCCGATATCGCCGTACACCACGCCCAGCGTGACGAGCATCGCCGAGATGCTCACAGGAATCGCAGCGTGCGAGGCTGCCTCCTTGGCCTTTTGTTCCATAAGCCGGTTTCCTCCCAACTTTAATGTTCGAAGGAATTATAGGTAATCGGCCCATGTTTGAATGGCACTGTTTTCCCAGCTAAATAAACATTTATACGGCCTTTAGGCCACCGCAGCGATATGGAATGTGACAAAGGGGCTGTCCCTTTGTCACATTCGTCATTTTCCGAGCCAATTTTTGAACCACCACTCCATGGAGCGGCTCATCTCGGCCATAAAGGGACTCGTGTGCTTGCGGGTATAGATGTCCACGACGCGCTCCCCCACCTCGCGGGCATGCGGACGGAACATCGCGTCCATCTCGGCCACCTGCGCGTCCATAGTCGCGTCGTCCGCACGGCGGTAGCGTTCCTCGTGCACCAGGTTCACCACGGGGTGCGCGATTGCCGGGCGCTCTTTGCGAGGCGTGCCGATGATGAGCATCGACAGCGGCATGGTATACGGAGGCAGATCCAGCAGCTCGGCCACTTCCTCGGCATTCTCGACGATATCACCGATATAGCAGCTCCCCAAGCCCAGAGCCTCGGCGGCAACCACGGCGTTTTGCGCGGCGATCACGGCGTCCTGGGCCGCGATGGCAAAGTCGCCCAAACCCGGCGCGCGGCGGGGCGCCTTGCCCGTACGCTCGACAAACTCGGGCTCAAAGCAGCCCACGTGCTCAAACAGATCGATCCACTTGGCATAGTCGACCACAAATATAAGTGCCCAAGGCGCCTTGGCGATCATGGGCTGATGGTCGCACAGGTCGGCCAGACGGTCCAGCGTAGCCTGCTCGCGGATGCTCACGATGGAATACATCATCATGGCGCCCGCCGACGGTGCGCGACTCGCCGCATGCAAGATCGCCGCCCGCTGCTCGTCGGTCACCGCTACGGGACGGTCGTCGTCACCACGCGCGAAGGCACGCGTAGACGAGCGATGCTCCAACGTGTCCAGCACCGCATTGCCCGTAGTCTCGACCGGATAGCCACACGTATCCACAGCCTTGGTGCAAACCTGCTCGTTCATCGCCTCATCCTCGCTAATTCTTTAAGAAGCCTTTACGTTTCCGTGTAATTCCCGTCCATTATCGCGCAGGTCGCCACTCCATTGCGCCACACCGCCACACATGCGCGTTAATATGGCTGGTTGTTGTGCGCAGCCACCAATTGCAGCGCATATCTTGGTAACAATCGGGTAAACCCCCGCTTTCGTAGGTTTTAAGTTTGTGAGGAGTCTCAGCATGTTCGCTGCCGCCATCTCGCTCGTCGGTCTTGCGGCGACCGTCTACCTTGTCTTGCGCGAGGCCAAGGCCATTCGCGCACAGTCGGGCACCGTTGCCAAAAGCGCTCTTGGGTGGAGCGTCGTCTTCGGCCTGTTCCAGCTCTTTTTGACCGTCTGGGGCGCTATTGGCCTCGTCGCCCAAAACGAGCCGCTCGCCTTTGTGATGCTCATCCTGACCAACGCCATCCTCACCGGCTGCGCTTGGGCCAGCATCGCCCGCGACCGCATCGCCCCGCGCGTCTTTGCGTTCGCCTCGGCCGACGCCCCCGCCCCCACCGGCAAGCTCGCCCGCCTGCGCGGTGCCTTTGTGGGCCGCCCGCTCGTCGCCGCCGTCTTGTGCCTGCTGCTCGCCGGCGTCTTTGCGCTGCTGGGCATGGAGGTCTCGTCCAACCACGACTTTACCTGGGTCTACCCCCTGTGCATCCTGCTCGAGTGGGCCATCATCACCGTGCTCATGACCGGCTTGTTCTTCCTATTCCAGCGCCACGGCGCAGCTCCCGCGGTCCTGGCCTTTGCCCTCTTTGTCCTGGGCATTGCCGAGTTCTTCGTCATCACGTTTAAATCCATGCCGATCCAGCCGGGCGACCTTTCGGCCATCTCCACCGCCGCCGCGGTCGCCGGCAACGGCTACACCTTCTCGATCTCGCTGTTCTGCGTGCTGTCCATGAGCCTTACCGCCATCGCCATGCTGCTGTGCGAGTACGCCGGCCTGGTCGCGCCGCATCGCCAGAAGGGCGCCGCCAACGCCAAGCGCATGCTGCTCACCAACCTGCTCGTGGCGGTGCTGTGCCTGGGCGGCGTGACCGCGCACGTCACCCTCATCGACTACTACAACACCCTCGGCATCACCGTCTACACCTGGCGCCCGCTCGAGAGCTACTGGCGCGAGGGCTATCTGCCTGCCTTTATTAGTGCAGCGCAGTCCATCAAGCCGCCCAAACCCGCCGACTACTCCGTCGACGATGCCAAGGCCACGCTCAAAAAGTACGCCAAGGCCTACGACAAGTCCGATGCCGCCAAGAGTGACGAGCGCGCCGCCGCAAAGGAGCAATTCGACAGCGAGAAGCCCACGGTCATCGCCATCATGAACGAGACCTTCTCGGATCTGTCGATCTACCAGAACATGCGCGCCGGCTACGAGGGTCCGCAGTACTTTAAGAGCCTGTCCAACTGCCTCAGCCGCGGCAAGCTCTACGTGAGCGCCTACGGCGGCGGCACCGCCAATACCGAGTTTGAGTTTATGACCGGCAACTCCATGGCCAACCTGGGCTCGGGCGTGTACCCCTACACCATCTACAACATGGAAACGACCGGGAATCTGGCAGAGCAGTTCAAGTCGCTCGGATATTCCACCACGGCCATGCACCCCAACCACGCAACCAACTGGAACCGCGAGAACGTCTACAAGGACTTTGGCTTTGACCAGTTCCTGTCCATCAACGATTTCCAGGGCGCCGATACCCTGCGCGGTATGGTGACCGACCAGGCGACCTACGACAAGATTCTTGAGCTGCTCGACCAGAACGCCGATCCGCAGTTTATCTTCGACGTGACCATGCAGAACCACTCGGGCTACGATACGGGTCTGCTGCCGGTCGACAAGCAGATGCACCTGAATATCGACACGACCGATCTGGACGCCAAGACCGTCGAGGACGGCACGCTCTCCGATGTCGACGAGTATGTCTCGTGCATCGAGCAGTCCGACCAGGCGCTGCGCTACTTCCTCAACGCCTTAAGCAAGCTCGACCGTAAGGTGGTCGTAGTGTTCTGGGGCGACCACCAGCCGTTCTTCCCGTCCAAGTTCAACGACAAGTGGTTTACCGGTGAGGACGACGCCACGCATCAGGAGCGCCTGTGGCAGACCGACTACATCATCTGGGCCAACTACGACGTTGCCGGTTGCAACCAGACGAGTGAGGTCGACGACCTGTCCACCAACTATCTGTCCACCCAGCTCATGCAGCTGATCGGCGCACCGCTGTCCGACTACCAGAAGGCGCACATGACGCTGCGCAAGTCGCTGCCCGCCATCAACTCGGTCGGCTACGAGGACGCCAGCCTGCGCTGGGCGCTCTCCTCCAACGTCACCGGTGACGACGCCGCTGCCGCAGCCGCCACCAAGGCGCGCGAGGATTACGCCAAGATGCAGTATTACGAGATGTTCCGCGACGGCAAGAACGTGTATACCGAGCACTTCCAGACCGAGGCCAACGAGACCGACCCCAACCTGGCACCGGGCACGACGAAGATCAAGTAGCGGGTCGCTCATAACTGAAACGTCTGTCCGGACGGAGGCATATAAGGTTCCCTGCTCGGACAGTCCTGCGCAAGACGGAGGCCACATTAAGTGGCCTCCTTTGCGTGCGGAACTCGCGATGAACCTTATATGCCTCCGCCCGGACAGACGCCTTGTTGTTGGAGCACGGCTTGTCATGGGGGTATCCGCTGAACATATATAAGTTGAAGGCCACATTAAGTGACCTTCTTTGTATTCGGAAAGTGTGTCCCGGAATCTGCCTTCGGAATGGGACGCAGTTTCCGCTTGAGGGCCTGTTGGGAAAGCGCATCCCACTTCAAGAGTAAATTCCGGGTCGCACTTTCCGCTAAGGCTCTCAACCGGAAAGTGCATCCCATTCCAAGCCTTAATTCCGGGACATAGTTTCCGGACAAGACATCAACCGGAAAGTGGGGACCACTCTGAGCGCCGATTCTGGGACACACTTTCCGAAACACCGCCCATCCGGAAAGCCCGTCCCGCTCTGAATACATCCGGGCATGGAATATCCGCTTATTAGGCCTTCCGTCAATAAAGGGGCGCCCTCCCGAGCGGCGGGCTCGAAGTTCATCGCGAGTTCCGCACGCAAAGAAGGCCACTTAATGTGGCCTTCGTCTTGCGCAGGACTGTAGAGCAGGGAACTTCGTGCCCGCCGCCCGGGAGGGCGTTGCGTTTAGAAGATGAACCTAGCGCTTATCCCTCCGGGACAAAAGAAGTGCGGCTATAAATGCGATGATTGCAAGTGTCAGCAACACCAAAAGCAACGTGAGCGTGTTGTCGCCCGTTGCCGCCAGACCAAGCAAGCCGGGCTTCTTGCTGTCAGCAGACTGCACGGGAATCTTCTCGCCATCGTCCTCGGCGGTAATCTCCCAGCGAATGGTCTTGTTTGCGTCGGCAACCTCGTTGCCCACCGATGTCGGAACGTTTAGCTGCAAATTAAGCACCGTGCTGCCATCGCTCGTAAACGTGGCGATTTGCGTGGGATAAGCGAACGCGCTGCCCGGTGTTCCTGTCTGGAGCCAACCTGCAGAGCCATCGCCCGCCGACGCCGTAAGGGTAATGGGCGACAGCAGGCGTGCCGTCTCGTGATCGACAACGGCACGCACAAACACGCGCACCTGGGACTTTACGCCCGTGGCACGAATCTCTATCTGCTGATCACGCACATCGCCAGGCATCAGATCTTTAAAGGCCAAAAACAGATCGGGCTCCCCCGAGGAGTCCGTCGCCCCCGAGACCGTCAGCTGACGCGCATTTCCGTCATAGGCAATCGCGGGAGTATCGGCAAACGCACGGGCGGGAACAGCGAGCGCGACCACGCAGAAAATGGCCGCGACCATGCAACGCAAGGAGCGCGCAACACCTTTACGAATCGGGAACGCCATACTTACGCACCTCCATGCGGCGGCACCAGCACGTCATTCTCGACCGAGCAACCCCATGCGTCGTGCACGGCCTCATCGGGCGTCGCCTGGACCGCCTGAGTGGAGATATCCACGACAAGATTGCGACCTTCGGTTGCCTTGAGCTCGGTAACCCTATTAATGAGCACGCCGGTTTCCGCGCCGGGAGCGACGGGCGACGTCCAGTAATAGAACCCGTCGCTCGCCTTAACCCAGTTATAAGCCGAGTTCGCGCCCGAGGCATCAGCCACGCTCCACGCAATCTCGTAATCCGCCTCACCCTTCGGCTCCTCCTTCGGCTCATCCCACAGGCGTGCGCCATCCTGGTCCTGCCAGTAGATATCCACTGCAGCACGAATATAGGCGGGCGCGGTACCCGTGTTCTTCGCCTTGACATCGCTTTTCACTTTGCCGTTGAGCGTTTCCTGAACCGATGGCGTCACCGACCCGATGCCGAACTGGTTGACCAGCACGCCCGTAACCGAAAGCCAGGCCAACGTGCCTGCCGTACCGGCCAGGAGGATAACCCCCACCAGCAAGGCGATGATGCGCTTGCGCTTGGACATGCTAATCCTCCTTCTTTGCTACGTTGCCGTTGCTCCAAACGTTATGGGCACGATTGCTGCCGTCGATCCATTTGTCGTTCACACGCGTGTTCGTGCAGGTGAACGTGGCATCGTTCGCGCTCGATGCAGCGGAGATAGTCGCCTGCGCCTTATCGCCCGGCTGCTTGCCAGGGACGCCGATTTGGTTGCTGTAGCGCCATGCCCACGCTGAGTCCTCCTCGACGGTGTAGATACCCGCCGGGACCGCAAGCTCGATAGCGCCGGAGTACCAGGCGGAACCGTCCTTCAGCTGCGCATCCGATGACACCGTTACCTCAACCGTGCGCTCCTCCAAGGCGTTGCCGTCCATGCCGGCCCGGGAAACCTTGAAGCGGAACGTCTTGCCCTTCGCCCAGCTATCCTGGGTTTGCTTGACGATCTTGAGCGTATGCGTAGCGGCGAAATCGAACACCGCATTGCCATCGCTCTGAGTGCCGTCGCCCGTGAGCTTGTAGTCCAAACGATTCGTCAGCTCAAACGAGCCCTCGCCTGAACCCGAACTGTAAAGCGAGACATACTTCCCGTTGACAGGCGCAGGAGTCTGGCCAGGAAGACCATAGCCCACGCGGTCAACGTGCACCGTCAGTTGCGTGCCCATGAAGGGCTTTGCAAAGCAAGCCTTGAACGGCGCCTTATCGCTCTTGTCATCTATCGTGTTCGCGGCATTGGGATCAAGCAACCACTTGAGCTGCCCGGTCACATTCTTAGGGCTCGCATCGTCCGATGTGTCGTTAGCGACGACCTTATACGTCACCGGATACAAATCCATGTTGGCTGTAACCGGTTTACCCTTGAAGTCGCTCCACGCCACAGCTTTGTCGCCATTAACCCACTGCCACTCCAAGAACAACTCCTTCAAGCTGCTATCCGCTCGCTCGCCCAGGAATGCGACGATTGCGGAGTAGGCTTCGGGATCGTAGGCCACTTCCTTTGGCTCCATGACGGGTTCACCCTTGTCGTCATAGACCGGGTTGCCGTTCTCGTCCATCTTGGGCACCTTAACTGTCTGAACAAAGCCGGCATTGCCATCCTGGCCACGCAGAACACTCGTATCGTTCGGGTCTACCGTAGCGGTGTAGATGACGTTGCCTTCGGTGTCGTGATAGCGCACTTTAAGCGGCGTCTTCTTGTACACCGCAGTGTAGGTCACGCTCTCAAAGGGCTCGCTGCCCTCGAGGGGATACTTCTCATCGTCAGTCATCAGGGTGTACTGCCCGTCATTGACATAATCGCGCGACCAGCCGACAAAGTCGTACTTGGTGCCGTCAGTGCCCTCAACCTCCTCGGCGGCCTTGACCTCAAGAGAAATCTGGTCGCCGGAATCAGTGCGGCCGAGGCTACGGACAAGATCGGGATTCGCAAGTTTAGAGTCAATGTTCGATTGAACGGTAACCAGGTTGGGACGGTAGACCGGGTACAGCTCCATGGGGGCCTTGACCACGGTAGAAGCACTCACCATACGGATGCCCTCTGACCAAGCGACATAGCCCTTGCCAGGTGCCGGCTCGGCTTCCGTCCAGCCCACGAAGACGTTGAACTTGCCTGTATCCGCATCGATAGTGCTGACGTCATAAGTAGGCTTCGGGATGCCGCCATTAAGGTTGCCGAGCATATCGTCTTGCTGAGCAACTTTGCCGTCCACATCCGTGGCATTGAGGTGGTACACAACCGCCAACGGCGAATAGTACGCCACGAATGTATAGGCTCCGCCAGGTTCCACCGGATAAGAGCAAGTACCATGCTCCACATCGTAGGGAAGCGTCTTGATCTCGCCGTTCGGAAGCTCGATCTCAACCTTCTGCAACTTATACAGCTCACCGCCTGCTTTATAAACCGGCGTCGTAACGTCAGGGGTCACCGTTGCCGTAGCAGGATTGGTGTCCGCGTTGATAACGGGAGCGATGTTGTAGCTAGGCACATTGACCTTGTCCGTACCCTCAAAACCTGCGCGATGCAGGTTGGTGGTGTAGCTGACGTCGTACTTTGCGTAGACGGGATAGGCATCCTGCCACTGGGTGACCTTGGACTCGTCGGTCGCCAGATACGGCTCTGCCTTATCCGGATCACTCGTCACATAGGAGTCGCCGGCGACGTCGTAGATATACTTCCAGACGTCAGAATCCTTCTGAACCTCGGCGGTCGAAATCCAGCCCAGGAACTTATAGCCCGGCACGGCCATGTCGGCATCGGTCGGGGAAGCTTCGAGGGTCAGGGGGCTCTCATACGATCCCTTCTCACCATCTTCTGGCTTTTCGGCCACTTTAACCGACTTATTAACATGCGGGTAGTAATACGTGAACGTCGGATCCGCCCCGTTCACCTTGGTCTGCAGCAAGTTACTCTCATAGCGCCGCGTGGCAGTCCTCACGACATTATCGCCCTTGTTGTAGAAATTAACGTCCGTGGTAATCATCGCGCGAACGTAGTACTTCTTATCTGTACGCACCATGCTCTCGATGGGATTTTTCACATATGTCCAATATTTACCATCGCGCTCAAGCGTCCAGAAATTCAGGCGATAGCGATCATTCACCGGTTTGACCGTTACGTTCAGCGAAGCCGAAGTCCAAGTATCGCTTAGCGTTGCAGCGCCTGGAAAATCGGTATCGGCATAGAGGTTTTTTAGAGTATCGGCTCCCGTATCGTTTTTAACGTTGTGCGAGTACGCGTTAAGGGGACTCACGACAAGGGTTTCCTTCGTGAAGCGCGTGCCACACGTTTCATAACTATCCTTTATACCGTGGTCAACATGCTCCGGGCCCCAGTGGACGACGTTTTCACGCACGAAGGTACTACCGACGTTTTCCTCAAAGGGCGTTTGATAGCGATTCCAAACGGAACAAAGTAGCTTGCTGTCCGTAAACTCATGGTTGGTATAAGCCCGAACGTAATAATCCACTCGGTACTCAAAGCGGGCGATGTAGGTATGCGGCGCGGTTAAATCGACATCGGCGGGGAGCGTATAGCTGGGGTCGCGGCTTACGCGCACCTCGAGCGGGGCATCCTCGGTTCCCTTGTTTTCATACCAACCCAGGAAACGATAGCCGTCGGGCAGCTGGCCCTCCTCGGATATAGCTTTACCGGATACGTCGAGCACCTGTACGGTATACGCGCTTGTGCCATCTTCTGCAGTCTCAACCTTAACGTCAGTTTTGCCCACACCGTCGCGCCGAGTCTGATCGTCGGTTGCATCCTGCTCATTGCCCTCAAACACCGTCATGATGTTCGACACATAGTCGGTGTACACCGGATAAAAATCGGTAGGACCAAGCACAGTGATCTCGGTACCGGCAGGATAGAACGCGCCGGCATTTTTTAGCTCGGCGAGCTGGGTCGAGGTAATGGCTGCATAGCCACCGTTCATCTGAGCCTCTTCGCTCGGCTTCGTTGTCCAACCGATAAAGGTGGCGCTGGAAGACAGCGTGCCACGATCGGTAGGAGCGGCGGGGTTGAGCTTCGCGCCGTAGCGATACCAATCGCCCGATTTGTCGTGTGCAGTGCCGCTCTGGCAATCGAGCGTTTCGCCCTGGACGTTATAGAACAGCACCTGCGCCTCGTACGAAGCGATAAACAGGTCATTGCCCTTAAAACCGTCGACCCCCTTGGCATTATCGGCGGTATAGGTCGACGTATGCTCGTGTGCCTCGCTCTTCTGGACCTGCTTGCCGGCAGCCACAGCATCGGCATCGGTCTTGCCGTCAAACCAGCTGTTGTCTTGTCCAATTCGATTCACACGCACATCGGGCTCACGGAACCAGCCCATGAAGCGATAACCGCCGTTGGCATCGGTCAAGCCCTTGGGCTTTGCGGAGGTATCCTGCCTAAACGTCACCGATGTATCGCCCTGGGCCAAGCCCTGAGCCGTTCCCGCCAGCACGGCGCTCACGGCAAAGGCATACGGGTCCGAGGTCGCCTGATCAATACCAAGTTTGGTTGCCTCGATGGTCGCGGTACCCGCACCGGGAAAATCGATCGTCGCCTTAACGCTCTGGCCATGCACGGGAATCTTCAGCTTGTAATCCATCGCCCACTCATTGGTGTGCTGGCCACCCAGGGCATCGTCGTTGTCGGTCGAGCGCATGGTGCCGGCACAAAAATCGTAGTCGTGCTCCTCCCACAGCTCACGCGTGGTGTAGCGCTCGTCGTCCCATGGACCATAGCTGTCGCCCTTGGTGGTACCGTCGCCGCCAAAAGAGGGGATCTTTTTCTTAGCCGCGGTACCCTGGCTGCTGCCTTTTAGGCTCACGCTCGGCTTAAAGTAGCACTCGGTGACCGTGGCATCATCCTTGTTGGCACGCGCGGCAATACCGCCCAGGTTCACATCGTTTTGAATGATGGGGATCACGGCGATGGGATTGTACTGACGCGAGCTCAAGTCACCCGCAAAATGGCTTCGAACGAGCTCGTTGCCCTTTTCGGTTAGAATACGACCCGCCAAGCCACCCGTCCACGCACGCGTCACGGCGACGACGCCCACATATGACGCGGCATAGCTGTAGCACTGCGCCGTCGAGAAGCAGTCGATAATCTTGGCCTCGCCCGCCATGCAGCCCACAAAACCCGAGGCGTACACGTTGTTGCCGCCCAGGGCGCCAATGGCCACGTCGTACTTATTGGTGACGTCGGTCATGCCAATCGAGCCATCGTCTTTGCGCGTAGGCGTAACGCGGCAGTACTCAATCGTCGAATTTGTAACGTAGCCGGCAAACGCCGCCATATACAGACCCTCACCGCCGAGCGCCTGCACGCCCGAGGTCGTGTTGTTAACGGCGCGGCCACCACGTACCTCGCAGTTATAGAGGGTACAGCCGTCGAGCTCGCCGGCGATGAGACCGCCCTCAAAGCCTGCGTTGGTAATGAGGTTGAGAGCATTGTTGGCGCAGGTCACGTGCAGCGTGCTCTCCATGACCATAACGTTTTCGAAACGCGTTTTGACGGCCTTGCCCACGATAATGCCACCGCGGAAGTCCGCCCACACGTTGGCGTCCTTGACCAGGAAGTTTTTGATGGTGGCGCCGTTGGTCTCGGCAAAAAATCCCGTATCGCGCTCGGGGTCAAAAGCGTCTTTATCGTAGTTCAGGCCCTCAACGGCGTGGTTTTGACCATCGAACACGCCCTTAAACGGATGCTCCTTGTTGCCAAACGACAGATGCTTAACGGTGTCTGCAACGATGGTTTTCATGTCGTCGCTGTCGAGCTCAATGTCGTTATCGAGATAAACGTGCCAGCCGGACGTATCGCGCTCGCGCGACAGCGCCACACACGACAAAAAGTCAGCCTCGTTTTTGATGTGGAATTCGATTTTGGCCTCGGGCACATCCTCGGCATGCACCACCGTTGGCAGCGCCATAACGCAGCAAAGGGCAATCGCTGCGACGGCAACCAGCCTGCTAAGCATACCCCGGTTCATATTCTTGATCTTCATAGGCTAGTTCGCCTCCGGCCAACCCACAACGTCAAGTACGTCGAGGGCGGTATCGCTTGTCTGCTGGTTTTTGGCCTGCACGGCCTGAACATCGATATCGAGCTTGAATGAGTCGCCGCGCGCGGCATCGTGGTAGTCGCCCACAAATCGCAGCGAGTCCATAAGGCTTTCCGTCATGGCGCCGGGGTCGAGCATGCCGCCACGCCCGGCCAATCCACGGTAGTAGTACCACCCATCGCCGCCGTCGATCCACGGGGACCCCTCGTCCGCGTTCACATGAAACGCAACGCTGCCCGAGGCA
This sequence comes from uncultured Collinsella sp., assembly GCA_900544095.1. Classification (GTDB taxonomy): domain Bacteria; phylum Actinomycetota; class Coriobacteriia; order Coriobacteriales; family Coriobacteriaceae; genus Collinsella. The sequence continues at coordinate 83,866 of UQTV01000005.1, forward strand.
TCCGCACTCGAACCGTCGGGTGCCACTGACGTCATGCGTAGACGAGCGCGAACGTACTCAGGCTGCGCGCCGGCGTTCTCCACGCGTACAATGCGGCTGATGTCAGAGCCCCCGGCCTTGGTGTCGGGATAGTCCCCGCGCTCGTTGGCCTCAAACGGAATCTCCTCGCCCCGCTCGTTGAGGGTGTATTCGCAGACTCGTACCTTCACGCTGCCAAACGATAGGACGTTGTTCGCCGGAACCATATCAACGGTAAAAGCCAGCGTGCCACACATGCACGCCAGGGCCAACAGCGCAATCGCGGCAAGCGCCAAGGTGCGTTTCTGATTGTCGGAAAGATTATTGAGCATTACGTTCGCCAATCGTCGATAAAAAGGGGGACCGAGATCCCAGCCCGAATATAGGGGTGGGGGCGGGCCGGGATCTCAGTGGGGGGATTAAGCCTGAGCCTGAGTCTTAGCCCATTCCTTGGCCTGCTTAAGGGCATTCTGCGCGTCAGCATTTTCACCCTGCTCGGTGCCATTCTGGCCCGCGCCAAAGATGTAGGCAGAGACCGTCATCGTGGGAGCCTGTTTCGGGTCAGTAGTAGTCTCGACAACATCGGTGTTGTTCATGGCAGAGGGAATCGTCACGGCAGTGAAAAGCTCATCGGTATAAACGTCCTGCTCTGCTTTGTTGGCTTCGAGCTTTGCAGGCAGGTTCTCTGCGGCAGAGTTCTTGGAGTACATAAACAGACCGCTCACGTACTGGTTGCCAGAGTTGTCAGATTGGTTGGTCTTGACTTGACCCTCAACGGGCTTCCAATTCGTATTTTTGAGCGTAAAGTACGGGGTCTTTTCAAGGCTGGTGCCAGGCTTGACGATGGCATTCTTTACGTAAATGAATACGTATGCATCATCAGAGCCAGCCTTGATGCCGACATTGGGGTTCTTGGCCACAGTGGCGCCAGGAACCATCTTGGAGTTGGCAACCCACTGGGTCTCGAACAGGTAGGCCTTTTCAGTGTTCGGATTATCGGGGTCCGGTTTCTCGGGATCGGTCGGATCAGGCTTGTTTTCCGGGTGGCCAAAGCTACCCACCGTGAACACGTTGTCAATGTGCTCCTGCGCCGTCAGCCATGCATAGGTACCCACACCGGCGGCCATCACCAACAGCAGCAGGGCGGCAATGATGCCGTAGCGCTTTTTCTTCTTGTTTTCCATCGTTCTCTTCCTTTCGAAAATCGACTTCCCCGGCAACGGCCCTTGCCGTTGCCGACACCTCTCCCCTGCCGCTATGAACGCCGCTCCCTCGCATGCGCGCGGGCATGCTTGCCCGCAGGCTCGTCGGGAACCACCCGATCGAGCACTATCGACGCCGCGACCAGCAGCGCCAGAACGGCCACCACAACAAGCAAACCGGGCATCGTCGTGCAATATGCGTTAACGAAGCCCAGGTAAGGGACACAAAAAGAGACAGTGCCGATCACGCGTGAAAAAGGCGTCTGCTCGGCATCGTGCATGATGGTTCCATCTGCATTTTTGTTTGCGATTCCCTGCGTGCCGATCGTCTGCGCGGCAGGGTCGATCTCGTACACCTGGTGCGTCACCACGGCGCCGTCCGATCGGTAAAAGGTTGCATTGTCGCCCACGGTAATATCCGTTGGCTCAACCTGGCGGACAAACACCATGGAGCCAACGGGAAGATCGGGTTCCATAGAGCCCGAAAGCACAGCAAAGGGCATGTATCCAAATGCGCGAGGCACAAAAGAAACAACGGCAAGGGCTATGACAAGCGCGAACGCCAAGCTACTCAAAAGTGCAATAAATCGTTTGAGTCTACGCGCAGCCAAAGTGATAATTCATCCCCCTTGAGGACCTATTCGACCCATCCAAAGGTCAGCAAGTTTCAACAGGAACCGCAAGGCGCTTGAAAAGTGAGTCCGAAATAAGCCAATTTGGAATCTTTTCGTAATAAAAACATAGCGATGTGCTACACATTTTTCAATGTTTTGTCGCTAAATGCTACCTATTTTGGCGTAAGTGGTCATTTATCACCAAATTAGTCTGTTTTATCCAATATCTGTGACTAACCCCCTACGCAATTCATTAATAGAGGGTTTGATATTATGCGCAACCAAAAGAATCATACCCCCCCCCACATTAAAATTAACTGCTGGATGTACCATTTATTTTTAACCCCTCCTATTTGAGTTTTATGCTGCCGCATATCGCTCGCAGCCCATAACCCTCAGCAAGCCGTGCCCCAGAATTCGCGTCCGGAGTGGAATGCGGTTTCCGCTTGCGGCCCCGTTGGGAAACCGCATCCCGTTTCTCGACCGAATACTGGGATGCAGTTTCCACAGAGCCCCTCAACGGGAAACCGCATCCCATTCCAAAGGCAAATTCCGGGATAAAGTTTCCGAATCACCACTCATCCGGAAAGCCCATCCCACCCTGAACACATCCGGGTACGTTTTTCAGCTACCTGCTACGCCCAGGCTCTGCAATGTGGCGCCCGCCCGGCGGCGTCTTGCTGCATGAATCCCATCGAATGGTGCGAAAAGAAGCCCGGATACGTCTGGTAGCCGTACTCCATCTGGCGATACATCCAGCGAATGCACGAGACCGCATCGTTCAAAACCGACTTATCATCCGGATGATGGAAAAGCCCCCAGACGCTTGCCACGGCACATCCCCGTGTTAAGAAAAAAGCCTCGAGAATTTCGAGGCTTTCACGTTTGTATTATTTCGAGCGCGCGACGGCGATTGCCTACTCGCCCAAAACGGCCTTTTTGGCGGCTGCAGCCATGTTGTCCAGATCTTCCTTGGTGGGATGGTCCTTCGCGGCAACCCAGTTGTCGAGCAGCATCTTAAATCGGGCGTTGTCGGGATCTTGCTCGAGCATGGCCTCGTAGCGCTGTTTGACCGCAGGGCCCATCTTACCCTGACACATCGCCCAGCCCGCAAGCTCGGCATCCACGGCCAGATTGGAAGTTACGCGGTCGATAATCTGCTGGTAATAGCTCTGGTCGGCCCCAAAGCCGCAGGTGCCAAACAGGAACACGCGCTTGCCGTGCAAGGCAGAGAGCAACGCCGCGACCGAAGGCGTGCACGCGCCCTTGTCGCACCAAAAACCGACGAGCACCATGTCGGCCGCGCAGGCCCCCTGCGCCTCGAGCGCAACCTGATCTGCATCCGCATCGTCGCTCAACGCCGCGGCATGGACAAACTCAACGCCCGCAGCCTGCAGAGCGCGCTTGATCGCACCCGAAACCATCCTGGTATTACCGCTCTTGCTGTTAACCACCAAAGAGCACGTCATAGTCACGTTGCCTCGTTTCCCCCAAAACTAAAGCCACTAATGCAATTTATTAGATGAATATCTTAGTACTAACGTGACAGATGTAAACCACCGTCTGTCGATTGATTAATTTGCCCCACGGGCTTGCTCACTGGGCGAATTGGCTGCGGTAGAGTTCGGCGTAGAAGCCACCTGCCGCTAGCAGCTCGTCGTGCGTGCCGCGCTCGATAATCTCGCCGTCGCGCATCACCAGAATGCAGTCGGCGTTGCGGATGGTGCTCAGGCGGTGCGCAACGACAAAGCTCGTGCGACCGGCCATGAGCTCGTCGAATGCCGCCTGCACCTGCAGCTCGGTACGCGTATCGATGCTCGACGTTGCCTCGTCCAGCAGCAAAATCGCCGGGTCGGTGAGCATGACGCGCGCGATGCACAGCAGCTGTTTTTGACCCTGGCTAAACGTGCCGCCGTCCTCGCCAATCACCGTGTCGTAGCCTTTCGGCAGCTGCACGATAAACTTGTGCGCATGCGCGCGTTTGGCCGCCTCGATAACCTGTTCGCGTGTGGCATCGGGACAACCGTAAGCGATGTTTTCCGCCACCGTGCCCTCAAACAGCCAAGTGTCCTGCAACACCATGCCAAAGGCACGGCGCAGGCTCGCGCGCGTGTAGTCACGCGAAGACCGGCCATCGACCATGATGCGACCGGCGTCGATATCGTAGAACCGCAGCAGCAAATTGATGAGCGTTGTCTTGCCACAGCCCGTAGGACCGACCAGGGCAAAGCGCATGCCGGGCTTGGCCTCGATGCAGATATCCTGCAGCAGCTTGCGATCGGGCACATAGCTAAAGTCCACGTGCTCAAAGGTCACCTCACCCTGCGGGGCGGCAAGTTCAACGGCATCCGCCGCATCAGGCTCCTGCTCGCGGGCATCGAGCAGCGCAAACATGCGGCGCGCCGAGGCGTACGCGGTCTGAATCTGTGTAATAACGTTGGTAACCTCGTTGAACGGCTTGGTGTACTGGTTGGCGTAGGACAGGAAGATCTGCACGCCGCCCACCGTGAGCGCCGCAGGCACGCCCGTGATCACGCCCACGCAGCCGATCACAGCAACCACGGCATAGATGATGTTGTTGATAAAGCGCGTACCGGGATTGGAAAGCGAGCCCATAAACTGCGCGCGCTCACCTGCCGTATAGAGCTCGGCGTTAAGGGCATCGAAGCGCTGCTGAGCGTGCGGGCCGTAGGCGAAGGCGTCCACCAGCTTTTGCTCACCCACATACTCCTCGATATGACCGCCGAGCTGCCCTTGAATACGCTGCTGAGCCGTAAAGCTTTTGTTGGAGAGCTTGGCGATGGCGCCAGCTGCAAAGATGGAAAGCGGCGTGACGAGCACCACCACGAGTGTCATGGCCAGGTTAATGGAGAGCATAAACGCAAGCGTGCCCACGATGGTGATGACGCCGGTAAAGAGCTGGGTAAAGCCCTGCAGCAGACCGTCGCCCACCTGATCGACGTCGTTGACCACGCGGCTCATAAGGTCGCCGTGGGCATGGCTGTCGACAAAGCTGAGCGGCATGCGGCTGAGCTTGTCGCTCGCCTCCACGCGCATGTCGCGCACCGTTTCGTAGGACAGGCGGTTGACGCAGTAGCCCTGCAGCCACTGAAAGGCCGCAGCACCCATCACGACAATCGCGAGTTTGGTAACGAGCGGCAGCAGCGCATCGAAGTCCACCTGCCCGGTGGCGACGATCAGGTCGATGCCCTCACCAATGAGGATGGGCGTGTAGAGCTGCAGAATCACCGAGATGGCGGCGCTCACAAACGACGCCGTAAACGAAATACGGTGCGGGCGAACATAGCCCAGCAGGCGGCGCGTCACCGCGCCCACGGGATAGCGCTCGGGATCACCGGGTTGGCGCGGGCCGTCGCCCAGGTCGTTGAGCTTGTCGTTACCGGACACATTGGCCGTCATCGTGGCGACCGAACCGGAAGAAGTATACGGATTCATCTAGCAGCCCTCCTTTGCGCAGACGGATGCGGGGACGGTTGGGGCAGACGCGGGCGCCGCACTCCCCTGCTGACCCTCGAGCTCCTCGCGGCGAAGCTGCGACTGGCAAATCTCGCGATAGAGTTGGCAGCTTACGTACAGCTCGTCGTGCGTACCCAGGCCCGCGACCGAGCCGTGGTCGAGCACGCAGATCATGTCGGCATCGCGAACGGTCGAGACGCGCTGGCTCACGATGACGGTCGTCAGCGGCAGCCCGCCCTCGGCGGCACCGCGCACGCTGCGCTCGCGAATGGCATGGCGAAGCGCCGCATCGGTCTTAAAGTCGAGCGCCGAGGCAGAGTCATCCATAATCAGAACCTGAGGCGAACCCACCAGGGCACGCGCGATGGTCAGGCGCTGGCGCTGGCCGCCGCTAAAGTTCTTGCCGCCCGCCTCGACCGGCGCGTCCAGACCCTGAGGTTTTTTGCGCACGAACTCGCTGGCCTGCGCCATGTCGAGCGCCGCCCAGAGCTCATCGTCGGTCGCCGACTCGTCACGCCAGGTCAGATTACTGCGGATCGTGCCGCTCACGAGCGATGCGCGTTGTGGGACGGTTGCAACCACATGGCGCAATTGGTCGAGCGGCCAAGCGCGCACGTCGGAACCCATCACGCTCACACTGCCGGTGCCCGCATCGTACAGGCGCGGGATAAGCGAGACGAGCGTAGACTTACCGCTGCCCGTACCGCCGATAATGCCAAGCGTCTTGCCCAGCGGCAGTTCCAGGGTCACATCGTTGACGGCATTTGCCGCGGCCGCGCCAAACGAAAAGCTCGCATGGCTCAAGCTCAGCGCGGAGACCGGAGCGGCATTGCCCATCGCGCCCGGCTTGGGCAGCGCGACCGGCTGGCTGCCCCCGTCGGTGATGCTCGGCTCACAATTGAGCACCTCGTTGATACGCGACGCGCTGGCGCTCGCCTTGGTAAAGACCACGACTAGGTTGGCAACGTACACGATGGAGGTCAGGGTCTGCGTCATGTAGTTGACGAACGCCATGACCTGACCCTGCGTAAGCTCGCCCACGTTGACCTGCATGCCGCCCACCCACAGGATGGAGCACACGCCCAGGTTCATCACAAGAAACGTGACGGGGTTGAGAATCGACGAGAGCTTGCCTACCGCGATGGCAGTATTGGCCTGGTCATCGGCGGCTTGGGCAAAGCGCTCACGCTCGTGATTTTCGCGCACAAAGGCGCGAACAACGCGGGCGCCCGAAAGCCCCTCGCGGCAGATAAGCGCGATGCGGTCGAGCTTTGCCTGCAGCTGCCTGTAATACGGAATGCAGCGCGCCATGACAAACCAAAACACCAGGCCGATGGCGGGCGTGCAAATCAAAAAGATCATGCCGAGCTTAAGGTCGATGGCAAGGGCCGCGCACATAGAGCCCACCGCCAAGAAGGGCCAGCGGATGAGCATGCGCACGCCCAACGCCACGGCAAGCTGCACCTGGTTGACGTCGTTGGTGATGCGGGTGATAAGCGACGGCGTGCCAAAGCGGTCGAGTTCGGCATAGCTCAGTTTGTTGATATGCTGGTAGAGCGCACCGCGAATGTCGGTGCCCATGCCCTGCGAGGTGAGCGCCGCCATCTTTTGGCAGACGAGCGTAAACGAGATGCCGATCACGGCCATGGCGGCAAGCACCATGCCGTAGTGGACGACGGCGTCCACGTCGTGCGAGCCAATGCCCTTATCGATCATCTGGGCAATCACCAGCGGCGTCAGCAGGTCAAAGATCACTTCGATCAACTTGCACGCAGGGCCGATCACCATATATCGGCGAAACTTACCACCAAAACGCCTGAGCAACTCAATCATGTATAGGCGCTCCCTATCATCATCCACATTCAATTCGAACCATGATAGTACCGCCACCCCAAAAGAAGCGTAAACAACTCATCATTTCTAACGGGATTCAGTTTTCAGAGGAGCATACGCGCACACCCAGCCAGTGGCGGGCCAATCGCTTGGTATACTTACATTAGTGCTACCAAGTTAGTCGCCGACCCTTGAAATGAGGTGCCGAGATGAACGACATTCTCGCAAGAAGTGCAAGACGAGCAACTGTGGGCATCGCCCTTTCCGCGGCACTTGTCGCGGGAATCGCCCCCGCAACGGCGATCGCGGCAGAAACCAGCTCCCCCACCGGTGCAGTTGCCTTGCAGACGGAAGACGCGGCCGCCGCAAAGGAAAAAGCGTATGCAGCCATGCAGGAAGCGCTCAAAAACCTCGAGGCCGCAAAAGACGCCGCAGGTCCTGAGATATTAGAGACTATCGAGCATGTGATTACCGATTTGCAATCGCTCCGCGACAGGATGCTGAAGGAAGCCGACGACTCAAGGGGACCTCTTCTTTACCTACAAGCGAACGTCGATGCAGCCCAAGCCAAATACGATGAGGCCCACGACCGGACAAGCGGCCTTCAGGCAGAATTAAATAAGGCAATCGACGACGGAGCTTCTAACGAAACTATTAAGCAGTTGCAAAGTGAGATCATGTCGGCAGAAAGGCGAGAAAAATCTTGTGAAGATGATCTTCACCGCTGCCAACGCCGGCTCGAAAGCCAGGAAAGTGTCGTCGCGAAGTTCGAAGCCAATGCGGAAAAATGTCAAACCGATATCGACGAAGAGACAGCCAAGCGAGATGCGCTCCTCGACAATTTGAAAAAAGCGCAAACGGCCTATGACGACGCCTGCAAGGCATACGAAGAGGCAAAGGCCGCGGCAGACAAGGCCACCTCGCCCGAGATAACGCAACCGACCGAGACGACGTCTCCCTCCAACTCGACGCAACCGACCGAGACGACGCAGCCCACCGGCTCGTCCGCAACCGGTAAAGACACCTCGCCAAACTCCACCAAGCAGGCGAACTCGAGCAGCGGCAAACAAGCAGATACGACCGCCGACAAGCTCGCGAACACGGGCGACACAACACCGAGCGCAATCGCACTCGCGGCAATCGCCGCCGCAGGCCTCGGAATAACCGCCACAGCCACACGCCGCATCAGGAACTCAAAATAGCCGCCAGCGGTTATTGTCTTCGCCAATCCACAAGCCCAGAGACAAAAAGAGGCCTGTTTCCCCACCTAGGGAAACGGGCCTCTTTAACTACAAAAATACAAGCAACAGCACCGCCGCCTCTTGAACCACGTAGCCATCAATGCCCAAACAACGCCAACGAGCAGCAAAAGACACGGGATTAAATTATTCAGATAAATGTGACCCTTCAGGTGGTTTTGGTCGGCTACCCGCGAGTGCCGGCAGGGCGCTTGGTAGTCGAGCGATCCCGCAGGCAAAGCCGAGGACCAGCGAGACACCAAGCGCCCTGCCGGCACTCGCGGGTAGCCGCGGCACCAAAAAGCGCCTGCGCACTCGATGGATTCGGATGCCCGACAGAGGCTCCTTATGGCTGCTTCCTTCCGGACCTGACCAGATTCGGAACATGTCGTCATCCGAACCCATCGAACGCGCTAGGCGCTCGGTATATCTTACCCGCTCCCGCCCGATGGGGCAAGACAGCTAATTTGGGACGGGGCTTTTTTGACTACTTTTTGACTGGTGGGGCATCAGGGTGGCGAAAGTAGTCAAGGAGGCCCCGTCCTAAATAGACTGATCTGGTGCTGTGCCACGAAAAGGGCCCATCTACTACGTTTAGGTCGCAGGGGTCGACCATAGCCGACTTTTTCGAAAATCGGCAAGCTTTCTACCTGCGGTTTTGTTTTTGCAAATTCCGGGATGGTCGAGGGTGGCCGGCTTAACGTAGTAGATGGTCGCATTTCGTGGCAAACGGTCCGACCCAAGACCCAAGGCAGCCAACCTCGAATGGCCATTCTCAAAGTTGCGGTGGAATACGGACTGAATTGGCCCCTTAAAGGCAAAAACACTCCGTATTCCACCGCAACTTATAGGGAGATAGGCCTTAGAGGCGAGCGAGGTCATAGGCTTGTGCGGCTGACTCGCCGGCGCAGATAAGGTTGGCTGTGGCTTCTTGCGGATCGAGTGCCCGCTCCAGGTCCACGGGCTTGCGACAGATCGGCAGGACAAGGTCGATGCCCTGCTCGTACACCGCATCCAGGTTGTCGGCACGACCGCCCACGACGGCAACAACCGGCTTGCCATATCGCTTGGCACGGCGGGCCACGCCCACCGGCGCCTTGCCGGCGGCGGATTGCTCGTCCATATTGCCCTCGCCCGTTATGACCAGGTCGACATCGCGTACACGCTCGTCAAACCCCACGAGATCGAGCACTGTCTCCACGCCCGAACGCAACTCGGCACCGAGCGCCAGCAGCGCGGCGCCCAGGCCGCCGGCGGCACCGGCACCGGGCACGCCGAGCACCGAGCCGAACGTCCGTGCACCCTCGGGCACGCGCAGCAGCCCCTGGGCCCGAGCCTCGACAATTGCCGTATCGAGCAGACGACCGTAGCCGACCATCCAACTGTCGCACCTGCTCAGCGCCTCGGCGTCACCCGTCGGCAAGCCTTTCTGCCCACCAAACACCGCCAATGCGCCCCGACGCCCCACGAGCGGATTCTCGACATCCGAAAGCACAACGATACGAGCGTCATCCAAAGCCTGAAGCGCTAGCGCCAAATCAACGCTCGCCACCTGCTCAAGGCCTGCAAGACCGGGGGCGATATCGCAGCCCCGATCATCGACCACACGCGCGCCCAGCGCCTGCAGCATGCCGGCGCCACCGTCGTTGGTGGCACTGCCGCCCAGACCAATATAGATAGTCTTTGCCCCAGCACGGACTGCGCGAAGCATGAGCTCGCCCACGCCATAGGTCGAAGCCGCCAACGCCGCCGACTCCGTACAGGGCGAATACCCAATACCCGCCGCCTCGGCCATCTCAATAACAGCCGACTCGCGCCCGCCGTCAACCAGTAACCGTGCGGGCACACGATCGCCCAAGGGGCCCGCAACCTCGCAGGTCGCAAGTTCACCACCGCACGCGGCAACGGCATCGAGCGTCCCCTCGCCACCATCTGCCAGCAGCAATGTGCACACCTCGGCATCGGGCCAAACGCGGCGTACGCCTTCGGCAACGGCCTCCTCTGCCCGCGCACTCGACACGCTACCCTTAAAGGAGTCGATCGCCAGCAGCACACGGCGGGGCCGGCGGCACGCAGGACCAAAGTCAACCGCCGTGTCAGTATCCTCACCGGCACCTGCAAGTGCTGCGGCGTGAGCGGCGTGTGCTTCAAGATCGGCCCCACAACCGCAGCCAGCACCATCGGTGCCACGCAGCCTACTAAAATAGCTGCTCAACACCTCACGACACTCGTCTGCCAGCACGCCGGCGGTCACGTTAAACCGATGATTCAGGCGCGAATCGGCATTCAGGTCATACAGCGAACCCAGAGCGCCCGCCTTGGCATCAGCCGCGCCATACACGCAGCGTCCTACGCGCGCGTTAACCATAAGCCCCGCACACATGCAGCAGGGCTCGAGCGTCACGTAGACCGTACAGTCGGAAAGGCGCCAGCGACCGAGCGACCGAGCGGCAGCGCACAGGGCCGCGAACTCTGCATGCGCCGAAGGGTCCTGATCGAGCTCACGACGATTATGCGCCCGCGCGACAATCTCACCCGCGCGCACCACCACAGCGCCAATGGGCACCTCGCCCACCGCCGCGGCGGCGCGCGCCTCCGCCAACGCCTCGCGCATGAACTTCTCGTCGATTTCGGTGCTCGTCATCGTTCGCCTTCCCTGTTGCAAATTCAAAACGATGCTATCATTACGACTCACGGAGAGATGGCAGAGCGGTTGAATGCGGCGGTCTTGAAAACCGTTGAGCGCGAGAGCGTTCCGGGGGTTCGAATCCCCCTCTCTCCGCCACTTTTAATGATGCACCGGCGTCATGGTTCGCTCGAACAGTGCATCGACCACGTCGGCTATCTCAGGTCGACGCTCAAGATCGTGGCCCGATTCCCACCATATCGTGAAAAGTCGAATAATACCGCCGGCGACAAACTCAGACGTCGTCTCGAGTGACACGGGGGCCAGGGCATCCTCGGCAAGCACGTTCATCACACGCTCGCGGATGGAGCGGGCAATGCGGTCGCAAATAACGTTTGTCAGCATGCCCGACATGCTGCTTGCCAAAATGTTATCCATGAGCTGCTCGTGCGCCAGAATCAAATCCATGGCATCGTCCAAAATCGCGTGCCGAAGCGCGCGCACGTCCTCGGCAGACACTGCGCCGGCCTCATCGGGCTGTTTTTGCGGCAAACCCGACATAAGCTCATCGATATAAAAGGCAAAGTAATCGTTCTTGTCGCGAAAGTGCTTGTAGAACGTCGTGCGGCGAATCATGGCGCGGTCGCACAGCATGGCAACCGTCAGGTCCTCAAAACGATGCTCCTCGAGAAGTTCGGTGAAGGCATCGAACAGGGCGCGGTAGGTTTTCTTAATGCGAAGGTCCACTGATATCGCCATCCTCAGGGCAAAGACAACACTCGACAATCTGTCGCATATCTTACACCTGTACCTCGCGCGCTTTGTCCCGGTACCAACCCCACCGAAAACATAACGCTTACCGGAAAGTTCGGCACGGCAAAACGTTGCGGGTATACTAGTAGCGTTATACCAACGGCAGCTGGCGCATGCCGCCGCGGCCATTCGAAACGGAGACATCATGATTACCGTCATCATCGGCATCGTTGTTGTCATTGTGATTGTCTGCGCCATCGCCGGCATCTACAACAACATGGTCACCAAGCGTAACCGCATCGATAACGCCTGGCAGAACATCGATACGCAGCTGCAGCGCCGCAACGACCTGATCCCCAACCTGGTCGAGACCGTCAAGGGCTACGCCAAGCACGAGCAGGAGACGCTCTCCGCCGTGATCAGCGCGCGCAACACCGCCGTCAAGGCCACCACGCCCGAGGCCAAGATGGAAGCCGACAACGTGCTGACCGGTGCGCTGCGCCAGCTCTTCGCCGTAGCCGAGGCCTATCCCGATCTTAAGGCAAACACTAACTTTACGCAGCTGCAGGCATCGCTCGAGGATACCGAGAACAAGATTAGCTATGCACGCCAGAGCTACAACGATTGCGTGCTCAGCTACAACAACGCCATTCAGACGTTCCCGGCTGTCATCTTTGCCGGCATCTTCCAGTTTAAGGAGCGCCAGGGCTTCGAGGCCGCCGAAGCAGCCCGCCAGGCCCCGACCGTCAAGTTCTAGTAGTTTGACAGCGCATCCTTAATCGTCCAAATGTATAAACCGCCCCGTCGAATGCATACTTCGACGGGGCGGTTTCCTTTTTCGCGAAGGTCCCCCTCTAAGCGCCGTGCATTTTTAGGAGTATTCAACATAACCAAGGGCTTCGGACGCTACGATAAATGCCAAAGACCGCGAATGTCCCTGCAAATCAAAACGCTGTCAGCCCATAACCCCGCCCATCATTCGTAGAAAACATCGAGAAATCCCGATTTTTGCCCGAGGTCGGTATGCAGGGGCCTTCGATTGCAGAATACTCGCAAAAATGCACGTCGCCACCACCCCCACATGGCGCGAACCAAAACAAAAGCGCGGCCTTCCTTTCCGGCGCACTCCGCAGGACGAAAGAACCTCCGCCGCACGAAGTGCGCAGCGGAGGTTCTTTCATGTCCGAGGACGCGCCGGAAAGGAAGGCCGCCCTCGGGCCGGACAGCTAAGACAGCTTACGCGACGGTGTAAACCCAGTTGTGCTTATCCTCGACAGCACCAGACTGGATGCCCGTCAGGGTCTCGCGGAGCTTCTTCATCACAGGGCCGATCTCGGTGTAGCCAGCCGGGAAGGTCACGGTCTCGTCGGCGCCGTAAACCTTGTTGTCGATCTCGCCAACCGGAGAGATGACGGCAGCGGTGCCGCACAGGCCGCACTCGACAAAGGTACCGGCCTTGACCTCAGCCCACTCGACGGGACGCTGGTCGACGGTCATGCCCAAATCCTCGGCAACCTGAACGAGCGAGCGACGGGTGATGGAGGGCAGGATGGAGTCGGTGTGCGACTGAGGAACGACGAGGGTGCCGTCCTCCTTCACGAACAGAACGTTCGCGCCGCCGGTCTCCTCGACATAGGTGCGGGACTCAGAGTCGAGATACAGGTTCTCGGCATAGCCCTCGCGATGGGCCTCCATCGTGGGCTTGAGGGACATGGCGTAGTTCAGGCCGGCCTTGATGTTGCCGGTGCCGTGCGGTGCGGCGCGGTCGTACTCGGAAACGCGCAGCTTGACGGGCTTGAGGCCACCCTTAAAGTACGGACCGACCGGGGTCACGAGAATGCGGAACGTGTACTCAGGAGCGGGAGCCACGCCGATCACGTCACCGGAGCCGATCATAAACGGACGCACGTACAGGGTCGCGCCGGAACCGAAGGGCGGAACCCAGGCGGCGTTGGCAGAAACGACCTGCTTGACGGCCTCAACGAACTTGTCCTTGGGGAACGGGGGCATCTCGAGGCGCTGCGCAGAGTTGTACATACGCTCGGCGTTCATGTCGGGACGGAAGCAGACGATGCTGCCGTCCTCGGCGGTGTAGGCCTTCAGGCCCTCAAAGACCTCCTGGCAGTAATGGAAGATGCCACCGCACTCGGAGACATGCAGGGTGTGGTCGGCGGTCAGGCCGCCCTCGTCCCATTCGCCGTCCTTCCAATGGGCCTCGTAGCTGTAATCGGTCTTCATGTAGCCAAAGCCGAGGCTACCCCAATCGATATCCTTCTTCTCGACAGTCATATGTCGCTCCTTACATACACAGTTGCATACTCGCGAACCCGCACGCAAGGACCGAGGCCGACCGCGTCGCAACGTCACACGCCCGGAGCGTAGAGCCGGACGGGACACGCGGACGGCATCAAAGCCGATGGCACGTCGATTCGCATGCACGAGATTGTACTCCCCGCATGCGTTGGATAAAACGTTTTTCTTTAACTAACTAAAGTATTTTCATTTGACCGAAGCAAAAAGGCCCGCCACCGTAAACGGTGACGGGCCTCAACGGCACGGTTTGCGCGCTGGCTCGATCTACGCGTTCTATTTGCCCAGCTTAGCCTTAACCAGACCGACCACGGTCGGAATGATCGACACGGCGACGATACCGATAATCAGCAGCTCAAAGTGCTCCTGCACAAAGGGAATACCGCCAAAGAAGTAGCCCAGCAGCGTGAAGACCGTCGACCAGGTAATGCCGCCCAGCACGTTAAAGATGACAAAGTTGCGCCAGTGCATGCCGCCCATGCCGGCGATAAAGGGCACAAAGGTGCGGATAAATGGGAAGAAGCGCCCCAAGAAGATGGCCAGGTGGCCCCACTTGTCCAAGAAGTCCTCAGACTTTTTAATGCGCTCGGGCGTCATAGACTTCACTTTTCCCGAGGCGATGATCTTTTTGCCAAAGAAGTGACCGATCATAAAGTTGCACTGATCACCCAAAATGGCAGCCGCCCATGCGACGGCCAGCAGGGCCACGATGTTAAAGCCGCCGTTGTGGGCAAAGAAGCCCGAGGCAAACAGCAGCGAATCACCGGGAAGGAACGGGAAGAACACCACGCCCGTCTCGATAAAGATGATCAGGAACACGCAGCCGTAGGCCATAAGCGGGCCGGCGGCGATCCAACTGGCGATCGCGGTGCGCGGGTCTTTGAGCAGCTCGGCGATAAAATTGATGAAACCCATGAAGTAAAACCTCTCAGTTGTGGGCGCGGATACGTCCAAGTTGACCAGTATACGGTTGCAGCGCGGCCATGCACACGAGCGCACAAAAGCATGACTCCATTACCAGCAAGTATGCATAACTGACACCTGTCACGCTAAGCCGTGAAAGATTGCTCTTCCTAATCCCTAGCGAATCGCTATACTTTATTGAATCGCATTGCCATGGCGCTAAGGGAGGGCGGCCGGTGAGCTTTATCAATACCATTCGCGAGGACATCAAGACCGTCCAGGCGCAGGACCCCGCCGCGCAAAACGGCCTGGTCATTTTCCTTTCGTACCCCGGTCTTCACGCCAAGTGGAATCATGTGCCCGAGCACTGGCTCTGGGAGCACGGTCATCGATCGCTCGCCCGCGTGCTCTCGCAAATCACCCGCCACATCACCGGCGTCGAGATTCATCCCGCTGCACAGATCGGCAAACATTTCTTTATCGACCACGCCATGGGCGTCGTCATCGGCGAGACCACCATCGTGGGCGACAACTGTGTGCTCTACCAGGGCGTCACACTCGGCGGCACCGGCAACGAGACCGGCAAACGCCACCCCACCCTGGGCAACAATGTCACCGTGGGCACGGGCGCCAAGGTGCTTGGCAACATCCGCATCGGCAACAACGTCAAGATCGGCGGCAACTCGGTTGTCGTCAAGGACGTGCCCGACAACTGTACCGTCGTGGGCGTGCCCGGGCGCATCATCAAGCGCAACGGCTGCCGTGTGTTCGAGGAGAGTTTCGACGCCAAGCAGCATCGCGAGTACATGCCCGATGACGCCGCCGAGCAGAGTGCCCTCAACCGCCAGGGCATCACCGAGAATGCCCGCCGCGTCAAAGAACTCGAGCGAGAGGTGGCCGAGCTCAAGGCCCTCGTCGCCAAGCTCATGGACGAACGTTAGGAACGCAAGCGGCACAAAACAATATCGGCACCGACGCAAAAGGCGCGCCAGGGAATCAATCCCCGGCGCGCCATTCCTTTTGATGTGACATGCGGGACTGTCCCTTTGTCACATTATGCGAACTGACTCAGATAGAGGTCGGCGTAAGCACCCTCGGCAGCCAGCAGTTCCTTATGCGTGCCTTGCTCGATAATGTTGCCGTGGTCCATGACCAAGATCAGGTCGGCGTCCACGATCGTCGACAGGCGATGCGCGATCACAAAGCTCGTGCGCCCGCGCATGAGCGCGTCCATGGCGCGGCCGATAGCAAGCTCGGTGCGCGTGTCCACACTTGAGGTCGCCTCGTCCAGGATGAGAATCGCCGGGTTGTTGAGCAGCACGCGTGCGATGGTCAGCAGCTGACGCTGGCCCTGGCTGATGCTTTCGGCATCGTTGGCTACGCGCGTGTCGTAGCCCTGAGGCATGGTGCGCACAAAGAAGTCGACCTGGGCGGCGCGAGCGGCCGCAACAATCTCCTCGCGCGTTGCCTCGGGGCAGCCGTAGGCGATGTTCTCGGCAATCGTGCCGTCGAACAGCCAGGCGTCCTGTAGCACCATGCCAAACTGCTGTCGCAACTCGCCGCGATCCATGCGGCTCGTATCCACGCCGTCGAGCGTAATACGCCCGCCGTCAATCTCGTAGAAGCGCATGAGCAGGTTGATGAGCGTCGTCTTGCCTGCGCCCGTGGTTCCCACCACGGCAATCTTCTGGCCCGGCTCGGCGGTAAACGACACGTCGCGCATGAGCGGCTTGTCGGGCGCATAGCCAAAGCGCACGTGCTCAAAAGCGACGCGGCCCTCAATGCGACCCGGCAGCTTGGCGGCCTCGTCCGGCAGCGGATCGGCCTCCATCTCGGGCTCATCAAGCAGGTCGAACACGCGCTCCGCACTCGCCAGCGCGCTCTGCAGCGAGTTAAAAGTGAACGACAGCTGCGTCATGGGTTCGGACGCCTCGTAGATAAACTGGAAGAACGCCTGGAACACGCCGACGGTCATGTGACCGGCGACCAGCATGCTGCAGCCCACGAGCGCAATCACAATCTGCGCCAGGCGACCGATAAAGCGAACCGCGGGTCCGACGGCGTTAATCATAAAGTCGGCCTTGGTGCTCACGCGCGCCAGCTCGCCCGAGGCCTCGTGCACCTCGGCAGAGCTCTGGTGCTCGCGGTTGAATGCGCGAATCACCAAACGGCCCGAATAGCCTTCCTCGACCGCGCTCGTGATTTTGGACACCCACTCCTGACGCTCGCCCGTCACATCATGCGTACGGCGCGAAACCACCTTGGTCACCAGCAGCGACAACGCCGTAAAGAACAAAAAGACTAGCGTAAGCGGCACGCTAAACACGAACATCACGCCCACGGCGCCCACCACGGTGCCGATCGACACAAGCAGCTGCAGCAATCCGCGCTGCATGCTCTCGGACATCTTGTCCAAGTCGTTGGTCGCACGGCTGACGACCTCACCGGGACGATGCGCGTCAAAGAAGGCAAGCGGCAAACGATTGAGCTTTTGTGCGATGCGGTTGCGTAGACGCAGGTTGAGGCGTTCGGCCACGCTCGACATCAAAAAGCTCTGGAGCGCATAGAACGAGGCAGCGGCAGTCCAGATCATAAAGTAGACGAAGATGGTCTTGCCGCAGTTCTCCCAGGTGATGTTGAAGGTGGTTCCGTTGGCAAACGCCACCTGAATGTGGCCCCACAGCTCATCGATCACGCGGGCGCTATATGCCGGTGCAGCGGTGTTAAAGATAACATAGAACACAATGCTCGCAAACACGATGTAGAAGCGCCAATGGTCGCCGACGGCCTCGCTCCACAGGCGGCGCACCGTCGCCCAGGTATCCCGGGGCGTCTCGCCCTCTTCTTCGTCGTCCACGTCGCGCATACGCTCTGCCTCGGCGCGGGCACGCTCGTCCTCGGCACGCTCGTTTTCCTCGTAGAGCGCTTGGCGGCGAGCCTCGCGCTCGACTGCAGCCTTGGCGGCGTCATCCAGCTCGGTCGACGTGACAGCCGTTTCCTCGACCAGCCCCGCGGCAACGGCGTCATCAACGCCGCCCTGCTTCTCGAGCTCCTCGGTCATGCTACTCACCTCCCTTCATCTGCGATTCCGCGATGGCGCGGTACACCTCGCAGGTTTCCATAAGCTCGCCATGCGTGCCCAGGCCCACGACCTCGCCATCCTTGAGCACGACAATCTGGTCGGCGTGCAGAATCGTCGAGATGCGCTGCGCGATGATGAGCACCGCGGCGTCGCGCGTCTCGTCCTGCAGCGCATGGCGCAGGGCCGCATCGGTCTTAAAGTCCAGGGCCGAAAAACTATCGTCGAAGATATACAGATCGGCATGCTTCATGAGCGCACGGGCGATGGCCAGACGTTGGCGCTGGCCGCCCGAAAAGTTCGTACCGCCCTGCACCACCGGGGTATCGAGCCCCTGCGGCTGATCGAGCACAAAGGTGCTCTGGGCAACCTGCAGCGCATGAAGCATGTCCGCCTCGGTCGCGTCTTCGTTGCCAAAGCGCAGGTTGCTTGCCACGGTGCCCGAGAACAGCCACGCCTTCTGTGGCACGTAGGCGATGCGCCCGCGAATCTCACCTTGCGAAAGCTCGCGCAAATCGACGCCGCTCAAGCGAATGGCACCCTTCGTGGCATCGTGGAAGCGCAACAGAAGCTTTGCCACCGTCGACTTGCCCGAGCCCGTCGAGCCCACAATCGCTGTCGTCTGACCGCGACGACAGGTAAAGTTCAGATCGCACAGCGTGTCCTCGTCGGCGTCGTCAAAGCGAAACGACATATGATCGAACACGGCAACCGCATCAGCCCCGTCCTTTGAGTCGGACGCGGCCGCATCAAGCGTACGCTGGCCATCGACGATGCTCGGCTCAATCTCCAGCACTTGCTGTGCACGGCTTAGACATGCCGCGGCGCGTGGCAGCGTTAGCACCACCATCTGCGCCATCATCACAAAGAACAGGATCAGAAGCGCGTACTCCAGCACCGCCGAGATACTCGCGATCTGCATGGCGTGGGCGCCCACGCGGTTGCCGCCAACCCACAGCACCGCTACCTCGGCGATGTTCATCAAAAAGAAGCTTGAGCTGTCGAGGCCCACAAACAGGTGGTTGACTTTGATGGCGTTGGCGGCGTAGTCGCTGAACACCTCGTCCAGGCGCCGCTCCTCGTGACGCTCCTTGTTAAACGCACGGATGACGCGCACGCCCACGATGTTTTCGCGCAGCACCACGTTCATGCGGTCGATAAAGCTCTGCAAGCGCATAAAGATCGGAGCCGCGTTGGCAACCGTAAAGACCGCCGCCACCAGCACAATCGCAACCACGACGCCCAGAAGCGTGCCCATGGCAGGATCGATAAACCAGGCGAAGATGATGCCCGCCACAGCCAAAAACGGCACGGGCAGCACCAGCTGAATCGTCTGCAGAATCGCCTGCTGAATCACGTTGATGTCGTTGAGCGAGCGCGTGATCATCGATCCGGTGCCAAAGCGCTCAAAGTCGCTGGCCGCGAGCTCGAGCGACTTGTCGTACACGGCATTGCGGATATCGCAGGCCACGTTGGCGGCCAAGCGCGCCGAAAGATAGCAGCCCAGCACCGCGCCGCCGCTGGCCATGCCGGTCGCGATAAGCATGTAGAGGCCATTGCGCAAAATGTAGTCGACATCACCCGTGGTGATACCGATGTTGACCATGTTCGCCAGCATCGTGGGAACCAACAGCGTGCCGACGTTATCAACCAGCAGCACCAGCAGCGTCACTGCGATAAGCCCTCGATAGGGCTTCAGAAACCTCATTAACAGTCGCACGACTCCCCCTCACCTTGATTCTCGGCTTGGCTCTCGGCAGCGATATGCTGCTTAAATGCCTCGCACTCCTCACCGAGCACCTGAGAGAATTTTCCGATCAAGCGCATAATCTCGCGCTGCTCACACGGCTCAAGCGCGCCAAAGGCTCGCTGCTCGGCCTTGAGTGCCGGCAGCGCATAACGCTCGGCAAATCGCCTGCCCTCTTCGGTCAGGCTCACAACCTTGTTCTTACGACTGCCTTCGGCAAACTCCAACGTTGCGAAGCCCCGCGCCGTCAAGGTTTTAATGGCCGAGTTGATGGTCTGCTTGCTGTAGAACCATTCGCTCGTCAGGCGGCTTACGGCAATACTGCCGCCCGCCGTGCTGGTATCGACGAGCATCCAGTAAGCGCAGTCCGAAAGACCGCAGGCGCGCGAGAACTCCGAATAGATATGGTCGAGTCCATTGAGCAACCGGTCGAAGTCGACCAGCGTAACCGCACTATTCATCTATCCCACCATTCGATTGTCCGATTTTTGACCAATTTTGTATCTCTAGATTAGTCCGAGTTTTGACTATCGTCAACAGGCTCTCCGCAAATGCTTGCACTTTTATGGCCTATCGACAGAAAAAGACCGCCGGCGCGGGGGCGACGCCAGCGGTCACGTGAAAATCGGGTTTTATTACCTGTCAGGCAGCGACGGCCTCGTAGACCGTAGCGCCCGCAAAGCTGTCATGCAGGCTCTTGCCGCAAATCCAAGGCAGCTCAACAACCTCGCAGACCGTATTGACCAGCTCGGAGCAGTCGGTAAAGTGGCCCTTATCGTTGAGGGCCTCGCAATCCTGAACACGCCAGTACCCATCGGTATGCGTGATGTAGTACTCGTGGTTGTCGATCGTCACAAAAGCGCGCGTCTTGGAACGCAGCAGCTTCAGAAATCCTTCGAAGTCAGTCTCGACGACATCTCCAGCCTGGAACATGATAATTACCTCCTGGCCCAGCGCCACCACAGCGCATTGATAAACGTTGGTACCCCTTTAGTAAAACCTTTATCAGAGGTTATGCGTTCGTCATTTAGGCAAGTGGTAAAAAACCGCAGGGTAGACGGGATAAAACGTTTAACCATCCCATTTGTTTGTCACATTCTGAAGGTACTTTTATGCAAACCTACTTTCCCAATTGGAATCTATCCTTTTGGCCGGGCAATTGACCGTCTACCGTTTGAGCCCGACGGGTATGAACGGGGCATCTGCAACGCCACTACAAGGAGGCACCATGGAGACTATCGAAGCACTCATTCACCGCCGCAGCTGCCGCAAATACAGCGATCGTCCCGTCGAGGCCGAAAAGCTTGCACGCATTATCGAAGCCGGCCAATATGCACCAAGCGGCATGGGCCGCCAACCGGTGACGTTTGTCGCCGTCACCGACCCCGCGACCGTCGAGCGTCTCTCACGGCTCAACGCCCAGGTCATGGGCAGCAACGGCGACCCCTTCTATGGCGCCAAGACCGTTGTGGTGGTGCTGGTCGACCGCAGCGTGCCCACGCATCTGGAAGACGGCTCGCTTGCCATGGGCAACTTGCTCAACGCCGCCTATGCACTGGGTGTCGATTCGTGCTGGATTCACCGCGCGCATGAGGTCTTTGACTCGCCCGAGGGCCTGGAGCTGCTGGCCAGCTGGAGCCTGCCCGCCGACGGCAGCCTGCGCGGTGTCGGTCACTGCATTCTGGGCTATGCCGAGGACACGCTTCCCGAGGCCAAGCCTCGCCGTGACAACGTGGTGTATGTAAAGTAATTAGTTCCGCCGTTCTAACGAACGGCGGACCCGCTGACGCTGCGCGGGCCGCAACTTATCTTGCCGATGGAGTTGTCGTCGTTTCGCTCGTCGGATTCGCATCTGCGTCGTCGCTTTGCCCGCCTTCGTCCTTTTGCGCATCGGCGATGGTGGTGACAGCCGCAACGATACCGCGTTGGGGCGCGACGCCCGTCTGGGCCTGAGCGCCCTCGACAGCTTCTGTGCCTGTATGCGCGAGCTCGGGCGACTTAAACACTGCGTCCAAGTTGGCGCCACCGCCGGCATATCCGAGCGCGGCGAGTGCGATAACGATCACTGCAACGACGGCCACGATCGGCACATAACGATGCCAACCAGCAGGATTGAGCCCGCTGCGACGAGCCGCCCCGCGGCTAATGTAGCCAAGCGTGCCATCGTGCTTGAGCTTTGAGCCCACCACGCACTTTCGTCCCCGCAACGAGGACTCGGCCTGCATGGCCAAGCGGGCGCTTGCCGAAGGATAGCCATATTTAATGCGTTTGAACGAGCCGTCGAACCCCGAGGCGCTTTTGCCCCACGTCCGCGAAGTCGTACGCCGGCTGACCGGCAGCGCACTTCGTTTTGTTCGGTTCGTTTTTGAAGTCTCCGCCATACTCCCCCGCACGCCGTAACACAATCGAAACAATACTGCTTTGGACTGTATCACACGCGCCGCTCGTGGTCACGGCGCCTCGCTCAGCGGTCGCTGTCCTTCAGCAGGCGCCATAAGGTCGTACGGCTTATGCCGAGCACCTCTGCCGCACGAGTCCGGTTGCCGTGAAGATGCTGCAGGACCAACCGCGCGATATCGCGCTCGGTATCGGCCAGTGGGCGCAAGATATACAGATCGCTATCGAGCGTCGGGGCACCAAAGATCGCGGTCTTGATAACGTCCTCCTGGGCGAGTACCTCCTCCGCCACCGCCCGCTCGGCCGTGCCCGTCCCCACTAATATATAAAGTCGTTCCGAAACCTCGCGCAGCTGTAGATAGTTACGGGGCCATCGATAGGCATCGAGTGTCTTTGCCGCCGCAGACGACAAGGCAGGTGTTGCCGTCTCAAACATATCTGCCAGATACCCCAGATAGCGCGTAACCTTTTCCGACGCGCCGCCCCGCTCGGCAATCGCCGGCGCCACACTCACTGCACAGGCCAGACGCTCGGTCACAAAGGCGGCCTGATCGCTTTCGCCGCCGCCCGGCATATCGTTTGCCGTCAACACCACATGGCAACGAGTTGCGAGCGCCGTGTCGATCATTGCGGACACGAGCTCGCGCAGGCGTTGGGGGCCAACAGCATGCCAGCCGCCCATGCAAAGCGTCAGCCCCGTTTGGAATAGCGGCGATTCGGAACTTTTGAGCAGATGGCGCCAGCCGCGATCCGTTAGCTCATCGAGCGCAACGGACACAAAGGGCTGATCGGCATAGGGTCCATCCAGGTACAGGCGTTTTGCAATCTGATCCTGCCCCGTACCCAGCTCGCCCTCGAGCATAAGGGGCACCCCACGCGCATAGCTCTCCCGTACGGGGGCAGCGACCGCCGCCGCGTCTTCGACGATGCCGTACGCGCTCGACTCGTAACGAGCCTCGACTTCGTCGGCATTGAGCCACTCGATGCCCGCATGCGCGGTGGCGGCGCGCACCTCACGCGCCACGACCACCCAAAGCACCCCGTGCTCCTTGGCCGTCGGGCGCACCGTCAAGCTCAACCGCATGCCCTCGCGGCCCATCACCAGGCGCACCCCATCGCCCACGCGAGCGAGACGCTCGGAAACAAAAGCGGCGACATCCTGCTCGAGCGCAGCGTCACTCATAGTCGAGATTACAACGCCACCGCGCTCGTCGATTGCCAGCGCCGATGTTCCGGCTGCGGACAATGCCTCGATCAGAATCTTCAGCTTGACATTGCTGTCCATGGTTCGCCCCGTCTCCAGCCACACCCCTTATCTGTGGCTTGGCATCCCAAGTGTTTCAAAATTGAACGATAATGTTCACCAAACATTATAGGGCAGAAAGCGCCGTCCTGCGAGTATAGGTGTTGCCCCGCATCGCCATCCTGGCGGGGCGATAAGAGCTCTTCGGGACCTATCAACCTGCGGACAAGCCATACCCGCAAGAGCTCCTATCGCTCCACCGCAGGCATGCGCTCACCAGCACGCAAACAAGCTACTTCTCTACCAGATTCCCAGCACGTGCTGCATTCCCAAACTCATGCACGCAATGCCAATCCAGCAGCATAAGCCCAACGCAATGGGCTTGCCGCCCTTTTTGACCAGCTCGACAATATCGGTATTAAAGCCAATAGCCGCCATGGCCATCACGATAAAGAACTTCGACAGCTCTTTGATGGGCGCCGTAAAGGACGCGGGAAGCTGAAACACTGTGGTGACTACGCTCGCCAACACAAAGAACAGTACAAACATGGGAAACGCGCGCTTAAGCGAAAACGTGCTTTTGGCGTCGCCGCCGGCCTTGCGCGCCAGATGCATCTGCCAGCATGCGAGAACCAACGTAATGGGAATAATGGCCAGCGTCCTGGTGAGTTTGACCACCGTGGCGCTCTCGAGCACATTGGCTCCGGGATGCATACTGTCCCAGGCGCTCGCCGCAGCCGTCACGGACGAGGTGTCGTTGATGGCAGTGCCGGCAAACAGGCCAAAGCCCTCGTTGGTCAGCCCAAGCATGCCGCCGAGCGTCGGAAACACGAGCGCCGCGATAACGTTAAACAGGAAGATGACCGAAATAGCCTGGGCAATCTCGCGATCGTCGGCATCGATGACGGGCGCGGCCGCGGCAATGGCAGAACCGCCGCAAATCGACGAGCCCACACCCACAAGCGTCGCGATCTTGCCCGGCACATTCATAACGCGGCAGAGCACAAAGGCGATGACGAGCGAGGTCGAGATGGTCGCCACGATAATCGGCAGCGACTGGGCGCCCTTGGACAGAATCTGGGAGAGGTTCATGCCAAAACCAAGCAGGATTACCGCGTACTGCAAGACTTTTTTAGACGTATAGGTGACACCGGCGGCGAGCTGTTCGCGGCGATTCTTGGGAAAGATAAGCGCCAGAACCATGCCAAGGAGGATGGCGAATACCGGCCCGCCGACCACCTCAATCTGTTTGCCGAGCAACGTCGCGGGGATGGCGATGATCAGGCAGAACAAGACACCCTTCCAGCGCTCGCGTACGATATTTGCCAGTTGCATATGGGATTCCTTCTTTCTATTTCACGTTTGCGACGGCTTATGATACGGCAACATTGAGCACAATCCCGTACAAACGCAGGCAAAAATGTCGCAAAAGTTATCGGGCGGCGATTGAATTACCCACCGCGGAGGGCTGACTCGCGGCATAATAAACAACTGACATATGAGTGTGAAAGAGTGGTTGCGAGGCGCTATGGAAGAATCGATGCACATCGGCGAGCAGGAAACGAGCCTACAGGACCAGTCCTACCACACCATTCGACGCAAAATCGTCTACCTGGACTACAAGCCGGGCGAAAAGCTGGGCGTCAAGCAACTTTGCGACGACCTGGATATGGGGCGCACGCCCGTGCGCGAGGCTTTGGTTCGCTTGGCGCAGGAAGGCCTGGTGCGCACCGTGCCCCAGAGCGGCACCTACGTCTCACCCATCAACCTCACCCTTGCCGAGAGTGCCTGCTACATCCGCGAACATCTGGAAAAGCAGGTGATTGTGGAGTGCTGTGCGCGAGCCACGTCGGCCGGCATCGAGCAGCTCGACCGCGCCATCGTGCTGCAGGAAAAAGCCATGGCCGAAGAGGATCGCATCGGCTTCTTTTTGAGCGACAACCTCATGCATCACATGATTTTTAGCATCGCATGTCGCAGCACCGTTTGGTCGTGGCTCGAAGAGACCAATGCCGACCTGGAGCGCTTCCGCTGGCTGCGCGCCGCCACGCAGGTTCTCGACAATCGGGACATCGTGAACGAGCACAAGCAGATTCGCCGCGCTATCGCCGGTCGCGACCCCATCGAAGCGAGCTTTTTGGTCAGCAAGCACCTGCACATGATGTTCCGCAACCAAACCGAAGTTCTGGACCAGTTCCCCGAGTACTTCGAGACCAGCAAGCTCCGCTAACCTGCCAAAACCACCACAAAGGGGACAGGCACCTTTGTGGTGGTTTCTCCGTACAAAAAGGCCCGGCTCCGTCTGATTGACGCGGAGCCGGGCCTTGGTCGTTAGGACGGCGGAATATTAGTTATTCCACGGTCACGCTCTTGGCGAGGTTTCGAGGCTGGTCGACGTCGCAGCCGCGCAGGATGGCGACCTCGCGGGCGAGCAGCTGCAGCGGGACGCTCGCCGTGATGGGGCTGAACACGTCGCGGACTGTTGGCACGCGGATAATACAGTCGGCGATCTTGTTGATCTCCTCGTCGCCCTCGGTGGCAACGACGATGACCTTGGCGCCGCGTGCCTTGCACTCCATAAGGTTCGACACGGTCTTGTCGTAGGTGGCGCTCTTGGTGGCCACGGCGATGACGGGGAAGCCCGGGTCGATCAGGGCGATGGGGCCGTGCTTCATCTCGCCGGCGGCGTAGGCCTCGGCGTGCAGGTAGCTGACCTCTTTGAGCTTAAGCGCGCCCTCGTAGGAAATAGCGGCACCCATGCCGCGACCCACGAACAGTGCGGACTGCGCGTCCTTGCACAGCAGGGCGGCCTCATGCACGGCCTCGGTCTGGGTATCCAAAATCCACTGGATCTGCTCGGCCGTATCGGAAAGCTCGCGGAACAGCATGCGCGCCTGCTTGGTGGTCAGGCGGTACTTGACCTGCGCTAGCAGCAGAGCCAAAAGCGTAAGGCTCACGACCTGGCCGATGAAGCTCTTGGTCGAGGCGACCGCGATCTCCTTGTTGGCCTTAGTGTAGATGACGCCGTCGCTCTCACGCGCCACGGGGCTGCCCACCACGTTGGTGATGCCGAAGACCTTGGCACCCTTGATGCGCGCGTCGCGAATGGCGGCAAGGGTATCGGCCGTCTCGCCCGACTGGGACACGGCAACGACAAGCGTCGTCGGCGTAATGATGGGATTGCGATAGCGGAACTCGCTGGCCGCCTCAACCTCGGTGGGGATGCGAGCCCAGCCCTCGATGAGATTCTTGGCAATGAGACCGGCGTGATAGCTGGTGCCGCAAGCGATCACGTAGACGCGGTCGATGTCGTTGAGTTCCTCGAGCGAAAGGCCCAGTTCGTCGATGTCAAGCTCGCCGGCCGGCGTCATACGACCGACCAGCGTGTCGCGCACGACGCGCGGCTGCTCGTGGATTTCCTTGAGCATAAAGTCGGGATAACCGCCCTTTTCTGCCATGTCCAGGTCCCAGTCGATGTGGGTGACCTTGGGCTCGATAACGTTGCCAGCCTCGTCGGTGTACTCGACGCCTGCGGGCGTGAGCTTGGCAAACTGACCGTCCTCGAGCACCACGACATCGCGGGTGGCGTCGATGAGCGCGATGACATCGGAGGCGACATAGGCGCCGGTCTCGCCCGCGCCGACCACGATCGGGGAATCCTTGCGGGCCACGGCGATCACGCCGGGCTCGTCAGCGCACACGGCGGCCAGACCATAGGCACCGACCACGTGGGTGCACGCCTCGCGCACAGAGGCCATCAGGTCGTGCGTCTCGGCATAAGCCTCTTCGATCAGATGCGCGAAGACCTCGGTATCGGTCTCGCTCTTAAAGTGATGGCCGCGGCCCTCCAGCTCTTCGCGCAGCTCGGCGAAGTTCTCGATGATGCCGTTGTGGACGATGGCGATACGACCGTCGCAGCTGGTGTGGGGGTGAGCGTTAACGACGGAGGGCCTGCCGTGGGTGGCCCAACGGGTGTGGCCGATACCGCAGGTAGCGTCGCTGTCAATGTTGGAAAGCTCGCTCTCCAAGCCCGCGACCTTGCCCACGCGGCGGATGACGTCGAGGTGCGCCGCGGCGCCCTCGCCCACCTCGAGCGCGACGCCCGAGGAGTCATAGCCGCGATACTCCATGCGCTTGAGGCCCGTGACCAGGATGTTCTTTGCAATATCAGAGCCGGTGTAGCCGACGATTCCGCACATAGGATAAATCCCTTCGTTCGCGTGACTGCAAGACGTCCACGCACAAGGGGCGCTGAGACGCATAACGTTCGAGTATTGTACTCACGCAGGCGCAAGCTGATATACCAGATGTGGTATCTCAACTTAGATACCACCCGATACACACATGCCCAGCCGGTCCAAACCGCCACAATGGGGACAGGCACCTTTGTGGTGGTCGCGCTGGCAACGGCGTTTCCCCAGATAAAACCTGCCAAAATAAACCTGTCACTTTTTGGTTGGTTTAGGATGCTACAATCTGGCTTGTACTTGAAACGCATCAAAGGGGCCGCTATGGCAAAGGTTAAAATCAGCGACGTCGCGCGCGAGGCCGGGGTTTCGCTTGGCACGGTTTCCAACGCGCTCAACCATCCCGAGAAGTTGCGCCCCGAGACCCTCAGGCTCATCAACGAGACCATCAATCGCCTGGGCTACCTGCCCAACCAAAGCGCTCGTCAGCTCGCGGGCGGCGCCACCAAGTCCTTTGGCCTGGTGCTCCCCCGTCTCGACCACGGCTTTTCGCTCCAAATCGCCAGCGGCGCCCACAACGAGGCCCGCAAGCACGGCTACGATCTGCTCATCGCCAATGCCGATAACGACGATATTCTCGAGGATCATTACCTGCGCTATTTTATGGGCACGCAGATGTCCGGCGTCATGGTTCAGCCCATGGCGTCCCCCGACTGGCACCCCGCTATGACCAAGATGCCCGTGCCGATCGTCTATCTGGACATCCATTGCTCCGAGCCCGGTTACTACGTGGCCGCCGACAACGAGGCACAGGGGCGTATTATCGCCGAGCTCGCCATCGCCCGCGGCGCACGCCATATCACCGTTGTGGGCCGAGCGGCATTTATGCAGCTCGGCCTGCGCGTCCTTGGCATCCACAAGGCACTTGCCCTGCATCCTGATATCAAAATTGAGGTCATCGATGCCGGGGAGTGGAATACCGCAGCCGACGGCTACAGCATCGGTACCCAGATTGCCGAACGCCCTGCTGACGAGCGCCCCGATTTTGTCATCGGCCTGACCGACGTATTGGCCTCGGGCGTTATCTCGGCGCTGACCGACAAAGGCATTTCCGTCCCCGGCCAGGTCCGCGTGGCCGGCTGCGACGGCAACCCGCTCGCTTGGAGCGGATCGGTCCCGCTCACCACGGTAGCACCCCCAGGCTACGAGATTGGCCGCAAGGGCGTTCAGCTGCTCATGGAGCAGATCGAGGATAAGCCTGCCGCCAAGACCAAACGAGTCCGCATCGGCTCCGCCGCGCGCACCGTCACCACGGCCACGGCCGCCGAGGACATTAACCGTCAGGAGCTCGTGCGCCCCTTCTTGCTCGAACGTGTGAGCACCCAAAAGGCCGAGCAGCACCCGACGGGCCCATCCGCGGCCCCAATAACCGACATCAACCTGGGCGCCTACCTGTAACAAAAAACGCCGCAACGGGAACAGTCCCGCTGCGGCGTTTTGCTGGCCCCATGTTCCCTCCCCGTTTAGCCGGACCTGCGGCTACGGATATTTATGGAATGTAATCCATTTTTCATTAACTCTTTTGTTAAAATAGATTCAATTCCATATTTTTAGATATTTCCTATAAGTATTGATTTTGCTCCAGTTTTTTCTCGCCAAGAAAGGGGTTTCATGAATCTGATTGATCGCAAACAGTACCTCGACTGGCTCATTTCGTGGAAAGACTCGCACGTCATCAAGGTCGTTTCGGGCGTGCGAAGGTCCGGCAAATCAAAGCTATTCGAAATCTACCGTAGCTACCTGCGCGATCATGGAATCACAGGCGACCAGGTTATATCCCTCAACTTTGAAGACCTGGAGTTCGAGTCGCTTACGTCGTATAGAGCACTCTACGACTACATTTCCGCCAGACTCGTCCCCGATAAGATGAACTACGTTTTTCTGGACGAGATACAGCACGTCGAGCATTTCGAAAAAGCCGTCGACAGTCTTTTTATCAAGGACAATGTCGACCTCTACATAACCGGTTCCAACGCTTATCTGCTCTCGAGCGAGCTGGCAACTTTGCTCTCCGGCCGCTACGTAGAGCTCAAGATACTGCCCCTATCCTTTAAAGAGTTTTGCTCGGCAAAAACCAATGACGGAAAGGCTCCCGCGCAGTTGTTTGACGAGTACATCACCCGGGGCTCTTTTCCCTTTATCGCCGAGACGGGTATTCAGGGACCCCAGGCGCGCGATTATCTTATGAGCCTCTACGATACCATCGTCATACGCGACGTTATCGAACGCCTGAAGGTCTCGGACGTCCCGACCCTGCGCGATATCACCAAGTTCCTACTCCATAGCATTGGAAACCGGATCTCGATTAAAAAAATCTCCGACACGCTCTCGTCCAACGGCAACAAAACCGACCAGAAAACCGTAGCCAAGTACCTCAAAGGCTTAACAGACAGCCTTGTGTTGTACTTTGCTCCGCGCTATAACGTGCGCGGTCGGCAGCTTCTTTCAACAAACGGCAAATACTACGCCGTTGACCTTGGACTTAGAGGCGCTCTCGTCAAAACCCAAAGCAGCGATATCGGTCATATCCTCGAAAATGTTGTTTATCTCGAGCTCCTACGCCGTGGATACGACGTCTACGTGGGCGATATCGACGGCGGGGAAATCGATTTTGTTGCCCTAAACTCAGACGAGACAGCCTATTTTCAGGTTTCAGCCACAACGCTCGACGAAACTACCCTCAATCGAGAGTTGGCCCCCTTTAAGAAAGTCCGAGACAACTACCCCAAGACGCTTCTTACGCTCGACACGCTGTTTGCGGACGCGAACTACGAAGGAGTCCGCAAGCGCAACGTGATCGACTGGCTCCTGGAGTAACTTGTAACGTCATAACCCTCCGCCAGCTCCTTACCAAGGCCGCAGCCCCAGTCGCTTAAAGCACAATGCCCCTCTTATCGGCCAAAACAGCAATCTTGGCGTGATAAGAGGGGCTGACTGCGTCAGCGCCTCCACGCAGGCGCCGTTGCCGCCACCGTCCTGCGAGCTCGGGCGCGGGACATGGCGACTCGCGTGCAAACGCTAGCGCACGGCCTTGACTGCCGCCGCCAGGTCGAACAACGTATCGAGCACGGCCTCGCAGCCATCCACCACGTCCTGCGGCAGCGGCACGATATCGGGGACGGCAAAGACATGGCAGCCGGCCGTAATGCCCGAGACGCAGCCGTTGCGAGAATCCTCGACCACGGCGCACTCCTCGGGAGCAAAGCCCGCGCGCTCGCAGGCAAGCAGATACATCTCGGGGTCGGGCTTGCCGTGCACGACGTCCTCGCCGCAGGTCACCGTTTCAAACTTGTCAAAAAGACCAACCATCTTAAGGTTGCGCTCGGCCGTAACGAGGCGCGACGACGTCGCCAGGCCCACGTGATAGCCCGCAGCCAGCAGCTCGTCTATGCACTCGGCGGCGCCGGCCTTAAGTTCCAGTTCGGTCTTGACCATCTCGTCGCGAATCTCCTTGTGGCGACGATAGATCGCCTCGGTGGTTTCATGGCTGCCGTAATGCTTATCAAGGATGTCCATAACATCGGGCAGCGTGCGGCCGATAAACTGATGGATCAGCGCTTCATCAATCGCGACCCCCAGCTCAGCAGCGCCCGCTTTCCATGCCTTGACGCCCAAACGCTCGGTATCGACCAGCGTTCCGTCCATGTCAAAAATAACAGCCTTGATCATATCGGTCCCCTCACCGGATTGCATTACTGCCACTCTACCGCACTTTACAAACTTGTATATAACGTATATAGCATATTGCACTTTCGTTACATAGATAGAAGTCTTATGGCAAGTAACGCATTAGGATTATAGTTTTCGATCGAGTACTCAACGATAAGGATCGTTTCATGATTTTAGACACCACGGCACCCGCAGAGGAGCTTCAAGACAAGCTATCGGCGCTCGAACAGCTGCTTTTGGCATACGGGCGCGTGGCTATCGGGTTTTCCGGCGGCGTTGACAGCAGCTTTTTGGCCGCCGTATGCGCCCGCATCATGCCTACCAACACCCTCCTCGTCCATCTCACCACGCCGCTCATCGGCACGCCCGAGCAGGCTTCGTTTGAGCGGGCGGTTGACGGGCAGGCCGATGAGGGGCCGCATTTTAAGCTCCCCGTGCTCAACCTCTCGGTCGATCAGCTGCAGCTCCCCCAGGTAGCCTGCAACGACGCCAACCGCTGCTACCACTGCAAGCGCGCCGGCTTTACCGCCATCGTCAACCATGCCAAGTCGCTGGGCTTTCCCACCGTCATCGACGGCAGCAACGCAAGCGACCGCGGCGACTACCGCCCCGGCATGCGCGCCGCCCAGGAGCTCGGCGTGCGCTCGCCGCTTATGGAGGTCGGCTTTACCAAGGACGAGGAGCGCGAGCTGCTACGCGCCTGGGGCTACCCCGTTTGGAACCTGCCGGCGGGAGCCTGTCTTGCCACGCGCGTCCCCACGGACGAGAAGCTTACGCGCGAGAAAGTCGGTTTAATCCGCGCCTGCGAGGATTACCTGCACGATCTTGACCTGGCACAGGTACGCGCGCGCCTGATCGGCGGCTGCATGCATATCGAGGCCGCACCCGCAGATGTCGCCAAGATTTCCACCCTCGGCGGTGCCGCCGTCGACGACAAGGGCAAGACCCCGCTGCCCGCCGTTGTCGAGTCCGCGCTGCGCGAGCTGGGCTGCGACCATATCTCCCCCGAGGTCACCCCCTACATCCACGGCAACATGAACCTTTAAGTTACGCCGTTTAACCTATCAAAAGAGGACAGGTTTATTTTGGCAGGTTTTATCTGGGGAAATATCGCGGAGCCACCGCCTCTCTAGTATCCATCTAACTTCGAGAGACACTAGAGAGGCAACTCGGCTGCATCTACCTCTTCCGATAGCGGCGGTTGCGGCTCGTCGATGAACCCATTACTTCAATGAGTCCTTTATCCGCCATTTTTGGCAGATGGTAACGGACGGACGAAATCTTGACCCCCGATGCAACCGCTATTTCTCGCGCCGTCATATCCATTCCGGCGCTGAGAGCCTCCAGGATCCTATCCGCCGTCGAAGCTGACGATTCTCTGCTCATATCGATAATTTCAAACGCGTCTTTGCCACATTTTGACAGGACATGTTTATCGACAAGGTCCCCGCAGATCAGGCGAATGTCATCCGAATCCCACTTCAAAGCCTCTCGTATTTTTTGAACATCGCATACGCACCCATGCTCCCGCATAAACATGAGTAATGTTTCCTCGCGATGCGTCAGTTCGGTGTCCACATGGCCCTGAATCCACATGCGGTTTTCAGCAAGCTCCGCCCCGTGCCGGGAAAGCAGCACCGTAAACGAATCGGCCTTAACGATAAATTTCGGCCTGCCAAGCGAACGAGACTCCATCTCGCGAATCATAGCCGGGATGCCAGATCCCTGACTTTCCGCAACAGCCCCCTCAGCATGCTCTAACGGCGTCGCCCCCATCAGACTCATGAGCTTTGGGTTTCGGCAGCGCGATTCCCCGTCCGCAAGATTGTCCACCGTCTTTCCGCCCCAAAGCCCGCCGGGGTTTTTGATCTCTATTCTGTCTGGGTAGATATCGACGCTCACGGCCTGCCCCACAAACATGGGCGAATACTCTCGATGGATGCAGGCATTCGCCAAGGCCTCGCGCAAAACCTCCTGGGGTACTTCCCAATCTTCCCTTCTACCAGCGCCTCGCACTATCGCCGCTTTGCGCAAGTTTCGTCCGATCGCAGCGAGGGCATCTTCGATGCAAGCCGGAATCGGGCCATCGCACAACTGGCGGTCAATAAACCGGGGTTGCCCAGGAGCAGATTTTTCCACATCGGAATGAACGGCGACATCGATCATCAGCTTGGGATAGAACTGCTGGGGGTAAATTCCCGCCGACAGAAGCCCCGCGAGCTTCACATCCCCATCCTTTGTAGTGATATTGAGTCTGGCCAGCTGCTTTTCCAGCGTATCGGCCCCGCGCAAAACGCGCGGGGTCTGCAGCCGGCGATTTGCGATAATGGACCGCACGACATCCAGATCCAAATCCTCGACTGTTGCCTCCGAAACCACCGTACCGTCTGCATCACTCGGAAGCAACGCACTCTGTAGCTCATATAGCTCAGCGGGCGACATCTTGATATCTTTATCATCCACGCGCTTGTAGCTACCGTTCTGCACGCCGCGCGCGCCGATATAGCATGGCTTCGCTTTGAGCTCAAGTTCAAAGATGCGCACCAGAAGTACCTGGAGCCCGTCGACCTCGCCTCGATCAAGCTCATACCGCGGCGCATGGGTCACCACCGCCGCTGAGCCTCCGTCTCCGATACCCGAAACAAACTGGTCGCGCACCCTGTCGATAGCAAAGTTGGCAGAAGGAACAAATCCTTCGGCTTCGTTCAGGCCCAAAATAATGAGCCCGCCCGCAGTGTTCGCAAAAGCACTCACTGTCTCCCATACGTCTGCACTCAATTTATTCGTGCAGGCTTTAACTTCTACCGATGCGTCATCGGTCCCCCGCCTGCGAAGGCGCTCAACGATAAGGCCAAGAGGTTCATCCAACAGCATTGGCATTCCGTCTCTCTAAAACAATAGATTTATCTCTCTAAAGCTTAGTATATCTCTCTAACTTTAGAGAGATGAGCACCTTCTTTTAGAGAGATATTTAGAGAGATGTATCGAATTCACTGCTAGATTACCTAAGGCCACTCTCTAACCGATTTTTTCTTTAGAGAGACATTTAGAGAGACAAGCGTAATCTCTCTAACCATGGGCGCCGCTCTTTAAAGCGTACACATCCCAACCGTGTCCTAAGTTGCGGCGGGCATTGCCCCGCCAACCCGCCAAAAGAGGACAGGTTTATTTTGGCAGGTTTTATCTGGGAAAACGCAAGCGGGGCCACGCCGAAGCTACCGTCATCAACCTCGGCGCATACCTTTAGCTCACGGCCTTGACCGCCGCCCCCAGATCGAACAACGTATCGAGTACCGTCTCGCAGCCGTCCGCCACGTCCTGCGGCAGCGGCACGATATCGGGAACGGCAAAGACGTGGCAGCCGGCCGTGATGCCCGAGACGCAGCCGTTGCGGGAATCCTCGACCACGGCGCACTCCTCGGGAGCAAAGCCCGCGCGCTCGCAGGCGAGCAAGTACATCTCGGGGTCGGGCTTGCCATGCACGACGTCCTCGCCGAAGGTCACCGTTTCAAACTTGTCAAAGAGGCCGACCGTCTTGAGGTTGCACTCGGCCGCAACGCGGCGCGACGACGTCGCAAGGCCCACGTGATAGCCCGCAGCCAGCAGCTCGTCGAGGCACTCGGCGGCGCCGGCCTTAAGCTCCAGGTCGGTCTTGGCCATCTCAGTGTGAAGCTCAATGTTGCGGGCAAAAATCGCGTCGGCGGTTTCGCCCTTGCCGTAATGTGCCTCAAGGATGTCCTTAACATCGGCATTCGAACGGCCGATAAACTGATGGATTAACGCATCATCAATCGTGATCCCCAGCTCGGCCGCGCCCACCTTCCATGCCCTCATGTCCAAACGCTCGGTATCGATCAGTGTTCCGTCCATGTCAAAAATAACAGCTTTGATCATATCGGCCCCTTCATCGGCTTGCGTTGCCGCAAATCTACTGCACGTCACAACCTTGTATATAACGTATATATCATATTGTACTTTCGTTACATAGACAGAAGCCTTATGACGTAACCTGCCAAAAAGGGACAGGTTTATTTTGGCAGGTTTTATCTGGGGAAACGACCTGCGGCGTCTCCTGCTAGACTGGTAGATTCGCAACCGATTACCCAGGAGCCCCATGTCACGCAAGTCCGCCTACAAGCAAGTACTTTCCATCGGCACCGCCGTGGTGCTGGGATTTGCGCTGTTTACGGGATCGCTCGACGGGGCGCCCAAGCTGCTGTCGCCGCAAAGCGATGAGCAGGCGGCGGCCCTGGCCGAGAAGCAAAACGAGAGCCCCAGCCGCACCGACGACGAGGCGGACCTGGTCGCCCGGCTCGAATCGGGGACGGCAAGCTCCTCGGATTCCAAAGGCGGCCAAAGCACCGGCGATGGCTCCGAATCCACCACAACCGGCACCGCTGGCGATGTCTCTTCGAACGCCACCCCCATCGACGAAGTGGAAAACCCCGATCTCGACCGCGCGCGCGGCGTATACCTCACCAGCATTCCCGACTACGCCGGCAACCCCTACGTTGCCCTTCGCGCCGATGGCACGCACCCGCTCGGCACGCCGTCGTTCACGCTCGATGAATACGAGCGGGCCACCGAAAAAGGATGCTTTAAGAAGTTCTCAAAGCTCGACAGCCTGGGCCGTACCCGCAAAGCACTCGCCTGCATAGGACCCGAATCGCTCGGTCAGGGTAAGCGCGGCGATATCTCGCGTATCCATCCTGCCGGTTGGCACCAGCAGCGCTACGACTTTATTCCAGGCCAGAGCCTCTACAACCGCTGCCACCTCATCGCCTGGTCGCTCTGCGGCGAGAACGCCAATCGCAAGAATCTCCTCACCGGCACGCGCTATCTCAACGAAACGGGCATGCTGCCGTTTGAAGAGCAGATCCTCGACTACATCCACGACACGGGCAACCATGTTCTCTACCGCGTCACGCCCATGTACAACGAAGAGGAACTTCTCTGCCGCGGCGTGCGCCTTGAGGCCCAATCGGTTGAGGATCACGGCAAGACGCTGTGCTTCCATGTGTACTGCTACAACCTGCAACCGCATGTGCAGATTGACTACGCCACCGGCAAAAACCAAGCCAACGGGGACTAACCACAATCCATAACCCAAGGCAAAAACCACCACCGAGGGACGGCCCCTTGGTGCTTTTTTCGATAACGGCTATGCCGCATCCTGAACCGAATAGACTCCGCACGGCCTCTATCCCCTACAGCATCGCGCCAAAGTCGCTGATTTCGAACAGGCGCCCAAGGCAGCAGAAGCCGCACACTAAATACGTAATTTATTCTTTGCAATTACAATCTCAATAAGTTAACGCTGCAGAACAACGTAAAATAAAGGCAATTTTGCTTCAAAGTAATCAGGAGATACTGTGACCAATCGCGTCAACGACTCATTTATTAAAAAGGACTGTGCCACCCCCATCTATATGCAAGTGGTCGAATATCTGCGCGAGAACATCGCCTCGGGAGCTTGGGAAGAGGCATCCAAAATCCCGTCGGAGGTCGACCTTATGAGCACGCTCGGCGTTAGCCGCGGCAGCATCAAAAAGGCCATTTCAAAGCTTGTTGATGAGGGTCTACTTGAGCAAATTCAGGGAAAGGGAACTTACGTTAAGTCCAAAGACATCTCTTTCCCCCTTACTGAAGGCCTTATCTCTTTCTCCGAGTCTTTAAGCGAGCAGGGCCTTTCTTTCGAAACCAGCATTCTCGATTGCAAAGTTTGCAAATGCGATGAAGACATCTCCAAGCACCTCGGCATTGCCGAAGGCTCCAATTATCTCCATCTTGAGCGCGTACGCAGCGTTGAGGGCGAGCCCGTCATGTTTATCGAGAATAACATCAACATGGCGCTTGTCCCAGGCATAGAGACGGCCGACTTTGTCAACGAGGGCCTTTTTGCGATTATCGAGCGGCTCTCTGGCCACCAGATCGAATACTCGAAGACCTCCTTTGTGGCAAAGCTCGCAGACACCCAACGCGCGAATGCGCTCGGTCTCTCTACGCAATCCCCACTTCTTCAGCAGCTTCAAACAGTCTACCTGGACAATGACTCCGCAATTGAATATGCGCGCGTGTGGCTTAAATCCAGCAGATTTCAACTTGGCACCGTTTTTCAGCGCCGCCATTAAACCTCTTGGGCGCGACAGCGTTGCTCCCAACAAGATTCCAAAACGCAAGAAGGCGAACCCGTGGGTTCGCCTTCTTAGTAAGCGGATTTAGTCCAGCGCGTCAAACAGCTCTGTAAGCAACGCCGCCCTGTCATCCGTAATCGCCAGGGCGCTCGAAATGCCGGTACCCTGCGCGCCAAGCCCGATCAGGCGACGAACATCGTCTCCACACCTGATTCCCGCTCCCTCCATGATAACGATGTCGGGATTAATGGACCGAACGGCGGCAATGGTCTCTGCGATGTAATCATCACCGCTTGTATGACCCGTACCCACCAGGCTGCTCGGCTCGCAAAGAATCACATCCGGGTTCATTGCTGCAACCGCCTTGGATTCGGTGACACTATCGGCCGCAACAATGGTTAGAATCTCAAGCTCACGAGCGCGATCAATCGTTGCCGCCAGCTTGTCAACGGCCAGGGGGTGTGCCGTGTGATTAAGAAAGACAGCTCGAACTCCCGCGCTCTTAAGCGACTCAAGAGGCGTCAGTCCCATTCCCTTTCCATCGCCGATGAGATCGGCGTGCTGCGCCGTTGGAATTGCAAATTTCAGATCCTTTGCAACCGCGCAGAGCTCAGGAACGGGGGCGGTCCAGAAAATCGAATGATTTCGCCCTTTTGCAATCTCATCCGTAAGGTGGGCCGCTGCGATCGAATCGTCGCCAAGCAGATAGGTCTTAGGACTGACCGTAAAAAGTGGCAGTTTTAAATCGGAACGTTTCAAGGGAACACGTCCTTTCCGACTAATACATGGCCTGCCAAACCGAGCGAGTTAGCTATTAAAGCTGATCTCAATGCCGGCCTCCAGTTTGGGAAGCGTGCTGGGCGCCACGAGAACAGTTCCGGGAAGCAGCTCTCGCTCACCATCGAACGCAATGGTCAGATGACCGAGTCCTCCCATGTTCTCATTTGCGGCCTCACCAAACTCCTTAATCGTGTAGACCTGGTCGCCGATAGAGATAGTGCCGCCCTCGACGAGCACGTTATTCTCCGTGGGGACCCCATCGTGAACGACGCAAATGTCACGCAACTCCGCAGGAGCAGTCGGGCCAAACAAGACCACCATCTTCTCGTTGAGAAGTTCCTCAACAAACGAGCCAATCTCAGTGACCGTAACCTTGTACATTTGATTTCTCCTATCTTAGTTACGCTGCAGACGCAGTCATCGACCTGTCAATAACACGAATAGCCTGGGCAAAAGCATCGTGATAGCTTTCGTTGGCCAAATGGTCCAGAGCCGTTTCGATATTCAGCCCCAGCATCTCGCCCATCTCCGAAAACTCCGGTTTGAGGGAGAGGCCCTTGAGCTCATAGCAACCGGTAATCACGCCGTCATGATCCACCAGAATCATCACAAACGCTTTTCGGCTAAAGCTAACCTTGCACATACCCGTGCCCAAGTATCCCTCATGATCACGAGCGTGCTCATGGATAAGGATGCGAACCTTCCTCCAATAGCGATACTGGGTAAATGTCCCAGCAAGCCACACAAGGATAAAGAAGGCTATTGTAATGAGCGCGTTGAGCATAGCAGGCCTTTCCCTCTCAAAGCATTCAGTTTACAGGCCGAAGGACAGTACGTAGGCAAGAACAATCTGGATCGGAGTAGTGATCAGCTTACCAAACAGGAACGCAGGGTAACCGATCTCGATCGTCTCGGGCTTTGCCTCCATGAGGGTCATGCCAACGGGGGCAAAATCGGAACCAACCTGGCAATTGACAGCAAAGAAGCCGGGAAGGGCAAAGTTGGCAGGAATCGTGCCGTTGGCGATCTTGTTGCCAACGAGGACGGAAAGCACGGAGGCGATGATTGCGCCCGGGCAGATCAACGGCGAGAGGAACGGAATCGAGCAGAACATGCCGATCGCCAGCATGCCGGGCAGCGAGCCCGCGAGAGGCGTAAGGACGCCAGCGAGAACATTTGCGAAGCCGGTATAGTTGATGATGCCGATCAGAACCGAGACGAACGCCATGAAGGGGATGATGTTGCGGATAACATCGTTCACGGTATCGCGCGCAGCCTGGTAGATGACGCTGATAACGCGGCCGACACCGGTGCCGATCTTGGAGACAACGTCCATGAAGCCGTTAGACTCCTTGGATGCGAGCTCGGCACGTCCCTCAGCGATCTTGGCGTGGACGTTTTCCTTCGTCGTCTCCTCGTGTACCTTCTCGGCCTTTACCGGCTCAGCGGGAACATCGGCCGCATCGGCAAGGACGATGCAATCGGGATTGACGTCAGATGCAAAGAGATCCTCGGTGATGAACTGGGCCAGAGGACCAGATGGAGAACCGGGCTTGATGTTCAGCGTCTTAAGGCCCATCTTGGGATAGGTGCCGCAGCGAGCCACGCCAGCGCAGTCGATGACAACGGCGCATGCCTGATCGGTCTCGATCGGGTCCTTAAACTGGTCGTGCGCCTCGGCGCCGGTAAGCTCCGCAATGCGAAGGGCGACCGGGCTGATGCCACCCAGGGTCACGCTCAGAACATAAGGCTTCTCGGCCGTGGGGGTAATGATGAGGGGACCGCCCCAACCGTTGCCGCCGTGGGACGCCTTTACGCTTTTGAATTCACTCATGATTTAGACTCTCCTTTTGCGCTGAACTACTAGGCGGCAAGCTTAGCTTCGTTGCGCTTCTTCATGATGAGGTACAGCTTCTCGGTGACAATGCCCTTGATCAGGCAGACGATTAGACCAACAATGAGGAAGCGGATAGCAAGCTCGGAGGAGTTCTTTCCCAGTGCCTCGTAGCCGGCCGAGATACCAAGCCAAACAAAGAGCTCGGAAGAGTTAGCGTGCGGGAAAAGACCAACGATGGGGTGCATCATGGACACGACCGCATCGTAGAATGCGGGCTTGTAGTCCTCCTCGACAAACACACCAAAAGTGTATGCCATCGGATTGCAGAGGAAGAAAGTGCAAAGGAACGGGATGAGGGTATAGCGGAGAACTGCATACTTGGTGCACCTCTTCATGAACCCATAGACACGCTCCTCGCCGATCAGCTGGATGACTGCCTTGATCGTAAGGATCAGGCAGATCAGCATGGGGATCATGCCCGTAATAAACGAGGCAAACTGATCACCAGCCGCATT
The DNA here is from genome assembly GCA_900544095.1 of uncultured Collinsella sp. Lineage (GTDB taxonomy): Bacteria > Actinomycetota > Coriobacteriia > Coriobacteriales > Coriobacteriaceae > Collinsella. Next base: position 124,488 of record UQTV01000005.1, read on the forward strand.
AAACAGGCCGGTAAAGTCCTCCGCAAGGAAGATAAGGAAATCGTTTACTGCTCCCATTTTCATTCTCCTTAGTTAATGTTCGTTACTTCTATCGTTCTACCTGAGCGCCCCCTCCTCCTTTTCAATCGGCCATATACGCTCATGGTTGTCTACGGTTGTCTATATCTTACAAAGGGACCGCTCTTCGGGTTGCCTTCTCGCATTCCTTTCGGTGAACGGTAGATTTTACAAGACAAACGGCTACGCGCTATTTAGCTCATAGATAATTTGGAGTGCCTCAAATATACGCATATACCTGCTAAAACGCGCGTCGTAGAGCTCATGGGCCCTGTCGTTTTTTTCAATGGAATCGAGTTTTCTGCAGACCCCTGCGGCAACCGCCGTCAAGTCTTGGCCGCAAGAAGCCGAGAGAGCCAGCAGCGCCGCGCCCTGACCGGCGCCGGAGGATTCCATCCGCACCATATCGACCCCCAACACGTTGGAGAGCGTTTGCGCCCAAAAATCGTTCTTGGCCCCTCCTCCAACGAGCCTGATGCTGCGCCACTCTTCCGAATGGTCCACGGACTCCTTGAGCTCCCTTAAGGCATACGCCGTGCCCTCCATCAGAGCCCTTTCGAGCTCGGAACGAGTCGTGTCAAGATCAAGCCCCAGAAAGGCACCGCGTACCGACGGGCAACCGTGCAGGACTTTTTCTCCCGATAGATGGGGGTAGAACATGAGATCCCTCATGTCGTAGAAGGGGTCCTCGACGGCCTTGTCCTCCAAATCGTAGGACTCACTGCTTAGAATCTGCCCGTACCACCATTCCTTGGCACCGCCGCACGATCTGATACTCAGCTGAATTTGGGTCTTAAGGGTATTTCCCCACTTGAACAACACGGGCTTGCCAACAGCCGGAAGGTCAACTCCCTCAGATGAATACATCAGCACGCCGCTTGTTCCAAGTGAGATGGTGGGGACGCCCTCCAAAAGGCATCCCGTGCAGATCGCTGCCGCGGGATTGTCGCCCGTTCCCCTCACGATCATGGCACCTGCGGGAATTCCCGTCTCGCTTGAAGCTCTCTCAACCACGGTCCCAATTACGGCATCAGAAGGCTCGACAACGGGAAGCAACGACTCGGGGATTCCAAAATGCTCGCAGACCTCACCGATCCAAGCTTGCCTCTCGTTATCGTAGAGCCCTGTTGTCGAAGCCCCGCAATAGTCCGTACCAGCACGCCCGCCAAACTTGAGAGCAATCCAATCTGAAACCGAAAGAAACACTTCGCTCTTTGAAAGGCCCTCAGGATTATTCTTAGCTATCCATGCAAGGTTAATCGCCGGAACCCCAGTCGAAAGAAAGCTGGCGACCCTAGGATAGCCCGCAGACAGCGCCCACTGCTTCTCGGTAAAGACAGCGTCAATCGTGCGCTGGTCGTTCCACATTATGGCGGGACACGTTGGCACCCCGTCGGCATCGATCAAGACCGTCGTGTGCATCTGCCCGGTAGCGCCAACGCCTTTTATTAGAGACAGGTCAACTTTCTCTCCAAGCAGGGAGCATGCAGAGCAAATGGCGATCCACCATGTCTCGGGATTGATTTCCCGCCAACCGGGATGAGGCTCAGAGCACTCGTAAGCCTCGCTCGCAGTCGCGACAACTTTTCCGCCTTCATCAATGCACGTGAGCTTCACCGATGACGTGCCCACATCGACACCAAGGTAGAGCGCACCCATTATCGCCTCATCCATGTTCGTAATTCCGCGCTACTCAGCGATGCCGTTGATGGCGCGCGTCGTCTTGTAAGCAACGTCCGCAACTGCCTTACGTGTATCAATCAGTACCTTGGCGAGATTATGCTCGTTGTTGTTTGCCTCGTACGCCTTGCCAACCGTCGTGATGTAGGCCTTGCGCAGGTCGCTTGCGATGTTGATCTTGGACATCTTGTGTGGCTGCATAGCGTGGATGGTCTCATAGGGAATGCCCGAGCCACCATGAAGAACGAGGGGACACGGAGACACCTCGGCAAGCTTCTCAAGCAGCGGCAAATCGATGCGCGGCGTATCCTCAAGGCCGTGAACGTTGCCGATAGACACAGCCAACAGGTCGCAGCCCGTGCGCTCCACAAACTCGCAAACCTGATCGGGGTCGGTCTTAAGATCCGCCTCGGAAACATGATCGTCTTCTTTGCCCTTGATGGCACCGAGCTCAGCCTCAACGGGCACGCCGTAGCAATGGCAGTAGTCAACTGCCTGGCGCGAGAAGCGAATGTTCTCCTCAAAGGGCAACGCGGCACCGTCGATCATAACGGAGGTAAAGCCGGCCTGAACCGCCTGTCGAACATCCTCGAGCGTCTTGCCGTGGTCAAGATGCAGACACGTGGGAACGATATAGTCCTCCGCCGCGCGTTTAACGATAGAGGCGATCATGCCGTAATCGGAAAGCTTAACGTTGGTAGGGGCGATCTGGAGGATGCCCGGCATGCCGGCCTTCTGCAATCCGTCCAAGATACCCAGGGTCATCTCCATATTGGTCGTGTTATATGCGGGAAGGAGCCATCCGTTCTTGCGTGCAATCTGGATCAGCTCAGTCGAAGTTACAACTGCCATGATTCCTCCAACCGGGTTACGGCAATTCGAGTTGAGTTTACGTTCCAGATACTTATATAGACGTCTATGTACCTGTTTATAGACGACTATATACCTTTTTGATTCTTGCGCCTAGCATTAAATGTCTCGAATTAGAAAAAGGGCTGCCGAGAAACACTCGACAGCCCATCGTTCAACCTGTTTACCCCAATGTTCCGCTTGCCAGCATGTCGACAACATCATTAAGGTTCAGGACAATCGCCGTGGCTAATCTTTCCATCTCTTCTGTTGGCTCGGAGAGATCAGGAACCATGACGGTGTGAAAACCTCCTGCAAAGCCCGCGCGCACCCCGTTATAGGAATCCTCCAAGACGAGGGATTTTTGCGGCGGCACCCCTAGCTCGTCCGCCGCTTTTAAAAAGACGTCAGGATAGGGCTTGGCATGCTCGACCTCGATACCAGAAACGATCGAATCAAAATATGGAAGTATTCCTCCCCTTATCAGGTTGGCCTTGATCATCTCCCTGCTCGACGAGGAGGCAACCGCCATCGGAATCCCTTCAGTCTTGAGATACTCGAGAAGCCTATCCAATCCAGGTTTTTTCTCTGCGCCATGGGCCAATGCTTCATGGGCTATTTCGTAAAAACGATCAACAAATGCCTTGGGGTCGACTTCGTCACCATACCATTCGCGAATAATGGATACGGCCTCGGCTCCATTGGTTCCGCGCATGGCGTCCGCAAGGCCCTCCATGCACTCAACCCCAAACTCGATTGCGGTCTTAGGCCAACAAGAAGCCCAGATAGGCTCGGTGTCAAACATAAGCCCATCCATATCGAAGATAACCGCCTCGTACATATTGCCTCCCTGTTCAAGTAGACGTCTATATACGTTTATTCTAGCAAAGGAGGACTTTTCTCTACTGCAACGGCACAAAAAGGTGCCCGCCCCACAGATGCTGGGGCGGGCACCTCGCCCGCCAAAAAAGCCGCCACAACGGAACTACCCCATCGCGGCGGTTTTTTATCGTCTAGTTACTTGGCGCGACCCTCCTCATAGCGCTCGACCAGCTTGGCCTGAACGTCATAGGGAACCTGCTCATAGCCAGCGGGCTTCATGGTAAAGTCACCCGTGCCGCGCGTAATGGAGCGCAGGCGCGTCGAGTAATCCGTCAGCTCGGCCAGCGGCGCCTGGGCGATGACCACGGTGTCACCGCGCTCATCGGTCTCCATGCCCGTCACGCGACCGCGCGAGGCCGAGATGTCGCCCATCACGGCGCCGGCGTAGCTCTCGGGGATCGTCACCGTGATTTCCTCGATGGGCTCCAGCACCACCGGGTCGGCATCGGCGCATGCCTTGCGCAGGCCGATGCGTGCCGCCGCGCGGAACGCCATCTCGTTGGAGTCGACGCTGTGATACGAGCCGTCGTACACCGCGACGCGAATGCCCGTGAGCGGGTAGCCGGCAATGATGCCGTCCTTCATGGTCTCCTGGACGCCCTTGTCCACGGCGGGAATCAGCGAGCGCGGAATGCGGCCGCCTACGACCTCATCCACAAACTCGTAGCCGTCGCTCGTGCCGTCGGGCCCAATGAGCGGCTCCACGCGCAGCCAGCAGTCGCCATACTGACCGGCACCACCGGTCTGCTTCTTGTGTCGGCCCTGTGCGCTCGCCGTGCGGCGGATGGTCTCGCGATACGGAATACGGATCGGCACGCTCTTGGCAGCAACCTTGGTGCGGTCCTCCAGACGATTGAGCAGCACCGAAACCTGCGCCTCGCCCACTGCCGAGATGATGGTCTGGCCGGTCTCCTCGTCGCGGTCGATGCTCATGGTCGGGTCTGCCTTGCAGGCCTTCTCGATAAACGTGTAGAGCTTCTCTTCGTCGCCGCGGTTCTCGGCTTCGATGGCGATGCGGTACTGCGAGTTGGGGAACTTAAACGCCGCAGCCTCGACCTTGCCGGTAATCGAGAGCGTATCGCCCGTCTCGGCAGCCAGCTTGGGCGCCACGATGATGTCGCCGGCATAGGCATGGCCAACCTCGGTCATATCGCGGCCGCACATCACATACAAGTGAGCCAAACGATCGCTCTTGCGGGTACGCGCGTTGACCAACTCAAGACCCGGCTCAAGCGTGCCCGTCAGCACCTTGATAAAGCTGATGCGGCCCTGCTGCGGATCGGCCAGCGTCTTAAACACAAACGCCACCGGACGGTCATCGTCACTCGAAATCTTAAGCGAATCACCGTCGATGAGCGGCATCTCGCCGTAGTCGGTCGGCGCCGGGAAGTACGTGGCGATGTCGTCCATCAGCGAGTTGACGCCCTGCTCCTTAATGCAATCGCCCGCAAAGACCGGCACAAAGATGCGCTCGGCGATCGCCTTAGACAGCAGGCCTTCAAGCTCCTCCTGCGTCAGCGTCTCCTCGCCTTCCAGGTATTTCATCATCAGCTCGTCGTCGGCCTCGGCCACCAGCTCGCACAGATGGTCATGGGCCTCCTCGGCCTGGGCACGATACTCCTCGGGAATCTCCGACTCAACGGCCTCGGTGCCGTTGCAGTGGCGCGCCTTCATGCGCACCAGGTCGATAATGCCGTCAAAGTCCTCGCCCTCGCCCCGGGGAAGGGTCACGGCGCCCAGGCGCGTGCCAAAGCGCTCTTGCAGCAGGTCCATCGTGGTCGCAAAGCTGGCCTCGGAGCGCGACAGGCGGTTTACGAACACCGCACGCGCCAGACGCAGGTCCTCGGCGGCATACCAGAGCTTAACCGTCGTAGGCTGTGGGCCGGCCTCGGCGTCGACCACAAACAGAGCCGTCTCGCAGACGCTCATCGCGGCAAAGGCGTCGCCGATAAAATCGGGGTAGCACGGGGCATCAAGCACATTGATGCGCGCGCCCTTCCAGTCGATCGGCGCGATGGTCGTCGAGATGGAAAATGCACGCTTGACCTCTTCAGGGTCATAGTCGAGCGTAGGCTTGGTGCCGTCGTGGCCGCCCAGGCGGGCGGTCTTGCCGGAAAGGTGGAGCATGGCCTCGGCGAGTGAAGTCTTGCCCACCCCGCCTTGGCCTACGAGCACCACGTTCCTTACGTTACCGGTCTTGGGAGCACCCATGATGACCTCCTTGCAGGGCCGCGCGCATTGCGCGACGCCAACGGGGAGAGTTCGCGGTCGGTGCCATCCCGGGAGCAGCATGGTCGGCAGCCGAGCCGACTCACCCTCCAAATGTCCTATGCCACCACCCTACCCTTGCAGCCGCCCATCCATGCACACCTTTCGGCACGCGTATGAATACAGACGGCGAGAGGAAGAGACAAGCTTGTGGGGCAATTATTGAACCCCGTCGATGTAAACAAAAAGCCGCCACAGACCGTAAGACCTGTGGCGGCTTCGCCTCAATTAATAGTTGAGTAAATACCTGAGTCTATCCCTCGATACGGCTCAAGAACTCACGCGTGCGCTGCTCGCGCGGATGGTCGATAACCTGCTCGGCAGATCCCTCCTCGACAATGCGACCGCCGTCCATAAAGACCACGCGGTCGGCAACATCGCGCGCAAACTGCATTGCGTGGGTCACGATTACCATCGTCATATTCTGCGCCGCCAGGTCCTTAATGACACGCAGCACCTCGGCCGTCAGCTCGGGATCGAGCGCCGAAGTCGGCTCGTCAAAGAATAAGATTTCCGGATCGAGTGCCAGGGCGCGGGCAATACTCACGCGCTGCTGCTGACCGCCGGAAAGCTCACACGGCACCTTGTTCTCGTTGCCCGTAAGCCCCATCTGCACAATCAACTCACGCGCACGCGCCTCCGCCTGCTCGCGCGGGCGCTTGAGCACGCGGATCGGGGCATCGGTAATGTTTTTCATCACCGTATAGTGCGGGAACAGATTGTAATTTTGGAACACCAGGCCGAATCGCGAGCGCGCCTGCTTGGGCACATCGCCCTTCGCATAGACCGCGCCCGATCCCGCATCCGTCGCAACGGCAAGGTCGCCAAACGAGAGCGAGCCTCCGTCGAGTGTCTCGAGCAGCGTGGCACAGCGCAGCAGCGTGGACTTACCGCCGCCCGAAGGCCCGATAATCGCCACGACCTCGCCACGCTTTACCTCGAGTGAGATATCCTTGAGCACCTCATTGCCGCCAAACGCCTTGCGCGCGCTTTCGATTTTCATCACTGAGTTAGTCATGATAATAGTCCAGCTTCTTTTCGGCGGCACCCAGCAGCATCTCGACCACAAAGTTAAAGACCCAGTAAATCAGCGCCGCAATCGCAAACGGCACCATGCTCACTTGCGAGGCAACCAGCGCCTTGGCCGTCGAGAACATCTCGCCCACGCCAATGGCAAACGCCAGCGACGTGTCCTTGACCAGCGTGATGATCTCGTTGCCCATCGCCGGCAGAATACGCTTGGCGACCTGCGGCATCACGATATACAGAAACGTCTGCACGCGCGAATAGCCCAGCACCTCGGCAGCCTCGTATTGACCGCGCGGAATGGACTGCAAGCCCGAGCGATAGATCTCGGCAAAGTAACCGGCGTAGTTGATGATGAACGCCACGACGCACGCCGTCCACTTGGAATCGGGCGTGAGCGAAATGCCAAACACGTAGTACGGGGCAAAGTAGATGGCAAACATCTGCAGCATGAGCGGCGTACCGCGCATGACCGAAATGTAGATGCGCGCAATCCAGCGGAGCGGCGCAATTTTGCTCATGCGCATAAACGCCACGGGGATTCCCAGCGGAATCGACCCGAGCAGCGTCAACACAAACAGCTGCAAGCTGACCAAGAATCCCTGGCCAAGCATCTGCATCATGATCTGAATAGACAACCTAAGCTCTCTTTCACAGCAACGGAACAGCGGATTTTACTCTCAAATAGGCACAGTGCCCAAGATTGCGAGCGACAAGCCCGACGAAGCGTACTTTGGTACGCGAGGAGGGTTGGAGCCGCAAGGTTGGGTGCTGTGGCTATTTGAGAACCCAGTTGTCGAAGGATAGACCGTAATCTGCATACTTATCGCACAGGTCCTTGACCGTGCCGTCCTCATAGAGCGCCTTGAGCGACTCGGTCACGGCATCGGCGGACTTGGTGTCGCCCTTCTTAAAGCCGACGGCGTAGTGCTCGCTGGACAGCGGCTTGTCGAGCTGCGTATAAGCATCGGGCTTGGCGGCAAGCTGATACTGGGCAATCGAAAGGTCGCAAGCCACGGCATCGACCGCGCCGCTCTCGAGCTGCATAAAGGCCGTGTTGTACTCGCCGATCGTGTCGAGCGTGGCAAAAGTCGCCGCCAGATCCTTCTGGTCGCCCTCGAGCACATCCTGCGCAGCGGAATCAGTCTGGGTAATCACGGTCTTGCCGGCAAGATCGTCCCAGCTCTTGATACCCGCGTCCTTCTTGACCACGAGCACCTGCTCGTTGAGCATGTAAGGCTCGGAGAACGTGTAGTCGTCCTCGCGGCCCTCCATGGTAAAGCCATTCCAGATGCAGTTGATGGCGCCGGAGTTGAGCAGCGTGTCCTTGGCATCCCAATCGATGGCCTCGTAATCGACATCCCAGCCCTGCTTATCGGCAACGGCCTTAGCCAGATCGAGGTCAAAACCGGCGTACTCGCCATCGTCGCCCACAAAGCCGTACGGAGGGTAGGACTTGTCAAAGCCCACCACGAGCTTCTTGGACTCCGCAGCGCCCTTCACGTCCTTGGCTGCGGCAGAGCCAGCAGCGGAGCCCTTGCCGGCACCACCGCCGCAGCCGACAAGACCAAGGCCAAGCACCGTGGCAAGCGAGCCGGCTAGACCAACAAACTGACGACGAGACATATCGGCATTCATGGTATTCCCCCTTGATAGCACTTTAGTTAGGTAAAGTGAGTCATGTAACGTTCAGAATCATACACTTTAGTGAGATGGAGTACAAGGGAAGGTTTGCCCGCCGGGCGCCGGGGCAGGGGTTAAGTTTGCTGCTCTACAGTCCTGCTCACGACGGAGAGCACATTAAGTGCTCTCCTGTTCGTGCGGAACTCGCGACAAACTTAACCCCTGCCCCGGCATCCGGCGGGCAAACGTCGTTGGGCTTATCACTGACACGATTAAACCGCTTGTATATCGTCTGCTGGCTTGGCACGGTACAATACTTGCAGCTTTAATTCATGAATTAGTGGAGTTATTGATGGCAGAATCTCGTGCGGAGCGTAGGGCTCGTCGTGCTTTGGTGGAAGCGGCTGAGGGGTCAAAGGAGGAGAAATCTTCTACGAAATCCAAGTCTTCTAAAGCTGCAAAAAGCAAATCGACCAAGAACAGGGCTAAGACCAAGCGTTCTGACTCTCGCCGAGGCGGGGACAAAGCGCCTCGGACTCGTTCCAAGCGCCCGCATAATGATTCGGTTTCGTCTGCGCGTAAGGCTGTGGACCCCAAGTCTCCTTGTTCCATCATGAAAGCTTGCGGTGGGTGTACGGCGCTCAATCGTCCTTATAAGAAGCAGCTCGCCGCCAAGCAGGCTGCTATGGAGGAGCTTTTTGCTTCGCTTTGTGAGCGTGAAGGCATTGCTGTAGATCCTATTCGTGGTATGGGTGTCACCCTGGGCGACCCGGGTAAATATCCTGCGCCGCGTGGCTTTCGTCATAAGGCTGCCACTCCCTTTGCTCCCGGTAAGGAGGGCGCCGTCCGTTGCGGTTTCTTTGAGCGCGGCACGCACAGAATCGTTGCCGTGCCCGAATGCCCCGTCGAGGCGCCGGGAGCCCGCCAGATTCTCAACGGCATCGCTCGCGAGGCCGAACGTCTGCATATTCCTGCCTTTAACGAAGACAAGCATCTGGGGCTGCTCCGCTATGCCGTCGTTCGCTGCGGTTGGCGTACCGACCAGATTATGGTCACCCTCGTGACCGCTCAGCGCGACTTGCCGCATGCGCAGGAGTTCTTTGAGGCTGTCGCCGCACTCGATCCGCATATCGTCACCGTTGCCCAAAACATCAACGGACGCCCCGGTAACGCCATCTTGGGTGAGGAGACTCGTATCGTCTATGGCGCCGAGTGCATGCGCGACCAGCTGCTCGGTTGCGAATTCGATATCTCCCCTACCGCGTTCTACCAGACCAACCCGCAGCAGACCGAGCTGCTCTACCAGCTCGCTATCGATGGCATGGATCTGCGCCAGGGCGATGTGCTTATGGATGCCTACTGCGGCAGCGGCACCATCGGTCTTTGCGCAGCTAAAGAAGCCCAGAACAAGGGTATCGGCATCATGCTGCTCGGTGTGGAGCGCAACCCGGCGGGCATTGCCGACGCACGCCGCAATGCCGAGCTCAACGGCCTCACCCGCAGCGCTTGGTTTATGGCCGACGACGCCACCGATTACATCCTGGACGCTGCCGATAACAACGAGCGCGTTGACGTTCTCTCCATCGACCCGCCGCGCGCCGGCTCCACACCCGAGTTCCTCGAAGCCGCCTGCGCACTTAAGCCGCGCCGCATCACCTATATCAGCTGCAACCCCGTGACCCAAGAGCGCGACCTGCACCAGCTCCTCGACGGAGGCTATCGCCTGCTCAAGATCACGCCCGTCGACATGTTCCCCCATACCGACCACACCGAAACCGTAGCGGTCCTCGAGCGCCGCTAATCCACCCCGGTAGATTTTCGAGACAAGAAAGGGGGCGGCCCGTCTAGACCGCCCCCTTCGCTTGGTTTATGAACTCCGCTACATCCCCTTGCGCAGGTCACACACGCCGGCTGCCGCCATCTCGCGCAGCAGCGTCTCGCGGTCGCGCGTCACGATCAAATCCAGCGGGAAGTGAATCTCGTCAAGCATCTTGCGCGCGTGATCGAGTTTGCCAATGGCCATGCCAATGTGGGCATCGGTCGACACGCCAATACCCACGCCCAGCTCGGCGCAGCGCTCGGCGATCTTGCGGCATACGGCCCAATGCTCAGTGTCGACACCGTGTTCAAGACTATGGTTGTTGATCTCGATAATCTTGTGCTTGGCCTTGGCCGCCAGCAGCACCTCATCGATATCGAACGGCACGCCCGAGCGCCCCGCGTGGCCCAGCATGAATACCTTGGGGTGTTCCAAGGCATTGATATACATCTCGGTTGTCTGGGCGAGCGTCGCGCCCTCAGCAATCTGCGGATTATGCACGCTTGCAACCAAATAATCCAAATTACGCGTAACCAAATCGAACAGCGAATGCTGACGGCTGTACGAATCGCCGGCGATATCGAGCGTGACAGGAGTGTCCTCGCCAAACAGGCTTCCGTCCAGCGAAACGATATCGGCCTCGGCACCACGCAGCACCAGCACGCCGCTCCAAATGCGCGGCCAGATATCCTGGTTGATAAAGAATTGGTAACTGCGCAGGTCATTGGGGCAAGCCGTAACCATAGAGCTCAGATGGTCGGCAGATCCGAGTACCTGCAGACCACGCTCTGCCGCCCAGTACACATTCTCCTCAATGGTCGAATATGCATGCGCAGAGAACATCGTATGGGTATGAATGTCACAAGAAAGCAGGTAGGGCATCAGGTCTCCTTATCTGGCACGGCCGTCGCTTATATTCATTGTACGCATAGCCTTCGATAGTCGTAAAACCACTCCATCCCAAAGACACAACGTCCATGACAACGGGGTCCGGCTTAACACCAAACCCCGTTTCACGTAAAACATTATAGGCAGAGCGCTTTACTTTTAACGATACTCGTCCGCCAACTGTTTCCAAGCGGGTAGCGAATTGACAATCGTTTCGTAGCTCACGCAATAGCCCAGGCGGAACCAGCCCGGCATACCAAAGCTGTCCGAGGGAACCGCAAGCAGCTCATACTTCTTTGCACGCTCGCAGAAGGCGTTCGCATCGGGCTCCAGTGCTTTCACCCATAGGTAGAACGCGCCATCCGGCTCAACATACGGGTAGCCGTACTCCGCCAATGCATCGGTAAGCGCCGTGCGGTTGCGTGCATAGGCCTCAACGTCACTCGGCTCATCGATGCAATCGATGATCACACGCTGGAAGAGCGCCGGTGCGCATACAAAACCCAGCGTACGGGCAGCACCCGCAACAGCCGGCATCAGACGGGCAGCCTGCGGATTGGTGTTGGGAACCAAGATCCACCCCACGCGCTCACCCGGCAGCGACAGCGACTTGGAATACGAGTAGCACACGATGGTGTGCTCGTAGATCGAGGGCACCCAAGGCACCTCGGCACCGTACACGATCTCGCGGTACGGCTCATCCGAGATGAGCATAATCGGATTCTCGGGATCGCGCTGAGCGTTGGCCTCGCGCAGAACATTGGCCAGTCGCGTCAGCGTGTTGCGCGTATATACGGCACCGGTCGGGTTGTTGGGCGAGTCGATAATGACGGCAGCCGTCTTATCAGTAATCGCCTTGAGCACGTTACTCACGCTCAGCTGGAACGTATCTTCATCGGCGAGCGCCTCGACACACGTACAGCCGGCCTTCTCAATCCAAACGCGATACTCCGGAAAGTACGGGGCGATAACAATGACCTCGTCACCCGGGTTCGTCACGGCATTGAGCGTGCAGGTGAGCGAAGCCGCCGCGCCCACGGTCATAAAGACATCCTTGCCCTCATAGCTCGTGCCAAAGCGACGGTTGAGCGAGTCAGCGACGGCTGCTCGACATTGCGGCAGACCCGGCGCAGGCGTGTATCCATGCAGCTGGTCGCTCGGCAGCTCCAAGGCCTTCTTAATGGACTCAGCCACAGCAGCGGGCGCCGGAACACTCGGGTTGCCCAGCGAGAAGTCGAATACGTTCTCCGCACCGATCTGTGCCTTGCGCTCAAGGCCATAGCTAAAGATCTCACGGATGATGGAGCTTTCCGCACCGCGAGCATACATAGTTTCGTTGATCATCTGTTCCCCTTTCACATAGGCGCTATTGTACGCTTTAGCTGAGCAAAGTGCCGCAGCAATGTTGATTGGGGACAGACTTAAATGCGTGAAAACGCTCATTTAAGTCTGTCCCCAATCAACATATCGCTTAAAAGAAAAGCCTCCACAGGTTTCCCCGCGGAGGCTTTCGCTACAAGAACTATTTATCGGCGTCGGTGTTGCCGCCAGCGTTGACGACATGGTCATCGCCGGCATCGTCGGATGTGGCTTCGGCATCCTCCTGCATGGCCGCCTGCGCAAAGGCCGCGGCATCAGCCGCCAGCTCCTCCTCGCTCATACGAGGCGCGCGCTTCTTGGTCGGCATGCCGGCCGCCTTGGCATTGCGCTCCTCCTTGGCCGCCAGGATATCGCCCTCGCGCTCAAGATAGGCGTCCCACTCGTTATCGAGCAGGGCATTCACGGCATCGCCCTCGACAGTCTCGCGCTCAAGCAGCACCTTCGCCATCAGATCGAGCTGATCGCGACGGGCATCCAAGATCTCAACAGCACGACGATGGGCCTCGCGCATGATGCGCTGAACCTCGATATCAATGCGGCGCGCCGTCTCCTCGGAGTAATCCTGATGATCGGCATAGTCGCGGCCCAGGAATACCTGATGCTGCGCCTCGCCAAAGACCTGAGTGCCCAGCTCCTCGCTCATGCCCAGGCGCGTGACCATCTCGCGCGCCATCTTGGTCGCGCGCTCCAGGTCGTTGCTCGCGCCCGACGTGATGTCATCGCACATGAGCTCCTCGGCAACGCGACCGCCCAAGAACACGGCGAGCTCGTCGAGCATCTCGTTCTTGGTCTTGAGGAAGTGATCCTCCTGCGGAAGCTGCAGTGTGTAGCCCAGGGCCTGACCGCGGCTGACGATCGAGATCTTATGAACCGGATCGGAGTGCTCCAGGATGTGGCCCACCAAAGCGTGGCCGCTCTCGTGGTAGGCAATCGTGGTGCGCTCGGCTTCGGTCATCACGCGACCCTTGCGTTGCGGTCCGGCAATCACGCGCTCCATCGACTCCTCGACCTCGTCCATCGAGATCACGGAACGATGACGGCGAGCGGCCAGCAGCGCAGACTCGTTGAGCAGGTTCGCCAAATCGGCACCAGTAAAGCCAACGGTCATCTGGGCGAGCTTCTCAAACTTCACGTCCTCGTCCATCGGCTTGTTCTCGGCATGCACGCGCAAGATCTGCTCGCGGCCCTTCACATCCGGACGGTCGACCGTAACCTGACGGTCAAAACGACCGGGACGCAGCAATGCCGGATCCAGGATGTCAGGACGGTTGGTCGCGGCGATCAGGATGACCGACTCGCTTTCCTCAAAACCGTCCATCTCGACCAGCAGCTGGTTGAGCGTTTGCTCGCGCTCGTCGTGACCGCCACCCAAGCCAGCTCCGCGCTGACGTCCCACGGCATCGATCTCGTCAATAAAGATGATTGACGGAGCCTGAGACTTGGCCTCCTTAAAAAGGTCGCGCACGCGGCTGGCGCCGACACCCACGAACATCTCGACAAAGTCGGAACCCGAGATGCTAAAGAACGGCACGCCCGCCTCGCCGGCGACGGCCTTGGCCAGCAGGGTTTTACCGGTACCCGGAGGGCCAACCAGCAACACGCCGCGCGGAATCTTGGCGCCCAGCTTGCGATAGCGGTCCGGATCGCTCAAAAAGTCGCGAATCTCCTCGAGCTCCTCGACTGCCTCGTCCACACCGGCAACATCCTCAAACTTGACCTTGGGGCGCGTTGCCTCGTTGGTCTTGGCGTTGGTCTTGCCAAACTGCATGTTCCTGCTGTTGGCGCCCATCATCTGGCGCATAAAGTAGAACATGATGGCGATCAGGGCGATCGTCGGAAGCACGCTCATCGCCAAGTCGCCCCAAAAATCGGGGTCATTGGTGTTGACGATGTACTTGGTATCGGGGTGCTCCGCCATAAGCTCGGCAAGCGAATCGGAGCCGACATAGGTCGAGGAGAAGCTCTTGAGCTCGCTCGTGTCACCCTTGTCCTTTTTCGTCTTCCAGTAATGACCCGCCACGCTTCCGTCTTGAACCGTATAGGTCAAATCTTCGACGCGATCCTGCTTAATGGCGTTAACCATCTCGCTCGTCGCGAGCTTTACGGTATTGCTGGAATTGGCAAAGCCGGAGCCCATGTTAAAGAAGGCGTAGCCCAGAAGCGCGCAAGCCAAAATAAAATACAGCCAGCCCGTACGCGTGGGCTTCTTGCCTCCGGGCATCCCCGGGATCTTAGGCTCCCGGGGAGTCTGGGAATTGTTATCGTTACGGTCGTCGGGCATCTTACGAATAAACCTCCGGTTTCAAAATGCCCAGATACGGAAGGTTACGATAGCGCTCGGCATAGTCGAGGCCGTAGCCCACCACAAAGGCATCGGGGCAATGGGTTCCAACATACTTGGGCGTGACGGCCGAGGTACGGTCCTCAACGTCCTTCCACAGGAAGGCGGCAACCTCCAGCGAAGCGGGCTTGCGGCTCTCGAGGTTCTTCATCAGATACTTGAGCGTCAGGCCCGAGTCCAGAATGTCCTCGACGATCAGCACGTCGCGACCGCGGATGTCGATATCCAGGTCCTTAATGATACGCACGATGCCCGAGGACTTCACACCGTCGCCATAGCTCGAAACAGCCATGAAATCGATGTTGGTCGGCAGCTCGATCTTGCGCATCAGGTCGCCCATAAAGACCACGGCGCCGCGCAGGACCGCAATCAGCACCAGATCCTTACCCGCGTAGTCGCGAGTAATCTGCTCGCCTAGGCGAGAGACGATACCGTCGATATCCTCCTGCGTAAACAGAACCTTCTCGATATCCGGATGTTGAGAAGCCATGACAACCCTTTCTTGTGCTTATCGCCCACACACCGCCGTATGGACGCGAACTTCACATTCTAGCAGCGCACGGGGTATATTTTCCAGCCCGTACGCCATCAGCGCGGGAATACCGTCAACGTCGCACAGAATAGCTGGCGTGGGACGCTATTCCGCATCGACCACGCGGAGCAGATATGCCACGCGCGTTGCGGCCGTGCACTTAAAACGCTCGTCCGCGCGAACTCCGGCGACCCATACCACGGCACCTCCCGGAGCCGTTCTCACCACAGGAACGCCTGCGCGCTCAGAAACGGGAATACGAGCCTCGTTCAGCAGGTCTGACACTTTCTTGCTTCGGCCGTTCATCCCCAACGGGCACATCACATCTCCCGGTGCGGGACCGTCCACCCACAGGCGCGCCAATCGCGCCTCGGCAGGGATCTCGCCACGCGAGCCCGCCAGGATCCGCTCACTATCGCTGTCGGCAAAACCCAGGGCAGCCGCGTCTACCAAAGCTGTCACTTCCCCGGCAGCCGCAAGCTCACGGGCGCGGCGCACGATATCGCATCCCGGTTCAACGGCCATCGGCTCTGCGACCAGCACACGTCCCCCGCCCAACGGCAAACGACCGGGTACGGTAACCCAGTCCGCGACCAGGCCCTCGCGAGCCACCGGCGCCTTAAACGCCAGCATGCCAAACTCAATGCGTGCGTCAATCCCCGCCGGAAGCGTGACCGAGCCGGCGCCCTCGGCAACGCAGGAAAGGACTCGCTCCACATGTCGCATCTCTGGACGAGCGTCCGGATCGATGCGTTTAATCGCCAGTCTCACGATGCGCCGCGCGATTACCACCTCAGCCGCGGCCAGTCGACGAGCGTCAAGGACCAGTGCACCCGCCGCCTCCTTACGCAGGCAGCTTCGGAACGCCTGTGCGGAAAGCTGGGAAAGAAAGGCATCCTCATCGCCTAAGATCTCGCAGGCGGCGCCAATCGTCTTACAGACGCTCGCGTTGCGCTGCGCCACCACCGGCATCACCCGATGGCGCACATAGTTGCGCAAGTACGAAACGTCCTCGTTGCTTTCATCTTCCCGCCATGGCTGACCGTGCACCTGCAGATAGCTCACGAGCTCATCGTGCGTGAGGTCGAGCAAGGGGCGAACCACAATGTTCCGACGGCGCGGAATGCTCGATAGACCCGCGGGACCCGACCCTTTAATGGCATTCATCAAAAATGTTTCCGCGCGGTCCGACGAAGTATGCGCGGTGCAGATACGAGCCGCCGTCCGCGGTGCGCCCGATTCGGCACAAAGTTCGCGAACATATCTCCGTGCCGCGGCATAGCGCACCTCGCGAGCCGCAGCCTCGATATTGCCCGATTCGTCATCAAAATAGGCATGCTCAACACACAGCGGCAAGCCGTATTGCGCGCACAGGTCACGTACAAAGGCCTCGTCGCCATCGGATGCCTCCCCGCGCAGATGATGGTTTACATGCAGCACGTGCAATCGCTCGCGCGCAATGGGAGCGACGCCGCGCCCGTCCTGGATATCCAGCTTTGATGTGCAAGCCATAAGGAGCAGCGCCGTCGAGTCCGCACCGCCTGATACCATGAGCACTACGGGGGCAGCGGCCTGCCGCGTTGCCAGGACGCTCTTATCCGTCCTCGGCGCGGCATGATGTCCATAGTGCTGAGATACCGTTGGCATTCGCTTCCTCCTCTATTCGTCCGCACTCATTGTATCCTTTGGAATCTTATGTCTCGCCTGCACCTTCATATCCTCGGCAGCGGCTCAAAAGGCAACTGCGCACTCGTCGAGGGGCCTCATGGGCTCATCATGATCGACAACGGCCTGTCCCGCCGCGAGACACTTAAACGCATGGCGGAGCTTGGCCTCTCGGCAGACGACGTCGCCGCTCTTGTAATCACCCATGAGCATGGTGACCATATCAAGGGGCTCGATGTATGGTGCAAGCACTGGCATGGTCCCCTCTTTGCCAGCAGGGATACCCTTTCATGCAAAGAAAACCTCGCGCACCTGCCCGTAGAGGAATTTGACCCCGGCGACACGCTCCCCATTGCCGGCATCCACGTGCAAACCTACTCAACATCGCACGATGTCATCAATCCTGTCGGCTATCGATTTAATGCTCTCGATGATTCCATTGGGTTTGCCACCGACACCGGAGAGTTATCGAGCAAGGCCATAGGCATCCTCAAAGACTGTCGAGTTCTCGCGCTCGAAAGTAACCACGATGTAACTATGTTGCGCGAAGGAGCGTACCCCCGCTTTCTTCAGGAGCGCATCCTGTCCACAAAGGGGCACCTCTCCAACAACCAGGCCGCCGAAGCCGCGCGCGAACTTGTTACCGATCGCACCGAACAACTCATCGCCATGCACATCAGCCAGGACAATAATCGTCCAAGCCTTACCGTCAAAAGCTATGCCAACGCGCTTGATGCAAGTCTCGATGATGAACTCGGCAGTTCTGCCACCCGTCTTCAAGGGCCGCGGAAGCTCTCGATACGCCCTGCAAGCCAATATCAACCGACAACCATTCAATAGCCCCTCAAGACAACAAGGGGGGGGCTGGGAATCACTTCCCAGCCCCCCCTTAACTCATACTCTCGATTGAAGCAGAGCCATCGTTAGTCGATGGAGATCTTCGTAACGTTCTTCTTCTCGACAATCTTGGGAACCGTAACGGTCAGGATGCCGTCAGCATACTTAGCCGAAAGGCCCTCGCTCGAAGCGTCCTTCAGATACACGCCGCGCGTCGCGCTGTACGAGCTAAACTCCTTCTGCAGGAAGTTCTTGCCCTCGTTCTCCTCGTCCTCCACAACGTTCACGCTAATCGACAGGCGACCCTCGTTAAGCTCAACGTCGATATCATCCTTAGCGACGCCGGTCAGATAGGCCTTGACCTCATAACCATCGCCCTTGTCCTCGACATCAACGGGGAACGCCTTGGAAGCAATCGAGTTGTTTGCAAGATCGGTCATATCATCAAACAAATCGAACAGCGAGCTAGCAGAAGGACGAACGCCAAAAACCGAACGATAAGGAACCATGCTTGCCATGTTTACCACTCCTTTTAAGGACTGCCGAGTCATCTTCTAGGTGACTGGGACTTCTTTTGACGCTGTTATATATGCCCAGCCGCTTCTTATATATACATCGACTATAAAGTTTTTTGAGTCTATTGATATAAGCATATCTAAGTCTGGTTGACTAAGGTTTTGTCTAATAAACGGAATTTGAACGAAGGCTTAAATAATGTATGCAATCCCATCAAAACTAGATGGCTGGCTTACAATGGGCGCATACACGATATTGATGACGAGCTAAGGGCATCATGGACGATCAAAAACAGGACAACACGTTTATGCCGGAGCAGGACGAAGCATCCAGCCCGCAACCGATTCGATTCCATCGCCCCCACATCTCGCAAGAGCCCATCAATGGCCCAGAGCCCAAATATGTGACAAGAAACCGATATCAAACGCTCGAAGAAGCCCAAACGGGACGTAAACATATGGGCGTTGCCTCGGGAGACCCTGTATATCTGAAAGACGCACCATTATCTAAAAACAGTGCAGTTAGTGATGAGCCGATGAAAGCATCCGCCGCTCATCAACAAAGAGGGCCTCGACCCAAGCAAACCTTGACGCATTCGGCTCGCTATCTCGAGACTCCAAAACAGGGAAAATCAATCTTCGTTTCGTCAAGTAAACGACGCAAGCAGCATCAGCTGACAATCCTGCTTATGATCATTGCGGCCATAGCAGTTGCCCTTGTTATACGATTTATTTTCTTTAAATAAAGGCTCAATACCGAAAACAACAAGATCGTCTGGTGTAATTGAGTCATTCACGCCCTGTAAACGCAAAAAAGGGGGAGGCCGCGAGGCCTCCCCCTTCTTCAAGTCTTGCGACGGCTCGGTGCCGTCCACCGGTCAGCGGCGCCCTGGCCTCCCACGGGCTGGCCCCGCAGTACTCTCGGCGCGATGGGGCTTAGCTTCCGGGTTCGGAACGGGACCGGGCGTGCCCCCCATGCTCTGGCCGCTGACCGGTGGGCGGCGCCCACCGTTACGGTGTCCTGGGTCTCATCTACGTGCCCTGGGGGCCGCATGGCGCATAGGAAAGATCTGACTCGGGGGCATCCTCGTGCCCGGACCGCGCATGAGCGCTAGGTCCCGCGGGCCGCGAGGTGCGGTTCCGGAAGAGCTCGGGCGATTAGTGCGGCTCGGCTGAGGACGTCGCCGTCCTTGCACCTGCCGTCTATCGACCAGGTAGTCTACCTGGGCCCTTACCGGAAG
>UQTV01000006.1 GCA_900544095.1 uncultured Collinsella sp.
CACTGAATGTGTCCATCCTCGCAGTATCCGGTTCTCAAGGTGCACGCCTGGCGGCTGATCCGGTCCGACCGGGCCGCGCGGCAAGGAGATATATTGCCAGACCGGAGGGGCGCCGGGGGCGGGAATCCCGTACTCCATATTTTGTTCACAAATGAATAGGTCCCTCAGTCACTTCACTGAGGTTATAACTGAAGCATCAGCTTCTGATATTGGCGGTGACCAGCTGGTTTATAGATGTTGAGGCATCGGTCATCTCTGGAGCGCCACTTTACTCCAAAAGCATCGGTTATTTGTTTCCCGTCGGTAAAAGGCAGGTTTTGTTCGCCAAGCGTTCCTATATATAGAAGTTCGGGTTCGAACCGTGCATCGGTAACAAAAAAGCGACCAGCCGGAGCCGATCGCTTTCTATTCTATGCTGGAGCATCCAGAGGGGTGCTTCCGAACTCATTTTCTCGCTGCCATTCATGCTTTCGAAGCATCTTTCTACAGCCCTCGTTGTCTATCCTCGTATCTCACAGGTCTTCCGGAAATTCACAAGCAGTCTTAGGGTCAATTTAGTTCTGCTTTCAGAGACTTGTTTGAGAGTTTTTAAAGACAGTTCAAAACAATAAGTGAGACACCATAAAGCAGAGCAAGATGAGCCGGATAGAAAATGTAGAAGAAATATTTGAGCTTCAGCCCTCGCTTGCCATTATAAAGATTGATAAGCAGCAACGAAACGACCGCGGCAGCAACATCAGGATTAAATATATTAGCTGTAGCAAACTCAAATCCGCCGCCAACTATATGGCATGACGAAAGGAGCACTGCGCATACTGCAGCAAAGAACATCTTGGCCTTGCTGTCGTGGAATAAATAGAATGCAGCCACAAGCAGGATGCCATACACACCGCCATCTAGTTTAGTGTATTCAGCTGCCAGTGCTGTCAAAACAATCAGAGCAGTTTCTGCGATGTACCTCTTCCATTTTGAAAGGCTTTGTATCTTTTCCAGAATTATCAAGAAGACCAAGCAAAGCAGGAGCTCACACATAACATTTTGTTGCCGAAGGTCAAATAGTTGCCCGGTTTGAACGAAATCGTATATGGGCTCCGCAATGATTGCGAAGACAAGCATATTTCGCAGGTACCTCTTTATGTCATGAGTATGCAAAAATCCCTCAACTATCAAAAAGCAAAATAAGGGAAATGCAATTCTGCCAAGAACATGAAGCACATCCGAAGCCTCGCTTAGAATCGCCCACTGTTCGTCTGATATCTGATTGTACGATGCGTGAGTCATGATTCCATTGGTCAGGACGATCCTGCTTACATGATCGAGAACCATCGAAATGGCCGCTATTATCTTTAATGTGCTGCCGCTAATTCCGTATCTATCTGTTTTCATTTCGTTTTCCTTTCTTTGGGTGGGCCGTCAGAGGTTCGGCCTGCTCTGCAGACGGCCGCTGCGGCGCTTCGCGCCTTGCGCGCTGCGCTGGCAAACGCTCACGCGTTTACTCAGCTCCGCGCCCTTTCGGGTTCGAACCCATGTCGCGGCAACAAAAAAGCGGCCGGCATCCGCCAGTCGCTTTTCTATTCTATGGTGGGCCGTCAGGGGTTCGAACCCTGGACCTTGGGATTAAAAGTCCCCTGCTCTGCCAGCTGAGCTAACGGCCCGCGGGTGGCATTGTACCACGGTCTGGGGCTATTCCCAACTCCATTGGCCGTTCTGGAAAATCACAACTTCACGTCCATCAGGCGTAATGCCCGTAATATCGATATCGTCCGTGCCGATCATAAAATCGACGTGCGTGCTCGAGACGTTAACGCCATGCTCCAGGAGCTCCTCCTTGGACATGTCATACCCACCCTCGATGCATTCGGGGAAACCGACACCCAGCGCGAGATGGCAGCTAGCGTTCTCATCATAGAGCGTGTCATAGAATAGAACGCCACTTTCACGGATCGGCGTGTTCTTGGAGATAAGCGCGACCTCACCCAGATGAGCGGCACCTTCATCGGTGTCAATAATGCTCGCAAGCGTCGCCTTACCCACGCGGGCATCGTAGTCCACTACGCGGCCCGCCTCGAACTTAATCCAAAAATCGTCAACCTTGTTACCGTGGTGAATGAGCGGCATAGCCGAATACACGATACCGTCGGCACGCATACGATCAGGCGAGGTGAAGACTTCCTCGGTGGGAATGTTGGGGAAGAAGGGGTACCCATCGGGCGTCTTGCCCTTGCCGCCGGCCCACTCGTGACCTTTCGTCATGCCAATCGTCAGATCGGTTCCATTTGCCGAGGTGTAATGCAGGTAGTCGAAACGATTGTCGTTCAGGAAACGCAGGTTCTTTTCGAATGCGGCGTCATGGAGTTCCCAGTCGCTCTCCGGGTCCTGGCCATCGGCGCGAGCGGTATGCAGAATCGCATTCCACAGCTTATAGATTGCAACCTCATCGGCGTCTCCCGGGAACACCTCGCGCGCCCAGGCAACGACCGGCGCGCCGGCGATGCACCACGGGTTGATGTTGTAGTCCAGTCCGCGGCGGAAGACCTTGCACTGCGTGTTCCTTGCCTTAGAAGCTGCAGCAGGCTTAGCGGGATCGATGCCCTTAAGAGCGGCAGGATCCGCCCCCTCGATAAAGACAAAGCAGGCACCATCCTGGGCCAGGGAATCCAGCTGCATGCGCTTCCACTCGGGCGTCTGCTCAAAATAGCTTTTATCGACATGCTCGTACGTGAGCCTCGTCACGGCATCATCGGCCCAAATGACCGTCACGTGGCCAGCGCCGGCGGCATAAGCCTCCGCGACCACCACGCGGGCAAAAGGCGCGCACTCGACCGGAGACTGAACGACAACCTCCTGGCCGGGCTTGACGTTTACGCCCTTGCGGACAACCAGACGCGCATAGTTTTTAATCTTGGGCTCCAGGGCCTTCATGCCCTCCAGAGCTTCTTCGACCGTCAGGGCAGCTCGAATCATGTGCCACTCCATCTATCTATAGAACAGTAAAAAGCGCGCCGCAAAAACGACGCGCCTTATATCTTAGCGATAAGTATGCATGCAAACGCTATTTCTTCTTGGAGTCCTTTTTGTCCTCCTCGGCAGCCGCGCGCTCAATAAGAGCGTTGAGCTTGTTCTCGGACATGCCCTCGGCCTGCGTGCGGTACATGTTACGCAGGGGACGAATACGAACGAAGTCGTAAATAAAGTCACCCAAAATGACGACGTAGGACAAAACGATGCCGACCATCTGGACAGGGCTGGACACCATGCCAGCGGGAGCGAAGTAGAGCGAAGCCCAAATTGCCACGACGAGTACCATGCCGATAGTAAGCACGGCCCACCAGATACGACGGCGCTTGGTGTAGTCCTCATCCTGCTTGAGAAGGATATTCGACACCGTGTAGATGCGGTCCTCCTTGGCGCGCTGCTTAGCCTTGCGGGCGCGCTTCTCCTCTTTAGAGAGGCCCTCGAGATTCTCGCCCTTCTCGAGCTCTTTGCGGCGTGCCTTAGACGAAGCCGGCACGACGCGGACAGAGCTCGCTGCCTGACGGGCGGGCTTGGCGGATGCAGCGGACTTGCGCGCAACCCCGGTAACCTCGTGGGATTGCGTGCGCTTGTTCGTGGCGCTACGGGTACTCACTTATGCGTTCTCCTTCATGCTTGTGAACTGGGAGCCCGTGATGATCTGGAAGGCCTCGCGATAGCGCTCGGACGTGCCATCGATGACCTCGGCGGGCAGGTGCGGGGTCTCCCCCGTCATATCCCAGTTGGCTTTGAGCCAATTGCGGACGAATTGCTTGTCGTAGCTGGGCTGAATCTTGCCCTCCTCGTAGCTGGCGGCAGGCCAGAAACGGCTGGAGTCGGGCGTGAGGCACTCGTCGATCAGCGTAACCTTGCCATCGATGACACCGAACTCGAACTTGGTGTCGGCAATGATGATGCCACGGGTCGCTGCATACTCGGCGGCAGCCTTGTAGATCTTGAGGGAAAGGTCGCGAATCTGCGTGGCGATGTCCTCGCCCACGATCTCGCAGCAACGCTCGAACGAGATGTTCTCGTCGTGGTCACCGATCTCGGCCTTCGTGGACGGCGTAAACAGCGGCTCGGGAAGCTTGGAAGCCTCGGTCAGGCCCTCAGGCAGCTGGATGCCGCAGACGGTGCCGTTCTCGTCGTAGGTCTTCTTGCCCGAACCGGTCAGATAGCCGCGGACGATGCACTCGATAGGAATCGTCTGGGCCTTCTTAACCAGCATGGCGCGGCCGGCGAGGTAGTCACGATACTCAGCAAACTCCTCAGGGAAATCCGCCGGGTCGATGGAAACGAGGTGGTTGGGAACGATGTCGGCAAACTTATCGAACCAGAATGCCGAGATGCGGTTGAGCACCTCTCCCTTAAACGGAATCTCGTCGGGAAGAATGAAGTCGAACGCAGAAATGCGGTCGGTGGCGACCATCAGCAGGTTTTCACCGGCATCGTAGATATCACGAACCTTGCCACGGGAATCCGGACGACGCTCCATCGTTGTCACGTGAGTCACTCCTTACCAAAATACGACAGTAATGCGGGTTCTTTCCCGCACGTTTTCGCAAACTCGGAGCGGCAGGGACGAAACCCCTCCTTCACCGAATAGCGAAAAGCTAGTGCTCCATTGTAGTAGATGCCGCGTCCGCCGTGTGCTCGCGAGGCAGATGAATCGTAAAAGTCGTACCCTTTCCAAGCTCCGACTCCACGGATATGTAGCCGTGATGGCGCTCGACGATCTGTTTAGTCACGGCGAGGCCCACGCCCAGACCGCCCGCCTCACGGGCACGGCTGGCATCGGCGCGCCAAAAACGGCCGAAGATGCGCGACAAGTCATCCTTGGCAATACCGATGCCGGTATCAGAAACGGCGATGCTGACGTGTTTGCGGTCACTGAGCACCGACACCACGACCCAACCGCCCTCGGGGGTGTAGCGCATGGCGTTGCTCATGAGATTGATGACGCATTGTGTGATCATGTCGGGATCGGCTTCGACGACATCGTCGTGACCTTGGGTCTCGTCAGCAAAGCGCAAGCGCAGATCGCGGTCGACAAACAGGCGCTCCTGGGCATTGACGATGGAACGCACGAAAGGAACCATGTCCACCGGCTCAAGGTTGAGCGGAGCCGTGCTGTTTTCCATGCGCGACAGGTCGAGCATCTGCTGCACCAGACGAGCCAGGCGACGCGTCTCGGAAGCAACAGTCTCCAAGTGCTCATCGTCGGTAGGATATACGCCATCCTGCATGGCCTCGACCGTTGCGAGCATGGCCATAAGCGGAGTGCGAAGTTCGTGAGCCACGTCCGAGGTCAAACGTTTCTCGTGTTTCATATCCTTCTCGAGCGATGTGGCCATCTCATCGAATGTCTCGCCCAGTTGATCGATCTCGTCATCGCCGCGCAAGCCCGTACGAGCAGACAGATCGCCATCGCGAATTTGCTTGGCCGTGCTGGTAATACGGTGAATCGGCTTGGTGAGCATGCGCGACACGAGTGATCCGATAACGACCGAAATGCAAACTGCAACAACCGCAGCAAGGGCCATGGCGTTAAAGGTCTTCTCCCTAAACGCAGAATCTGCCTTGGTGAGCAAGGCATCGGAGCCGATGGCCCACAGCTTTACTTGTCCGACATGCTCGCCGGAAGACGTTATGATTTCGACGTTTGCAACGCTATCGGAGCCGGTGGGAGCCGACGAGACCGGACTATGCGATGCTTTTTTCCCGCTCGAGCTGCTCGACGGCGATTCGTTCTCGCGCACATCGGCGGTCGCGCTTGCCGAAGGCCATGAGTCGTCATAAACGACAACGCCTTTCTTGTTGACGACCTGCATACCCAAATCGTCGGACACCAAACTCGATGTCGCGACCGTACGTAGCTCGCCCGCAGTCCAATTGCCGTTTTCCTCATACGACGTCGCAAGCTTTTCGGCAGCGGAATTTGCGATTTCGACGATATTGGAGCGCGTGTAATCCGAAAAGACCGTGCCCCACACAACAGAGACCACGCCCACCAGCACCAATACCGTCATGAGCGATGTCAGAGCAAAAGCAAGTGCCATGCGCGAGGGATAGCTCATCGTTGGCCGTGAATCGGAGCGAGGCGTGTTCCAACTAGCCTTGGAACCCGCCTCGCTCTCCTGCTTGTGCTTTTGTCCGATTTCAAAGCGCGCAGGTGTCATATGTGATTTCCCTATTTCTCGTCCGACTTATCGGTCTTGGCCGGAGCCTCGAAGCGATAGCCGACACCGTGGACGGTGTAGAGCCACTTGGGCTTCTTGGGGTCGTCGCCCAGCTTGGCGCGAAGGTTCTTCACGTGGCTGTCGATGGTGCGCTCGTAACCCTCAAAGTCGTAGCCGAGCACTTTCTCGACCAGCTCCATGCGGTTGTAGACGCGGCCGGGGTGGCGGGCAAGCGTGGTGAGCAGCTTGAACTCGGAAGCCGTCAGGTCGACTTCCTTGCCCTCGACCAAAATCTTGTGGCCCGAGATGTCAATGACCAGATCGCCGAAGTCGAGCACCTCGACGGCCGGCTCATCGGCCTGGTGGGCACGGCGGAACAAGGCGCGTACGCGCGCGACAAGCTCGCGCGGCGAGAACGGCTTGATCAGGTAGTCGTCGGCACCGAGCTCGAGGCCGATAATACGGTCCTCGATCTCGCCCTTGGCCGTCAGCATAATGATGGGGACATCCGAGGTATCGCGAATGGTGCGGCAAACGCGCTCGCCGGGAATCTTAGGGAGCATGAGGTCGAGCACGACCAGGTCGAACTGATGCTTCTCGAACTCCTCGATAGCGGACTGGCCGTCGCCGACGCCCACAACCCAATAGCCCTCGCGCTCGAGATAGGCAGCGACAGCGTCACGGATTGCCATCTCATCCTCGACCAGCAGAATCTTTTTTGCATCTGAAGCCATAACACGGCCCCCCTGTCTCAATCAGCTAAGAACAAGCCCATTTTAACGCACCTGAGCCCGCCGGATGCCACTATGACGCGGCAGCTCGGCGGGCGGTACTCACAATTACAACGCGTTTATTCCCCTGTTGGCGCCTTTTTAACCCCTCTAAGCTTAAAGAGAGAATAGGCGTGCGGTGACCGTCTCGGGTATACCCTGGCTGTTGCGCACCGTGGCGTACGTAAGGAATGAGTCCGATTTTCCCGCCGTAGCTGGATAATCGCCATATTCCAAAGCGCGGTCGGGCGACAACAGCGAGCCATAGGTCTTGGCAGAGGTGTCGATGAGAAAATGCGATGCCTGTACCTTAACGAGATATTTATTCTTCTTGCCGGCAGCACATGCGAGCGGCTCGCGGGACAGAAAGAGGTATGGCCCTCCCTCATTACCGATATACGTGCCCATGTTGCCCAGGCTGCCCACGTCACTATAGGTCGCCTCGATAGAAAACACGAAGGTATCGCCCATATATACGGCCTCGAAAGGCGAGACTGACGAGGGAAGGACTAGCTGGGCACGTTTGGTGTTGTTGCCATCGGTCAGATCGATTGCCGTTATGCCATAGTAGACGCCTTCGTCGTTGCGGACACGCGGCGAGATGGTCAAAATGCCGTCGCTCGCGCGCGGGGCCGATGCAAAGCGGCCCATCGATTTCCAAATTACCTCGGCCTTGGATTCATCAAGCGAGCGACGATAGCAAAACGAATCACTACTCGTTTTATTGCCGCCTGCCGAAGGCATTTTATACCAGATGACCGATGACCCGAACGCCGTAAACAGGGGCGGATCATAGTCCTTGCCACCTCGATCGAGCTCAGCCACGTCGCCAGAGAGCGAAGCGCCCGACAGATTTTGAGCGTAGAGCTTCCACGATGAATTGGCAAAGTTCATCTCAACCCACGCAAACACGCCATCGCCGGCACGGACATCGTAAAAAGCATATCCCGTGCCCTCGATAGGATCCTCGATTAATGTGGTAAGCGAGCCATCGCCCAGGTTGAGCACACCAAGCGTATTGGCATGCAGAGCAGAAGCAGGCGCCATCATCGCGGCGGCGTAGTCGCCATCGCAGTAGTACAGCAGCGTGCCCAGCGGCAGCGTCCACGACGCCGCCGGCTCAAGATCGATATCAACAGCTTCGTACTCATCAGTGATCGAGACAATCTTCGAATCGTCCTTGATAACCTGCGGCTCGCCGGCGGCATCGTCGCTGGTGCCCGTTTTTTTCGAGCAACCGGCAAGCACCGTGGCAGCCCCCGCGGCAGCACCGCCGAGCACAAAGCCACGGCGCGATATTCCATTCTTGATGTGGTCGGCGATACCCATTAGGCGATCTCGGCGCGAGCGGCCTCGATAGCGCGCGTAAGCTGATCGGCGCAAGAGGTCTTTTTCATACCGCAGGTATTACCGGCGAGAACCTCGATGACGCGATCGGCAGGAGCACCCTCGACTAACTTGGAGATTGCCTTGAGATTGCCGTCACAGCCGCCGGTAAACTCAACGCCCAGCACCTTGCTGCCATCGTCAGAGAGATTGAGGTGAATATTGCGAGAGCATACACCCTGCGGCTTGTAGTCAAAACTAATCATTGAGATCCCCTCTCAGAAAGAAATTTCAGACGTCTATTATCCCCGCCTGAGCCGACTTATGATCGCAAGCACCGATTCAACATCCAACGATGCGTGGACTCGTGGGGGCAAGATTAGCAGTCCGCACCCTGTGCGTGGACCGTGCGCTTCTCCCGATACATATTGTGGTCGGCGGCACGATATACATCGGCCAGCGTATTTCCAGCCGTCTCGACGGTCGCCACGCCAATCGATGCGCTGACCGTCAGGGCCTCATCGCTTACCGCGGCAAGACCGAGACGAAGATCCTGTTCCAGCCCGAGCGCAGACTCGTTGTCAGTATGGGGGCAAACCAGCAAAAACTCGTCGCCGCCAAGGCGCATCGGCAGATAATCCGCACCAGCCACCCGCCGCAGCACGGACGCCGTCCGTCGCAGCAGTTCATCCCCCATCTCGTGACCATAGATGTCGTTGGTCCGCTTGAGATAATTGCAGTCCAACATAATCACGCTCACGGGCAAGTCCTCGTTTACCAGGCTATCTCCGCGCGATTCAAGATAGTTGCGGTTGCGAAGCCCCGTCAGTTTATCTTGGTATGACAGCTCCTCGGCATGCTTGACCATCGATATGTTGTGCGTCGCCACGACGACCGACTCCAGCCGGCCTTGCTCATCGCGATGCTGGGGGACAACCTGTAGCGAGTACCAAGCGCCTCGACAATCTCGCACCTCGGCAGCCAAGTACGGTACGCCCTCCATACGTTCACGAAGAGTGCTTATATCTACGAGCCCCACGACCGCTTCGCGGCTTTCGGGGCTCACGATATCCCGGCAGACCGTGTCCATAAAGTCATATGCCTCGCTGTGCTCGGCAAATATCTTCGCTATCGCCGGCGACATATTGATCCCCTCGATCTCGAGGGTGTCGAGATGCAAAAGGAAGGTCGAATCGTAGATGGCGCTTATGGCATTGATAATGCCGAGCTGTTTATCCTTTTCGACCAAATTGCGGTGGTTAACGATATTTCGAGCCAACAGCACCACGACCCAAAACGCAAGGCTCACCAAGACGCCAGCAGCGACAAATGAAATCCTGTCAGACATGACCTCAGATTTGGGATATAGCGCAAACAGGCGGTAGTCCTTATATGCCGCACGCACGGCATACCATTCGTCTCCTCGATATTCGATGCGCGTCAGGCCGTCGTCTTTCCACTCAACTCCTACGCTGGTGAGGAGTCGGGCGAGCGACACGTCAGCATCGGCACTGTTGGATGAGACAATCTCCGCATCCTCCATAACAAGCACCGTGGGACCCTGGTGGAAGGTACTGTTCGAAAGCACGTCGGCTATGGCATATGAATAGTCGTCCGCCGTATCGGAAACAAGTGAGCGGTATGCCAGGGCAACGCCGTCGCCATACGGAACAGCACAGACGGCAAAAACGACACCACGGCGCTCATCGACAGTTGAGTAGGTCACTTTGGAACCTTGATACATCGATGCGACCGGCGAACAGGCCAACTCATCTCGCCACAACATAAGCGGATCGCGACCATCGATGTCGTAGTGGGCAACCATATGGCCATCGGAGTCCATGACCATCAGCCCCGAAAGGTTCTCGGCATGGACAAATCGCTCGATAAGATCGTCGTTAACCTCAACGCGATCAGAGGACAGGAACGTCGCAAACGATTCGACCGCGGCGAGCAAATCGTGCGTCGCCTCGGTTTTTCTCCCCTGTTCGTAGCGGTCATATTTTTCGCAAGCGTTCTCCAAAAACACCATGGTTTCTTGGCCAAACCCAAGCGTTTTTTCGAGGCAGCGATGGGTTCCAACCGTATACAACAGGCCTAACAAGACGGCGCTGACAATAACGCTGGCAGCTATGACGTTCAGAGTCTTTCGACTCAAGCGGTGCTCATCAGTTGTCATGAATTTCCTCCTTGCCCGCCCGTCGTCGCTCCTGTCTTGTAATTGCCCACAATACGGTCAATCGTGCCATCTCGATCCATGTCGAACAGCGCGGTATTGAGATCCTTTACGACCGATCCTTCATAGCTGTCATCAAACGCGACGCCCAGGTCAACCGTCATAACATTGTCGGCAAACACACGGTAAACGCCGGGATACTGAGCAACGAGTCGGTCAAGCGACTGGACATCCGCCATCCAGCAGTCAACGTACCCTTTGACTAGAGCGGCTTTGCAGAGTTCGGCAGAGCCATATGATTTGATTTGAACGTCCGACGAGACCCCCAGATCCCCCGCAAGCAATCGGCGTTCACTCACCGAACCCGCAATCACCGCAATGGTCTTACTTCCATCGAGACGTGCCAAGGACTTGATGCCACTCGTTTTCTTGGCGGCAACCGAGACCGTCACGGTTAGATACGGCTCGGTCCAGTAATACTTATCCTCGCGATAACAGGGAGAATAGTCACACCACAGGCAATCGATATCACCGTTTTTGAGCAGCCGGTCGCGATCGTTCCAGTCAATATCGACAAACTGTGGCTTGAGCCCCGCACGCTTGCAGGCCTCGCGGGCGATGTCGATATCGATACCGGCGTAATCACCCGTGGTATCGACATACACATAGGGGTCGTTATCCGTAACGCCGATTTTGAGCACCGGGAGATCTCTATCGGCTTCATTCGAGGAGGAAGAACTGCTTCGAACGGTATACGTCAGGGCGCCCGCACAGACGGCAACAAGGAGTATGAGCGTAAACGAGACGATGGTGGCCCGCTTGATGCGTCTGGGCACGTGCCCCCTTTCATCGAAACAGCAGTCGGAGTTCATTTTATTACCCGGGCGCATATGCGACAGTAAAAAAAGCGCCTCGCCCAAGACGGGCAAGGCGCCAAAGGTTGAAATGCATCCGCAAGCGGTCGAATTAGGTTAACTCTACTCGAAGTTCAGCTGCTCCAGGCGATCGAAGACCGTATCGATGCGGGTGAGGAAGTCCCACGGATCAAAAATCTCGTCGAGCTTCTCCTGGCTGACGGTGCAGCGCGGATCGGCCTCGAGACGCTCCTTAAAGGTGGGGCCAGAGACACAATCCTGCACCTCGTGCCAGGTGGCCATGGCGTTCTCCTGCACAATGGCGTACGCATCCTCGCGGGTGATACCCGTATCGACGAGGGCAAGCAGGACCTTGGAGGAGAAGATGAGGCCGCGGGTCTTGTTGAGATTGGCCATCATGCGGGCCGGATACAGCTGCAGGCCGTCGATAACGCGAATGAGGCACTGGAACATATGGTCAAGCGCGATGAAGCTATCGGCCTGGGCGACACGCTCGGCGGAAGAGTGCGAAATGTCGCGCTCGTGCCACAGGGCGACGTTGTCGAAGGCGACCTGGGCGTTGGACTTCACGACGCGCGACAGACCGCAGACCTTCTCCATGGTGATGGGGTTGCGCTTGTGCGGCATGGCGGAGCTGCCCTTTTGGCCCTTGCGGAAGGGCTCCTCGGCCTCGAGTGTATCGGTCTTCTGCAGGTTGCGGACCTCGGTCGCGATGCGCTCGCAGGTGGCCGCTGTAGTGGCAAGCACGCCGGCAAGATAGGCGTGGTGATCGCGGCTGATGACCTGCGTGGACAGCGGGTCGTGAACCAGACCCAGGTGCTCACAGACGTACTCCTCGACGAACGGCTCGATGGAGCTGTAGGTGCCGACGGCACCGGAGATGGCACCGAAGGCAACGTTCTTGCGAGCATCCTCAAGACGATCAAGGTCGCGCTTGAGTTCCCATGCCCAAGAGCCAAACTTCATGCCGAAGGTCATCGGCTCGGCATGGATGCCATGGGTGCGTCCGGCGCAGAGCGTATTGCGCTCCTCGAAGGCGCGGCGCTTGCAGATCACGCCGAGCTTCTTGACGTCCTCGATAATCAGGTCACACGCCTGAGTAAGCTGATAGCACAGAGCAGTATCACCCAGGTCGGAGCTGGTCATACCGTAGTGAACCCAGCGACTAGGCTTGGGCTCGCCCTCGGGAACATCGGCGTCGATATATTCCTTCATGTTGGTCAGGAAGGCGATGACATCGTGGCGCGTGACCTCCTCGATCTCATCGACCTTCGCCTTCTCAAAGTTGGCATGGTCGCGGATCCACTGGGCTTCGTCTTTAGAAATGCCGATCTTGCCGAGCTCCGCCTGGGCCTCGCAGGCCAGAACCTCGATCTCCTGCCAAATGGCATACTTGTTCTCGAGGGAGAAAATATGTCCCATCTCCGGGCGGGTATAGCGATCGATCATAGCGGCTCCTTTTTGGTTATTGGCACGTTGGTCGTAACTCAACCATTGTACCGTGCGCGGGTGCGAGTATGGGCAGCAGGCATTAACCTAACATTTTGGAATTGGAGCGGGCATGGGGACATCCGCGTATTTGCTTCGCAAATCCGCACCGGCTGCGATCGATCTCCTCGGATTCACGGAGACGATGGGGAAGACTTTGTTGAATTGGCCGTCCCAAGGTCTCCCGCGCTCGATGGAGCGGGCAACGGGACGTCCGCGTATTTGCTTCGCAAATCCGCACCGGCTACGGTCGCCTATCGGCGACCTTGCCTGCTCGCTATAAACGCTTCGCGTTTATTTAACGCTCGCACCCTGTCGGGTTCGAGTCCCGGCACTTTATTGAAAAAGGCACAGTAACGAAACGTTACCGTGCCTGAAATTCGAATGGAGCGGGCAACGGGACTCGAACCCGCGAGTGTCAGCTTGGGAAGCTGATGCCTTACCACTTGGCGATGCCCGCATATGTAGGGGATAGTATAACGCGGTTGTCTTGTTCGATACAAGGGTGGCGATGCTTGTTTTAGCTGTGGAGATTCGTTTGAAAATCGCGTCAATTGTGGAAACGAGGACCTTTGACTTCCTGTTCACCTTATCTTCTACCTGCGCTTTTGCTTGATTGTTGTATTTGAGCTCAATTTGTCAGGAATTGGGCAAGCTTTTGGTCAGGCTCCGGTACTTACCCGCATGAACCTCGGGGGTAGCCTCATCCTACGCGTCGCAGCCTCCCCGTGCGGCGCACGAGGGATAAGGAGCAGCCATGTCCAACGCACCCACGCACTCTGTCCACAGCGCAATCGCAACAGGTCCGCTGCTCCTGCTCCTCTTCCTGCTTTTCGGCTGCCTGGCACCGGGAGCCGCATTTGCCGTCGATGGCTACGACCAGCTCGGCTTCCGCACTATCAGCGATGATTGTGGGCCCTTCTTTATCGGCAAGTATGAAGCTCAAGACGCCTCGATTGCCTACTGCATGAACCAGGAGCGTCCCGGCCCCACCAAGCCGGGCGGCCCATGGCTCAACTTTGATCAAGGCTGGGTGTGGCTCGACGACGAGTTCGCAGCAATCGTTTGTCACGGATATCCTACCGCCACGTCGTTTGGCGGTTACCATCTTTCACCCGATCGCGCCCGCGCCGCCACCCAGCTTGCCGTATGGATGCTCAACGGCACTACCCATGTCGACGGCACCTACTCCTACACGACCGCTCAGGGCAAAACCAAGAGCGGGCACTTTACCGCCGACGATGAAGTCGTGGCGGCTGCGCGGTGGCTCCACGACAGCGCAAAATCAGGAAGCATCAAAGCCGCTCCGCACCGCGCGCGACGCTATCTAGGAACCGTATCGGGCGGCAGCAGACGTCAAGACATGCTCTATGTACTGCCGGCGGTCTCTGTTTCCTTCCAAAAGCAGTCTGCGAACACTGTTATTACCAGCGGAAACAATACCTATCAGTTTACCGGGGCAACATTCGATGTTTTTGAGAGCGCCAGCGGCGCGCGTGTCGGCACCATCCAGATGGACAGCAACGGTCAAGCGCAGGCAGCACTTCTGCCCAACACGGCATACTACCTAGTTGA
Organism: uncultured Collinsella sp.; assembly: GCA_900544095.1. Classification (GTDB taxonomy): domain Bacteria; phylum Actinomycetota; class Coriobacteriia; order Coriobacteriales; family Coriobacteriaceae; genus Collinsella. The sequence continues at coordinate 14,402 of UQTV01000006.1, forward strand.
GACAACAGCGCCAGCTGGTTATATCCCCCTGCACGATCGCATTGCCTTTACCACGACGGATAACGGCGGATACGTCACCATTGATGAACAACCCGGCACCATTACCTTGCGCATTGTAAAGCTCGACGCCGCAACGAATGCAGGCCCCCAAGTTGGGGCTTCGCTCGCAGGAGCAGAATTCGTGTGCGTATCGCAATCAACCCCTGGATGGACACAAACTCTCAGGACCGATGAAAGCGGTCGAGCTACCCTCACCGATGTCCCCCTGGGAACCTTTACCATCTATGAATCGAAGGCGCCCGAGGGCTATTTGCCCTCCGGTGACAGTTGGTCTTACACCGTTGGAGCCGACCAACTCGGCGATTCAGGCGTGGTCGAGATCGAATCTCGCGTTTCCGATATCCCCATTGCGTTTGACCTTGAGATTTCCAAATTCAAGGACTACGGCAATAGCGATCAATCCGGCCTGGAGCAGCCGGCAGGAGATGTTGTCTTTGAGGTTGTCAGTAACAGCTCTCAGCAGGTTGTTGGCACACTGACTACAAACATCTATGGCTTTGCCTCCACCAAAGACCAGCCCGAAGCATGGTTCGGCACAGGCAAGCGACCAGCCGGTGTCCACGGAGCCGTCCCATACGACCGCGCCGGCTACACGGTTCGTGAGGTTCCGGAAACCGTCCCCGAGGGTTTTAAACGTGCGGGGGAATGGACCGTCGAGGCCAATCAGATTTCCGACGGCGCCGAGCTTCAATATATCGTGGACAACCACGCTCTGTCGACGCATCTCCAGATTGTAAAACGCGATGCCCAAACAGGCGCTTCTGTTCCCCTAGCCGGATTCACCTTCCAACTCCTCGACAGCAATCACAAACCTGTCTCACAAACATGCTGGTATCCAGCACATAACGTAATGGACACCTTTACGACTGACGCGACCGGCACCGTCACACTGCCCGAATCGCTCGTGCCGGGCACCTATTATGTACGCGAAACCTCGGCCAAAGAGCCCTATCTTGTCGGCGGAGAGATCGAGGTAAACATACCCGCCGATATAAACCTAACGCCCGTTGCAATCGTCTCGTATTATGACCACGCCGCGACCGGAAACATCAGGATCGTTAAAACCGATGCCGTGGACGGCAGCAGCCTCGCGGGCGCCATCTTTGAGATCCGTGCCTCAGGTGATATCGTGCGCCCCGACGGTAGCATTGCCGCGCTCGACGGTGAGACTGTCGCTACCGTCACGACGGATGAAACTGGAGAAGCACGCGCGGACGACCTCCCGTTGGGATCTGGCACCGCACGCTACGAGGTCGTCGAGACTCAGGCGCCGACCGGCTTCTTACTCGACCGAACGCACCATATCGTCGACCTTACCTATGCCGACCAGAAAACACCCGTTGTGGAAGCACGGCTTAACGTATCCGACGATTACACCAAGGTTGATATCTCCAAGGTCGATGCAAGCGGAGAGCAGGAAGTGAAAGGCGCACAGCTCACCTTATCTGGTCCCGATAAAACCGAAATAGACTCCTGGACCTCATCCGACAAGCCGCACCGCATCGAACATCTTGCACCCGGCACCTACTCGTTGCGCGAAACGATGTCTCCGCGGACCTATGACCTTGCCGAGGAGATAACGTTTGAAATAAAGGACACGGGAGAAGTCCAATCCGTCTCGATGAAGGATGCGCCCATCGAGATCAAAGGACAGGTCGACAAGCGTCAGGAGCTTGTCCAACCTATCGGGAAGGGTCTGTTGGCTAACGGCGATGGAAAAAACCGCGCCGCGATGCAAACCAATACGGATGGGCTTTTCTCCTATACCATCGATGCTCGAAACGATTCCGCTACTTGGGTTGATGAGTTTACGATTACCGATGATCTTGAGTGCGCCAAAGACGGCACGGCGAGATTCGTCTCAATCGAAACCCCCGTCGCCATCGGCGACCTCAACGGTCTGTGCAACGTGTGGTATCGCACGACGCCGTTGGACTCGACAGACATCGATGAGCCGGCAAACGCGACGCTTGACGATGGGCACGAAAATCCTTGGCTTGAGTCCGACGAAGTAAAAGAGAGCCTTGGTGAGGACTGTCGCCTCGTCGATTACGACGGCTGGCGCCTCTGGAAGGCGGATGTCCCGACCACGGAATCCACCACACTCGAGGCGAAAGAACTCGACCTTGCATCCAATACCGTCGTAACGGGCATTCGCATTGAATACGGTGCAGTAGCCGCCGACTTTACGACTCGAAGCGATGCAGATTCCTGGACCCGCGATGATCTCAAAGATGAGCACGACGACCTTGACGATGCCAAAGCAATCCTTGGCACAGACGCTCGGAGCGCAGTCGTGCACATGCAGGCAACGTCGGCTTATACGCCCCAAACCGCACTCACCAACAGCGCGCGCGTCGATCTTTGCCGCAACGGCGGCGGCGATAAACTTGAGTCACATGACGAGGACAGTGTCATTCAACGCTGTACCCTACCGCGGGACCTACCGTCAACAGGATCAGTTCCCATCACCGCTTGCATCACCGCGCTTCTGACGTCGGGTGCCGCAGCCCTATGGTTCGCTCGCCTTAGGTCGATCCCAAAGAACCGCTAGCACGATGAAAAAAGCGGGCGAGCCAGTCCCCCGGCTCGCCCGCTTTCAATCATTTAAATCGCCGTATCTACTCTGCAGACGAAGATCCACCATCAACGACTGCCTGCTCGGACTCAGGAATCCCATCGGCACCCGTGCTCTGTTCTTGCTCCACCTCTTCGCTGATTGCGGAGGCGGGGGTCGAGCCCTTCGCGCCCACGATATAGGCGGCTCCAAACCCCAACGCAATGGCAATCAAGGTCAAAATCACGTAGACAGGCCAATGGCGCTTAATATACGAAAACACGTTGACTCCTTAGAGCTCCGTCTACGAACGGCGGATAACCTCGGTCACGACCTCGGATACCGTGGCAATGTTCGTCGGGTTGACATTGTGGGGCAGGTCGTCCTCGGTACGAGCGCAAGCCAGACGCGTGCCGTCCACGCCGGCGATGGTGAGGGCTCGGCGGCTCGCCTCGAGCGCGGCGTAGGCATCGGTCTTGGCATAGGGCATCTCGAGCGCGCCACAATCGACATGGAACGACTTGCACACCTTGCTGACCAGGTTCATGATGCGGCGATCGCCCTTGAGCAGCTGCTGTTCGCCCTCAACCGTCACCACCGAAAGCCTACCGGCGCCGACGGATTCAAGATTGATGAAGAATACGCCGCGGAGCTTATCGCGATGCGAAGCCAAGAAGGCCTTCATGCCGGCGCCATCACAATCCGAGGCGCCCGTTGCCACAAACCAGATATCGTGACCGAGCAGCTCATCGTCACCCATAGAGGCGACAGCCGAGAGCATATCTTCGGAAGAAGCGCCGTCGGAAGACGTAGCGCCGCCCTTCCAGCCATCGTCATCGTCCTCGAAATTATCCCACGAACCGATGCCGCGACCGGACTTCTTGGCATCGTAATCGTCTTCGACGCCCAGCCAGTCACTCATGCTGTCCTGTTCGTTTTTCTTTTTACGACCGAACAGGCCGCCCAGGCCGCGCTTGCGAGACTTGGGTGCCGCAGGGGCGGGAGCCGAAATGGTCTCGATCGGCTGTGCGCCCGACGCAACGGGTATAGGAGGCGCAACGGGTGCCGATGTGGGTTCGGGACCCTGGGCGGTAGCAAAGGGGTCGTTGACCTGTGCGGAGGGATCGGGAAGGTCGAACAGCGACGTGCGAGACGCAACGTTTGTCTGCTTCATCGACGGCAGCGACGGATCGGGGACCGAAGCCAGCGGAGGCGAGGAGGGTGCAGGCGACGGTGCCGACGCCGGATCGGGAACATTCATCTGCGGACGCGGCGATGCTTGGGAGGAAATCTGGGCCATAAGGGAATCGACCGTTTCGTCCTGGGTGGGAGCGACATTGGCAACCGTGGCACCGGAACCACTCGGGGTCGGCATGGTGAAAATCTGCGTGGAGTAAAGCCTCGACTCATCCGTCTCGGGAGTCTCGGAAACCGCAGGCACCTCCTCCTGCTCGACCTCGGCCGAATCACCTTGATCGGCTGCCGCGTATTGCTCTTCGTCAGAGTTGGCCTCGACGGACTCGTCCTCGGCAGCATCCTGAATTTCGGCAGCATCAATGGGCTCGTCATCGTCTGCCGCGTCGCCCTGCTCATCGGAAACAGGAAGGGGCTCGGCAATCGCGGTGCCTTGCTTTTCAAACGTTATCGTGGAATCGAACTGCGCGGCATCAAACGACATGGTGCTATCGACGTGCTGCTGAGCCTCGAAAGACGTCGTCGCCTCAACAACATCCGTGGACGCCGGTTGCTGGGACTCAAAGGACGTTGTAGCTTCGGCAGCGTCGACGGGCACGGACTGCATAGCCTCGTTCTGCTCGAGCTCTTGCGCCGCGCGCTCACGTGCCGCCTCGGCTGCCTGCTGCTGAGCGATAGCCTCCTGCTCGGCAGCCTCGCGTGCGGCAGCGCGCTTCTCCTCGAAATCGTCGACAAATTTCTTGCCCTTTGCAAGCGCACCCTTAAAGAAGTTGGAAGCACTGGCGCCAATCGAAGAGAACGCGGATGCAATATCGGCATGGGGCGTTGCCGCGGGAATCTCGGCCGAAAAATCAGTATCGCTCTCGTAAGACACGCGCCTCGGCTGTTCAACGTAATCGTCGTCAGGCTCGTCCGCAACGTCTTGCGCCGGCGCGGCGGGGGCCAAAATGTCCAGTCCTGCCGCGGGATCGATCGCGGGCACCGCCTCGGGCTCGGCAACGGCAGCGGTAACCGCGGCAGACTCATCATCCACGGTGACGGCGGGCGCAGGTGCAGTCACGACGGGGGCAGGCTCGGGCTCAAACGTCGGCTCCTCGCCCTCCTCGTAATCGAGCGTGCAGGACTCGGGAAGCATCCCGAGCGCACGGATGGAATCCGAACCAAAGCGGATGTTGCCGGCGGCATTGCGATAGAGCTTGGGCTCGGGCTCGGCCGCGACAGGCTCCTCCGCCGGCTCGGCAGCGGAAACCTCGTCATTGAACTCTTCGGCCTGGACAGCCTGATTCTGATCCTCGGGAACAATGGCGCCAATCAGCGTCTCGTCGGCAGACGCACCCTCAAAGCCCTCGATCTGCTCGTCGAAATCCTCACCCTGTTCGGGCTCGGCCTGAGCGTCGGGAGCAATCGGCTGACCGAACTCATCCTCGGCGTAGGTAGGCTCTTCATACTCGATGGTGTTGCCGTAGTCGTTTTGCTGTTGGGCCGCGGCATACTCCGCTGCTGCGCGCGCCATCTCCTCGGCACGACGCTTCTGCTCCCCAAAATAGGTATCGAACGGAACATCGTCGGGAAACTCGTTTTCGCCCTGGAAGGGAGCAACGTTGTCCATAACGCCGAGCATAGCGGCGACAGAAGACTTGTTACACACCGCGCCGGACGTATAGGGAAGAATGTAGCGGTTAGAAATGATGTTTGCCGCGTTGGCGAGCGCAACGAGGGAAGCGAGGATCGCGACAATCCACAGCAGAACCTTGAGCGCGCCGGGGAGCGGCAGGATACGCAAGATGGCAACGGCAGCAGGGGCAACCGTGGCAACGGGCAACAGCTTGGCGATGAGCGCACGATACGAAGCATAGGGCTCGCGGGCGAGCAGCTCGGCACGGGGAGAGTCGTAGTGTGCGACAACGACCACCGGGCGGTTGCGCGGAGACGCGAGCGGGCCCGAGGCCTTGTGGTAGGCGATGACATTTTGGCTCACGCCCGTCTTGCCCAGGCGTGAAACCACGGGGTGGCCCGTGCGCTCGAGCACGTAAAGAACGGCGCCGACAATGGCCAGCAAGGTGCCGACCAAGCCGATGCCGCCGCCGATGCCCATCAGCAGGGCGCCGGCAAACGCAAGAATACCGGTAACGGCAAATGCCAACCTGCTGGGCGCCGGGGCATTGAACTCCTGAACCTCGGGATCAAAGCCGTGGTTGCGGAAGATCTGAGCGATATCCTCGGCAGCCAAGCGCTCTTCTTCGCTGCATGCCGGCGTGATGCCGGTGTTCTGCAGCAGGTGGTTAATATAGTTCTGGGTGTTCGCCATGTGCGCTCCACATCCATAATCCGACAAATAGGCCCAATGCATGCACATTAGAACCGTATATAGTCGAAAGTATACCCCGAGCGAGCGCAAACGACCGAATTCGGGCCATCTTAACGCCCCGAGCGGACAAGGATATAGCCTAATCTCCATATCGGACTAAAATCATGGCAGCAAACCACCTTCTCATGCGAGGACTCTATGACGGCAAGCGACGCGACCGCGACAATTAAAAAGGGGAATTCGGAGCCCAGTTTCGATAAAACGGCTCAGCGCATCCTCAATCTTTTCTTTGTGCTCAACAGTTCCCCCGAACCGCTGACGACCGAGCAGATCGTCTTGGATTCTGACCTGGGATATGGCTCGGGCAACATCGACTCGGATAAGCGCAAGTTTCGGCGCGATCGTGACAAACTGCTCGAGCGTGGCATCCTAATCAAGGAGGTTCGCCCTGCCGGCGCGCAGGAGACCGAGGAAAGCTCGTGGACAATCGACCGCGAGCACACGTTTGCAGCAGGTGGCCTCATCACCGCAGACGACGCCGACATCCTACTCAACGCCATCGACCAAACGCTTGCAAGCGGCTCTTCCACCTTTGCCGCACCGCTTGCCGATATTCGCTCCAAGATTGCCTACCTCACCGGCAGGACGACGGCGGACGAGGCGACGATCAGCCGCTCTCCCACCGTCGATGCGGTTTGGAGCGCCTTTGCCGAGCGATGCGCGCTGCGATTTTTATATCAGAACGGACGCGGTGAGCAAAAAGAGCGTACCGTCTGCGTCTACGGCATGTTCGAGCGCGAGGGCGTGGCGTACTTCTGCGGCCTCGACAATGCCACCGACGACATCAGGACATTCCGCTGCGACCGTATCGTTCGCGCTTGGCGTCCTTCGAAGGCCTACACCATCCCTGCGGACTTCAACCTCAACGACTACCTGTTCTTTGAATTCGATTTTGCCGACCGACCGCCCGTTGCAGCTACGTTCTCATTCGCCCCTCAGACGCAGATCGATATGATCAACGGTCTCACGCGCGGGCGAGGTAAGCTCGCACACACCGATGCGGGATGGATCTGGACCGTTGACGTGCGCGACCTTGAAGCCGCCGCTTCATTTTGCATGACCCACGCCATGGACGGCATGAGGCCCATGGCCCCCAAATCGCTCAAACAGGCGTGGAACCACCTCATCGAAAGGACGGTGCACGAGCATGCCCGTGCGTAAACTCACCAGCGAGCAGAGGCTCTCGCGCGCCATCGACATCATGGAGGCCCTCTACGCCGCCGGCGAGAACGGCATGACTCGAAACGAGATTTGCAGTCGCTTTGACATCACGGGGGCGTCGCTCGACGAGATTCTCGAGATCGTCTCGACGCTCGCGGACCGAGAATCGGGCGCGCGCATCATCTGCGAATGCCACGGCGAGCGTGTGGTCCTCACCGGTGACGCCGGTCGTGTGCTACCGCTGCGCCTGAGTGCCGCCGAGGGCGCCGTGCTCAACCACGAGCTTGAATCGTTGGGGATCGAGCCGCAGACGGCGGCTCGGATTCGATTTGCTCTTCTACCCGAAGAGCTCGGCTATAACCAGCGCGTCTTTGACACCGTCAACCACGGGTCGCACTGGCAGCAGCTGAGCTGCGCCATTCAGGACGGCGTTCGCTGCCGTATCTCGTATCGCTCGATGGACGATGCACGGCCACGCGAGCGTCTGGTCGACCCCTTGCGCATTACGGCAAACGGCGACCAAACATACCTGATTGCCTGGGACATCGCAGTCGATGAGCAGCGCACCTATCGCATGGATAAAATCGAGGGACTCGCCTTAACGGAAGACTCCGTCGTGCCTCACGCACCGGACGTCGCATCCCTCCACGATTCCCTTGCCCGGACGCAGCGCAGCGCAAAGCTCTTGATGCCATTCGATATGGCGGAGCATCTGGACTGGGCCGGCATCACCCTAATCAAGCGCAGCGGGACAGACATGGCAACGGTAACCGTACATTACGGCTCCGAGCCTTGGCTGCTGAGCCAGATAATCGCAGCGGGCGGAGCCATCCGCATCTTGGATGACCCCGCCCTGTCAAAGCGTCTGTGCGATATGGCAAAAACCCTCGTCTGTCCGCTTTAGCGCCGCCGCTCGTGGCGTGCACGCCACAGCTGTAGATAGTGCCCAATCTGCGCCGATTCGATGCGCTGGTAGGAGCTCGTGGGCAGCGACGTTAAGAACTTCTTGCCATAGCCCTTCGTCACCAGGCGAGGATCCGCCAAGATCAGCACACCGCTATCGGTCGACGAGCGAATCAAACGCCCCGCGGCCTGCTTAACCTCGAGCACCGCCTCGGGCAGCGAATAGCGCGCCCATGCGCGGTCTTCGCGCAGGTTGCGCTCGCACGAGAGCGGGTCCGTGGGGCTCGAGAACGGCAACTTGGGAATGATGACGCAGCGCAGCGTCTCGCCGCTGGCATCAAACCCCTCCCAGAAGGCCTTGAGCGCAAAAAGCGACGAGGTCGGTTCGTTGATAAACCGGTCGCGCAGGCGACGAGGAGATGAGTTGCGCTGCTGGCAGTTGAGCTCCAGACCCGCACGGGCCATCTTGGGCTCAACGCGGGCGTATAGGTCCTCCATGTCGCGCCGATTGGTGAACAACGTGAGCACCGATCCGCCCATGGCAAGATGGGCGTCGACCAGCACGCGCTCGAGCGCCGTAAGATAGCTCTCACGATCGCGCGGATCGGGGATATCGCCCGCAACGACTACAGCCATGTTCGAATCGAAGTCGTAGCTCGAGTCCAAGTGCAGCGATGAGGATGCTGAAGCACCGATGCGATCGAGGCCGACCGCATGGTTAAAGTGTTCAAAGCTTTTGGACACCGTCATGGTCGCCGAGGCAAAGATAGCCGTGTGAACCTCGGGCAGCCACTCGGTTGCCAAGGCCTCGCCAATGTCGATGCGCTCTGCGGTCATTGACTCTCCGCCGGCACGCAGCCTGCGATTGACCTGCAGCGAATACACGTAGTGTTCATCGGTACCATCAATGATGAGTTTTAGGTTCTCGGCCAGCTCGTGCAGGCGGCGCGAGATATCACCCAGGCCGACAACAACCTCTGGCTTGTCGGCGGCGACGGCTTGCACCAGCGCGTCGACGCTCTTGTCAGCTTGTTCCAATGCGTCGATGCCAGTGTAGGCCGACTGTAAGAAATCATGCCAGTCGTCAGATTCGCGCAGCTCGGGGCCAATCCATAGATTGGCATTGTCATAGCCCCCACGGGCACGGCGACCGAGCTCGCGAACGCCATCGAACACGCCGGCAATCGCCATGCTCGCGCGCGCAACCGTCGACGTCGCCTTGGCAGTAAGGCCCAGATAGAGCGTAGAGCCCTCGGAGGTTGCCAAATCACGGGAAACCTGGCTTAGCGCGCCGGTGCTCGAGCCACCCAGACGCTCAAACAGAACGCGTGATTCGTCCGCCGACACCACACGCGCCCACTGACGGCGCGCCTCGCGCTCGATGGAATGGGCCTCGTCGATTACCCAATGACGAATCGGCGGCAAAATCCTGCCCTCGGCCGCGACGTTGCGGAACAGCAGGGAATGGTTGGTGACCACCACATCGGCATGCGCCGCACGACGGCGAGCGCCGTGGACCAAACATTTATCAGGGAAAAACGGGCAGAGGCGACGAGCACACTCGCGCGAGGCCGTCGTAAAGTCGGGACGGTTGACGCTGCGCCACCGAATGCCGAGCGAGTCGAGGTCGCCATCGGCTGATTGGCAGACGTACGCCATAATGACCGCGACCGCCGTGAGCGTGTTCGCCGGATCGCGCTTGGCGGTAATCTCGACCTGGCCGCGGCTCATGCGCTCAAGCTTGCGCAGGCACGGATAGTGGTCATACCCCTTGAGAGCGCAAAATGACAGACCACCGTCCAGTTGCTCGGCAAGTTTTGGCAGCTCATGGTACATGAGCTGGTCGGCAAGATTGTTCGATTTGGTCGCAATACCAACCGTGATGTTGTTACGGCGTGCTGCCTCGGCAAAAGGCACCAGATAGGCCATCGATTTGCCGACGCCTGTGCCTGCCTCAATTACTCGATGAGTGCCCGTGACCAGCGCATCGCGGACCTCGAGCGCCATCGCGATCTGCTCATCACGCGGCTCGTAGGTGGGATACATGCGATTGACCAGGCCACCTGGTGCATAGTCTGCCTCGATCTCCTCACGACTCGGCATCTTGAGAACCGGCAGCTCATCGGCGTCCACCCGATCGTCGGCGCGATCGGCCTTGAGAACGTCAGCACGAGCGGCGCTGAGAGAGAAGATAGAACCAGGGTTCTGCCCTGCCAAGAATGAGAAGATAGGACGATAGGACCAAGGCACGTCCGGATGCATGTCGGCTAGGCGCGCCATGAGGCCCTGGGGCAAGTCGGTGAGCGCCACGAGCAACACGCGCCATACGCCACACAGGGCGTCGACGTCGGCATTGGCACGGTGTGATACCGAGTCGCAGCCAAACAGATCGGCCATAAAAGACAGCTTGTGCGAGGCCAGGCGCGGAAGCGCGATGCGCGACAGCGCCAGCGAATCGATCCAAATATCGCTCACGTTGACGCCGCCTTTGACAGACTCGATAAACGAGCGGTCGAACGTGGCGTTGTGTGCGATCACCGGGCAGCCACCGACAAAATCGGCGAGAGCGGCGACGGCCTCAACCGCCGACGGGGCATCTGCCACATCGGCATTTGTAATGCTCGTGAGCTCGGTAATCTCGGCGGGAATCAGCTGTTTGGGATGCACGAAGGTATCGAAGCGGTCGATGACCTCGCGGCCCGAAAGACGGGCCGCCGAGATCTCGATCAGCTCGTTGTCCTGCACCGAAAGACCCGTGGTCTCGGTATCGAGGACAATCACATCTTCCTCGATAAGGCCGAAGGACTGCGTTTTGGCGCGGTCGGCAAGCGTGGCATAGGAGTCGATGACAAACTGCGGCGTTCCTGACGAAACCGCGTCCTCGATTAGCATGCAATGCCCGCTCGACGAAGGCCCATACGGATCAGGCTGTCACAGACCTGCGGGAACGTCATGTCGTCGGTGTGGCGGATCTCATCCGGATACAGCGACGTATCGGTCATGCCGGGAATGGTATTGGTCTCGAGGATAACGGGGCCGTCCTCGCTCACAATAAAGTCGCTGCGCGAGATACCCAGGCAACCGAGGGCCTTGTGAGCGGCACAGGCAAGTTCCTGAGCGCGAGCGTAATTCTCGGGTGAAATCTGCGCCGGAATGCGATGGATATCCGTAGGGTCGACATACTTCACGTCCAGATCGTAGAACTCGCAGTCCTCGGGCTTACGAATCTCGACAATCGGCAGGGCGCGTACGTCATCTTCGCCGTATACGCCGACGGTGATCTCGGTACCCTCGATGCACTTCTCGACCAGCACTTTGTCGCCGTACTCAAACGCCTTGGCGATTGCCGCGGGCAGCTCGGAGGGCTCATGGACCAGGGAAATGCCATAGCTGGAACCGTTGACGGCCGGCTTCACAAAGCAGCGCTCGCCACAAACCTCGACGATGTGATCGATATCGACTTCGTCGCCCACCTCGAGCGCAAGGCCGGGGGCAATGGGAATGCCCGCCTTGGCATATAGGAGCTTAGAGACCTCCTTGTCGGCACCGCAGGCGCTGGCAAGTACGCCCGAGGCCGTGTAGGGGATACCCAGGGTCTCCATGGCACCCTGCATGGCGCCATCCTCACCGCCGGCGCCGTGCATGGCGATAAATGCCACATCGAATCCGCCGGTCGCCATGGTTACCATAAAGTCATCAGCGGCCGTGTCAAGCAGCTCCACCGAGGTGTAGCCGGCTTCCTTCAGTGCCACCACAACGTTCTTTCCCGAATCGAGCGAGATCTCGCGCTCGGCGGAATGACCGCCCGCCAAGACCGCTACGTGCATGTTCTCTAGGCTTTTACCCGGCATGGGCAGACTCCTCCTCTATAATTTCTGCAGCTGATACCATATTGTAGCGATACCCTCTACGTTTCCCCAAAATCGAAAGGCTTCCATGAATCCCAAGACTAAATCTCAGGACATTCGCGACTTGAGCCAAAACGATATTCGCGAGCTCGTGGCCGAACTTGGCCAGCCCGCCTTCCGCGCGAAGCAGCTCATCGAATGGGTCTTTGAGAAGAACGTTTGTTCGTTTGACGATATGACCAACCTTCCCAAGGCTTTCCGTGAGCAGCTTAAAGAGGCTTTTGCCTTTGATACGCCGACTGAACTCACCAAGCAGGTTTCCAAAGATGGCTCGCGCAAGTATCTGCTCGAGTTCTACGATGGCATTTCCGTCGAGACTGTCGGCATGCCCCGTCGTAACAAACTTTCCGTCTGCGTTTCCACCCAGGCAGGCTGCGGCATGGGCTGCGCCTTTTGCGCTACCGGTCTCAACGGCCTCAAGCGCTCTCTGACCGCTCAAGAGATCGTCGACCAGGTGCTTCATGTATCCAACGACTTTGGCGAGCGTGCCACAAGCGTTGTCTTCATGGGCCAGGGCGAGCCGTTTGCCAACTACGACGAGGTTCTCAAGGCATTGCGTATCCTCAACGACCCCGATGGTATTGGTATCGGCGCTCGTCACCTCACCGTCTCTACCAGCGGCGTTATTCCCGGTATTCGCAAATTTGCCGACATCCCCGAGCAGTTCACGCTTGCCGTTTCCCTGCATTCCGCCATCCAGTCGACGCGCAATAAGCTCATGCCCGGTGTTAAGAAGTACACGCTGCTTCGCCTTCACGAAGCGCTTCAGCTCTACACCGAGAAGACTGGCCGCCGCCCGACCTATGAGTATGCCATGATCGAAGGCGTCAACGATACGAATCCCGAGATGCAGGCACTCTGCGACTTCTGCGAGGGAACGCTGTGCCACGTTAACCTGATTCAACTAAACGACATCGAGGGCAGCCCGCTCAAGCCGTCGCCGATTCATAAGGTTGAGGATCTTCAGCGTCGTCTTGAGTCCCGTGGCATCGAGACCACGATTCGTAACTCCCGTGGTAACGATATTGACGCCGCTTGCGGACAGCTGAAACAGCGCTTCACAGTTCTGAAGAACGCATAGGGGAGTCTTACTCCAAAACGTTTCATGTGAAACATCGAACGGCCCCGGTTGCAGGATATGCAACCGGGGTCGTTTCATTATTGACATCAATTATGGACCAGCTGCTACCTTTCCCATTATTTACGGACAAAATAAGGGGCCCTTGTCTCATGAATCAGACAAGGGCCCCTTAAAATATGCAGGGTAATTGTTAGGTACCTAATAGCCTACATTTTCCCATTGGTTGCTAACCCAACCTTGATTAATCTTAGGATTTTTCGTTACCTGAGCAGTGCGCATGGCAACATCTTCTGTCATAACATCCATTTTCTTCTTTGACGTATCAACGATATCTTGCGCGCCACGAAGCAAACAATCTCGAAGTTCATCGTCTGTCGCGATCTTATAGCCAGCAAAGGCACCAGCCGCGACAGTCGTCGCCAATGCAATCGCAGTAAAAATCTTATTCCTCATCTTGGCCTCCTTGATCAAACTGAATCATTTCACCAAGAATACGAGAGAGCTCTTCCTCGTCTTTAAACTCAATCTCAATCTTATTCTTTCCACGCGAGCTCTTCACACGAACGTTGGTATTAAATACCTGACGAAGTACACGCGCAGCCTTTTTAAAAGACTGAGGCGTTGCAGGCCGTGGCGTCTTAGTTGTCTCTCCGGCAGAAAACAATGGAGCAAGATTTTCTGTCGCTCTTACGGAAAGGCCCTCCGCAACAACCTTCTCTGCAAGTCGAATTCGCGCGTCCTCATAGGGAACTGCAAGAATCGCACGTGCATGTCCAGCAGTTAGTTTACTCTCAAAAATCATCTGCTGAACTACTTCGGGGAGATCGAGAAGGCGCAGCGAGTTTGTAATTGCAGAGCGTGACTTGCTTACTGCTTTCGACAATGCCTCCTGGGTCATACCGCTGGCATCGATAAGCTGGCGATAGCCCTTAGCCTCTTCGACGGGATTCAGATCAGAACGCTGAAGGTTTTCGATAAGAGCAAGAGCCAGCATCTCTTCATCATTAACATCTTTAATGATGACAGGCAGTTCCTCAAGACCAGCAAGCTTTGATGCCTGATACCGACGCTCACCAGCGATGATCTCATAGCCGTTTCCATGCTTGCGAACCAAGAGCGGCTGCAAAACGCCATGCTCTTGGATTGACTCGCTCAACTCGCGAAGTTCAGTTTCATTAAAATGAATTCGCGGTTGATTAGGGTTGGGAACGATATCCTCAATAGGTAGTTTTGTTACAGATGCGGCATTTGAAGCAGATACAGCAGAACCACCGGTCTCATACTCGGCCTCTGAGACCAAAGCATTGAGTCCACGTCCCAATCCACCACGTTTCTTTGCACTAGGCACGCTTGATCACCTCTTTTGCAAGGTTCATATACGCTTTTGCACCCTTATTTTGAGGTGCATAGGTAATTACCGGCTCTCCAAAAGACGGAGCCTCAGAGATTTTTACGGTACGGGGAATTAGGGTCTTAAAAGCCTTATCACCAAAGTACGACTGAACTTCCTCAACGACCTGATTCGAGAGAGAAGTACGCGAGTCATACATCGTCATAAGCACGCCATAGGTGTCTAAGCCCTTGTTCAGACGTGATTTAACCATCTTCATTGACTCAAGCAGCTTCGTAACGCCCTCGAGTGCGTAATACTCGCACTGGATCGGAATCAAAACGCTATCTGCTGCGGTCAGGGCGTTGATAGTAAGCAGGCCAAGCGAAGGAGGACAGTCGATGAATATAAAATCGAACTCGTCCTGAATCGGCTCAAGCAAATCTTTGAGGCGGGTTTCACGAGCAATTGCGCTTACGAGCTCAATTTCAGCGCCTGCAAGCTGAATTGTCGCCGGAATAACGAATACCTTTTTGCAATTTGTATCAAGAACAAGCGATTCTGCCGGCACATCATTCAGCAATGCATCATAGATGCATTGCTCAAGGTCTTCTTTTTCAATTCCGAATCCACTGGTGCTGTTTCCCTGCGGATCAAAATCGACAATCAGTGTCTTGCGACCCTGCTCACCCAGTGCTGCTGCAAGGTTTACAGCCGTCGTTGACTTACCGACGCCGCCTTTTTGATTGATGATTGCAATAATACGCGTGTCTTTAGCGCTCTTAGAACGCTTAACGTCGCGAAATCCCACGGTCCCTCCTGGTGTGTATTAAAGCTGTCAAACGGAGGATGTTTCACGTGAAACATTCCGATTCGATATCAACCGCCATGTTTCACGTGAAACAGTGCAAGTTGTTAGTATCCATTATGTTTCACGTGAAACATCTAGGCAAGCGGATTCTTCTTAGCCATGCCATTTGCACGAGGCAATGAAACGGAAGCCGGATGACTCTTCTTAAGAACAATGAACTCCCTATGGCCCAGGCCCTCAGGCAAATCGATTGTGTCATTCAGAAGCAAAGTGAAGCCGCAGATCTTAGCTGCTGACATACCGGAAGCAAGCTCCTCAACCGATGGATTACCCTTGGTGATAACAAATAGCCCTCCATCTTTGAGATACGGAGCCGCATACTCAACAAGGATCGGTAGAGGGGCCAGTGCGCGGGCCGTTACGACAGAGAACTGCTTCTTATGGCTTCGAGCATATTCTTCAAGGCGATCATGAACTGCATGACCATATTTCAATCCAAGAGCATGAACAAAAGAATTGACAGCATCAACCTTCTTGCCAACAGAGTCAATATAAGTAGCTTTACGATGTGTAGTTATCGTTAATGGAATACCAGGGAAGCCCGCACCTGTTCCCATATCGAGCAAAGCACCCTCAGGAGCCTTATTGATATAAGGGAGCAAAACAAGTGAGTCAAGGATATGAAGTATCGCAGCATCTTCTACGTTAAGAATACGGGTGAGATTGGTTTTCTTATTAGTTTCAAGAACCAAATCCAAATGCTGAATACATTTCCTTAGCTCAGTATCAGTTACGCTCAAGGAATACTCTTTGCAATAGGAAGTTAGACGACTCAGCATCTCGTCAGCCTGCTGATCAGTAAGTACAAACAACAGAAGCTCCTTTCTGACAAAAAACAGTGTATCGATAACTTTTGACAAAAAAAGGGGACGTGGAAACCACGCCCCCTTAGCATAAGCTCGAGTAGATTATCGAGCAACAATCACCACATGGCGATCAGGGTCAGAACCCTCAGAATGGGTATCGACGGCATCATTGCCACGAAGTGCAATATGAACCAGTCGGCGCTCATAGGCATTCATGGGCGGAAGCGAAACACTCTTATGAGTACGGATGGCACGCTCGGCGGCAGACTGAGCCATAGAGGCAACCTTGTCCTGACGACGGCTCTTGTAGCCCTCAACGTCAACCACAACCGGATACCTAAAGCCAAGCTTGCGGCTCACCAACAGGGAGAACATAACCTGAAGAGCATCGAGGGTACGTCCATGACGGCCAATGAGAACAGCAAGATCCGGAGCGGTTACGTCCAGAATCAACTCACCCTCATCGCCCTCATACTCATCGATGGGAGAGTTCGCCGCATCGAAGTGCGAAAGGATGGAACGCAGAATGGAAATAGCCACATCGGCAATGGTGTCGAGCTCCTCATCGGTCAGCTCTTCACCAGCCTTGTAACGCTGTGCAATCTCGGGATAATCGCCCGCGACCTGCGGGGCAACCTCCTCAAGCATATCCTCGACGATCTCTTCAGACATAACGAACTCCAAAAGTTAGGTACCTAAATAAGAATACTATCCCACTACTTCTTTTTGTGCGGACGCGGCTTCTTCTCGCGGCGGGTAACCTCGACCTGCAGCGGAGCGTTCTTGAGGCGCTCCTCCTCATCGGCCTTAGCCTTGTCGATAACCTTCTGCGTCACGAAGATCTGCTGGACAACCTGCCAGGCAGAAGACACATCGTAGTACAGCAGAACGCCGACGGGCAGGCTCCAGCCCATCCAAAGCATCATGACGGTCATGACGACGGCCATCATGCGCATGCTCTGGGCCTGCTGACCAGTCTGATTGCGAGACATATACAGCTGCGGAATCAGGGTCAAGACAGCGAACAGAATCAGGCAAACCAGCGCAGGCAGCGCAACCATAAAGCCATCGGCAAAGGAAGCGCTCGGCGTGGTGGTAAGGTCGGGCAGGATGTTGAAGAACGAGAACGTACCGTCGCTAAAGTAGTTCGGCAGGTTACGCAGCAACGTAAACAGGGCAAACAGGACAGGCATCTGGATCAACAGCGGCAGACAACCAGCCATAGGGTTGAACTTGTTCTCGCTGTAGAACTTCTGCATCTCCTCGGCCTGGCGCTGGGGATCGTCGGCATAGCGCTCCTGAATCTCGAGCATCTTAGGCTGCAGCACCTGCATGCGAGCTGTCGACTTGGTCGACTTGAGCATGAGCGGCGTCAGCAGCAGACGGATGATGACCACCAGGATGATGATGGACAGGCCCCAGTCGACCGCAAAGGTCTGGATGAGCTTGAGCAGCTCGAAAAGGATGTTAACGATCCAATCCCACATGTAAGTTTTCCTCCGATAGCGAGTGCCCGCTAGGGCACAGGGTCATAACCGCCGACGTGCAGGGGATTGCAGCGAGCGATGCGCCTCACGGCAAGCCAGCAGCCTCTCAAAACACCGTACTTCTCAATCGCCTGAACGGCATATTGCGAGCACGTTGGGTAGTAAATGCAGGCGTCAGGTAATAAGGGCGAAATAACCTGTTGATATATGCGAATAGGAGCGATGGCAACACGTCGCAAAACGTGATTGCTCATCGCTCCTCCCCGGCAACGCCGGCGCGTTTCATAAGCGAACGCAATGCCTTGTCCATCTCCTGCGGCGAGGAGATCCTCGTCTTGGGAGTCGCGAACAAGATGATGTCATAACCCGCAACGGGAAATCCGCAGCTGCGGGCGGCCTCGCGCATCACACGCTTAGAACGGTTGCGCACGACTGCACAACCGAGCCGTTTAGCACCAACGAAGGCGACCCTTCCGGAGTCGCCTTCGCCAACCGCTTCACATATGGTCATTCGAATCAGAGGGTGATTGAAACGACGCCCCCGACTGAACACATGCTCGAAATCTTGCCGAGACTTAATAGTCTTCATGCGAGATGTGTGTATCGCTGCTAGACAGTGAGACGCTTGCGGCCCTTGGCGCGGCGACGGGCGAGCACGGCACGACCACCCTTGGTGGCCATACGGGCACGGAAGCCATGGGTCTTGGCACGCTTACGCTTATTAGGCTGATACGTACGCTTCATCTTAAGTTCCTCCTGCTGCATTTCGAGTGTCCGCGGGAGCGCGGACGCAGATATAGACACGTGAGCTTGAAGATTGTAGGGAAATCAATGTTCAAATGTCAAGAAATCAAAGGTGAAAGGTTGCGTAGTTCACACGGTTCCGCCATAAGCTCAACCGAAATTTGCGCCGCATTACAACTTTTCACGATATTTCATCGAGTTTTCAACAGGTCATGTTGGCAATGTTGAGAACTTTTCGCCCGTTTTCCAAAGTTTTCAACAGGTTTTGAAAAGTTGTCGAAAGATGAGAAACATTGCACGGTGAGCTACTATTTGTTCGAAACCTTTTGAAAGATTGCGAGCGGCATGTCTGACGACTTTTACACCATGGTCGATTCCGGAGACCCGGCACCCGACAACGAGCACATCAACGGCGTGCGCGAAAAGCGTGGCGAGGAAGAGCAAGCTGCCGCGAAAACGCAGACTGCCATGTATGCCGCACGCATCGCGGTCTATGACGACATGCTGTCGACGCCGCGCGTCATCGTCATCGAACCTAAGGACGTGCGCACCTATCTGGAAGAGACAACCAACACCGTCTACCAGTGCATGAAAGAACAGGGCGGGCACATCTCGCTCATGGTTATCCGCGAGATTGTCGAAAACTTTATCCACGCCCACTTTGCAGAGCCCATCATCTCGATCCTAGACGGCGGCGACACCATCCGATTCGCAGACCAGGGACCGGGGATCGACGACAAGGAGCGCGCGTTCGACTTTGGCGTTACCAGCGCAAACAGCAACATGAAGCGATACATCCGCGGAACCGGAGCCGGGTTTCCCATGGTGCAGGAGTACCTGGAAAACGCCGGCGGCGCTGTATCCATCGAGGACAACATGGGCAACGGCACCGTGGTCACGGTAAGCCTGAACCCCAAGCGCGTGCAGGAAATCGAGCGCGCCGGCGGACGCGGTGCTGCCGTGCGGCCCGAGACGGAGCAGCCCACATATCCCCTGCCGGGAGCTTTTGCGCAGCAGCCCATGGCAACGCAACAGATGCAGCCCCCCGTGGGACAGATGCAGCAGCCCGGAATGCTTCCTACACAAGAGCCCCAGGCGGCATCGATGTCGATGCCGCCAAACGCGCCAGAGGCCATGCCGCTGGCGGATCAGGATGCAGCAGCAATGCAGCAGGCGACGGGGGCACCGGGTGGCCAGCAAATGGGCTATCAGCCGTACCAACAGGGATATCCATATCAGCAGATGCCGCCACTGGGGTATGGCCAGCAGTTCCCGCAGCAGTACCAGCAGGGATATCAGCAGCCGTACCAGCAGATGCCGCAGCAGCAGTACAACCCCTGGGCCCAGCAGATGACTCCGCAGCCTTACCAACAGTGGCCTCAAAGTTTTCAACAGCAAATGCCGCCGATGCAGAGTTCTCAACAACCAGCAGCTCAAATGATGTATCCTAATGCAGCAAATCAGTATGCGCAGCCACAACCGGACGTGTTCGTAAGCGATCGCGGCAACGCCGCGCTGGGCTATCTGGCGCAAAATCAAGCGTGCGGTGCTACCGATCTGGCGAGGGTGTTTGGAAACTCGGCCCCCACTTGGTCACGCACGCTCAATGACTTGGCGCAGGCCGGCTTGGTCATCAAGCATGGCCAGAAATACCATCTGACCGAACTCGGCGCCGCTCGCGTGCGAGCTCAGAGCTAAAGAACGGGAGAGACAGTGGACGAGGAAGCAAGCATCATCCTGGGGGATGCCATCGCCTTTTGCCAGCGCGACGGCCAAGATGCACGCCTCATCAACATGCTGGGGCAATCGCGCGCCATAAGCCTGACCGAAGATACGCTCACGATCGAGGCCCCCTCGCGCTTTGCCATCGCGCAGCTCAAAAAGCATCAGCCGACTATTGAGGCCTATCTGGAAGAAATCGCCTTTGCACCGATTGCGCTCGACATCGTGGCACCGCAAGGAGCCGTGGCGGAATCCGCTGCTGCGACGGCGCCCACCGCGGCTCCCGCTGCCTCCCCGGCGGTGCCGGCCTCCGCAGGCGACGTGCCGACAATCGAGCACCAGCACGGCGATGTTTCCCGTGAAACCATGGCACCGTTGCCGACCGCGGCGGCGACGTCAACGAACGCACCCGTCACGCACATGCCTATCGCTCACGACGCAGCGGCGGGCGCGGATTCGGGCATTGCAATCAAGAACACGCTCTCGGCCGATGATTTTCGTCGCATGATGAACCAGATGAAGGGCGGAGCGCCGACTAAGTCCACGCAAGCTGCGACCCCCGCTTCACCCATGCCGGCACCGACCGTACCGGCCGAGCAGAATGCGGATGGAGCCCCGCTCGCCGCGAACTCAAAATTTACCTTTGAGAACTTTGTCTACGGCCCCGAGAACAGCCATGCCTATCGCTCGGCACTCAAGTTTGCCGCCCTCGCGGACGAGCGTGGCACGTGCACATCACTGTTCATCTACGGCAAATCGGGCCTGGGCAAGACGCACCTGCTGCTTGCCATCAAAAACGAGCTCGCCGAGAAGTCGCCCGAGATCAAGGTCAAGTATGCCAACTCCCAGGCATATCTGGACGACCTGATGACCGAGTTCGACCGCCAAAAGAAGAGCAACGCCCCTATCATGCAGGCATACCACGGCGTGGACGTGCTCATCATCGATGACATCCAAAACATCATCGGCAAGCGCGCGAGCGTGGACTACTTTTTCCAGCTCATGGACGAGTTCATCCGCAACAACAAGAAGGTCGTCATCGCGGCAGACCGCGCCCCCAAGGACCTGAGCATGGACGAGCGTCTGACCAGCCGCTTCAACGCCGGCATGCTCTGCTTGGTCGCAGAGCCCAGCTACGAGATGAAATACAAGATCTTGCAGCGCTATTACGAGAACACCATCGTCGCCGCTCCCGAGGCAGGCGACGACTCGCTGCTGGCGGCCTATGGGGGCGACGGCGGGCACCTGACCGACGAGCACTTTAAACACATGGCCGAGGTCTCGGGCACCAACATCCGCGAACTCGAGAGCTTCTGCGAGCGCTGCGCCGGCGAGGCGGGCGACCGCGAGCGCGAGGGCGGGGAGCTCACCTTTGACGATATCGACGCCATCGCCAGCCAGTACTTTGACACATCGGCCAAAAAGATCAACGTCCAGACGGTTCAGTCCGTCATCGAAGAGCAGTACGGCGTGACGCACGAGGAGCTCATCGGCCCGCGTCGCAACGCCAATATCGCCAAAGCACGCCATATCGCTATCTACCTGGCCATCGAGATGTGCGAGATGACGACCACGGCGGTGGGCGCCGAATTTGGCAACCGCAACCACTCGACCGTCAGCACGAGTTACAAAAAGGTCCAGAAGATGATCCAGGAAGACCGGACTGTTACCGAAGACCTCAAGTCGCTGCGCGATAAAATTACACTGCGCTCGTAGGTAAATGGACACAGCTGTTGAAAACTTGTCGAAACCACGGGCATAAGGTGTCTAAAACCCAACCCGCGGTGATGAAAAGTTTTGCGCAGGTTTTGAACGTGGAAAACCACCCCTGTTGCACACAGGTTGCTGTCGATTCTCTTTCTGGGTCCGACCTGCGTCTTTGGGAGTAATCAACAGTTTCGTCAGTGCTATTACTATTATTAAGATATTTATATCTATAGAAAGGTATTAAAAGATGAAGTTCACCGTCAGCCAAAGCTCGCTCACGCAAGCCATCGGCGTCGTTATGAAAGGCGTCGCTTCGGCATCTACCCTTCCCATCCTATCGGGCGTGCTCGTTAAAGCGCAGGACGGCATCTTGGAATTCCAAACCTCTAACTACACCATCTCGATTCGTCATCGCATTGCCGCGCATGTCGAAGAAGAGGGCGAGATGGTGATTCCCTGCAAGATGCTCTCGAACATTACGAAGACCCTTCCCGACGCTCCGGTTACCTTTGAGCTCTCGGAGCGTCAGGTGCTGATTGGATGCGAGAAGAGTTCCTTCCGCCTCAACACGCTCGACGCCAACGATTTTCCCGAGTTCCCTGCCTATGCCATCGAGAGCGCGGTGGAGCTCCCGACCGACATCCTGTCCGAGATGGTCGGTCGCGTATGGCGCGTCACTTCGACCGATAAGGCCCGCCCCATTCTGGGAGGCGTGCACATGAAGGTCGAGAACAACACCGTGCGCCTGGTGGCAACCGACTCCTTCCGCCTGGCCGTATGCGACACCCAGGTCGAGACCTCGACGCTCGAGGGCTCTTTTGAGCTCAACGTTCCGGCCGACGCCTTCAACGACGCCCTGAGCATCATGGCCAGCCAGGCGACCATCATGATCGGCGCCACCGACACCCAGGTTGTCTTTGAGGCCGGCAACACCACCTATGTGTCGCGCCGTATCGAAGGCGTGTACCCCAACTACAAGCAGCTCATCCCCGATTCGTGCGTGACGAGCGTCAAGATCGACGTGGCGGCTTTTAATGCCGCCCTCAAGCGCGTGGCGGTCATCGCGAGCGCGAACCCCGCCGTCAAGTTCGAGATCGATGTCGAGAACGGTCAGATGGGTCTTTCCTCCATCTCCAATGACCAGGACCTGGCACAGGAGACGATCGATGTCGAGGCCGAGGGCGAGTCGGGCACCATCGCCTTTAACTACCACTACATCTTTGGCTGCCTCAATGCCCTGTCCAAGGAGAAGGAGATCACGCTGGAGCTCAAGAGCTACTCGCAGGCGGGTATCTTTAAGTCCTACGACAAGATCAACTATCTGTACCTGGTCATGCCGGTTCGCATCTAGCGCTGCGCCATGACCATGTTTGCCCGCAACCTTTCCGTCGCGCGCTACCGCAGTTTCGACAGCTACCGTCTTGACCTGGACGAGGGCGTGACGGTGCTTGCGGGGCCCAACGCGGCGGGAAAGACCAACCTCATAGAGGCGCTGCAGCTTTTGACGAGCGGCGCCTCGTTTAGGCATCCCACCGCAGCCGAGCTCGTGCACGACGGCACGGGCTCGTGCAGGCTCGAGTTGAGGCTCGAGGGCGATGGCCGCGTGCTCGATATGGGGCTGGGCGTTGAGGACGGCAAGCGCTCGTTTAGCCGTAACGGCAAGAGATGCTCCGCCGCCGGCGTGCGCGGGGTTTTGCCGAGCGTGCTGTTTTGCCCCGATCATCTGGATATGGTCAAGCGCGGTGCCAGCGTGCGCCGGGCCGCCCTCGACGACTTTGGCGTTCAGCTGAGCGCTCGTTACGCCGACTTGGCGAGCACCTACGGGCGCTGCGTGGCGCAGCGCAACGCCCTGCTCAAGGAGACCTGGTGCTGCCGCGAGATGCTCGGCGCATGGAACGACTCCATCGCCCGCGCCGGGTCCGCCCTGCTCGTGCATCGTTTGGCCCTGCTCGACCGACTGGCGGGCCATGTGCGCGCCGCGTATGGGCAGGTGGCATCCGGCGAGGACGCGGGCGTGTCCTATGTGTCCACACTGGGGGATTTGCCTCAAGCCGAGGGGCGCGAGGAACTTAAGGACTGGGCGTACGAGCATATGCTCGCGGCCCTCGATGAACGTGCCGATGAGGAGATGCGCCGCGGCGTGACGCTTGTGGGTCCGCATCGCGACGAGATTGAGTTTTCCGTCGCGGGCCGATCGGCCCGTTCATTTGCCAGCCAGGGCCAGCAGCGAACGCTGGTGCTTGCCTGGAAGGTGGCAGAAGTGGCCGTGGCGCGCGATATCCTGGGCACAGCGCCGCTGCTGCTGTTGGACGACGTGATGAGCGAGCTCGATGCCGGGCGCCGAGGCGCTTTTCTGCAGCTGATCGGTGATGACATCCAGACGGTCATAACCACCACCAACTTGGGGTACTTTACTGATGACCTGCTTGAACGAGCCAAGGTGGTGAGCATGGGTGAGGCGTGCTAATTACGAGCGCGAGAACGGAACGGTTGCCTTTGGCGGCTTTTTGGATGCCGAGCGTCAGCGCATCCTGGCGGCCGCGACACCTGAGCGCCGCGCGCAAATGGAGGCTGCCGAGGAGTCGCGCGCGGTTTATCGTGCCTGGAATGCGGTGTGCTCGGGCACGCGCGAGGGACGCCACGTGACGGGCCTGCGCTACCTACCCGAGACCAATGAGCTGCTGGTGTATCTCGATTCGCCCTCGTGGACGCAGGAGATGACGCTGCTGCGCGAGATCATCCGGGCGCGCATGGAGCGGGCCGGCGCGCATGTGGACGGTCTGGTGTTCAAAACGACCGCGCCCGGTCACACGCCGCCGGCTGCCAAGGAGCGCCTGCGCCCGGCCGTGACCGAGCGCCCGCCGGTTCCGCACGCCGATCTAAACGAAGCCGAACGCGGCGAGATCGAGCGCCAAGTGGCGCCCATCGAAGACCAAAAACTGCGCGAGGCCCTCGAGAATGCCATGAGAGCCAGTGCCGAGTGGGCCAAGGGCGTGCAAAGCAAGAAAGAGCCTTAAATCGCATCTGGTGGCCTTGTAGAGCCAAATACCCTCGCTCCCGAGGGTATTTTTTTACGATAAACTAGTAAGGCTGTACACATTTTCTTAGCTGAAGGAGGACGTGTGGCAAACGAAAACGATTACGATGGCGGCGAGATTAAGATTCTCGAAGGTCTCGAGGCCGTTCGTAAGCGCCCGGGCATGTATATCGGCTCGACGAGCGCCAGCGGCCTGCATCACCTGGTGTGGGAGATCGTTGACAACTCCGTTGACGAGGCCATGGCCGGTTTCTGCACCGAGATTCACGTGACGGTCCACGCCGACAACTCCATCACGGTCGTCGACAACGGGCGAGGCATCCCCGTCGACGAGCATCCCATCAAAAAGATCCCGACGCTCGAGGTCGTTATGACGATCCTGCACGCCGGCGGTAAGTTCGATAACTCGGCCTACAAGGTCTCGGGTGGACTGCACGGCGTGGGCATCTCCGTCGTCAACGCGCTGTCCAAGCGCGTGGTCGTGCAGGTGCGCCGTGATGGCAGCGTCTACGAGATGGAGTTCTCGCGCGGCAAGACCGTCAAGAAGATGGAGGTCGTGGGCACCTCGGATTCGACGGGTACCACCGTCAGCTTCTGGCCCGACGACGAGATTTTCGAGACCTGTGTCTACGATTTCGATACGCTGCACAACCGTCTGCAAGAGACGGCGTTCCTCAATAAGAATCTAAAGATTGTGCTGACCGACGAGCGCGAGGCGACTCCCCACGTGGAGGAGTTCTGCTACGAGGGCGGCATCATCGACTTCGTCAAGTTCCTCAACGACGGCAAAGACGTTCCCGAGGCCTTCAAGGAGCCCATCTATATCGAGGGCAAGTCGGATCCGGATGCGCCCGTGACCAAGATGGGCGAGGTCGAGGTGTCCCTGCAGTGGAATGCCGGCTATGGCGAGAACGTCATGTCGTTTGCCAACGACATCTACACCCCCGAGGGCGGCATGCATCTCGAGGGCTTCCGCACCGCCCTCACCCGCGTGATCAACGATTACGCCCGCAAGCAGAACCTGCTCAAGGAGAAGGATGCTAACCTGAGCGGTGACGACGTGCGCGAGGGTCTTTCGGCCGTTATATCGGTCAAACTGCCCGATCCACAGTTTGAGGGCCAGACCAAGGCGAAGCTCGGCAGTTCCTACATGCGCGCGCTCACGCTCAAGATCGTGACCGATGGACTGACCGATTATCTGGAGGAGCACCCCAAGCCCGCCCGCGAGATCGTCAAGAAGGCCCAGCAGGCCTGCAAGGCCCGCAACGCCGCCCGCAAGGCGCGCGAGGCGACCCGTCGCAAAAGTCTGCTCGAGACGGCGTCGCTGCCCGGCAAGCTCGCCGACTGCTCGGTGCGCGATGCCGAGCTGACCGAGCTCTTTATCGTAGAGGGCGACTCGGCAGGCGGTTCGGCCAAGGACGGCCGTCGCCGAGACATCCAGGCGATTCTGCCCCTGCGCGGCAAGATTCTGAACGTCGAGCGCGTAGGCGATCACCGCGCGTTCTCGAGCGACACCATCCAATCCCTGATTACCGCGATCGGCTGTGGCGTCACGACGAGCGCCGGCGACGGCGGCGACTTCGATATCAGCAGGGCGCGCTACCACAAGATCATCATCATGACCGATGCAGACGTTGACGGCGCGCATATCCGCATCTTGCTGCTGACGTTCTTCTACAAGTACATGCGCCCGCTGATCGATGCCGGCTATGTCTATGTTGCCTGCCCGCCCATCTTTGGCATTAAGGTACGCAACAAGATCCATTACGTGTATCCCAACGGCCGCCAGCCCGAAGACGAGATTCTGCGAGATACCATTCAGAGCCTGGGCCTGAACCCCGACGACAACGACGAGGACGGCAAGGCCAAGGACGGCAAGATCACCAAGAAGCGCAAGGGCTATACCGTTCAGCGCTACAAGGGCCTGGGCGAGATGGACCCCAAGCAGCTTGCCTCGACGACGATGGACCCCAAGACCCGTATCCTGCAGCGCGTGTCGATCGAGGACGCCGTGGTGGCGGACCGCGCCGTGCGCGAGCTCATGGGTTCCGAGGTCGGCTATCGCCGCGAGTACATTGAAAAGCATGCGCATGATGCTCGATTCCTTGACGCTTAAGAGGAGGTAACGTGGCAGACGATATCAACAACAACGAGGGTATGGACGAGGCTGGCGACGCCGGCATGCCCGATGATCTGAAGCGCCTGCTCGCCCGCGCTGAGCAGGGCGAGGACGGCGATCCGGATTCCTATAACCCCGACGCCGAGGATGAAGAGGATGAGGATGACGACGCCGAGCTCGAGGAGAGCTTCGGTGCGGTCGATCGTGGCGCCTCGGCCGGCGAGGATATCAACGGCGGTCAGCTCCAGATTTCGGAGTTCGGCCGCGAGATGAAGCAGTCGTTCATCGAGTACTCGATGTCGGTCATCACGGCGCGCGCCCTGCCGGACGTGCGCGACGGCCTAAAGCCGGTGCACCGCCGCATCCTGTATGCCATGAACGAGAGCGGCATCTACCCCAACCGCCCGCATAAGAAGTCGGCCTGGACGGTCGGCGAAGTTATCGGCAAGTACCATCCGCACGGTGACTTCGCGGTCTACGAGGCCATGGTTCGTCTGGCGCAGTGGTTCTCCATGCGCACACCGCTCATCGATGGCCACGGCAACTTCGGCAACATCGATGGCGACGGCGCGGCGGCTATGCGTTATACCGAGAGCCGCCTGGCAAAGCCCGCCATGGAGCTGCTGCGCGACCTGCAAAAGGATACCGTCGACTGGCAGCCCAACTACGACGAGTCGCTCGCCGAGCCCGTGGCGCTGCCCGCACGCTTTCCCAACCTGCTGGTCAACGGCAGCCAGGGCATCGCCGTCGGCATGGCCACCAATATCGCTCCGCACAACCTCACCGAGGCGATCGAGGCCACCTGCTACCTGATCGACAATCCCGATGCCACCGTCGATGAGCTTATGCAGATCATGCCCGGTCCGGACTTCCCCACCGGCGCCATCATCATGGGCAGTGCCGGCATTAAGCAGAGCTACGAGACCGGTCGCGGCTCCATCACCGTGCGCGCCAAGGCCCACGTGGAATCCACCAAGACCGGCCGCAGCCGCCTGGTCTTTACCGAGATCCCTTACATGGTCAACAAGGGCACCCTGCAGGAGAAGATCGCCCAGCTCGTGAACGACAAGCGCATCGAGGGTATCTCGGACATGCGCGACGAGTCCAACCAGAAGGGTATCCGTCTGGTCATCGAGCTCAAGAAGGGCGTCATCCCGCAGGTCGTGCTCAACAACCTGTATAAGTACACCTCGCTGCAGACGACCTTTGGCGCCAACAACCTGGCGCTCGTCAACGGCGTTCCAAAATGCCTGAGCCTGCGCGAGATGCTGCAGCACTACATCGACCACCAGGTCGACGTCGTCACCCGCCGCACCCGCTTCGACCTTAAGAAGGCCCAGGCGCGCGCCCATATCCTCGAGGGCTACTTGATGGCTCTCGACCATATCGACGAGGTCATCAGCATTATCCGCTCCTCGCAGACCGACTCCGAGGCCAGCAGCCGCCTGATCGAGCGCTTTGGCTTTACGCCCGAGCAGACCACGGCCATCCTCGAGATGAAGCTGCGCCGCCTGACCGGCCTGGAGCGCGACAAGATCCAGGAAGAGCTGGACGGCCTGCGCCGCGCCATCGCCTACTACGAGGACCTGCTGGCGCATGAGGAGAAGATCCTGGGCGTCATCAAGGAGGAGATGCGCGAGATCTCGAAGAAGTTTGGCGACAAACGCCGCACCGAGATCAGCCATGTCGAGAAGGACCTGGATGTCGAGGACCTCATTGCCGACGAGGACATGGTTGTGACCATTACCCACACCGGCTACGTGAAGCGTATCCCGGTAGCTGCCTACCGTGCTCAGAAGCGCGGCGGCAAGGGCGTGTCGGGCGTCAACCTTAAAGAGGATGACGTCATCGACGAGATGTTTATCGCATCCACGCACGAGTACGTGCTGTTCTTCTCGAGCAAGGGCAGGGTCTACCGCCTCAAGGTGCACGAGCTGCCGGTCGGTACGCGCCAGGCGCGCGGTACCGCGATCGTCAACCTGCTGCCCTTTGAGGAAGGCGAGAAGATCGCGAGCGTCATCAGCTGTCGCGAGTTCCCCGCCGACGAGTACCTGATGTTTGCCACCAAGAGCGGCATGGTCAAGAAGACCGTGATGAGCGCCTACGACCGTAGCCGCCGTGATGGTCTGATCGCCATCAACCTGAGGGACGACGACGCGCTGCTCGCCGTGCGCCGTGTGCGCGAGGGCGACAAGATCATCCTGGCCACCACTGCGGGCAAGGCGATTATGTTCCCCGAGGACCAAGTTCGCGCCACGGGACGCGACACCAGCGGCGTTCGCGGTATTAGCATGAAAGACGGCGTGGGCGTTTTGGGTATGGAGGTTACCAACGGCAATGGTGACCTGTTTGTCATCACCGAGCGCGGCTACGGCAAGCGCACGCCGGTTGCGGACTACCCGGAGCAGAATCGCGGCGGCCAGGGTGTCTACACCATCCAAATGACCGAGCGTAAGGGTAACCTCGCGGCCATGAAGACGGTGGGCCCGCAGCACGAGCTGTTCATCGTGACAGAGGGCGCGACGGTCATTCGCGTCAAGACAGACGAGATCAGCCAGACCGGCCGCGCCACCCAGGGCGTCAAGATGATGACCGTCGACGACAACGACCGCATTTGCGCCGTAGCCCGCATGACGGCCGCCAAAGAGAAGCCCGAAGGCGAAGCTACAGAAGACGACTCTGCCCCCGAAGAAGCCCCTGTCGATCTAGGCGACGGCAACGACATGCCAGAAGATCTCCTAGACGAGTAAGAGGCCCTAGCTGGTAAAAAATTATCAGATCCCATATATCGGCGGTCGGCGCACTGCGCGCCGACCGCTTTTTTGACAACCTTGGACCCGCGTTCGCCCCGGCCGCGCGGCGGCATATGAAGTCGATCGCGAGTTCCGCACGAGCCGGAGAGCACTTAATGTGCTCTCCGTACGAGTCAGGACTGTCCGAGCAGGCGACTTCATATGCCGCCGCGCGGCCGGGGCGAACCCCTCCCAAAGATTTTCAAAAAAGTTGTTGACGCGCGCGTAACGACTCGTCTAATATATCCCTTGCGCGATGGACCTGTAGCTCAGTTGGTTAGAGCGTCCGGCTGATAACCGGGAGGTCACAAGTTCGAATCTTGTCAGGTCCACCACTTTCTTTCGCAATAAACACCCCAGCGAGAGCCGAGTCGCCGCTGGGGTGTTTATTACTGTCTCCGTGGGGGTTTAGCTCAGCTGGGAGAGCGCGGGCTTTGCAAGCCTGAGGTCAGGGGTTCGATCCCCCTAACCTCCACCATGATGGACCTGTAGCTCAGTTGGTTAGAGCGTCCGGCTGATAACCGGGAGGTCACAAGTTCGAATCTTGTCAGGTCCACCATCAAAACTGTGAAGAGCCCTGGGGCGTTGCCTCGGGGCTTTTTTCTTGTCTGCGATAAATCTCATTTTGGTTTTGTGTGCTGTGCGAAAGATTGGGTAGTATAGCTATTCAATGCGGCGGGCTGCCGCGTGTTAACCGCTACGTACCGGAGGTGTTCCATGGTTCGTGTCGACATAGAGACCATCGTCATGGCCGCCGGTCCCGTGCCATCGCTTATCGTGCTTCGCGAGCGCTGCAGCAAATCGGACTCGCCCGCGCCACTTCGTTCTCTTTCCATTCAGACTGGTTCGTTTGAAGCTGCTGCCATTAGCCGCGGCATCGATAGCGGCCGCGCCGAGCGCCCGATCACCCATGACCTGCTGCTCGATACCGTTGACGCCCTGGGCGCCAAGCTCGAGCGCATTGAGATCGTTCGCGCCGAGCCGCCGGTGTTCTACGCGACGATCGTCGTACTGGCCGATGGTGACGAGCGCAAGATCGACGCCCGCCCCAGTGATGCCATTGCCCTTGCCGTGCGCAGCAATGCTCCCATGTTTGTGGAGGACGACATCATGAACCGCCTGGGGACCGTCTCTCCGGTTGCCGAGGAAATCGATGACGAGCAGGAATTTGAGAAGTTCGACGAGTTCGTCCATACGCTCTCGCCCGATGATTTTTAAATGACGGGTAGCCATGAGACGGAGTGTGCACTGATGGAGCGTGGCGTCTCGGCCGAGGCCGCCGCCATTGCCCGCGAGGCCCAGATGCGCTCGGAGGCATCCGAGGCCGCACGCATCGCCTATGTGACGCAGGCCCGCACGCTTCGCGAACGCCGTGCCTCCTTTATCAAGATGGTTGCCGTCTCCGCCCTTGTCGCGGCAATCTCATCGCGCCTTCGTGGTACAGTTGGTGCGCTTGGGTTTTCGATTTCGACGGGCTTGGTCATTTGGGGCGTGGTCGATGCCGTGATGCTGACCAACCAGATTAAGGTACTCGATAAGCGCGCCGCCGATATGATGCGCGCCCGCGACGCCGCCGCCGAGATCGCTGCCGAGGCACAAGAGATGTAACGACGCCGGACTCGATGGGAAGGTCTAAAAATGGCACAGGATATGCAGGACGCCGGAAACGTCTCCGCCGAGCTCGACGCCATGGTGTGCGACCTCATCGGGGCATTTTTAGACGACCTGGCCGCTGGTGAGAACCCCGGCGTTGTCGTTGCGATCGAAGACGCCGCGTCCAACCGCTATCTGGCGGCACTCGACGAGGACGGCGAGGAGGCATGCCTCGAGGCTGCCACCAACTTTATCTCCGAGCACAAGATGGGCCTTAAGGACGAGGGCCTAGGTCGCATCGCCCGTTACGCCATCGGCTACACCGGTTGTGTCGAAATTGATGGCGGCTACCATGACGCCCTGCTTGTGAGTTTCTTTGAGACGACGCTCGAGAGCGGCTTTTCGGCATATGTACTGTACGAGGGTGTGGGCGCCGGCGATGGTTTTATGTGGAGCGACCCTGAACCTGCAGGCGAGGAAACCCCTCTTATCTAAAATCGCTAAAATAAACGAGTTTTCGGTAAAAGGCTCAAAATTCCCGCCGAGCGTTGTGTTACTGGGCGGGTCGCATACGCGTGCCGGTTGTATATAGATAGAAGATAGGGGAACTACATGCGCGTAGACAATCTGAGGAACATCGCCATCATCGCTCACGTCGACCACGGCAAGACGACGATGGTCGACAAGCTCCTGCGTGCCACGGACGCCTTCCGTGCCAACCAGCAGGTCGAGGACCGCGTCCTGGATTCTAACGACCAGGAGCGCGAGCGCGGCATTACGATTCTCGCCAAGAACATCTCTATCGAGTACAAGGACGTTAAGATCAACGTCATCGACACCCCGGGCCACGCTGACTTTGGCGGCGAGGTCGAGCGCGTGCTGCGTATGGCCGACGGCGCCCTGCTGCTGGTCGATGCCTTTGAGGGCCCCATGCCCCAGACCCGCTTCGTGCTGCGTCACGCCATCGACACCGGCCTCAAGATCATGATCGTCATCAACAAGATCGACCGTCCGGGCGCCAACCCCGAGAAGGCCTACAACGACTGCCTGGACCTGATGGCCGACCTGGGCGCCACCGACGACCAGCTTGAGTTTGCCATGGAGCACGTGGTCTACGCCAGCGCCATGAATGGCTTTGCCCGCCTTGACCCCAACGACGGCAACATGGACATGTATCCGCTGCTCGATATGATCATCGACGACATGCCCGCGCCCGAGGTTGACGAGAACGCCCCGCTGGCCATGCAGTGTGTGACCATCGACCACTCCAACTTCGTTGGCCGCATCGGTATCGGTCGCGTGTACTCCGGCACCATTCACCAGGGCGATCAGATCCTGGTCGTCAAGAACGACGGTTCCAGCGCTACCGCTACCGTCAAGCAGCTCTTTACTTTCGACTACCTGGGTCGCACCGAGTGCCAGGAAGTCGGCGCCGGTGATATCGCCGCCGTCGTGGGCATCGACCGCACCGATATCGGCGATGTCTACACCGATCCCGAGAACCCCGTTGAGCTCGAACCCATCGAGATCGACCCGCCGACCCTGTCCATCGTCTTTGAGGCTTCGACCTCCCCGCTCGTCGGCCGCGACGGCGACATCGTGGGTGCCCGTCAGCTCAAGGAGCGCCTGTTCAACGAGGCCGAGAACAACGTGACCATGAAGATCGAGGAGCTCGAGGACAAGAGCGGCGTCGAGGTCTCGGGCCGCGGCATTCTGCACCTGTCCGTCCTGATGGAGTCCATGCGTCGCGAGGGCTTTGAGTTCCAGGTCGGCCGTCCCCGCGTTCTGTTTAAGAAGGACGAGAACGGCAATAAGATGGAGCCCGTCGAGCAGGCCGTCGTCGAGTGCCCGGACGAGTATTCGGGCAAGGTCGTTGAGGTCTTCGGCACCTCCGGCGGCATCATGACGAGCATGGATACCTCGGGTATCGTGACGCACCTCGAGTTTAAGATCCCGACCCGCGGCATCATGGGTCTTAAGAACCGCATCATGAACGTCACTCACGGCGAGGGCGTGTTCTACCACACCTTCCTGGAGTACGGCCCCTATGCCGGCGAGATCGGCAACCGCCAGAACGGCGCCATGATCTCCATGACCACCGAGAAAGCCGTTGCCTACGCTCTGGGCACGCTGCAGGAGCGCGGCCAGCTGTTTGTTGAGCCGGGTACCGAATGCTACGAGGGCATGATCGTGGGCGAGCGCAGCAAGGCCGGCGACATGGTCGTCAACATCGCCCGTACCAAGAACCTGGGCAACCAGCGCTCCTCGACCTCCGATATCTCCGTCCAGCTGGTGCCGCCCCGCACCTTCTCGCTGGAGGAGGCGCTGGAGTACATCGCCGACGACGAGCTGGTGGAGATCACTCCCAAGAACATCCGCCTGCGCAAGCGTCTGCTCAATGCCACCGACCGCAAGAAGGCCGCCGTCCGCGCCGGTCAGGTCAACAAATAAGCGCTAAGCTTTATAGCGACTAACAAGAAAGGGCGCCGACCGCAATGGTCGGCGCCCTTTTTGGTGCAAGGGGGACAGGTTCGCTTGCACCACCACAAAGGTGCCTGTCCCCTTTGTGGTGGTTGGCAGCTAGGCGGTGGGGAGTTCCGGCGTATTAGCCGGCTGTTGCGACTTGAGGTGAGCGTTGCGCCAGATGATCTGGATAACATAGCCGAGCGTGAAGACAAAGGCCACGCCGCTGATGAAATCGCCTACGAGGGGGATTGCCGTAAGTGCACCTGCGATCACGCCGCCGGCGGCCGCCATGGCGTAGCGGTTCTGGCTGTGTCCGACCATGCGCGCGATCGCGCACCCTGCAAAGGCACTCGACACCAGCGCGATGCCAATAACACCGCACATGAGGGCTCCGGCAAGCGACAGACCAGCGATAGAGATAATTAGCAGTAGGACGGCGGGGACGATAGCAATCGTGCCCAGAAGACCGCTCACCCACAGGGGCATGGGGCGCTGGTGGAGCATGCCGGCGGCGCTGGCGGTTACGCGCGGAAAGACGAGTTCGAGCAGTAGGGCGACAAAGCAGGCCGAGAGTGCCGCGGCGACGATACCGCCGATGACATCGTTAACGGTGGAAGTATCCTCGCTCTCGGTGCGGTCGATCTTGAGCGCGCCGACCTCGGCTCCCGCGGCGCGCTCGGGGTCCTCGGAGACGTGCGCGTTCACGGTGCCGGTGATGTGGGCGTTCTTGCCCAGGATGAGCTTATCGGCCCAAACCTCGACATCGCCCTCGACGGTGCCATCGATAGTCACCGTATCGCCCGCAAGCGCTGCCGACTTGGTAGAGCCGCGCAGGGCAACCGTCTCGCCTATCGCATAGAAACAGTTGGTGGTGCTGTCGGAATTGAGCACGACATGCTGGCCGGCAACGGTCACGCTGCCATCGATTGCGGTTTTGGAGATATCGATGGTGCGCGCCGCCAGGCGAACGGCTCCGCCTACGGTGCAGTCGCGAATCGATAGGCTGTTGCCTGCCGCGATAATATCGCGGCCGATGGAGGCATCGTCCAGGTTAAGGCTTTGGCCAGCCCAGTACAGGTCGCCCTCGGCACCAGACGGATTTGAGTCAGCTTCGGTTGCGAGTACGTTGCCCGCGGTGTCTGTGCCGGCGAACGACGCCGTGGGAAGTACGGTCAGCGCAAGAGCAATCAGTACGAATAGGAGGGCGATGCGGGCCTGCGCTTTGTGGCGCTTGGTCGACGGTTCTAGGTTGCAAGGCATAGTGAATCCTTCGTTAGATACTCGGCATATATCTAACAGGGTACCCAACGTGCGAGCGCTCTAAAAGAACCTCTCGGTTGCATTTCGAAGGGTCGTGCCGTGCTATCTACTTTTTGCGATGTAAAAAGTGCGCGATGTCTTCTTCGGTGGGGCTTTTGATGTCAAAGCGCAGCGAGAGCCAGCGCAGACCCATGGTCACGATAACGCATACGACCAGCGCGGCGACATTGCTGACCAAGCCACTCATGACGAGGCTTACATAGCTTGCCGATCCGGCGATGGCCGCGATGGCATAAAAGTTGGTGCGTTGGAAAATGCCCGGAACCACGCCCATAAAGCCGTCGCGCAGCATGCCGCCGCCCACCGCGGTGAAGAAGCCCATCATGATGCAAACGACGGGTGCAAATCCGTAGACCAGTGCCTTGTCTGCGCCGGTTGCCGCATAGATGCCGACCGAGATGATGTCGAGCAGGGGGATGAGTTTGTCGGGCTTATCGACGATTGCCGGGAAGATGTAAATGATGGCCGCCGTGGCGATGGAGAGCGGCAGCGCCATTGGCTGGTTGAGGATGTAGACGTTGCCGACCTGGAGTGTCATGTCGCGCAAAAGACCGCCGCCCAGACCGCAGACTACCGCGAGTGCGACCGCGCCCACCAGGTCGAGCTTGTGTTCGCGCGCAACCAGCACACCCGAGATCGATGCGGCGACAACGGCGAACATCTCGAGCCAAAATGGGATAGCGACCATGGCATCCGAGGCATGTGAGGTAACGGTTATAGCGGCGACGACGGGCAAGATGGGGTCCTTTGAGTTACGGGTTTGGACAATGCCCGTACATAGTACATGTTCGGCGCCGATTGCGACCCTATTGCTCGGCAAACGGTCGGGACTGGGTACGGGCGTGGCATTGCTGGAAGGCCTGGGATCCAAAACATGTACGTCACCCTCCAAAGATGTCGAAAAATGTCGGTTTTGGAGGGTCACGTACATGTTTTTGAGGGGGGCGGGTTCGAATCCCTCCTCCTCCGTATTTGCCCGTTAGGGACTCAAAACAAAAAAGCCCCCGTTTTCGGGAGCTTTCTCAACCTAAATGGCGGAGGAGGAGGGATTCGAACCCTCGTGACCTTATACAGGCCAAACGGTTTTCGAGACCGCCGCATTCAACCACTCTGCCACCCCTCCGCGTGGGGTAAAAACAAAGCAGGCACTAAGGCCTGCTTTGGAATTAACTGGCGGAGAGTCAGGGATTTGAACCCTGGAGACGCTTTTGACGCCTACACGATTTCCAATCGTGCTCCTTCGGCCACTCGGACAACTCTCCGTTAAATGCGAAAGTCAGTATACACGAGGAACCGCAAAGTGCAAACAGAAAAGTTGGCATTTTTTAAAACGCTTGGCCGCGCTTGTCGTTGCAGTGGGGTTTGAGGTGCCAAAAAACGGCTTCCGACCAGCGTGGTTGATTAACTCAATTGTTCAAAAGGGGTATTCATAAGCGACTTGGCAATGAATTTAAAAATCTTTGGGTGGCGCTGTGGACCACTGGTATGCATTTTGCGACCACAGCCTTGTGCCCGTTGACCTGTGGCTTGGCTCAGCTTGTCCCCGCGGCGTCGTATCTTGTCCACAAATCCGTCAAGCACTTGGTCAGCATTTGGTTGGAAGACGCATGAAACGTCGTGCGAGTATGGGCATATGTGGAGGTCATGAGGTTGTAGCTGCATATTCTTGCGGCCTAGGAGGTTGAAAGATATTATTACCAAGTCTTTTCCTGCTTCAGGCGCACCTTCACGACCTGAAGCCACATTTGCCCAGAGGAGGTGACAATATGAAGGCTTATGAACTGCTGTTCTTTGTTGACCCGTCGCTCGACCCCGAGACTCGTCTCGCTGTTATGAAGCGTATCGATACCACGATCGCTGAGGGCGCTGGCAAGGTCGACTCCGTTGACGACTGGGGCAAGCGCAAGCTCGCCTACGAGATCAACGACCTCACCGATGGTGACTACACCCTCATCAACTTCCACGCAGATCCTACCCAGATCGCCGAGCTTGATCGCATCCTGCGCATCACCGACGCTGTGGTCCGCCACATGATCGTCCGTCGCGACGACCAGGAGTAAGACTGTCGTTTTGGACTGGGCTTGTGCCCCAAGAGGAAGTAGTGAGTTATGAGCATCAATCGAGTGAACATCACCGGTAACCTCACCCGCGATCCCGAGCTGCGCGCCACCGCCGGCGGAACACAGGTTCTGTCCTTTGGCGTCGCCGTCAACGATCGTCGCCGTAACGCGCAGACTGGCGAGTGGGAGGACTATCCCAACTTTGTCGACTGCACTATGTTCGGCACCCGCGCCGAGGCCGTGAGCCGTTTCCTGGCAAAGGGAAACAAGGTCGCGATCGAGGGCAAGCTGCGCTACAGCTCTTGGGAGCGCGACGGCCAGCGCCGGAGCAAGCTTGAGGTCATCGTCGATGAGATCGAGTTTATGAGCTCCCGTGGTGGCCAGGGTGGCTACGATCAGGGCGGTTATGCCCCCGCAGCTCCCGCGCCTGCAGCACGTCCTGCCGCACCGGTGGCTACGCCGCCCGCGGTCGACGTCTACGATGAGGACATCCCGTTCTAAGGGTTGTTCACCTATTTTTGAGTGAGAGGCGGCTTCGGTTCGCCGAAGTTGCCAAATGAAAGGTATTTTGACATGGCTAATGATTTTTCTGCACGTCAGCCGCGTCGTAAGTACTGCCAGTTCTGCAAGGAGAACACTGAGTTCATCGACTATAAGGACACTCAGCTTCTCCGTAAGTACATGACCGATCGTGGCAAGATCAAGCCCCGTCGCGTCACTGGCGCTTGCACGCAGCATCAGCATGACATCGCCAACGCCATCAAGCGCGCCCGCGAGATGGCTCTCCTGCCGTACACCGTCCCCGTGGTTTCCTCTCGTGGCAACCGCGACCGCGGCTAAGAAGGGAGACGCATCATGAAGGTTATTCTTCTCGATGAGATCAAGGGCAAGGGCGGCGAGGGTGACGTCGTAGAGGTCGCTCAGGGTTACGCTGAGAACTTCCTGTTCCCCAAGAAGCTCGCTGTTGCCGCCACCAAGGGCAACCTCAAGCAGCTTGACGAGCGTCGCAACAACATCGCCAAGCGCGAGGCCGTCCGCCTGGCTACCGCCAACGAGACCAAGGCTGCCTTCGAGGGCAAGACGGTCACCGTTGACGTCAAGGTCGGCGACGAGGGCATCCTCTTTGGCTCCGTTACCGCCGCTATGATCGCTGACGCCATCAAGGCTCAGCTCGGTATGGACATCGACCGCAAGCGCGTCGAGCTCGGTAAGCCCATCAAGGTTGCCGGTGCCCACACCGTTGCCATCTCGCTGTACCGCGAGATCAAGGCCGAGGTTGTCGTTCTCGTCGGCGTTACCGCCGAGGAGCTCGCTGCCGAGGCTGAGGTCGAGGAGGCCGCTGAGGTCGCCGAGGCCGAGACCGCCGAGGTCGAGACTGAGGCTGCTGCCGAGTAGCATTTGCTGCAACGCAACAATCTTGTTCTAAGAAGGGCGCTCTGGGAAACCAGGGCGCCCTTTTGTTTTATTTGCGCTGAGTGAGTGTCATGGTGAACGTTGCGTCGAAGTCCTATACACAGGACCGTTCATCCGTTTGGTTCGGTGATGATTGGCGGCGCGCGGCGCGTTTTGGGACCGTGGCTGATACTATGGATGCTCGCAAGCGATATGAATGAGGATGCTCATGGCATACGACGATAGGGAGACCGGGCTGACGGTTGAGGACCGCGGCTCAAAGTTGGGTCTTCCCCAAAACCAAGATGCAGAGGCCAATGTACTGGCCGCTATGCTGCTATCGCCCGAGGTAGTCGAAGAGGCCCAGGTCGAGCTGCAGCCCGATGACTTCTACCGGCCCATTCATAAGACCATCTATACCGCGATGGTCGATATGTACAACAGCCGCATTCCCATCGACTCCATCTCGCTGATCGATTACCTGCGAAGCATCAACAAGCTTGATGCCGTGGGCGGCGAGGCGTACATTTTGGAGCTGATGGGTCAGACTCTGTCGCTCGTGAACTGGCAGCATCATGCCGCTATCGTTCGCCGCGATTCGATGCTGCGTGAGTTGATCGGCGCCACCAACGAGATCAACGCGCTGGCATATAACGCCCCCACCGATACCAAAGAGGTCGTGGAGCTGGCCGAGAGCAAGTTGCTCAAGGTTACGGCGCGCGAGGTCAAGTCGAGCTACAAGACGTTGACTGAGTTTATGGTCGAAGCCTATAACGAGGCCGAGGAAGTGTGCCAGGCCGGTGGTCAGGCGGCGGGCGTGCCCACCGGCTTTCCGTCACTCGACCGCATGCTCATGGGTTTTCGCGAGGGCCAGCTCATCATCATCGGCGCCCGCCCTGCTGTGGGTAAGACGTCGTTCGCCCTGAATCTGGCGCTCAACGCTGCCGCTGCCGGTTATACCGTCGGCTTCTTCTCTCTGGAGATGTCGGGCAAGGAAATTGCCCAGCGTCTGATTTGCGCCTACGCCATGATCTCGATCAGTGACTTCCGCATGGGCCGCATTAGCCCCGAGCAGTGGGCCAATATCAACGAGGCCACGCAGACCTTGTCCAAGCTCGATATTCTGATTGACGATACGCCCGGCACCACGGTGACCGAGATTCGCGCCAAGAGCCGCCGCATGCTCCACAACAAGGAGAAGGCCATCATCATCCTGGACTACCTGCAGCTGGTGAGTCCTCCGCCGGGACGCCGCTCCGAGAGCCGTACCGTCGAGGTCTCCGAGATGTCGCGTGGTCTGAAGATCATGGCCAAGGAGCTCAAGATCCCGCTCATCGCGCTATCGCAGCTCTCGCGTCAGGTCGAATCCCGTACCGGCAAGCGCCCGCAGCTTTCCGACCTTCGTGAATCGGGCTCCATCGAGCAGGACGCCGATATCGTTATGTTCTTGGACCGCTCCGCCGACGAGGCCGAAGCCTCGCGCGACGATCGACCCGACGAGGGCATTACGCGTATCGTCGTGGCCAAGAACCGTTCGGGCCCGATCGGCGACGTCGACCTGATGTTCCTGCCGGCATCCACCAAGTTCTATGAGCTTGATGGGGCACATGCCGAGGAGTAGGACAGGCGCCCGTTGCACGGGTATACTGGGAATGTTTTGTGCTTCTGCGTGCCGGCGTGGCGCGTAGACAGTCCATGAATGTAAGGAGTAAACATGCCGTCAACCGTTTTGGTCGGTGCCCAGTGGGGCGATGAGGGCAAGGGTAAGATCTGCGACCTGGTCGCCGGCGACTTCGATGCCGTCGTGCGCTACTCGGGAGGCAACAACGCCGGCCACACCATCGTCGTCAACGGCAAGAAGTACGGCCTGCACCAGGTGCCCTCCGGCATCATGTATTCCGACCACGTGTCGGTGATCGGTAACGGCTGCGTCGTCAATCCCAAGGTTGTCCTTGAGGAGATCGACATGCTCGAGGCCGACGGCATCACCACCAAGAATCTCAAGATCAGCGGCAACGCGCATGTCATCATGCCGTACCACATCGATCTGGATGGCGCCTTTGAGCAGAAGCTCGGCAAGAAGAACATCGGTACCACCAAGCGCGGTATCGGTCCGTGCTATCAGGACAAGATGGCCCGCATTGGTCTGCGCATGCAGGACATGCTGGACGAGACGCTGTTCCGCGACAAGCTGGAGACCGCTCTCGCCCGCGTGAACCCCGAGCTCGAGCTCATCTACAACCTGCCCACCTACACCGTGGACCAGATTTGCGACGAGTACCTGCCGATGGCCGAGCGCCTGCGCCCCTACATCACCGAGACGAGCCTGCTGCTCAACAACATGATCGATGAGGGCAAGGACCTGCTGTTTGAGGGCGCCCAGGCGACGCTGCTCGACATCGACCACGGCACCTATCCGTACGTGACGTCTTCTAACTGCACCGCCGGCGGCGCCATCACCGGTTCCGGCGTGGGCATGAAGAACGTCGACCGCGTGCTGGGCGTCATGAAGGCCTATATCACCCGCGTCGGTTCGGGCCCCATGCCCACCGAGCTTTCCTATGAGTCCGAGGCTGGCCACACGCTGACCGAGGAGGGCTATGAGTACGGCGTGACCACCGGTCGCCGTCGTCGTTGCGGCTGGTTTGACGGCCCTATCGCCAACTATGCCTCGCGCGTCAACGGCCTCACCGACATCGCCGTGACCAAGCTCGACGTGCTTTCGGCCTTCGACACCATCAAGGTGTGCGTGGCCTACGACGTCGATGGCGAGCGCTACACCAGCGTGCCCGAGCATCAGGTGCGCTTTGAGCATGCCAAGCCCATCTACGAGGAGCTCCCCGGCTGGAAGTGCGATATCACCGGTTGCCGCAGCTTTGACGAGCTGCCGCAAGAGGCTCAGGACTATGTGGCGTTTATCGAGGATCTGGCACACACCCGCGTGACGTTCATTGGCGTTGGCGCTGGTCGCGAGCAGATCATCAACCGATTCTGGAAGTAATCGGGACTATTTGGTTTTTGCGATATACCCCTTTGCAGCCCAAGTGGGCGGCCGAGGGGTATATTTGCTTGCAAAGGGCTCGCGCGGAGCGGGCTATTCATCCATAGAGGAGGCACCCTTGAAGGCGGACACTCAAACCATCGACATCCTGTTGTTGGGCAGCGGCGGCCGCGAGCATGCTTTGGCAGCAAAGCTCGCAGCATCACCGCGCGCCGGCAAGCTCTACATCGCGCCGGGCAACGGCGGCACCGCGAGCTGCGGCGAGAACGTTGTTCTCGATGACTGCGATCCTGCGGCCGTGGCGGCGTTTGCTCAGAGCCGCGGATGCGGACTCGTGGTAATTGGCCCCGAGGCTCCGCTTGTGGCGGGCGTTGCCGACGCCGTGCGCGCGGCGGGTATTCCCTGCTTTGGCCCGGGTGCCGAGGGTGCCCAGATGGAGGGCTCCAAGCTATTCTCCAAGCAGCTCATGGAGCGTGCGGGCATTCCGACGGCAGCCTACGGCTCGTTTACCGACGAGGCTTCGGCTCTCGCCTACGTGCGCGAGCAGGGTGCCCCGCTGGTCGTCAAGGCCGACGGCCTTGCCGCGGGCAAGGGCGTTATCGTGGCGACCGAACTTGAGCAGGCCGAGGAGGCCGTGCGCGAGTGCTTTGGCGGCACCTTTGGCGATGCCGGCAACACCGTGGTTATCGAGGAGATGCTCGTTGGTCCCGAGTGCTCGCTGCTGGCCTTTACCGACGGCAAGACCGTGCGCCCCATGGCCACCTCGCAGGACCACAAGCGCGCGCTCGAGGGCGACAAGGGCCCCAACACCGGTGGCATGGGCGTCTACAGCCCGGTGCCCATCGTGACTGACGAGGAGCACGCCACCATGGTGAAGGTCATGGAGCAGACCGTGGCCGAGCTCGCTGCCGAGGGTATCGACTACCGCGGCTGCCTGTACGGCGGCTTTATGCTCACGCCTGCCGGCCCCAAGGTGCTGGAGTTCAATGCCCGCTTTGGCGACCCCGAGACGCAGGTCGTGCTGCCGCGCCTTAAGAACGACCTGGTCGAGGTCATGCTGGCTTGTGCCAACTGCGAGCTCGATCAGATTGAACTCGACTGGCGCGACGAGTGGGCCGTGGCCGTTGTCCTGACGAGCGCGGGCTATCCCGGCAGCTACGAGAAGGGCAAGGTTATCACCGGTATCGCCGATGCCGAGGCCATGGAGAACGTGACCGTGTACCACGCGGGCACTGCCGTGGTGGACGGCCAGCTCGTGACCAATGGTGGCCGCGTACTTGCCGTGACCGCTCTGGGCGACACGTTCGAGAACGCTCGCAACCTTGCCTACGAGGCCTGCGAGAAGATTGATTTTGA
Source organism: uncultured Collinsella sp. (assembly GCA_900544095.1). Lineage (GTDB taxonomy): Bacteria > Actinomycetota > Coriobacteriia > Coriobacteriales > Coriobacteriaceae > Collinsella. The sequence continues at coordinate 57,437 of UQTV01000006.1, forward strand.
GGGCAAGACCCTGCGTCACGACATCGGCCTGCGCGCGCTGCGCGGCCGCGACGCCTGGGATGCCTAAAATCCGAGAGGAATGAGACGGATGGACGAGAAGAACGAAGAACTCGTGGACGCGCAGATCGTCGAGGAGGACAGCCGCATGTATGGGCACGCCGAGGGCGAGCCTGGTGGCGAGGTCGCTGACGAGCCGGCGCTGGTGCTGGGCGACGACGACCCGCACGATGCCGAGCTGCACGAGAAGATTCTTTCGGAGGAGTGCGCCTGGAAGGGCAAGATCCTCGACGTCCACCGTCTTGAGGTTGAGCTGCCCAACGGTCGCCGCAGCGCCCGCGATATCGTTCGCCATCCGGGTGCGGCGGCCGTTGTGGCGCTGACCGAGAGCGGCAAGATCGTACTGGTGCGTCAGTACCGCACCGCCATCGACCGCGTGACGGTCGAGATTCCCGCCGGCAAGCTCGATCTAGGCGAGGACCCGCTCGATTGCGCCAAGCGCGAACTGCATGAGGAGACGGGCTTTAGGGCTGGTCGTATTCGCTTTTTGACGTCGATTGTCACGTCCTGCGGTTTTTGCGATGAGATCATCCACATCTACTTGGCTACCAAGCTCGAGTTTGATGCGCCCAACCCCGACGATGACGAGTTTGTCAACGTGGACCTGGTGCCACTGCACGAGCTGATCGATGCCGTGCTCGACGGCAAGATCGAAGACGCCAAGACCGTCGTGGGCGCACTTGCCTGCGACAGCATCGCGCACCGCTTGGGTGGGGCAGATCTTTAACGAGTAGGGATGATCCCGCAGGTTTGTGTAAGTCAGCGAAAGTGCTCCATTTGAGACAAGGTGGCCTAAAAGAGGAGGGAAGCGTATGGATATACGCGACCGACGATTGAAGGCCAGATTGTCCAAATGGAGCACTTGCAGCGTCGAGACGAAACGCGGTTTGGTAAAACCGTGTAAGGTGACTATGTTTAAGAGGTTTCTTTCGTATTACGAGCCCCAGATGGGGCTTTTTGTTGCTGATACTGTTTGCGCTCTGGTGCTTGCCGCCATTGACCTGGCGTTCCCCATCATCCTGCGCAATTTGACCGGTGGGCTATTTACTCAGGGTCAGGCTGCCATTATGCAGGCGCTCGGCATGATCGCGGTGGGCTTGGTGTTGATGTATGCCGTCCGCTGTGCCTGCCGCTACTTTGTGAGCTATTGGGGTCACGTGATGGGCGCGCGCATGGAGTCCAAGATGCGCGAGGACCTGTTCGACCAGTATGAGCGCTTTAGCTTTGCGTACTTCGATCGCAACAGCTCGGGCGACATGATGAGCCGCGTGGTCAACGACCTGTTCGATATCTGCGAGGCGGCGCACCACGTGCCCGAATGGATCATTATCTGCGGTATCGAGATCATCGGCTCGTTTGTGATTCTGTTTACCATCGCGCCGGTGCTCGCACTCGCCATGGCTGTGGTGACGGTGGTGTTCGCGGTCATTATGTTTTGGCAGAACATGCGCATGCGCGAGGTCTTTAGCGATAACCGCAAAAAGATTAGCGGCATCAACGCGCAGCTGCAGGATTCGCTGGCGGGCATGCGTGTGGTCAAGAGCTTTGCCAATGAGCAGACCGAGCGCTCTAAGTTTCGCGCCTCGAACAATCGCTACCTTTCGTCCAAGGAGAACATGTATCACGCCATGGGCGTCTATACCGCGACGTATGGCCTGCTCTCGGGAGTGCTTTATGTGATCGTGGTGCTGCTGGGCGGTTGGCTCGTTGCCCAGGGTCAGCTGCAGGCGGTCGATATGGCAACCTTCGCACTCTACATTTCGCTGTTCTGCACGCCGCTCGAGACGCTCGTCAATTCGGCTGAGACGTATCAGAAAGCCATCGCCGGCTTTAAGCGCATGGATGAGGTGCTCTCGACTGTCCCCGATATTCAGGATAAGCCGGGTGCTGCGGATCTGCAGGTGACGGCTGGTGCTGTGGAGTACCGCGACGTGTGCTTTAGCTACGAGGATGTTGAATTGGCCGAGCGCGGCGCCGACGGACGCCCTGTTATCGACCACATGGACCTGTCCATCAAGCCCGGTCAGACCATCGCTTTGGTTGGCCCCTCGGGCGGCGGCAAATCGACGACTTGTTCGCTGTTGCCGCGCTTTTACGACGTTGCCGCCGGCTCCATTAGCATCGACGGCCAGGATGTGCGCGACGTGACGCAGCATAGTCTGCGCCGTGCCATCGGCCTGGTGCAGCAAGATGTGTACCTGTTTGATGGAACGATCGGCGAGAACATCGCCTACGGCAAGCCGGGCGCCACGGCAGAAGAGATCGCCGAAGCGGCCCGCCGCGCCAATATTGATACCTTTATCGAATCGCTTCCGCAAGGCTACGACACCGTGGTGGGCGAGCGCGGCAGCCGTCTTTCGGGTGGTCAAAAGCAGCGCGTCGCCATCGCGCGCGTTTTTCTCAAGAATCCCAAGATCCTTATTTTGGATGAGGCGACGAGTGCCCTGGATAACGAGAGCGAGGAAGCGGTGCAGGAGTCGCTCGAAGAGCTGGCACGCGGCCGTACCACGATCATCATCGCCCACCGTCTCTCGACTATTAAGCATGCTGACGAGATTGCGACCGTTGAGCATGGTCGCGTTGTGGAACGTGGCACGCACGAGGAGCTTCTCGCCCGTGGCGGCACCTATGCCCGTTACTATCGAATGCAGTTCGAAGGTGCGCGTGCGCACGAGCTCGACTGATTGATATGACAGGAAGATCATGGCTGATAAGAACCCTTTGACTCCGGAAGAAGTGACGGAGTTATTCTCCGAAATCGATGCATCCGGCGTCTTGGATCCTACGCTCGCCAAAAAGCGCACCGAGCGCATGCGCGAGAAAGAGGCCGCCGTCAAGCGCGGCGACAAGGCGACGCTGGCGCGGCTGCGCAGCGAGGATCGCGCGAGCCAGGCAAAACATATCGACCCGCTGTCCGAGGACGACCCTTCGGGCTCGCAGGTGAGCCATACCATTACGAAGACCGCCATGGCCGTGGTTATCGGCATTTTGGTGCTGATTGTGGGCATGCAGATTGGCTACGGCGTGATGCGACGTCTGAATACCGCGAACCTTTCCGAAAGTGTTTCGGTGGATACCGTTTCGACCGCGCTCAAGGGTGGACTTGAATGGGGCAATGGCTTTACGCAGTTCCCGCTCGATTTTACCGTCGACGAGGCAGATGAGCGCACGGGCACGGTTGAGGTGACGGTGCTGGACACGTCTTCTGCCAATGAACTCGAGCTGCTGTCCAACGGTCAGATTCAGGCGGCGGCGCTCGCAACCAACGCCCTGCTCAACGACAAGATCGACCGTGTGGTGTATAACGTTCACGCCTATATCGACGAGGACAGCAGGATCCAGCATGATTCCTTCTTTGGCATGTTTCCTGCTCAGGGGCACCAAAGCGCCATCCTGACGTTCGTTTGGACCAAGAGCTCGTCCAACGCCACGAGTATCGACTGGAAGATGCGCATCGTAAGCATGGACGACACCATTGCCGAGCGCATTCAAAAACAGGTCAACTCGGTTTCATCGCTGATCGAGGACCCGGTGGTGAGCCAGACCAAGATCACGGAGGAGCAGGCCGAGCGCGATCTTGAGCATCGTCTGCACGGTCGAGAGATCTTCCGCGGCGGAAAGCCCGATCGCACGCCGTCCGAGCTGCTGGAGCAGGACAAGCAAAAGTAGTCCGCAGCCACATAGAACGATGTCATCCCGCGTGAACCGCAAGCCCACGCGGGATGATTTTTCTGGGACGGGGATTAAAAAATCATTCTGTCATGTATGCGGTTGGCGACAAAGCCCTGCTCTCAGAATGATTTTTTAATCCCCGTCCCAGAAAAATCATTATGCACAGGAAGTCATAATTATCATTTTGTAAACAATTCTATGTAATTAATGCCATGGGCGATGCTTGCGGTTAGAATACCGCGAGGCCTAACTACACACCTTTAAGCCGGTCCTGTGAGACCGGGAAGGAGAACTATGGCGAACAACCATATTGCGGGCGCTGCCGCCCGCACCGTCGCGCCCAGCGAGCTGTGCCAGCGTATGCTGGCTAAAACCAGCAAGGGCACCTGCGGTCCCTGCATCCTGTATCTTGAGGATGGGACCATTTTTTATGGCCGTGCATGCGGTGCCGAGGGTACCGCAACCGGCGAGGTCTGCTTTAACACGTCGCTCGAGGGCTACTTTGAGGTCATGACCGACCCGAGCTATGCCGGCCAAATCGTAACCATGACCTATCCGCAGATCGGCAACTACGGCATTGACGAGACCGATGTCCAGTCGGCCTTCCCCGGCGATACCGCTCGCCCCGCGAGCGCTCCCGCCATGCGCGGCATGGTCGTCCACGACATGTGCGCCACGCCTTCTAACTGGCGCTCGACCGTCAGCGTGCCGGAGTACCTGCGTGCACACGGCATCGTCGCTATCGAGGGCGTCGACACCCGCGCTCTCGTGCGCCACCTGCGCGACAACGGTTCCAAGATGGGCATAATCTCGACGGAGATCTTCGACGTCGACGAGCTTGCCGAGCGCCTGTCCGCCGCGCCTACGCTGGTCGGCGAGAACCTGGTCAAGACCGTGAGCTGCCCTGAGCCCCACGCTTTTGCCGCGAGCGACCTGCCCGCTACGCATGACTTTGCGCTTGCCCCTACCGCTCCTGCCCGCCACAAAGTGGTCGCCTACGACTGCGGCGTGAAGCGCGGCATCCTGGAGGGCCTGGTTCGTGCTGGCTGCAACCTCACCGTCGTGCCGTGGGATACACCCGCGCGTCAGGTGCTCGACATGAATCCCGATGGCGTCTTTTTGTCCAACGGCCCCGGCGACCCCGATGCCGTGGTGGAGACCTACGAGCAGGTGCAGCAGCTAATCGGCAAGGTGCCGGTTTTTGGCATCTGCCTTGGTCACCAGATGATCAGCTTGGCGTGCGGCGCCCAGATGGAAAAGCTCAAATTCGGTCACCGTGGTGGCAACCAGCCGGTTATGAATCTGGTCAGCCGCCGTGTGGAGATCACCGCGCAAAACCACGGCTTTGGCCTGTTGTTCCCCAGCTTGGGCAAGCTTGTCCCCGAGCTTTCGGGCGGCGAGACCGAGCACGCGGCCGATGACGATCTGCGCGTCTGGGTGCGCCGCGGTATCGCGCCGGTCGTGATGAACGAGCGTTTCGGCCGCATTCGCCTGACGCATGTGAATCTCAATGACGGCACCGCCGAGGGCATTCAGCTGCTCGATGCGCCGTGCTTCTCGGTCCAGTATCACCCCGAGGCATCGCCCGGCCCCACCGATGCCCATTATCTCTTTACCGCCTTTACGCGACTCATGGACGGCGAGGAGAACTATCTGGACATCGATACCGCCAAGGACCGCCTTGCCGGCTGGAATTTCGCCGACGATGGTTCCGCCGTTCTACCGAACGGCGGACCGGTCGACGCTGCGGCTGCATCTGGCACATCATCTTGCCGTTCTGCTTCGGACGCGCGGGCATAAGCCCAGCGCGCCCTCGCATCACGGCAACCTGATGCACCAGCTGCACCCTCGCTGACTTTTCCAAAACATTGAGTCAGCCTCTCTAGGAGGTTTTAAACATGCCTAAACGTACTGACATCAAGCGCATCCTCGTTATTGGTTCTGGCCCCATCGTCATTGGCCAGGCATGTGAGTTCGACTACTCCGGCGCCCAGGCCTGCAAGGTGCTCAAGGAGGATGGCTTCGAGGTCATCCTGGTCAACTCCAACCCGGCGACCATCATGACCGACCCGGGTCTTGCCGACCGCACCTATGTTGAGCCTATCACCGCCGAGTTTATCGAGCGCGTGATCAAGAAAGAGCGCCCGGACGCGCTGCTGCCCACGCTGGGCGGCCAGACCGGTCTGAACGCCGCCGTCGAGCTGGCAAAGGACGGTACGCTCGACAAGTACGGCGTCGAGATGATCGGCTGCGACCTTGCCGCTATCGAGCGCGGCGAGGACCGCAAACTCTTTAACGAGGCCATGGCCGAGATTGGCCTGGAGGTCGCGCGCTCGGGCTATGCCTACAGCGTGGCCGACGCCGAGACTATCGCCGAGCGCGTGGGCTATCCCTGCGTACTGCGCCCGAGCTTTACCCTCGGCGGCGCCGGCGGCGGCATCGCTCACACCCACGAGGAGCTCGTCTCCATCGTGAGCCAGGGCCTCGAGCTCTCGCCCGCCCACGAGGTGCTGGTCGAGGAGTCTATCGAGGGCTGGAAAGAGTATGAGATGGAGGTCATGCGTGACCACGCCGGCAACGGCATCATCGTGTGCTCCATCGAGAACCTCGACCCCATGGGCGTGCATACCGGCGACTCCATCACCGTGGCGCCGGCGCAGACGCTCTCCGACCTTGAGTATCAGCGCATGCGCGTGGCCTCGCTCGCCATTCTTGAGAAGATCGGCGTCGAGACCGGTGGCTCCAACGTGCAGTTTGCCGTGAACCCCAACACCGGCCGCCTGATCGTCATCGAGATGAACCCGCGCGTGAGCCGCTCGTCCGCGCTGGCCTCCAAGGCCACGGGTTTCCCCATTGCCAAGGCCGCCGCGCGTCTGGCCGTGGGCTATACGCTCGACGAGATCGTCAACGACATCACCAAGGCTACGCCCGCCTGCTTTGAGCCCACGATCGACTACTGTGTGGTCAAGGTGCCGCGCTTTGCCTTCGAGAAGTTCAAGGGTACCGACCCCACGCTCACCACGCGCATGAAGGCCGTGGGCGAGATCATGGCGATCGGCCGCACCTTTGAGGAGGCCTTTGGCAAGGCTATGCGCTCGCTGGAGGACGGCCACCAGGGCATTTGCGCCGGCGGCAAGGAAGGTGCCGATAAGCTGAGCGACGACGAGCTTGCTCAGGCCGTGGCAACCCCGACCGAGCATCGCATCTTCTTTGTGGTCGAGGCCCTGCGCCGTGGCTGGGACATCGCTCGCATCCATGCCATCTGCGGTATCGATCCGTGGTACCTCAACCGTATCAACGATATGGTGCAGGTCCAGGAGAGCATCCGCGGCCTGCGTGCGGAGGATATCGACGCCGACGCGATGCGCCTGCTCAAGCAGTACGGTACGAGCGACGCCGAGATCGCCGCGCTGACCGGCTCGGACGAGCGCTTTGTGCGCGCCTATCGCAAGGGCCTGGGCGTGGTTCCCAGCATGAAGACGGTCGATACCTGCGCGGCCGAGTTCTCGAGCGCCACGGAGTACCACTACAAGACGTACGAGAACATCTACCGCACGAGCCCGGATGCCAAGAAGTGCGTGGCTCCCGACGAGACCACGCCGGCGGACAAGCCCAAGGCGATGATCCTGGGCGCCGGCCCCAACCGCATTGGCCAGGGTATCGAGTTCGATTACTGCTGCGTGCACGCGAGCTACGCGCTGGCGGCCCGCGGCTTCGAGACCATCATGGTCAACTGCAATCCCGAGACCGTCTCGACCGACTATGACACGTCCGACCGCCTGTACTTTGAGCCGCTCACCTACGAGGACGTCATGGACGTCATTGACGTTGAGCGCCCCGACGGCGTCGTGGTGACGCTCGGCGGCCAGACTCCGCTTAAGCTGGCGCGCATGCTCGAGGAGAGCGGCGTGAACATCATGGGCACCAAGCCCGATGCCATCGACTTTGCCGAGGACCGCGAGCGCTTCGCCGCTCTGCTCGACAAGTTAGGCATCATGTACCCGCCGGCGGGCCAGGCCACCTCGTTTGAGGAGGCCGAGGCCGTTGCCGCACACATTGGCTACCCGCTGCTGGTGCGTCCGAGCTATGTGCTGGGCGGCCGCGGCATGATGATCGCCTACGATGCCGAGCATCTGCGCGATTACATGGCCGAGGCTGCGCGCATTAGCCCCGACTACCCGGTGTATCTGGACCGCTTCCTGGAGGGTGCGATCGAGTCCGATGTCGACGCCCTGTGCGATGGCGAAGAGGTCTACATCGGCGGTATTCTGGAGCATATCGAGGAGGCCGGTATTCACTCAGGCGACTCCGCGACCTGCATCCCGCCGTTTAGCTTTAGCGAGAGCCTGCAGGCGAAGCTCCGCGAGACCACGCGCCGCATCGCGATGGCGCTGGGAGTCCGCGGCCTGGTCAACGTGCAGTACGCCATCAAGGGCGAGACCGTCTACGTGATCGAGGCAAACCCGCGCGCGAGCCGCACTGTGCCGTTCATCTCCAAGGCCACCGGCGTGCCGCTGGCCAAGTGTGCGGCGCGTATCATGGCAGGCGATTCCATCGCGAGCCTGGGCCTGCCGAGCGACGAGCGTCAGCTCGATTGGTTCTGCATGAAGGAAGCCGTCATGCCCTGGGGCCGTTTCCCGGGAGCCGACGTTATCCTGGGGCCCGAGATGAAGTCGACGGGCGAGGTCATGGGTATCGCCAAGAGCTATCCCGAGGCATACGCCAAGACGCAGCTGGCGATTGACTACAAGTTGCCCGACCCGAGCGCCGGCAAGGTGTTCATTAGTGTGTGCGACCGCGACAAGCGACATATCCTTTCGGTCGCGCGTATCCTGCGCTACCTGGGCTTTGACATCTGCTCCACCGAGGGTACGGCGCGCGTGCTGCGTGGAGGCAACGTGACGTGCGAGGTTGTGGAAAAGATTAGCGGCCCGCACGACGGCGAGCGCCCCAACATCGGCGACCTCATCGCCGATGGCAAGATTGCGGTAATCATCAACACGCCGTACGGTCCGGGCTCGCGTGGCGATGGCTACCTGTTGCGTACCGAGGCGGTGCGCCGCGGCGTGACCTGTGTGACGGCGATGTCTGCGGCCAACACGTATGTGAGTGCCATCGAGGCCGTGCGCGAGGACCAGCAGGGTCACGGCAGTGCCAACGACATGGGCATGGACGTCATCGCCCTGCAGGACCTGCCGCAGCACACGGTGTAGGTTGAGCTGTCCGGCCGGGGCGGGAGGCGGACACTTTCTCTCGGAAACTGGGCTTCGCGAAGTTTTCCGAGAGAAAGGACCGCCTCCCGCCCGGCCTGCGGTGACTCGGTAGCACCGTGTGCTGCCGAAGGGGCTTTGCGCGATGACTAGGGCTGAAAAAGAAAGTGAGTGTGGGCGCCGTCGTTCGTTTGAACGACGGCGCCCACGTTTTGGATTTATTGGGCTGTGGCGGTGAAGGTTGTTTTGTCGGCGGCGATGTGCACGTGCAACTTTGCCTGACCGTCACAGCTGATGAGCACGCCTACCTCGAACGGGGTTCCCGTCTTGTCGTAGGTCGAACGCACGATGCGCATCGCCGCCTTACCGGTGTTCTGTCCCAAAAGGCGCGCCTCATGCTTGTCGAGGTTGACCGTCTCGTAGACGGCATCGACGCTTGCGGGCAGGATGCCGGTCTTTTCCGCGATGTAGGCGTAGAGCGAGCCATCCACGTCTTTGCGTGTGAGCTCGGGGCAAAGTGACACGGGGATATAGACGTAGTTGAGCTCCATGGGTTTGTCGTTGGCGAGACGCAGGCGGCGAATCTCCCAGACGGGTGTCCCTTCGGGCACTTTGAGCCCAGAGGCGATGCCGCGGACGGCCGGTATGCTTGAAAAGGCGAGAATCTGCGAGCTCGGAACCCGTCCCGCTTCGCGCATCCGCGCGCTGAAATTCAGGGCCAGGTCGATGCCGGGTGCTGAGGTTTGGGGCTTGATGAACGTGCCCTGCCCACGTTTGCGCACCACGCGCCCCTCGATGACGAGATCTTGGAAGCAACGGCGCACGGTCGCGCGCGATAACTCCAGCCGCTCACAGATTTCGAGCTCGCGTGGCAGCGGCGTCTTGGTGTCGAACGCCTGGCTGGCGATAAGCAGGGCGATTCGATGTTTAAGTTGGACATAGAGCGGCGTATCACCGCTGCGGTCGAAGGGTTCGGAGGCGAGAAACGAGATCATATCCATGGGGTACCTCCATGTCGTGAGCATACGTGACATGGTCTGACACTGCGGGACAAACCGGTGATGTCAGGCCCGATTCTTGTTGGTATGTATGGTACATAAGGAACATAAAACATTTATCAGGCAATCTACCTGATATTTTAAAAATAATTAGAAGAAAAAATAATTTAGGCACAAAAATAGTTGCTACCGTTAACCGACGAATAGTTGCCGTTCGCAACTATTTTCTTGTACCGAACATGCCCCGGCGCAACAATAATCTCAGCAAAAAACAAAGCCGTGCGACACACGGCAGGTCGAGAGGAGACCGCATGCGGTATCTGGTAATGGTCAGTCACGGAACGCTCGCTCCCGGACTGCACAGTGTCCTCAAGATGCTCGGCAATGACGCCCCGAACATCTTGTCGACGAGTCTCGTGGACGGCATGGGCGCTGACGAGTATGTCGAGAACGTCAAAGCGACGCTCGCTCCTGTTAACGCCGATGATGAGGTTGTCCTGCTCGGTGATATCCTGGGCGGATCGCCGCTCACCAATGCCATGAACACGCTGGCCGAGAAGGGCCTGCTCGCCCACACCATTGCCTTCGGCGGCATGAACCTGCCCATGGCTATGACCGCCATGATGGGGCTTGCCACCATGGACCTGGATTCTCTCAAGCAGATGATGCTGCAGGAGGGCAAGAACGGTATGTCCGAGCTTGTGGTCCCGACCGATGACGCCGACGACGAGGACGACGACATCTAGGCCGCACCAAGGTTTCATCTAGCTGCAAACGTTAGGAAGAAGAGGCCGCGACCGCGGGCCTCATGAAGGAAAGGGGAGAACGTATGATTTCGTTCATCCGTATTGACGACCGTATGATCCATGGACAGACCGTTACCCGTTGGGCCCTCGAGTATCCCTGCGACGGTCTTATCGCCGTCAACGACGCCGCGGCGTCCAACCCCGTGCTCAAGGAGGCCTACAAGAGTGCCTCGGGCAAGAAGACGTTCGTGTGGACCAAGGAGCACTTCAAGGAGGTCTCCGAGAAGGTTCTCAAGTCCAACACCAAGTACTTCCTGATCACCAAGAACCCGCTCGACATGAAGGAACTTCTCGTCGATTTTGGCTTTAAGCCCGGCATGGACCGCATCATCGTCGGCCCCTGCAACGACCGTCCCGGCGCCACCAAGCTCGGCAACAACCAGTCGATCACGCAGGAAGAGGCCCAGGCGCTCGAGGATCTCACCAACGCCGGCTACACGGTCGAGTTCGCCCTTATCAAGGAGAAATCCATTGGTGAGTGGCCCAAGTTCCGCGGTCAGTTTGGCTTCTAGTTAGGCGCCAGCTGCATTTTGGTACCTACAGCCCTGGGGAAAGGGGCTGAGGAATAAAGAAAGGGGAAAGCATGGCAATCAATGCATTCCAAGCCGCGCTGTTCGGCCTGTTCGCCTGCCTGGCATCACTGCCTGGCATGGGCGGCACGACGATCGGCAACTACACTCTGGGTCGTCCTCTGGTCGCCGGCCTCATCGTCGGCATCATCATGGGCGATATGCAGACGGGCATCCTCGTCGGCGCTGCCATCCAGGTTGTCTACATCGCTCTCGTGACCCCCGGCGGAACCGTCTCCGCCGACGTCCGCGCCGTGTCCTATATCGGCATCCCGCTGGCGATCCTCGCCATCAAGAACTCGGGCATCGATCCCGCCTCTGCTGAGGCTGCCGGCATGGCCGCATCCCTCGGTGCCGCCGTCGGCACGCTCGGCACTGTGCTCTTCTATGGCACCGCCACCATTAACCTGGTGTGGCAGGGCATGGGCTGGAAGTGGCTCGAGAAGGGCGACCTCCACAAGCTCTACCTGGTCAACAACGTTCTGCCTTGGATCGGTCACATCGTCTGCTCGTTCCTCCCGACGTTCATCATCACCATGGGCGGCACCGCCATGGTCGACCTTATGAAGACCTACATGCCCATGGACGGCATCGCGATGAAGACGCTGTTCACCGTCGGCTCGCTGCTGCCTACCGTCGGTATCGCCATCCTGCTCAAGCAGGTCATCTCCAAGCCGACGGACTTCCTCACGTTCTTCTTCGGCTTCACCCTGTCCGCTGTCATGGGATGCAACCTGATTGCCGCCGCCGGCATCGGCTGCTTCTTCGCCCTGATCAACTATGAGATCGCTTCGCTCAAGATCGACCTCGCAAACGCTCCCAAGGCAGCTATCGCCTCGGGCTCCGATGATGAGGAAGAGGAGGACATCTAATGGCAGAGAAGAAGAAACTCTCTAAGAAAACGCTTGCCAAGTCGTTCCGTAACTGGTCCTATGGCAACCTGACCTGCTTCTCGCAGGAGCACATGCAGACCTTCGGTTACCTGTGCGCCATGCTTCCGATCGTCGAGGAGCTCTACGACACGCCCGAGGAGCAGAAGCAGGCCCTCCAGACCTACTCCGCGTTCTTCAACACCGAGCCGCAGATCGGCACCATGATTGTCGGCGTCACCGCCGGCCTCGAGGAGGCTCGCGCAAACGGCGAGGCCATCGACGACGACGCCATCAACGGCATCCGCGCCGGCCTCATGGGCCCGCTCGCCGGCCTTGGCGACTCGCTGATCGTCGGTACCCTGATCCCGATCCTGCTCGGTATCGCCCTCGGTCTCTCGACCGGCGGCTCCCCGCTCGGCGCTATCTTCTATATCGTCGTGTGGAACCTGCTCATGTACCTCGGCATGCGCTTTGCCTACAACCAGGGCTATGAGCTCGGCGGCAAGGCAGTCGAGGCCCTCGTCGGCCCCAAGGCAAAGGCTCTTCGCGATTCCATCGTGATGGTCGGTACCATGGTCATCGGTGCAGTCGGTGCTACCTGGGTCTCCATCACCTGCAGCCCCAACCTGGTGCTGCCCGGTGGCGGTAAGTTCCAGGACACGCTCGATGGCATCTATCCGCACCTGCTGCCGATGGTCTTCATCATCTTCTGCTGGTACATGATGACCAAGAAGAAGGTCAACCCCATCGTTATGATGCTGATCCTCGTTGTGATCGCATTTGTGGGCGTTGTTATTGGCTTCTTCGACCCGGCGCTGAGCTACTAGTCATCATCCTTTGACCCCCTTTAAGGCCGTGCGGCCTCAACCGCACGGCCTTCTGATTTTACGCCGCCCTTCAAGGGCAATATGGCCAGCGACCTCCATCGCCTACACGACACCCGCTATATTGCTCTTGAAAGATGACGTATTCGATAAACGATGTACTTGCACATGATGCACGCTATGCACGAGGAGGACCCATATGCACGAGAAACACGGACACGACCTTTCGCGCGACGACTTGATCCGCGAGGCAAAGATGCAGACCGATGCTATTCAGCGGCTCAACGTTTGGCTGCGCCTGGGCTATTCGCTCGTGGCTATTGGCTTTTTGGTGGGGATGTGGGGTATGCAGGGCGGTCCCGGCTGGGGCGTCCCCGCGGGCATCGTGTGCCTGGTGGTGGGCACTCCGCTTTCGATTGTGCTTAAGGTTGGCACGACCAACGCCAAAAAGAATGTTGAGCGTATGCTCGAGGCCGCGGGTATCGACGTTGAGGAGCTTATGCGACGCAAGAAGGACGAGCAATAGACTTCCGCGTTGGGGTATCATAAATAATTGTTGCGAATGTTAACTAATGTACGGCAAATGACGGTTTTATGGCCCTTCTAGAGTTGCAAAGGACAATATCCCCAGTGGATTACGATGACGTCGCTCGAAAACTGATTGTGTACTCACGTTCCCTTGCCAAGGGATCCTTGAGTGCTGCCGGCGGCGCCAGTGTGGGCGAGGCACCGGTTTTACAGTATCTATCGGGTATTGACGGTGATGTCATTCCCTCCGAGATTGCCAAGAAGCTGAAATTCTCCCGTGCGCGCATGTCGCATATCTTGGATTCACTCGAGAGCAAGGGTTACGTTCAGCGCAGGACCGATCCAAACGATCGTCGGCGTGTGCTGGTGAGCATTACCGAGGAAGGCCGTGATTTCGCGGCGAAAAAAAATGCCGAGAGTGTGGCATCGCTCTCGAAACAACTCTCAGCGCTCGGCGAGCACGATGCCCAGGAGCTCGTGCGCATTCTGAATAAAGCCTATAGCCTTACCTATGATGCCGACGATTACCTGGACAATCTATAAGGATAAAGGCAGACATTTGGGTGCATCTTGAAATGCACCCGGGACAGTTGTGCCCATTGACTACCGTCAGCATCTCATTCCAAACCAAATCAGCCAACGTACGGCATAGCAATCTCCGGTAGGTCGCAGGGCGGCGGTCGAGCTTTTCTCTCGGGAAACTTCGCGAAGTCCAGTTCCCGAGGGAAAGGTATGGTCTGTGTAATACCAGATAAACAGTACATTTTTGCTAGATTGGTATTTGACTGAAGAACCAATTGGTATGGCTTATTAAGCCCACCTTGCCGTTGACGCTCATTTTACTGCCGCTGGTGGACTTCCGAACTTGGTTGCGCAAGTGCTCCCATATATTGATATGACCTAGTAGGTGGCTATCTGGTTACCACCAGTTGGCCCCTTGGTAACGGGTGGCCTCATTGTGCGGAATGTACCGAACATCCCCGTTTGATACGTTTTCCCATGCTGCCGGGGGGCGTCCTCGGCATCTCGGAAGAAAGGAGACCAGGTGCGCAGGAATTCCATTTTTACGAAACGGTGGGTGAAGGGAAGCGCGGTCCTCGTTGCCACTGCAGCGACGCTCGTGTTTGCCAATCCCCAACAGGCGATTGCCACGCCACTCAAGGGCGTCGACTCAGCGACCGTGTCCCAGTCTGCCTCGAATGTCGTCGACATCGATTTCGCTGACGGCATCAAGGGCCGTATTACGTTCCTCGAGGACGGTATTTTCCGTTATAACGTCGACCCCAAGGGTGAGTTTTCCGATTACGCCACACCGCGCAGTAAGTCCCACACGGCTAAAATCCAGGCTCAGCCCGATACCTCGGACACCTACAGCAAGCCGAGTGCGACGGTTGCCGACAAGGGCGACACTATCGAGATCACCGGCGGAAAGGCGACCGTGATCCTGGACAAGGCGACCGGCAAGATGAGTATCAAGTCAGGCGACCGTGTCGTGGTTTCCGAGTCCGCGTCCCTCGACCTTGATAAGAAGGGTACCGTCCAGACGCTCGCCAAGGAGAAGTCCGAGAACTTCTTTGGCGGCGGCACCCAGAACGGACGCTTCCTGCACACCAACCAGACCATCGCCATCTCCAACACGAACAACTGGACCGATGGCGGCGTTGCCTCGCCCAACCCGTTTTATTGGACGAGTGACGGCTACGGCGTACTCCGAAACACGTTTGCAGAGGGTTCCTACGACTTCGGTTCCACGGACTCATCGACGGTCACGACTTTGCACAGCGAGAATGAGTTTGATGCCTACTACTTCGTGGCGACCAACGAGGGCGCTTCGAACGTGGCAACCGAGATGCTGCAGGACTACTACAAGGTGACCGGTAACCCGGTACTGCTGCCCGAGTACGGGTTCTACCTTGGTCATCTTAATGCCTATAACCGTGATGGCTGGTCAACGACCTCGGGTCAAAAGAAGTGGGAGACCAAGGGCAGCAAGTCCTCGAGCGAGAAGGGCGACGTTAAGTACGAGTCTGGCATGTCGACGGGCTACAAGCTCGACGGCACACTTGCGGCCGAGACGCTCAACGGTGAGGGCCCTACGGTTGATACCGAGAACATGAAAGCGACCGATTTCGACCGCCAGTTCTCTGCTCGTCAGGTTATCGATGACTACGAGGACAACGACATGCCGCTCGGCTGGTTCCTGCCGAACGACGGTTACGGCGCCGGCTATGGCCAGAACGGTTACTACAAGACCGGCGGCGTCAACTCCGACGGAGCGAGCTCGGCCGACCGTCTTAACGCTGTGCGTGCCAATGTCGACAACCTTAAGAAGTTCACCGAGTATGCCAACTCCAAGGGTGTGAGCACGGGCTTGTGGACCCAGTCCAACCTTGAGCCCGACAGCAACCCTGAGACCCCGTGGCATCTGCTTCGCGACTTCGACGCCGAGGTCAAGACGGGAGGCATCACTACCCTTAAGACCGACGTTGCCTGGGTTGGATCTGGCTACTCCTTTGGTCTTAATGGCATCAAGACAGCTTATGACACGGTGACGACCGGCGCTAACAAGCGCCCCAACATCATCACGCTCGATGGTTGGGCCGGCACGCAGCGCTTTGGTGGCATTTGGACCGGCGACCAGTATGGCGGTAACTGGGAGTACATTCGCTTCCATATCCCCACGTATATCGGTCAGAGTCTTTCGGGCAACCCCAACATCGGCTCCGACATGGATGGCATCTTTGGCGGCGACCCCATCATTTCTGCGCGTGACTACCAGTGGAAGACGTTCACGCCCTCTATGCTTGACATGGACGGTTGGGGCACCTACCGTAAATCGCCCATGACGCACGGCGATCCCTACACAGGCATCTCGCGCTTCTACCTCAAGCTCAAGGCGCAGCTCATGCCCTATATCTACACGAGCGCGGCCTCGGCGGCCAACATCGACACGGGTAACGGCGATGCCGGCCTGCCCATGATCCGCGCCATGCTGCTTTCCGACAACTCCGAGTACGCCGCAAGCACTTCGACGCAGTACCAGTATATGTTCGGTGAGAACTTCCTAGTGGCACCGGTGTATCAGGATACCCAGGCAGATGAGAACGGCAACGACATTCGCAATGGGATCTACCTCCCCAACTACGGCACCGACGAGAATCCCACCATCTGGATCGATTACTTCTCGGGTAAGCAGTATCGCGGCGGCCAGGTTCTCAACAACTACGAGGCTCCGCTTTGGAAGCTGCCGCTGTTTGTGAAGGCCAACGCTATCGTGCCGATGTACGCCGAGAACAACAACCCCGAGGCAGTGAGCGACACCAACACCAAGGGTACCGACCGCAGTCAGCGTATCGTCGAGTTCTTCGCCACCGAGGGCGACGGCACCTTTACGCAGTACGAGGACGACGGCTCCTCCATCGAAAACAACACGACTGAGGACGATTCCTACGGCACGATCGACAATATCTCCTACGGTGAGCATGTGAGCACCGTCTACAGCTCCAAGGCCGCAGGCGGCACCGCGACCTTTACCGCCGAGGCCTCGCAGGGCGGCTACAACGGCTACGACTCCAACCGCACCACGACCTTCGTGGCCAATGTGTCCGCCAAGCCCACGAGCGTCGTCGCCAAGAACGGCGGATCCGCACTCAACGTGGTTGAGGTCAACTCGCAGGAGACCTTTGACGCCGCGACCCCCGAGGCCGGCCAGGCGGTCTACTTCTACAGCAAGACCCCCAACCTCAACCACTACGGCAGCGATGCGGACGGCACCGAGGCCGAGCAGGGCGAGAGCTTCAACAACACCAAGATCACCACGAACCCCAAGGTCTACGTCAAGTTCGCGAAGACCGATGTTGCTGCAGCGGCGCAGACGCTTGAGCTGGGCGGTTTCGTGAACGCCGACGCAACGCTCACAGCCGATCGCCTCAACGAGAACCTCTCCGCACCCACGAACCTTGCTGCCCCCGAGGACGTCACGACCCCAACGAGCATCAAGCTCACCTGGGGAAAGGTCGATGGTGCTACCTCCTACGACCTTAAGGTCGACGGCACTGTGTTTGCCGTGGGTGATGCGGCCGAGTTCACGCACACCGACCTCGCCTACAATAGCAAGCACACCTACCAGATTCGTTCGCGCAACGCCGAGGGTTACTCCGCCTGGAGCGATGTGCTCGAGGCGAACTCCGCACTCGATCCGTGGCGGAACGTCCCCGACGCCGAGCAAATCACCTGGGAGGGCTCACTTTACGGCAGCCATAAGGCCGAGCTCGCCTTCGACCATGAGTTCCAGTCGGGCGACGGCGGTTTCCACTCCGGTGGCAACGATCTGGGCAAGGCGCTTACCGTTGACTATGGACGCGCTTACAAGCTCGATAAGCTCGAGTACTATCCGCGCGATGACGCCGGCAACGGCACTGTGACCAAGATGCGTGTTGAGACGAGTCTCGATGGCGTCCACTGGACGAGCCAGGAGGTCGATTGGGCACGTTCCGCTGATTGTAAGACGGTAGCGTTTGACGGCACCGTGGCCGCCCGTTACGTGCGCATGACACCGCTCGCCTCGGTCGGCAATTTCTTCTCCGCGTCCGAGATTGCCATCTACAAGACCGACGGCACGGATGGCTTCGCCGTGGGCTCCAACCTCAACAAGGCCACGATCTCCGACGGAGACTACTCCAACATGAAGAACTACCTGGGCCTCGAGAATCGCGAGCCCGATACCCCGACGTTCGGTTCGCAGATCCGCGACCACTTCGCCGACCTCAACGATAACGGCGTTTACGACGTCTACGATTACTCGTTCACCATGGCAGGTCTTGACGGTGGCACTAAACAAAAGGGCAAGGTCGCAGGTTCGCTCGCGGTGATACCGAGCAAGACCGAGGTCGAGGCTGGTGATGAGATCACCGTTGATGTCTATGCGGCCGACGCCAAGAACGTCAACGCCCTGGGCGCTCTCGTCAACTTCAAGAGCGACCAGTTCGAGTTTGTGTCCGAGAGCATCGCGCAGGACGGCTCGACTGCCGGCATGGAGAACCTGTCTCGCGAGAAGGTCCAGTTCGCGGACAGAACGCAGACTATCAATCTCGCCTTTGCCAACCGCGGCGATGGCAAGCTCTACAACGGTACCGGCGCGGTGGCGAGTTTCAAGCTCAAGGCCAAGACCGCCGGCAAGGTCGAACTGCCCTCGACATCTTGGCTCATCGGTCCGGCATGCGACGCGCTTGAGTTTGCGAGCGACGGCACGGTGACGATGCCGGATGTTCCTCAGCCAACGGTCGCCGAGTACGGTCAGGATGCCTTCAACATCACGATGACCAACGATGAGCTCACGACCGACGACGGGACCAACGTCGAGAAACTTATCCAGCAGAAGAGCTATAACGCGCTGTTCGATAATAACGAGGGCGACAACGGCTTTGAGTTCCTATGGGACTGGAGCGGCAACTGGGACAGCGAGGGTAAGCTTCCGAGTTACGTGAAGCTTCCCACCACGATGACATTCGCATTTAAGACGCCGTCGAAACTCGATAGTGTCGAGGTCGTTAACCGCAACGGTGGCAACGGAACCGTGCAGAAGATCAAGGCTGTCGTGACGTTCGAGGATGGCTCGACCCAAGAGTTCGCGGGCGGGGAGTACGATTCCTTCCGGGCTCGCTACGCCTTTGGCCTCTCTGCCGAGAACAAGGGCAAGAAGGCGACCAAGGTCGAGGTCACGCCGCTTGAGGCATCGGGTGACCAGATGCTCACACTGCGTGAGGTCAACTTCAACTACACGCAGGGTGTCGAGGCCATCGAGGGTGTCGAGCTAGGCAAGAACCAGACCGAGTTCTTTGAAGGCGACATTACGCCCGTCGACGCCAAGGCTACGCCTGAGAGCGCTGGCTACCCCTATGTGACGGTCGAGAGCTCCGACCCCTCTGTGGTAAGCGTCTCCGCTGTTCAGGCTGGCGATAGCGTGAGCTACTACCTGCGTGCCAACAAGGCCGGCAAGGCAAAGATCACGGTGGCGTCGGTACTCGACCCCTCCAAGACCGCATCCTATGAGGTCGAGGTCAAGGCTGGTGTCGATACCTCTGCGCTCGTGGCAGCGCTTTCCAAGGCCGCGGGCTACAGCGAGTCCGTCTACACCAAGGATTCCTATGCAGCTCTCACCACTGCGGTCGAGGCGGCTCGGAAGCTCCTCGACAGCGGCCAGGGCAGCTATAGCAAGAAGGATGTCGCAGACGCCACTGCCAAGATCGAGAAGGCAATCGACGGCCTCAAGATGCGCCCTGTCGATGAGAAGATCCTCATCAACACGCCCGAGAACCGCAAGAACGTCAAGGTGGCCGACTTCTCGAGTGAGGCCGACTACGAGGGCAGCAACGC
Source organism: uncultured Collinsella sp. (assembly GCA_900544095.1). Taxonomy (GTDB): domain Bacteria; phylum Actinomycetota; class Coriobacteriia; order Coriobacteriales; family Coriobacteriaceae; genus Collinsella. The sequence continues at coordinate 77,348 of UQTV01000006.1, forward strand.
CGTCAACGCTCTCGACGGCGACGAGCGGACGCTTTGGCACAGCGACTGGGCCCATGGGACCGGTATGCCCCAGTATCTGAGTGTCGACCTGGGCCGCGACTACGATCTCACCGACGTTACATTCCTGCCGCGCCAGGACGGCGGCACTAACGGCGATATCTTCGAGGCCGAGATACTGGTCTCCGACACTGCCGACGGTTATGAGATGGGCACCGCCGCGTCGATGGGTACGTTCGCCTTCGACAACGACGGCCGCGTGCTCACCGACCGTGGCGACTGGAAGCAGATGAGCTTTGGCGCCGCGCGCGGTCGCTACGTGACCGTCAAGGTGATTCACGCCGGCGGTGGCGACGTTGATGCCTACTGCAGCATGGCGGAGCTCAAGTTCTACGGTACGGCCGTCCCCGATCCGGTGGCGAAGGATGATCTCGCTACCGCGATCGAAAAGGTTGATGCCGAGGTTGCTGCCGGCGACCTCAAGGCCGGTGACTACACCGAGGCCTCCTGGACGGCGCTCGAGAACGCCCTGGCGAGCGCCCGCGCCATCTTGAGCGATGAGGACGCCACGCAGGACGAGGTCGACCAGGCGCTCAGGGCGCTCGAGAGCGCCCGCGGCGCGCTCGAGAAGACCCCGGTGGTCCCGGTCGAGAATCCGACTAAGAAGCAGCTCAAGGCCCTGGTCAAGCAGGCGAAGGAGACTGACACCAGGGGCAAGACGGACGAGTCTGTCAAGGCCCTGACGGATGCCATTACCTACGCCGAGGACGTCTTGGGTGATGAGAATGCTTCCGACACCCAGCTCCAGGCGGCCTATGACCAGCTCAAGCTGGCCATTGAGAGCCTCAGGGATGCCGACTCCGGCAACCAGGGCGGCTCGGGCAACCAGGGTTCCGGCAATGGCTCGAACGGCGGCAACCAGGCGGGCAAGCCCGCAGGCGACAAGGCCCAGGGCAGCAAGAAGAACGGTTCGGCGATCCCCAATACCGGCGACCAGACGGCGGCGACCGTCGTGACCGTCGGTGGTCTCGGCGCCATCATCGCCGCGATCGGCGCTTTCTTCCATCGTCGCAGCAAGGCCAAGTAGCCCCAGCAACAGCTAAGCAAGCGTGCCCGCCGTCCCACCCAAGGACGGTGGGCATGCTTTTTGAATGTAGGCGGAAAGCTCCGACCCTTCGGCCTTAATCTCGCAAAGCATTCCGTCTCTCACCGAACACATCGGCATCGGTGGCTATACTTGAATTATTTGCAGTTAAGGGTCGCGGATTCGCTGCGTCACCGCTCTCAACAGGAGGTCTATGTTTATGGCAGATCAGAAGCCGGTTGTCGGGATCATCATGGGTTCCAAGTCCGATCTGGGCGTTATGGAAGGCTGCACCGCCGAGCTCGAGGCACTGGGTGTGCCCTATGAGCTCGTCATTGCGAGCGCGCACCGCACGCCGGCGAAGGTCCACGAGTGGGCTTCGACTGCCGCCGATCGCGGTATCAAAGTGATTATCGCCGCCGCCGGCAAGGCCGCTCACTTGGGTGGTGTCGTGGCTGCCTTTACGCCGCTGCCGGTTATCGGCGTGCCTATGAAGACGAGTGACCTGGGCGGTATGGATTCGCTGCTGTCGATGGTGCAGATGCCTTCGGGCGTGCCCGTGGCCTGCGTTGCCATCAACGGTGCCAAGAACGCCGCCATCTATGCCACACAGATTCTGGGTGCTTGCGACCCCGAGTACCGCAAGGTTATCGAGAAGATGAAGCAGGAGATGGCTGACGCCTAAGCGTTCCGCCGTTTCACCGCAGTATAAGGAGAGCCATGTCCGATTATCAGGGAAAACGATTCAAGGCTTCTCAGATTCCCGATCCGTCGAAGCCGGGTGCTGCCCGTGCGGCACAGCAGGGTCGGACATCCTCTCCTCAGCAGTCGCGCGCGCCGCGCCCCGTGACACCGGCGACGCATCGTCGACAGGACGCGCCGGCCGCATATCGTCCTTCGTCTTATAGCTCCGCTAAGAAGCCGCCCCGGTCTTCATCGCATGCCGCGCCGTCGGATCGCACCGAGCCGCCGCGCAAAAAGCGCCACTCCATTATTCCCATTCTGCTCATCATCATCGGTATCGGTCTGATTGTCGCCGCCGCCGCTATTTTTATTAATGCCCAGATTGGCTATAAGCAGGCGAGCGATTCGTATCAGAAAATCGAGAAGCAATATGTAAGCGATAAGGACGCCAGCGGCGTGCCGATTATCGACTTTGATGCGCTTGCTCAGACGAACCCCGAGATTGTGGGTTGGATTTACGTGCCGGGAACCAACATCAACTATCCCGTGGTGCAGACCAACAACAACTCCAAATACCTCAACACGCTGTTCGATGGCACGTCTAACGCCTCGGGTGCCATCTTCTTGGATAGCGATGACACCGCGCCGGGAATGGTCGACCAGCAGACCACGATCTACGGCCACCATATGAACGATGGGTCGATGTTCAACGTGATTTCGGATACGACTGACCAGGCAACGTTCGATAGCATTGAATATGTGTACTACATCACGCGCGATGCGACGTATAAGTTGCGTCCGCTGGCGACCAAGGTGGTCGAGGACACGTATGCCAAGGCGCGCACGACCAATTTTGAGGGCGACGACGGACTCAAGAACTACCTGTCCGAGATGCTCGACGGCGCTTCTGCCGTGGCGAGTGATGCCACCGATCGTGCCGCTTCGGCAACTAAGGTTGTAACGCTTGTGACCTGTCGTTCGCTGTCGCTGAGCAACACACGCGCCGTCATGGTGCTCACGCCGGTCGAGGAATAAGTTGTTCGAGAGTAGCTAAAAAGGCCCCGTCCCAAATTGGCTACTCGACGACGGTAAGGGAGAAATGATGCTCGAGAGTGGCAAATTGATGCCTTCGATTGATGCTTGGCTGCGCGAGGCCAAGGCCGATGCTTCGGCGGCAGGCTGTGGGATGTATCTGACGCATAACGGTGTGGTGCGCGCGACGCCCAAGGCTGAGGTGCGCGGAGTCGAGACCGATGGCGTGGCGCCAGGCCACAGGGTGGGCGGCATGGTCTTTGACTACGACGCCGAAAAGGTACGGTCTGCTATCGAGACTACGCGCGCGATGCCGGGTATCGGCTATGTGCGCGTGTGGCTGGCAAGCGGCGAGCTTACCGTAGGTGACGACATCATGCTCGTGCTTATCGGCGGGGACATTCGCCCACACGTGGTCGATGCACTGCAGGCGCTCGTTGGCACCATCAAGAACGAATGCGTGAGTGAGGTCGAGCGCGAGGCATAGAGGATTGCGTCGATAGAAGGATCGTTTATAAAAATGCCCACCGGTACGTGTGATACCGGCGGGCATTTTGCGTTTTGGGCGCGGCGGGCGCTAAACGCGCGTGGCGTCCTTGGGGCTCATGGTCATGCTCTGGAAGCGGTTCTCCATGTAGTCGTTATCGAAATACTTGCCGTAGAACTGTGCGACGGGAATGTCCGGCTCCGTGCCGTTAACGCGCTGGTACCAGTAGTCGAGCGACTGCAGCGTCATGACGCCGTCGACCAGCATAATGACGGTAAAGATGACGGTGGCCGAGTAGCGGCTCTTCCAGGGGATCTTGTTGATGAGCTTAAGCAGCCTCGGTAGCAGCAGCTTGATCCAGATGAGGCCACCTAGGCCCCACAGGCAGGCAAAGCCCGTGCAGGTGCGTCCGCCCGTGAGGACCACGAGCGGATCGGGCAAACCAAACAGCGTTATGTGCGAGTAGCTCCACGAGACCACGCCAAACGCGGTCTGCATAAACCAGCCCACGAACACCTCAAAGCTCGCGCCGAGCACAGCGCTCACCAGGAAAATGATGATGGGGTTCTTTTTGTAGAAGCGGTTAAGCACCATGGTCATGAGCACGGCGCCAAATCCGTAGATGGGGCTGAAAGGGCCAAACAGCATGCCGGCGCGGTCCTGGTAGACGCCCGGGTCGTTGACCGTCATGTGCCAGATGTCCTCCAAGATAAGTCCCAGTACGCAGCAGACGAAGAATACCCAGAACAGGTTGAAGTAGTTGAGCTTGATGTAGCCCTCGCCGGTCTCATCGCGGCCGAGCATGCCCTCGGCGGCGGCATCGCGGTCGAGCATCTCCTGCAGGCGGCGCTGCAGCTCGCGCTCCTGACGCAGCGTGGGGTCGACGGTGGCCGAAAGCGCGATGAGGATGCCGAGCTGAATAGCGGGGCGCAGCAAGAAGGGCCCGATACCCTGGAGCATCACGTCGACCAAAAGCTCGACGACGGTGAATGCAATAAGGATGTAGGACAGGCGGGCGGCGTTGCGGCGCTGGTTTTTGATAAGGTCCAGGCCAAAGATGATTAGGATGACGGCACTTGCCGCAGAGAGCATGATGCCGGCGACGATAAGGCCGACTGCGACGAGCGTGTTGTCGCCGAGCTTTTCGGTGGCGTTGCCGTTAACAAGTGCCGTGATGACCTGCCACATAAAGGCAGCGACCGACGGGAGCGTGCCCACGCCGGAAAGGATGCACAGGACGGCGTACACCTTAATGATGAGGGGAATCTTCTTGACCTCTGTGGCGCTGGGGACGCTAGGGTCGAGTTCGTTTCGATCCATACAGAACCTTTCTCGCTTTGTTGTAGGTTATAAGGATACGCCGCCGACCTGCCAAAAGACAGGACGAACGTCCCAATTGCAACTTTGTAATCCCCAACGGCAGACGCGGCGGCCATCTGGGGGCGCGGGCACTTACACTGGACAGACCGATAAAATGTTTGGCAACAAAACTGATTATTAGCTCGGTGGGCTTTTAAAAAGCGCTGCTCATGCGCTGGGGAGCACGTCGCGCCGTGCGTATAATAAGGCGGGTAACGCCAAAAATACGAGGCTCTGAGGGGATACCATGTCTCAAGAAACCATCCGCGCGGCCGAGCGTGCCGCGGGACAGGTGAACACCATGTCGACGTATGATCCGGACTCCGACCAGCTGCATGAGGAATGTGGCATTTTCGGCGTATGGGCGCCCGATCGCGACGTGGCTCGACTGACGTACTTTGGCCTGCGTGCGCTGCAGCACCGTGGCCAGGAATCGGCTGGAATCGCCGTGGGTGACGGCGGCACGGTTATGGTCCGCAAAGATCTGGGCCTGCTCGACCGCGTGTTCTCCAACGCCGACCTGTCGACGCTCTCCGGCCAGCTGGCCGTGGGCCACGTGCGCTATGGCACCGCCGGTACCAAGAGCTGGGAAGCCTCTCAGCCGCACCTCTCTACCATCAACAGCGTCATTATCGCGCTCGCGCACAACGGCACCCTCGTCAACACCGACGAGCTGCGCCGTCAGCTGATCGAGCTGGGCGTGCCGTTCCTCTCCAATTCGGATTCCGAGGTCGCGACCAAGCTTATCGGCTACTTTACCCAGCGTACGGGCCACCTGCGCGAGGGTATTCGCAAGACCATGGAGCTCGTGCGCGGCGGCTACGCCATGACGCTCATCAACGAGCAGGCGCTCTACGCATTCCGCGATCCACACGGCATTCGCCCGCTCGTGCTGGGCAAGCTGGTGGACGAGGGTCTGGACCAGGCCGATGCCGCAGCCGTTTCGCAGCTGCCGTCTCAGGACGGCGCCGCGACGGTCGACTCCGCCGTCCGTGTCACGCGCGCCGGCGGCTGGGTCGTTGCTTCCGAGACCTGCGCACTCGACATCGTGGGTGCCGAGTACGTCCGTGACGTCCGTCCCGGCGAGATCTTGCGCATCAGCGCCGAGGGCCTGGTATCCGAGCAGGGCGTGCCTGCAGCCGAAGAGCCCGCCAACTGCATCTTTGAGCAGGTCTACTTTGCCCGCCCCGACTCCATCATGAACGGCAAGAGCGTCTATGCCTGCCGTTACGACATGGGTCGTCAGCTGGCACATGAGGAGCCTGTCGAGGCTGACCTGGTCATCGGCGTGCCCGACTCCGGCCTGCCGCCTGCGGAGGGGTATTCGCACGAGAGCGGTATTCCCTTTGGCGAGGGCCTTATCAAGAACCGCTACGTGGGCCGTACGTTTATCGAGCCTACGCAGGAGTTGCGCGCCATGGGCGTGCGTATGAAACTCAACCCGCTGCGCGACAACATCGAGGGCAAGCGCCTGGTCGTCATCGACGACTCCATCGTGCGCGGCACCACCATGGTGCAGCTCGTCAAGATGCTGCGCAACGCCGGCGCCAAGGAGATTCATATCCGCATCAACTCGCCCGAGGTCATCTGGCCGTGCTTCTACGGTATCGATACCGACGTGCAGTCGCAGCTTATCAGCGCCAACAAGACGGTCGACGAGATTTGCGAGTATATCGGCGCCGATTCGCTGGCCTTCCTTTCGGTCGAGGGCCTGCTTAAGGTCATGCCCAAGGGCGGTTACTGCGATGCGTGCTTTACCGGCCGCTACCCCGTGGCGATTCCCGAGAGCTTTGGCCGCGACAAGTTTATGGAGGGCTTTAAGCCCCGCAACCTGGACAAGCCGCTGCACTTTGACGACGACGCCGTGATCGAGAAATACGACGACCGCAGCTGGGAAGAGGAGCACGGCGAGGCATAAAACCTGCCATATGGGGACAGGTTTATTTTGGTAGGTTTTACCTGCTGTTTTGTTGATATGACGGCGCGTGCTGTTATGGCATGCACCGAATCGAGGACAACTATGAGCACCGTTTGGCGCCCGCGCGGCGCCACGGTAGTGGGAGAGGAAGGCTCAGATGAGCGACAGCAAGCATGTGACGTATGAGGATGCCGGCGTCGATACCGCTGAGGGCGGCCGCGCCGTCGACGCGATTAAGCAGATGGTCAAGGACACCAATCGCCCCGAGGTTATCGGCGGCATCGGCGGCTTCGGTGGCCTGTTCTCGGCTGCCGCGCTTAAGGATATGGAAGACCCGATCCTGATTAGCGGTACCGACGGCGTGGGCACCAAGCTCGTGCTCGCCCAGATCATGGACCGTCACGAGACGGTGGGCCAGGACCTGGTCGCTATGTGCGTCAACGACATTCTGGCTTCGGGCGCCGAGCCGCTGTTCTTCCTGGACTACGTCGCCATCGGTCACATCGAGGCCGAGCACATGGCAAAGATCATCAAGGGTGTGGCCGACGGCTGCAAGCTCGCGGGCTGCGCGCTCGTGGGCGGTGAGATGGCCGAGCACCCGGGCGTCATGGCTCCTGCCGACTACGACCTTGCCGGATTTACCGTGGGCGTCGTCGACCGTCCCAAGATGCTCGACCCCGCAAACGTCCGCCCGGGCGATGTGATCCTGGGCCTGCCTTCCACCGGCGTGCACTCCAACGGCTACTCGCTCGTGCGTAAGGTCATTGGCGTCGACGGCATTAAGCCGGGCACGCCCGAGGCCGCCGCTAAGGCCGAGGAGCTGAGCCGTCCGCTCGAGGAGCTCGGCGGTGCATCGCTGGCAGACGCTCTGTTGGCCCCCACGCGCATCTACGTCAAGCCGATCCTGGAGCTGCTGCGCGGCGGCGTCAACGTGCATGCTATCGCCCACATCACCGGCGGCGGTATTACCGAGAACCTCAACCGTGCACTCGCCGACGACGTCGACGCCGTGGTCACCCGCAACGGCGCCGAGATGGGTTGGGACGTTCCGCCCGTCATCACCTACGTGTCGCGTCAGGCCGAGCTCGCGCCCAACGAGGCATGCAAGACCTTCAACATGGGCGTCGGCCTGTGCCTGATCGTCGCCCCCGAGGACGAGGCCGCGGTTACCGAAGCCCTGGTCGCGCTGGGCGAGAAGCCGTTCCGCGTGGGCGAGTGCGTCGAGGGTTCCGGTAAGGTCGTGTACTCCGATGAGCGCTAACGAGCAGATGGCTGCTAGTGAGGGCCTGGGCTTTGTGCCCTACACCCGTCCGACCGGCACCGATACGGTCGAGCCGCTCAAGATCGGTGTGCTCATCAGCGGTTCGGGTACCAACCTGCAGGCGCTGATCGATCTGATCGCCGCCGGTAAGCTCAACGCCTCGATTGAGCTTGTGGTGTCGAGCCGTCCTTCGGCTAAGGGTTTGCAGCGCGCTGAGCGCGCGGGCATCCAGACGCTCACGCTGTCCAAGGATGTCTATGCCGACCCTATTGCCGCCGACGAGATCATCGCGCACGAGCTGCTCGAGCGCGGCTGCGAGTACGTGGTGATGGCCGGCTATATGCGCATGGTGCACACACCGCTGCTGGCGGCGTTTCCCAACCGCGTGGTCAACTTGCATCCGGCGCTGCTGCCGAGCTTTACCGGTGCGCATGCGATTGACGATGCCTTTGCGCGCGGCGTCAAGGTAACTGGCGTGACCGTGCATTTTGCCAACGAGGTCTACGACAACGGTCCCATCATCGCCCAGCGTGCGCTGGCTGTCGAGGAGGGCTGGGATGTCGACGCGCTCGAGGAGCACATCCACGCGATTGAGCACGTGCTGTATCCCGAGGTCGTGCAAATGCTCGCCGACGGCCGCGTCCACGTGCTGGAGAGCGGCAAGGTCGCAATTGATGCGCCCCGCGTCTAGCGGCGCACAGTACAATTTAGTTGAGTGGTCAGGGTGGTCATTGGCGCCAAGGCGCGCGTGGCCACCTTTTGTTTTGGGTAGTCATCGGGGACGTTCCTGAATGACTAGGTGAGAGAGGTGAGCGCATGGCGGATAACGAAGCGCTGTTTACGCCTGAGCTGGTGTTTTTTGATTGGGAGTGTGCGACGCCGGGTGAGGTGTTTGCGCAACTCGAGAGTGAGCTTGCTCCGCGCGGCTACATTGCCGACGGTTGGCTCGACGCCGTTCGCACGCGCGAGGATGCCTATCCCACGGGTCTTGCCATGCCGGCGGCAAACATTGCCATTCCGCATACCGATCCGGGGTTTGTGGCCAAGCCCTATATCGCGGTGGTGAAGCCCTCCGCGCCCGTGACATTTAACGCTATGGCTGGCATGGGCGCTCCGGTGCCGGCGCAGATCGTCATCAATCTGGGCATCGCCGAGCCGGGCGGCCAGGTCGAGGCTCTGCAGGCGCTCATGAACATCTTTATGGACGCCGATGCCGCAGCCGACGTGCTCGGCCAGACCACGCCGCAGGGCATGGTCGACGCCATCCGCCGCCACTTCTAAGGTGGGGCTAAGCCGGCACCTAGGGACGTTCCTTATGTGCCGGCACTTGGGGACTGTCCCTAGGTGCCGGCAGAAAAGGAACGTCCCTAACTGCCGGCTGCCAGAGCTGTCCCCTTTGCACCAAAATGGTGCAGATTAACCTGTCCCCAATGCACCAAGCGTGCCGCGGGGGCTGCGTTGTGACACAATGGCGTTTGTTCGATTCGTTATGCGAAAGGCCAACTATGGCAAATAAGAAAAAGAACCCCGCACTCGAGCCGACGCCCGAGCAGCAGGCTCGCGCCGCCTCCAACTCTCGCAAGAAGCAGCGCAAGACCCGCGTGTCCAAGACCGTCAAGATCGTTCTGGTGGTCATCGGCGTGCTGGCGATGCTGCTTTCCGTCTCGGCGATGGCGTGCTCCGGCCTGATGTCGCAGGCCGAGGACACCTCGGGCTACAAGCTGACCGGCGGTGTTGCTGCTACTATCAACGGCACCAACCTCACCGAGGACACCGTGACCAAGCAGATCATGAGCATGCGCACGTCCTACGGCTACACCAAGGACAAGGACTGGGCGCAGTATCTGGTCGACAACGACCTCACGCCCAAGAAGTATCGCAAGCAACTCATCGACTCCTACACGCAGCAGATTCTGCTTCAACAGGCACAGAAGGAGAACGGCGTGACGGTGTCGGACGAGGAGGTCGAGAAGGCTTGGAAGGACGCGTGCAAGAGCGCGGGCGGTGCCAAGGCCTTTAAGAAGACCCTCAAGACCTACGGCTATACCGAGGACACCTACAAGGATTCGCTCAAGGAGAGTCTGGCGCAGCAGAAACTCAAGGATGCCGTCGCGCCCACGAGCAAACCCAAGGACAGCGAGATTGTCGATTACATCAACGAGAACCTGTCCAACTACAACGATGCCCGCCGCTCATCGAACATCCTGATCAAGGTTGATTCCGACGCATCTGACGAGGACAAGGCCGCCGCCAAGGCCAAGGCGCAGGAGTGCCTGGACAAAATCAACTCCGGCGAACTGAGCTTTGAGGACGCCGTGAAGCAGTATTCCGACGACACCGGCTCCAAGGAGAAGAAGGGCGATGTGGGTTGGGATAAGCTCACCACCTTCGTCGACAGCTACCAGACGGCGCTCGAGGGGCTCAACAAGGGCGACGTGAGCGAAGTCATCGAGTCGACCTATGGCTACCACGTCATCAAGTGCACCGACTACTTCCATGTCGATAGCCAGGTCGATGACATCAAGCAGGTACCCAAGGACATCAAGAAGTATGTCTCTAACGTGGTGAAGACGCAGGCGGCAAGCACCGCATACAGCGAGTGGCTGGAGCAGTACAAGAAGGACGCCGACATTACCGTCAACCCCATGCCCAAGGACGTACCCTATAACGTGAGTCTAAAGGGCGTCACCAAGAGCTCGACCGACAATTCGTCGACGACTGAGTAATCATGGGACGGTGCTCGCGCGAGTGCCGCCCACACTATTGAGGAGGATTTGCAGATGACCAACGAAGAGCTGCAGAAGGAAATGATTGCGGCCATGAAGGCCAAGGACAAGGTTCGCCTGTCTATCATTCGCCAGGTCAAGGCCGAGGTGAAGAATATCGAGGTTAACGAGCGCCGCGACGTGACCGAGGAAGACGTCAACAGCATGATCAAGCGTCTGATTAAGCAGACGAGCGAGACGCTGGAGATGTCCATTAAGGCCGGTACCGACCAGGAGCGTACCGACAACCTGACCGAGCAGGTCAAGATTCTGGAGAGCCTGCTGCCCGCACAGGTTTCGGGCGAGGAACTCGAGGCTCTGATCGAGCAGGTTATCGCCGAGCTGGGCGCCACGTCCAAGAAGCAGATGGGCCAGGTCATGGGAGCACTCGGCAAGGCCACCGGCGGCAACTTCGATAAGCCTGCCGCGGCAAAGATCGTCGGAGCCAAACTCGCGTAATTAATTTGTTACGCGGTTTTAACAAACCGCGTAACGGCTCGACGCTGCAAACCCGTACACGCGGCAATCTGACGTTCAATTTCAAGGGCGCGACCATAAGGTCTGCGCCCTTTCATTTCACGTCACCTTGCTCGCGTGTACGGGTTTTCGCTGACTTATGCTCAACAAGGGCGGTTGTATTATTTTCGGCGCTCATTGGGGACAGACTTAAATGAGTGCCCAATGAGCGGGTACTCATTTAAGTCTGTCCCCAATGAGTGGGTGGAAGGTTGCGGGTTCTTTACGGGAATGTAGTGTGGGCTGCGGAAACGTGGTTCTTTCCGTACAATAGTGCAACTCGTGTAAACGCAGGGAAGGGACATTCATGGCAGACATGATCGAGATCAAGCATCTCAACAAGTACTTTGGCGACCTGCATGTGCTCAAAGATATCAATCTCACCGTCAAGCGCGGCGAGAAGCTCGTAATGATCGGGCCTTCCGGCTCGGGTAAGTCGACGCTCATCCGTTGCGTCGATTATCTGGAGGAGCCCACGTCGGGCGAAGTCGTCATCGACGGTACGCCGCTCACCAAAAAGAATCACCTGGAGATGGCTCGCAAGTATAGTTCCATGGTGTTTCAGCAGTTCAACCTGTATCCCAACATGACGGTGCTCGGCAACCTGACGCTCGCGCCCATCAAGCTACAAAAGAAGAGCAAGGAGGAGGCGACCGAGATCGCCATCGCCGCGCTCAAACGCGTCGGCATGGCGCATAAGGCAGGCGAGTATCCGCAGAACCTCTCGGGCGGTCAGCAGCAGCGCATCGCTATCGCCCGCGCCCTGTGCACCAAGCAGCCCATCATCCTGTTTGACGAACCGACCTCGGCGCTCGACCCCGAGATGGTCCAGGAAGTCCTTGACGTTATGATTGAGCTCGCGCAGGAGGACATCACCATGATCTGCGTGACGCACGAGATGGGCTTTGCGCGCCAGGTGGCCGACCGCGTCATCTTTATGGAGGACGGCCGCATCCTGGAGGAGGGCACACCCGAGCACTTCTTCGATAACCCCGAGAACCCGCGCTGCCGCGAGTTCCTGTCCAAGATTCTGCACTAGGCGCGGTGATGGACATGACGGATATGACGAGGGCGGCCGTGTCGCGCCGTCACTTTTTGCAGCTGGCTGGCGCCGGCATGCTTGCGCTGACGGGGACCGCGCTTACCGGTTGCGGCAACTCCACCAGCGGCGAGGGCTCCGACAAGGGGTCCAAGCTTGCGGCCATCAAGTCGCGTGGCCATCTGAATGCCGGCGTTAAGAAGGACGTTCCCGGCTATGGCTATTACGACACCGCCAAGGGCCGCTTTGAGGGCATGGAAGTCGATTTGTGCTACCAAATCGCCGCTGCCGTCTTTGGCGTGAGCTACAAGGAGGCCCGTGCCCAGGAGCTTGTCGAGTTTACCGACGTAACGCCCAAGACGCGCGGCCCGCTGATCGATAACGGCCAGCTTGACGTGGTCGCGGCGACCTACACCATCACCGACGAGCGCAAGAAGAGCTGGGATTTCTCGACGCCGTACCGCACCGATTACGTGGGACTCATGGTCAAGAAGCGTTCGGGCTTTACCTCGATTGAGGACCTGGACGGCAAGGTCATCGGCGTGAGCCAGGGTGCTACCACGCAGGGCCTGATCGAGCAGATGATCAAGGACAACGGCTTTAGCTGCAAGCCCGAGTTTAGGGCCTTTAGCGGCTACCCCATCATCAAGAGTTCGCTCGACGCCGGCAATATCGACGTCTTTGCCATGGACCGCTCCACGCTGGCCGGTTACATGAACGAGACCGTTGAGTTGCTGCAGCCCGAGGTCAAGTTTGGCGAGCAGGGCTACGGCGTGGCGACCAAGAAGGGCTGTGACCTTTCGGCCGTGGTCGATCAGGTGATTTGCGATCGCCTGGCCGATGGCTGGCTCGACCAAGAGGTCAAGACCTGGGGTCTTGTATAGGCGCATCGTCCAAGGAAGGAATCAAATGCTCGAAGGATTATTTGACGCCGACCGTTGGTCGACGACATTTCAAAACATGGGGCCCTTCTGGGAGGGCTTTGGCGTGACGCTGCAGGTGGTCGTTGCCGGCCTGTTGCTGTCCCTGGTACTGGGCACGCTGCTGGGTGTGTTCTCTACCACCCGTTCGCGTGTGCTGCGTGCCATAAGCCGCGTGTACGTGGAGTTTTACCAGAACACCCCGTTGCCCGTGCAGGTGCTCTTTATGTACATGGCCGGACCGCAGTTTTTGCAGGCCATGACCGGTGCCGACCAGCCGGTGCGCATCGCGCCGTTCGTGCTGGGCTTCTTGGGCGTGGGCCTGTATCATGCGGCCTACATTTCGGAGGTCATCCGCACTGGTATCGAGGCGGTTCCGCGCGGTCAGATGGAGGCGGCCCAGAGCCAGGGCTTCACCCGTGCGCAGGCATACTGGTACATCGTGCTGCCTCAGACATTCAAGATCATTCTGCCGCCGCTGTGTAACCAGGCACTCAACCTGGTCAAGAACACGTCGGTGCTGGCACTTGTGGCCGGCGGCGACCTTATGTACCGTTCCGACAACTTTGTGAGTCTGTACGGTTACCTGCAGGGATACATCGTCTGCTGCCTTATGTACTTCATCATCTGTTTTCCGCTCGCCATGCTGGTGCAGTGGCTCGAGCGCCGCCCCAAGGAGCGTCCGCGCGGCGTGAGCCTGGCCGAGCTGGGGCTCGACAACGTAGAGGAGGCCTAGCGCATGGAAATCTTCAACGCGACCAACCTGCTCTACATTTGGGGCGGCTTTGTTAAGACGATCGAGATCTCGGCGCTGTCGATCTTTTTCTCGCTCATCTTTGGCACGGTGCTGGCGCTCGTTAAAAGCTATGCGCCCCGCCCGTTCCGTATTTTGGTGAGCGCCTATATCGAGCTGTTCCGCTGTACGCCGAACCTGCTGTGGATCCTGTTTATCTACTTTACGGTGCAGGGTTTGGACATTGTGATTTCGACCATTGCCTTTACGCTGTTTACCAGCGCTGTTATGGCCGAGATTGTGCGCGGCGGTCTCAACTCGATTCCGCGCGGCCAGTTTGAGGCAGCGCAGAGCCAGGGCTTCGGCTTCTTTGCCACCATGCGCTACATCATTCTGCCGCAGACGTTTAAGACGATCATTCCGGCGCTGTTTAGCCAGTGCACGACCGTCATCAAGGACAGCTCGTATCTTTCGGGTATTAACGTGGCCGAGCTCATGTACACGGCAAATGTCGTGATGGCCCACGCGATCGACCTGTCGCAGGTGCTTATGCTCTACGGCCTGGTGTTTGCGATGTACTTTGTGCTCAACTTTGGTATCTCGCTGCTGGTTCGCGCATATCAGAGGCGAATGGTGGCAGCGTAGAATGTGACAAAGGGACAGTCCCTTTGTCACATAGAGAAAGGAATCGCGATGAGCGATCTGGAGAACAAGAAGAGTCCTGTGGTCATTACCATCGCGCGCGACTTTGGTGCCGAGGGCCACGAGATTGGCCGTATCCTTGCCGATGAGCTGGGGATTCCGCTGTACGATAACGAGCTGCTGGTGCGCGCGTCGCTGCGCGCGGGCGAGTCGCTCGACAAGATGGCTGCCTACGACGAGCGCCTGGCCGTGGAGAATATGGCGTTTCTGCCCGACCGCTACGATGCGCGTTCGTACTCGGATAAGTTGTTCCAAAAGATGAGCCAGGTGATTTTGGATCTGGGCGAGACCGAGAGCTGCATTATCGAAGGCCGTCTGTCCGATTACCTGCTGCGCAACAACCCCAATCACATTGCCGTGCTGGTGACCGCACCCTTTGAGGACCGCGTCGAGATCGTGCGCAAAAAGCGCGGCCTCAACAAAAAGAAGGGCGCCAAGCTGGTCAAGCAGCAGCAGAAGGCGCGCGAGGCGTTCTATAAGCGCTATAGCGCCGGAAAGTGGAAGATGACGAGCGGCAAGGACATCGTCGTCAACCGCGCCAAACTGGGCCGCGAAGGCTGCAAAGATGTTATCGCCGCTGCCTACCGCTACAAAGTCGCCCAGCTCGAAGGCTAGCCGACAAAAACCACCACAAAGGGGACAGGCACCTTTGTGGTGGTCGGTCGACCGGCATAGAAAAAGTCCCCGCCGGGCGTGTGCTCGACGGGGACTTTGCCGTTTGATGGCTAGCGCTGTGGGTGATTACTCGCCCAGCAGGCTCTTGGTGATCGAAGCTGCGGCCTTCTTGCCGGCGCCCATCGCCAGAATGACCGTAGCGGCACCGGTGACGATGTCGCCGCCGGCCCAGATGCGGGGATCGGTGGTCTGGCCGGTCTCCTCGTCGGCGACGATGTAGCCCCACTTGTTGAGCTCCATCTTGCCGCCGATCTTGGCAGCGAAGGGGTTGGCGTTGGTGCCGATAGCCGAGATCGCGACGTCGCAAGGAATCTCCTCGATGGCGCCCTCGATGGGCACCGGGCGACGACGGCCGGACTCGTCGGGCTCGCCGAGCTCCATCTTCTGGACCTTGACGGCGCACACGGAGCCGTCCTCGCCGGCGACAAACTCGAGCGGGGAGACGAGCGGCAGAACTTCGACGCCCTCGGCCTTAGCATGGTGCAGCTCGGCGCGACGGCAGGGCATCTCGTCCTCGGTACGACGGTAGGCGATGATGGCGTGCTCGGCGCCCAGACGCTTGGCGGTACGGACGGCGTCCATAGCCACGTTGCCGCCACCAAAGACGACGACGTTCTTGCCGTGCTTGGTGGGGGTGTCGTACTCGGGGAACTTGTTGGCCTTCATCAGGTTCACGCGGGTGAGGTACTCGTTCGCGAAGAAGACGTTGGGCAGGTTCTCGCCGGGGACGTTGAGGAACTTGGGCAGGCCGGCGCCGGTCGCCACGTAGATGGCGTCGAAGCCCTGCTCGAACAGCTCCTCGGCCGTGGCCATGTTGCCCACGACGGAGTTGTACTCAAACTTGACGCCCATGTCCTCCAGGCCGTCAATCTCGCGCTTGACGACTGCCTTGGGCAGACGGAACTCGGGGATGCCGTAGACCAGCACGCCGCCGCCGGTAAAGAAGGCCTCAAAGACGGTGACGTCAAAGCCGTTACGGGCGAGCTCGCCGGCGCAGGTGATGCCGGACGGGCCGGAGCCGACGACGGCGACCTTCTTGCCGTTCTTGGGAGCCATCTTGGGCGTGGAGGCGAGCTCGGGGCGGTCACCCAGGAAGCGCTCGAGCTGGCCGATGGCCACGGGCTCGGACTTCTTACCGCGGATGCACTTACCCTCGCACTGGTTCTCCTGCGGGCAGACGCGGCCGCAGATAGCGGGAAGCATGGAGTCCTCGCGGATAGTATCGAGGGCGCCGCCGAAGTCTTTCGCGCGGATCTGCTCGATAAAGCGGGGAATGTTGATGTTGACGGGGCAGCCCTCAACACAGAACGGCTTCTTGCAGTTGAGGCAGCGCTCGGCCTCGGCCAGCGCCATCTCCTCGGTGAAGCCCTTGTCGACGGGGCGGAAGTCGCAGGCGCGCTCGGCAGCCGGCTCCTCGTTATCGGGGGTGCGGGGCGACTTCATATCGGCAACGAAACGACCGTTAACTAGTGGCATGCGCAGCTCTTTTCCTCATAGGCCTTGAGGGACTCGCCCTCTTCGGAACGGTAAGCGGCCTGGCGGGCACGAAGGTCATCCCAGTCGACCAGGGTGGCATCGAAGTCGGGGCCGTCGACGCAAGCGAACTTGGTCACGCCGCCCACCTCGACGCGGCAGCAGCCGCACATACCGGTGCCGTCAACCATGATGGGGTTGAGCGACGCGGTGATGGGGGTGTCGTACTTCTGGGCGGTGAGGGTCGAGAACTTCATCATCGGAACGGGGCCGACGCAGAAGACCTGGCTCACAGCCTTGTCCTGCAGCAGGCGCTCCAGCGGAGCGGTGACAACGCCCTGCTCGCCGTAGGAACCGTCGTCAGTGGTGATGTGGATGTGGTCCTCGTCGAGGAGCTCGCGGAACTGGTCCTCCATGAGCAGGAGGTCCTTGGTGCGGGCGCCCATGATGGCGTGCACCTCGTGGCCGGTCTCGACCAGGTGCTTGGCGACCGGGAAGGCAATTGCCAGGCCGACGCCGCCGCCAATGACGGCGCAGGGGCCCTCGGCCATCTCGGTGGGAACGCCCAGCGGGCCCACGACGTCGCGCAGCGACTCGCCGGCCTCGTAGGTGGAAAGCATCTCGGTGGTCTTGCCGATCACCATGAAGATGAACTCGACCCAGCCCTCGTCACCGTTCCAGCCGGCCAGGGTAAACGGGACGCGCTCGCCCGTCTCGTTGGCGCGGACCATGAGGAACTGTCCAGCGTGCGCATGCTTGGCGATTGCAGGCGCCTCGATGCGGAACTTGAACACCTTCTCCGAGAACTGCGTCTTCTCCAGGATCTTATACATAGAACCCCTCTCTTGTTAGGGCCGCCGAACCGTGCCTCCACGGAAATGGACGGTAGCCCGAGTAAAACCGTACGCGCACAGGCGTTGTGCAGACATACGGTGCAAATTATACCCTCATGGACATGTCGCTTACGTGTGTCTTTGGCAGGCGGGAAAAGTGGCCTGCCATTTAGGGACAGGTTTATTTTGGCAGGTTTTATCAGGCAAAACGGCAAAGGGGGCCGGCCTCGCGCATCGGTGAGGCCGGCCCCCTTTGGAGCGTTGCGTATGTATGGCGGCACAGGGTTTATTGCGACGCGGCCGCCGCGGCGTTTCCGCAGATAAAACCTGCCAAAATAAACCTGTCCCTAAATGGCAGGTTTTAGTGCTTGCCGTTGGCGGAGGCGGAGCCGTTGACGTGATCGCGGGCATAGACCACGCCGTGCACGATTGCCAGGCCGGCGGCATCTGCGGCGCGGGCGCAGGCGACCTGGAAGTCCTCGGCCTCGCGGGCGCGCAGCTGCTTGAGCACGTAGTCGGCGACAGCCATCTTGCCGGGAGGGTTGCCGATGCCGGTGCGGATGCGGCTGAAGTCGCGGCTGCCCATCTTGTCGATGATGGAGCGCAGGCCGTTGTGACCGGCGTGGCCGCCGCCTACCTTAACGCGTACGTCGCCGGCGGGAATGTCGAGCTCATCGTGGATCACGAGCAGCTCCTCGGCTTTGATTTTGTACTCGCGGCAAAGCTTGGAGATGGGACCGCCCGAGGTGTTCATGTACGACTGCGGCTTGACCAGCACGATCTGGCGCTTGCCGCCCTCTTCCTCGGGATCGTTGATGTTGATGAGCGCGACCTCGGCGCCGGCCTGGTTTTTCCAGTACGTGACGCCGGCCTGACGGGCCAGCTCGTCGATTGCCTTAAAGCCAGCGTTGTGGCGGGTTTCGGCATATTCCTCGCCCGGGTTGCCAAGCCCGGCAACCATGCGAATCTTGAGCGGCTGTGCAGCTGCCATATTTGTCCCTTCGTTACACAAACAGTTCAATCAACGACAAAGGCTACCACGCCCGCCGAGGACGAGGAAAGGTTGCAGCAAAGTCATTTCAGAAAACAGCTGCCCCGAGACAGCAGGAAGCCCGGTAGGCCGGGAGGGGTTATCTAAGCCGACATCCCGCAGCCGCGAAGCGGCGAGGACGTCGGCTTAGATAACCCCGCAGGCCTACCGGGCTTCCGGTGGGATGCGAGGGTCAAGCGACTACAGCGCGAAGTCGCCGCCGACGAGCGTGGAGACGGGCTCCTCGTGGTAAACGGCGGAAATGGCCTGGGCGAACTCCTCGGCGACCGAGATGGTCTTGATCTTGCCGCCGACCTCGACGGGAATGGCGTCGGTGACGACGCACTCGACGATGGGGGCGTCGTTCAGACGCTCGATGGCAGGACCGGAGAAGATGCCGTGGGTGGCGCAGACGTAGATGTCGCCGGCGCCCATAGCCTTGAGCTCCTTGACGTTGGCGCACAGGGTGCCAGCGGTGTCGATCATGTCGTCGTTGATGATGCAGGTCTTGCCCTTGATGTCACCGATGATGCCCATGACCTCGGCGGCGTTGTGGCGCGGACGGCCCTTGTGGGCGATGGCCAGGTCGCAGCCGAGCATGTCGGACAGCTTCTTGGCGGCTTTGGCGCGGCCCACATCGGGGGAGACGACAACCAGGTTGTCGGTGTCGAAGTGCATGTCGTTGTAGTACTGGCCAAACAGCGGCAGCGCGGACAGGTGGTTAACCGGGATATCGAAGAAGCCCTGGATCTGGCCCTGGTGCAGGTCGAGGGTGATGATGCGGTTGACGCCGGCGCGCTCGAGCAGGTTAGCGACGAGGCGGGCGGTGATGGGCTCGCGCGGGCCGGCCTTGCGGTCCTGGCGGGCATAGCCGTAGTGGGTGATAACGGCGGTGATGGAGCGGGCAGATGCGCGCTTGGCAGCATCGGTGGCGATGAGCAGCTCCATGAGCATGTCGTTGACGTTGCCGCCGGCCACGGACTGAATCAGGAAGACGTCGGCGCCGCGGACGGTCTCGTCGTAGCGGGCGTAAATCTCACCGTTGGCGAACTGCTTTAGCGTAAGGCCCGAAAGCTCGACCCCAAGGTACTCAGCAATCTTCTGAGCGAGGGGACGGTTGGAGGAACCGGAATACACGCGGATGGACTTGCGCATATTCTCCGACTTCTCGGGATCATTAATCGGCATTACCCTTCTCCTTTATATCGAATGCCATATAGATGCCTTGTTGCATTGTAACCGCGCGGCGGGGTTTATCGAGTCTTGATAACGTCTTTACCGTCAACGGACACGAACCGACCACTCATCCGGTTGCGCAGGTCACGATAGAAAAAGGAGCCGTCCCCATGGAACAGCTCCTTGGATGCTTGGTAAAACGTTATACCTCGTCGTCCTCGTGCAGACGGCGGCGGTAATCGGCGGCCCAGCCCTCAATATTTACCTGACGGGCGCGGCCCAGACCGAGCGCGTCGGCCGGGACCGGCTCGGTGATGACGGAGCCGGCGGCCACGAGCGCGCCGTCGCCGATCTGGGCGGGCGCGACCATCATGGTGTCGGAACCGATGAAGGCATCCTTGCCGATGACGGTCTTGTGCTTGTGCACGCCGTCGTAGTTGCAGGTGATGGAGCCCGCGCCCACGTTGACGCCGGCGCCCATGGTGGTGTCGCCGATGTAGGACAGGTGCGGAACCTTGGAGTCCTTGCCGATCGTGGACTTCTTGATCTCCACGTGCGTGCCGGCCTTGGAGCCGTCGAGCATGTGGGTACCCGGGCGCAGGTAGGCGCGCGGGCCGCAGTCGACGCCGTTCTCGATGACGGCCTCGATGGCGATGGTCTCATCGATGATGCAGCCGCTGCCGACGGTGGTGTCGGTGAGGCGGCTGTTGGGGCCGAGCTGGCACTCCTCGCCCACGGTGACGTGGCCGATCAGATGTGTCTGCGGCCACACGACGGTGTCGCGGCCGATGGTAGCGTCGGGGCCGATCCAGGCCTGCGTGGGGTCGATGAAAGTAACGCCCTCGGCCATCCAGTGCTCGTTGATGCGGTCGCGCGCGATGGCGGTGAGCTGCGCGAGCTGGATGCGGCTGTTGACGCCCAGGCCGTCGCGGTAGTCATCGCAGTGGAAGATGGAGACTGCCTGGCCGTGGCCTTTGAGGATCTCGAGCATGTCGGGCAGATAGTACTCGGACTGCGCGTTGTCGTTGCCGATCTCGTTAATGTGGGCGGCAAGCTGCGCGCCGTCGAAGGCGTAGCAGCCGGCGTTGCACTCGAGTAGCGTGGCGGCCTGCTCGGGTGTGCAGTCCTTCTGCTCGATGATGCGCTCAATCTGGCCGTCGGCGCCCAGCTTGATGCGGCCGTAGCCGAAGGGGTCAGGCGGGGTCATGGTCATGACGGTGCAGGCGAGCTCGCCGGTAGCGACGGTCTGTGCGAACTTGGCGACGGTGTCGGCGGTGATGAGCGGCAGGTCGCCGTTGAGCACGACGACGGGGCCTTGCGTGATGCCGCAGGCCTCGAGCGCGACCTTTACGGCGTGGCCGGTGCCCAGGCGCTCGGTCTGCTCGACGCACTCGACCTTGGTGGCGCTGTTGGCGTAGGCGCCGTCGATAAGGGCGCGCATCTCGTCGGCGTGGCTGCCGATGACGACCACGACGCGGCTGCAGCCGGCCTTGATGGTGGCGTCGACGATCCACTGGACCATGGGCTTACCCAGGATCTTGTGCGAAACCTTGCAGTGGTTCGACTTCATGCGGGTGCCCTCGCCGGCGGCGAGGATAATTGCGGTTGCGTCCATGTGATCTCCTGTTACGTTATAGAGACGTGTGTTTGGAAACGATACACGGCGCAATATGATACCGCAGGCATATGATGGGCGCGTAACGATTGACGCGTGACGGTCGATGTCGCTGCCGCCGGCGTGGTGTTTGCGCTGGTTGTGCATGGCGTCGGCGCTGCGGCGTTGGCGTTTGAGCGAGGGATGGGAGGTGCCCGTGGATATCATGCGAGAGGAATCGGACCACGAGCCCGTCGCGGCATTTTCGATGTCGCATCCGGCGGTGCCGGCGCTCTACATGGTGCTGACGCTGGGACTCACCATGTTCTCGATGCAGCCGGTGCTGATTGCGCTGTCGCTTGCGGGCGGGTTGGCGTACGGGTTTGCGACGCGCGGCGCCGCGCGCACGTTGGGGGCGCTTCGCTGGCAACTGCCGGTGATTTTGATCATCGCGGTGCTCAATCCACTGTTTAGCGCCTCGGGCTCGACGGAGCTGTTCCGTATTGGCATGCGCGTGGTGTATCTGGAGAGCATGGTATACGGCCTGTGTATGGGCGGGCTATTTGTGGCGAGCGTGCTGTGGTTTGAGGCCGCGGCGTCGATGCTTGGCTACGACAAGGTGCTTGCGCTTCTGGGTAACACCGTACCGGTGATCGCGCTCATGATCTCGATGTGCATGCGGCTTATCCCGCAGTTTTTGCGCCGCGGTCGTACGGTGTTGGCGGTGCAGGATGCGATTGATGTGCCGGGCCGCGCGCCGGCCGACCCCGTGCGCTCGCGCCTGCGGGCGTCGAGCGTGTTGATGGGCTGGGGCATGGAAGATTCGCTGGAGCGTGCGGACGCGATGCGCTCGCGCGGGTGGGGTGCCGCGGCGCGTCGTACGACGTATGCGCGGTATCGACTGGGGCGCAGCGACGTTGCCGCGCTGGTCGGGCTCGTGCTGTTTGGTGCTGCCGCGGTGGCGGTGGCGTGGACCGCGACGACGCAGTATTCGTTTCACCCTCAGCTTTCGGTGCCGGCGCCGTGGCTAGGCTATGTCGTATACGCGGCCTGGATGGCGCTGCCCTGTGTGTTGCACGCGATTGACGAGAAGAGGTTTGGCTGATGGCTCGGTTGGATAGCTGCTCGGTAACGGGCGCGGCGTGCGGTTTGGATGCGTCGGCGATTGAAGTGCGGGACCTGCGCTTTGCCTACCCCGGGGCCGAGGCGCCGGTGCTCGACGGGCTCGACTGGTCTGTTCCCCAAGGAGCGTTTGCTCTGCTGGTAGGTGGTACTGGGTCGGGTAAGTCAACGCTGCTCTCGCTGCTCAAACCCGAGATCGCGCCGACGGGCGAATGCGCTGGCGAGCTGCGCGTGCTGGGCGAGAGCGTTGCCGATATGGACGTTCGAGCGTCCGCGGAGCGCGTGGGCTATGTGTTTCAGGACCCCGAGAACCAGATCGTGTGCGAAACCGTGTGGCACGAGATGGCGTTTGGCTTGGAAAACTTAGGCATGTCTCGTGACGAGATGCGCCGTCGCGTGGCCGAGACCAGCTATTTCTTTGGATTGGAGGATTGGCTCCACCGCGATACCGATACGCTTTCGGGCGGACGCAAGCAGCTGCTGTCGCTGGCAGCTGTGCTGGCGTTGCGCCCGCGCGTGCTGCTGCTCGACGAGCCCACGTCCCAACTGGATCCCGTTGCCGAGAAGAGTTTTCTGCATGCGCTGTTTCGCGTGAATCGCGAGTTGGGCTGCACGGTTGTCGTGGCAACGCACCAGCCGCGCCCGATGCTCGAATACGCGACGTGCGCGTACCGGATTGAGGGCGGATGCATATGCAAGGTCGCTGACATTGCCTCCTTGGGGCATCGTGAAGAGCTGTTTTCTGGCGAGGTGTCGGGGTGGGGTGCCTCGTGGCGTGCAAAAAACGGAGTTTTCAGCAGCGCCAGTGGCCAGCCGGGCTCTTTGGACCCGCGCGCGGGCGCTCCGGGTGCAGAAAAAGGGCTGAAATCGGACAAATCGGGTGAATTTGAGGCGCAAATATTGCCGCAAGACGACTCGGGGGCGCCATCGCGCGCCGGTGGATGCCGAATTCTCCCAAAAATGCACGCTGGGTCGGCTACTACCCTGGCAGGGAGCTGGTTTCGCTACGATCGAGCGTCCGGCTGGGTGCTGCGCGGACTCGATGCGTCGTTTTCGGCAGGCGCGGTGCATGCGGTTGTGGGCGGTAACGGCTGCGGCAAGTCGACAATGCTTTCGGTGCTGGCCAAGACGGTCAAGTTACAGCGTGGGCATATGGAGCGCGGGGCGGCCTCGGCAGCGCTGCTGCCTCAGAATCCCAAGGCGTTGCTGGTTGCCGAGACGGTGCGCGACGAGCTGATGGAATGGGCTTCGACCTGCGGATATGACGAGGCTGTGGCGCGGGAGCGCGCGGCGAGCCTGGGGCTGTCGGGCCTGGATGGGCACCACCCGTACGATCTTTCGGGCGGGCAGCGTCAACTGCTTGCATTGGCAAAACTGCTGCTGATCGGCCCCGAACTGCTATTGCTCGATGAGCCCACTAAGGGTTTGGACTTGGTCAGCCGCCGCATCATCGCTCGCGCCCTGCGTGACCATGCGAAGTCTGGCGGCACCGTCATCATGGCCACGCACGACCTGGATTTTGCCGAGCAGGTTGCCGATGACATTGCCATGATATTCGACGGTGAGATTGCCTGCATGGAGCCGCCGACCGACTTTTTTGCCGACAACGTGTTCTACAGGGCGTGATGGGATGACGGATTATCGCGTCTCGCGCCTACTAGCAAAACTGGAGATCCCACTGCTGCTGGCGGTGCCGGCGGTAATGGCCGCGGCGTTGCTGGCGGGCGTTGAGCAGGCGGCGCTTGCCATGCTTGTCGTGGTGGCGCTGGTGCTTGCGTTGTTCTTTGCGGGCTACGAGGCGTCGCGCCCGGGCCTGCGACAGATTATGCCCACGCTGGTGTTGGCGGCGTTGGCCGCGGCGGGGCGCATCTTGTTTGGCCCCATTCCCGACTTTAAACCCGTGAGTGCCATCGCCATTATCGCCGGGGCGACACTCGGTTGTCGTAACGGCTTTATGGTCGGCGCGCTGGCGGCGCTGACCAGCAACTTCTTTTTTGGGCAGGGCATGTGGACGCCATGGCAGATGTATGCCTGGGGTCTGGTTGGCTATGTTGGCGGCGCGCTGGCGCATGCGGGCGCGTTCGACCGTGCGGATGGAGCTGTGCGCATACCGGCGCTGATGGCGTACGGCTTTGCGTCGGGCCTGCTCTACGGCGTGGTGATCAACGCATACGACATCATCGGTTTTGTGCAGCCGCTCACGTGGGCGGGCGCCGTGGCGCGTCTTGCCACCGCCGTGCCGTTCGATATTACGCACGGCCTTGCGACCTGCGTGTTCTTGGCCGTCCTGTACAAGCCCTGGTGCCGCCGCATCAAACGTGTTGTCGTGAAATACGGGCTATAGGGCTGGTCGCGCCGGGGCGGGAATCAATACTGCCGAAGTGCCATTTTAAAACTATGCCGGTTTACGGGGCTAGATTGGCACAGGCAGACCATACCGGCTTTTTTCGAAATAGAGCAAGCCGTTTACCTGCGGTTTTATTATTTCGGAATTGCGTATGGTTGAGGGCTCGCGATTCAGCCCCGTAAACCGGCATAGTTTTGGAATGGCAGGCTGATTTGACGGGCGTCGTGGCCTTCAAGAGTCAAATCGATCCGTTTTCTTCTGTCCCCAGACGTCCCCAGGGGATCAGTTGACGGTGCTTGCCACGAAACTTGCCCATCTACTACGTTTAGCTTGATACCTCCGACCATGACCGCGTTTTATAAAAAACCGCAGGCTTTCTACCTGCGGTTTTCTTTTTACGTTGTTCGCTGTGGTTGAGGGCAGTGGCTTAAACGTAGTAGATGGGCCAGTTTCGTGGCGGGTGGGCCGCGTGGATGCTCACACGAGGTGAAAAATGATCCGTTTTTCTACGTCCCCGAGGGGTCGGTTGGGGCTAGAGCTCTAGGGTGAGGGTGACGGGGCAGTGGTCGCTGCCGAAGATATCGCCGCGGATACCGGTGTCGCGAACGTCGGCGGCGATTGCATCGCTTACCAGGAAATAATCGATGCGCCAGCCGGCGTTGTTTTTGCGGGCATTAAAGCGGTAGCTCCACCAGCTGTAGACACCCTCGACGTCGGGGTTTGCCGCGCGCCAGGTATCGGTGAACCCGGCGTTGAGCAGCTCGGTGAACTTGCCGCGCTCCTCGTCCGAAAAGCCGGCGTTGCCGCGGTTGGACTTGGGGTTCTTAAGGTCGATCTCCTCATGCGCCACGTTAAAGTCGCCGCAGGTTACAACGGGCTTGTCGGTCTCACGCTCAAGCGCGCTCAAAAAGCCGCGATAGGCATCGTCCCAGGCCATGCGCACGTCGATGCGCGCGAGCTCATTTTGGGCGTTGGGCGTGTAGACATCCACAAACCAAAACTTGTCGAACTCGAGCGCGCAGACGCGGCCCTCGGTTGCGGCTTGGGCGACGAGCTCGGCCGCCTCGCCCTCGCCGGCGTAGGGTAGCAGTGCGTCGGCGTGCAGCACGCGCAGCGGTTCCTGGCGGCTAAAGACCGCAGTGCCCGAATAGCCTTTACGCTCGGCGTAGCTCCAGGTTTGGTGATAGCCGGCCAGGTCGATATCGACCTGGCCCTCTTGCAGCTTGGTCTCCTGCAGCGCCAGGATATCGACGTCGAGTTCTTGCGCGATCTGGATAAAGCTCGGGTCCTTTTTGAGTACGGCGCGCAGGCCGTTGACGTTCCACGAGGCGAAAGTGTAAGTCTGAGGCATGGTGTCCTTTCGACGGGGTTGGCAGGCTTAAGATTAGCGCAACAGGGGCGGTGGTGGGCTCCGCGCGTGCTGACCCAAAGGCTGCATGCTGGGACATTGCCCGACGCTGCCCGACCAACAAGGACGGAGGACTCATATGACGCAGGCGATAACGGACTCCAAACAGGCCTCCGCCGCGCTGGCGGAGCTGTTCGGCACCCACAAGCGCGTGGTCTTCTTTGGCGGCGCGGGTGTTTCCACGGCGAGTGGCATCCCCGATTTCCGCAGCGTGGACGGCCTGTATCACCAGCAGTTTGCCTATCCGCCCGAGACTATGCTCTCGCATAGCTTTTACGAGGCGCATCCGGCCGAGTTCTTCGACTTCTACCGCACCAAGATGATTGCGCTTGGCGCCAAGCCCAACCGCTGCCACACCAAGCTGGCCGAGCTGGAGCGCGCCGGCAAGCTAAATGCCGTGGTGACGCAAAACATTGACGGCTTGCATCAGATGGCAGGCTCACGGCGCGTGTTCGAGCTGCATGGCTCGGTCCACCGCAATATCTGCCAGACGTGCGGCGCAGTCTACAGCGCCGAATGGATTTGCGCGCGCGAGCACGAGGATGCCGCGGGCGTGCCCGTGTGCCCCGCGTGCGGCGGGCGTATTAAGCCCGATGTGGTGCTCTACGAGGAGCCGCTCGACGAGCATGTGCTGACCGGCGCCGTTGCCGCCATCGCCGCGGCCGATGCCCTCATCGTGGGCGGGACCTCGCTCGTGGTGTATCCGGCGGCGGGCCTTACGCGCTACTTTACGGGCGATACCCTGGCCATTTGCAATCTCGCTCCCACCGATCAGGATGCAAATGCCGACCTGCTGATTTCTTGCGACATCGCGGCCGCGTTTGCGTTCTAGCCCGTGTGCGCGGATACAATAGAAAGACTGATTGCAAAGCGACCCCGCCGCCTGCGCCCAAGCGCGGCGGCGCGGGCATTTGAGGAGGATGTTCATGGCGAACGATAGCAAGACATGGCGGTGCGGAAAGTACGAGCTCAGCTTTGACCGCCCGCGCATCATGGGCGTCCTCAACGTGACGCCCGATTCGTTTAGCGATGGCGGCGAGCACTTCGACCCGGATGCCGCCATCGAGTACGGCCTGGCGATGCTCGACGCCGGCGCCGACATCATCGACGTGGGTGGCGAGTCCACGCGCCCCGGATTTACCCCGGTCAATCCCGACGAGGAGGCTCGCCGCGTGCTGCCCGTGGTGCGCGCACTGGCCAAAGAGGGTGCCATCGTCTCGATTGACACGCGCCACGTGGCGGTTGCCAAGGCGGCCGTGCGCTGCGGCGCCTCTATCGTCAACGACGTGACGGGCTTCACCGACCCCAAGATGGTCGAGTTTGTTAAGACGAGCGCCTGCGGCGTTATCGTGATGCACGCCGGCGAGGTTGCCGCCCCCGCTCGTACGCACGCGACGGTGCAGCTCGATACCTCTGCCGCGGCGTTTGTCGCCGAGAAGGCGCGCGAGGCGGCCGCCGAGGCTGCGCGCGAGGCCGAGAAGCCTGCCCGCCGCCGTCGTGGCAAGCTGCTGGGCGAGCCCAAGACGGAGGCCAAGCTGCCGGGCGGCGTGGTGCAGCCCTCGCTGCCGTTTGGCGATCCGGAGTCCGCGCACGCGCCTGCAGACGAGCAGAAGCAGGAGACACCGGCCGCCGAGCAGGCTACCTCTGCCGCCGAGCCTGCCGCGACCCCCGAGCCCGCGCCGGAGCCCAACGACCACCTGGCTGTCATGATGCGCCGCAGCGCCCGCCGCGAGGAGGCCTACGTGCCCACCTCTCAGCTCCGCCGCTTCACCCTGCCCGATTCGGCGCCCATCATGCGCCGTGTCATGGGCTTTCTGTCCGACCAGGCCCGCACACTCATCCATGCCGGCGTGTCGCGCGACCGCATCTGCATCGATCCCGGTCCGGGCTTTGGCAAGACGGCCAACGAGGATATCGTCATCCAACGCGAGACCGCCAAGATGGCGTCGCTGGGCTATCCGCTCATGTGCGCCGTGTCGCGCAAGCGTTTTGTGGGCGCCGTCTCGGGCGTGACCGAGGCCGCCGCGCGCGATGCCGCCACGTTTGGCGTGTGCCTGGGCGCTATCCAGGCTGGTGCCAACATCGTGCGCGTGCACGATGTCACTGGCTTTGCGCAGTTCCTGAACGGTTACTGGGCTGTAGCCAAACCGCAGCCGCGCCGTGCGTTTGTGGCCGTGGGCTCCAATCTGGGGCATCGTTGCGACAACATCCGCGCCGCGCGCGACATGATCGCCGAGATTCCGCTCACCTGCGTGTCCAACTGCTCGCGCATCTACGAGAGCGAGCCGGCCTACGAGACGCGCCAGGACGCGTTTGCCAACGCCGTTATCGAGATCAAGACCGAGCTGGCGCCGTTGGTGTTGCTCGACGAGCTGCAGAAGATCGAGCTCGAGCTGGGCCGCGATCGCTCCAAGAAGGCCAAGGTCAACGGCCCGCGTACCATCGACCTAGACCTGCTGTGGATGGACGGCGAGATCCACGGCGGCAAAAAGCTGCGCCTGCCGCATCCGCTGATCGGCGAGCGCGACTTTGTGCTGGTGCCGCTCGAGGACCTGATGCACGACCCGGCGCGGTTCTTCCGCTACAACGGCGTCGAGGTCAAGGAGCCCGAGGATCGCGTGGGCCATATCGTGGGCGAATTGGGGCGTATGTAGATGATTGAGATGAATGCTGTAGCCGTCGGTACCGAGCTTGACGCCGCGCGCGACGCGGGCCGCAAGGGTGCGTCCGCGGGCTGGTGCGCTTGGAGCGCGGGCGAGGCGTCGTTGACGTTTTCGCTGGTCGTGCGCCCGGACGTGAACATGCACGCCTTCCACGGCCTGCCGTTTGTGGCGGCGATGGGCATGATGGACGCGCTTGTGGGCACGGCGTCGACGCCGGGGCTGGGCCTTGCCGGTAAGGTGGGCATTGAGTGGCCGAGCAATATCGTGTGCGGCGCGCCCACGTTTGAGACGTCGTTTGCACGCGTCGCCGTCAACGGCGGTGCTGGTGCCGTGGGCATGTTCGGTGCCGTAACGGTGGATATTGAGCGTTCGGCTCTGAGCGAGCTCGGTGTGGATGCGGCCGACGAAGCGCTGGTCGAGGCATTGGCCGCGCCCGTGCTGACCCGCGTGGACGCCTGGTCGGTTGTTGCCAACACGCCGCAGGGCGCTGCAGGGCCGCTGGCTCCCGTGCTGGGCGAGTACTTCGACATGGTGCCGCTGCTCGGTCGCCAAGTTGCGGCGGTGTCGCCCAACGGCCTGCCACTCGCGGTCGGTGTGTTCGCGGGCCTGGACATCTGGGGCCGCGCGACTATCAAGACCGACGCCGGCGAGCAGGAGTTTCCGCCCGAGGCCGTACGGATTCGCGGGCTGTAACGCGAGACGCCCGCGCTCAAAGATAGCGACGACAACAGAAGCTCTCCTCGGCTTGCACCGGGGAGAGCTTCTGTGTGACTGCAGGGGGCATCTCGGCCCTATTCCTCAAAAGCGAAAATTTTTCGCTTTTGAGGAATAGGGCCGATGCGTTGCCTAGTTCGCCGCTCGCGCTCGTGTTCGACTTGGGCCCTGTCTACCCCAGCTCCTGCATGCGGCGGTAGATTTCGCAGATGCCCTTGATGGTGAGCTGTCCGTCGACTACGTCGAAGGCATCGGTCGAATCGGCAACGATGCCGGCGAGACCGCCCGTGGCGATAACGGTGGCGTCCTCGGGGCCCAGCTCGCGCTTCATGCGCGCGACCAGGCCCTCGGCCATGGCGGCGGCGCCCACCACGGCGCCGACCTTGATGCACTCCTCGGTATCGCGGCCGATGGCGTGCTCGGGCGCCTCGAGCGGCACGCTGGCGAGCTTGGCGGCACGGGCGGCAAGTGCATCCATGGAGATGCGGATGCCCGGCGCGATCGCTCCGCCAATGTAATAGCCGTCTTCGTCGATGACGTCGATATTGGTCGCGGTGCCAAAGTCCACCACGATCGCCGGCGCGCCGTAGAAAGTCTCGGCTGCAACGGCGTTGGCGACGCGGTCGGCACCTACGGCCTGGGGGCGCGCCGCGCGCAGCTTGGTCACGGTGGCCGTCTGCGGTCCGATGACGATGGCGTCCGCGGCAATGCGGTCGGCCACGGCGTGCCATTCGCGCGAGAGCTGCGGCACCACGCCGGCAAAGGCGATCGCGTCGACCGCGTCGAGCGAAAGGCCGTACATCTTAAAGAAACCCATCAGGCGCACGTGGATCTCGTCGGCGGTATAGGAGCGGTCGGTGGGCATGCGCCACGACTGCACCAGCTCGTCTCCGTCAAACAGGCCCATGGCCGTCTGCGTGTTTCCCATATCGATAGCGAGCAGCATGTCTACTCCAGGTGTCGGCGTAAAAGGACGCGCACCATTGTATACGGCCCGTCGGCGCTGCTGCGCCGCGATTTGTCTGCGTGGGCGTTCGGCCCCGTGTTCAGCTGAACTGTGCACGGTCGGACCTTCCATTTTGCTGCCAGACTGTCAGCGACGAAGCGGGCGGTCCAAGCCCGCGGAAGCAGTCCTGGACGCGGCGCCGGACGGACCAGAGCCCGCCGCGCCCAGCTGGTGTGGACGATAAGGAGCAGAGATGTTGATTCACTGCGAGGCGAGCGTGGCAAGTGCCAGGCACGAGATTCAGGAGTGTGGAAATCGGGAGCATTGCTGCGTGCAGGTGGTCGAGCCGCCTCGCGCGTTCGGCGCGGCGGAGGATGGCGGCCCGGATGGCGATAACTCGACATCCGATGCGACGCTTCGCCCAGCGATTGTTGCCGCCGTTGCGGGCGGTATGCCATCCATGATTTTGGGCGCCGAGGGTGCCCGTCTCGCCAGCGAAGCCGCCGTCGATGCGGCGGCCGAGGCATATCGTCAAGGCGAGCTGGTGCCAGGCGACGCCTCTGCCCTTAAGGGCGTGTTTGAGCGCGCGCTTCGTGTGGTTGCGGACGTGGCCGCAGATCAGCCTGCCGCCGACATCGCTTCGTTTGCCTGCACACTGTGCCTGGCGGTGTGGGACGGCGTGCGCGTCTGGTATGGCAACGCCGGCGATTCCGGTGCGGTTGGTGTGAACCCCATGGGCGATCCGGTTCTTCTGACGCATAGGCATTGCGGCTCGCAGTCCAATAAGCCTTTCCCGCTGCACGATTCTTATCACTGGGAGTTTGGCTATGCCGGAGGCACCGAAAGCGTGCTTATGGCCACGGGCGGCATGCTCGGGCAGCTTGCCGAGTGGGAGATGGGCTCTTACGGTTCGCCAAAGTCGTATAACCGTGAACTCATTGACGTGCTGTCGAATCGGAATATCGATGTGGACGACTTGCCGGTGATGAATATCGCTGCGGCTAAATATCTGAATGAGTTGCCCGCGATTCGTGTGGAAGGCGATAGGACGGTGGTGGCGCTGCTCAACAGCGAGAAGTCTTCGGTGGAAGACCTCATCGACTCCCTAGAAAAAGACGTGACGATCGAGCGCCTTGCTGCGGCGGGCGTGTCCTTTGCGGATGGGGACGATGATCGAAAGGTCGTGCTGCCGTGGAGCGACGAGCTGCGTATGAGCGCCAGCGATGTGGCAAATGACGTTGGCAGCGACTTTACTGTAGAGCTGGAATATCAGCTTATGTGCGGCATGTCGCTCGACCGCGCGTTTGAGCTGGCGTCGGCCGCCGCCCGTGAACGTGCCGAGAGGTATCGCGTGTTCGAGGACTGTGTAGCCGATGGGCCTGAAGACTGTGGCGCGGCCATATTGTCCGACGACGAGGTGTCGTTTGACGAGATGGCCTAGGAACGTCGCGGGCCCTGGACTCTTCGCGGCGGGGGTGTTCAAGATATGAAGGAATTATGCTCTACGAGATTTTCCTTGCCGTCCACCGAACTCCAGCGTAATATTCTTTCTTGCGCACATGAGGCGCCCAGACATTGCGGGGTGGAGCAGTCTGGTAGCTCGCCGGGCTCATAACCCGGAGGTCGTAGGTTCAAATCCTGCCCCCGCGACCAAGAAGTTAGAGGTCAGCCGCTTAGTCGGCTGGCCTTTTTTCTTGTTGTGGCAGCCCTTTTTAGGGCTTGTGGCAGAATTGTGGCAGTAAACCATGGCAAACAATGAGAATCAGGCAGCGGGAAGCAGGCCGAAGATGTCCTTCGGCAGCGCGGCTAACTTGCCCCACTTCTCCGAAGACCCGCCGTCGTCTCCCGGCAGGAAGTGCGAGTAGGTCTTGTAGGTGATCTCGATGCTCTCGTGGCCCAAACGGGCGGAGACGTACTGTATCGAGACGCCCTTTTTCAGGAGAAGGCTGGCGTGCGTGTGGCGCAGGCCGTGCAACGTGACCGCGAATGACTTGTGCCGGGCGAAGCGGCTAAAGTCGCTCGTGAATTTCGACGGGCGGTAGAGCTCGCCGAGGTCACTGCAGAACACGGGGGTGTCCTCGCCCTGCTCGATGTCGTTGTACATCAGGCGATAGAGCTGCATCTGCTTGTGATGGCGCAGGAATTCGACCGTCCCCTCGGGGATGGTGACGTCCCTGTTCGAGCGGTTGCTCTTGGGCAGCTTCTCCTCCAGGGTCTCGCCGCAGTAGGTGTCCGTCGCGCGCGCCTCGGCGAGCGCTCGGCGGACGCGGATGACGCCTCCATCGAGGTCGACGTCGCGCCACCTGAGGGCGCACAGCTCGCCGCGTCTCATACCCGTGTCGAGCGCGAGGTTTGTGGCGGCTGCGAAGCGGTAGTCCGGGCATCCGAGCAGGGCAATTTTCATGCGGGATACCTCGTTTTCATCGATGACTCGAACCTCCTTCTTCTCCTTGGACGGGACGTCCACAAGCTCGCAGGGGTTGGACTCGATGTATTCGAGGCGGCGGGCGCGTTTGAGCGCGGTCTTCAGGAACGAAAGGGCTTTCTGACAGGTGTTGCCAGAGAGGGGCTTGCCGTTGAGGCCGCCGCTTTGGCGCATCCATGCCAGCTGATCCTCGATCATGTAGGGCTTCAAGTCTTTTAGCAGGGTCGTGCCGAGTCTCGGTACCCAGCGCGTCTCGACGATGTCGCGGTAACCGCGAATCGTGTTGGCGCTCAGGTGCTTCACGTCGTGCAGGTAGGTGACGTGCTCGCGCAGGAACTCCTCAAGGGTTTTGTTGGAGCGGTCCATGCGCGTGCGGGCCGTCATGAGCTCGACGCGCCACTCCTCTAGCAGGCGCTTTGCCTCGGTCTTGGTGCGGCAGTGGACGGTCTTGTTCAAGCGCTTAGAGGACTTGCCGTCCTCGCTCACGCTGACCCTGAGCAGCCAGGAGTCCTTGCCGCGCTTCACGGGGTCGTAGCCTTTGCTGACTGTTCTCATGGTTTTCACCTCCTTTCGGTGCGTTGGTGGCTGACGGTGCTATCTCAAACCGATTGCTCGGTAATGAGCCCCTGGGATTTCTTCTTGCTGTAGGCGTTGGCGCAGCTGCGCTTGCAGAAGCGAGTCTTCTGAATCACCCTGCCCGGCTTCTCCTCGCGGTATTTCTTGAAGATTCGTCCGCAGTTATCGCAGGTGCGCCATTCGGCGGGGTCGTCGTAGAGGAGGCCGAACTGGGAGATGATCGCCTCGGAGAGGGAACCGTAGGAATGTATGCCCGTCGGACTTCGGTGAGTTTTTTTAAGCGCGTGGGACCAAGCGGCGAGGGGTCCACCGCTGTCGCCTTCGGCTTCATCGGGAGTTTCGCCTGTCCCATCAAAGCGATAAGAGAGGAGAGAGTTCGCTAGGAAGGAGATTGCAGTGTTTGATGCGATCACCAGTCCATCCGCAAGAGTTGATGTATAGCTTTCTCGTGTGTTGAAGCCCGCATCTTCACCTTGCTGCACCATCGACTTGAACTCTGGACTCTCGAGAATGAGCGAATCGTATGACTTAAGGCGAGTGTTATCCAATAGAGCGTCGCTGTTGGAGAGAAGGAAAAAGCTAATGCCGCTCTGTGCCATGTGCGAGCGGTCACAAAGGTAATCGGCGACATCGTCGGCACCCCAGGTGTCGGTGTTTTCCAAGCCATATGCAACGGCGGTAATCAAGGCGGTCGATACCTGGAGGGCCCGTATCGTCTGAATTACCTCCGCTTCGGAAATAGCTCCCACGACCGAGCGGTCATCTAGATGGATACGGCGAGCTTCCTCGGAGAGAAAGTACGGCCTGCGTCCCAGTAGCGTTTCGTCGTCTCCTGAGTAGGCGCTACTGAACAAGGGGATGCCTGCGGCGGATGCGCTCTCGCTTGCCAGAATGCCCCATTCGCTCCTGAACGGCTGAAAGTCTGTCTTGAGGAGTTTGAAACGGTTGCGGAAAAGAGAAAGACGCTGAGCGCCGTCGTAGCCGCTGGAAACGGGGAAGCCGTAACGCTCACAGAAACGAACGATGCTCTCCGTGCGCTCGACGTTGACCTTCTGAAGGCTGCTTGCGAAGAACTCGTTTTCCAGATGCTCGAATTGCATAACAGTGGGTTTGCCATGCTCGACATAGTATGCGAAACGCTCGCCATCGGTGCTGGTTCCCCACAGCCGGTCAAAGTTGTAGCGCAACCACGGTCTTGCAGCATTGACTTCGAGCTTGATGGGCTGGCGAAGCGACAGGGGCAGGCGTTCATAGTTAACTAATGGACTCAAAATCTAATCCAATCCAACTATTGACTTTCATTTCTCATTCATGGTATCACAAAATGGATGGAAAAGGAACACCAATCCATTCTAGGAGATGCTAATGGACTGCTTTGATCATCGAGAGTTTTGTCTCCCTGACGTGTTGCACGTAGTCGATGTTGCAAAATTTCTGGGCCTTCACGAGAAGACGGTCTATTTGTACGTTCGTGAAGGCAAGATTCGCGCTATCCGCTGTGGGCGAAGTTATCGCATTCGCCGTGAGTGGGTCGAGGAGTACATTCGCTCCGCGAGCCCCAAGGACTCCGACGTAGACTAGCGGGGAGAAGACCATGAAAGATCTGTTCACGCCTAATTTCGAGGGCGATGCCGATGCGGTTGCTCCAAAGCTCGCCAAGCTCAGGGGAAGTTCTGTAGCGATCTATTTTTGGCTTCATTCACGTGCTTTTGCTTGTGGAAACAAGGTCGGAGTAAGCCAGCGTTGGCTGTCTGAACGTTTGGGTTTATCTGTTCGCACTGTTCAGCGGGCGGTGGACGACCTTGAGAGTGAAGGTCTCATCAAGCACGCACTCATACGAGGAGGAAGCGAATTCAGCATCTGTCGCCTGACAACCTTGTCAGGTGACAGACCTGCCGCGAGCGTGACGACAAGCCTGTCACCCAGCGAAGGTTTTGACGCGCCAACATTGTCATCTCAAGCATGTCATCCGTGTCATCCAACAGAAAGGGGAAACATTGAATACACTCTCCACATTGGTGAGCGAGCAGACATCGAAGACCTTGCAGCCATTCTCGACAGAAGGGACCCAGAAAACCCCTGAGACCGAAGAGGCGAGTCTTCTTCAATCCCTGCTCGAGAAAGACGCAGAGCGTTTCGGCAGTCCTAATGTCATGTCAAAGCAGACGCTGGATTACTTGCGTGGTGCCGGACTAATGGGGTTGCCCAAGATGAAGCGCCGTCCTCCAGACTCCGGAGCGCTGTTGAGGGACAACGGCTTCTCGGAGCTTGTCTTGAGCGTCTTGTCGGATGAGAGTTTTGATCCGAGTCGTATCCCCGAGAAAGCGCTCGACTGGCTGTCTTCCTATCAAGGGAAGAAGACTCCCTCTCTTTGGGTGAGCGGCGGTAGTGGTTCAGGGAAAACGACATTGGCGTGTTGGCTGGCGAGGTCACTAGTAGAACGCTCATTGAAGGACGGCGCAGTGTTGGATGTTACTTTTGTGCCCGTAGCTGACTTGGTTCGCGATACGTGGATGGGATCGAGCTACTACGGCGAAGAAAACAAGTGGCGTTCTATCCGGCCTCTGACGAACTGCGGCCTGCTTGTGCTCGATGATTTGGGCACCTGCGTGAGGCAGGGCAAGGAAGAGTGCGCTGTCGTCAGGGAGGTGGTCGATAAACGCTACACCTCGATGTTGCCAACCATCTTTACGACTCAGTTCGGCCTCCGCGAGTACTGCACGATGTTGCGAAATGCGGGGGCCGATGAGCACGACGTGTCTTCCTTGAGAAACCGTGTTCTGGCGTCGATGAGCGGCTATATCAGGCAGGAGGCGGCGGCAATTGAGGCGAACCACGTCGCCATCTAAACCATGAAAGGCTTAGGCGGAAATACGGCCGAGGGCTGAATCGAACTATTTAAACTGCAAAACTATGGAGGTTGCCCATCGCGAGCGTGCCGTCGTCCTGCGACGTCGGCGCCGACGTATCCACCAGCACCACCACGAAGCGGACGGGCCGGCGGCTGCGGCGGGCGAGCAGGGACTCGTAGGCATCCATGGGAGCCTACCCAGGACGGGTCGCGTCGCCGCATGGGGAAAGGTGCGGCGGCAACGAGGCGTGAACGTTAACACGCACAAGATAACCCCCCCGCCGACAGTAATGAATCAATAAACTGTAATCGCCGAGATATCGATTTTTCGACGACTCCTAAGAAATGCTTCGGTAGACTAAAGTAAGAGTTCCGCAATCTCGTTTTTTTGTTGCCTTACGCATCGAGGAATGCAAGAATTTACAAACTGTAATTAACAGCCGTCTTACAGTTGGGGGAGAACATGCGGGCGAAACGAGCTGTCGCGATAGCGCTGACCGGACTCATGCTGTTTGAAGCATCGCCGGTGCCCCAGATCTCCCAGGCGCTGACCATCCAGAACGCCGCCGCTGTCCGCCAGCTGATGAGCACCCTCACCGCTTCGACCGCGTATGCCGATACCTCCGAAAACGCGGGGGGGGGGGACGTTCCAGGTAGACACCGCTGCAAGCACCGAGGCCAGCGGAGCCGATGCCGCGGATTCGTCCGCCGCGACCGGCTCCGGTGCCTCAGCGGATAGCGTCTCCAACGCCGATGTCACCGCGGATGCCGACGCCCCCGCAACCACGAGCGACGCCGCGACCGCCGATGCTCCCGCTCCCGCGGACGCCATCACGGCAACCAACCAGCCCACCGCTCAGCCCGCCGCCCAAACCGCCACGGACGCCGCCGTCGAAGACGCCGCCCAGGACCTGGCGCAGCTCGCCGGCCGCGACTTCCAAGGCCAGGTCACCAAAACCATCAACGGCAAGACCTATATCCTGATTGGCAACGAGCAGCAGCTGCGCGCGATAGGCTCGGGCAAGAAGGTCACACGTCCGGTCTGGGAGATCACGCAGGAGTACCGGAAGACGGGCTTGATTAAAGGCGGCTGGGTCGATGTCGAGGGCTCCAAAACCGAGATTTACGCGGGTGACGCGGACCTTTCCGCGACCTCCAAATTGGACGAGGGCTCGAGCGAGAAATCGGATGAGCTGGGTGTCAGCCTTGCGGGTCACACTCGCAAACGCTACGTGACCCTTGACGACTATGGCAACGAGGTCAAGGCCGACGGCAACGCGACAAGCTCGACGCTGACCTACGCCGCCGACGCCAACTACATAATCTTCCGAAACATCGACGTGGGCTCCGACGCGGCCAGCGGCACCTCATCCAACGCGACCTGGACCCCGCTCATGTTCAGTGGCACCATGCTCGGCGCGGCGACCACCACCGACGCCGCTAAGACCGCCGGCGCGCTCTGGTCCACCATTAACGCCGACGGCATCTCCACCAACGACACTGCCCAGCGTCCCGTCATCTCCAATGTAAACGTCACTCAGACTGGCAAGCTCGATGTCTCCAGCCACACGGGCATCGGATTCTTCGGCACCGTTTCGCACAAGCTCAGCGAAACCAATCCGTTTACCGGGTCCGCTACACCCGCATACGTGAACAACATCAAGCTTCGGGACGTCTCTGTTACTAACGAATCCACCAAGGTCAAGGTCGATCAGACGCTCATCAGCTCACTCCTCGGCGTACTCGGCACCGTGGTGGGCGGCCTCGTCAGCACCCTGTTGAAGATTCTTACACTCGGCAAGGTTGACCTCAGTGGCCTTATTGAGTCCCTGTTGAACGTTCGCGCCGCCGATCCCTCTTCGCTCGCCACGGGTGCCTTCGCCGGGCGCATCGTGGGTGAGGTCACGGTCGACAAATGCGAGGTCGAGGGCGCGAGCGTGTCGAGTGCGGCGGACATGACGGGCGGCTTCGCAGGCTACGTTAAGGGAGAGGTCAAGTACGATATCCTCTCCGATGCGCTGGGCGACATCGTCAAGCTCCTGACAAACATCCTGAACCTCATCCCTGGCCTAGGCCTGGGCGACCTCATCACCCTGCTGCTCAACAACAACATCATCAAGGCGAGCCAGCTGCTCCCCGTGGCCTACTACAACCCCACGATCTCGAAATCGGGCGTCGTAAACTTCGCCAGCGGCACCGTCCTGGGCTCCGCTGGCAAGAACTACGCTGGCGGCTTCGCGGGCGTGCAGGCCGGTACCATCGTCACCGACGCCTATATACAGAGTGACGTCGCCTACACCGTGCGCGCCAAGGCATACGCCGGCGGCTTTGCGGGCGTCATCCGCGACGACGTGATGGAGGGCGCGCTCTCCGATCTGGGCGTAGACCTGCCAAGCCTCGCGAGGCTTGCCATTCCGCAGAGCATCGTCGCGACCTCCTCGCTCACTGCGGACGTCACGGTCGAGGGTGGCTCGTATGCCGGCGGCTTTGCGGGCGCCATGGCTGGCAGCCACGCGGTGAACGATAGCCTTACGGGTGCGGTCAACGTCACGGCCTCGGGCATTCAGGACGGCACGGCCGACATGCTCGCCTACGCGGGCGGCTTCACTGGTGCGGCGACGCTCGGCTGGGCGATGGACCTCGGCGCGGGTGACTACAAGAACACGAATCTGCTGAATGGTGTGGGCGGCCTGCTGAAGGGCCTGCTCGGCTCGGAGGATCAGAGCAAGGCATCGACCCTGCTTTCCCTTGCGGGCCTGAATGAGTCCGAGATCCTCGGCGCGCAGATGGCCGGCACCTTCATGGTGTCCTCGGCCAATGACTATGCCGGCGGCATGGTGGGGCGCGGCACAGGCCCGGTCATCGCGAGCTCCGATACGGCGCACGTGGGCGGCCTCGCGTTCTACAAGCAGGGCAAGCTCGACGCCACTGCGGTCGCCAGCCGTACCACCTCGCTCACCGGTCTTGACTCCGTCACGGCCAAGGGCAGCTACGCCGGCGGCATCGCGGGCATGCTTGTCCCCGGTGCCGTGGCGGCGCTGCTGAACGACACCCTCGGCTTGGGTGCGATTGGCCAGAAGCTCGGCGACGGCCAGTTCAAGATGTTCGAGGTCTCGAACGTGACGGTTGCGGGCGCCACGGACGGTGCGACCGTCTCCGTGGACGGGTGCTACGCTGGCGGCGCCATCGGCTGCGCGACTGGCGGCGACGTGGACGCCACGACCCTCACCGGCGTGAAGCGGGTCGAGGCCAAGGGCGAGGCCGGCGGCTTCATCGGCTTTTCCGGCCCGAGCGACGCGGCCGACGTGGGCGGCCTCGACGTCCTCGGCCTCATCAAGGTCTCGGGCCTGCTCTCGGTGGCCAAGTATTCGGCGGTCGAGGTGACCGACAGTTCCGTTGCGGGCGTCACAGCCGGCATGACGGTGGCAGCGACCGGCGTGAACGCCGCGGGTGAGACGAACGTCTACGCGGCGGGCGGCTTCTTCGGACGCGCGAACAGCACCAAGTCGGCGAACGTTCACGCCACGGCCGTAAAGGCGGTCACTGCTGACGCCTCAACTTCGGACGGTGCGGCGGGCGGATTCGTAGGCGTCTCGACTACGGGTGGCCTTGCGGATGCGGTGAACGGTGAGGGCGAGGACTCGGGAGTCCTCAAGAACCTTCTCGAGGGTGGTCTCATCTCCGTCGACGGTCTCGTGGGCGCCGTTCCCTACTTGCTGCCTAACTACCAGAACGCCACGGTGACGTTCGTGAACGGAGGTAGCGTTGAAGCAGATATCGCCGGAGGTTTCGCGGGAGACTTCCAGGGCGGTAAGGTCAATATCTACACCGACGATGACCTCAAGGACGCAACGGGTGCGTACGCCCGTGCGAAGACCGCGGCCGAGCAGTCCCCCTGGGGCGTCATCAACATCGACCACGTGACAGGCGGCGCGTACGCTGGCGGCTGGGGTGGTCGCGTGACCTCGGGTGCGCTCGCGAGCGCGGGCAAGGGCGGAATCAGCCTGCTCGGCAAACTCGGCACAGTGGATATCGCCCAGCTGCTCGACGTGGTCGAGGGGTACGTGCCCCTCATCAACCGCTCCGGCGTGCTGTCGAACGCGGACACGGTGGCCGCGGATGCCTCGGGCGCCAGGCCGAGCGATGCCGCCAACCCTGGCCTCGTCGTCTCTGCCTCGCGCCTCGATGACACGGCCTCCCAGTCCGGCACGGCCGGCGGCTATATCGGCTATGGCTCCGGCGTGCAGGTGAGCCACTCCAACGTGACGCAACTGCGCCATACCGCGGTGACCGAGCCGAAGGATCTCGAGGGCACGGACGGCAGCAGCTACTTCGGTAATAAGAGCTCCTACGCCGTCACCGCCCCGCGCTACGCCGGCGGATACATCGGCCACATGGACGTGGGCTCTGCGGCCTCCGTGGGCGACGGCCTGTCGTTGCTGGGAAC
Organism: uncultured Collinsella sp.; assembly: GCA_900544095.1. Taxonomy (GTDB): domain Bacteria; phylum Actinomycetota; class Coriobacteriia; order Coriobacteriales; family Coriobacteriaceae; genus Collinsella. The sequence continues at coordinate 118,125 of UQTV01000006.1, forward strand.
GAGCCTGCGGCTCACCGACGTGCTCGGCGTGGTGCGTGCCGTGGTCTCCACCATCGAGCACTCCGACGTGACGGGCGGCACGGGCGGTTTCGCCGTGCGCGCGAGCTCCGGTGCCACGGGCTCCGAGATCGGCGACGCGGGCGGTTTCGCGGGCCTTGTCTCCGGCGGGCACATCCAGGATTCAAACTCCTACAACTTCTCCTACGTGATCGGCCAGATTTCGGCGGGCGGCTATGCCGGGCAGATCGAGCCGGGCGACGTGGCGCGCGTGCTGGGCGAGCTGAACACCGGTAAGGACAACGAGTCCGCACTGGCCAAGCTGCTGCACGGCCTGGTGAGCACCAACGGCGCCCTCGCGTCGCTCGTGCAGGACTTCGTGCCCACGGTTCGCAACTCCGAGACCACGTCCATCCCCTGCGGCGGCGCCGTGCGCGCGCAGGCCGCCAGCACCGAGAGCGTGCAGCGCGGCATGGCAGGCGGCTACGTGGGGCATAACCTCGGCGGTCACATCTGGGGCACCAGCAACGCGCCGTGGACGAGCGCCGCGTCGTGGGAGTCCGAGAAGGACGGCAGCAACCACTACACCGGCACCCGGCGCGACGCCATGGCCGAGCGCATCCGCAGCGTCTACGGCGCCGAGATGGCCGGTGGTTTCACGGGCTATATGGAGCCTGGCGACACTGCCAAGACGGGGAGCGTCAGCCTGCTCTTCGGCCTGGTGAAGGCCAACAATATCCTGGGCGCTCTGCAGGTGGCCTATCCCACCGAGGAGAACACGCAGGTCACGGGCCCCGTGCGCGGCATCAGCCTCGAGACGTGGAATAGCTGGTCTCAGCACGTTGCCTCTAAGGGCTACTATGGCGGCGATTTCTACGGCAAGACGTTCACCACCGAGGATGAGCTCGCGGCCTTCCTCGCTGATTACGTCTATGGTACTAATGTGGTTGCTGGGCGCGCTGCATACGAGAACAAGGCGAACACCATGCACGGCGGTGTGGCCGGCGGCTACGTGGGCCTCATGCGCGGTGGCACCGTCACCAACGGCCGGGCCTTCGACACCAAGACCGTGCGCGCCATGCGCGCGGCGGGTGGATTTGCCGGCCGCATGGAGACGGGCGGTGCCGTGGAGCTGGGCGGCGTGAAGGTGCTCGGACTGAACCTCAACCTCGGCCAGCTGCTCAACGTGGCCCAGGTGCTCGTTCCGGTGGTGAAGAGCTCCAGCGTGCAGGGCTTCCGCACGGGTATGGCCGTCAAGGCTACGGGAACCGATTTCAAGCACGAGACCGGCTTTGCCGGCGGCTACGTGGGCTACGCCTCTGGCGCGCAGCTGTGGGGCGATGCCACGTTCTCCGATGCCGACAAGGATGCCAACCGCTGGTCCATCGGCGCCACGCATGGCGGCTACACCGCTACGGGCGACAACGTCACCAACCTGCGCAAAGTCTCGGGCGCTAACTGCGTGGGCGGCTACGCGGGCCTCATGACGGCCGCGGGCGTGGCGGACGTGAACACGAATGCGTCTTCGGGTCTGCTGCAGAAGATCCTGGACAGCATCATCTCCACGCCGAACGACCTCGCGCAGGTGCTGAACGCCACGGTCTCCACCGTGCGCGGTGCGAGTGTCTCAGCCGTGACGGCGGGGGATGGCGCGACCGAGGCCCAGCAGAACGCCGCAGCCTGGGGTTTCACAGTCGACGGCTCCTATAAGGAAGGCAACGCCACCAAGTACGCCCGCGCGGCGGGCGGCTTCGCGGGATCGATGAAGGCCGTGGTCGCGGGCACGAAGGACCGGGACGAGGGCGCAACGGACGCCGTTACCAACACACTGCAGGTCATCGGCCTGCGCGGCGTGGAGGGCGGCCAGTACGCGGGCGGATTCTTCGGCCAGGCGGACATCGAGAGCGTGGCCTCCGTGGCGGGCGGCGACGGCGATGCCAACGGCGACCAGTCCACGAGCCTGCTGCTCAAGCTGCTGAAGGCTGGCAACATCTCCGCGCTCGACGCCTTCCGCACCTACGTGTACCACGCGAACGTGGCGGGCGTGGCAGACGGCTTCCAGGTCCGCGCGCACGATGCCAGCAAGCAAGGCATGCTCGATTCCACGCGCTTCACAGGCGTGGCCGGTGGCTTCGGCGGCGCGCTCATCAACGGCAGCGTGAAGAACGCGACCGTCGCCAACCTGTCCTCCGTGGAGGGCGTCAACTACACGGGCGGCTTCATCGGGCATCTGGGCAAGGGTGGCACGGTGGACGCGGACAAGGTCGGCGTCCTGTCGAACCTCAACCTCCTCGGCGCCACCGCGGGCGTGCTCGACATCTGGGGCTCCCACGTCGAGAACTCCAGCGTGACGGGCATCGCCGACGGCTACACGGTGACGTCGACGCATCGGGGCGCTGACTACGGCCGCGGCACCGAGGCCGCGAGCGGTCGCGAGGCCGCGGGCGGTTTCGCGGGCTACGCCGACCTGGCGCGCGTGAAGGACTGCACGGTCACCAACCTCAAGAAGGTCGCGAGCGGTGAGGTCGCCGGCGGCTTCGTGGGCGAGACCAAGCGCGCATACCTGGTGGATGCGCAGGTTAGCTCCGTGCTGGTGGACGGTCTGCTGGTGATCGTGAACGCGCTGCTGAAGCTACTCTACGCGAATCAGCTCCAGAACCTGGGCGTCATCGACATAGGCAAGTGGTTCCCCGGCGTGAGCAAGGTCTTCGACCTCAAGGTGCTCGCCGAGGGCGAGACGCTCTACGTGAACCTCTTCGGCCTGAAGGTCGGCGTGGCGCTGTCCCGCGCGGATACCGAGAACAAGCAGCAGACTGACGTGGCGATCATCACCATCGGCGACTCCACCATCAAGCTGCCGTGTACGGAAAAAGGCGGCGTGGACACCAAGGGCGATCGCGCCAACATCGACGCGCAGCTCATCAAGGGCAACCGCACGCGTGTGGAGAACTCCTCGGTCACGGGTATCGCGGTGGGCTATGACGTCTTCGGCGGCGGCGCGAGCCAGGCTGAGAACGGCGACGGGCTTGACGGCCTTACCACGGGCTACGCGGGCGGTTTCGCCGGCCTGAACGACGAAGGCGTACTCGCGAACGACCACATGGTGCTCGCCGACGTGATCCGCGGCACGAGCGGCCTGGTGGACCCCTTCGCCAACACCAAGCTCAAGAGCGTGTGGGACTTCAACTTCATGAGCGACATCGTGGGCGAGAAGGACGGCAACTACAACTCGTACAAGATCTACCGCTCCAGGAACGAGAGCCTGGCCGACGCATTCACGTCGAACAGCAAGAATGGGGCGGCGAGCGCCACCTTCGCCAAGCGCGATGGCAACGCCGATGGCACCGGCATGGATGCCTTCACGGTGAGCCTGTTGAAGCCGGTGGACGCGAGCGGCAAGGCCTCCGTCAACACCTACGATGGCACCGTGCCCACGAGCGAGGCGTCCGGTGACGCGGACACCGCTTGGCTCGGCATCAAGGACGCCGTGCGCCAGAATGCGGACGGTAGCCAGAGGCAGGAGCTCAAGGCCTATGAATCCGCCGCCAAGGCCGTGCTGATGCGGGACACCCCGGTGTCCGACAACGCCGGCGGCATCACGCCCGAGCCGGGCGAGGGGCAGGATCCGTGCGACACCTACGTGAAGCTCACGCTGCAAAAGGTGTGGGATGATCAAGGCAACAAGGCCGGCCTGCGGCCTGCGAGCATCAAGCTGACCGTGGTTGCGTCGTACAAGGACGCTGCCGGGAATGTCGTGACGCCCGCGATCACGCTGAAGGATGGGTCGCCCTGGACGAACCCGCACGAGGTGGAGCTGACCGGTAAGGACGCATCCAACTGGTCCGACACCTGGCGCACGGTGATCGAGGGGCTGCCGGTGGCGGTGAAGGACGCTGACGGCGCCACACATTACCTGAACTATGCCGTGCAAGGTGAGGCCGTGAATGATGGCGCCGCCGCGCAGCCTGGCGTGCGGTTCGGCAAGGTCGAGGGCGGCAACACCGCGTACGTGCCGCCCGAGCAGGCCGGCTACAGCTCCGCGGTGGGCTCCGAGGCCAACACTCTCACGATCACCGTCACCAACACCCATCGCGATGCCCTGCCCGACACGGGCGGCCGCGGCATCTGGCTGTTCCTGATGATCGGTGCGGCGCTGGGCTGCGCCGGAGCCTACGAGGCGTGGCGTCGTCGGCGCGCGGGACAGCTCGCCGTGGCGGGCGCCCCGACTGCGGGCGCTACGGTTACCGCGCTGCAGCCGCGGCCGGTCGGGGGCCACTTCCGTGACGGGGGTGCGCGATGAACGATTCGACGAGCGGGCTGCCGCGCACGGGCGTGCGCGGCAGGGGGAGGGCGCTTCGCGCGACCTCCGGGGGTTCCTCTCGACAGAGGGGCGCCACGCGCGGGATAGGCGAACGGGAAACAACGCGGGTCGGGAACACCGGCTCCGCGAGGATATAGCTATGTGATCAATAAGGGAGATAGCGAGAAAGGAAGAAAGATGACTACTATCTTCAAGAAAGCGCTGGTGCTGTTCGCGCTGGTAGCCGTGGCGCTCGTGGGCGCTGTGGCGGTAGCCCCGGCGGAGGCTCAGGCCGCGACGGGCTCGTTCACGATCCAGAGCAAGAATGCCGAGTTCGCGGGCAAGACAGTGACGGCGTACCAGATGTTCACGGTCGAGAACCCAGTCGTTGAGAACGGCAAGGTCACGAGTGCGACCTACACGCTGAACACCGCGTGGGAGGGTTTCTTCCGGGGTAAGCTCAGCACCTCTGATACGGGCGCTGCGCTGTCTGAAAAGGCGTACAGCTATGTAAAGGACCTTGTCGATGGCAACAAGGGCGCCACGCTCGTGACGTTCGCCAAGGAAGCGGCTGATTACGCGAAGACCTCCAGCGGCATCACGGCTGCCGGTACCGCCAATGCCTCGACGACGGCTGACAACGGCTACTATAAGGCCACCTTCACCGGCCTTGAGTACGGCTACTACATCTTCGCCCCGCAGGGCGGCTCCACGTCCGCTATGCGCGGCAACGACGCCATGCTCTACAACGTGGTCTCGGCTATGTCCGACCCGGTCGAGCTCAAGAGCGTGTACCCCGGTGTTACCAAGACCGTTGAGAACGGCGACAAGAACGATAACCACTCGAGCGCCCAGGTGGGCGACAAGGTGAGCTTCACCCTCAGGTCCGCGGTGCCCGATACCTCCGAGTACAACACCTACACGTTCGTCATCCACGATACCCTGTCCACCGGCCTCACCTTCAATAACGACGTTAAGGTGACTGTTGGCGGCAGGGATTACACCATCTTCGTGAAGAAGTACGATGAGGCAACGCGCTCTCTCTCGCTTGATTTCTCGAACGACATCAAGAACCTCACCGCCGGCAATGCCATCGTCGTGACCTATTCCGCCACCCTCAACGAGAACGCGGTCGTGGGCAAGGACAACCTCAACACCGCCCACGTCGAGTACAGCAACAATCCCGGTGGCACTGGCACCGGTACCTCCGAGCCGAGCAAGACCCACACTTATGACTTCGGCTTCGACCTCAAGAAGATCGGCGACAACGACGCCGTCCTCTCCGGCGCCGAGTTCCAGCTTCTTGGCACCGACGGCACCGCCATCACCCTCATCTCCGACGGCAACGACGGCTACCGCCCGATCAAGACCGGCGAAACCGGTGGCAACACGAACGTGACCACCCCAGAGAACGGCATCATCAAGTTCACCGGCCTGAAGGAGGGCGTCTACAAGCTCTCTGAGGTGAAGGCCCCGAGTGGCTACAACAAGCTCGCCGCCCCGGTCAAGGTCACCATCGCCGCGACCTACAACGCCGACGGCACGCTCATCAACTACACCGTGACGGCCGACGGCGCGACGGGCACGACCGTCACCGTCAAGAACAACAAAGGCACCCTCCTGCCCTCCACCGGCGGCATGGGCACCGTGATCTTCACCGTCGCGGGTGCTGCGATCGTCATCGCCGGCGTGGCGTGGACCATCGCCCGTCGTCGCGCGCAGAACTAGCGCACGCTATCTGAGCTGGGCTGACACGCTTTGAAGCGACTGCGCGACATATTTCCGCTGCTTGTGGTTCTGGTGGGGCTCGCCATCATGGCGTACCCCACCATCTCGAACTTCCTCGTCGAGCGCAACGCGTCGCGCGTAGTCTCCGCTTACCAGGAGGCCGTCGACGCGCTGTCCGACGAGGACGCCCAGGCGATGCTCGATGCCGCGTGGGCCTACAACGCCCGGCTCGCGGGGCTTGCCGGCATCTCCGCTGCCGATGGTGGCGCGGATGCCGGCACCGTCTCGTCCACGCAGCTGCGCGAGCAATACAACCAGCTGCTCAACCTCAACGGCGACGGCGTGATGGGCTACATTACCATCCCGCGTCTGGATGAGACGCTGCCCATCTACCACGGCACCGACGAGGCCACGCTCCAGGTGGGCGTGGGCCACATCGACACGTCGTCGCTGCCCGTGGGCGGGGCCAGCACGCACGCGGCGCTGTCCGGCCATCGCGGGCTGCCGTCCGCCAAGCTGTTCACGGACCTGGACCGGATGAAAAAGGGCGACATCTTCTTCGTCCGCGTGCTCAAGAGCACGTTCGCCTACCAGGTCGACCAGATCGAGACCGTCCTGCCCGATCAGACGGAATCGCTCAACATCACCGCCGGGGACGACTACCTGACCCTCGTCACCTGTACACCGTACGGCATAAATTCTCATCGTCTGCTGGTGAGAGGGCATGCCATACCGTATACGGCTGACATGGATTCGCAGGTGGGCGTGTCCGGCAATCCAATCAACATTCCCTTGCCGTACCTTGCGCTGATGATCGCGTTGGCGGTGCTTGCCGTACTGCTCGCGTCGTTGCTAATCGGGCGTGCGATCGAGGCGCGGCGCGACGCCGCCCATGCAGCGGCGGGTTCGCGCGTGGCCGGTGCACGGCAGGCGGGGAGCTCGTGCGACGCGGCTGGTACGGGGGAGACGAGCGTGGTGACGCGTCCCGGCGGCTCGGGCCACGGGGCGCGTGGGGCTCACGCGGGCCGCGGAATGCACGGCGCGCACGAGATACACGATTCTACAAGGAGGGGCGGCCATGGTGGCAAGCACATGCGATAGCGGGATGATGGCTTCGCGCCGTTTCGACGACGGTGCCATCGCGGGCGCGCGGATTTGCGCGGTTCGGCGTGCGTGCCTTGTCTTGGCGTTTGCAGTCTTCGCGTGCGCCTGGGTGATCGCGGCTGCTGTGGCCGCTCCGCAGACGGCGGCTGCCGCGCCGAAGGGGTCTATCTCCCTGTCCGTCGTTACTCAGGATTCCAACGGCTCACATCAACTTGCAGGGGATACATTCACCCTGGTACAGGTCGCGACGGCACAGGTGCACGATGGCGGCAGCGGACAGTCCACAGGCGTGACGTACACCATGCTCGCGGGCTTCGAGCGCTACGACCGCGACTGGGCGTCGCTGTCCGCCTCCGACGTTGCCGCAGCTGCGAAAAATTTGGCGCAGGCCGCGTTCGATGCTGGCGCGCTCGATGCCGGTGTGCCCCGGAAGGTGCCGGAGGGCGCGCGCACGCTGACGTTTTCCGGTCTTGATAGCGGCCTGTACCTGGTGGTTCGCACGGGCGCGGCCGATGCCAACAAGAGCCTGACCTGCGATCCCGTGCTGGTCTCCGTGCCGCTGCTCGAGGACGGTTCGTTTACCTATGACGTGGACGTCGATCCTAAGTTCGAGTGGACGGATGTCGACCATCCAGGTGGCAACGGTGGCGGCACTGAGGCTGATCGCGGCACGCCCGGCTGGTTGCCCAAGACCGGCGACTACGTTATCGGCGTGGTGTGCCTGCTGGTGGCAGGCGGCTCCATTGCCGTCCACATCGGCCGCCGCCTGCGCGAAAAGCGCGCCTGAGCGGGACAAAAGCACCACGTTCGAATGTCCCACGACCGAGACGAGGGTGGGGCAAGGGCGCTGCCGCCTCGATCAGCCCAGATTGCGCAAAAGTGGAGCGAACTTCGGGATTTAGCCGAGTTCGCTCCACTTTTGCGCAAATCCTATAGCCGTGCGGCGAAAAATGGTGTACGCCACTTTCAGGACCGTCGATTGTCGTCCAATCTAGGCGACCTTTCCCAGCTTGTTCAAGAGCGCGCCCTCGACGACCGTGCGGAATCGTCTCACCTGCTCGTCCGTGGCGGCCCGCAGCGCCGGCGAGTTCGAGAAAAAGGAGGTGGAAGAGAGCCGCTCGAAGGCGGCTCAGTACCTGTCAACGAAATCGGGGCAGATTCAGACGAATCCCGAGGGGTGGGTCCGGCCGCACCTCCCACGGGGTGCCGCGCCTCCCGGCGCGGTGCTCCGGGCCCGCAAGGGGCCCTGCGCCCGCTCGGCTTTTGCTCGGGCACGGCGGTCCGTCGCTTCTGCCTCGCTCTCGCTGCGCGACCAGGAAACGCTCCCTCGGGGTCGCCTTCCCCGCTCGCTCTGCTCGCGCCGCCCGTGTCCCGCGAACGGCTGCATTCGATCGCTTGCTCATGGCCGCGATCATTCCGCCGTGTCGCGCGCCTCGGGCTCTCGCTGCGGGCTTCCAAACGCTCCCTCAGGGTCGCCTTCGGAAGCCCTCCGCTCACCATCCCGATGGGCTGGCAAGATATGCATTGCGGCGTACAAACCGTCGTTCCTACGGTTTGCCCGTCGCAATGATCTTGCCCTGCGCACGGCGCAGGGGGAGGGCGAACCGCTCGCTACGGCTCGCTCCCGCCGGGTGATGGGCCGCTCGCTACGGTTCGCTCCCATCACAAAGAGACCCCGACCGCGCATGGGCGGCCGGGGTCTCGAGGTTTCCGTCTGTCGCGGAAACCTCGCTAGTACATGTCCCTCGTGATGTAGTCCATCGTGCGGTACAACTGCACGCACAGCTTTATCGCGCGCATGACGCCATGGTAAGTGAAGCGAATCGTGCGCCCGGTCCTGCGATGCACGACGTAGCCCAGCCGCGCCCCGTTCACCTTGCGCTCGCCGCCCAGCGACTTCGAGCGGAAGCGGTACTGGAGGTCGCCGTTCTTGGAGCGTTTGAGCATGATGCCGTCCTGTGCGAGGCGGTGCGAGAGCTCGGCCATGCGGTCAGGGCAGCCGGGCATGTGCCCGACCTCCTCGATGCGTTTGGCGACCGTGCGCCTCACGCGCTCGTTCTCGGAGCGCTCGGCCTGCCCCTTGCGGGCCATGTCGCGCTCCTCCGCGCCGGGCTGCCTGCCGTGCACGCGGGAGTTCGCCTTTCCACGCTCAAGCTGCCTGAGCCCGTATTTCTCGTCAAGGGCGCGCACAGTCTCGGCGCGTGATTTCGCAGCAGCCCGCGCCGGACCCTCGTTAAGGCGCAACCCGGTGGCGAGGTCGCTCCGATTTACGGCCACATGCGCGGAGAACCTGTCGGTGCCGTCGGCCCCGCAGTGCTCCCGATGCAGGACGACGAGGCATTCGTGGGTGCCGTACCGCGTCTGGATGTAATCGCGGGCGTAGTCCATGCAACGCTCCGGCGTCATCTTGCCGCCGTTGCAGCTGCATTCGTCGGGATTGAAGTTGAGGGTGACATGCTGCATGTATGTGCAGCGCGCGCCTGCTTTGCCCGGCTCGTTGTGATGGAACTGCTCGCGAGTGGCGTGCATCTCCTCGAACCACCTGCCCTCGTCGATGATGTTCTGGGTGTCGTGCGCCAGAACCTTCTCCCGGTTCCAGTCCAGATATGATCTGATGTTCCTCAAATGGCGCTCGCTACAGACGGACACCTGCTTCACGGCCGTCATTTTCCTCCTTCCCGGGGTTATAGCGCGCCCCACTCGTCATCGTCGGCGGCGTCGGCGATTGCTTCGGGGAAGTCCGGGCACCATGTGCGGACGTCCGACACTCTGCCCGCACCGCGTCCGTCGAGCTTCTTCTGGTAGGCGAGGCGCTTCGCGGCGTCCTCATCCTCGGTGCCGAGCCCGAAGTGCGCCTTCGTGGGCGTCTTGGTGCAGTCGGTCAACGGCGCGCGGAATGCGCCCGCGCGGGATGCGGGTAGTCCGTTCATAGCCTGCTTCACCACGATGGCGCCTTCCCTGTCGGGCGCCATCTCGACCCACTCATGCGGTCGTATCACGTCGTCGGCGTGCTCGCTGTAGCTCGTGGTGCTCGATGAGGACGCGCCCCTGCTTGCGCTCGTGCCCATGGTGTGCCGGGTCGTTTTCCCGACAAGCTCGCTCGCGTAGCGCCTGTCCTCCTCCTCGCCCAACTTGAGGAAGACCTTCACGGAGCAGTTGGCAAGGATCTTGCGGCGGCCGTCGCGCTCGCCGTATTTATTGAGCTGCGAGATGTTCTGCACGCTGCCGCACCAGCTCAGGCCATACGAGCGGCCGAGGGAGAGCAGGGCGGGGAGGCACTTGACCGCGCCGAGGTTGCCCCACTCGTCGCCGAGGATGGTGAGCCTCCTCGGGACCTTTCCGCCGTTGGAGTCAGCTATGGCGTACACGGCCTTGTAGAGCTGGTCGAAGAGCACCTCGAACAGCCGATTGTAGGGGCTTCCCTCGTCCATCACGTGGAGGAACAGCGCGGTCTTTTCGGTCAGGACGCGGCGCGCGTCGATGTCGTCCCCAGAGGTGAGCCATGCGATGGGACCAGAGGCGTAGATGCGCAGGTTGACCTTGAGCGTGGACAGCACGCTACGCATCTCGTTGCCCCCGCTGCTCAGGAACTGGGAGCCGAAGATGCGTGACGGGTGGTCGTGGGGCAGCGAGCGCAGCAGAGCCTTGAGCGGGGCTGCGGGGTCGGCCCCCTCGGCCTCGGTGCCCTCGTTGATCACCCTGCACACGGTCGCCATGTTGCGGCAGCAGTCCGGGCAGTCGGGGCTGGTGGAGACGTAGTAGGCGACGGAGGAGAAGAGGCCCCTGGCCGAGTTCACCCAGTGGGAGCCCTGCCCCTCGCGCTCGGCGGGTACTATCGCCGAGGCCAGGTCCTCCGCCGCCTGCTCGGCGGCTTGCGAATCCCCTTGGCCCGCAAGCTCGACGATGAGCTTGAGCGGGTTGAAGCGAGAGCTGCGCGAGGGGTGTTGTGTGTCGAGGAGCAGGACATCGTAGCCGCGCGCCTCGATGGCATCGCCACACAGCTCGATGAGCTCCGACTTCACGTCCGAGACCACTACGTTCTCGGCGCTTTCGCCGAAGGTGAGCAGGTCGAGGCTCGGGATGTTCTGAAACCTTGTCTTGCCAGACCCGGTCTGTCCGATGCAGATGACATGTCGGTCGGGCTCAAAGAGGTACAGACCTCGCGAGAAGCCGTAGACGTAGCCGTGGCCCTTCGGCTCGCTCTTGCCGTCCCATGTCATGGAGCCCTTGATGACCTCGCGGCCCTCCTTAACGCGGGCGTTTCCCAAGACGCCGCCGTCTTCGGCGCGGCCCTTGGCACTTTCGGTCGCGAAGAAGAGCAGGGAGATGGGGAAGAGTAATGCAAGGATGGCGATGGTGCCGGCCGGGTGAGCAGCGAAACCGCCTGATAGCCACCAGTCGGGAACGGCGGTGAGATCGAAAGCGGGGATGACGGTGACACCGTCTCCGTTCAGCAGACATTCCGCTGGCCGGGCAAGCGCGGGACAGCAAAACGCTCCGAGTGCCAGAGCGCTGATGAGGGAGGGGGTAAGGATTTCCATTGCTCCCCCTAACTGCGCACTGCGGCGATAAGCGCGCAGATGTTGTCCGCGGCTGCGGAGACACGGCGCACCGCGCGGTCGGTATTGGCTGCGGAGTCCTCGTCTGCCCCGAAGGTATTGAGCGCGCGAGCGCATTGGTTCAAGTTCGACCCGGCGTGCTTCAAATCCGCGAACGCCTTGCGAAGTTCAGCGATGTCGAGGTCCGCCGTTGGCCGTGCCTCTTGATCTCCCAACGTCTTCATGCGGGTGTAGGCGGAAATGCTCATGCCCGCCTTGCACGCGCGCGAGCGAATGCGGGTGAGCTCGTTCTCGGTGACGCGGACGTAGATTCGCCTGCGGCGTCCGATTGCGTTGCGGTGCTCGCCGCCTTCTTGGGTGTTGTTCGTCTTGTCGTTCATGGGAGTAATCCTTACGTCAGTTGTGGCAGAGCCTGTGGCAGGATTTGTGGCAGCAGGTCCGCTCCCACGGACTACCACAGGCTCCCTAGAATTACTTCCCGTTGCCATTTTACGAGGTAGATACCCCTAATCAACTCTCATGCGTTTACATGGCCTACGTAGAAAATGCCCCTCATAACCCGGAGGTCGTAGGTTCAAATCCTGCCCCCGCGACCAAGAACTTGCAGCTCGTCGGCCTAGCCGGCGAGCTTTTTTGTTCAAGACTTTAGTCTGCTGGCCGCGCAGCGGCCAGCTTTAAACCACCCGCTATGCGGGTGGAGACAAACGGCTTTACAAAGCCACCCCTCCGACCGATATTGACGATTGTTCAGGCCGTCAAGAAT
>UQTV01000007.1 GCA_900544095.1 uncultured Collinsella sp.
ACGGCGGTCAGCAGGAACAGGACGTCGGCGTCGCAGTCCTCGGCCAGCAGCTCGCCGCCCAGGTCCTTGTCGATGACGGCGGGAACGCCCTTGTAGCAGCCCTTGTTCTCGTAGTCGCGGACGACGGGGATGCCGCCGCCACCGCAGGCGATGACGATAAACTCGTTGTCGAGCAAGTTGAGGATGGAGTCGGCCTCGACGATCTTCTTGGGATCAGGGGAAGCGACGACGCGACGCCAGCCGCGGCCGGAATCCTCGACGAAGACCTTGGAAGGATCCTCGGCCATGAACTCCTTGGCCTGCTCCTCGGTGTAGAAGGGGCCGATCGGCTTGGTCGGGTTCTTGAACGCGGGATCGTCCGGGTCGCACTCGATCTGGGTGACGACGGTGGCGGCGTGCCAACGCTTATAGCGCTTGTGCATCTCGCGGCCGATGCCCTGCTGCAGGTGGTAGCCAATGTAGCCCTGGGACATGGCGCCGCACTCGGGCAGCGGCATCTCGGGGGTGCCGATGGCGTCGTGGGCGGCGGCGAAGGCGTTCTGGATCATGCCGACCTGCGGGCCGTTGCCGTGGGTGATGATGATCTCGTTACCCTGCTCGATGAGGCCGAGGAGAGCGTGGGCGGTGTTGCTCACGGCCTGGATCTGCTCGACGGGGTTGTTGCCGAGGGCGTTGCCGCCGAGGGCGACGACAATACGATCGGGCTTGCCAAGAGGCTTAGACATTGCTGGAATCCTTTCTGTAAAAGGCCTACAACCCATTAATAACCCGCGTCCGTGCAATACGCGAGTTTATTAAGGTTTATATTCTCTTTATCGCTCATTTTATTCATTTTGAAAATAGTTTAACGGTGAACGGTCGTTTTTACCCGCTCAGCGTAAAGAAGCCCAGCTCACACATGTTTACGTCATCTACGTGCGACTTTATTTAATTAGAGCAGAGATTAGGCTGGATTATGCAAACTATATCTTTGCTAAACACATAACGGACACTGCAATTATTTACTCGCACTATACGAGATTCTATGCACTTGCAAGACAAGTATGCACCCTTGCAATAACACGGGGCTTTTCATCCAACAAAAGGGATAGCCGAACGCGCTTCACTTTGCGGCAAGCGACTGTGAGTTTGCAGTATAGAACTTTACCGTCGGGTATTGCATGAACGCCGCTGACGCACTTTCGCTCCTGCCCACCCAAGCAGCCGAGAACGCTAACGGCGCCACTGCCAACCTGGCCACCCTCAACAACGGCGCCGCCAGCCTTTTCGCAAAGCACCGTGCTGGCTCGCTGGCTTTGAGACCTAAGCGAATCTTTGCTATCTGCCAATTTTTGTACGATTTGGGTCAAATCTATTTGCCAATTTTTGTATGATTATGGGCAAATCTATTTGCCAATTTTTGTCAATGAGGTGTTTTAATGCTACGCCGTAAGGTCACTGACAGGCTTTTGAGCTGGAAGAACGACTCCGATAAAGCGTTGCTTGTTACCGGTGCGCGTCAGATTGGCAAGAGCTATGCGATTCGCGCGTTTGGTAAAGACAACTACGCGTCGTATTTTGAGGCCAATTTGCTGCTCGATGCCGAGGCAAGAGATGTGCTCATTGGCGCTAAGAACGCCGTTGACTTTATCAACCGCGTGGCCCTTCTTGCGGATGCACCGCTTGTTGAGGGAGATACGCTTATCTTTGTCGATGAAATACAGGAGTATCCGCAGATCGTCACGCTCATGAAGGCGTTGGTCGAGGACGGGCGCTTTAGCTATGTCTTCTCGGGGTCTATGCTTGGGACTGAGTTTAAGGGGATCTCTTCTTTCCCGGTGGGGTATGTCGAGCACATTGTTATGCGGCCAATGGATTTTGAAGAGTTTTGTTGGGCAAACAGCATCAGCGAGAATGTGCTTGCAGACATCCGCAGCTGCCTTGTCGAGAGGCGTCCCGTCGAAAACTATATTCATGAGGCGATGCTCAAAAACTTTAGAGCTTATATCGTTTGCGGCGGCATGCCGGAGGTCGTACAGAACTATATCGATTCGGGTTATTCACTCGTGAGGACGCGTGGGCTTCAAATTCAGCTGGTCGATCAGTACAAAAGTGATATCTCTAAATATGCATCGACTCGAGCGTTTAACGTTCGCGCGATTTTCGAACAAATTCCCGTTCAGCTTGAGGCGGAGTCCCATCGCTTTGTTGTTTCATCCCTGGGCGAGGGGGCTCGCCTTCAAAAATACGAGCAGGATTTCCTATGGCTGGTGAACGCGGGCGTCGGTTTGATGGTCGCCCAGGTGACGGAGGCCCGAAGTCCTCTTAAGAGGACAGAGAAGGCGACCGCCTTTAAACTATACGAGTCTGATACAGGCATGCTCGCATCACGGTATCCCGGCAGCACGGCACGCGCTGTCTACCTTGATATGAAAACCCCCAACCTCGGCGGTCTCTATGAGAACGTGGTCGCGCAGGAGCTTGTCGCCCTTGGAACTGATGCATGGTACTACCAGACACGCGAGGTCGGCGAAGTTGACTTTGTGATTGAAGGCACTCGCGGGCACGTTGTCCCAATCGAGGTCAAATCGGGCAAGAAGGTTCGAGCCCATGCGGCCCTCGACCGTCTGATGAGCGTGAGCGAGTACAAAATCCCCGAGGCCGTTGTGCTAAGCCACGAGAACCTCAGCAAAGAGGGCAAGGTTCTGTACGTTCCAATCTATATGACATTCTGCCTCGATGAGTTTATGGAAAAGGACGACCCCAACAACGATTTCTCGTTTGCACCCATATCCCTCTAGGCCATCTGGGTCCGCAACTAGGTCCCCCTCTATGCCCAAAGCAGCGTGTGGTTTCGCGGCAAAGCCGCGAAACAGCGACCGGGACAAGGCACCCCACCAACCACGTCCTTCATCAGCCCACACAATCTGAGGACGTAGTCGTAGCAGGATCTGAGGGCTTACCTTCGCGGACACTCCGCAGGACGAAAGAACCCCCGCCGCACGTAGTGCGCAGCGGGGGTTCTTTCATGTCCGAGGACGTCCGCGAAGGTAAGCCCTCAGATCCTGCGGTGGGAGACTTAAGCCTCGTTGTACACCGTCTTGAGCTTCAGCAGGTGCTGATAGCGGTCCATAGCGGCCTGCTCGTTCTCCTTGAAGAGCTCCTCGGCGCGCTCGGGGAAGGAACGCGTCAGCGAAGCGTAACGGGCCTCGTTCATCAGGAACTCCTGATAACCGCCCGCGGGCTCCTTGGAATCGAGCGAGAACTTCTTGCCGGCAGCAGCCTCGGGGTTGAAGCGGAAGAGGTTCCAGTAACCGCACTCGACAGCCTTCTTCATCTCGGCCTGGCAGTTCTGCATGCCGCCCTTCTTGATGGAGTGCATCTCGCAGGGGCTGTAGCCGATGATGAGGGATGGGCCGTCGTAGGCCTCGGCCTCGTGGATGGCCTTGAGGGTCTGAGCCGGGTTGGCGCCCATGGCGACCTGCGCCACGTAGACGTAGCCGTAGCTCATGGCGATCTCGGCCAGGGACTTCTTCTTGGTCACCTTACCGGCAGCGGCGAACTGAGCGACCTGGCCCAGGTTCGAGGCCTTGGAGGCCTGACCGCCGGTGTTGGAGTAAACCTCGGTGTCGAAGACAAAGACGTTGACATTGTGGCCGGAAGCCAGGACGTGATCCAGGCCACCGAAGCCGATGTCGTAGGCCCAACCGTCGCCGCCGAAGATCCAGAAGGACTTCTTGGTGAGGTAAGCCTTGTCGGCGAGGATTGCCTTGGAAGCCTCGCAGCCGCACTTCTCGAGCTCGGCAACGTAGGCAGCGGCAGCGGTCTTGGAGGCCTCGGCGTCGTTGACAGAGTCAATCCAAGCCTGGCCGGCAGCCTTGAGCTCGTCGGACGGACCATCGGCGGCGATGATGTCCTGGGTAGCGGCAATCAGCTTGTGCTGAACAGCCTCATAGCCCACGGCCATGCCCAGACCGTGTTCGGCATTGTCCTCGAACAGGGAGTTGTTCCACGCCGGGCCGTGACCGTCCTTGTCCTTGCAGTAAGGAGCGGTGGCAGCGGGGTTGCCCCAAATGGAGGAGCAGCCGGTGGCGTTGGAGATGAACATGCGGTCGCCGGCGACCTGGGTCACCAGACGTGCATAGGCGGTCTCGGCACAGCCGGCGCAGGAGCCAGAGAACTCCAGGTAGGGCTGCTTAAACTGGCTGCTCTTAACGTTGGCCGCGATGAGCTCCTTCTTCTCGGAGACGTTCTCGACCATGTAGTCCCAAACGGGCTGCTGGTCCATCTCCTGCTCGGTGGGAACCATCTCGAGGGCGCCCTTGGGGCAGACCTTGACGCAGTTGGTGCAGCCCATGCAGTCGAGCGGGGACACGGCCATGGTGAACTTCATGCCCTTGGCCTTGGGGCCCATAGCGTCGAGCGTGCGGGTAGCCTCGGGCGCGGCGGCAGCCTCGTCCTCGGTCATCGCGAACGGACGGATGGTGGCATGCGGGCACACATAGGCGCACTGGTTGCACTGGATGCACTTGGTCTCGTCCCAGTGAGGAACGACCACGGCGACGCCGCGCTTCTCGTATGCGGAGGCGCCCAGCTCAAACTGGCCGTCGGCACAATCGACGAAGGCGGAAACAGGCAGGCTGTCGCCATCCATGCGATCGATGGGCTCGAGCAGGTTCTTGACCTGCTGGGCGATGGCAGACTTGGTCTCCTCGGAGAGCTCGATGGGGGCAGCATCCTCGGCAGTTGCCCAGTCGGCCGGAACCTCGAACTTACGGAAGGCGGTAGCGCCGGCATCGATAGCCTTGTGGTTGGCGTCGACGATGGCCTGGCCCTTCTTCATGTAGGACTTGGTGGCCGCGTCCTTCATGTACTGCAGGGCGTCCTCGGCGGGCAGGACCTTGGCCAGCGCGAAGAAGGCGGACTGGAGCACCGTGTTGGTGCGCTTGCCCATGCCGACCTTGGCGGCCAGGTCGATAGCGTCAATCAGGTAGACGTTGACGTTGCTGTTCGCGATGTAGCGCTTGGCCACGGCGGGCATGTGCTCGGCGAACTCCTCGTCGCTCCACTGGCAGTTGACCAGGAAGGTACCGCCCGGCTTGACGTCGCGGACCATCTTGAAGCCCTTGACGATATAGCTGGGGTTGTGGCAAGCGACAAAGTCGGCCTTGGTCACGTAGTACGGCGAGCGGATCGGGGAATCACCAAAGCGCAGGTGCGAGACGGTGACGCCGCCGGTCTTCTTGGAGTCGTACTGGAAGTAGGCCTGAACGTACTTGTCGGTGTGGTCGCCGATGATCTTGATCGAGTTCTTGTTGGCGCCGACGGTACCGTCGCCACCCAGACCCCAGAACTTGCACTCGATGGTGCCGGGGGCTGCGGTGTTGGGCGCATCCTCGGCCTCGGGCAGGCTCAGGTTGGTCACGTCATCGACGATGCCGATGGTGAACTCGCGCTTGGGCTCGTCCTTCTTGAGCTCCTCGAAGACAGCGAACGCGGACGCGGGAGGCGTGTCCTTGCTGCCCAGGCCGTAACGGCCGCCGACGACCTTGATACCCGTCTTGCCGGCCTCGTAGAGAGCGGAGACGACGTCCTGGTAGAGCGGCTCGCCGATGGAACCCGGCTCCTTGGTGCGGTCCATGACGGCAATCTTTTTGACGGTCTCGGGGAGAACGTCGACAAAGTGCTTGATGGAGAACGGACGGAACAGGCGAACCTTGACCAGGCCGACCTTCTCGCCGTGAGCGTTGAGGTAGTCGATGACTTCCTCGAGCACGTCGCAGAAGGAGCCCATGCACACGACGACGCGATCAGCATCGGGAGCGCCGTAGTAGTTGAACAGGCCGTAATCGGTGCCGAGCTTCTCGTTGATCTTCTTCATGTAGCCCTCGACGACGGCGGGAAGCTCGTCGTAGACCTTGTTGCAGGCCTCGCGGTTCTGGAAGAAGATGTCGCCGTTCTCGTGGCTGCCGCGGGTATGCGGGTGCTCAGGGTTGAGCGCGTGATCGCGGAAAGCCTGGACGGCGTCCATGTCGCACATCTCGGCAAGATCCTTGTAGTCCCACATGGCGACCTTCTGGATCTCGTGGCTGGTGCGGAAGCCATCGAAGAAGTTAAGGAACGGGGTCTTGCCCTCGATGGCGGCAAGGTGAGCCACCGGCGAGAGGTCCATGACCTCCTGGACGTTGCCCTCGGCGAGCATGGCGAAGCCGGTCTGACGGCAGGCCATGACGTCGGAGTGATCGCCAAAGATGTTCAGGGCGTGCGAAGCGACGCAACGCGCGGAGACGTGGAAAACGCCCGGGAGCTGCTCGCCCGCGATCTTGTACATGTTCGGGATCATCAGGAGCAGACCCTGAGAAGCCGTGTAGGTGGTGGTCAGAGCACCGGCGCCCAGCGAACCGTGAACGGTACCGGCTGCACCTGCCTCGGACTCCATCTCGACGACCTTGACCGGGGTGCCGAAGATGTTCTTGCGACCCTGGGCCGCCCACTGGTCGACATGGTCGGCCATCGGGCTGGACGGCGTAATGGGATAAATTCCCGCTACCTCGGTGTACGCATACGAAACATATGCGGCCGCCTCGTTGCCGTCCATAGACTTAAACTTACGCGCCATATACCCCTCTCCTCTCATATAGGTATACAGGCCCCGGCGATCGCCGGGATGTTGGCGTGATGGGATTTTCGCTGTTGCTTCCAATCATCTGGCAGGCGGACTTGGCAGCAGGTGCATGGCGTGGAGAGAAGGCATGCCAAGGCGAGGGGCGCTTGCGCACCGCAGGCCCAGCTACCCGTCTTGCACATGACCGAGCGCCGCAAAGGCCGCATGCCGGATGCTCCCGGGCACGCCCCGGCGATGGGAGGCGCCCGCAACGGAAATCCGCATGCGGGTTTATTGTACCCCGCCGTCAAGTGTAATTTCGGCAAATATAGGCGGGCGGTAAAGGTTTACCTTGGGTGACCGCCAAGGGCCAAAATGGCCCCTCCATCCCCGGGCGACTGGCTCTGACGCGCCAAGGAGTGTCCCCAAGTGCCGGCAGAAAAGGAGCGTCCCTATCTGCCGGCTAGAGGGCGCCGAGGAGGATGGCGTAGGTGGTGGATTCGCCGAGTTTGAGCTCGTCGCCGGGGTTGAGCCAGGCGGAACGGCCGGGCTCTACTTGAATACACACACTCGTGGCCCCGTTTACCACCACGGTGCCGTTAGTGGACGACAGGTCCTCGACAAACCATGCGCCAGACTCGTCGCACCAGATATGGGCATGGCGGGCCGAGACGTCGTCGGTGATGCCGCCCTCCCCCGTTGCCAGCGCGCCGATCTCAACGCCTTCCTCACTCGGCTGAATCCAGCGCGGGACGCTCACCACGTAGCCGTTTTGCACGCACAGCAGTACCAGCGGATGCGCCGGCGCGACCTCGTGCTCGCCCGCGACCGAAGATGTGCTCAGCGAGCGCGGCGTCGACGTGTCGCCGCCACGGGTCGCATGAGCGCGGCGGCTCGCCCGACTTGGAACTAAGGCGGGCGTGAGAGCAAACGGCATAGGGAACGAATCTTGCGGATGTACTCCTCGACGTCAGGCAGGTAAGCCCCACGAAGTCACCGGGGAGGCCCAAGCGGCCCGGCACCACTTCCAGATTCTGACCAGGGCGAGTCGTTCGCCGGTGGCTGAAGGCTCGCTCCCACCCAAAAGGGGAGATTCGCGTTGTTCCCCAATCGCTCTCGCATCTTTCATTTTGCTCGAGGTGGGCTATAAAAACTTTCCTGGTGAAAGGCGGCGATTGGTTTCCTTTCTTTCTAGAGGAGCGCGCCTGTAATCTGTTTTCATCCTAAATCAAGTTAAGATCGGACCTTCCAGAGGCAAGTCGACTCAAACTGCGAGGCTCCATGTTGGAATAAAGAGCGCTGTCGAAGTGCCAACAACACAAAGCTTGCCAGTCTCAAATAGAACCTTTTGGGAGTCCGATTGGGCCGCACACCGAATCCCCGCTGGTGGTTTTTTATAGCTGCGCAACAATAAACAAGGTTAGTGCCAGTCCAGCATGAAATTGAGGAACGTATGCATTTTTTCTCAGTAAGTGATCGTCGTTACTGCTTCGATGAGGTCACTCGCAATTGCTTTCAGGTTGACCAAGCATCAGAAGATGCGCTTCGCATATTTGAAGCATCGGGAAGAACGGTCAACTCGAAGTTGCTAACAAAGTCACTTGCTGCGAAAGGCTACGACCAAACGACCATAGCAGAACTTGAAGACGACATTGATGAGTATCAACGATTGTCTGAGCGGACTTTCTTAACAAAAGACACGCCTCGAAAACTTAGATCCATCGAACTCCACGTTTCACATGCATGCAACCTTGGTTGTAGTTACTGTTTTGCCGGTAAAGGAGATTATGGAACGTCTCCTCTGCTGATGACAGACGAGATAGCCTTCAAGGCGGTCGACTACCTCGTCGCAAGTTCATCGGAAAACGAAACGCTTGCGATCGTCTTTTTTGGTGGGGAACCCATGATTAACGAGCCGCTGATATGGAAAACGGTCGACTATTCAAAAAGAATATACCCCAATAGAAACTTTACCTATTCTATTACGACCAACGGAACGCTTTTGAATGACACTGCTGTGAATTCTTTCAAGGAGCACGGGTTTTCTGTTCTGATTAGTCTCGATGGTACAGGATGCAAGCACGATGCATCGCGCCCGTACAAGACGGGAGGCGGCTCTTTCTCCGATATCGACAAAAACGTTCGTCGTTTTTCCGAGTCGTTCCCCTTCGGCGCAAGAGCGACCTTAACAAATAATAACTGTAACCTTGTTGAAGACTATCTTCAGTTTAAAGAGATGGGCTTCAGAAGGATTTACTTCTCGCCCGTGAGCTCATTCGATGAGAATATCAAACTCGACGAACACTCATTAAACAAAATCAGGGCGGGCCTAATAGATTTGGCGGATCAATATCTCAAACAGATTGATCAAGGGGAAAAGCCTTGTTTAGAACATTGAAAACTGCAGTTGATTTGATTATGAGCAACAGGATCGCCTTTGTCGGATGCGGGGCTGGCAGGCGTTTTATTTCCGTGACTCCCGAAGGGGACGTATACCCCTGTCACAGGTTTGTCGGGATGATGCGATTCAAAATGGGCAACATCGTCACCGGAATTGACGAAACTAGGTATATTGAAAAGTGGAGTCAGGGTGTCGAAAAAAGAATTGACTGTACGGACTGTTGGGCTCGGTCTTTCTGTGGTGGGGGCTGTAGCTGGGAGGCTGCAGACGAGCACGGCTACTTGCCCAAGAGTCTACACCCTGCATCATGTGAATATAGAAAAATGTGCTACGAGATGGCTTTTGACCTTATTTCCCGCCACTCATCTTCGCAGGAGAAAAATCAACGAGAAGCTACTGTATCGGAATAAGCGGTTCAGCGCATTGCTGTCACCATTGTGGAGGTGTTCGTTCTTCTGATTACCGTCTGCGAAGCTTATTGCTACGTTCGCCGAAACCATTCTAGAAATATGGTGAACTAGACATCTTGGTTTGTTATACACAATATTGAGGTTTTTCTGCACTCAAAGGGAGGTAGTCGTGAAGCATATTCATCCGATTAATCCAGGAAGTGGCGACGAGGCAGGCGTGAAGCCGATGTCTTTTGACTGCCTCTTGGGCATTACTGACATCTGTACTGTTTATGATAAAGCAGATGGCTGTGGTGCATACGATTACTGCGACTATGACATGGATGGCGGCAGCATCTGCGTTGTAGATCACTGTGGCATTGATCAAACGTAGTCTCTAATTGGATTAAGGTGAGGAGCTGTTATGAAGCATATCCATCCTGTTGGTTCAAATGAACATCCTCCCGTTGAGCCTTGTTGTCTTGGAGTTGATATATGCAATTTTTACGACATCGCCGAGTGCCCTGTTGCGGATTGGTGCTATGTCGATAAAGAATCAAGCTGTGTTTTGCCAGCAGATTGGTGCGATCCAGTTGACGAGTAGTTTTGTGGCTAGGAACTATTTGGTCCAATTCAGAATAAGATGGGAACAAATACCAAAATCTCGTGTCTGGGAGGAGTTATGCCATTATTGCAAGGTCTCGTTGGATTAGCCTTTATACTTGCGTTATATCTGGCACCTTTTTTAATTCTATTCTTCATTATCCGACTCTTTCTTCGGAGAAAATAGGAGTGTCACGCAAACATTAGCGTAGCTTTCTTCCAATATGAGCCGAGCATTGGCAAGTGGAATAAGAAGCCCGACCGTTCGCCACATGAAAGTGATCGGACGGGCTTCTCTATTTAACCCGGGCCGCCACCCATAGCGGCTTTCCAAGCGTATTCTCAGTGCAAAGCAATCGTCAGTTTAATCCTATGCGCTGATACCGCATTTCATTTGTTCGGCTCGAATTCTACGGCCTGGCAACCCTCGCACTCTCCGG
This sequence comes from uncultured Collinsella sp., assembly GCA_900544095.1. Taxonomy (GTDB): domain Bacteria; phylum Actinomycetota; class Coriobacteriia; order Coriobacteriales; family Coriobacteriaceae; genus Collinsella. The sequence continues at coordinate 10,417 of UQTV01000007.1, forward strand.
CAAATGGATTGAACGCGAAGGCAGAGATGATGTGTGCGTGGACATCGAGGCTGCTGTAGGCAACATACTGGGACATGGACCCCCGCTGCGCGTGGTATGCGGCCCGGCATATTCATTGCCGTCCAACCCCGTGTAGTTGCAGCAAAGGGTGGAACCTCAATGCTCAGCTCATGTTGTCCGTGGGACACGAGAATCGTAAGTACACTTTGGTGCGATTCTCACGCTGATACTGAGCCACCTGGAATAAGATACGTCGCGACAACACTTCGCTTCACCTCTGTCTCGACAAGATGACGTAGACTAAAGTTTCCTTTAGTAAGAGAACGAGAACTATATCTGAAAGCGTTGCGATGGCGTGAAGGCACCGAGTCCGAACCGCCTGAATGCTACGTGCATCTGCATCGCCTTTTTGTTATCTCTGCCAGTTGGGTAGCACTACACTTGTCATCATTTACCCTGGTACATGCTGCCTAAATCCACTACCCCTTCTACCGCGCCGACCATCTCGTCATCGTGAGAGACAACGATGATCAGCTGGCTTTGCTTGTTGCGCTTAACATAGGCCGCAAGCTCGGCGCGGCTTACAGCGTCTAACCCAGTCGTGGGCTCGTCGAGTACCAAAACTGACGACTTGCGTGAAATCGCCGACCATAAGTACACTCGGCGCAGCTCACCGCCCGAAAGCGCGGAGCAACGTTTCCCGAGCAACTCCTTCACGCTGTTTTCCAGCGAAAGTAGGCCATCTACACCCCGGTGATAGGAAGAAAAGGGCGTGTCGAAATACTCTAACAGCTCTTTCACCGTTTCGTCCGGCGCGAAGCACGACTGTGGGCAGCACGATATCTCTCTCGCACGTATGTAATCCAAGTCGCATTCTTCGATTGGCACGCCGTTGTATTTTACTTTGCCTTTCGATGAGTATAGCCCGAGCATCAAGTAAAGAAGTGACGTCTTGCCTCTTCCGTTTTCCCCAACTATGCAATATGTACCAGGACCGGAAAACTTGAAAGAAAACCCGCCGAGGACCTCTCGGACAGATCCGTCTGGAAGGGCAACCGAGAATTCCAAATCAGATACCGAAATGTCATTTATTTCATCGAGTTTAGCTAAATCGGTCCGATTCCACCCCGATCTCTCCTTTTCTCTCGTCGCGATAGCCGTCCTATCCCATGATGCTTTGGCATCTTGATAGGATTTGAACAATGACATCATACTTTTCAAAGTCTTAAAGAGAATCGCGAAGTATGTAGCGATGATAGTGTACTCGCCTATTGACATAGTTCCGTTAATGATTCGTACTCCGGAAACAACAAGTATCACCGCTTGAAACAACGCTGCGAAAAGACCATCGAGCGATGTCAGAGAATATGATAGCTTTCCGGAGCGCAAAACTTTGGGAAAATAGCTCTTAAACCCAGCGTCGAGCGCTTGTTCGCTCTTGCCGTACGAAGATGTCAGTTGAATGTTGAGAATCTGATTAAGCTGCGATGCAATTGCGGCGTAAAAGGCGCTGTCCGCCTCTTTCTTCTCATACGTGACCCTATACAAAAGTTTCCTCAACCCAGTAATTACACAGAAATACACGATGAGGAGAATGATGGAAAACACCGCGAGAGTTGAATCAATTGACCATATGATAAGCAATACGATGGGAATGGCTACAATGGACAGCGGCGCACTGATAAAATTCGCCAAAACGAAGGATGAGACCACGCTGGAGTCGGAAATAATCCGTTGCGTTGTATAGGCTGGATCGATGGTCCGACTCACCAAGTAATCGTCTCTTTCAAAACGCAAGACGGCCTCCCTGAGAAGATCAAAGGAAAGTCTCGTGGTTATGCGAATGGAAAGTGTTCCTGCAAAATAAGTAAAGAGGGTGGAGAAAACTCCTATTGACGCAACCAGGAGCGCGAAGAGTACGGCGTCTCTTTCGCTGCGGTTACCGAGAAGAAAATCTAAGAATTTCCCGTTCACGTATGGCATGGCATAGGAGAGAGCGGTTCCAATCACCGTGATAGCAATGAAGACGAAAGCCCCTTTTGCTCTGATGAACCTCGAGAGAACGCATCGAATCAAGGAAGGCCCCAATCTACCCGCCACAAAACATCAATCACTGATACCTTACACCTCAACACAACAGGAGCGAAGATTTGCCAATGAGACTGCTTTAAGATTGCCTTGGGCCAATACGATCTCAAGCTCTTCCTACAAGAGAGTCGGAATCGGACATCTCCTCCGACGAACCTGGCAATCGGGCGGTTGAAATATCTTTTTCAACCGCCCGATTGCCACAATAGATTTGAGCATCCGCCCACAAACGTCCGCGTTTTATACCCATCAAATCCTTTGCCTTTTGTCGTCTAGACTAGAAAAATCGCTCGAAATAACGCAACCGGCCTGCTCGCTTGAAGAAACCTAAGCCCGTAACGTAGATGTGCAAACTTCCGAAACGCCTTGCGCGGCATAGTGCGTATAAACTTCGTCAACCGCCTCAGAAATATCTGAGTATCGCGCCGGGTCAAAAGCATACGATGTCGCAGCTATACCCTGCACCCATTCGGAACGCGGATTAATTGAATAGCCACACAGCATCATCATACATGCATCTAGACCTGATTTCCCAAGTATCCGACGTATTGATGAGAGCATCGCGGGTCGCCCCTGCACCATCGTCGTCACCCCTATTAGCAGTATTTACCGTTTTTCTCTAAATGCGTATCGCCACCCTTAAGAATACGAAGTGTTTTATCCAGACCCGATTGTCCTCCATCTCAAACGAAGGGATAAGGAATCTCATCCGGAATCGGCAGTAACGGAGGATTCACAACGACAAGCGAAAAACATGAGTCATCTCTCAGAGGGGAGTAAAGGCTCCCCTCAAGCACCCTAGTTTCGTCATCCAAAGAGTTGATGGCAGTGTTTTTCTTACAAAGGTCGACAACAAAAGGGTTGATTTCTACAGATGTTACATCCATGCCACAGTTGGTAAGTATCAGGCCCTGTATTCTGGGGCCAGAACACAAATCGAGAGCCTTCCGTGCGCTCTGCGGTGTAAGGCGCCAATCTCAGCAAATCTGTCCCACAATACTGCGCTGAAGAACAAGACGGAACCCCTGAGCCAAACTCCCCTATACCTTATTAAGGCTAAGACAGGCAAGTTCACGCACCCGGCATATTCCAGAATAACATCCTATTGTTTTAGATGCTCTACAAGCATGAACAGCCGCGAATCGGAAAGATCTTCTAGTTTCGCCCCGACTGACTGCCAAGGGCCAAAATGGCCCCTCCATCCCTGGGCGACCGACTCTGGTGCGCCAAGGAGTGTCCCCAAGTGCCGGCAGAGACGATATGAGCAGGACATAAAACATTGAGAGCCCCTGCTGCATGAAAGACCGCGGATTAGGCCGACAATGGCGAGTGTCTAATCCAACCGTGGCGGCCACGCCGCATTCATGGAAGGGGCTCCCATGCTCGATACTACCACCTTCATCGGCCTCGACGTCCACGCCCGCTCGATAAAGGCCGTCTCCCTCGACGTCATGACCGGGGAGGTGCGCGCCGCGACCTTCGGCTACGACGCCGGCGCCGTCGCGGAGTGGGTCCGTTCCGTGGACCCCAGGGCCAGGTGCGTGTACGAGTCCGGGGTCACGGGCTTCGACCTGCAGAAGAGGCTTTCCGGCCTGGGGGTCGACTGCGTGGTCGGCGCCGTCTCGAAGATGATCAAGCCCAGCGCGGACAGGCGCAGGAAGAACGACCGCAACGACGCCGAGTTCCTCGCCCGCATGCTGTCGGTCGGCAACGTGGTCGAGGTGTGGGTCCCCGACGACGAGTGCGAGGCCGCCCGCGACCTGACCAGGGCGCTCGAGGACGCGAGGGACTGACCTCTCGCGCTCGAAGCAGCGGCTCTCCAAGTTCCTGCTAAGGCACGGGCTCGCCTTCGACGAGAGGACGCCCACCGGCCGCAGGAAGGGCAACTGGACCCGGGCGCACTGGTCCTGGATCGAGTCGATAAGGTTCGCGGAGAGGGCCGACAACGACGTGCTCGCCTACTACGTCGACGCGGTCAGGCGGGCGGCGGAGGAGAAGGCGAGGCTCGAGGGGCTCGTCGAGGCCGAGGCCCGCAAGCCCAGGTGGAGGGAGAGGGTCGACTCCCTCCGCTGCCTCAAGGGCGTAGACACCGCGTCCGCCGCCGACCTCGTGTTCGAGGCCGGCGAGTTCTCGAGGTTCAGGAATGCCCGCTCGTTCGCGGCGTGGGTCGGCCTGACGCCCTCCGAGCACTCCAGCGGGGAGAGCGACCGCAGGGGCGCGATCACCAAGGCCGGCAACAAGCACCTGAGGAAGACGCTGGTCGAGGCCGCGTGGCACTACCTGACGTGCTCGGGGCGGCCGAAGGACCTCGCCAAGGGCCAGGCCCCGGACCGGGGCGCCCGCAGGCATGCCGCCAAGGGCGTGCGGAGGCTGGTCGAGAGGCGGGAGGCGCTGCTCGCGCGCGGGGTCCACGGCAACAAGGCGAACGTGGCCACGGCGCGCGAGCTCGCCTGCTGGGTATGGGCGGTCGGCCTCATGGCCGAGGAGGCGTAGGGGGCCGGTCCCCCGCACATAAGCCAGTCACCCCGGAAGCGGTTCGATCCGAAGCCGTTGAGGCGAACCTCAGGTCCCTTTTCTGCGAGCGCCCAGGGCGCCACACGCGTGCACAGACTGTCGGTTCGACGTAGAAGCCTCAGCCGCAGCAACGGATTGCCCAGCGAGAGATCGCCGCGGGCGGATATTAAACTGCAAAGACGAGCGTCGGTAAGACACGCCGAGGTCGCCGCGGACGGGCTGATATAGGGAGAGGGCCTGACCCCATATCGTTGGGGCCAGGCCCGATTTTGCCTCTTGACAATGTCCTGCTCATATTAAAAGGAACGTCCCTATCTGCCGGCTAGAGGGCACCGAAGAGGACGGCGTAGGTAGTGGATTCGCCGAGCTTGAGCTCGTCGCCGGGATTGAGTTGGGCGGAACGACCGGGCTCGACCTGAATGCAGACGCGCGTGGCCCCGTTTACCACCACGGTTCCGTTGGTGGACGACAAGTCCTCGACGTGCCAGATATTTTGAGCATCGCACCAGATATGGGCATGGCGGGCCGAGACATCGTCGCCGACGTCGGTAATATCGCCCTCACCAGTGGCCAGCGCGCCAATCTCAACACCCTGCTCACTCGGCTGAATCCAGCGCGGGGCGCTCACGACAAAACTGTTTTGTATACGCAGCAAGCCCAAGGGGTGCGCCGGGGCGGGTTCGCGTTCGCCCGCGGTCATCGACATGCCAAGCGAACGCGGCGTGGATGTGCCTCCGCCACAGGTCGCGTTCGCGTAGTCGATGGCATAGTTCACCGAGGACCGCACATCCGCCGAACAACCGACGGCGACAAACAGCACCAGCACGGCCTCGGCGCGCTCGGCGGGCATGAGCTCCGCCGCCTGGGACAGGCGATCGAGCGCGTTGCGATAGAGATTTGTGTCCTGGTGACACTCTTCGAGCGCGCGTACCATCGGTTCACCTGCAGGGCCGCACACCATATTGATCACAGCCGTGGAGTCCATGGGATTGCGCTGGCGCAGGGCCAGTTGCGACATAATACGCGCAGCCGAGGTACCGTATTCGGCAAAGTAGCGCTGCTGAAGCGTGCCGACCGGCGCGCGAACGATAAAGCGGGAAACCCAAGAGCGATCGGCGGCCCGGCTCTGCGGGCTGCGACCGTCTGCGAGCGGACGGGACGAAAGCACCAAGCCGCACAGCTCGATATGGCTCAGATGCGCCGCGCGCTTAAAGATGTCAAACATGGCCCCGCATGGGGTGAGCTCAACTTGAGATGCCATGACCTAGGCCTCCTTGGTCGTAGAAATAGAACCGGACGATACTTCGACAGGTCCGCCAAAAGTACGGGCAGCCGCGGCTCCACCGGCAAGCGGAGTCGCCATCTGGGCTTTTGTACGTCGCGGTGCCGAAACGGGAAGTTCAAAGGCAAAGCCCATCGCAAGCAAAAACCACGTAAGCGTATAGGTTGCAACCAGAGCGGCAACAAGGCCGCCCATCACGGCGCGTTGGGAAAATACGCTACATGCAGCCACAACCAGCACCGGAACCTCGCAGGCAGAAAGCGCAAGCACACCCTGCAGGAAGCCCGAGCGCCGATTGCGCGCAAGTGCCCCCGCGACAACGCCGGCTATGCCTGGCAGCGCCAACGCCAGTGCGGCAATAATACCCGGTAGCGACCCAGACCACACGAGCGATCCCAAAGTCGCCGTCACGCGAGCGCCCGACGCCAGCAGCGCGGCCGAAACCACGACCACAGCCCAAACCACGCCACAGACGACCGTCGCGCCGACCATCAGCGCGCGACGAACCGCGCGGCCAGACGCATCCATGGGGCACGGCGTGAGCGGCTCGCCGCGGAGCGAACGACCGACATTTTGCGCATAGTGGTCACAAAACGCCGAGAGCGCCGCCTCGACCGCCGCCGGCTCGGGACGATCTTTTTGATGGCTGGACAGACAGGCCATCACCACGTCGAACAGCTGGGCATCGACAAACGCCAGCGCATCGCGTAGCTCCTCGGAATCCGGCTCAAGCCCCAGCTGCTGGGCCTGCTCGGCCGCAGCGAGCGCCACATCGGGCTCACGACGAAGCAGCTGAGTCAAATCGCAACCGGGCGCATGGGCACCAATGGGATAGTCGGGCCGCGTGTCCATCTTGAGACGGTAGGGGCTGGCGATGTCGCGCGTCTTTTTGCGCGAACCCGAGGTGCCCGAAGTGCTCGGCGCGGCTTCGTATGGCGCGACGCCGGCAATGAGCTCGTAAACCGTGCTTGCCGCGGCATAGACGTCGATCGCCGGCGACATACGCAAAGCGCGCAGGTCGGGAATATCGTCGGTGAGCATCTCGGGCGGGGCATAGGCAACCGTCGCGCGACGCAGCGTGGCATAGCGCTCCGTAAACGACGCCTTGCCGCCGGTACCGGCCACGGCCGACGCAGGCTCGAGCGCCAGCGACGAGCCAAAGTCGATCAGGCACAGGTCAAAGGTGCCCTCGGCAAGCTGCCGGTCAAGCGCTAGACGCGCCGTACGCACCATAATATTAGCGGGCGAGATATCGCGATGGACAAAGCCCTCACCCACCAGGCTCATACGGCAGAGCAGATCGAACAGGTCGCGACCCAGACGCGCCGCCACAAGCGGCGACAGGCGTCCGGCATCGTCCACGGCGAGTCGCAAACGCAAGCGGGCGAGCGTCTCGCCCTCGACCCATTCCATGACAATTGCAGGTACACCGTCGACCTCGCCCCAGCCATAGAGGCGGGGAAAGCCCTTAAGGCCCGAAAGGGCGCGATGGCATTCATATTCCTCGCGAAACGCCGCCTTGAACTTGGCGACCAGCGCCTCGTGAGTTGCATCGTCGTCAAACTCATCACGCGTCGGCAAGATGAGCTGCTTGAGTGCCACGGCCTCGCCTTGGGCGTTGACGGCACGCGTCACGCGGCCGATACCGCCACGGCGCATGGTGGCATCGTCGGCAAACAGTATCGTAAAACGGCGCAGATAGGCAGGCAGTTCGTCCTGACCGAGCGCAATGGCCGGCTCAAACCCGTCGACACGCGCCAGGCGCAGGCCGACCATGGGATCGCGACCGAGCGATTGTGGTGTGGTGGATGCAAGATCGGTCATCATAGGGCAAGCGCCGCCACGTTATTGTTGAAGTTACCGAGCGCGACGTCATCATCGCCGTAATGGCCGACCCATTGACATAGGTTGGTGTAACAGCCCCACAGATTGGCATACTGCTGGTACCATTTTGACCGGGGCGAGAATGTCTGACGACCGAACTCGGCTCGGATGACAAACATCTCCCCGACCAGGCTGTCGCACGGCCTGGGATCTCCCGTAGAGTTATAGGTCGAAACCACGTCATTGGCACGAGAAACATAGCCGTCGAGCATGTTGTACTTGGTCACAAGCCAACGGTGAATGCTCTCTTCCTCAGCAGCGGAAAGGCCGCCGGAGTTTGTATCGTTGTCAGTGTTGCCGCCCGTCGAGCCGCCGTTTCCAGACCCTCCGGCAGAGGAACCCGACCCAGAGCCGCCGCCCGAACTCGACGAATCCGAGCCGGAGCCAGAAGTATCCGAGCTACCGGGCTTTCCGGACTGCTGGGCGTCCTGCTCCTTCTGCTGCTCGACCTTATTCACCGTTGCCGCCACACTATTGTTGGACAATCGATCGATGATCTTGGTGTTGGTGAGCACGATGGTTTTGCCATTGGCAAGCGTGACTTCGTTGTCCGGGGCCTCGGCGCCGTCCGCGTCGTCGGTGCCAAACACAATATGCGCGACCACACTTGCCCAAGCATATCCAGTCGTGGTGCCCAGATCACTTTTGACCTCATGCCCCACGCGCGGTTCGCGTGCGGCATGTGCCTGCATCATGGACGGCACGGTCATGCCATAGGCAGAAACGCCAGCTATGACCAGCACCAGCGAGCAAGACAGCAGTGCGTACGCCCGCGGCGCCAAGCCCAGTCGGCGTCCCATGCGCACCGCGGCGCCGCGCTTTGTCTGAGTGCCACCGGGCCGCATGCGTTCTCCTCCAACAAAAACACGCCGCTCGGGAGCGGCGCATTCATTCGAATCCATATTTGAGTGTATCAGCGAACCCAAAAGGTTGCGCAACGAATGGGCAAATTAAGGATGCGAGTGGAAGCATCCATGCGATAAGCGGATACAAAGCATCTTTGTTGCACAACAAACTTACAGTCGCACGGGGAAATTATGGCTACCCCGTGCGTCGCGATGAAGACATACGGCAGGAGCAGGCTCGCCACCTAAATCGTGCGACGGGCCTCGATGGCGCGCCCAAGCGTAAGCTCGTCGGCATACTCCAGGTCGCCGCCCACGGGAAGGCCGCTCGCCAGACGCGATACCTCAACGCCCAGCGGCTTGATAGTGCGGGCCAGGTAGCTCGCCGTGGTCTCGCCCTCGATATTGGGGTTGGTGGCGATGATGACCTCGTGGATGTCCTCGTGGCCCAAGCGTGCCAGCAGCTCACGAATGTGCAACTGCTCGGGACCAATCTTGTCCATGGGACTGATCACGCCGCCCAATACGTGGTAGAGACCGTGGTAGCTGCCCGTGCGCTCAATCGCCTGGACATCGCGCGGCTCGCCCACCACGCAAATGCGAGTGGTATCGCGCATCGAATCCTGGCAGATGGAGCACTCGTCGGCCGTGGCGTAGTTAAAGCAGCGGCTGCAAAAGTGAACCTCCCGCTTAACCTCCAGGATAGCCTCGGCCAGGCGGCGCGCCTCCTCGGCATCGGCCTCGAGCAGGTAATAGGCGATGCGCTGGGCCGACTTGGGACCAATGCCCGGCAGACGGCCCAGCTCATCGAGCAATTTTTGCAGACTATGGTTGGCACTCATATATATGCGTGTCTTAGAACGGCATGCCCGGGATGTTGAGGCCGCCGGTGATGGCGCCCATCTGCTTGTTGGCGAGCTCGTTGACACCGCGGACGGCCTCGTTGACGGCAGCCATGATCATGTCCTGCAGCATATCGACGTCCTCGGGATCGAGGGCATCGGGGTCGATGGTGAGGTTGACGAGCTCCATCTCGCCGTTGACGGTCACCTTGACCATGCCGCCGCCGGCAGAGGCGTCGACGGTCTGGGACTTGAGGTTCTCCTGCGCGGCGGCAAGCTGCTCCTGCATCTTGCGGGCCTGCTTCATCATCTGCTGCATGTTCATACCGGCCATGATGGCTCCTTTACGTGCGGCCGCGCGACAAGCTGCAAGGGCAGCCGGAGCACGGCGGGACTTTCAAACTCAAAAATCGTACCACGGCTCGGGGCCAGCGAGCGGGGCGGACACACTACCTCAGTCGATATACATGTCCTGGGGCGCAAGCAGCGCCCAAAGATTATGCAAGGTCGAATTATGCAAGATTGCATAATTATCTCGACGCAGGCTAACAAGCTGGAAATAGCCCCAATGATCAGCCCTCAACAGTAGAACGATAGCCCGCCGGTTGTTTCTTTCCAACGTTTGCAAATCAGTGCATGGTTAGATGAAACAAACTGCATAATATCGCGTAAATCCCGAGCAGGAATATCGCCCTTGTTATGGGCCAGCTTGCATCCGCCGGAGCGGGTAAGCCATATCTTGGTCGCCTCGGCGGTGGGGCGCTTGACCGCGATATGAACATGGACGGGCTCGCCGTTCTCCCCTGTCCAGAAAAAGATGATGTACGGCCCGAGTCGGAAAAGACTAGGCATAGACCCGTCCGCCTTCGTAAGCAAAACGCAGGATGAGCGGGGCATTGTTGCGTACAAAATCATCGAGCTCTTTGAGGTCTGCTTCGCTAAAGCCCTCGTGCGACACCCAATTGAATGCCGGCAAGATGCACTCCGCCGTGTCAAAACCCCAATCGCGTGGGCGCTCCACAACGACCTTCACCGTATTGTCCTCACGGACTTCGGAATACGAAACTTGCGTATCGTCCTCAAGGCGGACATATTCCCACATCATAAGCTCGCTCCGTTCAAAGACGTCTCTTCTTGAGCAGTATACCCGCCTGTACAGCTACTCCACCGGTTTGAAGATGGTGGACTGACCGAAGACGCTGCGGATGAGGGCTTTGGCCTCGTCCTCGGTCTGCGGGATGCTTGGGGCTGCGCCCTGATGGCCGAAGGGACTGCCCGCGCCGGGGTTGGACTCCCAGGGAGCTGCAGGAGCGTCCTCCTCTTTGGGGGCAGTTGCAGCGGGCTTGGGCGCGGGCGTCGCACCCGGCACGTCGAACGGAGGCAGATCGTCCCCGCTCGCATCGCCTGCAAAGCCGCCGACCATGGCGTCATCGTAGGGCACCTGCTCGGATTCCCACGGTGCAGACTGCGCAGACGGCTGAGCCTTGGGAGCGGACGCGCGCTCGGGCGCTCGGGGTGCGGGCTCGGTCGGGAGCTTGCCCGTGGCAGGAGCGCCAGCGGGGTTGTCGGAGCGCAGCCAGGGGGCTTTGCCCAGGTCGGATGACTTGGGCGCAGGCGCGGCGGCAGGCTTGGGCGTGGGGACCGAAGCAGCCGATTTGGCCGCGGCTGGCTTAGGCGCCGACGGGGTCGGTGCCATCACCGGCGTCGCTTGCTGCTGCGGAGCGCTGGCGCTCGAGGATACAGGGGCCGCCGAGGACACGGGTTGCGGGTCCGCAGATACCGCAGCCCGTGCAGATGGAGAATGCTCCTCATGTTGAGGAGCCGGCGTGCCACCCCCATCCAGGACATAGTCGACGGTACGACGACCGAAGACCGCACTGACTGTCGGCAGGACCACCGACTGCGTGTCGGCGCGTCCGAGCATCTTGATGGCAAAGGTCGAGCCCGCGGGGAACGAGACCGTGAGCTTGGAGCCGTCGTCGGCCGTGGCGCGGGCGTTGAGCAAAAGTCCCGCGTAGGAGGCCTGACGAGCCTTGACGCGCTCGACAACCTCGGCCCATTTGCGCTGGAGCTCGCCGGCATCCTCAACCGCAGGGGTCTCGGCGGCGCCGGCGGCAGCAACCTGAGCGGCAGTGTTGGGCTTGGACACCGGCACGGTCGATGCCGCAGGCGCGGGAGCCGCAACGGGTTGAGGTGCAGGCGTTACAGGTTTGGGCGCCGACGCAGGAGCCGCGGACTTGGGCGCAGACTGAGCCGCCGGAGCGGCAGCACCACGGTCCCAAGGCATACCGCCCTGATGCGCGGACGTAGCAGCGGGGGCGGCAGTCGCCGCGGGAGTAGCGGCTCGGGCACCCGAGATCAGCGTCGGCTGCTGAGCAGCAACGGGTACGGACGCCGCAGGCACGGCGGCCTGAGCAGCAGCCACGCTCGCCGGTACCGCTGCATTGGCAACCATGGCCTCCAGACGTGCCATGCGCTCGGCCAATGCCTCAATCGTTAAATCAGCCTCGGGACGTGCCAGACGCGTGCAGGCAATCTCGAGCACCAGGCGCACGTCGCTCGCACCCCTCATCTCCAATGCGGCGTCGTCGAGCACCGTCAGCACACGGGCCAGGCGGTCGGCAGGATGCTCGCCAAAGGCAGCAGCCTCGGCAGCAAGCGCCTCGGCCTGCTCGGCCCCGCCCTCAAACAGCTCGGCGCGGGCACCGGCAACGCAGGCAACGTACACGTCACGCACATGCGCCACCAGGTCGCGCGTCAGCTCCAGCAGGTCGTTTCCTTCCTCGACCTGCGCACGGATCAGTCCATAGAGCTCGGCAACATCGCGATCGGCAATGGCGCGGGAAAACTCGCCCAAAATCTGGTCCGAAACCTCGCCTAAAAGCGAGCGGGCGTCGTCCGCATGCACAGAACCGTTGCCAAAGACGCTCAGCTGCTCCAGCGTGGACAATGCGTCGCGCATGCCACCCTTGGCATGGCGCGCCACAATAGCCAGCGCCTCGTCGTCGTAATCGAAGCCCTCCTGCTCGCACACGTATGCCAAGCGATGCTCAATATCCTCGTTGCCGATGCGATGGAAATCGAAACGCTGGCAGCGCGAGAGGATGGTCTCCAGAATCTTTTGCGGGTCGGTGGTGCACAGCACAAAGATCACGTGTGCCGGCGGCTCCTCAAGCGTCTTGAGCAGCGCGTTGAATGCCGCCGTCGTGAGCATGTGGACCTCGTCGATGATATAGATCTTGTACTTGCCGCGCACCGGGGCAAAGTTGACGGAGTTGATGATCTCCTCGCGCACGTTGTCCACGCCGGTACGGCTTGCGGCATCGAGCTCGTAGACGTCCGGATGGTTGCCCTCGGCGATGAGCTCGCACTCCTCGCAGGTGCCGTCGGGCATGCAGCCGCTTGCACCCTCGGCGCGCGCCGCCTCGGCATTGCGGCACAGCAGCGCCTTGGCCAGAATGCGCGCCATAGTGGTCTTGCCCGTGCCGCGCGGTCCGCAGAACAGGTAGGCGTGGGACAGGCGCCCCTCGGTGATGGCGTGCTCGAGCGTCGAGACGATATGCTGCTGGCCCACCACGGAGTCAAAGGTGAGCGGGCGATACTTTCGGTACAACGATTCCATGGGTGCTCCCCCGGGTATACTGAGTCTTGTTGCCGCGGCGGCCATGCGGTCGCACGGCATACTGCATTCCATAATAACCCGTACGGCGAGCCCGCCGCGATAGGAGTCCAAAGAGCATGGCAGACGCAGAGAGCAACCTCGTTCCCTCCGAAGCAGCCGACCAGGTCGAGGTCGCGCTCGAGGCGCAGGCAGCAGCCGATGACGGCATCCTGTACCTCAACGAGTATCAGTACGAAAACGATCTGGTCACCGACTTCGCCCGCCTGGTCGCCTCGCCCAGACGCCGCGGCTCCCTGTATGTCGCCGCCGCCATTGCCGCCCTGCTGGGTATTGGCATGCTGGTAGCCGGTGGCAACTGGATCAAGTTCGGCGTCGTCCTGATCGTGTTCGGTGCTTTTTTGGCCTGGTGGAGCAAAAACCTGCACCACACGCTCGCCCGCGACTTTATCGACGCCGTCGAGGCCGACGAGTCCATGGGTGGCCGCTATCGCCGCGTCGCCGCCAACGAGGACGGCCTGATGGTTTGGGGCAAGAGCGGCAAGTCGCAGTTCTTCCCGTTTGAAAAGCTCGACCACGTGCTCGACGGCGAGCGCATCTTTGTGGCCATGTTCGCCGACCAGGGCGTGACGATCCCCAAGGACACCTTTGTTCGCGGCGATGCCGAGCAGTTTGGCACCTTCCTCAAGGCGCGCATCAACAAAAAACTCCGCATTGAGACCAAACGCAAGAAGATGAAGGCCGAGAAGGCCGCCGCCGAGGCCAAGCAGGGCGACAAGCCCCAGGAGACCAAGGGCAAGCAACGCAAGCAGAAGAAGAACAAGAAGAAGCGCTAAGGCCAAGTCAGACAGGCAGCCTCGCATCCCGCTATCCTCCCCATGCACCCGAGCGTGCTACACTAGCAGCATCTATGCCACCGCGAATGGCTCGGCCCCACGCCCGCCACTCGCAAACGAACTTTAAACGCACGAGGGTTGGCCATGCCGCTTTTCTCGCAACATACCGCCCGGTTCTCGCCGGACGTTCCCTTGGAGGGCACCAGCTCTCGCGAGCTGCTCAAGCGGTACCAGCCGCTCGAGACACTTGCGACCGGCGGTTTTGGCTCCATCGAGATCTGCCGCGACACGCACCTGCGCCGCCGCGTCGCCATTAAACGCATCCCCCTTATCAACGGTGCCGGCATGCCCGCTAGCGACATCATGGATGTCCTGCGCGAGGCGCACACTGCCGCCATGCTTCAACATCCCAATATCGTGCAGGTCATCGACTTTACGCACGATACCGCCTATGCCTACCTGGTTATGGAATATGTCGACGGCATGTCGCTGGCCGAGTTTTTGCATCGCGTGGACGGCCATTCGCTCACCTTTGACGAGGCCGCGGCCATTGCCGATGCCCTGGGCCAGGCGCTCACCTTTGCCCATAGTAATGGCGTGCTCCACCTGGACATCAAGCCCGCCAACGTGCTCATCGACCACTCGGGCAATGTAAAGCTCACCGACTTTGGCATGGCGCGGCTGTCGTCTGCTGGCGGCTTTGGCGGCTCGCGCGGCGGCACCATCGGCTACATGCCACCCGAGCAGCTCGACATCGAGACCGGCACGGTTGACGAGCGCGCCGATGTCTTTGCCCTTGCCTGTGTGATCTACGAGGGCCTGTGCGGCAGCGCTCCCTTTATGGCCGCCACGCCCGGCGACTCGCTCGGCCGCATCATCGGCGGCGCCACCTACCCCAGCGAGCTCATCCCGCATTTTCCCCCGGGAGCCGAGGCTACGCTCATGAGCGCCCTCTCCCCCATGCCGCAAGACCGCCCCAACAGCATCGAGGCATTTTGCGACCAGCTGCTCGCCGGCTTGGGCAGCGTGCGCGAGGGCCGTCGCAGCCTGGAGCAGATGGTGGGCGAGCTTTCGGATGACGAGCAGGAGCCCGACGATATCGAGCCGTCGCACTATGAGGACGACGCCATAGAGGTCGACCCCGCACTCGGCTGGGCGGGCACGCGCTGGAGCCATGCGCGCGACTACACCATGCGCGCTATCTCGGCGCTAGCGTGCGGAACCTTTAGCTTTTTGCTGATGCAAGCGGCCGGGGTCGCGGCGCTTCCCGGCCTGGTCATTGCGGCCATCGCGATCGGAGCGGCGGCTGGCCTGGCCCCCCAGATTGGCTCGGCCATCTCGGCTGTGGGCTTTTTGGTGCTCATGGCCAACGCCACCATGCAGGCACAGGGCATCCTGTCGATGCTGCCCGTCGCGGTGATCTTTGCCGCCGCCATGTCCGGTTGGTGGATCGCCTGGGGTCGCACCGAGGCTGCCGCGAGCGCCACGCTCACCTGTGCACTCGCGCTTGGCTGTCTGACCGGCAATACCTTCCTGGCAGCTGGGGTCGCCGCCGGCGTCGCGTCATTTTGGCTCGGCCCGGCAAGCGCCGCCGCGGCAACGGGCATGGGCGCGCTTTTTGCCCGTCTGGCCACGGTCGCGCTTTCAGCCGGAGGCGTGCTGGGGCTCGGTAACGTTGCCGCAGCGCTGGGAGACCCGCTCCTTTGGGCTGCCTTTGTGCTGGTCGCGGCAACTGCCGCAGCGTCATCCGCGCTGCTCAATGCCCATGCCAAGCGTGCCGATCAGGGCTCAAACCTTGCCGCAATCGCTGCCATCGCTGTCACCGGCATCGGCTGCGCAGCGGCGTCCTGTCTTGCACACCATATGGAAATTGCCGGCCTTGCAGCCGCGGTCGTCGCCAAGGCGGCGGTTGCGGGAACCCTATCCTCTATAATCGTTGGGATATGCCTATATTTGCTCGGATACCAAAGAACCTATACGGAGAGTGATCTTTCGTGAACTTCCTGAACATCTTCGAGGACCACGTGGCCGGCATCTTCGGTGCCACCCGTGCCCCGTTCTCCTTTAAGAAGCTTGCCAAGCAGGCCGCTCGCGACATGGAGGATCAGACTCTGGTGATTAATGGCGTCAACACGGCGCCGGCACTCTATACCATCCTTATCGCCGCCGACGACGATCCCATGCTCGCCCCGTTCTACCCCGAGCTTTCGCGCGAGGTCCGCGAGTTTGTGAAGGCGCAGGCCGAAAAGCGCCGCTATGTCTTTGTCGGCGAGCCCCTCGTGCGCTTTATGATCGATCCGCAGCTGCGCGCCGGCAAGTTCTCGGTCTTTGCCGAGAACGTCGATGCCCCCACGCTCGGTCGCCTGTACGAGGAAGAGCGCGCCTATCAAAACGGCCTGGGCCAGAGCAACTCCGCGGCAAGCCGTGCCGCCAGCGCCCCGCGCGCCGGCCAGCAGCAGTTTGCTGCCCCGCAGCAGCAGCGCCCCGCCGCCATGCCCCAGCAGCAGCCGACGCCTCGCGCCGCCGCTCCCGACCCGCTTGCCGTGGCAGATCCCTTCGCGCCTAGCGTCCCCGACCCCGCCGCTCCTATCCCGGTGCCGCAGACCGTCTCGCGCGACGCGCTTGCCGGCATGGGCGGAGCCGCCGCGACCGGTGCCGCCGTGGGCCTAGGCGCCGCAGCCGGTATCGCCTCCAACATGGCGAGCACTCGCGCCCCGCAGCGCCCGCTCGCCCAGCTCGTCGACGTCGTGAGCGGCGAGAGCCATAGCATCACCTCCGCACAGGTGACCATCGGTCGCGAGCGTTCGGTTTCGGACATTGCCCTGCGCGACCCCAACGTGTCGCGCCGCCACGCCCAGCTCACCTTTACGGGCTCGGATTGGTCGATCGAGGACCTCAATTCCACCAACGGCACGCTCGTCAACAACCGCCGCATTACGCGCTGCCCGCTGCGCAACGGCGATCTGCTGACGTTTGGCCTGAGTACCTTTGAATTTAGGGGATAGTCGCTTATGAACATCGATATCGTCCTTTTTGCAGGCCGCATCGTCCTGGTCGCCCTGCTCTATATCTTCCTGTTCGCCGTCATGAAGACCGGCGTGGGACTCGTGCGCGGGCAGCGCCGCGACTCGGCTATCTGGACGATCGATGTGGACAAGGGCCCGCGCGGTATCCGCGGCATCCACGTAGACATGCTCGGCCCCGTCATCGTCGGTCGCTCTCCGTCTTCGGACATCTGCATCAACGAACCGTTCGTCTCGGCCTCGCATGCGCGCTTTTCGCTGCAGGGCCCGGCGCTCATCATCGAGGACCTCAACTCGCTTAACGGCACGCTCGTCAACGGCCGCCAGCTCGTGGAGCCCGCGACGCTGCGTGAGGGCGACGAAGTCCAGATTGGCGACGTGGTCATGAAGGTGAACCGTCGATGATCGACGAGGAGAACAAGTCCGCAACTATGACCGAGGCACCGGCCGCCGCCACAGCTGCGCCGGCCCACGCCGCTCCGGCGGGCTCCGCACCCGTGGAGCCCGAGGACACCGTGTTCTCCCTGCCTCTTTCGCAAGTAACGCATGATATTTCGGATCTCGCCGATAACGAGGACGAAGAGGATGCCGTAGCGGCGCCCATCGGCGCACATGCTGCGGAACAGCCCACAGCGCCCGAAGCAACCCCGGCGCCGGCTCACTTTGCAGAGCCCGTCGCCGCGGCAATCAACGAGAGCGCTGCGGTGTTTGCGGCACCCGAGCCCGCCGCGCCGGCGTTTCCCATAGCCCCGGCATCCGAGGTTGCGCCCGCGTCTACGCCGGCGCCCGAGGCGGGGCCATCCCCTGAGGACGGCCCTGCACCCAAGGCCCCGCAGCCTGCGCCCGCAAGCGAGTCCGATGCCGTGGCCGAGCCCGCCGCCCAGTCGCAAAGCACACCCGCGCCGTCGCACTTTGCGACGCCCGAGCCTATAGACGTCAGCCCGCAAGACGACGAGTCGATCGCCTGCGCGTCCGCAGAGCCCGGCTCCCCGGACACCGGCGATTCCGAATCAAACGCCGAGACCGACACCGTCTCTCCCGGTGACACAGCCGAGATCGACGTTGCCGCCGTTGAGGCCAAGCTCAAAGACCCCGGCTCGACCATGAGCTTTGAGCCCCTGACCGAGGAGCGCATCGAGACCGACTCGACCTATGATGCCGGCACCACCACGCAACTCATGTGGGGCGCCCGCTCTGACGTTGGCTGCGTACGCCCGCACAATGAGGATTCCTACCTGGTGCAGTCGCCGCTCTTTTGCGTATGCGACGGCATGGGCGGTCACGCCGCCGGCGAGGTAGCCTCTTCCATCGCCGTCGAGACTATTGCCAAGACGGCCCCGCAGTCCGCCGACGCAGCACGCCTGGCCGCAGCCGTCGAGGCAGCCAACGCCGCCGTAATCGAGGCGGCCCTGAACGGCCTGGGCAAGCCCGGCATGGGCTGCACAGCCACTTGCGCCTATATCGAAAACGACACGCTCGCCATCGCCCACGTGGGTGACTCTCGCGCCTACCTGCTCCACGAGGGCACGCTCATCCGCGTGACCCGCGACCACTCCTACGTGGAGGAGCTCGTGGACGCCGGCGAGATTACGGCAGACGAGGCTCGCGTCCACCCCAACCGCTCGGTCATCACCCGTGCGCTGGGCTCGGACCCCGCCATGTATGCCGACCACTTCACTCTGCATATCGAGGAAGGCGACCGCCTGATCCTTTGCTCTGACGGCCTTTCGAGCATGATTCCTGATAGCGATATCGAGAACATCGCCACGCAGTCCTCAACCGCGCAAATCTGCGTCGACAACCTAGTGGACGCGGCGCTTGCCGCCGGCGGCCACGACAACGTGACCGTAGTAGTCGTTGACCTGGTTGACGATGGCGTTATGCGCGAGGCGCAACGCGTGCGTCGCCGCAACATTACTATCGCCGCCATCCTGGCCCTCGTCTTTGTGCTGGCAGCTGGCATCTGGGCCTACACGGGTGTCACCGGCTCGTACTACCTGGGTACCCACCAGGGCAATGTCGCCGTCTGGCGCGGCCTGCCCGGCAAGCCGCTCGGACTCAAGCTTCACTGGCTCGAAAGCGAAACCAGTATTAAGCTGTCCGACCTGCCCGAAGACACGCAAAACCGCCTCAAGGCGGGCATTCCGCAAACAAGTGTCGACGATGCGCAGGACACGATATCCAAGTACCGCCACCAGATCGACGAGGAGCAGACCCGCCAGGTGATCGACGCGCAAACGATTCGCGACAACACCAATCAGGGATCGACCTCCGAATCAGATTCCGAGAAAACCGCCGAACAGTCCGCCGAGGCCGAAGCCTCCGAAAAGAACTAGAAAGGGAGTGCCGCTTATGAGTCGCCGCAACACCGAGCTGCTCTTGCTCATCGCCTCGGCGTTCCCCGTCATCCTACTGTATGCGATGTACGTCCTCACCGCGGGCGCTGCCATCTCCTTTGAGACGCTCGCCGTACCGATCGGCCTCTTTGCCGCCTTTGCCGCGGCCCACATTGCCGTGCGCATCTTGGCGCCCGGTGCCGACCCCGCTATCCTGCCCATTGTCTTTGTGCTTTCGGGCATCGGCATCACGTTCGTGACGCGTCTCGCCCCCGCTCTCGCCATCTCACAGCTCATCATCCTGTTTGTCTCGGTGGCGCTCATGGTGGGAACGCTCGCGTTGGTTAAGAACCTCGACGTAGTCATGCGCTACAAGTACACCTTTGGCATTATCGGCATCATTCTGCTGATGCTGCCTATCTTTATCGGCACCACGATCTCGGGCTCCAAGCTGTGGATTCGCATCGCGGGCTTTACCATCCAGCCCGGCGAGTTCGCCAAGGTCTTTATCGTGCTGTTCCTGGCCGGGTACCTGGCCGAGAACCGCGAGCTGCTCTCCATCTCCAACCGCAAGATCCTAGGCTTTAAGATCCCTCGCCTGCGACTGCTGCTGCCGCTGTTTGCCGTGTGGGGCGTGTGCCTACTCGTCGTCGTCTTCGAACGCGACCTGGGTTCGGCCGTGCTGTTCTACACCATCTTCTTGCTGATGCTCTACGTTGCCACGGGTCGATTCTCGTATGTCGTTATCGGCCTTGCGCTCTTGGCCGTCGGCGCCGTGGGCGCCTACAAGTTCCTGTCGCACGTTCAGGTGCGCTTCCAAGTTTGGGTCGATCCGTTTAAGGACGCCCAGGGCCAGGGCTACCAGATCGTCCAGTCGCTCTTCTCGCTTGCCGATGGCGGTCTGGTCGGTGTTGGTATCGGCAACGGCATGGCCAACAACATCCCTGTCGTCGAGTCCGACTTTATCTTCTCTGCCATCGGCGAGGAGATGGGCCTTTTGGGCGGCGGCGCCGTGCTCATCCTGTTTATGCTCTTTGCCGTGCGTGGCCTCACCACGGCTGCCCGCGCTAAATCCGACCTCGCCGCCTTTAGCGCCACGGGCCTTACGGCCGCCATCAGCTTCCAGGCCTTTTTGATCGTGGGCGGCGTTACCCGCCTGATCCCGCTGACCGGCGTCACCCTGCCCTTTATGAGCCAGGGCGGTTCCTCGCTGCTGGCGAGCTTTATCATCGTCGCGCTCCTGCTGCGCGCCGGTGACGAGGCGACCGGACGCGAGGCCGAGCTTACCGGCACCGGCACCATGGCTGCCATCACCGATGATCAGGTCGCATCTGCCGCCGCCCCGACGGGCACGCGCTTTGCCACCTCGTCTTCCTACGGCAGCGGCAGCCATTCCGTCGGCTCGCGCATGCGCCGTCGCCTGCTCGACACGCCTGAATCCGGTGTGCTCGGCCGCGTTGCGCTCGCCAACCGTCTAACCCGTGCGGTGCTCGCCTTTACGGCGCTGTTCGCCATCCTTATCGGCAACCTCACCTATGTCCAGGTCATCAAGGCCAAGGACTATCAGGATATGCCGACCAACAACCACACTATCGCCCGCTCCAAGTACATCCAGCGCGGTTCCATCATCACGTCCGACGGCGTGACGCTGGCCGAGTCGCTGCAGCAGGAGGACGGCACCTACGTACGCTCCTACCCCAACGGCAACCTGGCAGCGCACGTGGTTGGCTACGTGAGCCAGCAGTATGGCACCACCGCCATCGAGAGTGTCATGAACGACACGCTCACCGGTTCTAAGGACTACTCCAGCTGGAACAACGCCATCGCGTCGCTCGCGGGCCAGACCCAGCCGGGCAACACCGCCAAGCTCACCATCGACTCGCGCATCCAGACGGCGGCCGAGCAGGCACTCAAGGGCTTTAAGGGCGCTGTAGTGGTCATCGACCCGCGTACCGGCGCGGTGCTCGCATGTGCCAGCTCGCCCACCTACGACAACACCAACATCGACGCCCTGCTGCAGGCGGGCGGCGGCGAGGACGGCTCTATGTACAATCGCGCCATGGACGCGCTGTACACGCCGGGCTCCACGTTTAAGGTCGTTACGCTTTCCGCGGCACTCGAGACCGGCACCGCCAGCCTTACCAGCACCTACCAGGCGCCCGGCTCCATGGACATCGGCAACGCGCCGGTCACCAACTATGCCAACGAGAGCTACGGCACCATCAGCCTGCAGCAGGCCTTTGCCGTGTCTTCCAACGTCGTCTTTGGCCAAGTGGCAAACGAAGTTGGCGCAAACACGCTCGTGCAGTTTGCCAACGCCTTTGGCTACGGCCAAAAGCTCGGCCAGGACCTGACCTCCGCGGCCTCCATCATGGCCGACCCGTCGCTCATGACCGAGTGGGAGACCGCTTGGGCCGGCGCCGGCCAGCCTGTCGGCATGGACCACACGCCCGGCCCGCAGACCACCGTCATGCAAAACGCCGTGATTGCCGCCGCCATCGCTAACAGTGGCGTGGTCATGGACCCGTACTTTGTAGCCCAGGTACTCGCCCCGGACGGAACTGTGGTCAAGACCACGCAGTCCCGCTCGCTGGGTCAGGCCGTCAGCTCCGCCACGGCCGACCAGGTCAAGCAGGCCATGCTCGCCGTCGTCCAGTCCGGTACCGGCACCGATGCCCAGGTCCCCGGCGTCAAGGTCGCCGGCAAGACCGGCTCGGCCGAGACCGGCGGCACCAACGTCAACTCGATGTTCGTTGGCTTTGCACCTTACGATTCACCCACGGTCGCCATCTCGGTGGCCTTGGAGGATTACGACAAACACGACGTCAAGGCGGCCAAGATTGCCGGCATCGTCCTGACCGCAGCGCTCGCCGCACAGGGAGCGTGATGCCCATGATCGAATCGGTCACCCGAGGCGCGCCGCGGCCGAAGAGTTAGCGGCAACGCGCCACACGGCCCCAGCGGCCACATCGTAGGTACTACACACATCGTTGAGCGAATAGTTATGTTAGGAGCAGGAATGGAACAGAGGGTCCTCGGGGGAAGATACCTCCTCAAGGATAAGGTGGGGACAGGCGGCATGGCGACCGTCTTCCGTGCGCAGGACCAGGTCCTCGACCGCACGGTAGCCGTCAAGATCATGCTGCCGCAGTATGCTGGCGACGCAACCTTCGCCGCACGCTTTAAGCAGGAGGCCCAGGCAGCAGCCGGTCTCTCCTCCCCCTATATCGTGGGCGTCTACGATTGGGGCAAGGACGGCGACACCTATTACATCGTCATGGAGTACCTGCGCGGCACCGACCTTAAGAGCGGCATCAAGAGCCACGGCGCCCTCGACCCCAAGAAGGTCGCCCAGATCGGCTCGCAGATCAGCTCCGCGCTTTCGGTCGCCCACAAGCACGAGATCATCCACCGCGACATTAAGCCGCAGAACATCATGGTGCTGCCCGACGGCAACATCAAGGTGATGGACTTTGGCATCGCGCGCGCCAAGAACAGCCACCTCACGCAAGACAACAACGTGCTGGGAACCGCCCACTACGTCAGCCCCGAGCAGACCCGTGGTCAGGACCTCGGCCCCACCTCGGATATCTACTCGCTGGGCGTCGTGATGTATGAGTGCGCCACCGGCCGCGTTCCCTTTGACGGTGACGACGCTATCTCGGTCGCACTCAAGCAGGTCAACGAGCTGCCTATTCCGCCGAGCCAGATCAACTCCGGTGTCGACGCCGACCTTGAGCGCATCATCCTCAAGTGCATGGAGAAGGACCCGGCAAACCGCTTCCAGACCGCTGACGAGCTGCGTCAGGTGCTCAACAGCTACCTGTCCGGCCGTGCCGTCAACGTCTCGGAGCCCACGCGTATCATCGGTGCCCCCGGTGAGCTGGGCGCCACCAAGACTCGCGAGCTTTCTGATCAGACGCGCGCCATGGTGCGTCCCGTCTCGGGCGTGAGCGGACAGAATACCGCCCGTAGCTCGGTTTCGGGCTCCACCGGCTCCTACGAGGTCGAAAAGCCCAAATCCAACAAGAACAAGATCATCGCCGCCGTGGTGGCAGCTGTTGCCGTCATCGGCATCGTTGTGGCCTTTGCTACTGGGCTCTTTGGCGGAGAGCAGGTCCCCGTGCCCGACGTGCTGGGCAAGGACCAGCAGACTGCCGTCGAGCTGATCAAGGAAGCCGGCCTCGAGGTCGGCACCATCGACCAAAGCTACAACGACGATGTCGACGAGGGCAAGGTCGCCGAGCAGACGCCCAACGGCCACACCAAGAAGGCCAAGGGCACCAAGGTGAACCTGGTAATCTCCAAGGGCCCCAAGCCCTCCGAGAAGGTTGAGGTTCCCCGGCTTGTCGGCCTGACCAAGGACCAGGCAGAAGCCGCGCTGGCAAGCGTTGGCCTGAAGGGCAACGCCTCCGAGGAGGCCAACGAGGCCGATGAGGGCCAGGTCTTTGAGCAGGGCACCGAAGCCGGTAAGGAAGTCGAGAAGGGCACGACCATCTCGTATAAGGTCTCGAGCGGCCCGGATACCACGTCCGTCCCCGACCTGACCGACATGACCGAGGCCCAGGCGCGCAACGCCCTCGATATGGCGGGCTTTGGCGTCGACGTGAGCTACCAGGAGAACGACTCCGTTACCGAGGGCACCGTCATTAGCTGGAACCCCAGTGGCAAGCAGAAGCCCGGCGCCACGATCACCGTCGTCATTGCCAAGAAGTCCGGCAAGGCCAGCGTTCCGGGCAACCTGTACGGCAAGAGCATCTCTGCCGCCGTCACCGCGCTCAACAACGCCGGCTTCTACAACATCGCGTTCTGCGATCAGAACGGCAACCCCGTGAGTGGCAACGAAAACGCCACCGTTACGGGCGTCTCCCCCACCGGCAAGCAGTCCACCGACAGCACGATTACGCTGACGGTTGCACTTTCTGGTTCGGGTTCGGGCTCTGGCTCGGGCACGAGCACAGGCGGCGATTCCGGTACGACCAACTAGTCGCCACCCCACCGCTCATCACGGCTCTCGCCGCAAACATATTCGCTCACAGGCGCCCGCTTGCTCCCCCAGCAAGCGGGCGCTTCATTTTTGACATGGCATGAATCAGAAGAGCCCGGCACCGTAGCGGTACCGGGCTCGATATTCCTCTGGTGCCCCCGGGCGGATTCGAACCGTCGACACCCGCTTTAGGAGAGCGGTGCTCTATCCCCTGAGCTACGGAGGCATGCTGTACTAGTGTAGCAGATTTACGCCGCTGTAATGCAACGTATAGCCACTCTTCGAAGTTGCGGTGGAACAGCCCTCCGGAAAGTGCGCCCCACTATCCAGGCAAATTCTGGGTCAGACTTTCCCCATGAGACCTCGCCGGGAAACTGTGTCCCAGAATTTCGACTCGAAACGGGACACGGTTTCCCAAACGGGCCCGTTCCGGAAACTACATCCCGCAATCGGCACTCGAACCGGGATGCACTTTCCCGATCGAGCCTCATGGGAAACCGCGTCCCACTTTAGGGGGGCGCTCTTTAATGGCTAGTTGCCTTTGTGGAAAAGGTTCTTGATGACGGAGGGGATGCTCTTGGCGCCCTTGGCCGTCACATCGATAAAGTCGGGCGAACGAACGAGCTTGTCCTCGTCAATGTACTTACGCACCGCGCGAAGCGTTTCCTTGTCATTGCGCGTCGAAAACGTAAAGTGGCCATTCTCTTTGGTAAAGATGGCAAAACGCGTAATCTTCTTGGTGCCGCGCAAAACCTCGGCGGCAATATAGTCGACCTCGTCCCACGGGATTTGGATATAATCCTCGGGATTGCGCTCGTTATAGTACTCAAACGCCTTATTGCCCACCATCACGTTACCGTGACTGGTAAGCCCCATCAGGCAGGTTGCCGGCGTTGCCAGATCGACCGTGCTGTTCTGAGATTGCGCCATACGCGCCTCGCCCTCCAATAATAACAATCGGACCGCATCCAGTGTACCCACCGGGTGCGGTCCGTTTCAATGGCTCAAAAGCCCTTGCCTAGCAACTCTCGGTCTTAAGCCGAAGCGTGCTTACATGAAGCCGCAGACGCGACCGATGATGCCGACGGCGAAGAGAGCCAAGATGATGACGATCGGGCTGACCTTCTTCTTGAGGAGCTTGCAGACCAGCAGGGTCAGGCACACGGCGGCAAGGCCGGGGATGAGCTGATCGAGGTTGGCCTGAAGCGTGGTGACCTTCACCGGGTCGAGTGCGTTGGCACCGACAGAGCTGTACATCGTCAGCGCCTGCTTGATGCCCTCAGAACCGGCGGGCAGGTTGGCCCAGTCAATATAGGCGCCAGCAGACTGCGTGACCTTGGAGACGACCGGGGTAAAGGAGATGGACACCCAGCGCTCGACCAGGGCGCCGATGATGAACATACCCAGGATGGAAGCACCCTCGGTGACCTTGCCCATCAGACCGCCGGAGAGGTCCTTGGCGATGGAGGAGCCGACCTTGTAGCCAAACTCCTGCGTGTACCACAGGAAGGCGTAACGGATGATGTTCCACGCGAAGAAGAACAGCAGCGGACCGGCGATGCTGCCGGACAGGGCCAGGGAAGCGCCCAGTGCGCCCAGAATCGGGCGAAGGGTGAACCAGAAGGCGGGGTCGCCGACGCCGGCGAGCGGGCCCATCATACCGACCTTGACGCCCTGAATGGCGACGTCGTCAATCGGAGCACCGTTGGCGCGCTCCTCCTCGAGGGCGAGGGTAACGCCAATGACGGGGGCGGAAACATAGGGGTGGGTGTTATAGAACTCCAGGTGGCGCTTAAGAGCGGCAATCTGGTCATCCTTGCTGGTGTAGAGCTTCTTGATCGCAGGGATCATTGCGAAGCACCAGCCGCCGTTCTGCATACGCTCGTAGTTCCACGAGCCCTGAAGGAACTGATGACGGAAGCAAACCTTCTTACGGTCAGCCTTGGTGAGCTGAATCTTGTTCTCTGCCATATGTATCACTCCCCTCCTACTCGTAATCGTTCAGAATGTCGCCGAGCGGGTCACCGGAGCCACCGCCCATGCCGCCACCCTGCTTGGCCAGATCCTTAAGGCCAAGGTAGATGAGGGCAAGGGAGATGCCGATGAGGCCAAGGGCGATCAGCGTGAGCTGAGGGATGGCAGCAAGGACAAAGCCGAGGATGAAGAACGGCCAGGTCTCCTTGGTGGCCATCATGTTGATGACCATGGCGTAACCGACGGAAGCGACCATGCCGCCGCCGACAGCCATGCCGCCGGACAGCCAATCGGGCATAGCGTTAAGCGCGTTGGTAACGGCCTCGGCCGGGATGATGCACAGAAGTACTGCCGGGATGGCGATACGAACACCCTGCATGAGGATGCCGGCGTACTGCCAACGCTCGATGCCGGCGAAGTCGCCCTTCTCGGCGCAGGCGTCCATGGCGTGAACCATAGCGGTAGCCAGGGTACGGCAGATCATGGTCAGGAACAGACCAGCGACCGACAGCGGGACGGCGACGGCGATGGCGGCGGTAACGGCCTTGGCCGAATCGGTGGCGCCACCGTTGAGGGCGAGCACCATGATGATCGAAGAAGCGACCGAGGCCAGAGCGGCGTCAGGCGCGACGGCGGCGCCGACGTTAGCCCAGCCAAGGGCCATCATCTGGAGCGAACCGCCCAGGAGGATGCCCTCCTGAAGGTGACCGGTTACGAGACCGATAAGCGTGCATGCCACGAGCGGCTGATGGAACTGGAACTCATCCAGAATGCCTTCCATACCGGCAAGCAACGCGACAATCGCAACAAGCAGAATAGTGATTGCAGACATGTATCGGACCCTCCTTTACTATGCTTGAGCGGCCAGTTCGGCCTTAGCTTTCTTCAACATGGCGTCGAGATCCTCGGAGGAATCCGAAGGAACCTTGCGGACCTCGAACTTGACGCCCTTGGCCTTGAGAGCCTCGATGGTCTTGACATCGTCATCGCCCATAGCGACAGCGTTAGTGACGACGACCTTGCCCTTGGAGTGGGCCATGGAACCGATGTTGGCTTCCTTGATGTCGACGCCGGCCTCGATGGCCCTGAGCAGATCCTGCGGGTTCTCGAACAGCAGCATCGCCTTGGTGTCGCCAAAGCGCGTGTCCTTGACGACCTCGGCCATCTTCTTGATAGGCACGACGTTGGCGTGGACTCCCGGAGGGGCAGCCTGCTCGATCATGGTCTTGCGGAGCTCGTCGTGAGCAACGCCGTCGGAGACCACGATGATGCGGTTGGGGTTGATCTGCTTGGTCCACGTGGTGGCCACCTGACCATGCAGCAGGCGCGTGTCGATACGGACGTGGGCGATCTTGATGTGCCCGTCGCCGATCACCGTTCCCGGAGGAATGGCACCCGCAGGAGCAGCGGCGGCCGCAGCCGGCTTCTTCTCCTCGGGCTCCAGAGACTCGGGCTTGACGCGCACGCCGGCCTTAGCCTCAGTCACGAGATGTTTTGCGATCGCATGTGCAGTGTTCTTTGCGTCAAAGCGCTGCGAATATGCCTCGATGAGCATAGGCAGGTTGACACCGGTGACGATAGCCCAGGAATCGTGGCCCTCGATGAGCCCGCTGATCTGGTTGAACGGCGTGCCGCCCCACAGATCAACGAGGAAGAGCACCTGCTCCTGGTCCTCGAAGGAAGCGATTGCCTCCTCGACCTTGGCACGGAAGTCGTCGGGGCCCATGCTCGGCTCGAGCGAGACCACGGCAACAGACGGCTGATCGCCAAAGACCATCGAGCCCGTCTGCTTGATTCCAGCCGCCAAGTCACCATGGCTAGCAAGAACAATACTTACCATCACATAACCTCCTTTTTGTCTACGTAATTCCTACACGACAGTTATGGAGTATAGCTGCAAATACAGCAGAATTGTTTGAAAAACTGCAAAAGGTAGCATTATTTGTTTAACCGTCTTGTTTTGTTACAAGCTGATTACATTCCAGTATTTTGGCTGATTTGCTGCTGAGGATTGATAGCTGATCTATTTACATGACCGAATTGAGCACGCTGTTCATTATTGCCGGTTTTAAACAGACACAAATGTGCTCGCGTTGAGGCTATTTCGTTTAAACAGATGGTGCTTGACTAATGGTAAGAAATATGCTCTAGCAAAGTAGTCGTTAGGGACGTTCTTTAATGACTAGTCGTTTAAGAACGTCCCCAACGACTAAGTTAGGCGATGTGGAGGGGGTTGGCGGCGTCGACGGCATCGGGGGCATCGGATAGGCCGTCGGGGGCAGCGTCTGTCGGGTCCTCGTCGGGGGTCTCGATCTGCTTGATCATGACCTCCTGGCCCTGCAGCAGATAGGTCTCGCCGCTACCGCAATGGGGGCAGGTCTTGCCGTGCTCGACCGTCGCGTAGTCGCAGCCGCACGCCTCGCAATGCGTCACGGCCTCGACAGGCTCCACAATAAGCTCCGCGCCCTGCGTGATAGGCTTTTTATCTGCCGCCCAGCGCCAAGCATCAAGCAGCAGATCGGGAACGACGCCCGAGACCTCGCCCAGGAGCAGCGTCACGCTCGAAACGCGACTCACGCCATTGGCGCGCGCCACATTCTCGACATCGCGAATGATGTGATAGACGATTCCTAATTCATGCACTTTTTCTTCCGCCGTTCTAACGAACGGCGGTCGACTTGACGCTGCGCGAGCCCCAGACGGACGATCTGCCTTTCAATCGTCGGGCATGGGCAAAAGCCCTATGCCCTCCTCTTTCAAGGCACCTCGCCACGCCTGGGACTCGCTCGCTGTCCAACCGTTCTCTACGCCGTTCTCTTGTTTGTTGCGTTTTTTATTTCTTCCCAAATTTGATTTTGATCGCACGCTTCAAAGCGTACTTGCCGAGGCTGGGGAGCTTTTGCTCGTATTTGACCATCGTGGAGCACTCGGGGCGGTCGCGATCCAGATGGATGGCGTCAAACGCGCACTTGGTGGTGCACAGGCCGCAGCCGATGCACTTGTTGGGGTCGACGATCGAGGCACCGCAGCCCAAGCAGCGAGCGGTCTCGGCGCGCACCTGCTCCTCGGTAAAGGTCTCGACGTACTCGCTAAAGGGCGCAGCCTTCTCGCGCTCGCGGTCGACACGTGCCACCTCGCGGCTTGCGTTGTCATAGCTCTCAATCACAACATCGTCGCGGTCAAGCGCGGTGTAGCGGCGCTGGTTGCGGCCGATGGTGAGCGTGGAGCCCGGCTGCACAAAGCGATGGATGGACACGGCGGCCTCGTGACCGGCGGCGATGGCGTCGATAGCAAAGCTGGGACCGGTGTAGACGTCGCCGCCCACAAAGATGTCGGGCTCGGCGGTCTGGTACGTCTGCGGATCGGCAAGGGCACCCTGGCTGCGGCCGAGCTCCACCTTGGAGCCAGCCAGCAGGTCGCCCCACACAATGGACTGGCCAATCGACATGACGACACGGTCGGCATCGACACGGCGCAAGTCGTTCTCGTCATACTCGGGCGCAAAACGGCCCTCGTCGTCAAAGACACGCGTGCAGCGCTTAAAGGTGATACCGCACACACGACCGGCCTCGTCCAGGTGAATCTCCTTGGGGCCCCAGCCGCAGCTAATGTGCGCGCCGTCCTCAATGGCCTCGCGACGCTCCTCCTCGCTGGCAGGCATCTTGACCTCGCTCTCCAGGCAGAACATCTCAACGTGCTCGGAACCCAGACGGCAGGCGTTGCGCGCGACATCGATGGCCACGTTGCCGCCGCCCACCACGATGGTGCGCCCGGGCAGCGCGTCGATCTTGCCGCTGTTGACCTCGCGCAAAAAGTCGACGGCCACGGTCACGTCCTCGGCATCCTCGCCCGGAATACCGGCAAGGCGGCCACCCTGGCAGCCAATGGCCACGTAAAAGGCTTTAAAGCCCTGCGCGCGAAGCTCGTCGAGCGTCACATCGCGACCGACCTCCACGCCATAGCGGAACTCGGCGCCCATCAGGCGAATGACCTCGACCTCGGCCTCGATAACGTCCTTCTGCAGCTTAAAGCTGGGAATGCCGTAGGTGAGCATGCCGCCCGGGCGCTCGTTTTTCTCGAACACGACGGGCTTGTAGCCCTTCTCGGCCAGATAGAAGGCGCAGGACAGACCGGCCGGACCGGCGCCGATGATGGCGATCTTCTGGTCGAAGCCGCCGGCACGCGTCGGGGTCACCACAGGTGGGACATAGCGAGTCGCGGCATCCAGATCGCGCTGGGCGATAAACTTCTTGACCTCGTCGATGGCCACGGCCTCGTCCACGCGACCGCGGGTGCAGGCATCCTCACAGCGGCGGTTGCACACACGGCCGCAGATAGCGGGCAACGGGTTCTCGCGCTTGATGAGCGCCAACGCCTCGTCATAGCGGCCCTGCGCCGCGAGCTTCAAATAGCCCTGAACGGCAACGTGCGCGGGGCAGGCCGTCTTGCAGGGAGCGGTGCCGGACTCATGCGTCTCGATACGGTTGTCGTTGCGGTAGTTGGGCGACCACTTGGTGTGGTCCCACTTGGTGGCATCGGGCAGCTCCTGGCGCGGATACTCGGGCACCTGTCCGCCAGCCTTTTTGCTACAGAGCTTCTGGCCCAGTTTGGCGGCGCCGGCCGGACACACCTCAACGCAGCGACCGCAGGCCACGCACTTGTCCTTCTCGACCTTGGCGACGTAGGCCGAGCGCGACAGGTTGGGCGTGTTGAACAGCTGCGAAGTGCGCAGGGCGTAGCACACGTTGACGTTGCAGTTGCAGATGGCGAAGATTTTGTTCTCACCGTCGATGTTGGTGATCTGGTGCACAAAGCCGTTGTCCTCGGCCTGGCGCAGGATGTCGTAGACCTCCTCGCGCGTCACATAATGGCCGCGGTCGGTCTCGACCACGTAGTCGGCCATATCGCCCACGGCGATGCACCAATCGGCCGGGTCGTCGGCGCAGCCCTCTCCCATCACGCGACGGCTCGCGCGGCAGCTGCAGGTGCTAGCGGCATACTTACCTTCGTATTTGTCGAGCCAATGCTCGATATGCTCGATCGGCACCGAGGTGCTCGCGGCATCGATGGCCTTCTCGACCGGAATGACATGCATGCCGATGCCGGCACCGCCGGGCGGCACCATCGGCGTGGCCTTGGACAGCGGTCCCTTGGACGCCTGCTCAAAGAACTTGGCATAGACCGGATGCTCCTCGAGCTGGCTCACGCGCATGTTGAGGAACTCGGCGGAACCCGGCACCAGCATGGGCAGCACCCACTGCTTGGCGCGCTCGGGGTTTTCCCAGTTGTACTCGAGCAGACCCGTGTAGCTCATGTCGTCGAGCATTTTTTCGATATCGGCTTCGGGCATGCCGGTGAGCTTGACCATCTCGGACAGCGTATAGGGGCGGCGCATCTTCATCTTGCAGAGCACTTCGGCCTGCTCGTCGGTTGCGGCCTCGGCAAACGACCAGTACTCGTAGCCCAGCAGCTCGTCGCGACGCAGCAGACGGTTGGTGCAGTGCTCGCACAGCTTGACGATTGCCTCGCGCGGATGCTCCGGCAGCGGCGGCACAAACTCCACGCCGATATCGGGCTCGGTGTAACTAATCCCCGGTCCGTTGAGAATCATGGTTGTCCCTTCTCTTGCCGCAGCCCGACGAGGCCGCAGCGCCCCTCTTTTTTGCAGGCCGGGCATGCCCCCATGCCGTTCACCCGCCATTGTTGACATTGTGTCAAAAATAGTATTGACGAACCGTCAACAATATTCAAGACTGTTAGGCGAACGGTCCGGCAAAAGAGGATGAAAGGCGGCAAAACATGGGCGACAACACAGCAGATACCTCTGTGGTCGATGCCGTCCCCGCATCCGATAGCGCGGCAAAGCGTCTGACGGGCGACGAACGCCGTCGCGAGATCCTCGATGCCGTGCGCACCGTAAGCTCCGAGTTGGGCGTGTCCCACCTATCGGTATCGGCCGTGACCAAGCGAGCAGGCTGCACGCGTTCATTGTTCTACCACTACTTTGCCGATATGGACGCCGCCGTCACCGCTGTTATGGACGAGGCGATCGACGGCTTTATCTCCGAGCTCGAGCAGTGGAACGCCGGCCGCACCGTCGGCGATATCGAGGGCGCGCTCGACACCGTCGCCCCGCTCTTTAAGCGCCTGGTCGCCAGCGGCCACGAGCTGCCGAGTACGCTCACCTCAAGCAGTGGCGCGCTCTACGGCGGCTTTTTGCACAACGTGGTCCAGCGTGTGGCGCAGTATATCTGCGACACCACCGTGGTGGATTTTGTCGCCCATCATGAGCTACGCATCGACCATGTCTACGAGACGTTCTACACCCTCATCATGGGGTTGTTGATGTATATCCGCACGCACCCCGATGTGCCCGACGAGACGGTCAAGGAAATCATCGCCTCGACACTCCACATCGAGGGCTATACCGCCAAGTATCCGGAGCGCAAGCCCCAGAACTGACGACATTTGGCCAAACTGCCCGCGATCGGAAGAGGGGCCGCGGGCGTGTGAAAAGAGAGCAGCATGCTGTTCGATGTTTGGGGTAGCGATACCCTCATCCACTGGGCCGGTTGGGCCATGGTCTTTATCGGCCTGATCGTGCTCAACGAGGTCGGCCGCCGCACCAAGCTGGGCGCGGCCATCATCTTTGGCGTGGCTCCGCTGGCCATGACCATCTACTGCGTCGCCATCGCCGTCGGCGTTTCGCAGGGTGCCGAGTGGGCGCTCACCAACCCTACCCATGTGTACCAGAACAGCTGGTTCCACTACGCCAAGGTATACGCGGCGCTGGCCGGTTGCTGGGGCTTCATTGCCATTAAGTACCAGTGGGGCAAGATCGGCAAGGCGCATTGGTTCCGCGCGTGGCCGTTTGTGATCGTCGCCATCAACATCATGATCGCCGTCGTGTCCGACTTCGAGAGCGCCTATCACTTCTTTGTCCTGGGCGAGTCCACCTGGGTCACCTCCGAAGGTGCTACGCAGTTGGCCGGCTGGAACAACGTGTTCAACGGCATCGCCGGTATCATCAACATCTTCTGCATGACCGGTTGGTGGAGCGTCTACGCCTCCGAGGACAAGACCGACATGCTGTGGCCCGACATGACCTGGGTCTACATCATCGCCTACGACATCTGGAACTTCTGCTACACCTACAACTGCCTGCCCACCCACTCCTGGTTC
This sequence comes from uncultured Collinsella sp., assembly GCA_900544095.1. Taxonomy (GTDB): domain Bacteria; phylum Actinomycetota; class Coriobacteriia; order Coriobacteriales; family Coriobacteriaceae; genus Collinsella. The sequence continues at coordinate 43,829 of UQTV01000007.1, forward strand.
TGCGGCTTTGCGCTGCTGCTGGCGCCCACCGTCGCCGCCTTTATCTGGAACAAGGGCGGCTGGATCCAGAACCGCGCCTTTACGCTGGCTATTTGGTGCATGTTTGCCCAGGTGTTCCCCTACTTCCAGGAGGAGTCCATCTTTGTGACCCACTCCACGCTCGACCCCGGCGCCGCTACCGCGGTCTCGATCGCCGCACTGGTCGCCAACGTCGCCGCGATCATCTACATCGTCTACCGTGCCAAGAAGCTCGGCCGCAATCCCTACAAGCAGGACGTCTTTGAGGGCACCAGCGATTGGGAGAAGGCTACCGCTCGCCGCGCCAAGGTTGATTACGCGCACGCCGAGTAACATGCCCGGCGCAAACGCCGCTTGAATGTGAAGCAGCATAGCCGGCTCCGCGCAACTCAACGCATTGCAGAGCCCCCGGAATGTGATTCGTCCGCGTTCCGGGGGCCTTTTGCTGCCGCGAGGATGCGGCCGAACGATGCGCTCAGGTTAAATCGGATCTTATATTTCGTATGCGCTTTATATGGCTCCATTTTTGGGTACAGTGTTGAGCCGATATTGCATTGGGGGATATATGAGCGATGAGACGTATGGCCGCGAGGATGCGGCCCAGGATGCGGAAGCATGTGCCGAAGCCCTGGAGAGCCTTGACCGGATCGCGCTAGACGAGCTCTCGTTTAGCGATTCGGTCGTCGACGCGCAAGACGAGGTGCACGAAGACACTGAGGACGAAGGCGGCGACGCCAAAGACGCTCCTGACGAAGCCGAAGAGGACGATAGCGAGGCCGACGACCAGACCGAATCCGACACGAGCGAGGAAACCATCTTGCTCGACAGCTTGCCGGCCGAAGATTCGCTGACCCGCGAGCTCCCTGGCTTAGGCTCTGCGCCTGCCGTGGACGAGACCATCGCCATGGGCGATATTCCCCTACCGTCCGTTCCTTCGGCACGCGAGGCCGAGGTTCGCCATCGCAAGATGTCGCCCAAGCGCCGCAATCTAATGGTCGCCGGCGCTGTGGCCGTTGCGCTTGTCGCCGGCGGCGCAGGCTACGCAGCCTGGAACGGATACCGGCAAGAGCAGGCTGCCATCGCCGCCGCCAATGCCCACACGATGATGTCGGTGCAGATTGGCGTGCATGCCGCGGGGCTCGACTGTTCCACCGGCTCCAAGATTCCCGTACAAGTGAGTGGCCAGGATTCTGACGGATCCTCCGTGAGCGAAACACTCTATGTTGACGAGCACGGCCGTGGCATCAAACTGCTACCCGGTGACTACACGCTCTCCATCGCTGCCTCCCCCATCGCGTCCGACGGCACCGTCTATACCGTGCCGACCACCAAGGCGCAGGTCACGATCAAGAGCGACGGACAGGACCTAAGCAGCCAGGCCGCCTTTAAGCTCAAGGTGCCTTCGGCCGACACGGTAACCGACGACCAGATCGATGCCGCCGCCAAATATGCCGAGGAGGGAGGCGCGAGCTCTGCCGCCACCGCCAAGGTGCTCCAGCAGGCGGCAACCGCGCGGCGCGACGCCGCCGTCAATGCCGTGAGCGCGCAAAAGGCACAGGCGGCCCGTGATGCCGACGCCCGTCACAAGGCAACCGACCTCTACCAGCTCGATATCCCCGTCGAGTGGTACGGCAAGGTCGAGACTTGGCAAAATGGCAGCACGCTATGCATCTATCTTGCCGGCGACAGCGATACGCCGATTGTGACGCTCGCCGCAGTGCGCGAGGGCGAGAGCTTTACGCCCGATGAGGGCGATACGGTTTTGGGTGCGGCCAATCTAGGCAACGGTTATACCGTCTACGCCAGCGGCCCCGTCTATCCGTACGTGGTGCCCCAGACCATCAACGGACGGACGCAGAATCCCGTGTCAACCTACCCCATGGACACGGCCATTGAGCTTGTCGAGCTCACGACCGGTAACCGCTACACCTATAGCCAGATCAAGAACGTACTGGTCGGCAAAGACGGCAAGGCAGACGCCGCGACCAAACTCGAGACCGACTACCTCGCCCAGATTCTCCTGCCGAGCATCAAGGCCCAGGACTAGCGGACCATGACACCTGAGTCCTGGCCTCGCAAATCCATAGACGATTAGGAAAGGAGCCACTTCCATGCGGGCACAGCATGTACCACGCCGTGTTTGCATGGAATATCGGCCTGCTCATCCATGGTAACGATTACCGACTCGCCAAGATCAAACTGGGCCATCGCGGCATCGAGCGCGGCAATTTCGCGCTCGCGCGTTTTCTCGCTTGTCATATCCACACTTACCTGAATCAGGCCGTAAGCCTGCATGAGCAGTGCATCCCCAGCCACAAAGTCCACCTCATGGCTTTTATTCTTATCTTTAATCAGCAGGCGGCAAACCGAACCGGGCCGCACGGCGGGGGTCCTTCTTCTGAGCGCATTGAACACCGCGGTCTCGAGCCTCTGACCATGATCCAATGCCGATGCGGGGGAGAACGCTCCGAACATCGCAGGATCGACGGCGTAGACCTTAGACGCAGACCGCGTATTATTTGCAAGCGAACGCGTGAACTCCGGCACCGAAAACAGCAGGTAGGCGTCCTCGTAATACTCAAGTAAGTCGCTGAGCGTATTTCGACTGACGGATATCTGTCTGCTCTTGAACTCGTTGTACACTTTGTTCACTGACAGCTCTCGTCCCGAAGATGCCATGCACCGCGCCAGAAACAGCGAGGCCAAACGGGGGTTCTTGACGTCGTAACGTTCAACGACGTCCATGGCGACCGTTCGCGACGCATATTCCTGTAGCAGCTGAATCGCGTCTGCGGGCGTCTGCTCAAGTGTCGCGATGAATCCCCCTCGCTCGAGATATCCGACCAGATGGTGTCGGAGCAACGCTGCAGCGCTTGAGGAGAAGGGCGCGTTCGACTCAGGAACGCCCCCCGTCTTATATCGGACGTATTCCGAAAAACTCAACGGAAAAAGCTCTCGCACAAGAGAACGGCCCCTGAACTCGCTCTTAAGTTCTGAGGACAGCATCTTAGAAGAAGATCCCGTCACGTAAACGGTCGCCTTCTCCGTATCGACCACGCGTCGCAGAAACGCACCCCATTCGGGTATTTCCTGGATCTCGTCAAAGAAAAGGTAGGCGCCCTCGCCTCGAGCAGCAGGATATAGTGCATAGAATGTATCGAGCACGTCCGCTAGTAGCGATGGCTCATACGGACGCAAGCGCTCATCCTCAAAATTGAAATATAGCATCCGGTCAAGCTCGACGCCTTGGCCCTGAAGCCGCCGTATCTCCTGATACAGGCGATACGTCTTTCCACAACGACGGGCGCCCACAATCACATATACGATGTTGTCGCGCTTTGGCTCCTGCGGGTTGCCCAGATCAAGGTCGCGCTCAAAGACCTGCGGAATCCCCTGTTGCTCAAAGTCCTTTATTTTTTGAGCCACCAAGTCGTTGAATGCCATAATTCTCCAATCTTGCTCTCCTGCTAATCAAGATTATAACGATTCTTGATTAGCAGGAGAGCAAGATTATGCGTATCTTGATTAATGGATAAGCAAGTTTTCTATTAGTGGCCCCTCCCGGAGGATATCGAGCGGCCGAGGGGGCAGGCATGAACGCCTCTAGCCGAAAACAAAGTAGCTAAAAAAGCCCCGTCCCAAATGAGCTACTTAACGCCAGGGGTCGGCTTCGAAGAGGGGCTCGCGCTCGGGGCGACGATCGCTATAAGGATCGTAGCCGTCGTCATCCTCGTTCTCGGCACGGATATAGGGGTCGCGCGGCTTGGGCGCCGGTTTAGGCGCAGGCTTAGGTGCGGCGGGTGCGGCATCGGTCGCCGGCGTGTTCGTCTTGTTCTTGTCTGTCATCTGCATAGCTCCTTGCCATGTACTCACGTTCAACACCATCGATTGTCGCACGAAAAAGGGCGGCGGACCCGATTGGATCCGCCGCCCTTGGCGTTTTGCGATGAGGGGCGGTTTTAAAGCCGGCCCAAAATCTACTCGGCGTCGGGGACTTCGTAGGTGGCCGCCGGCGTGTTGTCGCACACGACGGTAAAGCCGCCGTCCTTGTCGACATCGACCGTCACCTGATCGCCCTCGCGCACCGTGCCGTCGATGATAGCGGCGGCAATGGCATCCACGACCTCGCGCTGCACGAGACGCTTGAGCGGACGGGCACCAAAGACCGGGTCCAGGCCGCCCACGGCGAGCATCTGCTTGGCCGCCGGGGTGATGGCCAGCGTCATGCGCTCCTTGGCCAGACGCGCGCGGACGTCGGCGAGCTGGATGTCGACGATCTTCTCGATCTGCGCCATGCCGAGCGGATGGAACACCACGATATCGTCGATACGGTTGAGGAACTCGGGGCGGAAGGTTTGAGCCATGGCCCCGTCAACCTGATGGCGCATCTCCTCCTCGTCCTTGCCGGACAGATCGGCGATAGCCTTGGAGCCCACGTTGGACGTCATGATGATAATCGTGTTCTTGAAGGACACTTGGCGACCCTGACCGTCGGTCAAACGGCCGTCGTCGAGCACCTGCAGCAGCACGTTAAAGACATCCGGATGAGCCTTCTCCATCTCGTCGAGCAAGATCACGGAGTAGGGACGACGGCGCACGGCCTCGGTGAGCTGGCCGCCCTCGTCATAGCCCACGTATCCCGGGGGCGCACCGATCAGACGCTGGACGCTGAACTTCTCCATATACTCGGACATGTCGATACGCACGAGCGCGCGCTCGTCATCGAACAGGCACTCGGCCAGCGCCTTGGCGAGCTCGGTCTTGCCTACGCCGGTGGGGCCCAGGAAGAAGAAGCTGCCGATGGGCTTGTCTGGGTCGGAGAGACCCGCACGGCTGCGACGCACGGCCGCGGCTACAGCGGAGACGGCCTCGTCCTGACCGATAACGCGCTTATGCAGCTCGCCCTCCAAGCCCTTCAACTTGTCGAGCTCGCCCTGCATCATCTTGGACACGGGCACACCGGTCCAGGCGCTCACGACCTCGGCGATCTCGTCGGAGGTCACCTGTTCGTTGAGGCCCTCGCCGTCCTGCTGCTTTTGCGCCTCGAGCGCAGCCTCGGAATCCTGAATCTGCTGCTGCAGACCCGGGATCACAGAATAGCGAAGCTCGGACGCACGGCCCAGATCGCCGTTGCGCGTCGCGCGCTCCTCTTCGCTCTTGGCCGCGTCAAGCTGGCCCTTAAGCTCCTGCACGTGGTCGATGGCGTTCTTTTGGTTGAGCCAGCCGGCCTTTTGCACGTTGAGCTTTTCCTGGACTTCGGCAATCTCTTGGCGCAGAGCCTCCAAACGCTCCTTAGAGGCGTCGTCGGTCTCTTTCATGAGCGCCTGTTCCTCGATCTGCAGCTGGGTGAGCTGACGCGTGGTGGCGTCGATCTCGACCGGCATGCTGTCGAGTTCCATGCGCAGGCGGCTCGCGGCCTCATCGACCAGGTCGATAGCCTTGTCGGGCAGGAAGCGGTCGGCGATGTAGCGGTCGGAGAGGTCGGCGGCAGCCACGAGCGCGCTATCGGTGATGTGTACGCCGTGGAAGATCTCGTACTTCTCCTTCAGGCCACGCAGGATTGAAATGGTGTCCTCGACGGTAGGCTCGCTGACCATCACGGTCTGGAAACGACGGGCGAGCGCCGCGTCCTTCTCGATGTACTTGCGGTACTCGTCGAGCGTGGTCGCGCCGATCGCGTGCAGGTCGCCACGAGCGAGCGCCGGTTTGAGGATGTTGCCGGCGTCCATGGAGCCCTCGGTGGCACCCGCGCCCACGATGGTATGGAGCTCATCGATGAACAGGATGACCTTGCCTTCGGATTTTTGCACTTCCTTGAGCACGGCCTTCAAGCGGTCCTCGAACTCGCCGCGGTACTTGGCGCCGGCGACCAGCGCGCTCATGTCGAGCTCGATGAGGTCGCGGTCGCGCAGGGTGCTCGGTACGTCGCCGGCCACGATTCGCTGAGCAATGCCCTCGACGATGGCCGTCTTGCCGACGCCCGGCTCGCCGATAAGCACGGGGTTGTTCTTGGTGCGGCGGGACAGAACCTGAATAGTACGACGGATCTCGTCGGTACGGCCGATGACCGGGTCGAGCTTGCCGGCGCGAGCCAGATCGCAGATGTTGCGACCGTACTGCTCCAACGCCTCAAACTGCGTCTTGTCCTCGGCAGACGTCACGCGGTCATCGCCGCGCAGTTCCTCGTAGACTTGCTCGATGCGCTCCTTGGTCACGCCGGCGTCACGCAGCACGCGACCCGCCTCACCCTTGTCCTCGGCAAGTGCCATCAGCAGATGCTCGGTCACCACAAAGCTGTCGCCCATCTTGGTGGCCTTTTTCTCGGCCTTCTCGATCACGCGAACGAGCTCGTTGGACAGGCCCATCTGCTGACCCTCGCCCGACACCTTGGGCGCATGGTCGATGGCATCTTGTGTGGAGCGTGCGAGCTGAGCCGGGTCGGCACCGATGCGCTCGATGATCACGGAGATATTGCGCTCGCCGGCACCGAGCAGGGCAGACAGCAGGTGGATCGGCTCCACCGCGCCGGCCTGTGCATCGGCAGCCGTGCTCATGGCGGTCTGCAGCGCCTCGCGCGACGTCATTGCTAGCTTATCGATTCTCATGGAATCACCTCTCTTGGGGCGGCCGCCCTACGGGGCGGCTTCACGTTGTTCGAGAAGTATTGTTGCCAGCTTTACGCGATCTTATACACAAATCTAAGTCTCTATATATAAGATTTTCTGAGTGAATTACGGATAGGGTACTGAGATGTCAGCCCGCCGCTGCCCAGGCGCGCTACCGTCTCGATCTGTAACATCTAGCAGCCATTTTTGATCCTAGATGTTACAGATCGAGACAGACCGAAAACCACCACAAAGAGGACAGGCACCTTTGTGGTGGTCGCGGTCTCTACTCCTTCGCCGAACCCGTACTTCCCGATTCGACGGTCCAGGGCATCTCATCCTCGAACAGCCATGTACGGGCAGACCCACTATCGCGTGCAGTCTGCGGGTCAGGCAAGCAGGTCTGTTTATAGGCATCTTGGATACACTGACCCATAAAATCGTTGAGCTCGGTCTGGTCGCCCTCCATGACATAGGCGACATCGCCGTCCATGATGTAGATGCCCGGACCCTCATTGCCCTCGTAGCCCGGATCGTACGAGACATCACATAACTTTGCGCCGTTTGCAGTGTCCAGCTCGATGGACGAGTGGCATCCGCCAACCATGTCGTTCGCTTTTGCCCGATAGGACGCATATCCGTACCAACGCTTAAATGTTTTGCCCTTGAGTAGCTCGGACGCCCTATCGATCAGGCTTGTATCCGTGGTATAGCGCATGGCCCCAAGCTGAATACGCGGATAATTGCTAATACCCAGCACAGCCGGCTGCTCATCAAAATCAACGGTAATGGTCTCGGGCTTGTCGTCGCCGGTCAGAAGTTCGACAGATTGAGTCACAGGCTTGACCACCGGCTCCGTCACCGCAGCAGGTAGAAATGCCATACCGACAGCGCCCGCGCCAACCACAGCGATCGCAAGCGCCAAGACAATCAATCCAATACGGGCAGAACGGCTCACGGCAAAACACCCCACAATGCAAACCTTCGCCACCTGCACTAATGATACCGCCAGCTAACACTATTACCAAAAGAAGCCGCGCGCTCCTCACCACCACAAAGGGGACAGGCACCTTTGTGGTGGTTTTCGACGCTAACGGTCGACCATCTCGCGCAATGAGATTAAACTTGAATTGCTCTCTGAACATATCCATTTCTGCCTATCCTCAACAGATCTTTGTCTCGAGGAGCGCATATGAAGCCGCCTCATTCCACCGGTCGCAACGTCATCGCCATTCTCGCCATACCCATCGTGATGCTCTTCCTTATCGTCATCACGCCCTTTTCCCTTGGTATCACCTCGCCCTTCGATTTATGCGGAATGGTCGACGCCGGCTCGCGTGCCACCTCGCTCTCCTTTATCTGTCGCGGCGTGTTTTACGAAGATGGAATTCCCACCGGAAGTTGGCAGTCAAAGTTGCCACTGCTCGGTCAGATCGACGGATGCTCCCCCTATTTCTGCCTTGGACCTCAGACGCTAAACTATCTAATCGACGACCAGCCACTCGACTTCATCACCCTCGCCTACGACTACGCACCAAACACCGATGAGCGCCACATGAACCAAGTCCTCGACAAGATGCTTGGACAGTGCGGGCTCACCGAGGAGGCCGGTCGAACCATCTATAGCAACCAGAAATTAAAGCGAACAGAACTCCGCCGTGTCGGAAAAATCAAAGGGCGAAACGGGGCCGCCTACTGGGATGCCTGGGCAACACGCGACAAGGGCGAATTCGGACACAGCACCTATATGGTCACTGTCTACACCAAAGACGGAATTAAGGACAATGTTGACGATTTCGCGTCATCCAAACTCGGCATCCCCAAAACAACCAAACCCGCCAGCCCAGATGAAATTCTGTAGAGCCGCCCATTAACATGCCGCTCAACGATCACAACAACATCGAGCTCGTCCCCACCACCACAAAGGTGCCTGCCCCCTTTGTGGTGGTTTTCAACAAAAAGAAGCCGCCCCGATAACAGAGGCGGCATCAAGCAAGTCTATTTATTAGCGTCCCTCAAGACCCAACGAGAACGCAGAAATGTAGCCCGGGGCTTACCCTTTCCCGAACGCGGCCCTCGCGAAGCGCGTGAGCGGGCGGGAAAGGGTAAGCCCCGGGCGGACAATTAAGTGCGCTACTCGGCAGCGGCCTTGAACTTGTTGTAGTTGATCAGGCAGCCGGCCTTGACGATGGCACGCTCCTCTGCCGTCATATCGGCAATGTAGAGCTCAATCTGCTCGACCGCACCATCGGCGCGCACCACGTAGGCGGCGATGTCCTTCAGGTCGCCATCGAGCGCGGCACGGATACCCGGCACAAAGACGTAATCGCCCACCTCAAAGTTGGGCTCGGCCTCCATCTGGAAGGGCACCATGCCCCAGTTCATCACGTTGGAGCGATAGCGCTTGGTGGCGTACTCGTGGACGATGTTGGCCAGGCCGCCAATTACGCGCTGGCAGCTCGCGGCCTGCTCGCGGGCGCTGCCGTCGCCAGGCTTCTTGGCGTAAATCATGGAACCGAACTCGGTCGCCTTGGCATCGGCCGCGACACCCGCGCCGGCCAGCGCCTCAAACACACCGGCAAGCTCGGCATCGAACGCCGCCAGGTCGCCCGCGGACTCGCCGGCAACGCGACGCTTCTCCACAGCGTCGACCTCCTTGGAGCGACCCACGTAGGCCGGGTCGCGGCGGCTCAGCGTAAACTCAGCCAGGCCCAGCGGGTTGGAGCGGAAGGAGCTCGTCTCGCCCGAGGGAATGAGCTCGTCGGTCGTGGTGACCGGGTCCATGATCTTGGAGCAAACCTTGAGCAGGATGTCGTCGCCGAGCGGCTCCATCGCGGGCCACGGCTTGATGTTGGGGCCTTCGACCAGCTCGTCGGCAGGCTCCGCCTTGCCAAAGCCCCAGTACACGCGCTTCTTGTACGGCGCGTCGTCAAAGGTGTACTCGCAGGCCTCGTCCCAAGTGTCCTCGGGCAGGTCGGTCGCCGGCGTCAGGACGCCGCCGTTGGCAGCCGTTGCCGCAATGGAGCGGGCGTCCATCAGGGCCACGGCGCTCAGCTGGCCATTACCCGGCTTGGAACCCTCGCGGTTGGGGAAGTTGCGCGTGGTGTGACGGATCGAAAGGCCGTTGTTGGCGGGCGTGTCGCCGGCGCCGAAGCACGGGCCGCAGAATGCCGTGCGCACGATTGCGCCGGCCTCCATGAGGTCGTAGATGTAGCCGCGGCGTGTAAGTTCGAGCGCCACGGGCTGGCTCGTGGGATAGACCGACAGCGAGAACTCGCCGCAGCCGGTATTGGCGCCCTTGAGCACGCGGGCAGCCTGGACCACGGAGTCATAGTTGCCGCCCGAGCAGCCGGCGATAACGCCCTGCTGCACGTGCAGCTTGCCGTCGACGATCTTGTCGAGCAGGCTAAAGTGCGTCTTGCCCTCGCCGATCTTGGCGGCCTCGAGCTCCACCTCGTGCAGGATGTCCTCGAGGTTCTCGTTGAGCTCGTCGATCTCAAAGCCGTTGGAAGGATGGAACGGCAGTGCGATCATGGGCTTGATGCTCGACAGGTCGACCTCGACGCAACCGTCGTAGTAGGCGACATCGGCGGGCTTGAGCTCGCGATAGTCGTCGCCGCGGCCGTGCATGGTCAAAAACGCGTGCGTGTCCTCGTCGGTGGCCCAGATGCTCGACAGGCAGGTGGTCTCGGTGGTCATGACGTCAACGCCGTTGCGGTAGTCGGTCGTCATGCTCGCGATGCCCGGGCCCACAAACTCCATGACATTGTTCTTGACGTAGCCCTTGGCAAAGACGGCGCGAATGATGGCGAGCGCCACGTCGTGCGGGCCGACGCCGGGGCGCGGGGCGCCCGTGAGGTAGATGGCCACGACGCCGGGATAGGCGACATCGTAGGTGTCGCGCAGCAGCTGCTTTGCCAACTCGCCGCCGCCCTCGCCCACGGCTATGGTACCCAGGGCACCATAGCGGGTGTGCGAGTCGGAACCCAGGATCATCTTGCCGCAACCGGCGAAGTTCTCGCGCATAAAGGAGTGGATGACGGCGATGTGCGGCGGAACGAAGATGCCGCCGTACTTCTTGGCTGCGGAAAGGCCAAAGACGTGGTCGTCCTCATTGATGGTGCCGCCCACGGCGCACAGCGAGTTATGGCAGTTGGTGAGCACGTAAGGCAGCGGGAACTGCTCCATGCCCGAAGCGCGCGCCGTCTGGATGATGCCGACAAAGGTGATGTCGTGGCTCGCCATGGCATCGAAGCGAATCTTGAGTGCCTCGGGGTCGCCCGACGTATTGTGTGCCTGGAGGATCGAATACGCGATGGTGCCGCGCTTGGCATCCTCGGGTGTCTGCGTAATACCGCGCTCGGCAGCCTCGGCCGCAGGCACAACCTCGCTGCCGCCGCGCAGGTAGATGCCGTCCTCGTACAGCTTGACCATACTGTCTCCCACTCTGCCCAAAAGATTTGGGCGCATAGCATACATTCGTTCAATATCGTGCCATAGAACGGTTGCGAGTGGGTTACGAATCTCTGCGTTCACTTTATCTCAGTAAAGCAGAGGACGAGTTAGGTCCTGGGGAGGCAGACTTAGACGCTCAAATGACGAGAGTGGATAATCTCCCACTTTGAGCCTGCAAACAGGCAAAAAACGGGAGATTATCCACTCTCATTCTGCAGGTACTCATTTAAGTCTGTCCCCAATGAGTGCCTACAGGTCGCCGCCCGTGCCCAGCAGTTTGCGCATGACTTGCTCGGGGTTGACCGAGCCGTCGCGCGGGGCCAGGGCGGTGATCTTCTTCTGCATCTTATACTCGTGCAGCTCGTCCTCGAGCTGGCGCACGCGGGCGCGGAGCTTTTCGTTCTCGCGCTCGCGCTCCTCGGCACGCTCCTTCATATCGAGGATGCGCACCACGCCGGCAAGGTTGATGCCCTCGTCAGTCAGCTGGTTGATGAGCTCCAGGCGCTCGATATCGGCACGCGAATACAGACGCGTGTTGCCGCCCGAGCGCTGGGGGTTCACCAAGCCCTTGGACTCGTAGACGCGCAGAGTCTGCGGGTGCATGCCGGTCAGCTCGGCCGCCACGCTGATCATGTACAGCGGTTTGTTCCTATTGTCCTCGGCCATGCTACCTGACCCCTTTCCGTCTCGTTATCGTCCATCATAAGCCCGCGGGCGTGGGCGTGCGCCGCGACCGCCCTAGTACGTCGCCTTGTAACGATTGACCTTCTCGCGATAGTCGCGCGTGTCGGCCTCGCGCAGCTTGGTCATGGCATCGCGTTCATCGTCGGACAGGTTCGTGGGAACCTGCACCTTGATCTCGACGAGCAGCGCGCCCGTGCGGCCACGGTGCTTAACATCGGGCGCGCCCATCTCCTTAAAGCGGAACTTCTTGCCCGTCTGGGTGCCCGCCGGCACCTTCAGACGAACCGTCGCGCCGCCGGGTGTGGGCACATCCACCGTGCAGCCGAGCGCCGCCTCGTAAACCGAGATCGGTACCTCCATGGTCACATCGGCACCCTTGCGCTTAAACAGCGGGTGCTCCTCCACATGCGTGGTCACGACCAGGTCGCCGCGCTCGCCACCCGCAACGCCATACTCGCCGCGACGCTTGTAGCGTAGTTTGCCGCCGTCGACCGCACCTGCGGGAACCGAGACCGTAATGGTTTGCTGCTCGCCCGTCGAGGGAATGCGATAGGTGACCTTGTGCGTCACGCCGCGAAACGCGTCCTCGGCCGTCACGTCGACAGTCAGCGACAGGTCGCCGCCCTTGCGAGCACGGCTGCGACCCGCACCGGCACCGGCATTACCCGCAGCCCCGGCAAAGCCCGAGCCCCAATCGCTGCCCCAAGCGCCGTTGCCGCTAAAGATGCTGTCGAAGATATCGCCCCAGCCGCTGGCGCCCGCGCCGGCACCGTAGCCGCCGCCATACGCGCCGCCCGCGCCCGGCATGCCGCCGAACATGAGCATCTGGTCGTACTCTTTGCGCTTCTTCTCGTCCGAAAGCGTCTCGTAAGCCTCGCTAATCTCCTTGAACTTGGCCTCGTCGCCGCCGGCATCGGGGTGGTATTTTTGCGCGAGCTTGCGAAACGCGCTCTTGATCTCTTTGTCGGAGGCGCTCTTGGATACGCCCAGGATGTCATAGAAGGTTTTGCCTGCAGCCATCGTAGCTCCTCTCCTGTTTCATCCACCGCTCAACGGGCGGCGGCTCATACTGTCATATGGCACTAGGCCAGAAAGGGCCCCGGGTGTTGCCCCGGAGCCCTTCTCAATTACTCCTCGGTGCTCTCAGCCGTATCGGCCGCAGCATCCTCGGGCGCCGCTTCGGGCTCCGGTGCGGGGCGCTTCTCGCCACCGTAGGTCACCGTCACCATCGCGGAGCGCAGGATGCGGTCCGCGATGCGGTAGCCCTTCTGGTACACGTCGTTGACGGTCTCGTCGTACTGCGATGCGTCCTCGACACGCCCCACGGCCTGGTGCTCGAGCGGATCGAACGCCTCGCCCTTGGGGTCGATGGGCTCAACGCCCTCGTGCGCAAACACATCGAGCAGCTTGGCATGCACCGCATCAACGCCATCGACGAACTGCTTAAAGTCGTCGGAAAGCTCCTGGCTACGGGCATGGTCGATTGCACGCTCGATATCGTCAACCACCGGCAACAGCGCGGTGACAAGCTTCTCGGTCGCGCGCTCGCGCTCGGCGATACGCTCGCTGGCGGTGCGGCGACGGAAGTTCTCCCAGTCGGCCTGCAGACGGGCGGTACGCTCGGTGGCGTCCTTTGCCTTGTCCTCGGCGGCCTTCTGAGCCTCTGCCGCAGCATCGAGCTCGCTGCGTACGTCGGCAAGCTCCTTTTGGGCCTGCTCGAACTTGAGCTTAAAGTCGTTGTCGGCGGCTTCCTCACCGGCGCGGATAGCGGCTTCCACCATCTCGTCCTCGGTCATCGTCGCCTCCTTGTTGGAATCCTCTACCTGGTTCTCGGCAGCCTCGGCGGCCTCGGCCTCGTTGGCCTCGGTATCGTCGACGGCCTCTACGGGAATCTTCACGTCCTTCTCCTCAGAGTCAACGGGGGCGGCGCCAGCGGCGGCCGCCTCCGTGCGAGCTTTACGGGCGGACATGATTACTTGTCCTCGTCGTCCACAACCTCGTAGTCGGCGTCGACAACGTCATCGTCGGCAGGCTGGGCACCGGCGGCGCCGTCGGTCTGCTGCTGAGCGTCGGCGTAGACAACCTGAGCCAGCTCGTAGGCTACGGACTGCAGGGATTCGCCAGCGGCCTTGATGGCCTCGACGTCAGAGCCCTCGAGCGCCTTCTTGGCGTCGGCGATAGCGGCCTCGGCCTTGGACTTCACATCGGCGGAAACCTTGTCGCCCAGCTCGTTGAGGGTCTGCTCGGTGGAGTAGCACAGGCTGTCGGTCTGGTTGCGGACCTCGACCTCTTCCTTCTGCTTCTTGTCCTCCTCGGCATGAGCCTCGGCGTCCTTGACCATGCGATCGACTTCGTCGTCGGAAAGCGCGGTGGAGCCGGAAATGGTGATCTGCTGCTCCTTGCCGGTGCCCTTGTCCTTAGCAGAGACCTTGACGATGCCGTTGGCGTCGATGTCGAAGGTGACCTCGATCTGCGGCACACCGCGGCGGGCAGCCGGGATACCGGTCAGCTGGAACTTACCGAGCGACTTGTTATCGCGGGCAAGCTCGCGCTCGCCCTGGAGCACGTTGATCTCGACGCTGGTCTGGTTGTCGGCAGCGGTAGAGTAGACCTCGGTCTTGGAGGTCGGGATCGTGGTGTTGCGGTCGATCATCTTGGTCATGATGCCGCCCATGGTCTCGACGCCCAGCGACAGCGGGGTAACGTCGAGCAGCAGGATGCCCTCGACGTCGCCGGTGAGCACGCCGCCCTGGACGGCAGCGCCGTCGGCAACGACCTCGTCGGGGTTCACGGACATGTTGGGCTGCTTGCCGGTCATGGTCTTGACCAGATCCTGGACGGCGGGCATACGGGTGGAGCCGCCGACGAGGATGACCTCGGTCAGATCGGAGAGCTTAAGCTTGGCGTCGCGCAGGGCGTTGGTGACAGGCTGCTTGCAGCGCTCGAGCAGGTCGCGGGTGATCTTCTCGAACTCGGCGCGGGTCAGCGTGTAGTTGAGGTGCAGCGGGCCAGACTGGTTCATGGTGATGAACGGCAGGTTGATGGTGGACTGCTGGGCTGCGGAGAGCTCCTTCTTGGCGTTCTCGGCGGCCTCCTTCAGACGCTGCAGGGCCATGGGGTCCTGACGCAGGTCGACACCGTTCTCCTGCTGGAACTTATCGGCCATCCAGTCGATGACGCGCTGATCCCAGTCGTCGCCGCCCAGGTGGTTGTCGCCCGAGGTGGACAGAACCTCAAACACGCCGTCAGCGAGGTCGAGGATGGAGACGTCGAAGGTGCCGCCGCCCAGGTCGAAGACCAGAATGCGCTGGTCGGTGCCCTGCTTGTCCAGGCCATAGGCCAGAGCAGCAGCGGTCGGCTCGTTGACGATACGCTTGACGTTGAGGCCGGCGATCTTACCGGCGTCCTTGGTGGCCTGACGCTGGGCGTCGTTGAAGTAGGCCGGGACGGTGATGACGGCGTCGGTGACGGTCTCGCCCAGATACTTCTCGGCGTCGGCCTTCATCTTTGCGAGCGTCATGGCGCTCACCTGCTCGGCGGTATAATCCTTGCCCTCGATATCGACGACGGCACGGCCACCCTGGCCCTCCTTGACCTCATACGGCACGGTCTTGATCTCGGAGGTGCACTCGGAGTACTTGCGGCCCATGAAGCGCTTGATGGAGAACACGGTGTTCTTGGGGTTGGTGACCGCCTGGTTCTTAGCGGCCTTACCCACGACGCGGTCGCCGTCAGCACGGAAGCCCACGACAGACGGGGTGGTGCGGTCGCCCTCGGCGTTCACGATAATGGTCGGAGAACCGCCCTCGAGGACGGCCATTGCGGAGTTAGTAGTACCAAGGTCGATACCAAGAATCTTACTCATTAGAAATTCCCTCTCTCTTTTGCGTTCGCGCCGCCTCGACGATCTGTCGCGCGGCGCTTCGGCTTGTCTTTCAGGATGTAGTGTATCCCCTTATGGGCCGGAATATACAAAATCTAAGTCAATTCATATAAGATTTCTTATTGTTGAGAGTTTAGGTTCTTAAATGCGCAGGTAGATGCGCTGAATGAGTTCTCGGCAGATCTATTGAGATCTATGTAGAGATGGCTGAGGTTTGCGTCCGGGGGTGCCTGGGGGCCGTCTTGCGGCAAGCGCATCCCGGTTTGAGCGTAGATTCCGGGTCGCAGTTTCCGTCTGAAGGCTCAACCGGAAACCGTATCCCGTTTTGAGAGCTGATACCGGGTCGCAGTTTCCGCTAGCGGGCCCAACCGGAAACTGCGACCCGGTTTTCGGCCAAATAACGGGATGCCCTTTCCGCAGGCGCGCTCAATAGGTCAATATTACAAGTCACCTATAGCTAACATTTGCGCAGCTCAACGGCCCCACCTGCGCGTTTTTTAGTAAACCTTGGCATACTCGGCGAACGGTATGAAGATGCCGGCCAGAGGGTATTGCAAACGGTCGCTCCCGTGGTATGTTTTTGCCCGAATCAAACCGGCGCGCATCGCCTGTAGCGTCGGTCAACAGAGAGGAAACTACCATGGCTCATCCCGTAATTGATGCCGACGAGTGCATCGCTTGTGGCGTTTGCGTCGACTCCTGCCCCGCTGGCGTTCTGGAGCTCCAGGACGTCGCTACCGTCGCCGACGAGGACTCCTGCGTCGCCTGTGGCGCTTGCCAGGACGCTTGCCCCGCTGGCGCGATCACCGAGATCGTCGAGGAGTAACAACTCCCCCACTTGCACACTCAAAAGTACACCGTGCACAAAAAAGGAGGCTTCCGCATCGCCGCGGAGGCCTCCTTTTTTTGTACAGGCAGCTAATTGGGGACGGGGCTACCTTGGCAGTTGCGGTGGAATAGTTCCTGGCTCATTGCTTAGGTGCCGATTGTAGGAACTATTTCACCGCAACTTATATAGACAGTATCGGGTTAGGACAAATCATCCTCGTAGGGCATTAAATCGGCAAGGTAGCCCTTCTCCTTGAGTATGGCCTCGATCTCGTCGAGGGTCTGCTCGTCCTCCGCCGCGATGCGATGGAAGTGGTAGCCACTCGTCACCGTTAGTAGTGGAAAGCTCTTGCCGCTCTCGATATCGTGCAGGTAGCGCTCAACATCGCGACGATTGCGGATGTCCAGGTCGGCCGTGATCTTGCCGTACACACGATGGTTGACGATCACGTTGAGCACGGCGCCACCCGCGTCGACGATACTCGTAAGCTCGTCGCCCGCCTGCTCCACGCCGTGGCGCACCTTAACAAGACGCGTGGGCACGGCGGGGCTACTCGCGGCTTCCTGCAGCACGTAGCCGCGGTTGGTCGCCACGATATCGTGCCCATCGGCACGCAACAGGGCAATATCCTGAACCACGACCTGACGGCTCACGCCAACCTCGCGGGCAAGTGCGCTGCCCGAAACGGGCTCCTTGGCTCCTTCGAGCACGCCCATGATGGCACGGCGACGCTCGCGGGCGTTCATTATTTACCGTCCAGCAGACGCAGGTGCTTAAGCGAGAGGTCGAGGATCGGCGCAGAGTGCGTCAGGGCGCCCGAGCTAATATAGTCGACACCCAGATCGGCCAGGGCGCGAATGTTGCTGGCGTCCACGTTGCCCGAGCACTCGGTCTTGGCGCGGCCATCGATAAGCTCAATCGCGGCAGCCATGTCGTCGTGGGTCATGTTGTCGAACATGATGATGTCGGCGCCGGCTTCCACGGCCTCGCGCACCATGTCCAGGTTCTCGCACTCGATCTCGACCGTCGTGGTAAACGATGCATGGGCGCGCGCCATCTCGATCGCACGCATCACGCCGCCGGCGGCATCGATGTGGTTGTCCTTGAGCATGACGGCCGTCGACAGGTTGTAACGGTGGTTGCTGCCGCCGCCGATCTCGACCGCGGCCTTCTCGAAGACGCGCATGCCCGGCGTGGTCTTGCGCGTGTCGACAAGCACGGTCTTGGTGCCCTCGAGCGCGGCCGCCATCCGATGCGTGTAAGTAGCGATGCCGCTCATGCGCTGCAGGTAGTTGAGCGCCACGCGCTCGCCCGAAAGCAATACGCGCGCATCGCCCCGCACCTGACCCACATGGTCGCCGGCGTGCACCTCCTCGCCATCGGCAACGTCGAGCAGCACCGAGCTCTGCGAATCCAGCAGCTCAAAGGTACGGGCAAACACATCCAAGCCGGCGATGATGCCGTCGGCCTTGGCGATAAGCTCCACCGTGGCGGGACGCGCCGTGGGGCACACGCTCGCCGTGCTCACGTCCTCAAACGTAATGTCCTCGCGCAGAGCCTGTAAAATCAGATCATCGACGACGAGCTTCATGGTAATGGGATTCATGGTCTACTCCTCTGCGGCCTGCGTGCCGGCGGCACGGGCCAAATCATCGATTGCAAGGGTATCGGAACTCAGGGCGCGATGGCGTCCATCGAGCGCGGGCTCGCCCGCCTGCTCCACGGCCAGCGACTCGCCGGTGCGCATGTACCACGCGGCGCGACGACCCCAGACCAGCGCCTCGAGCAGACTATTTGATGCAAGGCGATTCTTGCCGTGAACGCCGTTGCAAGCCGTCTCGCCCGCAGCGTAGAGCTCGGGCATCGAAGTGCGGCCGTCCTTATCGACCCATACGCCGCCCATAAAGTAGTGCTGCGTGGGCGTAACGGGGATGGGCTCGTCCAAGATGTCGCGACCGTCCTCAAGGCAGCGCGCGCGAATGTTGGCAAAGTGCCCAGTCACCACGTCGCGCTCGACGGGGGCAAAGCTCAGCCACTCGTGCTCGGTGCCGTCCTGCTTCATCTGCTCGCGGATGGCGGCAGCGACAACGTCGCGCGGCTGCAACTCGTCGGTAAAACGCTCGCCGGCGGCATTGAGCAGAATCGCGCCCTCACCGCGGCAGCTCTCGCTGATCAGGAACGTACGGCCTGGCTGCGGCGAGAACAGGCCCGTGGGATGGATCTGCACGTAGTCCAGGTGCTCCATCTTAATGCCGTGCTCCTGCGCGATGTAGCAGGCGTCGCCCGTGAGCTGCGGGTAGTTGGTCGAATGGTCGTATACGCCACCGATGCCGCCCGTCGCCCACAGCGTATGGCGGGCATGGATCTTAAACGGCTTACCGACATGCACGCCCTCAGCGGCATTTGCCAGCTCGTCGGCGGGGCGAGCTGAATCGTCCTCGTCCACGGCAACAGCGACGACACCAGTGCACACCGTGGCCCCATCGCGCTCTGCCGTCAGGATGTCGGTCATGGCAACGTGTTCGAGAATCTGCACGTTATCCAGCTTGCGGACGGCCTGAAGCAGCTTGGTCGTAATCTCCTTGCCCGTAATGTCGGCATGGAAGGCAATGCGCGGACGGCTGTGCGCGCCCTCGCGGGTAAAGTCGAGGCCGCCATCGGCCTTGCGCTCAAAATCCACGCCCATCGCTAGCAGGTCGTTGATGACCGAGCGGCTCGAGCGGATCATGATGTCGACGCTCTCGCGGCGGTTCTCGTAATGGCCGGCGTGCATGGTGTCCTCAAAGAAGGCATCGTAGTCCGAGCCCTCGGGCAGCACGCAGATGCCGCCCTGCGCGAGCATCGAATCGCACTCGTCGACCGCGCCCTTGGAGAGCATGATCACGCGCGTGCTCGTCGGCAGGTTGAGCGCCGCGTACAGGCCCGCTACGCCGCAGCCGGCAATGACGACGTCGCACTCCATATCGGGGTATTGCTTGGTTTCCACAGGAATCCTCTCCCTTGAATGTGACATAAGAAACCGTCCCTCATGCCACATTGTTCTAGCGTGCTGCGTACTCGAGCATGCGGTCGAGCGTAAGTTTGGCCTGGTCGGCAGCCTCGTCCGACACGCCGATCTGCACCTCGCCCTCACCCGTCTCCAGGCAGCGCACGAGCTTTTCGAGCGTGATGAGATCCATGTTGACGCAGGTGGGCTGCACCGCGGGGAAGTAGAACTTTTTGCCGGTGCCCTGGCAGCGGCGCTCGAGCTCGTAGAGCACACCGCGGACCGTCACGATAATGAACTCGCTCGCGTCGGACTCCTCGGCATACTTGATGATGCCGGCGGTGGAGCCGATGTAGTCGGCCTCAGCCAGGACGTCAGCCTTGCACTCAGGATGCGCCAGCACGAGCGCGTCGGGGTGGGCCTCCGTCGCGTCAACGATCTGCTCGACGGTGATGATGTGATGGCGCGGGCAGTAGCCGTTGTTGAGGATGACGTGCTTTTGGGGCACCTGCTCGGCTACGAAGCGGCCCAGGTTCTGGTCGGGAATGAACAAGATGTGCTGCTGCGGCAGCTCGGAGACGATCTTGACGGCGTTTGAGCTGGTAACGCACACGTCACTCCAGCTCTTGATCTCGACCGTGGAGTTGACGTAGCAGACCACGGCCAGGTCGTCGCCGTACTCGGCGCGCGCCGCATCGACCGTCTCGCGCTTGACCATGTGCGCCATGGGACAGTCCGCGCCCGGCTCGGGCAGCAGCACGGTCTTGGTGGGATTGAGCAGCTTGGCGCTCTCGCCCATAAACTCCACGCCGCACAGCACGATGGTCTGCTGCGGCAGGCTCTTGGCAAGCTTTGCCAGGTAGAAGCTGTCGCCGACGTAATCGGCCACAGCCTGAACCTCGGGCGCCACGTAATAGTGCGCCAGGATCACCGCGTCGCGTTGGGTTTTAAGTTGCTGAATGGCCTCGACGAGCTCTGCGGGCACCAGTGCCGCGCGCTCCGTTGCCGTCGTTGCCGATGCTAGGCCGGCCGCGATATCGCGTGCAAGCTCCGACGCATCCATGTTCGCGCTCTGTGCCATCAAGGCCCCTCTCTTTTGGCGAATCTTGGGGCTTTAGTATGACACCTAGGTTTACAGCTGACAAGACAGCTGTAAACCTAGGTGTAAAGTTGAAATAAAGATTCAATCATGCGGCAGGTCCATTTTCGAACTGGCAAGCTGAGGACAGCCGAAAATGGACCCGCCCCATGATTCGGGCAGCCCGTTTTGTCCTGGACCAAGGGGCAGTGGTCAAAAAGGGCCAAATATGAGTACTGTCACCAAATTAGTAGCATCGATTTTCCGGTCCAGAGCAGCAAAATCGCCTTGTTTGGAGCCCAATCGCGACTCTGAAGAACGAAAATCGATGCACTTTTGGCCTCTGGCACCGATTTTTGAGGCCATTTGGCTGCCACCAAACTGGTAACAGTACTCATATTTGGCCCTTTTTGACCACCGGGTTTCCGGCAGGCCCCAAAAGCGGGCCCGAATCGCTCGATCCGGGCCCGCTGGGGGTAGCGAGCACAATCGAGGTGTAAGAAGCAAGAGAGGGCCATCGCCTAGAATCGTCAGCGCCTAGATATTCAACGAGAGGAAAGACAATGGTCCGCAGCGACATGCTACCCCAGCCGGACCGGGGGCTCGGCCTCGACCGGCCCCAGACCGAGGCATTTCACCGACGAGTTCAAGAGGAAGATAGTCGATCTCCACAACGCCGGAAAGCCCAGGCGCGAGGCCATGGACGAGTGCGACCTCGACAAGAGCACCGTGGAGAGGCGGGTCAAGTCGATAAACGAGACCGGCTCGCCGCGCGCCGCCGACAACCGCACGCCCGAGTAGAACCGGATCCTGGAGCCCGAGCGCGAGAACCGCAGGCTCCGGATGGAGGTCAACGTCTTAAGACGAGCGGCGCCAGCATACGCTCGGAAGTCAGGGCCATGGCGGCCAACGGGGGGGCCGCTGCCCCATATCGGCGCAGCGCTGGCATCGAGGCCTTCTGACCTGTGTCAAGATTTCGGACACGCATGCTCGAGAAATCAAGCGGCCATAGGCATGGCCTCGAGCTTGGGCTCGGTTCTCTCGAAGAAGGCCGCCATGGCCTCGGCCGGCACCTTGTAGCCGATCGTCGAGCGGGGCCTTCGGCGGTTGTAGTACGCCTCGATGAACTCGACCACCGCGTGCTTGGCGGAATCCCTGGTCGGGAAGCTGCGCCTGTAGTACATCTCGTTCTTCAGCGTGGCGAGGAACGACTCGGCCACCGCGTTGTCGTGGCAGTTGCCGGCGCGGCTGCAGGACAGCCGCACGTCGTTGTCGCGCGCCCATTCGGCCAGAAGCCTGCTGGTGTACTGGGCGCCGCGGTCGGCGTGGAATATCGCGTTGCCGGCCACGTAGCCGCGCGATTTGGCCGACGCCAGCGCCGAAACCACGATGTCGGCGGTCATGCGCTCGGAGAGCGACCAGCCCACCACCATGCGGGTGTTGAGGTCGATGACCGTCGACAGGTACAGCCATCCCTCGCCGGTGCGCAGGTAGGTGATGTCGCCCACGAGCTTGCAGGTTGGAACGGGACTGGTGAAGTCGCGGCGCACCAGGTCGGGCCGGGGCCTGGCCTTCGGGTCGGGGATGGTGGTGCGCTTCCTGGCGTTGGGCGTGCAGCCGCGTATTCCCAGCTCGCGCATCAGCTTGCGCACCCTGTACAGGGTCAATCCGGAGAACTCGCCGGGCAGGAAGCATTTCACGAACCGGAAGCCGAACCTGCGGTCCGACTCCAGCCACACGCGCCGGACCGCCTCGCGCTCGGCCGACCAGTCTTCTCGCGGGCAGCCGTTGGAGAGCCACGAGTAGAAGCCCGATCGGCTCACGCCGAGCACGCGGGCCATCATTTTCACCGGGAATTCGGCCTTCTCCGCCAACATCATCCGGTAGCATGCGGCTACGCCTGGCTTTTGGCGAAGAAGGCCGCGGCTTTTTTCAAGAAGGCGTTCTCCATCTCGAGCTCGCGTATGCGCCTTTTCGCCTCGCGAAGCTCGCGGTCCTCGGCCTTGGGGTCGGGCCCGCCGGCAAGCTCGCGCCGGCGGCTCTGCACCCACTTGTTCACGGTCTTGGAATTCAGGCCCAGTTCTGCGCAGCATTCCGTTATCGGCCTGCCCGTCGAGATGATGTAGTCGGCGGTCTCGCGCCTGAACTCGTCGGTGTACTTGGCGGCTGGGTTGGACATAGCATACCGTCCTCTCGGTCGTCGATGAATGCATTCTAAAGGATTGGGCCTCTAGCATGCGTGTCCGAAAAGACGATACAGGTCAGACAACCCAATCAGACGTCGTCTCGAGCGCGTCCTCTGCACGGTCGAGCGTGCTTCTGGCCTTGGCACCCTGTTTGAACCACGAGCGCAGGTCCTCGAGCGTGCTGCCCGCTGCGTACACCTTGATTTTGCGACCGCCTTTCGTGGTCACCGTGCAACGGTCGCCGCTCTCGCTATCCTCGTGCGCCGTGACCTTCTTGAGATAATCGCGGCGGAACGCCACGACGCGGGCGTTGCTGATCTCGATGAACCAATCGTCGTCGACAAGCGAGGTGCCCGTGGCACCTCGGCTCGCCATCTCCTCGGCGAAGGAGAAACCGAGTTCGCGCTCCTGTCTGCCGATCTCGTAGATACCACGGGCGGGCATGCTGAGCATGAGCAGAGGCAGGAGTCCCCCTATGAACAGGAAGAGGCATGGGACGAGCAGGAGCAGACGAGCACCGGCGTCGGTGAAAACAGCCATGAAGGCGATCACGAGCGAGAAGACGAGCGCCATACCGTTGAAAACAATCGTCAACGGCTTGATGGCAGACCAACACAGACCCGCCTTGGTCATCGGGCCGTCAACAGCGTCCGAGACCTCGATGCCCTCTTCCTCCAGACGGGCGAGGAGGTTGAGCGAGCACACCCCCTCGAGGCTTATCGAGCAGAACTTCCGGTCGCCCTCGAACAGGTCGATCCTCATCATCTGCGTGTGAAGCGTTGCACGGGTGATGTTGCCAAACGTCGTCTCCTTGCGGATGCCGAAGGCGTTACGCGAGAGAATTCGCTCACCGTCCACGTCGATGCGCGGGATGCTCAGCAGGGCCCAGATGGCCATGCCCGCGAGCGCCATGGCGTGACCGAACCACACAAGTTCGTGGTCCCACTCGCCCAACGAGACGCCCTGCCAGACGTAGACACCCAGCATGAGCAGATCGAACGCGACCGCGCAGCAGGCGATGATCGTGCGGATGGCAGCGGGCATGCGCACCGTGAAGCGATCGAGGTTGTCCGTCGCCTCACTGCGCTCACGCGCGCCGCGACGGGCGACCCATGCAGTGAGCGGACCGACGATGAACACCACCATCGCCACGCGCAGGAACGATTCGAGTATGTCGCCCATATTAACCACCATCCCAATAGAAAACGTGAATTTGGGAGACTATAGCAGAGCGAAGCGATCTGCACGGCATCGTCCGGGTGTTTTCGGCATACGGTGGAAACCAGCGGCAGCGGACGTTGAGAACTCACCCAAAAGACGCGATTCGACCGAAGCGATTCTTCTTGACTTGGTCTCAATGTGATACGACATGCGCCACTACCTGCGCGGTCTAGCGGCCCTGATCGAAGAGGGTCGCACCGATGAGGCACTCGAGCGCATCGACGCGCTCTGCGAGACCAACGACCGCACCGCCGTGCGCCGCTACTGCGCCAACGAAACGGTCAACATTGCGCTCTCGTCGCTTTCCGCGGACATCAACGCGCACGGCATCACCGCCGACCTGCACGCCGCCGTGCCCGAAACCGTCCACGTGGGCGATGTCGATCTATTCAGTGTGGTATCGAACGCCCTGGACAATGCCATCGCCGCGGCGAGCGCCGCCCCCGAAGGCAAGCGGTTTGTCGACCTGGACCTTCGCTACGAAGACGGTCAGCTTCTATTGCTGGTTTCCAACACGTTTGGCCGTGCGCCGCACATGGTCGACGGCATGCCCGTGACTCAGCACACTGGGCACGGCTTTGGCACCAAGAGCATTATGCTTGCCGTCGAGCGCATGAACGGCAACTGCCAGTTCCGCATTAACGGCGACCGGTTTGAGCTGCGCGCCGTGATGTAGGGGCTGCCGCCAACCTCGCTACAGCGGTGCAGCCGCCGGGGTCAGCTGCTTAATGTAGGCCCACATGCGCTGCTTGGCGGCCTTGTCGGTGAGCGCCGCCTCAAAACCGTCGAGCGCCAGCACGCGGCGCCCCTGCACATGGGCGACCAGGCCGGGCTTGAGCATGGCGGTGTCAAAGTCATCAATTGCCACAAGCATATCGGCATAGGTCTCGCGCATGACATCGGCCGCACTGTTGTCCAGCAGCAGCACCGCCTCGGGGTCCAAGGTCTCCAGCGCCTCGCGGAACAGGTCGCACGTCAGGGCCTCGCCCGCCGCGACCGCTCCGTCGCCCGCGCCGGCGACGCTTGCCAGCACACAAAAATCCTCGGGGGCATATCCGATGGCACCGAGCGCCTTGCGCAACGCGGCGCCATCCGCGCCGGCGGCCAGCTCGCCGCCCGAGCACTCGGCTTCATCCAAATCGCCTTTGACCAGCACAATCGGCGAGCACGCGTTGCCCGCGATACGCACACCGCGATCTGCAAGCGACGCGAGCTCCTGCTCGGTCGCCTGAGCGATGGCTTCTTTTTTCTGGCTTTGTGACGTGGGCATGCGCTCTCCAATCGTTTGCGTGCCCACCATTATATAAAAGAGCCGCCCGCGAGTGGTTGCTTTGCGGGCCGCTGGGTATAAGCACGGTCGTACTGAGTTTTACGCGGCCGAGCCGCGTCGTATTATGGAGGTCACCATGGCTGACATTAAGCAGATTACCCCCGAGAACTTCGGCGCTGTCGTCAACGATAGCCTGCCCGTACTGGTTGATTTTTGGGCCCCGTGGTGCGGCCCCTGCCGCTCGCTCTCGCCCATCGTAGACGAGGTTGCCGACGAGCTGGCCGGCAAGTTGGCTGTGGCCAAGTGCAACGTCGACGACAACCAGGACCTGGCCATGAAGTTTGGCGTCATGAGCATCCCCACGCTGATCGTCTTTAAGAACGGCGAGGAGGTCGACCGCTCGGTTGGCGCCTTACCCAAGGCGAGGCTGCAGGCGCTGCTGGAGAAACATCTGTAATACGCTTGTTACTTGTCTGCCGTCCATGAGCGGTTTCGCACCGCTCACCGGAGTGCCAAACGCAAGGCATGCGACCACGGATAGTATGGTAGTTACAAACAGCCCCCAGTGAACGGGTGCGGGTCGCACAGGCTCGCACCCGTTTTCTTATGCAGCTGCGCGCAAAGCGGGCGTAGTAAAATCTGAACCACTGAACTGCCCCATACAAAAGGAGATTTCCCATGCATGATGTTGGAATGAACATGAGCCAGCTTGCCATGAGCGTCAAACAGGTCGACGACACCATCGAGCTCGCTCACGAATGGAGCCATCAGTTGCTGCATGCGACCGAGAATTTTGACATGGAGCGCATCGGCGCCAAGCTCGAGGCCGCCATGGCCGCGTTGCACGAGGCGCATGACGCGCTCGAGGGCTACGAGGAAGCCATCGAGGCCGACCACAACTCCGTCGGCTCCGTGAAGCTGGTGTAAGGTGGCCGAACACGAGCACGGCTGCGGGTACGAGCACGAGCATCCGCACGGGGCGGACGGTGACGCGGGCTGCCACTGTAGTGGCTCCGGCTCCGAGCTGGTCCGTTTTTCGGTTACCGCACCGGATGACCTGCTGCGCCGTTTTGACGAACAGATCGCGCGCCGCGGCGACGTGGCCAACCGCTCCGAGGCCGTGCGCGACCTGATTCGCGCCTCGATCGCCAAGGAGCAGATGCGCACGCCCGATGAGCATGTTATCGGGTCGCTCACCATGATCTACGACCACCATACCGGCGACCTGACGCGCCGTCTGGACGAAGTGCAGCACGACTACACCGACGAGATCGTATCGACCATGCACGTGCATCTGGATCACCACAACTGTCTGGAGATTCTGGCGCTCAAGGGTCGCGGCGAGCGCGTCTACGAACTAGCCGACCGACTGCTGGGCCTGCGCGGCGTTAAGCACGGCGAGCTCACCTGCGCCGCCACCAAGCAAAGCCTGGGGCTATAGCGCACCTGCCAAAAAGGGACAGGTTTGTTGTGGCAGGTTTAGAAGTTTTACCGACCAAAATAAACCTGTCCCTTTTTGGTCGGTTTTGATGAGGGGTGTCGCATGCGGCATGTGCATATTCATGTGACGGGCATTGTGCAGGGCGTTGGCATGCGACCGTTTGTGTATCGCGAGGCTATGGCGCATGGCATTTGCGGCTGGGTGCTCAATGCGGGCGACGGCGTGCACATCGAAGCGCATGCTCTGGCCGATGCGCTCGATGCTTTTGTTGACGCGCTTTCTGAGCATGCGCCTGCGGCAGCCCGCGTAGAGCATGTCGAGGTTGTGGACCTGGCAGCCAACGGTTGGGATGCCGACGATGAGCGGGCCTTTCGTATCGTAGCGTCGCAGGATCAGACCGTGCACACGACGCTCATCTCTCCCGATATCGCCACCTGTGACGACTGCCTGCGCGAACTGTTCGACCCCACCGACCGACGCTATCACTACCCCTTTATCAACTGCACTAACTGCGGGCCGCGCTTTACCATCATCCGCTCGCTGCCTTACGATCGAGCGGCCACCTCGATGGATTGTTTTCCCATGTGTCCCGAGTGCGCCGTGGAGTATGCCGACCCACTCGACCGGCGTTTTCACGCGCAGCCCGATGCCTGCTTTGATTGCGGGCCGCATATTACGTGGAGCGAGGCTGTGAACGGCAATGCGTGCGGGAATTCGTCCGCGACACCGGCCGTCGGTACCACACGCGAGGCCAGCGACGCTATCATCGAGCGCTGCGTTGAGCTGCTGGCCGACGGTGGCATCGTCGCCATCAAGGGTCTGGGCGGATTTCACTTGGCATGCGACGCCTCCAACGAGCAGGCGGTAGCCGAGCTTCGCCGCCGCAAACGCCGCAGCAACAAACCGCTTGCCGTTATGGTGCGCGACCTTGCCGACGTTGAACGCCTGTGCCATGTCAACGACATTGAGCGCGGCTTGCTGGCCGGCAGCATTCGCCCCATTGTGCTGCTGCGCCGACGTGCCGCTTGCGAGAGCGGCGGCTCCCCCGACGCCCTCGCGCTCGCGCATTCCGTCGCGCACGACCTTCCCGAGCTCGGTGTCATGCTCCCCTACACCCCGCTTCAGCATCTGTTGCTTGCCGCGGCAGAAACCCGCGGCATGCACGCGCTCGTCATGACCAGCGGAAATCTGAGCGAAGAACCCATCGAGACCGACGACGACCTTGCCTGGGAACGCCTCGTTGCCGCCGGCATCGCCGACGCGTTGCTCGGTAACGACCGCGCGATCCTCTCGCGCTACGACGACTCTTTGGTACACGTGGTCGACGGCGCTGTTATGCCCGTTCGCCGCGCTCGCGGATATGCACCCCAGCCGCTGCCGTTGCCGGCGCTCGACGGCACTCCGTCCTGCGTGCTCGCCTGTGGGCCACAACAAAAAGCCACGATTGCACTCACGCGTGAAGGGACGAACGGCGAGGCAACCTGTTTTGTGTCGCAGCATATCGGCGATGTTGAAAACGGCGAGACCTTCGATGCCTGGAACGCCGCGCGCACGCGCTTGGAAGATCTCTTTGACTTGGCACCCGCCGCCTTGGCCTGCGATGTACACCCCAGTTATCTATCGGGTCAGTGGGCGCGCGAGCAGGCACGGGAGCACAATCTGCCGCTTATCGAAGTCCAGCACCATCATGCGCACATCGCGAGCGTGATGGCAGAAGCGATTGTCACAGGCCAGCTTGCGCCCGAGGCGCGCGTCCTCGGCATTGCCTTCGATGGCACGGGCGCCGGCACCGATGGCACCATATGGGGCGGCGAGTTTCTTGTCGCTGGCCTTGCTGACTTTGAGCGCGCAGCGCATCTGCGCACTTGGGCCCTACCCGGTGGCGTAGCGTCCGTACGCGACGCCCGCCGCAACGCCTTTGCCCTGCTCAGTGAGCTCGGCCTGCTCGAGCACCCAGGTGCCGCTCGGCTTTTGGACAGCCTCGACGAGCAAACGCGCCGCGTGACAGCCACCATGATCGAGCGCGGCATCAACAGCCCGCGTACCAGCAGCATGGGGCGTCTCTTTGATGCCGCGGCAGCAATTCTGGGCATCTGCGACAAGGCAACCTACGAGGGCGAACCCGCCATAGAACTCGAAGCCGCCGCCTGGCGCGCGCTCAGCAGTGAAAGTGCCTGCCTCACCGGCAATATAGCCGGCTTTTCCGTAACCGAATCATCCCGTCCGGACGCCCACCATGTTCTAAACTCCAGATCGCTTATTGAGGCGCTTTTGGAGGGAATCAGGGCCGGCGCTGCGGCCTACAGGCTCGCGCTCGATTTCCATATCGCCATCGCGCGCTCTTCGGCACGAATCGCACGCGAAATCTGCGCGCGCGAAAGCATCGATACCGTCGCGCTCTCGGGCGGCGTGTTCATGAACCGACTTTTGCTTCAGCTCCTTACCCACGAACTCAAAGACGCCGGTCTTGCCGTCTTGGTCCCCCACTCCGTGCCCGTCAACGACGGCTGCATCGCCTACGGTCAGGCCGCCATCGCTCGCGCTCGCCTTGCGCAGACAGCATCACGATAGGCCGTTTTGCCAGCCTGCGCGCCGCCGTCTCACAGGTGTAACGCGTTTGCTCGTGACTTCCGCGAGCGCTACCATCAACTGATGGGTAATTAGGCGCCTATCCAGCGCAAAACGTATAAAAGGGGAACATTATGTGCCTTGCCGTTCCCGGTAAAGTGGTCAAACGCGACGACGACCTTAAGGCGACCGTCGACATGATGGGCATCGAGCGCCCCGTTTCGCTGCGCCTCGTGCCGACGGCACAGGTAGGCGACTATATTCTCGTGCACGCCGGCTTTGGCATTCAGATTGTCGACGAGCAGGAAGCCCAAGAGACACTCGAGCTCGTCAATACCATGACCGAACTGGTCGAAGAAGACCAGCTGGCCACCAACCCGGCGGAGGCTTACTAGTGGCGGCCGGACAGCCGGCTCGCTCCGGTATCGACTTTTCGGCATTTCGCAATCCCAAGCTGGCTCGCGAGCTCATCGAGCGCGACCGTGAACTCGTCGGCGACCGCGCCATCAACCTTATGGAAGTCTGCGGCACGCACACCGTGAGCATCGGTCGCTATGGCTTTCGCTCCATTATGCCTGCCGGGCTCAAACTGCTGAGCGGTCCGGGTTGCCCCGTCTGCGTTACCGCCAACCGCGATATCGACCATGCAATCGCGCTCGCCAAGATGGACGGCGCCATCATCACCACCTTTGGCGACATGATGCGCGTGCCCGGGTCGTCTACCTCGCTCGCCGCGCAAAAGGCGGCGGGGCGCGATATTCGCATTGTGTACTCCCCGCTCGATGCACTCGGTATCGCCGAACACAACCCCGATCGCCCGGTCATCTTTATGGGCGTCGGCTTTGAGACCACGACGCCCACCATCGCCGCCGCCATTTTGGAGGCCGATGCACGCGGACTCCAGAACTTCTCGGTCTATTGCACTCACAAGACCACGCCGCCGGCGCTGCGCGCCATCGCCAACGATCCCGAGACCACTATCGACGGCTTTATCCTTCCGGGACACGTCGCCACCATCACGGGCTTAGCCCCCTTTGACTTTTTGGTCGATGAGTTTAAGACTCCAGGCGTGGTAACGGGATTTGAGCCGGTCGACATCTTGCAGGGTATCTGCATGCTGGTCCAGATGGTTGTTGAGGGGCAGCCCGCAATCGACAACGCCTACCGCCGTGGCGTCAATGCAGACGGCAACCCCGTGGCGCGCCAGCTGGTCGAGCAGGTGTTTGAGCCGTGCGACACCACATGGCGCGGTCTGGGGCCGATTGCCGGCTCGGGTCTTTCCATCCGGCCCGAATTCGCGCGCTTTGATGCCGGCGTCCGCTTTGACGTACCCGTTGAGGCGACAGTCGAGCCGCGCGGGTGCCGCTGCGGCGACGTGCTGCGCGGGGCCATTACGCCGAGCAATTGCCCGCTCTTTGGCCGCGCATGCACGCCCGAACATCCCGTCGGCCCGTGCATGGTGAGCTCCGAGGGCAGCTGCGCGGCGTACTACCGCTACCGAGGCTAATGGGTTCCGCCGCTCTAACGAACGGCGGGCCGGTCGACGCTGCACCTCACCCATATAATTCCGTCCTCGATTGGAGTTTTCGATATGTCCCATAGTGTCTCCGATAGCACTGTCTTGCTGGGCCACGGCTCCGGCGGGCAGATGATGAAGCGCATCATCGACGAAGTCTTTTTGGATGCCTTTGGCTCGCCCGAGCTGCTCGAGGGCAACGACGCCGGCGTCGCCGCGCTGCCCGCGAGCGGGCGCATCGCCATGTCGACCGACAGCTTTGTAGTCTCGCCGCAGTTCTTCCCCGGTGGCAACATCGGCCGCCTCGCCGTGTGCGGAACCGTCAACGACGTCGCGACCTCGGGCGCCAACGTGCGCTACCTATCGTGCGGCTTTATCCTCGAAGAGGGCTATCCCATGGATAAGCTCCAGCAGATTGTGCAGACGATGGCCGAGACGGCGCACGAGGCGGGCGTGTCCATAATCACGGGCGACACTAAGGTGGTCGAGCGCGGCGGGGCCGACGGCGTCTATATCAATACCGCCGGCGTGGGCGAGGTACCCGCGGGCGTGGCGCTCAGCGGCGCAAACTGCAAGCCCGGCGACGTCATCCTGGTGTCGGGTACACTCGGCGACCACGGCATCGCCATCATGAGCAAACGCGAGGGCCTGGCGTTTTCGAGCACCATCGAAAGCGATGCCGCGCCGCTCAACCACCTGATTGCCGATGTGCTTGCCGCAGCACCCGACACGCGCTGTTTCCGCGACCCCACGCGCGGTGGCCTGGCCTCGACGCTCAACGAGTTTGCGCAGGCCAGCGGCGTTGCCATGGAAATCGACGAGGACGATGTGCCTGTGCGCCCCGACGTGCAGGCAGCCTGCGAGATGCTCGGCTATGACGTGCTGCAGGTAGCAAACGAGGGCAAGATGGTTGCCGTGGTGCCGGCCGAGCAAGCCGATGCCGCGCTGGCAGCCATGCGCGCCGCGCGCTACGGCGAGAATGCCGCCATTATCGGTCGCGTGCTGCCGCTTGCCGAGGACGCCCGCCCCGCCGTGCGCGTGCGCACCGGCTGGGGCTCGACCCGCATCCTCGACATGCTCGTGGGAGAGCAGCTGCCGAGGATTTGCTAACGACAAAGGCTCAGGGCTATTAAAGATATTCAGATTCCAAACATGCCCGGCACGCATGCCCAGTATTATGGGGTGCGTTTTACAACTCAAGAGGCAGGAGCACCCATGGCAGCGGATTATTCCCATGTGATTTTTGATCTGGACGGCACCATCCTCAACACGCTCGAGGACCTGGCGGCCGCTGGCAACCATACCTGCGAGACGCACGGCTGGCCCACGTTTGCCGTTGACGAGTACCGTTACAAGGTGGGAAACGGCATGCTCAAGCTGGTCGAGCGCTTTATGCCCGCCGAGTATGCGGGCGACGGCCGTATGTTTGAGCAGACGCTTGCCGAGTTTAGGGCTTACTACGGCGAGCACAAGGAAGACCACACTGCACCGTACGCCGGCACGATCGAGCTGCTCGACCGCCTACGCGCCGCGGGCGTTCAGCTTGCCGTGCTCACCAACAAGGACCACGTCTCGGCGGCTCCGCTTATTGAGAAGTATTTTGGTTCCGAGCGCTTTGCGCTGGTACAGGGCCGTGTCGATGCGTTTCCGCCCAAGCCCGAAGCGCCCGTCACACTGCATGTGATGGAAGAGCTGGGTGCCGATCCGGCAACCACGCTCTATGTGGGCGATTCCAATGTCGATATCCTGACCGGCCACAACGCCGGCCTTAAGAGTGCGGGCGTCAGCTGGGGCTTCCGAGGCCGCGCAGAGCTCGAAGCAGCCGGTGCCGACTACGTGGTTGACACGCAGGAAGAGCTCGCGGCGCTGATCCTGGGCGAGTAACGCCAGCGCTGCCCAACCCAGCCGCCGCAATGCCGTTGCGCGGAAAGTAGTCGTTGGGGACGTTCTTAAACGACTGGTCAAACAATGGCAGCGTCGAGCAGTTGCGGCGTTTGGTAAAACGCCGCAACGAACTACCGCGTAACTCCCCTAGTTCATCATTGCATTCATCATCTCGGTGGTTGCGGAATCGTCAGCAGACCACTCGCCATCGTCATTGGCGGTGTACTTGAAGGTAACCTTGGTGTCCTTGGTCTTAGCGGCCTTGGTCACGTCGACCATGACCTGGCCGGCCATCTTGTACAGGTCGTCCTCGGAAGGCATCGTATCGAGCGCCGCGATCTTCTCCTGATACTGGGTGGCGAAATCTTCAACGATCTTGTTCATGGACTTGCAGGTAATGGTGACATCGGCAGTCGCGGTGCCCTTGTCCTCGTCGACCGTCACATCGCCGATCTTGTAGTCAAAACCCTCGAGATAGCTCTTGGCGTACTCCTTGGGATCGATGCCCAGCTGCTCGAACTCGTCGCCCGAGGCCTCTTCCAGGCCGGCGAGGAAGTCGTCGCCGCCGTTCTTGACCTCGTCAAACTGCATCGTAAGATCCTCGGTGATGAGCTCCTCAACCGAAGGACCTCCGCAGCCGGAAAGCACAACCACGCACGCGACCAGAACAGCCATCAGGGGCGCAAGCAGCAGCTTCTTCTTCATGACATTCCTCCCAACAAGCGGCACCGCGCTTCCCGACGCGGTGCGCGTCGTAACAATAAGGCCATACTAGCCGATAACGAACACCCCCGGCAAAGCAAAGGCGCAGTCGGCTCGATTTAACGTCCGAACGGTTTACCGGTCCGCCCAACGCGCAATAAAACGTTCCGCCGCATTGCAATAAAAAAGGGCGGCCGGATAACCCGACCACCCCAAAACACCCTTATGTTGCCGCAGACTACTTGCGGACGACCTTGACGATGGCATCGCCAGCGGAGACAGCGGAGTCAGCCTCGACGGCGAGCTCGACGTCGGCGAACTCGGCGGTGTTGGACACAGCCACGACGACGCAGTCCTTGTAGCCGGCAGCGGCGATCTTGGCGCGGTCGATCTTGAGCATGGGCTGGCCAGCCTTAACGACATCGTCGGCCTTGACGAAGCCCTCGAAGCCGTCGCCGTTCATGTTGACGGTATCGACGCCAACGTGCACCAGAACCTCGATGCCGCTATCGGACTGCAGGCCCACGGCGTGACCCATGGTGACGGTCACCTTGCCGTCGCAGGGAGCGTAGACCAGATCGTCCTCGGGCCACACGGCGCAGCCCTTGCCCAGAACCTCGCCACCAAAGACGGGATCGGGCACGTCGGCCATCTTGATGACCTTGCCCTTGACGGGCGAGCACAGCACGTCGGCGCCGGCAGAAGCAGAGATGGAGGCCGGAGCAGCGGCAGCCGCGGGCTCAGCCTTCTTCTTGAACATGTCAAACAGACCCATACGTTTTCTCCTCTTGATTCAGCGCAACGTTATGCGCATGCCTATGGTGATTATAGTGCCAAATGGCCAAAATACTAAGGCGAGGGCTCGAATCGCAAGCCCTTTCAAGCCCTTCCCAAAACCTTTTCCCCAGTGGCACTCATATTGTCGATTAACCCTCGATAAGCCGAGTATCGTCTGCGCACGGAACGGGCAGAAGCGGGCGCGCCAAACCCGACACTTCTTTTCGCGCCCACGGACCGCCGCCGCCCCGTCCCTGACACTTCCTGATACCGACCGAAACGTGCCAAAATAAACCCGTTCCTTTTTGCCAGGTTTGGCAAGTGTGGGAGTTCGCATGGATATCAAACGCAAGATTACCGAGGCGCAGGGCCTCACCCCCACCGAGCAACAACTCGGCATTGCGGCCCTTGCCATCGGCGAGGACATCCGCGGGCTTTCTATTAAGGAATTTGCCGCGCGCACCAACGTTTCCGTTGCGAGCGTGCACCGTTTTTGCAAAAAGCTCGGCCTCGAGGGCTTCAAGGATCTCAAGGTCGAGCTTATTCGCTTGACAACTGAGGCGGGAAACCGTCGCGACGTGGACATCGACTTTCCCTTCGATGCTACGTCCACCCCCGCGCAGGTCATGGAGCGTATGGAAGGACTCTACCAGACTACGCTGGCCGAGACGCAGGAGCTGCTCGACCCCGCACAGCTCGACTACGCCGCCAAGCTCATCGCGAACGCCCGACAGGTCGATATTTTCACGGGCTCGCACAACCTCTATCCAGCAGGAATGTTCCGCGATCGCCTACTCTCCGACGGTAAAAGTGCGACGTGCCACGACAATGCCGAAGCCCAGGTGCGCACGGCGCTTGCCTCGGGCCCCGACCATGTGGCAATCGCTATCTCCTACAGCGGCCTTGCCCCCAACCTCAAGGACATCTTGCCGATCATCAGCAGTCGGCATGTCCCGGCCATCGTCATCGGCACGCCTCATTGCGCGCGTATTCACCCCGGCTTTGCCGCCTACCTCACGGTGAGCGACCACGAGAGCATGACGCACCGCATCACACAGTTCGCGTGCCACATCGCAGTGCAATACGTGCTCGATTCGCTCTACAGCAGCTACTTTGCCAAAGACTACGCCCGCTGCTCCGAGTTCCTGGAGCAATCGTTTCCCTACACCCGCCTGCCCGGGCTCAAGTAGCGACGAGCGTGGATTTTTGGACGCTTAACTAACGAGCGTGGACAATCTCCCACTTTGAGGCCGTCACCGAGCCAAAACCGGGAGATTATCCACGCTCATTTTGGGTCCCCTGGGAACGCATGAGGAGGGCGGATAGACAGCCGTTATTTGCGAGGCGTCAGCGACGTAAAGAGTCCGTGTTGGTTGCAGTAAAGAAATATTCTGCCGCGCCCGGTAATATGGAAGCGCGGCTGCACCGATTGCTCTGGATAGAGCTTCTTAAAGCAGATGCCGTCCATAGTCGCATATGCCACAAAGCTAATGTAGTGATCCTTGGTCATGGGATGATCGAGCGTGACGTACCAATCGTCCTCGATGCGCTCGATGGAAAAGGCATGGTCCGCGTCCGGCTCTTCGGCCTCCTGGGGAAACATCGTGGAGCCACAGCAGCTAAAGCTGCCTTCTCCGAGCGCGTGCACAACGTTTCCGCAGATAGGGCAAACGTAAAAGACGCCTTTGAGCATATTGCCTGCACGGTTGGCGTTAGCCCGAATGTCACCAGCCAAAAGCTCAGCCACGCTTATGCCGAGTCTCTGGGCCAAAGGCTCAACGAGGGAAATGTCAGGAAGGCCGCGGCCGGATTCCCACTTGCTGACGGCTTTATCGGTCACGCCAAGGCTTTCCGCCAGGGCGCGCTGGGTGAGGCCGCGCTCTTCGCGCAGCCGCTTGATGGCATGCGCTGCCAAAAAAGTATGGGAAGCATTGGTTTGCCGTGTCTGGTTCATGGGCTGTCCAATCAAGTTGAAGAAATGGAGTGAACCGGTTCGACAGTCAGTATCCATTTGAAGGCCAGGCTCGACAACCTACGCTGCGTAGACATGCGCCAATCGAACGAGCGCGGATTTTTGGACGCTCATCTCGAGCAGTCATTTAAGAACGTCCCCAATGACCACCGCATCCGGAGCAAGACAACGCCGCAAGTAGAGGACGGACAGCGAGCGACGTCCAGGGCGAACAAGTTGGCATGAAAAAGGCGAGGCATTGACCTTCTGGTCATGCCTCGCCTTTTGAATGATAAATTGTCGCCCTGGGCGGCGCGCAGCGTCAACTGGTTACGCGGTTTGGCAAAACCGCGTAACTAACGGGCTCCGTACTGCTCGTAGTAGGCGTCGATGGCGGCCTTGAGCTCGTCATCGATGACGACCTTACCGTCGATCTCGTGGTTGTAGAGGGTCTCGACGACCTCGGCCATGGAAACGATGCTCGCGACGGGGAAACCGTACTTGGCCTCGATCTCCTTCTGCGCGGTGGTCACGCCACCCTTGCCGACCTCCATGCGGTTGAGGGACACGATCAGGCCCTTAATCTCGACATCGGCAGCAGCCTTGACCTTGGGATAGGTCTCGTCGATGGACTTGCCGCTGGTGGTGACGTCCTCGACCATGACCACACGGTCGCCGTCCTTGGGTTCATAACCCAGCAGGTTGCCCTTATCGGCACCGTGGTCCTTGGCCTCCTTGCGGTCGCAGCAGTACTTGACCTCCTTGCCGTACAGCTCGTGGTAGGCAATTGCGGTCACGACGGCCAGCGGAATACCCTTGTAGGCCGGTCCAAACAGCACGTCAAAGTCGTCGCCAAAGTTATCGTGAATGGCCTGGGCATAATACTCGCCCAGTTTCTTGAGCTGATAGCCCGTCACGTAGGCGCCGGCGTTCATAAAGAACGGGGACTGACGGCCGCTCTTGAGCGTAAAGCTGCCGAACTTAAGAACGTCGGACTCAACCATAAACTTGATGAACTCTTGCTTGTAAGCCTCCATGCGGGCTCCTCTCGTAATCGCGTACGTGCCTTCCAGTTTAGCGCAGGCAGGGCGCATTGCGGGGCGCGCTTTGGGGCCTCGGCATTCTGTAAAGGCTTTGTCAGGGGCAATGGTTTTCCAAACATTAGGGTTGACACGGCAAACCCCCTCATCAAGAATACGGGCGGATTGTAACGGGTACGAGATACCCAAAGCGCGCCGCGCCCGGCCTTAAGGAGGTGTGCCATGGAAGGCAGTCATAGTCGAAAAACCTGCATGTCGCCCTCGGCACGCCGCGAGGATTCCGCGCACGCATAAGCGCCAACAGCCGATCGTCAAAACCACCACAAAGGTGCCTGTCCCTTTGTGGTGGTTCGAAAGCATGACGTGAGCGACATCTAGGTTTTTTGAAGCACATACGACACGTACGCTAACTCCCTTCAACAAGGAGGACCCTATGCTGATGCTCAAAACCGCCACGGTACTCGAAGCCATCTCCAAGCGCCGCCGCACGGCGCGCCCCGCCGCTCATACCGACATGTCCAAGAACACCATATTCGCCGCCACCCATAGCGCCGAGGATGCCCTCGTGCTGCTCGACGCCACAGCCGACGGCCTCACCGCCGAGCACGCCGCCGAGCGCCTGAGCGCCGTCGGCCCCAACACCATCGAAGCGCCGACCAAGACGCTCGCCCGCCGCATCGCCGACGCGTTCGTCGATCCCTTCGCTGGCATCCTCGCCGCCCTCGCACTGGTCTCGCTCTACATCGACGTGCTCGCCGTGCCCGAGCTGCAGCGTGACCCCTCCACGGTCATCGTCATCGGCATCATGCTGCTGGTATCGGGCGGCATGAAGTTTATCCAGGAAGCCCGCAGCGGCAATGCGGCCGAGGCCCTTAAGGACCTGGTCTCCAACACCTGCTGTGCCCTGCGCGACGGCGAGCGCATCGAGATCCCCTTCGACGAGCTCGTCCCCGGCGATGTAATCCGCCTCTCTGCCGGCGACATGGTGCCGGCAGATGCCCGCATCATCACCGCGCGCGACCTGTTTGTGATCGAGTCCGCACTCACCGGCGAGAGCGAGGCCGTCGAGAAGACCGCTGCCATCACCGTCGTCGAGGGTGCCGACGGCTCCGCGCTGCCACTCTCTGCCTGCAAGAACATCGTCTTTACCGGCACCTCCGTGCAAAACGGCACCGCTATGGCGCTTGTCGTTGCCACCGGCTCGGACACCTACCTGGGCGGCATCGCCAAGATGCTCAACGGGCGCGGCGAGAAGAGCGCGTTTGACCGCGGCGTCTCGAGCGTCTCCATGTTGCTCGTGCGCCTCATGCTCGTTATGGCGCCGGCCGTCTTTGCCATCAACGCCGCCACCAAGGGCAACGTCATCGACGCGCTGCTGTTCGCCACGAGCGTGGCCGTGGGCATCACGCCGCAGATGCTTCCCGTCATCGTGACCACGAGCCTGTCGCAGGGCGCCAAGGACCTCGCCCGCCGCCAGGTTATCGTCAAGGAGCTGCCGGCGATCCAAAACCTCGGCGCGATGGACGTCCTGTGCTGCGACAAGACCGGCACCCTCACCGAAGACCGCATCGTGCTCGAGCGCTACCTCAACACCGACGGCAACGAGGATGCGCGCGTGCTGCGCCATGCGTTTTTGAACAGCTTCTTCCAGACCGGCCTCAAAAACCTTATCGACCTGGCCGTCATCGACCGTGCCGATGTGACGCCCTCGACCGTCGTGCCCGATTCTATGCTGGGCCAGAGCCTGCGCGACCGCTATACCAAGGTCGACGAGGTGCCCTTCGATTTCTCGCGCCGCCGCCTGAGCGTAGTTGTCGCCGACGCCCAGGGCAAAACCCAGATGGTCACCAAGGGGGCTGCCGAGGAAATGCTCGAGATCTGCTCCTTTGTCGAGGTCGATGGTGCCGCCCAGCCGTTCACCGAAGATAAGCTCGCCCAGATTCGCAAGCAGGTCGCCGGGCTCAACGCCGAGGGCCTGCGCGTGATTGCCGTGGCGCAGAAGACCAATCCGCGCTGCGTGGGCGAATTTGGCATCGCCGACGAATGCGACATGGTGTTGATGGGCTTTTTGGCCTTCCTCGATCCGCCCAAGGCGAGTGCCGCGGGCGCCGTCGCCACGCTCGAGGCCAAGGGTGTGGCGGTCAAGGTCCTGACCGGCGACAACGACCGCGTTGCCGCCACCGTCTGCGAACAGATCGGTATCGACGCGAGCAACGTCTTGCTCGGCTCCGAGATCGATGCGCTCGATGACGCCGAACTTGCCGAGCGCGCCGAGAACACCCACCTCTTCGCCAAGCTCTCGCGGCTGCAGAAGGCGCGCCTGGTGCGCGTCATGCGCGAGCTGCTCGGCCACACCGTGGGCTTTATGGGCGACGGCATCAACGACGCCGCCGCCATGCATGCGAGCGACTGCGGCATCTCGGTCGATTCGGCCGTCGACATCGCCAAGGAATCCGCCGATATCATCTTGCTCCAGAAAGACCTGGGCGTGCTCGAGCGCGGCATCATCGAAGGCCGCCGCACCTACGGCAACCTACTCAAGTACCTCAAGACCACGGTGAGCTCCAACTTTGGCAACGTGCTATCCGTGACCGTCGCGAGCCTGTTCTTGCCATTCTTGCCCATGAGCGCTCTGCAGCTGGTGCTGCTGTCGCTGGTCTACGAGATCGTGTGCATCGCGCTGCCGTGGGACACCGTCGACGACGCCTGGACTGCCCGTCCGCGTGCTTGGGACGCCGCGTCCATCAAGGGCTTTATGCTCGAGCTGGGCCTCGTGAGCTCACTGTTTGATATCGCGACTTTCGCCGCGCTCTTCTTTGTGGTGTGCCCCGCCGCCGTGGGCGCGAGCTGGGCCGAGCTTGCCGCTGTAGGCGACGTCGCAGGCATGGCGGCCTTTACGGCGCTCTTCCAGAGCGGTTGGTTTGTCGAGTCCATGTGGTCGCAGACGCTCGTGGTCCACATGCTGCGCTCCCCGCGCCTGCCACGCCCGCGCGACCACGCCGCGCCCGCGCTGTGCCTCCTCACCGTGCTGGGCCTGGTGCTCGTCACCTGGCTGCCGGCAAGCCCCATCGCCGATGCGCTGGGTCTCATGCCGCTGCCGCCAATCTTCTTCGCGCTGCTCATCGGCATTGTCGCCGCCTACATCGCGCTCACCCAACTGGCCAAGCGCCGCTACATCGCCCGCCACGGCGAGCTGCTGTAACTTCACCGGCACCCTCGTCAAGGATGTTTGGGCCGCCGCGACCCGCCCCCGCTGGCCGCGGCGGCCCAAAACAGCTAAAAACGCCCCTCACCCCCGCTTTAATTTCTTTTGCAAGTTTTAACATCTTTTGCTTTCTTTCACTTCTTTTAACAAAGCGCCCGGCGGGCATAGCTGCTCGCCAGGCGCCTCGGTTCGACGAAGAAGCCTCAGCCGTAGCAACGGATTGCCCAGCGAGAGATTTCCCAAGTGCCAACTCAAACAGTACATGTTAATCTGTTTCGTTAATTGAAATGTGTAAATTTGGTTAATCAAAGAATTGAAATTTGGTTAAATGGTAACTGTATATTTGGTTAAATGTACTGGTAAACAATGGTGATAATTATGCCAAAGAAGTACTACACTAGAATTATCGAAAATGAGCTTGACCAGCTGCTGGGTATATTCGGCGCCGTTCTCATCGAAGGACCGAAATGGTGCGGAAAGACGACCACGGCCGAGACCCGTGCAGCGTCCAGACTCCTTCTCATGGACCCGTCCCGCAACTTCGAGAATCGCTTACGTGCCGAGACTGACCCGGCTCTTGCCGTTTCCGGCGAGGCGCCGCGGCTGATTGACGAGTGGCAGGAGGTTCCGAAACTTTGGGACGCGGCACGGTTTGAGTGCGACAACCGCGGCGGCGAGCCTGGTCAGTTCATATTTACGGGATCGGCAACACCGCGAGACGACGAACGGCCGATGCACAGCGGCGCTGGAAGATTCGCCAAACTGCGTATGGATACCATGACGCTTTTCGAACTCGGGAAATCCAGCGGTGCAGTTAAGCTATCGGGCATTATTTCTGGCGAAAAGTTCAATGGCGCTTTCGGATCGCTGGATTCCGCCTCGATTGCCGAGTGCGTTGTTCGCGGTGGATGGCCCGCGGCGGTCGGTCGCGATGCGCTGGCTGCGTCCGCGATGGCCAAACGTTACATCGGCATAGTTGCCGAAGAAGATTTGTCCCGCGTCGACGGCTCTCGCCGCGACCCTGAAAAGGTCAAAGCTGTCATCGAATCGCTTGCGCGCAATGAATCCACTTTGGCGACACTCAAGACACTCGTAGCCGATCTTGGCGGAGAGGTGTCGAGACAAACGGCGGCATCATATATATCCCTTCTCGCTCGGGTTAGTTTCGTTCGCGATATTCCCGCATGGAACCCCGCAATGAGATCTCCCGTGCACTTAAGAGAATCGAAGAAGCATCATCTCGCCGATCCGTCACTGGCGGCCGCTGCGCTCGGAGCGACCCCGGCGACATTGCTGCTAGATTTCAAGACGCTTGGGCTGCTTTTCGAATCGTTGGCCCTTCATGATTTGTGGGTTTATGCGCAGGCAAATGGAATGGGCCTCTATCACTATCACGATTCTCGCGATCTAGAAGTCGATGCAGTCATTGCGGCTCCCGGTGGAACGTGGATCCCGGTCGAAATCAAGCTCAGCTCCGCCCAAATCGAAGAGGCGTCTGACAGCCTTATTGCTGTCGAGAAGCGTATGGTTGCCGCCGGAAACAACCCGCCAGTTTCGAAAGTCGTAATCATTGGATTTGGTTCACAAGCCTATGTCACTGACCGCGGCGTCCAAGTTGTTCCGCTGGATGTGCTCGCGCCGTAGTGCAATTGCAAGTTTTCACTTCTTTTAACAAGGCACCCGACGAGCACTAAGTTGCTCGCCGGGCGCCTTGGTTAGGAAGCGATGGTTGTTGGAAAATCCTAGGCCAGATCTTCGCCGCTGGAGGCGATTACCTTCTTGTGCCAGTCAAAGCTCTTCTTCTTGGAACGCTTGATGGTACCGTTGCCCGCGTCGTCGCGGTCGACGTAGATAAAGCCGTAGCGCTTGGACATCTCGCCGGTGCCGGCCGAGACGAGGTCGATCGGGCCCCAGGTGGTGTAGCCCAAAAGGTCCACGCTGTCCTCGGTCACCGCGTCGCGCATGACGGCGATGTGCTGGCGCAGGTAGTCAATACGGTAGTCGTCGTTGATGGAGCCGTCCTCCCCGACAACATCCTTGGCACCCAGACCGTTCTCAACCACAAACAGCGGCTTCTGATAGCGGTCGTACAGGTCGTTGAGCGTGATGCGGAAGCCCAGCGGATCGATGGCCCAGCCCCACCGGCCCTGCTGCAGATAGGGGTTCTTGGCGCCGGCGAAGGCGTTGCCCTGGGTCTTCTCGACATCGGGGTTGTCGGCACCGGCAGAGCAGCGGGTGCTGTAGTAACTAAAGCTGATGAAGTCGACGGTGTTGGCAGCCAGGACCTCGCGGTCCTCGTCGGTCATGCCCACATCGATGCCCAGGCGCTCGAGTTTCTTGACGGCATAGGCCGGGTAGTAACCGCGGCTCTGGACGTCGACGAAGAAGTAATTGTCCTGGTTGTCAAGCTGAGCCTGGCGTACATCGCCCGGACGGCAGCTGTAGGGATAGTAGGTGCCCGCGGCGAGCATGCAGCCGATCTTGACCTCGGGGTCGATCTCGTGGGCGATCTTGGTTGCCCAAGCGCTGGCGACGAGCTCGTTGTGGGCGGCCAGGTACTCGACGGCTTCCTTGTTCTCGCCCTCCTCAAAGACCAGGCCGGCACCCATAAACGGCAGGTGAAGGATCATGTTGATCTCGTTGAAGGTGAGCCAGTACTTCACCAGGCCCTTGTAGCGGGTGAAGATCGTGGTCGCGAGGTTCTTGTAGAAGTCGATGAGCTTGCGGTTGCGCCAGCCGCCGTACTCCTTGATGAGGTGGACGGGGCAGTCGAAGTGCGTGATGGTCACGAGCGGCTCGATGCCGTGCGCCTGGCACTCGCGGAACACGTCCTCGTAAAAGGCCAGGCCGGCCTCGTTGGGCTCGGCCTCGTCACCGTTGGGGAAGATACGGGTCCAGGCCAGGCTCATGCGGAAGGTCTTAAAGCCCATCTCGGCAAAGAGGGCAATGTCCTCCTTGTAGTGATGGTAGAAATCGATGCCGGTCTGCGCGGGATAGTAATAGCCGTCCTCGAAGTCGAGCATCTTGCGCTGGCCGGAGACCACCGCGTAACGCTCCGGGCCGTGCGGCGCCACATCCACGTTGGCCAGGCCGCGACCGTCAACGTTGTACGCGCCCTCGCACTGGTTGGCAGCCGTCGCGCCGCCCCACAGGAAGTCATTACGGAAAGCCATGCATCGATCCTTTCACACGCTGTTTGTCGTGGCTTCAGTATCCCCGTAAGCAGCGCGCCACTCAACGGCAACGGCGCAGGTCGGCACTTCTTTTCGCGCACAGACGCCCGGCAGCCGCCCCCGTCTGACACTTTTTGATACCTGCCCGCCCAAACCGCCAACCACCACAAAGGGGACAGGCACCTTTGCGGCGGATTGGGCCCGGTTTGTCTCGATCTGTAACAGTTAGGCAGCCAAAACCGGGCCTGGTGTTACAGATCGAGATTTTTCGGGCAGCCCCTTCAGTTTGTCTAAATCTGTAACAGGTAGAGACGATTTAGCCCGCTAGATGTTACAGATCGAGATGGAAGATTCTAGTCGCAGGCGATGTCGAGGTTCTTGCCGACGAGGCCTACGTAGCCGCCTTCGGCTGCTTTGGGGCTGTCGG
This sequence comes from uncultured Collinsella sp., assembly GCA_900544095.1. Lineage (GTDB taxonomy): Bacteria > Actinomycetota > Coriobacteriia > Coriobacteriales > Coriobacteriaceae > Collinsella. The sequence continues at coordinate 87,728 of UQTV01000007.1, forward strand.
CGTGGCAGAGGACCCACTTGTCGGCCTTCCAGTAGCAGTAGCTGTCGCCGGCCGCGGGCATGTCGGCCGCCACCTCGGGGCGCGGGCCGTTGGTACCCGCCGGCAGCGCAACCATCACTTGGAAGCCGCCGTCGTCGACCATGCAGGGCGTGTAGTGAAGCGTGGTGTTGAAGACCTCGACGACCTTGCCCGCCGGCACGCGGAACGCCTTGACGCACGCGGTGTCGAGCTTGCCGTCCTCGATCTCCCAGCGATGCGCCACGAGCAGGATAAAGTCGCGGGCGCCCAGGTTAAACTCGCTGGCGCGGTGATACTCCAGGCAGTTGAGGCGTGTGTTGTGGCCGTTGCACCAGCCGAGCTGGAAGGGGCGGCCGCCAAACATGAGAAAGCCCAGTTTGTCGGCATCCTTGACGCCCTCGAGCTCCGGCGCACTTGCTACGTACTTACTGCCCTCGGGGATGGGCGTGGCAGAGAGCGCCTCGAGCACGGGCGACGTGAGCACGGACGGAACGTTATCCCAAACGTTGCCATAGGATTTGAACTCGGGATCGTTGACAGAGTAGATATGCATGTTCACTCCTGTTTGTAAATGTGACTATACGAACATTCTAGAACAAACATGAGCGATTTTGAACGCTCGTCCCGACCAATCAACAAAAAGGCGCCCCCGCATAAGCGAAGGCGCCCAATGCGCTCGTTTTGGGCGATAAAGCTCTTATGCCTGCTGATAGTGCAGGTGCTTCTCATCGATATCGGCCAGATCGCGGTCGAGGTAGCGGCGCGCGAGCCAGTTTGCCATGGGAAGGTTCTGGTCCAGGTGGTTACCGCACTCCTCGGGAGCGGCACCGGGGACATCGCCCTCAAAGCCGGCGACAAACTCGAACAGTTCGCGCACGAGCGGCAAGATTTCCTCGCTCGTCAGCTCACCAAAGACAACCAGGTAAAAGCCCGTACGGCAGCCCATGGGCCCAAAGTAGACAATGCGGCTCGACCACTCGGCATGATTGCGGAGGAACGTCGCGCCCAGGTGCTCGATGGTGTGGCACTCGGCCGTGTTCATGACCGGCTCTTTGTTGGGCGTGGTCAGGCGTAGGTCAAAGGTGGTGACGGCGGCGCCGGTCGCCGGATCGCGGTCGATGCGGCTCACGTACACGCCGGGCTCAAGCAGCAGATGGTCAACGGAAAAGCTCGCGATGCGCTCCATGGCAGATCCTCTCGATAGTCAAATTGGGACGGGGCTCTTTTAGCTGGTTCGAATGGTCGCACCAATCATACCAGTCAAAAAAGCCCCGTCCCAAAAAGACAACTTAGCCAAGGACACGGGCCATACGGGCCTTGAACTCGGACAGGAAGCGCGGGGTATCGACGGTCAGCGCCACGAGTGTGCTCTTGTCGGGATCTGCCACGCGGCGCTCATCGCAGATGGTGCGGCCGCGATACTCACCCAGCAAGTCAACACGCAGGTTACAGCCGAGCGCACCCACGAGCGTGGGATCAATCGCCACGGCAACCGCCAGCGGATCGTGCAGCGCGCAGCCGCCCAGGTAGGACGCGTTCATCTCGTACGAACCAATGTAGTGCTCGACCATGCTCGCAAATGCGCAGCCGGCCATGGTTCCCGAACCCGTCCAGCCGGCAATGTCGCGGCGCGTGAGCACCACGCGATGCGTCACGTCCAGGCCCACCATGGTGAGCTTACGGCCCGAGCGCAGCACCGCGTCGGCTGCCTCGGGGTCGCTCGCCATGTTGGCCTCGGCGCCCGCGTTCACGTTACCGGGCACGGTAAGGGCTCCGCCCATCACGACCACGCGGCCGATGGACATCATCGCCGCCGCATCGCGCTCCAGGGCGAGCGCTAGGTTGGAGAGCGGGCCAGTCGCTACGTAGACCAGATCGGGACCATAGGTGCGCGCGGCATCGATCAGATAATCGACCGCAGCGTTGCCGTCGGCCGAGGTCGCCCCCACCGGCTCGTAGGGCGACGCGGGCACGCTCGCGCCGCCGATGCCGTTCTTGCCGTGAATGAGCGCGGTGGACGCCGGCGGCGTATAGGGCTCAGTCGCTTGCAGAGGACGGTCGGCACCCAGGTACACCGGCACCTCGGGACGGCCCAACAGGTCGAGCACCGCCAGGCAGTTGTGCGCCGACTGCTCGACGCGCACGTTGCCAAAGCATGTGGTGATGCCCACGAGCTCCACCTCGGGGCTCGCGATGGCATAGGCAAGCGCCATCGCATCGTCCACACCCATATCCAGATCAAGGATCAGCTTCTTGGTTGCCATTGTTTTACTCCGCTTCTCCGTCTTGTACTAATCGTCTAAACCAAACATGCGCCCAACTTCGGCACGCGTGGGAATCGACTGCTGCGCGCCCAAACGCGACACCGTCACCGCCGAGGCACGGGCGCCGGCGGCCATGCATTCAAAGAGCGGCAGGCCCTCCAGGCGAGCCGCCGCAAGCGCACCAATAAACGTATCGCCCGCGGCCGTCGTATCGACCACCGCGCACGAAAGTGCCGGCATGCGCAGCAGCTCACCGTCATCGCCAAATGCAACTGAGCCGGCACCGCCTAGCGTGATGACCGCAGCCCCGGCGCCCTTGTCGAGCAGCGCATTGAGCGCGGCGACGCAACTCGCATCATCCGTGGGCAGAATGCCCGTCAGCACCTGGCACTCGGTCTCGTTGGGGCAGACCAGGTCGACCGCAGGCCAGACCTCCGCAGGCAGCTCGCAGGCGGGCGCTGGATTAAAGACCGTATAGAACCCCAGCTCGTGAGCGCAAACAAGCGCCTCGGCCGTCGCCACAAGGTCACATTCGCCCTGGGCGATAAAGACGCTTCCGGCAGCCGGGGCAATCTCGCTGGCGTCGCCGTCGAGCTCATGGGCCACCAGACGCCTCAACGCGCAGGCAACGTCCGCGCCCGCAAGCGCATGGTTGGCGCCCGGTGACAGTATGATGCGGTTGTCGCCCTCGCAGCGAATGATAGTCGCGGTGCCGGTCTCCACGTCATCGCGAAGCGCCACGAACTCAACACTCACGCCGGCATCCTGGAGCCCCGCCACAAGCGCATCGCCAAAGGTATCACGTCCAACAGCGCCGATCATGCATGTGCGCGCACCCATGCGCGCGGCGGCAACGGCCTGGTTAGCGCCCTTACCGCCGGCGTTGGTGATAAACCCGCTGCCGCCGACGGTCTCGCCCGCACGCGGCATGCGCTCGCACGCCACCGAAAGGTCCATGTTCATGCTGCCGAACACCGCAATGATGTCGCGATCTGCCATGGAAACCTCCTCATCTGCGGGCCTTATGCCCACCGTCGACCATCGATTGTGCGCCCTCGCACCCCCTATAACTTTAGTTCACTTTGATGTGGACGCACGCTTGAGCTTGCGCCAGCAGCAAGCATTCACAGGAGCAGGCAGCTACAATAAATACGTGCTGATTATTCTCGTCATTGGATGATGTTTTATGGAACAATTCTCGCAATCGGGCTCGCGCGGTCGACGCCGCACAGGCAACGAGCCGGCGCCGCACGAACGCGTGAAGAGCGAACGCCGTACCGACGAGCCGCGACGCACCGCAAGCCCTCATCGCGCTTCTACCAACAACGCGGGCCGCGCCAACACTCCCGCCGCGGAGCAGACGCCTGCTCGCCCCAAGTCCCGCTACATCCCTGCCCTTGACGGCCTACGCACGCTTGCCGTCGTCGCGGTGGTGCTCTATCACCTCAACCTCACGTGGGCGCAGGGCGGTCTGCTCGGCGTCACGATCTTCTTTGTGCTTTCGGGCTATCTGATCACACGCCTGCTACTCAACGAAGTCGCTAAGACCGGCCGCATCGACCTCAAGAGCTTCTGGATTCGCCGCATCCGTCGCCTGGTCCCCGCCGTGGTAACGGTAGTGTTCGTGACCTGCGCGCTGTGCACCATCTTTAACCACGTGATGCTCACCAAGATGCGCCCCGACATCCTGCCGTCGTTGCTGTTCTTCAACAACTGGTGGCAGATTGCCCAAAACGTCTCGTACTTCAATGCTCTGGGCGACCCCTCGCCGCTCACGCACTTTTGGTCGCTTGCCATCGAGGAACAGTTCTACCTGATTTGGCCGCCACTGCTGTTTGCCATGGTATCCATGCATGTGAGCAAGCCCAACACGCGCCGCTTGGTTCTGGCCCTTGCCGCGGTATCTGCCCTCGCCATGATGGTGCTTTACAACCCTGCCGCCGACCCCAGCCGCGTGTACTACGGCACCGACACCCGCGTGTTCTCGCTACTGCTGGGTGCCTGGATGGCCTTTATCCCCGATCGCGACCTGGCGCCAGTGCGTCTCGCTCATCGTTTGGGGCTCAATCGCCTGGCTGGCGCCGCCAAGCACGACAAGAACGCCGAGGGCAAACCTAGCGAGAAGGCCGACGAATCAGCCGAGACCGCCCCGGCACAGCCGAGCGCGCTCGTGCGCTTTTGGTCCTCGCCCACATCCATCGATGTGTTGGGCGTCGTGGGTCTGGTTGGCCTTGCCGCCATGGTCGCGCTCACCAACGGCTACACCGCGTTCCAGTATCGCGGCGGCACGCTGCTGTGCTCGGTCCTCACGCTCATGGTCATCGCGGCCTGCGTGCAGCCCCAGGGAATGGTTGCCCGCGCGCTGTCCGCCGAGCCGCTCGTGTGGGTTGGCAAGCGCTCGTACAGCATCTACCTGTGGCACTATCCCCTGCTGTTGCTCATGAACCCGGTCGCCAACATCAACGATACACCGTGGTGGCAGTACATTTTGCAGGTGCTGTTGGTGGTCACCGTGGCCGAATGCTCATATCGCTTTATCGAAACGCCGTTTAGAAAGGGCGCCTTTGAGCGCACCGTATCCGAGTTCCGCGACGGCACCGCCACGCCCGCCAACTGGGCACGCGCGCACGTCCCTGTCTGCGCAACCTGCGCTGTCGTGTTGGTCGTTGCACTGGGCGGCCTGATCTTTGTGCCGGAGACCTCCGCACTGAGCGGCGAGGGCGCCGAAGTCCTCAACAAGGAAGCCAAGAACACCGCGCCCACCGACCAGCAGGCGGCCGACGACACCGACAAGGACAACGACGGCTTCCCCGATGGATCCTACGACCTGCTGATGATCGGTGACTCCGTGTCGCTGCGTGCCGTGGACACCTTTGACGGCGTGTTCCCGCACAGCCATATCGATGCCGAAAAGGGCCGCCAGTTTGATGCGGGCCGCGCGACATTTGAGGGCTATCTCCAACAGAACCTTGCCGGCAAGATCGTGGTCTTTGCGCTGGGCACCAACGGCTTGGTAACCGACGATCAGATCGACGCCATCATGGCCGATGCAGGAGATAAGCGTATTGTGGTGTTTGTGAACACACGCAGCCCGCAGCCGTGGGTTGGCTCTACCAACCAGGCCATCGCCAACGCCGCTACGCGCTACAAGAACGTGCGCGTTATCGACTGGTACGGATACAGCGCCAACCGCAACGACCTGTTCGATGGCGATGGCACGCACCTATCGACCGCTGGCGTGACTGAGTACCTCAACTTGATCCACGATGCCGTCAAGAAGGACCTGCCCGTGCACCCCGAAGATCACGTCAACGATCCGCAGCCGGCAGCCGTCAAGTCTGCCACCGACGCGCTCGTCAATGCGCTCGCTCTCAAGCCGCACAAGCTGGGCACCGACAAGTAACCCGCAGCGCAAACTTCCCACATCCGGAGGGGGTGCCTGCCACGGCAGGCACCCCCTCCGGCAGTTAGGGACGTTCCTTATATGCCGGCACCCAGGGACACTCCCGACACAGCCGAGGAACGCCCTCCTTGCGACCGAATTCTGGGCGCCTCGCCACCCCGAACGTTGTTTCCAAGCCCACACCCGCAGCAAACAACCCAAAATCACTCTTTTCGAGCCGACTCCAAGAGGTCGTGGACAAAAAGTGGCAAATATGAGTACTGTTACCATTTTAGTAGCAGGCAAAACCACCCAAAATGGCGCTCATGCGGTAGCGCACGACCCTTCCAGTTGACCAGAATGGCCGGCTTAGGACTTGGAGACCCGCTTTTAATAAACAGATTCTTAACTATGTTCATTATTTTCTTGGTCGTAAATGCTATCGGCAAGGCAACAGTACTCATATTTGGCATTTTTTGTCCACTGCCATATAACTAACGCCCTATAGCGGGCAAAAAACAGGCCGCAGTCCATCGCTACGGCCTGTTCGGAAGCAAAAGTGGGCGCTAAGCGCTGTAGCCCATCGCTTGCAGCACAAACATGACGACCGTCAACACCGTAATCACGGCGATAGTCGCCCAAGTGAGCACATTCCACACGCGGCCGTTGCGGTTAGTGCCCATAATGTGACGGTCAGCGGCAATAACCACCTGGAACACCAGAACCACGGGCAGCAGCACGCCATTGATGACCTGCGAGGTCATCATAATCTGGAACAGATCGACGCCGGGCATAAGCACCAGCACGGCAGAGATGCCGATGATGGCCGTAATGATGCCGCGATAGACCGGGGCCTCGTCCCAGCTGCGATCGGCACCGCGCTCCCAGCCAAATGCCTCGCAGATAGCGCTCGACGTAACGCCCGGCAGCACGCAGGCAGCCAAGAAGCTCGCCGCGACCAGGCCCGAGGCAAACAGTACCGTAGACCACTGACCCGCAATAGGCTCCAGCGCGCGGGCAGCATCGGCAGCATCGCTAATCTGAATACCCGCCGGGAACAACACCGTGCCGGTCGTGATGATAATAAAGCCGGCAATGATATCGGCAGCGATCGAGCCGCTCACGGTATCAATACGCTGCAGCACGATGTCGTCCTCGCCCGCATTCTTATCGACCACGTTGTTCTGCGCCAAGAAAATCATCCACGGCGCGATGGTGGTACCGATCGTTGCGACCACGAGCGACACGTAGCTGGGGTCATTTTGAATGTTGGGCACGACCAGGTCGACCGCGACCTCACCCCAGTTGGGGCCAGCCATAAACGCGGCGACGATGTAGGTCACGAACACGCAGCTCACCAGCAGCAGAATCTTCTCGATGCGCTGGAAACTACCCGACATGGTAAGCATCCATACCAGCAGCGCCACCAACGGCACCGAGATGCTCGCCGGCACGCCAAAAAGAGCAAGGCCGCTGGCGATGCCCGCAAACTCCGAAATGGTCACAGCCGTGTTGGCGATCAACAGCGCCGCCATAGCAAGTACACTCTTGCGCACGCCAAAGCGCTCGCGAATGAGCGATGCCAGGCCCTTGCCCGTGACGCAGCCGCAGCGCGCCGCGGTCTCCTGCGTCACGATGAGCAGCACAGTCATGACGGGAAGCATCCAGAGCATCTTATAGCCATAGCTGGCGCCCGCGCTGGAATACGTTGCAATGCCGCCGGCGTCATTGCCCGAAAGCGCCGCCAGCAGACCGGGACCCATAGCGCCAAAGATGGCCGCGATGGTCAGCTTTTGCTTGGTGCCCGACTTTTGCTTGGTATTTTGCACGCGACCACCTAGCCCATGACTGACATGGCGAGCAGCACCGCGGCGATGCAATACGCCACACACGAGATCATGACGGCAATAACGTTCATGGCGGTGCCCGACGTGTTGAGGTCATGCTCGTCACGCCAGAACAGCACCATCAGGTAAATCACGGCGCTCATGTTGCCAACCAGGCAAATAATGGCAGCGATATTAAAGCACCCGGTAAAGAGCTGCTCCTCAAACATGGGCGCATCGAGGAACGCAGCGGTGCGCACCAGCTGGGCGCACAGGTAGGTCACGAGTGACAGAATCAGGCCCATGCCCGTGCTCTGGAAGAAGAACCCCAGATACGGCTTGGGCTCGTCGTCGTGACCGTCATACTCCAGGAAGTAGTTCTTGACGAACGACACCATGCGCGAGGCCGCCAGCAGCACGAGCGGCATGGCGCACATGGGGAACACCACCAGATGCGCGGAGCCGAGCGCCGTCCCCAGCACGGTCGCCATGATGCACGACGCGATGCCCCATACAACAACCCAGTACTGGCGATGCACGAACCAGCTGAGCACGTTCGTCGAGTCGTCCGACGCGCTGTCGCCCGAGCCGACACCGGCGATCTGCAGGTCCTCCTGATGCTCCTCGGCGATAACGTCCATGGCGTCGTCGAAGGTTACGATACCCAGGATATGACGGTTCTCGTCGCAGACGGGGATAGCGACCAGGTCATACTTGGTCATCTCGTCCGTTACGTCTTCCTGGTCGTCGTCGGGCGACACATAAACCAGGTCGCGATAGGCCAGCTGGCCCAGCGTGGCGTCGCGATCGGCCACGATCAGCGTGCGCAGCGAAAGCACGCCAGTCAGCATGCCGCTCGGATCCTCGGTATAGACGTAGTAGACGCTTTCGAAGTCCTCGTCGAGCTCGCGAATCGCCTCGATGGCATCACCGACCGTTGCCGTCGCGGGCAGGGAGACAAACTCCGAGGTCATGATGCGGCCGGCGGTGTTGTCCTCATACCCCAGCAGATTACGAATCGCCTTCTCCTCCTTGACGCCCATCAGGCGCAGGAGCTTCTCGGCCTTCTCGTAATCGAGCTCGTCGATCAGGTCGGCAGCGTCGTCCGGGTCCATCATGGCCAGCATCGACGATGCGTCGGTGTCGGACAGGCCCTCGAGCATCTCGGTCATAAGCTCGTCGTCATCGAACTCCGAGATGGCCTCGGCGGCCTGGGCAGTATCGAGCTGCGCAAACACCTGCGCACGCAGACGTGGGTCGAGCTGCTCGATAATGTCGGCGATGTCGGCAGGGTGCAGCTCGCCGAGCGTCTTGTGCGACACCGAGAGCTGGATGTTCTTAGTCGAGCGATCGAGCAGGTCCATGTAGGACCAAGCGATGATGTCCTCACTGAGCGGCTTACCCAGGTGCTTCATAAAGCCTTCGACGATATGCTCGAGCGCGGGGCTGATGGCGCGTAGCAGACCGCGGGCACCGACCTCGGCACCCAGCAGGCGCAGCTGGTTTTCGCCCGACATGGAAAACTTGATGTCGTTTACGCGCACGACCTTCATGCCCTGCGTGTCGACGATCTGCTTGTTGAGCACGTCGCGTGCGAGCAAGAGCTCGGTCGGCTGCAGGTACGAAAAACGGATTTCGGTGGCCGACGCCTTAAGGTACACGCCCGTCTCGTCGATACGGTCGACCCATTTGCGCCAACTGATCATAAACGGCGTCTTGCCGGGTCCGCGGAACGCGAGCGACGTCACGTGCGGAAAAACTTCGCCGGTAGCAATACCAAAATCGTTGACCACGCCGAGCTTTTCGCCGTCGACGTCCAAGACCGGCAATTTGAGCATCTCACTCAGATAATTCAATGGTGCTCCCCATCATTATTCCTCCGGACGCGGCCATGCCGGCGCGCCATCCGTGGACTTTTAGATATGTATACGCATGCGCGGGCGGCACGCCGCTCGGCGCTCACACCCCGTGCATGCGCAGAAAGCACCTGCATGGGGTCATCGACTGTATGGTCGAGGTTTGGATTTCACCTGTAACCTTTCTCTTGACCCTTATTATCCGCAGTAACTATAGCATCAGCATCGCGCTGTGGCGCCAAATTTTTGCGCTGCACATCGCAGGCATACCAAAGGCTGACGCATCCGTGACATAGTCATTGGGGACGTTCTTAAATGACTACCCAATAACTACTCTGCGGTGTCGTTGTCCTCGGCAAGTTGGGGGAACACGGCATCCTTGGGCATGGTGACCTTCGTCAGCGAGGTGAGCTTTTTTCTCAGCGACGTGTCCGTCTTGACCAGGTCGCTGAGCGTCACGATCTTGTAGCCGTCGGCAATGAGGCCGTCGATAATCTGCGGCAGCGCCTCGAGCGTCTGCTCGGCGCATTCGTCTCTATCGGTGAGCAGCACGATATTGCCCGGCGTCACCGAATCGAGCACCGTCGAGACCTGCTCGTCGGCACCGTTGAGCAGCCAGTCGCCCGAGTCAATATTCCACGAGACCACGGCGGAGACCAAGTCCATCGCATCAATCCAGTTTTGCTCGTCAAAGGCAGCATAGGGAGCACGCAGCAGCATCGTCTTCACGCCGGTCGCCGACTTAATCGCATCGGTGCCTTTCGTGATCTGTTCGCGTACCGCCTCACGGTCCTGACCCTTGAGCGAATCGTCGCTGTAGCTGTTGGATCCGATCTCGCACCCGGCATCGACAATCGCCTTGGCCGTGGCAGGCGATGCCTCGGCCGCATCGCCCGACAGGAAGAACGTCGCGGTGACGCCCTTTTCCTTGAGTACCTGCAAGATCTGCTTGGTAGCGCTGCTCGGACCCTCGTCAAACGTCAGCGCCACGTACTTTTTGTTGCCCTTGGGCGCCACGCTGGCGCACGCAACGACGCAATCGGTGGCGGGCACGACCTCGCCGCGGTCCTGTGTCTTGCCCGATTGCTCGCCGACCCACACCTCGGAGCGGCCCTGGACACCCCACGTCTGCACATACTCGATAGCGCCCGTACCCTCGACCTTGAGCTTGGGCTCGATAACCGTAGCCTGAACCTCGTGCTTCTCGTAGGTGTTACGGCCATCCTTGACCGTCACCTTCTCGCCGCCCTCAAGTTCGCGGCTATCCCATTTGCCCTGCTTCACGCGCTTGCCGTCGACCTTCACCGACAGCTTTTCGCCCCCATGGCGCTTGAGCACGCTGTCATCGACGGCCAGCAGGTCGCCTGCGTCGTAGGTGTCAGTCAACTCCTGGTCGTCGATGAGATTCTGCAGCGTAGAGCCCACACGCACCGCTGTCTTCTGGCCGTTGAGCTCCACGTCCACACTGCGGTTGACGTAGCCCACGACGGCAGCGATAAACAGCACGAGCGCGCAACCCACGGCGATGAGCGCGTAGGGCAGGCGAGACGAACGACGGGGTGTGCGGCTGTTGCCGATGCGCGCGCTGCGATCGCTAAAGCCGCGGCTATGGTTGAGATACATCGCGCCGGGCTTACGGTGACGGCGGCGCTGACCGCTGGGCAGCTGCCCCAGGTCGCGGCGCGCCGTCGGACGCGCACCCGAACGCCCGTTTAAGTTGGATCCGTTTTGGCGCATGTGCCCTCCCCCATAAACACAGCAAGCCGGAGCAACAGGTCTCCGGCTTGCCTCCCATCATTTGGTACGTCGCTATTTTGTAGCTTTTGACGAGCCTCCGCTCGCCTTTTGGTATTCGTCCTTAAAGGCCTTGAACATACCGCGCGTCTTGCCGAGCTGCTTGCCCAGTGCGCGGCTGCCCTTGTCCACGGCGACCGATCCCTTGTCATCGAGCACCTTGGCGCCCTTTTTGACCTTGTCGCCCACCACGACGCTGGCCTCGGCGGCCTTGGCAGCCGCACCGCCCGAATACCCGAGCGACTTGACCTCGTCCGAGACGACCATCGCGCCGTTCTCGTAGCCGCGCAGCATCGTCGGCGGCACCTGCGTGTCACCAACCAAAACACTCGAAGCAGCGCCGGCGGTCACATAGAATGCCTGCACGATGCCCGAGCGCGGCTTGAACTCAACGTCCGAGCAATAGCCCACGACGTCGCCCGATTCCGTGCGCACGTCCATACCGACCCAGATGATGCAATCGTCCAGGTTGATGTCGAGGCGCTTGGCCGCAGCGGTATCGTAGGTGCCCTTGACGTCGTCAACCGCGATGGCGCCCTCGTAGACACCAATGGCGTCGAGCGCTACGAATCGGTCGGGACGCTCGATCATGCCCGCGATATCGGACTGGCGGACCATAAAGCCGACCACGCGCGTACCGCCCGGGGTAAAGACCGGAAAGTGAATCTTTCCGAGCTTTTTGGGGCTGCGCGGCGTGCCGTCCTTTTTGGTGCGCTTGTCCTCGGTAGGCTTGCGATAGATCTTGGCGCCGACAAAATCCCCAGCGCGCATTATGCCTCGGTCGAGGGTTCCGCAGCCCCGGCATCAGCCTCGACGGCGTTCTCGACCACGACGTCGGCGGCAGGCGTCACGTTGCCACCCGAAATGGCGTCGTTGAGCTGCTCGCGCAGCTGGTCCATGCGCTCGCGGGCCAGGTCGACCTTGGCGCGCAGGTCGTCGGTCTTGGCGTCGACCATCGGGCCAAAGTCATTCACCGCAGCACGGGCCTCCTCGGCGCCGTGCTCGTAGGTGTCGCGCATATTGTCCCAGGCGTCGTTGGCGATATCGGCAGCCATGGCGCGGGTTTCGGCGCCCGAGCGCGGGGCCAGAGCAACGCCGATAATAGCGCCAGCAGCAGCACCAAAAAGTGCGCCGGAGACAAAGCTGAAAGTCTTACCCATGATCATTCCTCTCCTGCGGGCACGTCGGTGCCCACCGTTTGAATGCTGTCCATTATACCCGCAGCGCATCACTTGCCGCTCCGCTCATCTGCGTACGGCAAAGGCGCAGGTACGTGATGGTGATAAACGCGTAGGCCTACTCCTGAGGCATAGCCGGCATGGCCACCGTGGCACCCGGGTCCTCGCCGGCGCCGTCCACGAGCGGCAGGCCGCCCTCATGCGCAGGTCCCGCCGGAACCGTCGCCGCACCGCCAAAGACGGCAGCGGAGGCCTCGTGGTTCTCGGCAACCGCGCCCTCGGTATCAATCGCCACCTGGGGCTCGTCGTCAAAGTTGGGGACGCCCTGGGGCTCGGTGGAAACGGGCTCGGCGGTCGCATCGGCAACGGGCTCGGCGTCAACCGGCACATCGCCCTCGTCAGCGCCCTCGTCCTCGGCAGTATCTTCGCCGTTCGCAGCGGCAACGGCCTCGTGCGGGTCCTTGCCCTCGGCCTCGGCACGCATGCCCAGCACCAGGTTGCGCAGGCCCGCGACCGTGCCGTCCACATCGGGGGCGGGCTGGTCGGCGTGCAGATAGGCCCAATCCATCATAAAGGTGGCCGACGACAGCGCACCGATGGCCAGTGCGTCGTCGGGGCACGAAAGCTCGACCTCAAAGACACGCTCGTCATGCTCGCTTACGCGTGTGCGGCCGCACGAGATGCTACCGGCAAGACCGGTCTCGTTCATGAGCTCGACCGTCACGTGCTCCAGCAGATGGCAGAGCTCGGTCTGACCCATGCAGTCCTGGAACTCGCGGCCGGAATCGCCCAGGCACAGATGCTTGGCAATCGCCGGCACCAGGTAGTACACGCGCGCCGTGGCCTCGATGTCCTCCGAAGTCATAAGCGGCATGCCGGGGTTCACCAGCACATGCGCGCAGATCTTGTCCTCGCTGACGGTGACCTTAAGGATGTTGAACAGGCCTGCCATAACTCTCCCCTACTCGTCCTTGCCCTACTCGTCGCCGTCGTGCGGGTCCGCAGAGCCCGCACCCGACGCCGCCGGCTTCTCTGCCGAAGACTCGGAATCCTTCTTATCGGTTTCGGCCGGAGCGATCACGCGAATGAGCGAGATGCGCTGGCCACGCATCGACTGCACTTTAAACTTGTACCCCGCGACCTCAAACACCTCACCGATGTCGGGCACCGAGTCGCAAAGCTCCAAGATCCAGCCGGCGATGGTCTCATAATCATCGCTTTCCTCGAGCGGCCAACCAAGCTCAATCGCGTCATCGCACGAAAAACGCCCATCAACGAGCCACTCGCGGCGCGAAAGGCGCGTGAGATACTTGTTGTCGGGATCGAACTCGTCCTCGATCTCGCCGACGATCTCCTCGACGATGTCCTCGATGGTGATGATGCCGGCCGTGCCGCCGTACTCGTCCACGACCACCACGATCTGGTCGTGCGAGGTCTGCATCTCGGACAGCAGCGGCAGGATGTCCTTGGTGTCGGGCACAAAGGTGGCGTCGCGCAAAAAGCCGGCGATGGGCTGGTCGCCCTTGCCGTCGAGCGCGGGCTGGATCAGGTCCTTGATGTGCGCGATGCCCGCGACGTTGTCGGGGTCCTCGTGATAGACGGGAATGCGGCTAAAGCCGGTCTGGCGCATGGTGGATAGCACGCTGGCGACCGTCTCGTCATCCTCGCACATGGTGGTGTCCACGCGCGGCACCATGACCTCGCGGGCAACGGTGTCGCCCAAGTCAAAGATCTCGTGGATCATACGCTTTTCCTCGTCGAGCAGGTCGTCCTGCTCCGAGACCATGTACTTGATCTCTTCCTCCGAGACGTTTTGACGGTCATCGGCGCTCTTGATGCGTAAGACTCGGGCTAGGCCATCGGAGCAAGCGCCGGTCAGCCACACGAGCGGACGGGCGATCTTTTGGAAAAACGACAACGGTCCCACGACCTGCTTGGACACGCCCTCGGCGTTAGCGAGGCCGATGCGCTTGGGCACAAGCTCGCCGATCACGATGGACACAAAGGCGACGGCGACGGTGATGATGACCGGCGCCAGGCCGCTTGCGATGGCGGAAAGCGGCGCGATGCCAAAGCTCATGAGCCACGTGGCGAGCGGGTCGGACAGGCTCGTCGAGGCGACGGCGGACGAGGCGAAGCCCACGAGCGTGATGGCGACCTGGATGGTAGCCAACAGCTGATCGGAGTCGGCGGCGAGCTGGACGGCGCGCTCGGCGCGCTTATCGCCCTCCTCGGCATCGTGCTCCAGCACGGCGCGCTTAGCCGTGGTGAGCGCCATCTCGGACATAGAGAAGTAGCCGTTGATGAGGGTCAAAACGAGGGTGGTGATAAGGGAGATGGTTATGTCCATCGGGAGTTTCTCGAACCTCCAAGATTCGGGACGTTGGGTAGTAAGCGTAGGTGACGGATAGGGCAATTGCGCCGGTCGCCCGTGCGAGCGGGGCCGTGGGCGCGGTCGCTAGATTACGAAGAGGATCACCGCCATGAACTGGAAGATGCTGCCGGCGAGCACCCACAAGTGGAAAACACTGTGCAGATAGCGCACGTTTTTGGCGATATAGAACGGCACGCCCGCGGTGTAGCACACGCCGCCGACGGCGAGCAGGGCAAGTGCCACGGGGTTGAGCAGCGCCACAAGTTCGGGCAGCTTAAAGACAACGAGCCAGCCCATCAGCAGGTAGACCAGGCCGCTTACCCAGTGCGGTTGACGCTCGCGCATAAAGCACTCGAGGGCGATGCCGATAATGGCGATGGCCCATACGGCAAAGAACAGCACGGCGCCGCCGTCGTTTGCGAGCGTGATGAGGCAAAACGGCGTATAGCTGCCGGCTATGAGCAGGTAGATGCAGCTGTGGTCGATGATGCGGAACACGCGCTTGGCGCGCGCGGGTTGAATCGCATGGTAGAGCGTGGAGGCTAGGTATTCGAGAATAATACTGGCGCCGTAGACGATTGCCGCGGCCATGTGGGCCGGGCCACCGCCGCGCAGTGCAGCGAATACGATCAGGAGCACCAGACCCGCGATACCCAGCAAGCAGCCGACACCATGGGTGACGGAGTTCATGATCTCCTCGCCCACCGTGTAGTGCGGAACGGCCGCGGCCTTGGGTCGCGGCTTGGAACTGTCGCTCGAATCGGACATGCCGGTTACATCCTCCAACGTAAAGAGTTCTCAACACTATATCAAAGCGTCTGGGTGCGTGCGAAATTTGCACCATACGTGACCCTTTGTTTACCCATTCTTTGCCTGTTGACGCATCAACGGCGAACGTCCATAATGCGCTTGCATTAAATGTTGATGCATTAACATCTTATAGGAGAATACCGCATGGCTCAAAACGCACATTCCCATCGAAAGCTCAAGATAGCCGGCATCGTTGCACTGGTGCTCGTTGTCGCGCTGCTGGGGTTTGCCGGCAACTTCTTGTTCGACTTTGCCCTGAATCCCCAAGCGCCCTACACCATGAAGATGATGCAGGACGGCAAGGACGCCGAAAAGGGCGAGCAGATTGACGCCGAGGAGGGCGAGGCACGGGCGTGGTTTAAGGAAAACCGCGAGAGCAGCAGCCTCACCGCGGACGACGGGACCGAGCTTGCCGCCTGGTATTTTGCTGCGTCGGAGAGCACGCACGACTACGCCGTCTGCCTGCATGGATATACCAACGAGCCCATCGGTATGGCCCGATACGTCAAGCGATTCCACGACCGCGGCATGAACGTACTCGCACCCGCCGCCCGCGCCCACGAGCGTTCCGGCGGTGACTACATCGGCATGGGCTGGCCCGAGCGACTCGATGTCGTCGCGTGGATCGGGCGGATTGTTGCGGCCGATCCCAAGGCGCGCATCCTGGTCTTTGGCGAGTCGATGGGCGCGGCGACTGCCATGAACGTAGCGGGGGAATCTCTGCCCGCAAATGTGAAATGCATTATCGAGGACTGCGGCTATACAAGCGTTTGGGACGAGTTTTCTCTGCAGCTCAAGGATGTATTTGGCCTGCCCAGTTTTCCCTTGCTCGATGTGGCCAACCTGGTATGCAACGTGCGCGCAGGCTACGACTTTCATAAGGCGAGCAGCGTGGAACAGCTCAAGCGCGCGACGGTTCCCATGCTTTTTATCCACGGTGACCAAGACACCTTTGTACCATACAGCATGCTCGACCAAAACTACGAGGCGTGCGCCAGCAAGGTCAAGCAAAAGCTCACTATCCACGGCGCCACCCATGCCAAGAGCGCGCAAGTCGACCCCGAGCTCTACTGGAATACGGTCGACGACTTCCTCGACGAGAATTTTTAGGCAAATAGTACGGTTTACTGGTCTATCTGACCCCTAGCACTTCCGAAAATCCGCCCGCGAGCGCTGTGCTCGCGGGCGGATTTTGCTTGAATTAAGCCACGAATGCGCTTGATATGTCCAATAACTAGATGCTATTTGACCTCGATGAGCTCGTACTTGCTCGTGCCCAGGCCGATCTTCTCGGCATGCGCGATGCACGCGCGCCAGTCGGTGTCGGGATGCGTGATGCAGAAGGGATCCTTGGCCTGCTCGCCCTCCAGATGCTCGTGATTATGCTCCATCTTGGCCGCGCTGTCGGTAAGCTCGGTGTTAGGCAGCGGCTCGGACGCCAGGACGGCGTCGGCGCAGGCCTGGTCGATGGCGACCGGGTCGAAGCTCGCGAACATGCCGATATCGTTGACGATAGGCGTGTCGTTTTCGGGATGGCAATCGCAGTTGGGGCTAATATCCATGGCAAGCGAGATATGGAAGCTCGGGCGGCCGTCGACAACGGCCTTGGTGTACTCGGCGATCTTGCAGTTGAGCACATCGGCCGCGGCGTCATAGCCGGGCTTGATGGCGTCCTGGTTGCACACGCCGATGCAGCGGCCGCAACCCACGCAGCGATCGTGGTCGATGGCGGCCACGTGGACCGTGCGGGTGTTACCGTTGGCAAGCTCGCGCTCGCGGGTGTCGTCAAACGAGATAGCGTTGTGCGCACAGACCTTTTCGCAGGCACGGCAGCCAACACAGTGCTCGGTCGCGACGTTCGGCTTGCCGGCGGCATGCTGCTCCATCTTGCCGGCACGGCTGCCGCCTCCCATGCCCAGGTTCTTCATGGCGCCGCCAAAGCCGGCCTGCTCATGGCCCTTAAAGTGGGTGAGGCTGATCACGATATCGGCGTCCATGAGAGCCTGACCGATCTTGGCCTCGCGCACGTACTCGCCGCCCTCGACCGGGACGAGTGCCTCGTCGGTGCCCTTGAGGCCGTCGGCGATGATGATCTGGCAGCCCGTGGCATACGGGGTAAAACCGTTCTGGTAGGCGGTATCGATGTGCTCGAGCGCGTTTTTGCGGCTACCCACATAGAGCGTATTGCAGTCGGTGAGGAAGGGCTTGCCTCCCAGCTCCTTCACGACATCCGCGACGGCGCGAGCGTAGTTGGGGCGCAAAAAGCTCAGATTGCCCAGCTCGCCAAAGTGAATCTTGATGGCGACGAACTTGTTCTCAAAGTCGATCTGCTCGATACCGGCGTGACGGATGAGGCGCTTGAGCTTGTCGAGCTGGCTCTCGCGAGCATGCGTGCGCAGGTTGGTAAAGTACACCTTTGCCGGTGCTGCGGGTGCGGTTGCGGTCATAGATCTATCCCCTCGGTCTATATGGCGTTACAGACATAAGAGGATGGTACCCGTTGAAGCAGGGTTAATGTCAAGCACGGCGCCCAGTCATTGGGTAGTCATTGGGGACAGACTTAAATGACTGAAACCACTCATTGGGGACAGACTTAAATGAGTGCCGCCAGGGACAGTCCTTGCCGGCCCGGCCAGCGAGCCGGCGAATCGGCAAAGACCGTCCCCGATGACTAGTCGTTTAAGAACGTCCCCGATGACTACTCTTGGACTTTGAGGGCTTCGGCCAGGCTGACGCGCTTGATAGAACGCGTGTGTAGCAGCGCCACGACCAGGTAGGTCGCAAAGCCAATGCCCACGCACGCCGTCATGGACCAAGCGGGCACGTAGATCTCGATATTGCCGTTGTAGGCGAGCAGCATCGAGCGGAAGATGGCCGTAAGCGAGCCAATAATGACCGGCAGGCTCAGCACAAGCGACGCCACCACGCACAGCGTGATCGAGCGGATGTACAGATGCGAGATCTCGCTATCGCGATAGCCAAAGACCTTCATGTAGCTGATCGACCGGGCGCTGTGGTCGATCACAGCCTTGGTCAGCAGGTACATAAACAGCAGAAAGATAAACACCGCGAGCCCAACCATCATTCCGATCATTTTGCTCATCATGCCGATAAACTGGTCGCCCACGGCGCGCATGTCGTCGGGCGTGGTGTCGCCGGCAAAGTAACGCGCATCGAGATCGAGCTTCTCGTCGCTCACATAGCCGTTAAAGTAGGCGGCGTCGTTGTCGAACAGCTCGTTAAAGTCATCGATACTCATATAGATATTCATGTCCGACTTGGAGCCCCAGGTACAATCCTTGCCCGCGTACTCAAGGGAATAATGCTCGCCCTCGTACTTGTCGCCGAGCATGACCTTCTGACCCTCGCTCCAGCCAAACTTATCGAGCAGACCGCCGCCAAAGACGATGCGCCCATCGCCGACGTTGAGGTCTTTCCAATAGCGCGAATCGGTTGAAATGCCGTAGACGGAAATCGTCTCCTCGCCATTTCCATCGCCGCGGTCGTATTGCAGCTGGTAAACGGCGTATTTCTCAGCCTGTGCGATTGCGCCCGCGCCGTTGTCGGTCGTATTGACCGGGTGGATATCGTCGTTGTCAGTGTCAATCTTGGAGGCTTTGTCGATCAGGTCGATAGCCTCATCACGGTTGCAGCCGAGGGCATCGGCAAGATCATCGAGGCGCGCATAAAGCGCATCCTTCTTGTCCTGGACCTTGGCAAGCGCATCCTGCGCCGCAGTCAGGCTCTCGGCAGACGGAGATGCGGTCGCGGCATCGGCTGCCGTCTGCGCCGCATCGGCCGCGTCGTCAAGCTCGTCATCGGCATCCTGGGCAGCGGTTAGCAGCGCGCCGTCAACCGACTGCAAGCGCTCGAGTGCCGACCACTGCTCGCGCTCCTCGGCGGTGCCCTCGAGCTCCAGCGGCGCCTTGAGCGTGTACTGGTGCTCGGCAACCAGGCTCGTCTTCAGGTTGTCCGCGTAGTGCGTCATCGTGGGCAGAATCGCCAGGCCAAAAAGCATCAGCAGCGACGCAAATGCAATGCCCACGAAGAGCGTGGCGAAGTTGCCCAGGTTGCGCAGGAAGATACGCAGGCGGAAGCGCGAGACAAAACCCATGCGCTCCGGCAGCTGCAGGCCGCACTTGGTACCCGATTTGCCGCTCGCCTCGTGACGAAGAAACTGCAACGGCGTCTTGCCCATTTTGCGAAGCAGGCCCACCAGCGTGATGAGGATGAGCGCGGCGGCGGGAACCACGGCGCACTTCACAAAGATCTCCCAGCTCCAGTACACCTGGAAGGGCGGCAGGCTATACGAACCGTAATAGAGGCTGCGCATGGGCTCGGTAAAGAACACAACGCCGAGCGCAGTGCCCAAAAGCGCTGCGAGCACGCCCACGATGGCGGGAAGCGCAAGGTAGTGCAGCACGATCTCGCGACGGCGATAGCCGCTGGCGAGCAGTGTGCCAATGATGGCGCTCTCCTCCTCGATGGTGGCGTCGGTAAGGACCACAAAGACGAACGCCATGATCACGATGATGATGTCGAGCAGCGTCATCCACATCATAGAGTCGCCGTCCACGTCGTCGCGCGCGTAGCCAATACCCTGGTTGGAATCGGCGTCGATCAGATCGTCCACGCGCGTATCGGCATCGGTCAGCGCCTCGACCATATCCTGCTCCGCATCGATGCGGTCCGCAGTGGAGAGGTCGCGATCGGTAAAGGTAAAGGAGTAGGTGTAGGCGGGCGCGCCGCCGACGTCCTCGAGCGCGGCAAAGCCAGCGTCGGTGACCTCGGCCACGCCATAGGTGATGGTGTTCACCGTAAAGTCGGAGTTGTTGAGGAACAGCGCCTGGCTATCGGGCTGAGTTATGATGCCGCAGATGGTGTAGGTGCGACCCTCGAGCTCGACCTTATCGCCCACGGACAGGTTGTTA
The DNA here is from genome assembly GCA_900544095.1 of uncultured Collinsella sp. Taxonomy (GTDB): domain Bacteria; phylum Actinomycetota; class Coriobacteriia; order Coriobacteriales; family Coriobacteriaceae; genus Collinsella. Next base: position 108,161 of record UQTV01000007.1, read on the forward strand.
TTGGTGGCAAAGACACGGTCGATTGCCACCTCATCGTCCGTCTTGGGCTCCTTGCCCTCACAGTAGGACGCGATATCGACCTTGGTGCGGTGCGCATAGGTGCGCAGCGTGCGCTTGGTGCCGTCGTCGCCGGACGCCTTTTTGATGATGGCGTCGATAGAGAAGTTCTTGTAGAACGTAACGCCGCCGACGTCCTCAGCCGCGTCTTCGGCTGCCTTGAGCTGGTCTTTGGTGGCCTCGAAAGAGGTGGTCACGCGGCCGTCCTCAATCGTGTACGCATCGCGCATGTCGTCGATAAGGCAACCGATGGAATGCGCTGCGAGCAAAAAGCCCGAGGTAAGGGCGATGCTTCCGCACATAAGCAAAAAGATGCCCAGGTACTTGCCGATATTGCGGCGCAGCTCGCGCGGGAGACGTTTTGTGAGAGGTGTCATGGCGCCGCCTACCAATCGAGCTCGGCGGCCGCGACGGGCGACTCGTTGAGCTCATCCTCGACGATGCGCCCGTCGCGCAGGCGCAGCACGCGATTGGCCATGCGCGCGATGGCGGCATTGTGGGTGACAATGATGATGGTGCAGCCGTAGGTGCGGTTGACATCCTCCATGAGCTGCAAGATTTCCTTGGACGTCTTGTAGTCAAGCGCGCCCGTGGGCTCGTCGCACAGCAGCAGGCCCGGGTTTTTGACGAGTGCGCGGCCGATGGCACAGCGCTGCTGCTGGCCGCCCGAGACCTGGCGCGGGAACTTGTTGCGGTGCTCGTAGAGACCCAGCGAACGCAGCAGGTCGTCGACATTGAGCGGGTTTTTGGACAGGTGCGCCGTGACCTCGATGTTCTCCTTGATGGTGAGATCGGGCACCAGGTTGTAGAACTGGAAGACAAAGCCCAGCTCGCGGCGGCGGTACTCACCCAGGTCGGCGGGCTTGAGCGTGGTGAGGTCGCAGCCGTCCACCAGAATAGAGCCGGCGTCGGCATCCTCCAGGCCGCCGATCAGGTTAAGAAACGTCGACTTACCCGAACCCGAGGGCCCCAGCATGACGCAGATCTCACCGCGATTGATGGACGTGTCGATGCCGTCGAGCACCGTCAGGCGCGCATCTCCATCGCCGTAGTGCTTCTTGAGCCCCTTGACCTGGACGTAGGCTTGCTTCGTCGCCATGCTATCCCCCATTGTTAGCCTCATACTACTTTATGAGCGTAATAGTAAACCTTGGCGAACTATTTTGGAGCGAGGCCTGGGATTTATTTCAGACTAGTCATTGGGGACGTTCTTAAATGACCAGGTGGCTAAGCACGGGATTTGGTGCGCGAGAGGGCTAGGCCTACGGCGGCGATGGCCGCGGCAAAGAGCACCGTGACGCCCAGGTCGCAGGCGATGTCACCCAGCACGGCGGACGTCAAATCCGAGGCAAGCGCCTTGCCGATCGCATCGTTCACCCAATATGTCGGCACAAAGTGCGCCACGGTCTGCACGGCCGATCCCATGAGCGACAGCGGCATCCAGGCGCCGCCCAAAAACGTCATGAGCATGCCGAGCAGGTTGCCCACACCGTTGAGCAACTCCTCGCGCGCACCCAGACTCGAAAGCGCAAAGCCAACGGCCAGCGGCGTGCACGCCAGGGCAAACGTCGCCGCCAGTGCCAGGCACACACGCCCCACGCCGACCTCGGCGACCGCGCCGGCAAAGCCCACGACGCCCATCATGCTCGACACAAACCAGATGCAGACGGTGAGTACGGCGGCGGCCGCAAACACGGCAAGCGAACGCTGGCGCTCGGAGATTGGGCCGGCATCCATACGACGCACGCGCTCGGGCTCGTTCATGCCCGAGAACACCAGTCCCACCGACACGATGACCGACGAGATGATCGCGTATGCACCAAAGTTGAAATACGACTCGAGCGTGGCAGCGGCAGTCGAGTCGACCTTGACCTGCTCGATCTCGACTTCCGCGCGCTTGGCGGCCGCGTGCTCGGCGGCCCTTGCGACGCCACCGTTGGAGGCAGCGGGTTCAAGCGCCGCCGCAGCGCCCGCGAGCGAGACCCACCGCGAGGCCTCGGCAGACGAGAGCGCCGCCGCCATAGTGCCGGAGCCGTACGTCACGTCAAGTTTGGACAGGGCCTCCCCCGCACGGGCGGCTGCAACAAGATCGTCCTCAAACCCCTCCGGGATAAAGAACACGCAATCGGCGCTGCCCTTGGCGCTGTTGCTCTTGGCGAGCGCATCCGCAAGGTCGTACGTGTCGTCGCCGACGCCCGTGACCAGGTCAAAGCGTGAGCCCAGGTGCTTGGTAAGCGCCCGCGAAAGGTCGCTATTGTCGCGGTCGACCACGATCACGTTGGCATCGTAGGGCTTGTACTCGGTGAGCTGCGACGAGTTCCAGCTCACCGAGGCCGCGATGAATACGCCCATGAGCGAGATGAACACCGTATAGATGAGCAGGTAGAACGGGTGCGCCAGCGCCATGCGAAGCGCGGTCTTAAAGGTGCTCATAGCGGCTCCTTCCAAAGATCAGCGTAGCGGCGACGACAAACACCAGGGCCATCAGGACGAGCGCGCCGACGCGGACGGCGAAGGGCCCCAGGTCCTCAAAGAAATACAGGCGATTGAACATGTCGCAGATGAGCTTGACGGGGTTGAGCCAGCACTCGGCCGGGCAGGCGCGGGCGACATCGTCGGCAAGCGCCATCGCCGGCTCGCCGTAGAGCCCGGCAAACAGGGCGCACGTGGTAGCAAAGCCCGTAAGGATGCCGGACTTGGACGCCTTGCCGCCCTTAACGGGAAGCGTGCCCACAAAGAGCCCCAGGCCCGTGGCGGCAAGCGCGGAAGCGGCACCGCCCACCAGACACAGCCCCTCGCGCCCGCCAAAGTCGACGCCCACGACCAGGCGCACGTAGCCGATCGCGATTGCCATCGAGGCAAAGGAGACCAGCCACGAACCGACAAAGATGCCGGCCAGCGACGCTGTCTTGGAAAGGCCGCCCACGCAGCGACGTGCGCCGAGGCCCGACAGATTGGGCTGCAGATCGACGACGCTCAAGGCGGCAAACTCGGCAGACATCATCGCCACCAGACCAAAGAGCGCGTAGTAGTAGATGACCGTGCCATCGGGCGTGATGCGTGTCAGGCTTACGCGGTGGGTGCCACCCTCGAGCGATAGGGCGCGCGTAACCGCCTCCGGGTCGGCGAGCGCCGCCGGGTCGTCTTGGGCAATCTGGGACATGAGCTCGGCATTTTGCGTATACGAGCTTGCCATCGTCTCCAGAATGCTGCGGTCGGTGAGCACCGACGACGCACGCGAGCTGTCGTAGCTCGAAAGCAACGTGAGTTTGGGCGTGCCCGCATCGTCGACCGTATAGATGCCCGCGACCTCGCCGGCCTTAAGCGCCTTGCGGACGGCGGCCAAGTCTTCGTACTCGTGGATCTCGAGCAGTTGGTCGTCGCTTTCCTCGTCGAGCGACGTCGCCACGTCCTTAAAGGTCGAGGCGTCCCAGGCCTCATCCGCTACGACGGCCACCGGCACCGGGTCGACCGTGCCGTCGGAGCTCAGATTCGCAAACATAAACATGAACATCGTGGAAAGCGCGATGGGAAAGAGAGCGCCCCAGACCCACGTGCTCGGCCGGCGCAGCAGGGTCTTGACCGTGGTGATGATGGTGTTGAACATGGCTGCCCCCTAGTCGCGCAGCTCGCGGCCGGTGATCTCGAGGAACACGTCGTTGAGGGTCGGCGGCTCGCTCCACACGCGGCCGAGTGCCACGTCAGCAGCGCGCAGCGTGTCAAGGATGTCGACCAGATTGTGCGGACTCGCTTCGCAGGTGCAGACGAGCTCGCCGCCGGACAGCTCGACCGAAAGCACGTGCTCGAGGGCGCGCAGTCGCTCGACCGTAGCGGGCTCGACAGCGCCGACCTCGACGGTCACGCGCTCGCCCATCTGAATCATGCGCTTGAGCTCGTCGTTGGTGCCCTGCGCCAGCACGCGCCCGCCGTCCATGATCATGATGCGGCTGCAAATCTGCTCGACTTCCTCCATGTAATGGCTGGTATACACCACCGTGGCGCCCTCGTCGCGCAGGCGGCAGATGCCCTCCAGGATGGCGTTGCGGCTCTGCGGGTCGACCGCCACCGTGGGCTCATCAAAGAAGATGAGCTCGGGCTTGTGCGCGATGCCGCAGGCAATGTTGAGGCGACGCGCCAGGCCACCCGAGAGCTTGCCGGGGCGAAACTTGGTAAAGTCGCCCAGCCCGACAAAGTCAATTGCCTCGTCCACCAGCGCACGGCGGCGCTTGCGGTCGTTAACGTAGAGGCTGCAGAAATAGTCGATGTTCTCGCGCACCGTGAGCTCGTCGAACACCGCCACCTGCTGCGGCACCACGCCGATGCGGCGCTTGAGGTCGTAGCGGGCGGGCGTCATGGGTTCGCCGAACAGCTCGATGATGCCTTTGTCGTAGGCAAGCAGCTGCAGAATACAGTTGATGGACGTGGTCTTGCCCGAGCCGTTGGGGCCCAGCAGGCCAAAGATCTCGCCGGGGGCGATGCTCAGGTTAAAGTGATCGAGCGCGATAAGATCGTCGTAGCGCTTGACGAGGTTTTCGACGTGGACGATGTCTGTCATGAGGCGGCCCTCCTGTTGATTGTGGCCCGGTACGATTGCATCATCGCAGGAGTCGCCGGCGCGCGCCAGTGAGCTTTGTCACGAGTGCGGGGCTTGACCGTGCAGCCCGCCGACGCCCCCGCTTTGCCGCGCGGGAGGAATGTCACGGTTGCGCAGGCGGCCCCTCCACCACGCGCGGCTTCGCGTACAATACCCGTATGAACAGGCTTTTCGACAAATCGATCGTTCTGGCGTGCTGCATTGCGGCCGCCACGGGCCTTGCTGTGGACGCTCGCCTGGTCGCGGCGTTTTGCCTTGGCGTTATCGCCACCTCGCTGGCCGAGGTCGCAAAGGGGGAACGCACACGCCGTGTAAGCAAGGCCGCGAGTTACGCTTACATCATCGCGGCCGTCTTTGCGCCGCCGTTTGTGCCGTTTGCGCCTCTCGCCCTCTATGACATTGCGCGGCGCGTGCGCCGTGAACACGTTTGGGTCGCGTTGGGCATTGGCGTCGCCTTTGTCTTCGCACTCGTCGCGGACCTACGCGCCGACGCGCTCACCGCCCGAACGCTTCTACTGACCGCCATCCTTTCAGTTGCCGCCACCTTGTTATCGCTACGTACCGCCCAGTTGGAGCGCGAGCAGCAGCGCATGCGCCGCATCCGCGACGAGCTGCAGGAACGAGCTCTCGCGCTCGAAGCGCGCAACCGCGACCTTGCCGATCGCCAGGACTACGAAGTCGAGCTCGCGACACTCGCCGAACGCGCCCGTATCGCGCGCGAGATCCACGATAACGTCGGCCACCAGCTCACGCGCGCCTCGCTGCAGACCGAGGCCCTGCGCGTCGTGCACGCCGACGAGCCCAGGGTTGCCGCCGATTTCGCCGACGTCAAACGCACGGTTGACGAGGCGCTCCAGCTTGTGCGCACCAGCGTCCATGCGCTCAACGACAACGCCGTCGACCTTTCCGTGCAGCTCGAACGCATTGTCGAAGGCGCGCGCTCGGACGGCGGTCCGCAGATTGAGCTTGAAGTTATGGCCGAGCATGCACCCGCAAACGTCGCCAACTGCTTTGCGGCGGTCCTACGCGAGGCGCTCTCCAACACCATGCGCCACGCTTGCGCCCATGCTGTCACTGTACGATGCATGGAGCATCCGTCGTTTTACCAGCTCATCGTTACCGACGATGGCACGGGCGGGACCCAGACGGGCGGTCGCGGCGCCGCCGAGGGCATGGGGCTCGGCTCCATGCGCGAGCGCGTCGAGGCGCTTGGCGGCACCTTCACCGCCGGCCCGCGCGCCGGCGTCGGCGGCTGGCGCGTGTTTGCCACCGTCCCCAAACAGCAAGGAGATGAGGCCCGATGAGGCTCATTGTTGTCGACGACGACCGCCTAGTGGTCGATTCGCTCAAGATTATCCTGGGCGCCCAGCCGCAGATCGAGGTAGTGGGCACCGGCGCCAACGGCAACGACGCGGTTTCGCTCTATGCCGAACACGCACCCGATATTGCACTGCTCGACATTCAGATGCCGGGACGCGACGGCCTATCGGCGGCGCGCGAGATCCTCGAGCGCGACCCTGCGGCGCGCGTGGTGTTTCTGACAACATTCTCGGATGACGAGTACATTGTGTCGGCGCTCAAGCTGGGCGCCCGCGGCTACCTGATCAAAACCGATGTCGCCGCTATTCCACCGGCGTTGGCGCAGGTCATGGACGGCAAACGCGTGCTCGAGGGCAAGGCGATCGAGGACATCGATTTTGACGGGACAGGCGCCGATGCCAGCACGCCTCGCCGACCCGCCGCCTTTGCCAGCCTGACCGACCGTGAGTTCGAAGTCGCCGAGCTCATCGCCCGCGGCCTCGATAACAAGGAGATTGCCGCCGCCGCTTACATGGGCGAAGGCACGGTGCGCAACCACATCAGCTCGATCCTTGCCAAAATGGGCCTACGCAACCGCACGCAGATCGCCATCGCCTACCTGCGAGGGTAATTACCCAACAACCGACCACCCCGGCATAGCAAAATGGCTGCTATCGATTTAATGCCATTTCAAAACTATGTCGGTTTACTACGATGAATCGCCCACCTTCGACCACGGCAAATTGCGCGCTTCCAAAACCGCAGGTAGAACGCTTGCGATATTTAGAAAAATGCAGTCATGGTCGGGAATGTCGAGTTCATCGTAGTAAACCGGCATAGTTTTGTTCGGGCGGCCCTGCACGAGCGCCTCCGCAAGCCTCGCGAGACCAAAATGATCCGTTTTCCTCCGTTCCCAAGGGATCAGCTGGAACCGCTCGCCACGAAACCTGCCCATCTACTACGTTTGACTCGATACCCCCGACCATACCCCCGTTTTCCGGAAAACCGCAGGCGTTCTACCTGCGGTTTTGTTTTCACATTTTTTGCCGTGGTTGGGGATTGGCGCCCAAAAGTAGTAAATGGGCCCATTTCGTGGCAGGCGGGTCATTTTCGGGCTGGACGGGTCGCGTGGCGGCCCGCACACGCGTTCACGCGCGGGGCCGGTGGGGCATTTTTGCCCCACCGGCCCCTATTCCAGTTCTATTCCAGCGCTATTCCGGTTTGGTTTCTACTGTGGGAGTCTTGTCCGCTGCGACTGGAGTGCGGGCGGTGTCCATAGTCAGGCAGTGCTTGGGGCAGCTCTCGATGCACTCACCGCACACCACGCAGGCATACGGGTCAATCGACCACGTTCCGCCCTTGCGATCGACCGCAAGTGCACCCGCCGGGCAACGGCGCGCGCACATGCCGCAGCAGATGCACACGTCCATATCGTTGACGATATGCCCGCGCAGGCGCTCGGGTGCCGCGAGCTTCTCCTGCGGATAGCGCACCGTTACCGGCTGCTTGACCATAGAACCCAAGGCCGTCTTGGCAAATGTCAGCAAACTCATGCCGTGCCTACCTTTCCGTGCAGCTAATGCAGGGGTCGATGGTCAGGATAATCATGGGCACGTTGGCAATGAGCACGCCCTGCAGCGCATGCGTCAGACCCGCCAGATTTTGCGACGTCGGCGTGCGCACGCGAAAACGGTCCAAGTTCTTGGTGCCGTTGCCGCGCACATAGTAATACGCCTCGCCGCGCGGCTGCTCAATCACAACCTCGCCGCGCGCGCCGTCGGCTGGCGTAAGCTTGGTGCGCCCACCGATACCGTCGTGCGGAATCTTGCCCACAAGCTCCTTGATGATGTCCATAGCCTGCGTGACCTCGGCGCAACGCACCTGGCAGCGGGCATAGCAGTCGCCATCGGTAGCGACAATTGGCTCAAACGCAGCCAGATCCGCATAGGCGCCGTCGCCAAACATGCGCACGTCATAGTCCACGCCCGAGGCGCGCCCAAACGGGCCGACCATCGAAAGCTCCAGCGCGTCCTTCTTGCTGATCACGCCCACGCCATGCAGACGCTCGCCGCAGCTGTCGTCGTCCAAAAACGTATGCACCAGGGCCTCGTAGTCGGGGCGCATGGCGTCGAGCGTCTGGACAATGCCGGCCAGCTCGGAGTCCTCAATGTCGTGCTTAAGGCCGCCGATCTCGTTGATCGACAGAATCACGCGACCACCGCACGTGCTCTCAAAGATCTTGAGAATCTGCTCGCGCAGCGTCCACGAACGATAGAACAACGCCTCGAAGCCAAAGGCATCGGCGAGCAGGCCCAGCCACAGCAGGTGCGAGTGAATACGCGAAAGCTCGTGCAAAATGGTGCGGATATACTGCACGCGGCCGGGCACCTCGATGTCAAGCATGCGCTCGCAGGCGCTGGCATAGCCGTAGCTGTGACCCACGGCGCAGATGCCGCAGATGCGCTCGGCGATGTAGCCAAACTGATGCATATCGCGCTTTTCGGTGAGCTTCTCGAGTCCGCGGTGCACAAAGCCGATCTGCGGAATTGCCTCGATGACGCGGTCGTCCTCGATCACCAGGTCCAGATGAAGCGGCTCGGGCAGCACCGGGTGCTGCGGGCCAAACGGAATAACGGAGCGATGTGCCATGGACCTTACGCCTCCTTTTTCTGCTTGTCGCGGGCGGCCTTGGCGGCAAGCGCCGCGCGGACCTTGGCCGCTTTCTCGGGATCCATGGCGGCGAGCTTTGCCTCCATCTCGGCGGCCTTGAGCGCGGCCTTCGCAGCAGCCTCATCGTGCTGAGCATCGGAGCCGGCAGCCGCAGCGGGCTGAGCAGCGGTACCCTCCCCCGCAGCGGCCTTCTCGGCAGCGGCCTTGCGCGCCTTGGCCTCGGCAGCCGCGCGGACCTTCATGGCCTTCTCGCGCGCAGCCTTCACCTCGAGCGTGATGACGCTCATGGGTTCGGCAGTCGAGACCTGGTAGAAAAAGCCCTTAAAGTCGATCTGCATGTCGGTGATGGCAAGACCAAACAGGTCGTGCGCTTCGTTTTCAAACGGGAACACCGCGGGGTAATACGAGCTGATGGACGGAATCTCCTGGTACTGGTCGATGCCCTCGACCACCAGGTTCTCGATCGCATAGCTGCCGTCCTGCGCAATATGCTCCTGAGCAGCACGGACGTTGATAAACGTATAGACCAAGCGATACGAGCCGTCGTCGACGTTGCGCTCGGCATGCATTTGCACAAAGCGCGCGCCGACGCCCTTGAGCGCCTGGACATGCGACAGGAGCTTGTCGATCCCGACGGTGGTATAGATAGCCTTTTGCATTACTCGGCCTCCTTTGCAGCGGCGGGCGTCTCAGCAGGTGCGTCGCCAGCGGCGGGCGCAGCAGGCTTCCCGGCAGGCGCGTCACCGGCACCGTCAGTCCCGGCCCCCGCAGCCACAAACCCGTCCTCGCCCAGCTCAACGCCACCGTCCCAGGTAGCGGCACCGCCCACGGTGAGCGGATCGCCACCGGCGCGCAACACGGTCTCCTTCTGGTCCAGGATGCCGCACGCCTCCACGATGGCATCGATCACCGTCTCGGGGCGAATGGCGCACCCGGGCGCGTACACGTCCACGGGAATCGCGCGGTCCACGCCGCCGATCACGTTGTAGGCATCGCGGAATACGCCGCCCGAGCATGCGCAGATACCGCAGGCCACCACGCACTTGGGCTCGAGCATCTGGTTGTAAATCTGACGCACGACGGGCAGGTTCTGGGCATTGACCGACCCCGTCACCAAAAAGATATCCGCATGCTTGGGGTTGCCGGTGTTGACCACGCCAAAGCGCTCCGCATCGAACAGCGGCGTGAGCGAGGCCAGCACCTCGATATCGCATCCGTTGCAGCTCGAGCCGTCGTAATGAATAACCCACGGCGAGCGCGACATTTTATGATCCATGGATGCCGCCTCCTAAATAAACACGTCGACGAGGATGGGCATAAGGTTGAGCAGGCCAAACACCAGCGCCACGCCCCAGCCGAGCTTAAAGCAGCTGCGCCAGGTGCTGCGTGCGAAGGTGTTGTCGATCAGCACCTCGACAAAATACGTCGCGGCCATCACGACCAGGGCTACGACCCAGCTCACCGGGTTGTCCCAAACAAAGAACATGCCCACCCACATCAAAAACAGCACGGTCTCACACCAGTGCATAAGGGTCATCTTGGCCAGCGTGCCGCCGCTCATCTCGGTGGCGACGCCCTGGACAATCTCCTGATGCGCGTGATGCGAGTACGAAAGGTCGAACGGCGACTTGCGTAGCTTGATGGTGAGCACCGCAAGCAGCGCCAAGAAAATGGGCGCGCTGTACACGATGATGGGCGCCGACTGTCCGGTCACGGCGATGGAATCAAAGCTATCGGTGGCAAGGTACAGGCCCACGCTCATCAGCAGAACGGCGGGCTCGTAGCTCATGACCTGCAGCAACTCGCGGTCGGCACCGACCTGGGCAAACGGGCTTTGCGTCGAGGCGGACGCCAGCACCACAAAGATCGCGGCGAGCGTAACCATAAAAGCGCACAGCAGCGTGTTGGAGCCCGACACAAAGATGCCGCCGCCCACGACGGTAAAGATGAGCGCGCACGCCATATAGGTATCGTCCATGGTGTTTACGCTGGCAGGGGCCTTGCGCAGCAGCTTGGCAACGTCGTAGAAGGGCTGCAGCAGGCGCGGGCCCACGCGGCCCTGCATGCGAGCCGAAAGCTTACGGTCAAGGCCGTCGATCAGGCCGCCCACAAGCGGCGCCAGCAAAGCAAACGCCACGGTGCCAATAAAAATGCCCACGACGCCCGAGCCTTCGAAATACTTGCCGCGCAGCACCGAGGGCGCGCTCATGGCAAGCCGCTCGGGCCCAATCCACGCGCAACACAGCAGCGCAAACAAGATAATGCTGCAGCACACGACGCTACCCGCGGGGCCGATACGCTTCTCGCCAAGGGCATCCTCCGAGTACCAATTGCGCTTTTCGGCCTTCACCTCGCGTCCCATCGATCCGCGGAAATGGCGGTAATTGTCGGTTCCCACACCCGAAAGATATACGTTTACGTGCGGTTTGTTGCTCACGCGGAATGAAGTCAGCAGCACCACGGCGATAAAAGCCACGATAACCACCATCAGATACATGGCATCCTTGCCAATAACGTACGGCACGCGGCCAAACACCATGGCCAAGTAAGGCGACACCAGACCGCTCGAGATAACCGGGAACGCCACGCAGCACAGAATCAGCAGCGCGGCGATGGTGTTGAGGGCCATCCATTCGGTCTTATGGACATTGACCTCAACGTTTTGAGCCGTGGGGTCGACGCCCGAAAGCTTGGCAAGCCACTTGCCCCAGAAGAAGAACGTCGCGGCCGAGCCAAAGGCAAGCACCATGATCATGAGCACGTTGCCGGTCTGGGCAAACGCCACCAGGGCGCCCCACTTGGACACGAGCATGCCAAACGGTGCCACGAACATGCCCATAATGCCCAGCATCATCAGGCGCGTCAGGTGCGGCATGCGGCTGAACATACCGTCCATGTCCTCGATATTGCGGCTGCCGATATGATGCTCGGCCGTGCCCACGCACAGGAACAGCAGCGACTTGGCCACCGTATGGAACAGGATCAGGAAGATGGCGGCCCATACGGCCTCGGGCGCGCCGACACCCAAGCAAGCACTGATGAGGCCCAAGTTGGAAATGGTGGAGTACGCGAGGACGCGTTTGGCGTTGCTCTGCGAGATGGCCATGAGGGCAGCGAGCAAAAACGTGATGGCACCCACGCTCGTGACCATAAAGCCGGTCACGGGATAGATGGCATAGAGCGGGCTGAGCTTGACCATCAGGAACACGCCGGCTTTGACCATGGTGGACGAGTGCAGCAGGGCGCTCGTGGGCGTGGGGGCAACCATGGCACCCAACAGCCAAGTGTGGAACGGCATCTGTGCGGCCTTGGTGAGTGCGGCGAGCGACAGCAGAACGACCGGCATCACCAGCAGCGCGGATTGCGCGGTTCCGGCGCCGGAAAGCTCGATCATGCCCGAAATGGTCAGCGACATGCCGTTAACGTGCAAGAACATAAGGCCCACCAAAAACGCGATACCGCCCAGCATGTTGAGGATGATCTGGGTGAAGGCGTTCTTGATGGCCTCGGGCGTGCGCGTGTAGCCAATCATGAGGAACGAGCACACGGTGGTGATTTCCCAGCCGCAGAACAGCCACTCAAGGTTGTCGCTCGTCACGATGACGAACATGGCCGAGAGGAACAGGAACATAAGCGCCAGGAACTGCGGGCGTCGGTCAGGCGCCGTCTGCCCGCGCAGCGCAGCCTCGTGCTCGTCATGGGCCTGGAAGTCCTTCATGTAGCCCAGGGCATACACGCAGATTAGGCTGCCGACAATGCCGACGGCGAGGACCATGATCACACTCATGTAGTCAAGGTAGAGTGGCGTTGCCGTGACGGCTTCGGTCGCGGGCAGCGTCATAGCTGCAAAGGTGAGCGAGCCCACCAGCTGCACCACGCCGAGCACCGTGGTGAGCGTGCTCTTATATTTACGCGCGTTGTACAGGATGACGGCGCACAGGATCACGTCAATGACGGAGCTGATGATCGAGAGCACATGCGAGGTGCCGGGGGCAACCTCGAAGCTCTGCGGGCCCGTGCCAAAAAACATGACGGCGACTACAACCGTCACCGCCATAATGATGCCAGAGCCTATGAGCCCCACCGCATCGCGGGCGCGGTCACCGCGCGCGAGCAGCATGCCCAGCGCCGGTACCAGCGGAAACAGGGTAAGGAAATACAGTAGCGTCATACCATCACTCCCCCATGCAAAAACGCTGCAATTGTTTAACGTTATAGCTCAGTTGAGGAGTAGCGGCGGCGGGTTTTCGGTCAACTGGGGAGTTTTAGGCGTACGGGGTAACGAGTCTGTCCGCTTTGGAGCAGAGAGGCGACGCTCCCCCTATCGCGGCGGCGGGCGCACGGGCCACTGCGCGCGGTTTATTAACCACTTTGGAGGATGTTCCAGTAGGCTCACGACGGTCCAAAAAGTTGGCGCGGCAAGAAAAATGCGCCCCTGTGGGCGCACCATCCCGTTCGCTATTCCGCCTTTTTAACGCGCGGCTTGCGACCGCGCGGCTTATCAACCAGCGCGGACTCACCGCTCTCGCGATACTGGCGGCACCAAGCCTTGACCGAAGACTCGCTGGGAATCTTGTGCTTGATCATGGCCTCGCGAACCGTTAAGCCGTTTTCCAAGCGGTCCTTGACCACGGCGAGCTTAACTTCGTACGAATAGGTGTGATGATGCGAACCGGCGTTGAGAACGGCGTCGGCACCGCCTACGGCATACGCGCGGGCCCACTGACGAGCCGTGGCCTGGGGAATGCCAAGCTCCGCGGCGAGGGCGCGATGACCGACCCCCTCTTGGAGGATCTCGACGGCGCGCTGCCTAACCTCGGGCGCATGCGTGCGAGTCCTAGTTGCTTCCGAAATACCTGCCACTTCTTAGCCTTAACCGTTAATCTGCTTTCTTACGTGCAAGTTAGATAGTAGCATTTTACTGTTTGCTCAAAGCAGTTAATTAAAATAGACGCGGCGTTATCTGGGCATTTGGCACCAATTTACGACATTTCTTTATCGATTATTTACGCTGGTAGCTGACTCGCAGCCAATCGTCATTCGCCTGTCAACAAAATTGACACCTCTTTATGTCCTTTGGCATAGAGGATATAGTTATTAACCCCTCCCCCAATAATTTTGAGTAATCGGCAAGGCAGTAGACGTCCTTACTCCTCATGATTACCGCGCATTGCCATCCACCGAAGCAAAACAAAAAGGGCGGGGCCTGCTGCGCTTGCAGGCCCCGCACCGGTTGACACCCGACGGGACACAGCCGGGCGAGGCGGATCCGTGCTACCGCCCCGCCTGGCCGCGATGTTCAACTACAGCTCGTTGGCCGCGTGATACGCCGTGCGAATGGCGCTCGCAATGTCGGCGGTGCGCTCGCCCGAGCAGTCGCCCACGCAGGTCACGGGCACCGTCACGCCATCCAGGTCAAACGCGTTGGCCTTGGATCCCACGGCCATCACCACGTAATCGCAGGCGATCTTCACCGGCTCCTCGGGGCCGTCCTCGGTGGTGTGCACGGCCTCCACGCCCTCGTCGGTAATGGCGGTCAGGCGGGTCTTAACGTGCTGTTCCACGTTGTGGGCGGCGAAGTCGCTCATGATCAGCGGCAGAATGGTCTCGGACTCGCCCGCGGCAATCTTGTCGAGCATCTCGACGATCGCCACCTCGCAGCCGTGCTGCAGCAGGTACTCGGCAGTCTCGGTGCCCACCAGGCCACCGCCAATGACGGCGACGCGCCCGCTGAGCTCCACCTTGCCGGCCAGCACGTCCCAGCTCGAGACGACCTTCTCCGAATCTGCACCCGGAACGGGGATGACCACGTCGTGCGCGCCCACAGCCACAATCGCGGCGTCGGCGGCGTTGAGATCCTCGGCCGTAGCGGCATGGTTGAGCTCAACCTTCACGCCCAGGCCGGGCAGAATCTTCTCGTAGTACTCGACCGAGCGCATAATCTCATCCTTGCGCGGAGGCGCGGCTGCCAGCACAATCTGGCCGCCCAAGTGATCGCTCGCCTCGTAGACGGTCACGTCGTAGCCGCGCTTGGCCGCCACGCGTGCGGCCTCCAGGCCGGCAATACCGCCGCCCACCACGGCGATCTTCTTGTCGCCCTCGCCCGGCTTGATGGCGATGGTCGCCTCGTCGCCGTTCTCGGCATTGAGCACGCACGAGATGTACTTGCGGTTTTGAATCGCGTCGACGCAGCCCTTGTTGCAGTTGAGGCACTCGCGGATGGGCTCGCCCGTGGCGGCCTTGAGCGCAATGTCGGGGTCGCACATGAGCGAGCGGCCGTACGCGATGATATCGGCCGAACCGTCTTCCAGAATCTTCTCGCCGGCCTCGACCGAAACAACACGGCCGACGGTGGCCACCGGCACGGAGACCAGGGCCTTGACGCGCTCGGCCACCGGCAGCGTCCAGTTGTAGGGCATGGCGCCCATGGGCGGAATGGTGTCGCCCATGTTGCCGGTGTGGTTGGCCTGCGCGACCTGGATCATGTCGATGCCCGCGCCCTCGAGCAGCTTGGCAAACTCGCAGGCCTCGTCGGGCTGCAGGCCACCCTTGCCGCGCGGCGTGCCGTCGGGGTTCTCCATGATCACGGGGAGCTTGTACTCCACCATCAGCTGCGGCGCGGCTTCCTTAATGGCGGCGACGACCTCGAGCGCATAGCGAACGCGGTTCTCGAACGAGCCACCGTACTCGTCGGTGCGCTGGTTGAGGATGGCCGAACATAGCGAACCCACCAAGCGGTCGCCGTGGACCTCGATGGCGTCAATGCCGGCCTGCTGCGCGCGAGCGGCCGAGGCGGCGATGGCCTCCTTGATCTGGGTGAGCTGCTCTACGCTCGCCTCGTTCACAAAGTGCTGCATATCGTGGTGCAACTTGGCGTAGGCCTGCTTGCGGATCTCGTTGGACTCGGCCATCTTGGCGGCAAAGGTCTCCTCGTCGCCGGCGGCCTTGGCCTCCTGCGCGGCCTTGGCGGCGGCCATGGAACCCATGACCATGCGGCCGACGCCGGGCACGTCGTACTCGGGGTGGAACAGCTGCAGCGCGACCTTGGCGCCGTGCTTGTGAACGGCGTCGGCCAGCGCCTTAAACGTGGGGATCTGGGCGTCGGTCGCCAACTTGGGCGTGGGGCTTGCGGTCATAACGGGAGCAACGTCGCCGATGACGATGTAGCTCACGCCGCCACGGGCCAGGCGCTCGTAAAAGGCCAGGCTACGCTCGCCGATGGAACCGTCGCGCTCCTCGTAGCCGGTGGTCAGCGGCGGGAACATAATGCGGTTCTTGAGCTCAAGGGGGCCAACCGTAATGGGCTGGAGCAGCTTGGATGCAGGTGCGGTCATGGACATTCCTCTCTTATAGGCGCGGCGGCGATGTTGCCGCGTAGTTGTCTAGAGGATATGACATGGAAGTGCAGCAGCACAACGGAAATCGGCGGATAGCAGGTAGCGGCAGGTGGATGGGGCGGGGCGGCCCGTCGGTTTGTCTCAATCTGTAACAGTTAGGCCCACTTTTGGCCTCCACCTGTTACAGATCGAGACAAACCAACCCGGCCCGCTAGAACATCTAAATCTGTAACAGCTACTCGGCAAAATCCGTCCCTCGTGTCACAGATTCAGATAAACGGAGCCCGGCTGCCGAAAAATCTCGTTCTGTAACATCTATCGGCCAAAAACGGCCCCACGTGTTACAGATCAAGACATTCCCCTCAGCCCATCCTCAACAATCTCAATCCGTAACATCTAGGCCCGCTTTTGACCCCTACCCGTTACAGATTGAGATTTTGTTTGAGATTTGCCGAGGGACTATATCCACGCGTCATCGAAGCCACTGCGACAGAGGTGCGACATTACTGCGACAGAGGTGCGACATTACTGCGACAGAGGTGCGAAATAGATCGACCACCTTACCTTATCGTGTAGAACTGTTTTGGGTCGTTATGGGATGAGCCGTGCCATTCGAGCAGCCCGTCTTCCTCAATTAACTTACCAAGCACCCGGCTTGCTGTGCGGCGATTTCTCCCGATGTGCGCTGCAAGCTCCCTTGCTGTCACCCTTCCGTTCGCAAAGGCCAACCTGACGGCGGCGAGCTCATACTCCCCCAATGAGGCGATCACCTCCGGTGATACCTTGTCCTCGAGAGCCTCGCTTCTCCTTACGGTTCTGGCAACGATATTGTTCTCAAGCGTTAGCTGAACCCTTGCCCCATCAGGTTCCGTGTAGACCGGATCATTGAGCAGAGAGTTTTGCATCTCGGTATAAATGCGCTTGACGCCCTCGTTTAGCTCCCGAACCCAACCAAATTCAACCAGCGTGCGCGCGATGCGTGGGTTGCGCGAGTAACGAGTGGTCCTCATGTTGTCGAGCGTCACGATATTGGGAAGCGCGCCTGGACTGATGATTTCCAAACGGTCGTCGAACATCGAGACCCGGATGTAGTCGCCGCGGAACGAGTAGTCGCGATGTGTCACCGCGTTGACCAAGCCCTCGAACCAGGCGAACTCAGGATACTCAGGCACGGTCTGGAATTTCCCGTCGGGCCCCAGGAACTGAAATTCGCGGAGCATGCTCGAGATGAGTTCGTAGGCGTCTTGGATCACCTTAGGCAGCGGCCCACAGAAGCTTCGTTCTTTCGTGATGTTGAGACGCTCGCCCGTCTCCATTTTGACGCCGTCGTAGCGCAGGACACGGACTCGCGCCTGTGGCATCATCGCGGACGGATCCAGCGCGAATAGCAGGGCTCCAGCAACGGTCAGCTTTCCGTCACGCATAAAACGACGACTTCTAAGGACCTGCTCGTCGGAAACTTCGGTTCCAAGAATCCCTTTGTAGCGATCAAGCACTTCATGGTCCACGTCATCTAGGGAGGAATCCTCAACAAGCTCGTCCTCGAAGATTCTCTGCCCCTTATCGTACTCGAGGGCAAATACCTGTTCGCGGCTGAGCCTCACGCTCTTGTCGTCCTGCCGCAAGAAAACCTCGCCGTCGCTCACGCGAGCAACAGAGTGGTTGGTCGAGGCATCGATGTCCAAAACGAGAACGAAGTCCTCCTCGCCCGAAGAATTGACCACGGGGATTCGGTCTTTGCGAACAATAGGGGTTGGCGTGCAAGTCGTGAGCGCAGCGCGCTCGAATTTCTCAATGTCGCGCGCGCCGTTACGCTTGAAGCCCGTTACCTCACCATTATCCTCGATACCGATAACGAGCTTGCCTCCCGCCGAGTTGGCGAATGCACTAATATGCTTCGCAATCTCCTTGTCATCCTTGCGGGCGCTCTTTCGATCGAAGTACTGATTCTCCCTGAGAGTGGAAAATAGAATCACATCGTTTGTCGCGATGGGTTGCTGCATTGCCGCCTCCTTACATGGCTCCATAAAGAAGTGTAAGTCAAAGGCATCGTATAGACGGCCCCTACATAGCGGCCCCTTTATTGTTTTTAAGACGTCACTGTTTCTAGTTAAGGATCGTTAAGGGTCGTCGCAGCTCCTTCCAATTGGAATCTATCAATCGACAAGTCAATCCATCCAGCCCGTGATTATCGATAGCCCGTCCGCCTCACATAATAAAAAGAGTCAAGATTCACTCATAAAGGAGAGCAACAACAAAATCTCAATCTGTAACAGCTACTCGGCAAAATCCATCCCTCGTGTTACAGATTTAGACAAACGGGGGCCGGCTGCCGGAAAATCTCGATCTGTAACATCTAGCCGTCCAAATCGGGTCTACGCGTTACAGATCGAGATTTTGTTTGAGAGGTTGAAAACCGTGCCGAAAACATGGTCGTCAGATAATCAGAACCACCCTTAAAAAGGGTGGTTTGCTCTTAGGGTATAACCCACGGGCCCCGGGCTCGCGTCTAAAGGCGCGGGCCCGGACTTCGTCCAGGCCTAGTGCATCTTGACCCGTGGCGCGCCGG
>UQTV01000008.1 GCA_900544095.1 uncultured Collinsella sp.
CCGTCGTCCGCGACTACGAGAACAAGGGCTGCTACAAGGGCGTTCCCGCCGTCATCGACAAGGACCTGGGCGGCGAGCTGCTGGCCGAGGACTGCGACGCCGACGTCCTGTTCCTGCTGACCGCCGTTGAGCATGTCGCCATCAACTTCGGCAAGCCCAACCAGGAGGAGCTCGAGGACCTCACCGCCGACGAGGCCGAGCGCCTGGCCGACGAGGGCCAGTTCGGCAAGGGTTCCATGGAGCCCAAGGTCCGCGCCGCCATCAAGTTTGCCCGCTCCCGCAAGGGCCGCACCTGCATCATCGGCGCCCTGGACAAGGCCGCCGAGACCATGGCCGGTCTCTCCGGTACCCGCATCCACGAGTAGTCCCTGCTCCGTCGCCTCTCCCGTGGGCGCCAGGCAAAGCGCCCACAAACTAGCCTCTCTTCACGAGCCCCGCAGTCCGCTCCGACTGCGGGGCTTTTGCTATTCACCTAGTCATTGGGGACAAACCCGGCACTTGGGGACGGTCCTTTCCTGCCGGCAGCTTGGGACAGTCCTTAATAGTCATTGGGGACGTTCTTAAACGACTAGTCAAACAAGAACGTCCCCAACGACTACTCATTTAAGTCTGTCCCCAATGACTGCCCAATGGCTGGGAAGGCGCATCCCACACCGACGCATTGCCTTCGGGCCCTCTCCCCAGGCTCTCCATAGCTCAGCTGGACTCCCCGCAACCTGTTCCGAGTTGGCGGAACGAGCGCGACGTGGAGTGTCATTCTTTACCGCGTTAGACTAGACGCAGGGAAAGGAGGAGGACATGGATGCTCGCGTCAAGCAGCTTGTAAATATGATCGAGGACGCTCAGCCTGTCGCTGTCGCGGTACTTGCCAAGCGTCTCGAGGTAAGCGAGCGCGCCGTGAGAAACTATATCCATCGCGCAAACGACAGCCTTGCAGGGGTTGCACGCATCGTTGGCAGCAAGGGGCAGTATCGTATCGATGTTGCACGTGCAGATGAGCTTGCTCGCTTGCTAGACGGTGTGGCTCTGGCCCATCCGGGCATTCCTGATACGCGCGATGGCCGTGTGTCCTTCCTTCTTAACGACCTCCTCATGCGGTCCCAGTGGGTGACGATTGAGGAGTATGCGGATTTACTCTACGTTTCGGCGCGGACTCTGTCCAATGACATGCGTCTGGTAGAGCAGAAACTCGCCCAATTTGACTTAACGCTCGAAAAGCGCCCACGCTACGGAATCCGCGTTGCGGGCGGGGAGTCACAACGGCGCCTGTGCCTGGCCTCGCTGGTGAGGCCCGTGTTGCCCGACACCGACGATGCAAAGCTCGCCGAGCGCCTGCGGGCCATCGCCGCATGTGTGGACGATGCCCTGACGGCCTCGCCCGTCACGGTGAGCTCGCTGGCATCCCGCAATCTCATCATGCATCTTTACATTGCTCTTGGCCGCATCGAGCAGGGCTGCTATGTCCCAGCTGCAGAATCGGACGTTCAAAAACTGGAGGGAACGCGCGAATACGCCGCGGCTTTCCAGATTGCCGCAAACATCAAGGATGCCCTGGGCGTGAGCATGCCCCGAGAAGAGGTTGCCTTTATCGCAATCCATTTGCTCGGCAGGGGCACGGGCGTGCCCGAGAAGGGCTCTGCCGTTATCTCGGACGAGATGTGGGAGATTGCTTCCGAGATGGTACGTGCGGTCAACGATGAGTTTAGGTTTGACTTTAGCGGCGATCTTGAACTTCGCATGAACCTTGCTCGGCATATCGGCCCTCTGGGCTATCGCCTTGAATATCACATGCATATGGATAACCCCATGCTGCCCGATATCAAGACGAGGTTTCCGTTGGCCTATTCGATGGCAGCTGGCACCTCGCAGGTACTCGAGCGTCATTTTGGCAGCCAGCCCTCTGATGAAGAGCTCGGCTACATCGCCATGGCATTTGCCCTGGCCCTCGAGCAGCAAGCCGACCAGCCGCGTCGCAAGCGCATCCTGATCGTGTGCGCCTCGGGAGCGGGAAGCGCCCGTATGCTCGAGCACCAGTACCGCAAGCAGTTTGGCATGTATATCGATTCGATTGAGACATGCGATGTCGCCCGCGTGGGAACGTTCGATTTTTCGCACATCGACTACGTGTTCACAACGGTGCCGCTCAACGTCAAGTTGCCCGTGCCCGTCCGCGAGGCCGATTTCTTCTTGGAGACGAGCGATGTCAACGCTATCCGCAAGGTGCTGAGCGACGACACTGCGCAATCGGACTCCGTAAGCTCTTTCTTTAGCCGTGCCCTGTTCTTCAACCGCGTTGAGGCGCCGTCGAAGCAGGCCGTTCTCCGATATCTCTCCGAGCGCGCCGTCGAGAGCGGCCGTGTCGATGCCCAGTTTGCCCAAGAGGTCGCCGAGCGCGAGAGCGCGAGTGCCACCTCGTTTGGCAATGGGGTAGCCATGCCCCATGGGATGCATCCCTTGAGCGCCGAGGCCTTTGTTACCGTGGGCCTGCTCGAACATCCCATTCTTTGGGACGAATACGGCCATGAGGTCGATATCGTCTTTATGGTGTCGTTTGCCCGGTCGGGCGGCGATGAGGCGCGGATCTTGAGCTCACTGCTCGCCGAGATCTTTATGGACCGCCAGGGGGTCGAGCGCCTACGCGAGCGCCGGTCCTGGCATGAGCTGATGGCGCTTGTGCAAGCGCATACGGCTTAAGACTTCTTTTGTCGATAACCCTGTCTGTCTACCTGCAATAAACCTCGAGGATTGCGGGCGGGAGATAGGCGTTTCGAATATTCAAGTACAAACCAAACATCACGGGAGAGGAGACCGTTATGGACGATCAGGGAACCGAGATGGTTTCGTTTCAGCTGGTCGCTGCAGCGGGAGAGGCACGCAGCCTTGCCTTCGAAGCCCTTGAAAAGGCAAAAGCGGGGGATTTTGACGCCGCCGCCAAACTCATGAAGCAGTCAAAGGATGCGGGAATCAAGGCTCACCACATCCAAACGCAGCTGCTTTCGACTGAGGCAGCGGGCGAGCATCTGTCGGTGGATGTGTTGCTGGTCCATGCTCAGGACCACCTCATGTGCTCCATGCTTGCTCAGGAGCTCGTGCAGGAGCTGATCTGCCTGTATGAGTACACTGCAACCAAGAACGCCTAGCGGCGTGCGGTGACTATCCAACCAATCAATGCGAAGGGAATCCCTTATGAAGATCCTTCTTGTTTGCGCAGCTGGTCTGTCTACAAGCATTCTGATGAAGAAACTCGAGAAATATGCGGAGCAAAACGGCATCGAGCTCGATATCGATGCGGTGGGTATCGGCGAGTATCAGGAGACGTGCGCCAATTATGACGTGCTGCTCTTGGGGCCGCAGGTGTCCTACCAGCTCAACACCGTCAAGCAGGGGAGCGGTAAGCCGACCGCGGTCATCCCCGCACAGGACTACGGCATGGGCAACGCCGCCAACGTGCTGGCACTCGCCCAGTCGCTGTTGGGTTAGGAGGCAACCATGGAGAAGTTCATGACCCTGCTTCAGGAAAAACTGACCCCTATCGCCAATTTCTGCGGCACCGAGCGCCACTTTGCCTCCATGCAAAAGGGCTTTATGAGCGCGATCAGCTTCATCTTGGTATCTGCCGTCTTTATGATCCTCGCCAACCCGCCGGTCACGGCCGACCTGGTGGCGCAGGGCGGGTTCTGGTCCGTCTTTGGCCCTTGGCTCGATTTTGCGACGGCCAATAAGCTCACGCTGCTCATCCCCTTCAATATGACGATGGGCATACTGTCGGTGATCGTGACGTTCGCAATCGCCTATAACCTGGCGGGCACCTACAAGATGCCCAAGCTTAACGCCGGCATGACCTCGCTGGTGATGTTCCTGATCGCCGCGGCGCCGTCGTCCTACTACCAGCTTGCTGACGAGTCCGTGCTCCAGGCGGTCCCCTGCACCTATCTGGGTGCGCAGGGCCTGTTTACCGCCATCATCGTTGCCTTGGTCTCCGTCGAGGTCACGCGCTTCTGCCAGACCAAGGGCATCACCATCAAGATGCCCGATGGCGTGCCGCCGTTTTTGTCCGAAACCTTTGGCGCCATCGTACCTATGCTCGCCAACATCCTCATCTTCTTTGGCGGCAACCTGCTGATCCAGATGATCGATCCCGCGCTGTCCATCCCCTCGGTTATCGAGAAGCTGCTCGCTGCCCCGCTTTCCGTCGCAGTTGACTCTGTGCCCGGCGCACTGCTTATCTGCTTCATGACGCTGCTGTTTTGGTGCTTTGGCGTCCACGGCAACATGATCGTAATGCCCATCACCGCCCCGGTCTCGCTTGCCGCCTTTGCCGCCAACGCCTCGCTCTATGCTGCCGGGCAGCCGCTTGAGTTCCACCCGGTGCTCATGTCGTTGGCCATCAACCTCATCGGCGGCACGGGTAATACGTTCTCTTTTGTGGCGCTCTGCGCGTTTAGGGCAAAGTCGCAGCAGCTCAAGGCATTTGGCAGGGCATCGATCGTGCCGAGCTTCTTCCGTATCTCCGAGCCCGCGATCTTCGGCGCGCCCATCATCTTCAACCCGATCCTCATGATTCCGTTTGTGCTAGGCGGCATGATCTCGGCCCTGCTGTATTGGGGTGCGGTCTCACTGGGTCTTGTCTCTAACTTCTACATCTTGGTGAGCGGCACGTTCCCCATCTTCGTTCAGGGCTTTGTCCAGTGCCTCGACCCGCGCATCTGGGTGTTTACGATCGTTTTGATCGTGGTCATGGCTGTGGTCTGGTACCCGTTCTTTAAGGTGTACGATAACCAACTCCTGGCTCAGGAGCAGGAGAACGCCGCGGCAGCTTCTGCCGAGGATGCTGAGTAGCATGAGTTACTTTGACAGAACGTCTGCCGCCGGTATGCCCGAGGGCTTTTTGTGGGGTGGTGCCCTCGCCGCCAACCAGGCCGAAGGGGGCTGGAACGAGGGCGGCCGCGGCATGTCGCACTCCGACCTGATCCCACAGGGTTCCGACCGCTGGGATGTAATGTTTGGCAGGCAAAAGCCCGTGGACGATCCGGACAGGCTGTATCCATGCCGCTGGGGCAACGACTTCTTCCATCATTGGCACGAGGATGTCGAGCTCTTTGCCGAGATGGGCTTTAAGTGCCTGCGTCTTTCAATTTGCTGGAGCCGTATTTTTCCCACAGGGATGGAGACCGAGCCCAACGGCGAGGGCTTGGAGTTTTACCGTCAGGTATTCGAGGCGCTGCGCGAGCATGGAATCGAGCCGCTTGTGACGCTGTCGCACTACGACTATCCGTTGGCTCTGGTCGAGCGCTATGGTGGCTGGCAAAGCCGAGAGATGATCGAGCGGTATGCGCACTACGTCGAGACCGTCGGACGCGCGTACCAGGGCCTCGTGCGTTATTGGCTTACGTTCAACGAGATCAACAGCGTGGCGCTGTCCTATCTCAACGCGGGTGTCACGCTCGAGGATGAGCGTGACCGTGCAGCCGTGACCGCGGCGTTCTCGCACCATATGTTTATGGCGAGCGCTCGCGCTGTCGAGATTCTGCACAAGATCGATCCCGCAAACAAGGTGGGTTGCATGGTCGCTGCCGGTGCGACCTATCCGTACCGTTGTGCGCCCGAGGACGTATGGCTTGCGTATGAGGAGGACCGCGGCCGCTACTTCTACACAGACGTGATGGCTGCGGGCGCCTATCCTGCTTGGAAGCTGCGTGCACTCGAGAAAGAGGGTGTTCACGTGCCCTTTGAGCCGGGCGATACGGAGTATCTGGCAGAGCATACGGTCGACTTCATCTCGTTCTCGTACTATTGCTCGCGCTTGGTGTGCGCCGATGATCAGGTGATCGCCGAGAAGGCGGAGGGCAACGTGTTCCCGACGTTGCGCAATCCGTACCTCAAGGATAAAGAGACTGCCTGGAAGTGGCAGATCGATGCGCTGGGTTTGCGCGTGACGCTTGCCGGCTACCACGATCGTTACCATCTTCCGCTCTTTATCGCCGAGAACGGTGTGGGCGGACTCGATGCGCTGGAAGACGGCAAAGTCCACGATGCGTATCATATTGATTACCTGCGAAGGCATATTCTTGCGCTGCGCGATGCAATTGTCGAGGACGGTGTTGACCTGATGGGATACACGCCGTGGGGCTGTATCGATTTGGTGTCGGCCTCGACGGGGCAGATGAAGAAGCGCTATGGCTTTGTTTATGTTGATGCCGATGATATGGGCAAAGGCACGTTCGATCGCTACCGAAAGGACAGCTTCTGCTGGTACCAAAAGGTCATTGCATCAAATGGCGAGGACTTGAGTTAACTCTTGCAGGTCTGTTGCCCCCGCGGTCCGCTTCGGCCGCGGGGGCTTTTGTTATTGAGGCGGCTGTTCATGAGGAGCATTGCAGGCTGCGGAAACCCGGCACTTGGGGACGTTCCTTTCCTGCCGGCAGCTTGGGACAGTCCTTAAAGGCCGCATCGATCAACTGCGGAAAGCACATCCCAGAATGAGCGTCCAACATGGGGTGCGGTTTCCCTTGAGGCCCTCAATCGGAAAATGCATCCCGGATTATTGTCGAAAAGCGGTCCCTAGTTTCCCAAACGGGCCGCTAACGGAAAGCGCATCCCGCTATTGGGCCCCAAAGCAGGACGCGCTTTCCGTGCTGGCAGTTCCAAGCAGTTCGGGATGGCCCTTTTCGTCTGCTCTCGGCCGGCGTCCGTAAGACTGTCCCCGACGACCACTCATTTAAGTCTGTCCCCAATGAGTGCCCAATGACTAGTAGTAGGCCCACATGGCTTCGACTTCGTTGAGGACCTCTACGACGCCCCAGCGTCGGGCGCTGCGGCTGGCCGAGTTGGGATCGAAGACT
The DNA here is from genome assembly GCA_900544095.1 of uncultured Collinsella sp. Taxonomy (GTDB): domain Bacteria; phylum Actinomycetota; class Coriobacteriia; order Coriobacteriales; family Coriobacteriaceae; genus Collinsella. Next base: position 6,843 of record UQTV01000008.1, read on the forward strand.
TCAATCTGGTCGGCGTCGTCAATACCGTAAAGCACAATGTAGTGGCCCACGTTGGTAAAGGTGCCCGGCCGAACGGCGGCGATGACGGGCGCTCCCGAACGCAGCGCCTGAGTCATCGAGTCGCGATCGTTATGAAGCTCCGTTCCGTTAAGTCCCAACTGCCACGCACCGCTCGTCATAAACGACCATTCGGTTGCACCGGTGGGGGCGTAATTGCCTGCCTCGGAAAGCGCGCACATATCGACGGGAGTCATATCGGTGCGTCCCGTCTTAAAGATATAGACCATGGTGAGGCACGTAGGCCCGCAAGCATTTTGGCGGATGGTACCGCCGGCGTAAGGCAGCTCCGACCATGCAGGGTCGATCTGATAGATATGGGGCATCGTGCCGGCTTGCCATTGCGAGCGCGGGGTCGAAAAGGCGAAAGAATAACCGGGCGCGACGGGGGCCTTGAGCAGCTTGTCCTCGGCGGTGGGCTCAAGGCCGGCCGAGCCGTGGGACATACAGGAGCTCATAAGCACAAAGACCAGACAGATGAGGATAGAGCACAGTGCGAGGCAAAGCCGACGAGCCGGCAGGGCGGGGGCATTCACGTACGATATCGAGCGGTAGGGCTTGCCGTCGCGTCCGCCTTGGGGATGCGAAAAGAAGCGGTTGATATGGCTGCCGGGCTGACGTGCGCCGTTGCGGCGCAGTTGCGGAACCTCGGCTTGGCGCTGTCGAGTGCGCGCGCCCAAGCGGCTATCTTGCTGTGCGCTTGTGCCCGTGCTCGGACGGCCACTCTGCCGTGTTCTGTTTGTCTGCTGCCGAGACGAAGGCTTGGGTTGCTCTTGAGGGCGTTGCGGATTGCTGCTCGTGGCACTTCTGGGCGTCGGCGTGGTGCGGCCAGCAAGGCGAACGCTTTGTCGCCGTTGATCACCGTCGTTGTATCCGTATGCCATTCGTACCGCCTTGTCTCATGTATAACCTGTCTATCCTACAAAAAAGATGTGCAACAAATGGGTCCGCGCGTCAAAAGCTCGGTAAACGGTACGAAAGGCGCAAAACACACGGCCTCAAAAACATCTCTATATGCGTCCGATGAGCGTACGCCCGTCGGACGGGCGACAACAATGAGCGGCAAACCGTGCCGTTCGTCCCAAAAACGGCGCCGCTCGTTTTGCAGTTCTGCCTTCGGTCGAGCCACAAGCGGCGCTGCTGTGCCAAGGCCGTATTGTAAAGCCACGAAATAAAAGCGCGCGGCAAAACAGACCGCGCAAGGGGTGACGCCAAAGAGGCGTCAATAAGGAAAGGAGGGGAACAATGGCGGACAAGAACGCAGAAGTTGCAGTCGAAGGTAACGGTGGCATGAAGAAAACGCTTTCGCTCTGGAACTTCTTCACCATCGGTTTCGGTGCCATCATCGGTACCGGTTGGGTTCTGCAGGTCGGCGACTGGATGGTCGTGGGCGGCGGTCCCGTTCCCGCTATGATCGCATTCCTCTTGGGTGCAATCTTCCTCGTGCCCGTCGGAGCTGTTTTCGGTGAGCTCACGGCTGCTATCCCCATCTCGGGCGGCATTGTCGAGTATGTCGATCGTAGCTTTGGCCGTACGCTGAGCTATATCACCGGTTGGCTCCTGGCCCTGGGCAACGGCATCCTGTGCCCGTGGGAGGCAATCGCTATCTCGACCCTCGTGTCCGAGATGTTCGGCAGCCTGCCCGGTCTTGAGTGGCTGCGTGCCGTCAAGCTCTATACCATCCTGGGCGCCGACGTTTACCTGTTCCCGACGCTGATCGCGCTCGGCTTTGCAACCTACGTCATCTTCCTCAACTTCCGCGGTGCCAGCTCGGCCGCCAAGCTGCAGGCCTTCCTGACCAAGGCCCTGCTCTGCGGCATGCTGCTCGCCATGGGCGTCTCGCTGTTCACCGGCTCGCCGGACAACGCCATGCCCGTGTTCTCCCAGGTCACCGGTGCTGGCGGCGGCAAGCCTGCTACCGAGGGCACCAGCCTGTTCGCAGGCATCGTTTCGGTCCTGGTTCTGACCCCGTTCTTCTACGCCGGTTTCGACACCATTCCTCAGCAGGCTGAGGAAGCGGCCGAGGGCCTCAACTGGAACAAGTTCGGCAAGATCATCTCCCTGGCCCTGCTGGCCGCAGGCGGCTTCTACATGGTCTGCATCTACTCGTTCGGCACCATCCTCGACTGGCATGAGTTCGTTAAGAGCCCGGTTCCCGCGCTTGCCTGCCTCAAGGGCATCAACATGCTCCTGTACCTGGCCATGCTCGTCATCGCCACGCTTGGACCCATGGGCCCGATGAACTCCTTCTACGGCGCCACGAGCCGCATCATGCTCGCCATGGGCCGAAAGGGCCAGCTGCCCGAGAAGTTCGCCGAGGTCGATCCCAAGTCCGGCGCTCCCAAGCTCGCCTGCGTCGTTCTGGGCGTCATCACCGTCGTCGGTCCGTTCCTGGGCAAGAACATGCTCATCCCTCTGACCAACGTGTCGGCTCTCGCCTTCATCTTCTCCTGCGGCATGGTCGCCCTCGCTTGCCTGCGCATGCGCTTCACCGAGCCCGACCTGCCTCGTCCCTACGAGGTGCCCGGCGGCAAGTTTGGCATCAGCCTCGCTATCGTTGCCTGCGGCACCATCATTGGCCTGCTCGTGATCCCGTTCTCTCCCGCCTCCCTCAACATGGTGGAGTGGAGCATCGTGATCGGCTGGTTGGCTATTGGCCTGGCCCTCATGGCTTTCACCAATTCCCGCAAAAAGTAACGCCTAGCCGGGGCGGATCGGGTGCGCGGAATCCTCTCTCCCGCGCACCGAACCCGGCACCACTTGGGTAGCTTTGTGAGGCCTTAACCCAACACGGCCTCGCCCACTATATGGATCCATAAGGAGGAACCATGTCCACTAAGTACGCAATCGTTGGCGGCAAGCTCATCGACGGTACCGGTGCCGAGCCGGTCGAGAACTCCCTCGTTCTCGTCGACGACAACGGCAAGATCGAGTATGCCGGTGCTATGCAGGACCTTCCCGAGGGCGTTGAGGTTATCGACGCCGCCGGCAAGACCGTCCTTCCCGGCCTGATCGACACCCACCTGCACTTCTCGGGCAACCTGACCGACGATGACACCGATTGGGTTATGCAGCCGCTCCTCGAGAAGCAGGCCGTCGCCGTCAAGCAGGCCTACGACTGCCTCACCCACGGCCTCACCACCGTCTGCGAGATCGGCCGCTTTGGTATCCAGATCCGTGACTGCATCGACAAGGGCGTCTTTAAGGGCCCGCGCGTTCTGGCCACCGGACTCGGCTTCTGCCGTGTTGCCGGTCACGGTGACTCCCACCACTGCAGCCAGGAGCTCAACAAGGAATCGCACCCCTGGGGCGATCAGGTCGACGGTCCTTGGGATCTGCGCAAGGCCGTCCGTCGTCGCCTGCGCGAGAACCCCGATGCCATCAAGATCTGGGCTACCGGTGGCGGCATCTGGCGCTGGGACTCCGGTCGCGACCAGCACTACTGCTCCGAGGAGATCCAGGCCGTGATCGAAGAGGCCAAGTTGGTCGGCATCCCCGTGTGGAGCCACTGCTACAACAACCACGCCGCTGCCTACGATTCCGTCCGCTTTGGCTGCGAGCAGCTGATTCACGGCTTCGATATCGATGAGCGCACCATGGACCTCATGGCCGAGCAGGGCACCTTCTTCACCCCGACGATCGCCTTCCTGCCCACCTGGTACGCCACCTATCCGCCCGTCTACGTCCCCGAGCTGCACGACAAGTACGAGGGCACCCTGGTCGAGAAGGAGCTGCAGCGCAACTACGACTGCCTGCGCGAGGCCAAGAAGCGCGGCGTCGTCATGACGATCGGCTCCGACTCCTTCTCCTTCGTCACCCCGTACGGCACCTGCTCCATCGAGGAGATGTACGAGTTTGTCGACAAGATCGGCTTCACCCCGGTCGAGACCATCACCTGCGCCACCCTCAACGGTGCCAAGATGTGCCACATCGAGGACGAGACCGGTTCCATCGAGGCCGGCAAGTGCGCCGACCTGCTGGTCGTCAACGGTGACGTCGCCGCCGACATCCACGTGCTCAACACCGACAACATGGACGTCATCATGAAGGACGGCTGGATCGTCGAGGCTGGCACCTTTGGCGAGGCCAACAAATACAGCGCCTAAGATACCGTTTGTCGATGGCTGGATGTAAAACACAGTTTTTGATTGCATAATGCAATGGAGAGGGTCGCTTGCGGCCCTCTTTATTGCTATGGGTGCTACGGACAAGAGGGGATGACGGTGGATTTAAACAGGCTGATTCTGGGCAAGAGCTACAACTCTACCAAGGTCTTTCGTACGGCCCAGCATGTGGTTCAGGCCATCCTGCTCGGTGTCGTCGTTCCGGCGCTTATCCTGCTACTTATCTGGGATTTAACCGATAATCCCAATCCCGTTCCGGGCGTTGTCGTTATTGCCGGCCTGGTCATGCTGTGCTTCTTTTTCTCGTATGTCTTTGTGGTCCCCGACGACCTCACATCGAGCGCAACCGACCGTACGCTCGCCATCGCATCAAAAATATTCGCCTACACATCGCGTGGCCTTACGCCCGAAGCTGCCCTGGGCGCCTCCAAAATCATTCTGTCCGAAACTATCGCCTCGGCCATCTGCTTTACCGACGGCAAGCAGGTGCTGGCAAGCTGGGGCGAGGACTCGGCAAAGTGCCCTGCCGGCACCCCGGTGGTGCTCGAGACCACGCTCAACGTGATCAACAGCGGTGAGCAAAGCGTGTTTTCGCGCGATGCCTCGTACGAGACGGGCGGTTATTTTCCCCGCCTGCGCGCCGGCATTGTCGCGCCGCTTACCGTGCGCGGGCATTGCGTGGGCACGCTCGAGTTGTATTACCCCCGCCTGAGCAGCATCGATATGCGTCAGACGGCGTTGGCCTCGGGTTTTGCCGATCTCATTTCCACGCAGCTCGCCAGCTTTGAGCTCGAGCGCCAGGACGAGCTTACGGCCCGCGTGGAGCTGCGCGCCCTGCAGTCGCAGGTCGACCCGCATTTTCTGTTCAATACCATCAGCACTATCGTATCGCTCGTGCGAACCGAGCCCGACAAGGCGCGATCGCTGCTGATCGACTTTTCCAATTACTATCGTCAGACGCTTTCTGACTCCGATACGCTCACCACACTCGAGCACGAGGTGGAACAGGGCACTCGTTACATCAACCTTATGCAGGCCCGGTATGGCGACGGCCGTCTGCGCGTCTCGGTCGATATCGACTTTGAGGTGCGCGACAGCATGGTGCCGCCGTTTATCTTGCAGCCGCTGCTCGAAAACTGCATCAAGCATGCGCAGCGCGAGACCGAGCCGCTTTCTATTCGTGTTAGGGCTTTTGAGACCGATGACGGTCTGGAGATCATCGTCGAAGATGACGGCATCGGTATGAGCGAAGAAGTCTGCGCGCACCTGTTTGAGCAGCATCGCCGAGAGGAGCCCGAGAGCATTACCGCCGACGGCTCCATCAAGCGAGGCTGCGGCCTGGCGCTCTTTAACGTGCTTCAGCGCATCCATTTCTTTTACGGGGAAGATTCTGGCATGCGCGTGAAGTCCCAGGAGGGCGTGGGAACGCAGGTCATCGTCGAGCTGAACGGCGAGCCGCATGAGCCGGCGCCGATGAAGGTGTAGCGCGCGGTTGGATTGAGAGAAAAAGAGGGGAAGCGCATATGTCCGAAGGCTGGAACATCTTGGTGGTTGATGACGAGCCTCCTATTAGGGCCGAGCTACGCTATCTGTTGGAAAAGGATGCGCGTGTGGGCCAGATTGCCGAGGCGGGCAATGTCACCGAGGCCGTGGAGTCGATCCTGTCGAACAAGCCCGACGTGCTGTTTTTGGATATCACGATGCCCGGTCGCTCGGGAATTGAGCTTGCCGAGACGCTGCAGAACCTAAAAACGCCGCCGGTCGTGGTGTTTGTGACGGCATTTGCCGAGTATGCGGCTGATGCCTATAACCTCGATGCTGTCGATTACGTCGTCAAGCCGGTCGAGGACGCCCGCTTGTCAAAGGCGCTCGACAAGATCGAGACCGCCCTGGGTGTTCGCCGCACTGTCCATACCCCGCGCCAGCCCCTTCGCCTGACGGTGGACCGCGGGGGTAAAAAGGTGTTCATCCCCGTGGCGGATGTCTGCTACTTTGAGGCGCGCGCCGACTTTTGCAATGCGGTCTGTGCCGAGGGGACATACCTGATCAATGAGTCGATTTCCTCGCTCGAGCGTCGCTTGGCCTCCGAGGGCTTTATCCGCGTCCATCGCAGCTATCTGGTCAATTTGGAAGACGTGCATAATGTCGAGATCGGTTCCACGGGTCTTATGGAGCTCAGGCTCGATCGCGTAACCTCGACGGTGCCGGTGTCCCGTCGTCGTGCCGCCGAGGTCAAGTCGCACCTGGGGCTTGCGTAGGCGGTTCGCATGCCAACGTTTACCGGCGTAGGTTTGGCATGGCCGTGCGGTGGGCATAATGGGTGACATCGAATGAAATCGAAAGGAACAATATGCCCGCGCTCATTACGCATCATCTGTTTGGCGAGGAAAGCATCGACCGTCTTCCGCAGGGCGTCATCGCGTCCGACGAGGAGCGCATCGCTTTTATCCTGGGCAACCAAGGCCCCGACCCGTTTTTCTTTCACATTCTGACACCGCGTGTTTCCGACTGCACGCTGCTGGCGCAGGTCATGCACCGCTCGCGCATGTCGCGCCAGTTCTCATGCCTGCGCGATGGCGTGTCGCACCTGCAGCCGCGCGATGCCAATCTGGGTCGCGCGTTTGCGCTGGGCCTGCTGTCGCACTATGTGCTCGACCGCAATGCCCACCCCTTTGTCTACGAGCAGCAGTTTGGCATTGTTGAGTCCGACCCCGAGCTCGAGGCTTCGGGCGGTCAAGTTCACGCCGTGCTCGAAAGCGACTTGGACGTGCTGATGCTGCAGCTTAAACGTGACGGGGCCACGGTCGAGGATTATCCGCCGGCGGGCGAGATCGTCACTACCGACCGCATCAATCGCGTTGCCGGCGTGCTGATGAGCTACGTCGCCGGGCGCGTGTACGGTATCGACATCCCGGCGGGGGAGTACGCCGGCGCCGTAGCCGACATGCAGCTGCTCTACCGCACTATCGAGCCGGCCGGTTCGGCCAAGACGCGCGCGATTGCCCTGCTCGAGGGCTTGGTGCACGATTATTCGCTGCTCGACGGCCTTGCGCACCGCGTGACGACCGAGCTGCCCGAGCGTACCGGCAACCTGGGCCACTTGGCATGGAAGAACCCCTTTACTGATGAAGTCTCGACCGAGAGTTTCCCCGAGGTCTTTGACCGCGCGCTGGTCGATTACGAGTGCACGGTCGCCCGCTTTATCGAGACCGGCGATATGGAAGCCGTGACCAACCACGTCAATTACAGCGGTCGCGTGCTCGGCGCCGACGAGGAGTTCGACCGCGAGGAGTAGGGCTCGTGCGTGCCCCTTTGCCGAATCCTTACCGGCGCCTCTGGACAATTGGGGTACGATGAACTAACTGCATATCAGGCGAATACGAAGGGGCCCTGTCCATGAAATACACCAAGCTCGAGCGTAACTGGGTTATGTACGATGTGGGCAACTCGGCCCTCGTGCTGCTCAATACCTCGGTGGTGCCCATCTACTTTAACGCCATCAATACCGGTGCTTCCTCGGCAGACCTGGTGGTCGCTTGGGGCAACGCTCAGACGATTGCCTCGCTAGTCATTGCCATGCTCATGCCCATTCTGGGCGCGCTTGCCGATTACGCCGGCAACAAGATCAAGTTCTTCTTGGGCTTCTTCCTCACGGGCCTGGTCCTTTGCCTGGCGCAGGCTATCCCAATGTCCGCCATGGCATTTTTGACCGTGTACGTGCTGTGCACCATCGGCCTTAACTCTTCTATGACGTTCTACGACGCCATGCTGCCCGACATTACCACCGACGAGCGCATGGACGCCGTGTCCAGCTCGGGCTATGCCTGGGGTTACATCGGTTCCACCGTACCGTTCATCATCTGCCTGGCGCTTATCATGGGTGGCCCCGCTCTCGGCGTCCCCACCATGCTGGCAACGCGTCTGTCGTTTATCATCACCGGTGCCTGGTGGCTCATCTTTACCCTGCCGCTCATTCGCACCTATAAGCAAAAGTACGGTCGCGAGCGCGGTCCCCAGGACACCATCGGCCACATCGTGGGCGGTGTGTTCTCCGAGGTCGGACACACCATGCGCGAGATCGCCCACAACAAGACCGTGCTGGTCTACATGATCGCGTTCTTCTTCTACATCGACGGCGTGCACACGGTCATTTCCATGGCAACCAGCTACGGCTCGGCTCTGGGTATCGATTCGACCCAGCTGGTGCTGGCGCTGCTCGTCACGCAGTTTGTGGCCTTCCCGTCCGCCATCATCTACGGCAAGCTCGCCGGACGCGTGGGCACGCTCAATATGATCTTGGTGGCGGTCGCCGCCTACATGGGCATTGTGCTCTTTGCCGCGTTTTTCTTAAAGACCGCCTTTGAGTTTTGGGTGCTCGCTATTTTGGTCGGCCTGTTCCAGGGCGGCGTGCAAGCGCTCAGCCGTAGCTACTTTGGCCGCATTATTCCTAAAGAAAAATCCAACGAGTACTACGGCTTCTTTGACATCTTTGGTCGTTATGCAAGCGTCATGGGCACCTTTCTGGTGTCGGTCGTCACCTCGCTGACCGGCAACCCGTCGCTGGGCGTCCTTTCCATTGGTGTGCTGCTGGTCGTTGGCTTTATGCTGCTGGTCCGCCTGTCCCGCATGACTCGGGCGGTAGGGCATGCCGCATAGGAGCGAGCGGCTATTGTGCCTGTCCACGGTACTCTTTTGGGGTTATCCGCAATAAACATTGTGACTTGCGAGCAATGATTTGCCCAAGTGGGTATGATGGAATCAGCTAGGTCGCGGGGCGTCGCCTGTGTTTGGCGGCGTCCCGTTTTTGTGTTGCAGGGAGGGTAAGGCATGAACGCCACAGTCGTGATTCCAACGTATTGGGCGGGCGACGACGCTTGCGCAAACGCCCCTGGCACCTATGACCATTCGACCCGACTCAACGCCGACAATCCCGAACTCGACCGCTGCCTGGCCTCGCTTGAGCAGGTACGTGACATCCCGCGCATCATCCTTTTGGTGGTCTGTCCTGTTTCTGCCACAGCCGATGTGTCGCTGCGCGTGCACGAGATTGTCGACGCGCATCCCACGCTCAAGGTCACCGTTGTCACCAACACCCAGGCCTCGCGCATCGCAGACCGGGTTGCTCAGATCGCGCCCAAGGGTTCGGGCGAGTGCGTGAGCCTGCGAGGCTACGGCGCCATCCGCAACATGGGGCTAGCCTGCGCCGCTGTGCTGGGGCACGATGCCGTTGTCTTTTTGGATGACGACGAGACCGTCATCGACGCCGACTTTATGAAGCGCGCGACCTATGCGCTGGGCCAGCAGACGCGTCAAGGCCTGCCGATTTTGGTCAAGAGCGGTTACTTTTACGATCGCGACGGATCCCCGCTGGCGCCCACGGACAAGGTGGGTATCTGCCATCGTTGGTGGACCAAGCGCATCGAGTTCAACCGTTGGATGAAAAAGGCGCTCTCGGGCACCCGCATCTCGCGCTCCAACTACGTGTGCGGCGGCCTGATGGCCCTGCACGCCCGCGCCTTTACGCGTGTGGCCTTTGACCCGTTTATCACCCGCGGCGAGGACCTGGATTACCTCTTTAACATGCGCATGTTTGGCTACGACGTGTGGTTCGATAACGAGTGGACCGTGCGCCATTTGCCTCCGGAGTCCGAAAAGCGCTCACCGCGCTTTATGCAGGACGTGTACCGTTGGTACTACGAACGGGCCAAGTTGACGTTCGCCGCGCATCAAAAGGAGCTCATTCCTGTTACGGCGGCATCGCTCATGCCCTACCCGGGCCCGTGGATTTCGCGCGAGCTCGACGACCGCGTGCGCAAGACCGCTATGGTCCGCAGTGTGTTTACCCGCGAGCATGAGGGCTACCTGCGCATTTGGCGCCATGGTATTGATGAGGCAAAGACCTACGCGCGCCAAAACGCCGCAAGCTACCTGCGTTTCCAGAGCTTTTGGCCCAAGATCATGGACGGGCTTTGGCGTGACGCACAACTGATCAGTATCCTGGAGGGGGCCGAATGATCGACCACCGCGCCCAGCGCGATAGTTCAATATCAATCTTTCGCATCATTGCCGTTGCCTGCGCCATTTGCGTGCTGGTGTACTTTATTTTTGCCTTGGTGACCGGTATCGAGCCGATCGCCACGGTGATTGCCTGCGCGCTGTTGTGCATCTTTCTGTGCATCTTTATCTTTTTGACGCTCAATCCCGATTCGGTGCGCTCCCAGTACACCGAGGAGACGCTCTCGGTGGCCTCGGCCATGCTCGAGGACATTAAGGGCGGTCTGACGCAGGAGTCGGCGCGTTTGGTGTGCCGGCGCATTTTGCCCGAGACGCGCGCCATGACGGTGGCCATCACCGACGAGGGCAACGTGCTTGCCTGCGCGGGCGAGTTTGAAGAAAAACTACTGCCAGATTCTCCCATCCACACGCTTGCCACGCGCTACGTTATCGAACATGGCATCGTGCAGTCGTTCAACCGTATGGTGGATGTCGTGGGTTCGGACGGCTCGCACAACCAAGTCCCCGCCGGCATTATCGCTCCCATCAAGGTGGGCGATCGTACCGTCGGCACGCTCAAGTTCTACTACAAGACCCCGCGCGCCGTCGACCGTACCCAGTACGCGCTTGCCTCGGGCTTTGCCGAGATCTTGTCTACGCAGCTCGCCATCCACGAGCTCGAGGTGCAAAAGGAACTCACGGCGCGCGCCGAGGTGCGTGCGCTGCAGGCGCAGATTAACCCGCACTTCCTGTTCAACACGCTGAACACCATTGCATCGTTTACGCGCACCGACCCGTTGCGGGCCCGCGAACTGCTGCGTGAGTTCTCATCGTTCTATCGCGCCACGCTCGACAACTCGGGATCGCTTATTCCGGTCTCGCGCGAGGTCGCACAGACCAAGCGCTACCTTACCTTTGAGAAGGCCCGCTTTGGCGAGGACCGCGTGCTTGCAACGTTCGATGTGTCCGAGGACGTGGAAGATACGCTGGTGCCGGCGTTCGTGATCCAGCCGATTGTCGAGAACGCCGTGCGTCATGGTATGGGCGATGACGGCGCCCTGAGGATCGACGTGACCGTTCACCAAGACGGCGAGGATGCAATCTTGATTGCCGTTGCTGATAACGGCGTGGGCATGGATGAGGGCACCGCCGCCAGATTGTTTGACGAGCGCTCTGCCCGTCCCGACGCCAGCTCTCCCCAGGGTGGCGGCGCCGGTGTGGCCATGCACAATATTTCGGAGCGCATCCATCGCTTTTATGGGCCACACTCCTATACGCGTGTCAAATCGGCGCCGGGCAAGGGCACCAAAGTGCTTCTTCATCTTGATTTGTCAGAGAGCATCTTTGACATTCAAGAGTAAAATAAAAGGCTACGGGCTCAACGTCATGCGACGGATGCCCGGCGTAGTTAGTTGACGAAAGGTTTTATCCCTATGCTGCGTGCGATGATTGTGGATGATGAGGCGCCGGCTCGCTCGGAGCTTCGCTTCCTGCTCGAGCAAACGGGCAAGATCGGCACGATCACGGAGGCGTCGAGCGTCCGCTCCGCCATCGAGATGCTTATGGAAAGTCGCGTGGATGTCGTGTTTCTCGATATCTCGATGCCTGGCGCTTCGGGTCTGCAACTTGCCGAGGCGCTGCATAAGCTCAAAAATCCGCCGGCGATCGTGTTTGTGACTGCGTATAGCGACCATGCGGTCGAGGCGTTTGATGTGGATGCCGTCGACTATCTGATGAAGCCGGTCGAGGAGGCTCGCCTGGATCGAGCGATCGAGAAGGTTATGCAACGTGCCAAGCCGGTTACGGACAGCAAGGTGACCATCGAGCGCATCCCGGTGGAAAAGGGCGGCCGCAAGGTTCTCATCCCCGTGGACGACATTCGCTTTATCATGGCCAAGGACGATTACTCCTGCATCTACACGGTCGATGATCGCTTTTTGTCGACGACCTCGCTGGCACAGTTCGAGGCCAAGCTCTGCGACTTTGGCTTCTTCCGCGTTCACCGCCGCTACATCGTCAACCTGGCGTGCGTCACTGACGTCGAGACGGTGCCCTCGGGCGCAATCCAGCTGGGCATTACGGGCGTCGACGAGCGCGTACCGGTTTCGCGCCGTCGCGTCGTACCGCTCAAGAAGGCTCTGAGCCTCTAGCACACCGGCCCTGCAGCCCTGTAGACCCATCGTCTGCGGAGCGGTGGGGCCTTTTTGTATGTATCTGCCGAATCGTTTTTTTGCGGAAGGGATTCCATGAACAGCGCAAGCGCCAAGCGCATCGACATCATCTCGGACACCCACGGCTATCTTTCGCCCGCGCTCCTGGATGAGCTTGAGGGTGCAGACCTGATCATCCACGCCGGCGACCTCACGTCAGAGATGGACTACGAGCACCTATGCACCATCGCCCCCGTGCGGGCCGTACTGGGCAACAACGATTACTACCGCGACTACGGCCCCGATGTAGACCGTCTTGCGCTTTTTACCTACGAAGGCCTCAAATTCGCCGTAGCCCACTACCGCGAAGACCTTCCGGTGGGATCCGTAGACGTAGCTATCAACGGCCACACCCACGTAACCAAAGAAGCCCAAGTGGGCCGTTGCTTAGTCCTCAACCCGGGCAGCGCCAGCTACCCCAGAGGCACCCGAGGCCCCACCATGGCCAGAATGCTAGTAAAAGACGGCAAGATCATAAGCACCAAGTTTATTGACCTAGACTAACCGCAACAAAAACGGGGGATGCAGATGCGTCCCCCGTTTTCTTTGAGCCAATGGCCGAGCTTCAACAAAAACCTTAGACAACCCCGCCGCGGAGAACGGGGCCGCCGAGCCGCGAAGCGGCGAGCAACAACAACGGCTCGAACAATGTGACGGCAGGGAGGGTCTCCGGGGCCGGCGGGCGCGGGTTAAGTTTGTCGCGAGTTCCGCACGCAAAGGAAAGCACTTAATGTGCTTTCCGTCTTGCGCAGGACTGTAGAGCAGCAAACTTAACCCGCGCCCGCCGGCCCCGGAGACCCTCCCGGAGGGACCGAAAAATTTTTTCAAAAAAGTTGTTGCGCGCCGGACAGACTTCTGTGTATACTAATCCCCGCAGCGCACGCGAGCGGAAACAAACGCGAACGCCTGCCTGGGGAGTTAGCTCAGTTTGGTTAGAGCGCCGGCCTGTCACGTCGGAGGTCGCGGGTTCGAGCCCCGTACTTCCCGCCAACGCAATTAAAGCCACGTCTTCGGACGTGGCTTTTTGCGTTTGATACACTTTGTTTCGATAGAACGATCGCCCTGGCGCATCTTCGCCCAGAATCCCCGCGCCTTCGGGAACGCAAGTAAAATCCAATAAGTATATCTGTCTAAACAGCAGCTTTGTTGCGCAACACCTGTTCAACGAGACAGGGGGTTAGGTTATACTAAATTGCACTGTGCGCCGCATCTGATGCATTTCGCTCCAAGCGCGGCACTCAGTGGATATCCGATTTACCATTTGGATGTCCTGGCGGTCATTTAGCGTCTCGACACAAGCTCGGCCCCGGAGCTCGTTCGAGCTGTTCGTATTCCTTGAAAGGGGAAAAATGGACATATCGAGGAAGACTGATTACGCCCTTCGTATGCTGGCGATGCTTGCCGAGGATCCGGAGTGTTTGCTTTCTGTTCGCACCGCTGCCGAAGAGGTCAATGTCCCGTATTCTTTTGCCCGCTCGATTCAGCACGGTTTGGTCCAGGCCGGTATTGTGGAGAGCTTGCGTGGCGTCCACGGTGGCATGCGCCTTAAGGTCAGTCCGGACGACGTCACTATCCGCCAGGTCGTCGAGGCCGTTCAGGGTCCTATGGTTATGAACGATTGCACCGCGCCTGATGGTGACTGTGCGCGCATGGGCGCGTGCTGCTATCATCCCCTGTGGGCCGGAGCTCAGGCGTTGATGCGCGACTACCTCGATTCCGTTTCGCTCGGCGACATCGTCGCTCACCGCCAGTTCCCGGCCGTCGATCCCAAGTTCGCCGACCGCGAAGCGTTTCCCGAGTACGCCACCTGCGCGTGCGCTTACCGGGAGGAATAGCGCCGCATAAGGAGCATAGCCATGATTCAGGACCCCTTTCGTTCGATGATTCGTTCGGAAGGGGTCCTGCGTTATCGCGACCTTCCGTGGCGCCGCACACGCGATCCGTACATCATTTGGCTTTCTGAGGTCATGCTGCAGCAAACGCAGGTGCCGCGCGTGGAGGCGCGCATGCCGGTGTGGCTCGATCGTTTTCCGACTGTGCAGGCGCTTGCCCAGGCCGCGCCTTCCGATGTTTTGGACGCTTGGCAGGGGATGGGCTACAACCGACGCGCTCTGGCGCTCCACAAGGCCGCCCAGCGCGTTGTAGAGGACTGGGACGGGGAGTTTCCGCACGAGACACGTGACTTGGTCGCTCTTCCTGGTATTGGCCCGGCAACGGCGCAGGGTATCCGGTCGTTTGCGTTTGATCTTCCGGGCGTGTATCTGGAGACCAACGTGCGCACGGTCTTTCTGCATCACTTCTTTCCCGATGTGCCGGCCGTTCCCGATCGCGAGCTGGTGCCGCTGATCCAAGCCGCCTGTCCGGCGGCCCCCGGTGCGTCGGCGGACGAGATCGCGCCCTTTGCCATGCCGCTCGATGATGCCGACACGCCGCGCGCGTGGTATTACGCGTTGCTAGATTGCGGCGCGCATCTTAAAAAGACGCTGCCCAATCCGTCCAGGCGGTCGGCGGGCTATAGCCGTCAGTCCAAGTTTGAGGGCTCGCGTCGCCAAAAGCGCGCCCACATTGTGCGCATGCTGCTGGCGGCGCGCGATGGGCAGCCTGCGGGCATTACGGTTGATGAAGCTGTTACAGGCGTTAACGAGATGGAGACGGCAGCCGGTCGCGGGCCGGTCGAGTGCGACTTGATCGCGGGCATTCTAGCCGACTTGGAGCGCGAGGGCTTTTGCCGAGCCGAGGACGATCGTTGGTTGAGTGTGTAGCCCGCTCAAATCTGAAGAACGGGATTGTAAGGTTTAAATTCTCGGCTTGAGGGCATCCTAAAGGCGAGGCCGCTTGAAGCCTACGGGCGGCATGCGTTGAAGGGAAGTACACCTATGGATTTTGAGAACTCCCAAACCAAGAAGAACCTCGAGACCGCTTTTGCCGGTGAGTCTCAGGCACACACCAAGTATCGCTACTATGCATCCAAGGCCAAGAAGGACGGCTACGTTCAGATCTCGAACATCTTTGCCGAGACCGCAGGCAACGAGTCCGAGCACGCCAAACTGTGGTTTAAGTATCTGCACGACGGCGCCGTTCCGGGCACTCTGGACAACCTGCGCGACGCCGCCGCGGGCGAGAACTACGAGTGGACCACGATGTATGACGAGTTTGCCAAGACCGCCGAGGAGGAGGGTTTTGCCGAGATCGCCGAGAAGTTCCGTGGCGTCGCCGCCGTCGAGAAGGCCCACGAGGAGCGCTACAACAAACTCGTCGAGCGCATCGAGTCGGGCGAGGTGTTTGAGCGTGAGGGCGTGAAGGTGTGGAAGTGCCTGAACTGCGGGCACCTGCATGTTGGTGCCGAGGCGCCTGAGGTGTGCCCGGTGTGTAACCACCCCAAGGCGTACTTTGAGGAGCAAGTGGTGAACTACTAGCGCGTGGCGCTGGCTGCTGCGGAGCGCAGGGCGGGGGAAATACCTTTCCCTCTCGCTCACGGCTCCGCAGGGTCGCGCGAGGCAAAGGTATTTCCCCCGCCCTGCGCTCCGGCTTTGGGTCGTCGCGTGCTCGTTACTGAAAAGCTGATTAGAAGTTTGTGTGCCGCCCCTTTTGGGGCGGCACGTTTTTGTGTGGGGTCCCTGTCTCCACACTTTTCGTCAAGCTTTTGGTCAGCTTTTGGTTAGTTTGCGGGTTGGCGGAAGGGCAAAAGATCATTCGATAAAAAAGCTCAAAGAAAGTGCTGGTAGGGGAGTTGTTGAGGTTTTCGACAGCTTTTGTCAACAAGAAACTTTGCAGCTATTGCTACGGATTGCGTTGCCGTGGCCTTGGCGGTGCGGGATGCTGGGCGTAAGCGTCGAATGCTCCGATTGAGGAGGCCAACATGGATCTGTTTCTTGAGACCCCGCAGCAACAAGCCGAGCGCATGTTACGCCAGCAGCAACGGCTTATGGAGATGCAAATGCAAGGGGTGGCCGTCCAGCCTCGTGCGCAAAACGCTGCGCCCCCGGTTTCGCCTGCGGGCGGATCGGCGCCAGAGAACTATTCCGTACAACAAGATTCGTATGCGCAGGAGCTTGCGTTCGACAAGCGACGTTCGCGTCGCCGTCGCTGGGGCCAGCGCCTGCGTACGCTGGCGATGATCGTGCTGATCCCGTTGGGACTCGCGGCAATCTTCTTGGCCTCATATGCCCTTACGTGCATTCTCAACGGCGCCTCGCCCAGTGAGGTGCTTGAACACTTGGCGGCTCTCGGCCAGCGCTTAGGCGATGTCGCAGCAACCATCCACGCCAGCTGGGAGAGTTAGCGTTTGTCACATTAGGACTTCTAGGGTGTAGGGATTATCGCCACGAGTAAAATTCTTGCATCCTGCGGGTCCTGCCGTGCGATTGAATAGTATTATTGATGATGAATAAAAATAGGATTTTGCTATGTATAAGCAGGATTTAGAGCAGACTCTTTTGGGCATTGACGAAGAGGCGGAGCTGGAAATAGGTCCAAGAGACGATAGGCCGAGCGTTGTATTGGTGGGAGGAAGCGCCTTCATGCTAAACGATGTGACGAATCGGTCGGTTACACATGACATTGATGTGTTTGAGGCAGACAGGTGCCTCCGCGAGATCATAGCTCGATACCCCGAGGTGAATGGTATGGCGGTAGCATATTGTAATCAGATGCCATTCAATTACGAAGATCGTTTGATTCCCTTGGATATTGGGGCGCGTTTTATCAGGTACTTTACGCCATCCTTGGAGGACCTGGCGGTAATGAAGCTCTATGCCTACCGTCCGAACGACATCGTCGATCTTCATAGTCAGGCATTCGTCGACCGACTTGATTGGGGGCTGCTCGAACGGCTTATATTCGACGAGGGCGAGGCGCTGGCGTCGTCGCCTTCAGAGCGGAGTTATCAAGAGATGGTCTGCGCATACAGGCAATACAAAAAGGAGGTGCTCGGTTGAATCTGACTTTTGAGGGATTTTTGAAAGGCTATTGCCGAGAGCTGTCCGGACAGCAGTCGCTGAGTTTTAGGAAGCTTGTAAAGCAGGCAACAACGGTTGAGCCACGTGTGGCGGAGCCTCTGTTTTTGCTCGCTTTGGCGCAGGGTAAGGCCGAATACGTTCTGGGTTTATCTGAGGGCTCGTGGATGGAAGAGGATTACCGAGGCGTTTTGTCCTTGTACGATCAAGCGGGTAGCATGGCGTCTCTATGCGCCAAAAGTGAGCTCCCTAACCGTTATGCCAACGTCTGGCGCGCGTATAGAGCGGTGAAGGAAAAGCCAGTGGCGGACAGGAGGATCAACGCCCTGATGCGAAAAAGAACATTGGGAGCGCTAGGGAAGTCGGGCGTAACGCGCTACGGTCTCTGCCGCGATTTGAATCTGAATAAGGGAAACGTGTACGCATACTTAGCCGGTGATGACTCGAAGGTGAGCAGGAAGACAGCGCGCCGCATTATGGAATATGCGGAGGAGAGAAGCGCCCAAGAAGGGGCTGAGCGCCCAGTGCGTGTGGCGGGGTAAGATTGATCGCGGTTTTGATTGATAATCGATTGGGTTTGTTGGGCGGAGTCTATGTCTGCTATTGATATTGTGCTTGTTGTGATCGCCTTAGTGGCGGTGGGAGTTGCTGTGGTTTGCGCCCTGCAGCTTAAAGGCCTTCGTGCCGAGTTGCGAGAGCGTGGCGGCAACGAAGCGGAGACGCTCGCGGCGCTCGAGCAGGCCAACAGCGCGCTCGATGCCCTCAACGTCGCGCTGACAGAAACCCGCCGCACGGCAAACGCCATCGCGCAGCAGCAGACGACCGATGCGGCCGTGGAGCAGCAACGCTACCTGACCATCGCGCGTGAGTTCTCGCAGGCCGGCGACCGCATGGATGACCTGCGCCGTGAGACGGCTCAGCAGCTTGGCGCCAACCGCGAGGGCATCGAGCATCGCCTGGACAAGGTGCGCGAGACGGTCGATGCCCAGCTGGGCGCCATCCGCAAGGACAACAACGTTCAGCTCGATCAGATGCGCGCGACGGTGGACGAGAAACTCTCCCGTACGCTCAACGATCGCCTGTCCGCATCGTTTAAGCAGGTGAGCGACCAGCTCGAGGCCGTGTACAAGGGCCTGGGCGACATGCAGTCTATCGCTACCGGCGTGGGCGACCTTAAGCGCGTGCTGGGCAACGTCAAGGCGCGTGGCATTTTGGGCGAGGTGCAGCTGGGCGCAATCCTGGCGGACATCCTTACGCCCGACCAGTATCTGGAAAACGTCGCCACCAAGCCCGGCGCCTCGGAGCGCGTTGAGTTTGCCGTCAAGCTGCCGGTAGACGAGGGCGACCCCGTGCTGCTGCCGATTGACTCCAAATTCCCGGGCGACGCGTACGAGCATCTGCTCGATGCCCAGGAGTCGGGTGACGCTGAGGCCGTCGCCGCCGCGCGCAAGACGCTCGATGCGATGGTCAAACGCGAGGCCAAGGACATCTGCGAAAAGTACCTGAGCGTGCCGGCGACCACCAACTTTGGCATTATGTTCGTGCCGTTTGAGGGCCTGTACGCCGAGGTCGTCAGTCGCCCCGGGCTTATCGAGACCCTGGGTCGCGACTATCACGTCAACGTTGCCGGCCCCAGCACCATGGCGGCCATCCTCAACAGCCTGCAGATGAGCTACCAGACGTTTAGGCTGCAAAAGCGCACCGACGACGTGCTGCGCGTGCTTTCTGCCGTCAAGGCCGAGCTGCCGCGCTATCAGGCGGCGCTGCGCCGCGCCCAGCAGCAGATCGAGACCGCGGGCAAAACGGTCGAGGGTATCATCACCACGCGCACCAACGTTATGGAGCGCAAGCTCAAGGATATCGACGCGCTGGAAGACGCGCGGGAGGCCGACGAGATTTTGGGACTCACATCAGCGGAGCTGCTCGCAGACCAAAAAGACGAGGACTAGCTGCATCTGATGACGGGGCGCCGGCGTAAACGCGGGGCGCGGGCGCTTTTCGCATCGTGCTTGCCTGAAGTGCGCTTCAGTGTGCAACAATGGCGTTTCGCCCTATCAGACGCGAAAGGAAGTCCATGTCTCAGAGAAGCACCAGTCCGCTCAAACGTTCCACCGTGCGCCGCACGCTCCAGCGTTTTTGGGACGTCACGCGCACACAGCCGCTGATCGTCTTTCTCTCGGTGTTCTCGTCGGCCGGCTACATCTTTTTGCTCACGTTTGCCAACACCTACGTGATGGCCCTTATCGTCGACCGCGTCCAAGCCGGTCCCGTGGCGGGCGACCAGGTGTTTGAGGTCTTTGGTCCCTACATTCTGGCGCTCGTGCTCGTTAACCTGGTAGGCCAGATTCTCTCCAAGCTGCAGGATTACACCGTCTACAAGCTCGAGATTGCGGGCAACTATCACCTGGCGCGCCTGTGCTTTGACACACTCTCCAATCAATCCATGACATTCCACACCAGCCGCTTTGGCGGATCGCTTGTGAGCCAGACGAGCCGTTTTATGAGCGGCTACACGGGCCTGGTGGACGTGACGGTGTATTCGCTCATTCCCACCATCACCTCGGTTGTCTGCACGGTGGCGGCGCTCGCTCCGGTGGTGCCGACGTTTACCGTGATCCTGGTGGGCATTATGGTCGTCTACATCGCGTTTGTCTGGCTTATGTATAAGCGCATCATGCCGCTTTCGGCCGCGACGTCCGCCGCGCAGAACAAGCTGGCGGGCGTGCTGTCCGACGCGGTCACGAATATCCTGGCCGTCAAGACCTGTGGGCGCGAGGACTTTGAGCGCGACCTGTTCGATGCCGCCGACCGCGCCGCGCGTGACGCCGAGACGGTTTCGATGCACGCCATGATGCAGCGCAACTTTACGACCTCGGGCCTTATCGTCATCACCATGGCCGTGGTGAGCGTGTTCGTCGCGGGCGGCAACGCGTGGTTTGGCATCTCGGCCGGCGCGCTCGTCATGATCTTTACCTATACGTACAACCTCACCATGCGTCTGAACTACGTAAGCTCCATGATGCAGCGCATCAACCGCGCGCTGGGCGATGCGGCCGAGATGACGCGTGTACTGGACGAACCGCGCCTGGTAGCGGACGACGAGAACGCCCCCGAGCTCAAGGTGGGCGAGGGCGCGATTGATTTTGAGCACCTGAGCTTTGCATACCGTGACGCCGCAGCGGGCGAGAGCGTGTTCGACGACCTGACGCTTCATGTGGCAGCGGGCCAGCGCGTGGGCCTGGTAGGCAAATCGGGCTCGGGCAAGACGACGCTCACCAAGTTGTTGCTGCGCCTGGACGACGTACAGGGCGGCCGCGTGCTCGTGGACGGCCAGGACGTCTCGCGCTGTACGCAGCAGAGTCTGCGCCGTCAGGTTGCCTACGTGCCGCAGGAGGCGCTGCTGTTCCACCGCTCCATTCGCGAGAATATCGCCTATGGACGCCCCGACGCCACCGACGAGCAGATCCGCGAGGCGGCTCGCTTGGCTAATGCGACCGAGTTTATCGACCGCCTGCCCCGTGGCTTTGACACCATGGTGGGCGAGCGCGGCGTTAAGCTTTCGGGCGGCCAACGCCAACGCGTGGCCATCGCCCGCGCTATCCTGACTGACGCGCCGATTCTGGTGCTCGACGAGGCGACGTCTGCCTTGGACAGCGAGTCCGAGGCGCTGGTGCAGGAGGCGCTCGAGAACCTGATGCGCGGTCGCACCTCCATTGTGGTGGCACATCGCCTGTCCACCGTGGCGGCGCTCGACCGCATCGTGGTGCTGGCGGACGGCGAGATTGTCGAAGACGGTACGCATGCGCAGCTTGTCGAGGCGGGCGGCGAGTATGCGAGCCTGTGGGGCCGCCAGACCGGCGCATTTTTGGAGGCGTAAAGGCCCCATACGTGGGACAATCGTGCCTATAGGTTTGTTACGCCGCTGAAGCGAGGAGTCGTTATGCCACGCGAGACCAATGCCGCCAAACGCGAGCGCGCCGTTGAGGTGTGCGAGCGCCTCAACCGTCGCTATGGCCCGGTCGAGTGTTTTTTGGATCACGAGAATCCCTTTAGGCTGCTCATCGCGGTGCTGCTCTCGGCGCAGACGACCGACGCGCAGGTCAACAAGGTGACGCCGAAGCTGTTTGCCCAGTGGCCCACGCCCGAGGCCATGGCGGGGGCGAGCGTGGCCGATGTGGCCGATACCATTAAGTCGCTCGGCTTTTATAAGAGCAAGGCCAAGCACGCCGTGGAGGCCGCGCAGATGATCGTTGCCGATTACGGTGGCGAGGTGCCGGCCGACATGAAGGAGCTCGTCAAGCTGCCGGGTGTTGGCCGCAAAACGGCGAACATCGTGCTCAACGTGGGGTTTGGCATTGTCGAGGGCATCGCGGTCGATACGCACGTCAACCGCATTGCGCACCGCCTGATGCTGAGCCCCAAGACGCATGCCAAAGAGCCGCTCAAGACCGAGCAAGATCTGCTCAAGATTTTGCCGCACGAGTATTGGGAGTCGGTCAACCACCAGTGGATCACCTTTGGCCGCGAGATCTGCGACGCTCGCAAACCTAAGTGCGACGAGTGCCCGCTGGCAGATTTGTGCCCCAGCGTGCGCGTAGCGGGGTAGGGCGGAACGCATCTTCGTCTGGCGTTTTTTGCGGGGCTGGGTTTGCCCTTGAGCCGGAGTCCTCTCCATGCGCTACCATGACAGACAATGTATTTGACGTACGACCCGCCGAGCTTGCCCCGGCGGGCTTTTGGCGTTGCGATGCCGGAGGAACAGCATGCTCATTCACCGTATAGCCGCGCAGCTCTACACTGCCGAGGCGCTGCAGACCGTCGAGGCCGGACTCGATGCCGGCGAGGACGTGACGCTGGCCGTGTCGCAGTCGGGCCGCACGCTTATGGCGGCCGCCCAGTTTGCGCGCCGTCCGCGCCCGACGGTCTACATTGTGAGTGGCGAGGATGCGGCCGATCGCGCCGCGCGCAGCCTTGCCGCCTACGTGGGCCTGGCGCACGTGTGCCGTTTTCCCGAGCGCAAGGACTATCCGTGGCGCGAGCAGGCGCCCGACGATGCCGTGGTGGCGCAGCGCTGCGAGGCTCTGGGGCGCATCGTGCGCGGGGACAACTGCATCATGGTTGCCTCGGCCCGCGCGCTGCTGCGCTGCGTGCCGCCGGTCGAGAGCCACTACTGGGAGTCCACGACCTTTGCGGTGGGCGAGGAGATTCCTTTTGACGAGGTGCCGCATCGCCTGGTGGGCATGGGCTACACCAATGCCGGCGCCGCTGATGCGCCCGGTCTGTTCCGCATTCACGGCGACACCGTCGAGGTGTTCCCCGCACAAGAGAAAGCGCCCGTGCGCATTGAGTTCTTTGGCGACGAGATTGACCGCATCCGCCGCATGGTGAGCTCCACGGGCCAAACCATCGGCAACGAGGACAGTATCGAGATCTTCCCCTGCCGTGAGCTGGCGCTTACCGACGATGCCGTTCACAACATGCATGCGGCGCTCTACCGCGCAAGCCAGGACGATAGCAAGTTGGCGGCGCTGCTCGAGATGGTGGATGCGCGCATCGTCACGCCCGAGCTCGACCGCTTTTTGCCGGTGATGTACGGCCAGACCGTGAGCCCGTTGGCACACGTGAGTGGCAAGGCGCTTGTGGTTTTGTCCGAGCCGCGCTCGCTGTTCGACGACTGCCTGCGTGCCTACGAGGATATCGAGGCCCGTGCCGGCGAGGCGGGGATTGACCGCCTGGACGGTCTGTACGTGCGCGCTCAACAGCTCGATTTTGGTGCCCAGCAGCGCCTGAACTACGTAAGCCTCATTCGTGCCGGCGGCGCGGTGACGGCCGAGCTCAAGATTGAGCAGCCTGCCATCGCAGGCTCGGACAACCGTTTTATGACGCGCATCCAGGAGGTCGTGGGCAAGCGCTATGCCTGCGTGTTTGCCATTCCCGACCGCGGCGCGCGTGAGTCGATGGAGCTCACCTTTGGCGACGAGGGCATTACCTTTGAGGAATCGCTGACCGCGGCGCCCGAAAATGCCGGCGCCATCGGCGAGCGCGTACGCGTGGCAACGGCGGATTCTGCCGATCGCGCTGCCCGCCAGGAAGCCCATGCTGCAATTCGCGAGCGTAAGGCCGACGCACTCAACGCCCGCTCGCTCGAGGCGGGCGCGGCCCAGGCTGCCGCCGGTGCCGCCGTGCCCACCATCTCGCGCGGACGCGTGACCTTTGTCGATGCCGCCCTGCCGCAGGGCGTGGTGGTGCCCGATGCCAACCTGGCCGTGTTCTCGATCGCCGACCTCAACGCCCGTATGGATGCCAACCGCGCGCGCAGCCGCCGCAAGGTGGACATTACGCAGATCACCTTCCCGTTTAAGCCGGGCGACTACGTGGTGCACGCCACTCACGGCATCGCACTCTTTAGCGAGATTGCGCGTCAGGAAGTGGGCGGCAAAGAGCGCGACTACTTTTTGCTGGAATATGCCGACGGCGACAAGCTCTACGTGCCGCTCGAGCAGGTCGACCGTATCACGCGCTATGTTGGCCCCGACGGCGACAAACCGCGCCTGACCAGGCTCAACACAGCCGACTGGACGCGCGCCACCAACAAGGCGCGCAAGAATGCCAAAAAGCTGGCGTTTGACCTGGTCGACCTGTATACGCGCCGCTCATCAATCGCGGGTATCGCCTGCCCGCCTGACACGCCCGAGCAGATCGAGATGGAGGAGAGCTTTCCTTACGACGAGACGCGCGACCAGCTGGAGGCCATCGCCGACATTAAGGCCGATATGGAGGCGCCCAAGCCCATGGACCGCCTGCTGTGCGGCGACGTGGGCTTTGGCAAAACCGAGGTCGCCCTGCGCGCGGCGTTTAAGTGCGTGGACTCCGGCCGCCAGGTCATGGTGCTCTGCCCCACGACCATTCTGGCCCAGCAGCACTACGAGACGTTCTTTGAGCGCTTTGCCCCGTTTGGCCTTGAAGTCGAGGTACTCAGCCGCTTCCGCACCCCGGCGCAGCAAAAGCGCGCGCTCAAGGCGTTTGCCGAGGGCACGATCGACGTGCTCATCGGCACGCATCGTCTGCTTTCGGCCGACGTGAACCCCAAGAACCTGGGCCTGGTGATCATCGACGAGGAGCAGCGCTTTGGCGTGCAGCACAAGGAGC
This sequence comes from uncultured Collinsella sp., assembly GCA_900544095.1. Lineage (GTDB taxonomy): Bacteria > Actinomycetota > Coriobacteriia > Coriobacteriales > Coriobacteriaceae > Collinsella. The sequence continues at coordinate 31,332 of UQTV01000008.1, forward strand.
AGCTCAAGAACCTGCGCGAGCAGATTGACGTGCTCACGCTTTCGGCAACGCCTATTCCGCGAACCATGCAGATGGCCACGAGCGGTGTGCGCGACATGAGCCTGATCACCACGCCGCCGACCGGGCGTCGTCCCGTGATCGTGCACGTGGGGGAGTACGACCCCGACGTGGTAAGCGCGGCGATTCGCCTGGAGGTGGGCCGCGGTGGCCAGGTGTACTACGTGTCCAACCGCGTCAAGACCATCGATGACGCCGTGGCGCGCGTGCACGAGGCCGCGCCCGAGGCGCGCGTGGGCGTGGCGCACGGCAAGATGAGTCCGCGCGAGGTCGAGGACGTGATGATCGAGTTCGCGACCAAAAAGATCGACGTGCTCATCGCCACGACCATCGTGGAGAGCGGTATCGACAACGCGACCGCCAACACGCTGATCATCGAGGATTCGCAGCGCCTGGGCCTGGCGCAGCTCTACCAGCTCAAGGGTCGTGTGGGTCGCTCTGCCACGCAGGCCTACGCGTACTTTATGTTCCCGGGCGAGCTGCCACTCACCGAGGAGGCGACGGCGCGCCTGACCGCACTTTCCGAGTTCCAGGACCTGGGCAGCGGCATGCGCATTGCCATGCGCGACCTGGAGATTCGCGGCGCCGGCTCGCTTATGGGCGCCGAGCAGCACGGCAACCTGTCGAGCGTGGGCTTTGACCTGTTTACGCAGATGCTGGGTCAGGCCGTGGCCGAGGCGCGCGGCGATGACGATGCCGGCGTGGAGGCGGCGAGCGTGGGTATTAACCTGCCGGCCGATTACTTCTTGTCCGAGGAGTACCTGCCGGCGGTGGATCAGCGCGTGCTCGTGTACCGCAGGCTCGCAGCGGCCGAGGACCTGGAGAGCATCGATGAGGTGCAGGAAGAGACCGAGGCCGCGCATGGCGAGCTGCCGTTGGCAGGACTCAACCTGTTCAATCGCGCACGAATCCGCATTCGCGGCGAGCGCCTGGGGCTCGAGAGCGTCACGCTCAGCGGCGGTCGCATCACGTTTTTGGGCGTCGACGTGCCCAAGAAGGTGGCCTTTGAGCTAAAGACCCGCTATGGCGCGGTGAACTTCCCCAAGAGCCGCAAGCTGTCGGTGCCCTACAAGGCGGGTGCCGGCGCGGGCAGCGGCCTGGGTCGCGGTCTCGACGCCAACGACGGTACCGGCCCCGTGGCCGCGGCACTCATGCTGTTGCAGCAGTTGGGTGCGAGCGACGACGACTAACGGGTCGACGCTGCAAACGCCCCATTTGGGCACTCTGGTTCCATCGAAAGGAAAGCATGTTCGGATACATCTATAAGAAAGATGTCGCCATGATCGCGGTTGTCCTGTGCCTTTGTCTGGGCGTAGGCAGTTTCTTCGATTATCAGATCTCGAGCGCGCTGTTCAACATCGGCAGCATGTACGGCCGCTTTATCGAGGCCGCCGGCGAGCTTCCGTTCGAGCTGACGGCAAGCGTCGCGGGCGTTATGCTCGTGCGCGCGGCGCGTCCCGACTCTAGGGGGAGCAAATGGTTCGCCGTGCTCGGCATCCTCGTCAACGTTGGCCTGGCCGGCTACGAGATCGTCTCGTCCCTGAAGGTTGGCGGCAAACTCATCGCTGTTCAGTTGGTGCTGACGTTTGTGCTGGTTATCGCCGCCAACCTTATCGTCTATCGCTTCACGCGCACGACCGAGTCCGACGAGCTCACGCGCTGGGCGTTGATGGTACTTGCCGTGTGGGTTGCTCAGGCCATTATCCTCAACGTGATCGTCAAGCCGCTGTGGTCGCGCCCGCGCATGCGCGTGATCGAGGTCACGCCGGGGCTCAATTTTCAGCCGTGGTGGGTGATCGGCAACCCCGACAAGTGGGCCTTTATTGCCGCCGGCGTGATCAAGGACGGCTTCAAGTCGTTTGCGAGCGGACACACGGCGCACGCGGCAATCGGTCTTATGCTCGCCGGGCTTCCCGCGGCGGCCTTTAAGGAAAAACCGTCGCGCCGCCGCATGGCCTTTTGGACGGCGGCTGCGGTCGCGGCGCTCGTCGCCTTTGGCCGTATCGTGATCGGAGCGCATTTTTTGAGTGACGTGAGCTGCGGCTTTGCCCTGGTGCTGGCACTTGAGTGCCTTGCCGCGCGCATTGCCTATCCTCACGGCGTACAATAGCCCCGTTTGAATCATCTGACCGATACCCGGTAAGAGAGGATTGCCATGCTCGCGTTTAACAACGATTATTCCCACGGCGCACATCCGGCAGTGCTGCAGGCGCTCGTCGACACCAACATGGAGCCGCAGCCCGGCTACGGTACCGATGCACACACCGAGCGTGCCAAGCAGCTTATCCGCGAGGCCTGTCAGGCCCCCGATGCCGACGTGTTTTTTCTGGTGGGCGGCACGCAGGCCAACGCGACGGTGATTGACATGCTGCTCGCGCCCTACGAGGGCGTTGTTGCTGCCGAGACTGGCCACGTCGCCTGTCACGAGGCAGGCGCTATCGAGTTTGGCGGCCACAAGGTGCTCACCATCCCCGGCTACGAGGGCAAGATGCACGCCGAGGACCTCGAGAACTATATCCAGGTGTTCTACGAAAACGAGAGCTACGAGCACACGGTGTTCCCGGGCGCTGTGTACGTGAGCCTATCGACCGAGTACGGCACGCTGTACTCCAAGGCCGAGCTCGCGGCGATTCATGCGGTGTGCCAGAAGCGTGAGATTCCGCTGTTTGTGGACGGCGCTCGCCTGGCCTATGCGCTGGCGGCCGATGAGTGCGACATTACCCTGCCCGAGCTGGCGCAGCTGTGTGACGTGTTCTACATTGGCGGCACCAAGTGCGGCGCGCTTTGCGGCGAGGCCGTGGTGTTTTGCGGCATGCGCGCTCCGGCGCATCCCATTCCGCGCATTAAGCAGCACGGTGCGTTGCTGGCCAAGGGTCGCCTGACGGGCGTGCAGTTTGAGGCGCTCTTTACCGATGGCCTGTATTTTGAGATTGGTCACCAGGCGATTGAGACCGCTCAGGCGCTTCGTCGCGTGCTGCACGAGCGCGGCTACCAGTTCTTCTTGGAGACGCCGACCAACCAGCAGTTCGTGATTCTGCCCAACGAGGACATGGCCCGCATTCGCGAGCATGCCTCGATCGAGTACTGGGAAAAGTACGACGATACTCACACGGTGGTGCGCTTTTGCACCAGCTGGGCCACGACGCAGGAGGATATCGACGCGTTGGCGGCTGTCCTGTAGCCTGATGTAATGACAAGGGGCCGCCCTGCGCCTGAGCTTGGCGCAGGGCGGCCTTTGCTTTTGGGGAGAAGGGTTGTATGACCGAGATGTCCGAGCCGACGATTCGCCTGGCGACGCCCGAAGACGCGCCGGCGTTGCTTGCCATCTATGAGCCGTATGTGCGCCAGACGGCGATTACCTGCGAATACGAGGTGCCGAGCGTTGAGGAGTTCGCCGGGCGCATCGAGCGTACGCTCAAGCGATATCCGTATTTGGTGATGGAATTGGACGGGCGTCCGGTAGGCTATGCCTATGTGAGTCCGCTTAACAGCCGCGAGGCATACGACTGGTCGGTCGAGACATCGATCTACCTGGCGCGCGATGTGCGCCACGGCGGGCTGGGCCGCAAGCTGCACGATGCGCTCAAGCAATGCCTGATCGCGATGGGCATCACCAACATGTGTGCCCTCATCGCCGTGCCGCACGACAAGGACGACGAGTATCTGACGCACAACAGCCAGGACTTCCATGCCCATATGGGATATCGCTTGGTGGGTGCTTTCGACCGCTGTGCCCAAAAGTTCGGCCGCTGGTACGACATGTGCTGGATGGAGCTGGTCCTGGCCGAGCGCACCCCCAACCAGCCCAAACCAACCTGGTTCCCCGACCTTCCTAAACCTACCATTTAGGGACAGGTTTATTTTGGCAGGTTTTTGGCTGTCTTGTGGTATCAAATCGCCGCAAGTAGCGTGGCGTTTGTACGCTATTTTGACCTGGATTGTCCCCTCGGGACGCCTTGCGGGCTAAGTGAGTAGGCTTTTTTGGCGCAGGCCGAGCACAAAGCGTATCTGCCTTAGTAAAACCGCAGGTCACGGAGGTGGCTGTTTTGAATGTGCTCGACAGGTCGCGAAAAGTCTACTCACTTAGATTTACGGTGCTGGATATTTTGGGCAGGAACAGTTGAGCTTGGGCGGCGAGTGTTGCCAGGCGATGTTGGCATTTGCGCCATGCCGGCTTGAGATTTAATAAAAACCGCAGGTAAAACGTTTATTAGGTACATTTTGCCTCGTTTGGTGCGCTAGCCGATGGGCTCGGTGTATTTGGCGCGGTCGGTGCGCTGGATACGCTTGGAGATATGGAGCGGGCGGCCGTCGGTGTCGTAGACGTAGTCGGTGATCAAGATCAGCGCCTGCCCACGCTCAACGTTGAGCAAAAACGCCTCGTTTTGCGAGGCATAGCACACCTCAAAGGTCTTATGTCCCTGTGCCGGCGCGCGATGGAATTCTTGGCGCAGCATGGCGTAGAGCGAACCGTTGATATCGCGATCGATGAGTGCCTCAAAGCTCGGTGGTAGATAGGTGGTTTCCAGGCACAGTGGCGCGTCGTCCAGGTAGCGCAGGCGGACAAGTTTGACGAGCTTGCTGCCTATGGCGGCGTCAAAGAACTTAGCTATGCTGCCGGCCGCCTTGGCAAAGCCCGAGTCCACGGTGCGCGTGGTGGGCTTCATGCCCTGACCCTGGACTTGTGCCGTATAGCTCGAAAACACCAGGTTGTTCTCGTGGAGCGCGGGCGTGTCGGCCACAAAGGCGCCGCGCCCGCGCTCGGTTCGAATCAGGCCCTCGTCAACAAGCACCTTAAGGGCATGGCGCACGGTGCTGCGCGACAGGCCCGATTCGTCCATGAGTTCCATCTCAGACGGCAGTTTATCTCCGCGGGCGTAGGTGCCGGCGGCAATGCGGTCGCGAAGCGTTGCCGCCAGACGCTCGTATTGGGTCAAGTTCTTTTTCGACGAAGTGCTCATGCGAACAACCTGTATCTAACTTGTATGCTTACAGAACCAAGCATGTATCCAACATGACAACAAAACCGCTGGTAATGGCTTGCCGAAAACTTTACCAGCAATATTTCTAAGACAAATATAGCATACAACTAGTCGACATAACCAAAACATGTATGTAACTTGTATGCCATCGAGAGCATCAAACGAGAAGAAAGGCTGATGCACGATGACTACTCAGGAACAGGTTAAGGACGTCGTCTCCCAGGTTTTGGCTGACAAGGCAGACAAGGGCGGCATCAAGCGCGTCGTGTGGATTGGCGCCGGTGGATCCAACGGCGGCAACTATCCTGCCCAGTACTTTATGGAGCACGAGGCCACGCAGGTCGTGAGCTCCAGCTACACCAGCAACGAGTTCGTGCACGCCACGCCTGCCTACGTCAACGAGAACACCCTGGCCGTCGTCGTGTCCATGCGCGGCACCAAGGAGACCATCGTCGCCGCCCAGGTCGCCAAGAACCACGGCGCCAGCACCATCGCCATCTATGTTGACGAGTCCGGCCTCACCGAGGTCTGCGACTACAAGATCCAGTACGACAGCCTGGCCATCGACGAGTCCTGCATGGGCCGCACCAACTCCGCCGTCGTGACCATGATTGCTATGGAGCTTACGCAGCAGACCGAGGGCTATGCCGAGTACGAGACCGCTATGGCCGCCTTCGACTTGGTCGACCCCATCTATCGCAAGGCCGTCGAGTACACCCGTCCGCTCGCAGCCAAGTGGGCCGAGCAGAACGCCGACAAGCCCTGCATCAACGTGATGGCTCAGGGTCCGCTCTTTGGTGCCGCCTACGTCTTTAGCATCTGCAACGTGCAGGAGATGCTGCAGATCGACTCCTGCACCATCAACACCTGCGACTTCTTCCACGGTCCCTTCGAGATCCTGGACAAGCGTACCTCGCTGTTCCAGCTCATCAGCGTCGGCCGCAGCCGCTGCAACGACGAGCGCGGCATTCGCTTTGTCAACCAGTACGGTGGTGAGCGCGTCTACCAGCTCGACGCCAAGGAGCTCGGCCTCAACGACATCAAGGACAGCGTGAGCGAGTACTTCAACCACCTGATCTTTGCCCCGATCCTCAACAACGTCTACATGCGTGCGCTCTCCGCCGTCACCCACAAGGACTACATGACGCGCCGCTACATGTGGAAGCTGGATTACTAAGGGATAGAGCGGCCTAACAGCCCAATACCCCTCATGAGTTGCGGTGGAATAGTTCCTGTTTGGGGGCGTGAAGCCTCTGTTTGAGAACTATTTCACTGCAACTGCTAGAGCGGCACTTGGGGACGTTCCCTTTCTGCCGGCAGTTGGGGACACTCCTTGTGTCGAGAGATTTCCCGTTCGCCGATTTGTGCCTTGAAAAATGTATATAACGACTATAACGTAGTGTGAAACATATTGGAAACAATACCGAGGAGGCTGCGTTGAAGAAAAGCAATCTGGGCTATGTGCTGGTGCTGATCGCCGCGCTTATGTGGGGCAGCATCGGAATCTTTGTAAACGGCATCTCGGCCATGGGCGTTACGTCCCAGAGTATGGCTGCCTTTCGCTTGTTGTCGGGTGCCGTCTTAATGGCTCCGGTCTTGGCATTCATGGGTTGCCAGGGAGGTGCTCGTGAGGGAAAGGCATCGGGTCCCCTGGCACTGTTCAAGGCAAGTCCTAAAGAGCTTGTTCCTTGTGCGCTTCTTGGCATTATCGGCCTCGCCACCGCTAACACGCTTTATTACGAGTGCATGGGCGAGGTGGGCATGTCCACGGCCTCGGTGCTGCTTTACACCTCGCCGGTGTTTGGCGTCATGCTCGGTCGCGTACTTTATCGCGAGGATGTGACTCCCAACAAGCTCGTTGCCATCGCTTTTAACATCGGTGGCTGTGTACTTGCAGTGACCGATGGCGACCTTTCCGGTTTTCATTTTTCGGTTTGGGGCGTCACGTCGGGCGTGATTGCGGGCTTTTGTGGCGCGTCGCTCGCGGTGTTTAGCCGGATAGCAACCAAGACGGTCCACCCGCTGGCTGTCACGTTTTGGGGCCTTGTTTTTGGCGGTGCGGTTATGGCGGCTATCGCGGCTCCGTGGCCAGATGTCGCCGCGGCAATGTCGCCACAGCTGCTGCTGCTGTTCCTTGGCTTTGGACTCATCCCCACAGCCGTGGCCTATGTCTTATATATGCAGGGTCTGTCCATGGGGCTCGAGACGTCGAAAGTTCCCGTCGTAATGTCATTCGAGACGGTCGTCACCGTGCTGCTGGGCATTGGTGTCTACGCCGAGCCCGCCGGTGCGATCAAGGTTCTGGGCATCGTTTTGGTGCTCGCGTCCATCGTGATCATGAACACCGACTTTTCCAAGCTGCGCAACAGTGTGTTTGTCGGCCATGTCATTGAGAGCATGACCTTTAAGCCCAACGCGTGGTGGACGGAGAAATCGCAGGACATGGATCTGTTCCGCGAGCGCACGGGCATTACGCTGGAGCCCACCGTGCAGGAAAGCCCCTGGTACTTCGTGCGATAGGGGATTGGCGGAGTGTTTGAGCAGGTAGCGCCCGGCGTTTGGCCGGGCGGTGCCTAGCCAGCGCCGACCTACCCAAGACCATCGTTTCGATTGCGTTAAACCCGCCAACGGTCGTTTTTCACCCGCGAACGGTTTATATGCTAATTAGCAAAATAAGCAACGTATAAGACGTTATAATGACCATAACGAAAAGGAGGAGGCAAGATGAATCAGATCATTCTCGCATCTCATGGCGGCCTGGCCGCAGGCGCCAAAGACACGCTCGAGATGGTTCTCGGCGACGTGTCGAACGTCCACGTCGTGTCGCTTGCTCGTGACGACAAGGAGCCCATCACCAATAAGGTGGACGCCATGATCGCCACGTTCAACGCGGACGACACCGTCTATGTGCTGACCGATATGCTCGGCAGCTCGGTCAACAACAACATGGTCGAGCTTTCCAAGAACGGCACGAAGTTCACGGTTGTCAGCGGTTTCAACATTCCGCTGGCACTGACGCTCGCTATGAGCCCCGTCCCCATCAAGGGCGCCGAGCTCGCGGCCCTCATCAACGAGGCCCGTACCGGTCTGACCAACCCCAACGCACCGGTCGAGGCCGTCGCGGCTCCCGCCAAGAAGGCCAAGGCGTCCCGTCACAGCTCTGGTCCCGCCAAGATCGTCCTCGCACGTCTTGACTACCGTCTGCTGCACGGCCAGGTCGTCTTTACCTGGACCACCAAGGTTCAGGCCGAGCGCATCATCGTCGTCGACAACGCTGCCGCCAACGATGACATCAAGAAGGGCGCTCTTAAGCTGGCCAAGCCCCAGGGCGTGCGCCTGAACGTCTTCACCGTCGAGTGTGCCCTCGCCAAGATGGACAAGCTCAACACCCTCGGCGAGCGCGTCATGTTTGTCTTTGGCAACACTGCCGAGATGCTGCAGTTCTGCCAGGGCTACAAGCTCGACGCCATCAACCTGGGCGCCACCGCCAACCACGACGGTGCCGATCAGATTGGCGGCAAGGACAGCTCCGTCTTCTTCGACGCCACCCAGAAGGCCGACGTCAACCAGCTGCTCGACATGGGCATCAAGCTCTACGTCCAGCAGACCCCTACGTATCAGAGCGTCGACATCGACGCCAAGCTGTAATCAACCAGGCTTTTGCCTGACTGAAAGGAGAAGGGTATGAATACGTTCATCAGTGCGGTGCTCGTCGGCCTCGTCGGCGTGTTCTGCATGTGGGACTCCCGCCTGCTCGGTCGTCTTAACTTCGAGCAGCCCCTCGTTGGCGCTACGCTCGTCGGTCTGCTGCTGGGCGATGTGCCCACCGGCCTTGCCGTCGGTGCCGCCGTCGAGCTCGTGTCCATGGGCCTGGTGCAGGTCGGTGCCGCCGTTCCGCCCGATATGGTCCTGGGCGGCATCGTGGCCGCTGCCTTTGCGTGCCTGACCGATGCTTCCGCCGAGACCGCCATGACGATCGCCATCCCGGTCGCCGTCCTGGGTCAGCTTCTCGGCATCGTGTTTCGTTCCATCATCGCCGTCCTCACCCATGTGGCAGATAACGCGATTGATAACGGAAAGTTCAAGACCGCCTACCGTATGCACATCTGCGCCGGCTCCGGTTTGTACGCCATCATGTACTTCCTGCCGATTTTCCTCGCCGTCTTTGTTGGCACCGACCTGGTTCAGGCCATCGTCAACATGGTTCCCGAGTGGCTGTCCACTGGTCTTAACGTTTCGACCAAGATCATGACCGCCTACGGCTTGGCTCTGCTGCTCACCATGATGATCAAGAAGGGTATGACTCCGTTCCTGTTCATCGGTTTCCTGCTCGCCGCTTACCTCAACCTGTCCGTCATCGCGGTCGCTCTGATCGGTGTGTGCCTGGCTGTCGTCTTCATGGGCTTCAAGTTCAACGGTTCCCATGCAGCCGCCGGTGTCGATTCCGACTACGATCCGCTCGAAGACGACGAAGACTAAGGAGGAACACACTATGGCAACCGCAACCAAGGACGTGTCCCTGAACAAGAAGGTCAGCCAGTTCTTCTGGCGCTCCTGGGCCATCCAGGCCTCTTGGAACTACGAGCGTCAGATGAACATGGGCTTCCTCTACGGTATGGTTCCCACGCTCGATCGCCTCTATCCGGACGAGTCCGACCCCAAGCAGCTTGCTGCTAAGAAAGAGGCTTACCACCGTCACATGGCGTTCTACAACTGCACCCCGCAGACGAGCGCTTTCATCCTGGGCCTCGCCGCCTCCATGGAGGAGGAGTACGCCAAGGATCCCGAGAACTTCAACCCCGATTCGATTAATGCGGTCAAGACCTCCCTTATGGGCCCGCTTTCCGGCATCGGTGACTCCTTCTTCCAGGGCACCATCCGCGTTATCGCCTTTGGCTTGGGCGTTCAGCTGGCTCAGCAGGGCTCCATCATGGGCCCGATCCTGGCCCTTCTCATCTCCATCGTCCCCTCCGTGCTGATTACTTGGTTCGCAGCCAAGATGGGCTATCAGGGCGGCCACGAGTACCTGAACAAGCTTCAGGGCGGCGATCTCATGGAGAAGCTCATGTATGTCTGCGGCATCGTGGGTCTTATGTCCGTGGGCGGCATGATCGCCACGCTGATCGGCGCCACCACCCCGCTGCAGTTCGCTGACGGCACCGTCGTTATCCAGGACATCCTGGACGGCATGATGCCCCAGATGATCTCCCTTGGCCTCACCGGCCTTATGTACTGGCTCATCAAGAAGAACGTCAACACCGGTTGGCTTCTCGTGATCGCCATTGTGGGCGGCATCGCCCTCTCCGCGGTCGGCATCCTGGCTTAGTCGCGACTAAGCGCCTAACCGCTTTCCCCCGGGGGCCTGCCTGGCATCCCATACCCCAGGCAGGCTTCCATCCCTAAATGTGTCAAAGGGACAGTTCCCTTGTCACATCCTCAACGGGCCGGCGACTCGGTCCTAACTACGGTAACCCTGCGTGCGTCCGGCAATGTGGCGCCGCAAAAAATCGAAAGGAATGTGTCAGATGTACGAGATCGACCTTAACCTCCCTAAGCAGATTGTCGCTGACGTCCTGTCCAACCACGAGATCCACAGCGTCGCCTTCGTCGGCTGCGGCGCTTCCATGTCCGACCTTTACCCCGCCAAGTACTTCCTGGCCAACAACACGGACAAGCTGAACGTTCAGATCTTCACCGCTAACGAGTTCAACTACGACACGCCTTCCTGGGTCAACGAGCACACCTTCGTGATCACCTGCTCCCTCGGTGGCTCCACGCCCGAGACCGTCGAGGCCAACAAGACCGCCAAGAAGCACAACTGCCCGGTCGTCTCCCTCACCAACAAGGCCGGCTCCGCTCTGACCGTCGACGCCGACCACGTCATCGTTCACGGCTTCCACGCCAACTACGCTGCCAAGTGCGAGAAGCCCGGCTACGCCATTGCTCTTGCTCTCGAGATCCTTCAGCAGACCGAAGGCTATGACCACTACGAGGACATGATCACCGGCCTCACCAACGTCTTCGAGCTCTGCGAGAACGCCGCTCAGTCCGCCAAGGGCCTCGCCAAGCAGTTCGCCCAGGACTTCAAGGACGACAAGATGATCTACTTCATGGCCTCTGGTGCCTCCGAGAAGATGGCTTATTCTCACGCCGCCTTCCTGTTCACCGAGATGCAGTGGATCGACGCCGCCGCCTACAACACCGGCGAGTACTTCCACGGCCCGTTCGAGGTTTCCACCGAGGGTAAGCCCTACGTCTTCTTCATGTCCGACGGTGCTACCCGTCCGATGGACGCTCGCGCCCTCACCTTCCTTAAGCGCATGGGCGCCAAGGTCGCTCTGATCGACTCCAAGGACTACGGTCTGGCCGACGCCGTGCCGGCAAGCGTCGTCACCTACTTCAACCCGCTGCTGCACCTCGCCGTTATGCGCGAGTACGGCAACCAGATCGCCGAGGCCCGTCAGCACCCGCTGACCATGCGTCGCTACATGTGGAAGCTTTCCTACTAATCACAAGTAAGTAGACCTTACGGGTTGATTGAGAGGGGATGGGGTTTTGCCCCGTCCCCTTTTTTGCTTTGGGGAGGGCGTGTCTGTCGCGTCGCAAAACACCAGATAAAACCTACCAAAATAAACCTGTCCCTTTTTGGCAGGTGGGAGGAGATGCGTATGATTAAGGCAGTGCTGTTTGACATGGACGGCGTGCTGGTCGATACCGAGTGGTTTTACAACCGCCGTCGCGTGGCGTTTATGGAAGAGAAGGGGTTCCATTTTGACGAGATCCCCGATCTTTCGGGGTCTAACGAGCCTGCCATTTGGAAGTCGCTGGTGCCCGACGATATTGAGCTGCGCGAGCGTCTGCGCGTGGAGTACAAGCAGGTCTACAGCCCGGTTCACCCCGTTCCGTATGCCGAGCTGCTCAACGAGCAGACGGAGCCGGTGATGCGCGAGCTGCACGAGCGCGGCGTGAAGTGCGCCATCGCAAGCTCGTCCTATCGTGAGCTCATTGACGAGCTGGTTGAGATTGCCGGTATCGCCGACGTGCTGGACTACACCATCAGCGGTCACGAGTGCAGTGCGTTTAAGCCCGACCCCGAGATCTACCTGCGTGCCATGAAGGCGCTGGGAGTTGACCCCGCCGAGTGCCTGGTTATCGAGGACTCGCCTTTGGGCATCGAGGCCGGCAAGCGCGCCGGCGCCCGTGTCCTGGCACTGCGTCCGCACGAGGGCGTCAACCTGGACCAGTCCGCCGCCGACGTCGTCATCGACAACCTGAGCGACATTTTGGCCGCTCTGTAGTGTCAATCCACCGCGAGAAGCACTGGTTCACGCGTCATTTGCTGCAGATTGGCTTAATTTGGCATCAATTTAGATCCGTTTGGCTTCGATTCGGGCTAAGTGAGTAGACTTTTTGGCGCAGGCCGAGCACAAAGCGTTTCTGACTTAGTAAAACCGCAGGTCACAGAGGTGGCTGCTATTGGCTGTGCTCGGGAGGTCGCGAAAAGTCTACTCACTTAGAATTTGGGCCTTTGGTTGTGGGGTCACCGGTCCCGTTTTGGTTGTCGAGAGAGGGTGAATTGAGGCGCCCTCTGTCGCTCCATGCTACAATCGCCGACATACCCCACAACTACATCTGCCTTCGAAGGGAGCCTACGTGGCGAACGCCATCGATCAGCTCACGGACCGCGTGCTCGTGCTCGGCCGCCTTACCATCGTCCGCCGCGCTATTACCGCTGTGGCGGTCACCATTTCTGCCGTTCTCCAGACATTTCTGATCCAGGCGTTCATTCGGCCCGCCGACTTGCTTCCGAGCGGCCTTACCGGCGTCGCGGTCCTGCTCGATCGCGTTACCTCGCTCGGTGGCGTTCACATCGACATCTCGCTCGGTATGCTCGCGCTCAACATCCCCGTGGCGCTCCTATGCTGGAGCGGCATTAGCAAGCGCTTCGTCATCTTCTCGATGATGCAGGTCGTGCTTTCGTCGCTGTTCCTCAACATCTTTCATTTTGCCCCGTTTTTGGGCGACAAGATCATGCTCATCATTTTTGGCGGCGTGGTCTCGGGTCTGGGCGCTGCCATCGCGCTTAAGTCCGGCGCATCTACCGGCGGCACCGACTTTATCGCGCTGTGGGTCTCCAACCACACGGGCAAGACCATCTGGGGCGTCATCTTTGGTTTTAACTGCTTTATCCTGGCGATCTTTGGGCTTATGTTTGGCTGGGACAATGCGGCGTACTCCATCGTGTTCCAATTTATTTCGACCAAGACCATCGACAGCTTCTATCATCGCTACGACCGCGTGACGCTGCAGATCACGACGCGCAAGGCAGACGAGGTCATGACCGCCTATGTTGACCATTTTCAGCACGGCATTAGTTGCGCCGAGGTCATCGGCGGATATAGCCGCGAAAAGATGTACCTGCTGCACGCCGTTGTCTCGACCTACGAGAGCCAGGACATTATCAAGCTGGTGTGCGACATTGATCCCGGTGCCGTGATCAACGTGTTCCACACGCTCAGCTTTGTGGGCGGCTGGTGGGGTGGTCATGTCGACGAGCCCATGCCCACGGCCGTTCCCGATCCCGACAAGCCCGCACGCATGGCCAGCAGGCAGGCGCGCCTCAGCGAGCAGGACAGTCTGCAACAGGACGACGGCAGGTAGAGTGTTGGTATTTTGCCGGCACGGCGCAATCCTGTCCGCTTGAGCCTCCCGAAAGCCTCGCTGCTTTCGGGAGGCCTTCGTTTGCCCAGATAAAACCTACCAAAATGAAGCTGTCGCTTTTTGGTAGGGAGGGTGTATCGTTTTATCATTATGAGGTAACATGAAACTAGACGTTATATACGTATTAGTTATTTCGATATTTCGATAAGAGTGATTAGATATGCCTACACCCAAAAATGCACCGCTTTACCAGCAGATTTATGACGAAATCAAGGATGCGATCGAGAAAGGTGTTTATGCACCCAAGGAGCGTATTCCGTCCGAGCTCGAGTTAGCCGAGCAGTACGAGGTGAGCCGCATCACGGTGCGCCGCGCCGTCGAGGAGTTGTGCTCCGATGGCTACCTGGTTAAGCAGCAGGGCCGCGGCACCTTTGTTTCCACGCCGCACATCAATCGCCAGTTTCACGCCTCGACGCTGCAGACGTTTACCGCGCTGTGTGCCGACAACGGCATGAAGGCGGGCGCACATGTGATCGATCGTCAGATTGTTCCGGCGCGCCAAAACGAGATGGAGTTCTTTGGCCTGCAGAAGGATGCGTTGCTGCTGCATATCAAGCGCGTGCGTACGGCCGACGGTGAGCCCATCTTTGAGGAGAACATCTTTGTGCCGTTTGACGCCTACCGTGAGCTGTTGACGGCCGATCTTGAGGACAAGTCGATTTTTGCCGAGGTCGAGCGTGTTGGCGGAACGCCGATTGTCTCGGTTGGCTACCGCACGGTCGAGGCCGTTCGCGCCAATGCCGAGCAGGCGGCTGAGCTGGGCATTGCTCCGCACGATCCGCTGCTCAACCTGCGTGCCGGCTTTATCGGCCCCAATGGCGAGCCGGTCCTGATGGGTAAGCAGTACTACGTGGGATCGCGCTACGTTATGGTCATGTAAGTTACGCGGTTTTACCAAACCGCGTAACGGGCCGACGCTGCGCCCTTGGTTCCGCCGTTCTAGCGAACGGCGGACCGGTCGACGCTGCAAACGCCCCTAAGCGGCAATCTGACGTTCAATCGTCGGTCGCGTACCGAAGTACGCTTCCCTCCTCTTTCACGTCACCTTGCTCGCTTAGGGGCGTTTTCGCTGACTTATGCTCAACCTGAGACGTTTCCACGCCTGTCAAGAGCTTAGCCGTTGGGGACGTTCTTAAACGACTAGTCATTCAAGAACGTCCCCAATGACTACCGCAGAATGAGCGTGGCCGGTAGCCGTGCGGCACTGGTCCGCGTGGCGGCGTATAATCGGCGGCAGATGACTTGGACGTTAGGAAACCATGACCGATAGCATGCAGCAGATGGCGCTCGACACGCTCGGCGCCTATTTTGGCTACACCTCGTTTCGCCCGGGGCAGGACCGCATGGTCGATGCGATCCTTGCCGGCCGCGATGCACTCGGCGTTATGCCCACAGGTGCCGGCAAGTCCATTTGCTACCAGGTGCCTGCGCTCATGCTGCCCGGCATCACCTTTGTGGTGAGTCCGCTGCTGTCGCTTATGGAGGACCAGACCCGTGCGTTGCTCGCGGCGGGTGCGCGACCCAGTTATCTCAACTCCAGCCTTACGCCGGCTCAGCAAAATACCGTGCTCAAGCGGGCGCGCGAAGGCCGCTACCAGCTTATGTATGTGGCACCTGAGCGCCTGCTCGAGCCGCGTTTTCTGGCCTTTGCGCAGGAGGCCGCGGCGGACGGCGGCATTGGCGTGCCGCTCGTGGCCATTGACGAGGCCCACTGCGTAAGTCAATGGGGCCAGGACTTCCGCCCCGCCTACCTGCAGATTCGCGAGTTTATCGATTCCCTGCCGCAGCGCCCCATCGTGGCGGCCTTTACCGCTACAGCGACTGAGCGCGTGCGTGCGGACATTCAGCAGATGCTCGGCCTGCAAAACCCGGCGACGGTGGTGACGGGCTTCGATCGCAAGAACCTCTACTTTGGCTGCGAGGAGATGGGCGACAAGGCTAAGACCGCGTGGGTGCGCGACTATGTGATCGCGCATTCGAGCGAGAGCGGCATCGTGTATTGCTCGACCCGCAAGACCGTCGATGTGCTGGCAGGCGAGCTTGCTGAGGCGTTGGGCCCCAGCGGCATTCGCGTGGGCCGCTACCATGCCGGCATGGGCAACGACGCCCGTCGTCAGAGCCAGCGTGCCTTTATCGACGACGACATTCAGGTGATGGTCGCCACCAACGCCTTTGGCATGGGTATCGACAAGCCCAACGTGCGCTACGTCATCCATAACAACGTGCCCGAGAGCATCGAGGCCTACTACCAGGAGGCGGGCCGCGCCGGCCGCGACGGCGACCCGGCCAGCTGCCATTTGCTGTGGAACGGCAACGATTTTCGCATGCGTCGTTTTTTGATCGACCGCGGCGACGCTGCCGACGAGGCGCTCGATGACGAGCAACGCGCGTGGGCGCTCCAGAACCGATATCGTCTGCTCAGCCAGATGGAGGGCTACTGCAATACCACCGGCTGCCTGCGCGAATATATGCTGCGCTACTTTGGCGACGAGGCCGCGGCCGAGCATGCTGCTGCGGCTGGTGCGGGCGCCACCGCCACAGACGACGCCGAGGGCTGTGGCAACTGCAGCAACTGCCTCACGCAGTTCGAGGTCGAGGACGTCACCGGTATGGCTCGCGCCGCCGTGCGCTATGTGGCCACGCGCCCCATGCGCTTTGGCAAGTCGCTCATCGCCGATGTGCTCCACGGCGGCAACACCGAGCGCATCCGCCAGATGCATCTGGACGAGGATCGCGGCTATGGTGAGCTGTCGAGCGAATCGGTCGGGCGCATCAAGGACATCATCGGCCAGCTGTGCGGCCGCGGTTATTTGGCCACCTCGCAGGGGCAGTACCCGGTCGTGGGCCTGGGTCCGCGTGCCGGCGAGGTCGAGGACGAGGCGTTTGCCTTTACCGTTAAGCGTCGCGCGTCCAAGCGCAAGGCCTCGGCCCGTGCTCGCCGTGCGGTGGATCTGCTGCGCGAGGAGGCCGAGCTGGATCAGCGCCCGCGCGTGGGCGACGATGCCGAGCTGTTCGAGCGCCTGCGCGCCCTGCGCAAGGAGATCGCGGCCGAGCTCGAGATGGCGCCGTACATGGTCTTTTCCGACAAGGCCCTGCGCGGCCTGTGCCGCCTGCGCCCGCAGACGCGCGACGAGCTGATTCAGGTCAACGGCATTGGCGAGAAAAAGGCCGACGCCTTTGGCGAGCAGTTTATGGCGGCGATTGAAGAGTTTGAATCCGAGCATGCGCGGGATGGAGCGTAACGATGGTAGCCGATAGCAAGACCGAACGTTCCGAGCGCGCCGAAGTGCCCGCCGTGCCGCTGTACCAGCAGGTCATGGACGACCTAAAGGGCGAGATCGCGCGCGGCGTGTACGCGGCCGGCTCGCGTATTCCTTCCGAGATGGAGCTCGCGAAGTCCTACGGCGTGGGGCGCATCACCGTACGCCGTGCCATCGAGGAGCTGTCGCGCGCGGGCTACCTCAACCGCCAGCAGGGGAGGGGCACCTTTGTATGCGCTCCCAAGCTCAAACGCAAGATTCGCCAGAAGGGCGACGTCCAGAGCTTTACTGAGGGTTGTGCTGCCAACGACATGGTGCCCGGAGCGCGCCTGGTATCGCGCACGGTGGTCGCGGCGACGCACGAGGATGCGGCGTTCTTTGGCGTGGAGCCCGGCTGCGAGCTTATCGTGGTCGAGCGCGTGCGCACGGCCGACGGCATCCCCGTCATGCTTGAGAACAACGCCTTTGTGCTCGCCGACCATCCCTACTTGCAGACGCTGGCCGCCGAGGACCTCACCGATAACTCGATCTTTGCGCTCGTTGCCGACCACTCGGGCCGCGCGCCGCTCAAGTCCGACCCCTGTACCGTGGAGATCGCGCTTGCCGATGCCCAGGTGGCCCCGCTGCTGGAGGTGCCGGTCGGCGAGCCGCTCTTTTATATGGAGGCGTATTTTACCGATGCAGACGAGCGCCCCCTGCTGCTCGGGCGCCAAAAGATCGTGGGCTCGCGCTACGTGTTCGACATCTAACATCCACAGATAGAACAACATAGAACAAGTTTGGCGAAATGGCTTCACGAGCGTCGTCGTGCGTGCTATAAATAGGACAACATAGAACGACAGCAGGTACGAGCTGCCGTCGTTCAAAGCCGCCCCACAAGGAGGAGCATCAGCATGAACGCACATGATCTGGTTCAGGAAATTATCGAGCGCAAGGGCAAGATTGAGAACGTCTTTTGGATTGCCTGCGGCGGTTCGATGATCGACCTGATGCCGGCCAACGAGCTGCTCAAGCGCGAGGCGACCACGTTTACCTCGACGGTTTACACGGCGCGCGAGTTTTGCCTGATGGCCCCCAAGAGTCTTGGCGAGAAGTCACTCGTCATCGCCTGCAGCCACAGCGGCAATACGCAGGAGGTCGTCGACGGTTGCGAGATGGCGCTGGCAGCCGGCGCCGAGGTCGTGGCCATGACCGACTGCGAGGGCTCCAAGATTGATAACGGCAAGTGGACCACCTGGGTCTATCCGTGGGGCGAGGGTGTGTCACAGGCCGAGGTACCGCAGGGTATCGGCGTCCTGATGGCTGCCGAGCTGCTCGACCAGCAGGAGGGCTACGAGGCACTCGCCGACATGTACGCCGGCCTTAAGCAGATGGATGCGCTGCTGCCCGCTGCCCGCGAGAAGGTCAACGCCGAGCTGGGCGATCGCTTTGCCGAGCTCTGCCAGCACCACAAGTTCTTCTATATCCTGGGCTCCGGCCCCAACTTTAGCCAGACCTATGCCATGGCCATCTGCTCGCTCATGGAGATGCAGTGGCAGCACTGCTGCTACATCCACTCCGGCGAGTACTTCCACGGCCCGTTCGAGGCTACCGAGCCCGGCGTGTTCTACTTTGTGCAGCTCGGCTCGGGCGAGTGTCGCCCCATGGAGGAGCGCGCGCTGGCGTTCCTCAACACGCACACCGACACGATCATGGTGCTCGACGCACTCGAGTACGGCGTGGGCGACGTGCCTGCCAGCGTGCGTTCGTACCTGGAGCCAATCTTCTTCTACGCGATGAGCTGCGAGCTGCGCGCAGCCCGCGGTAAGGCGTTCGACCACAGCCCCGAGATTCGTCGCTACATGGGCATCGAGCAGTACTAGGTACCGGGAATTATCTTTTTTGACGGGGTCTGCGCTGCGCGCGGGCCCCTTTTTGCGTTGTGGCGGCCGGATTCGTGTCTGCGCGAAAACGAAGTCTAATACTTTTCCGCGAAGTGAACGACCTATTTTGGACCCCCGAAGCATCGACATTTTTTGGCGCCAAAACCGCAGGAAAATCTTAATGAAACCGCAGGAAATGGTTCCCATAAAGTGTCGATGCTTCGGGGGCTCATTTTTGCTCGTTCACTTCGCGGAAAAGTATTAGACCTAAATGTGCGAGCGTGTTGCATGAGTCGAAAAGCGGGCTGCGCCGGGGATTTCCGGCGCAGCCCGCTTAGTATCGCGCTATGATTCGTAAGGTTGCGGCAGCCAGCGGCCTACTTTGCGTCGTAGGCCTCGGCGTCCCACCAGTCGAGCTGGGCGATGTTGTCGCGAATGTGCTGGCAGCTCTTGTGGAAGCCCTCGAGCTCGTACTCGGACAGGTCCAGCGTGTAGACCTCCTCGACGCCCTCGGCGCCGATCACGCACGGCAGGGAGGTGAAGATGCCCTCCTCGCCATACTGGCCGGTCATAAGCGTGGAGGCGGAAAGCACGGCGTGCTCGTTGTGAAGCACGGCGGCGCAGACGCGCGCGGCGGAGTTGGCGACGGCGTACTCGGTGCACTGCTTGCCCTGGTAGGTCACATAGCCGCCCTTGCGTGCAAGCTCCTCGACCTCCATGTGGTCGAAGGCGTACTTGTCGGGGTTCTCGGCCTGAAGTTCATTAAGGCTCTTGCCGGCGATGGCCGCGGCCTTAAAGGCTGCAAGCTGGCTAAAGCCGTGCTCGCCGATCATATAGGCGTCGATGGACTTGGGGCTCACGCCGACCTTCTTGGAGATCTCGGTGCGCAGGCGGGCGGAGTCCAGGCCGCAGCCCGAGCCGATGATCTTCTTGGGATCGTAGCCGGTCAGGTGCCACAACTCGGTGCACACGACGTCGCAGGGGTTGGAGATGCTCACGAAGATGCCGTCAAAGCCGGCGTCGACGATGCGCTTGGCAAAGGTGCGGGCGGCATCGGTGGTAAAGAACAGCTCGCCGTCGCGGTTGCCGGCGGCCAGCGCGACCTTGCCGGCGGCGTTGACGATGACGTCGCAGCAGGCCAGCTCCTCGTAGTGGTCGTAGCAATTGACGATCTTGGTGTTGTACGGGACAAACGAAAGGGAGTCGCGCAGGTCCTGGACCTCGGACGTCACCTTGGCTTCGTTGATATCGCACAGGTACAGCTCATCGGCAATGCCCTGCATGAGCAGGCTGTTAGCGACATGTGCTCCTACGTGGCCCTGGCCGACCACACCGATCTTACGCGTCTGGTACATATATGTATCCTTTCGGCCGAGTTTTTCGCGTCGAACTATTGTAGCGTCCTGCTGCCACTTTGCTAGACTAAAGCGCCGTAGATTTTTGGGACATGCCTTAATCTCTACTTTTGGAGTGATTTGGGCCGCTGACGGCATCGCTGGGCGATGTGCTCGCGCGGATAGGGCCGCTCGTTGTACCATAACTGCAACTGACTCGTAAGGAGCATCCATGCCCATTCGTATTCCCGACGCCCTCCCTGCAGCCGCGCAGCTCGAGAGCGAGAACATCTTTGTCATGACCGAGTATCGCGCGCTGCACCAGGACATCCGTCCGCTGCGCGTGCTCATCCTCAACCTCATGCCTACCAAGATCGCCACCGAGACGCAGATCATGCGCAAGCTCTCCAACACGCCGCTGCAGGTGGAGGTGGATCTGCTGCGCACAAAAACGCACGAGGCCACGCACGTAAGCGCCGGCCACCTGGAGACGTTCTACCGCACGTTCGACGACATCCGCAACATCCACTACGACGGTCTGATCATCACGGGCGCGCCGGTGGAGCAGATGCCGTTCGAGGAGGTCGACTACTGGCCCGAGCTCTGCCAGATCATGGATTGGTCCACCACGCACGTGCACTCTACGCTGCACATTTGTTGGGGCGCGCAGGCCGGCCTGTACCATCATTACGGTATCCAGAAGCACGATCTGCCGGCAAAGGCGAGCGGCGTGTTCGAGCATTATCTGGTGAAGCCGCAAAGCCCGCTGGTTCGCGGCTTTGACGACCGCTTCTATGCCGTGCACTCGCGCAACACCGATGTGCGCCGCGAGGACGTGGAGGCCGAGCCGCAGCTTGAGGTCGTGGCCGTGTCCGACGAGGTGGGCCTGTACATCGTCAAGTCGACCGACAGCCGTCGCTTCTTTGTCTTTGGCCATCCCGAGTACGATACCGACACGCTGCGTCTG
Source organism: uncultured Collinsella sp. (assembly GCA_900544095.1). GTDB lineage: Bacteria > Actinomycetota > Coriobacteriia > Coriobacteriales > Coriobacteriaceae > Collinsella. Next base: position 52,515 of record UQTV01000008.1, read on the forward strand.
GAGTACGAGCGCGACGTGAAGCGCGGACTCAACCCGGAGGTGCCGGCGCATTACTTCCCAGGTGACGACCCCGCCGCCGAGCCGCGCAACGTCTGGCGCAGCCAGGCTCAGCTGCTCTACACCAACTGGCTCAACTACTACGTCTACCAGACCACGCCCTACGACCTGGCCCGCGCCGGCGAGGAGCACTAGGCTACGGCTGCTGCTGTGCCGGCGGCGTGACGAGCGTGGATATCCGGACGGACGAGCGTGGATTTTCGGACATTTACAAATCGAGCGTGGATAATCTCCCACTTTTGGCTTGAAACTAGGCTCAAAACGGGAGATTATCCACGCTCATTTTTTAGGCATGTAGATGCCGATGGCTCGGCTAAGCGACGGTGCGTGCAGAGGCAAAGTCGCATTTGGCGTAGTCTTGAATCTCGACGGGTTTTTCTTTCTGATAATCCGATGGACCAAGGCCTCAAAATGTGGAGACAGGGACCTCTCGACAACCGCCCTACCTGCAGATATAAGACATCAGCCTAAAACGTCCAAAACCGTCAAGCATTTGGTCAGCGCCTGGACGGTATTTGGTCAGACTTCGCATGAAACCGTCTGGTACGTTTGCGCCGTTCCAAGATTTGGGAGGCGACATGGGAAACATGACGGCGAATCAAAGGCTTGCAAGTCACATTAAAGCATGCGAACAGCAGATGAGCTGCGTGTACGCGCGCACGGCGGCGGAGGCAAAGCAGATTCAGCGGCGGGCGGAGGCGGGAAGTCTCGAAGCGGTCATGCCGGGGCTGTATGCGCGTCCGGAATACTGGTCCGAGCTCAAGTTTCGGCAGCGTTATCTGCATCGGGTGCGGGCGCTTGCGCAAAAGCACCCCGACTGGACATTTTGCTCCTATACGGCGGCTGTTATCTATGGCCTTTCGGTTTCGCATGCCAATTTGACGCACATCCATATCGCCGCGATGCCGCCCCAATCGACGACGCCGGGCTCTCAGGTCATTCGTCATCGCTATGCTCGTCAAACACGGGCCACCCAGATGGATATCGCCGTAACCGATATCGATCAAACGATTACGGATTGCTTGGTCGATGCATCGTTTGTCGAGGGACTGATCATCGCGGATTCGGCGCTCCATGAGCAACTTTTGTCGAAGGAGCATCTCGTTGAGACTGTCGACAAGCTTGGCCTGAATCGTCGCGGTGTTGTGACGGCGCGCAGGGTTGCACGATGTGCCGATGGGCTGTCGGAAAGCGGCGGCGAGTCCAAGGCGCGTGCCCTGATGATCGAGCGCGGCTGGCAGACGCCGGAGTTGCAAGTTGAGTTGTTCGACCCGGTTGAGCCGGGACGACCGTATCGCGTCGACTACTTGTGGCGCGTGGGCGACCGGCTGATTATCGGGGAGTTCGACGGATTTGTTAAAAGCGAGAAGGCAGCGGAGGAGGGCAAGCTCGCGAAGACGCAGTTCGATGAGCGCCAGCGCGAGTCGAGGCTTTCGCTGCTTGATAACTGCAAGATCGTGCGCTTGTGCTGGGATGATCTAAGGGATCCGACAAAGTTCGATCGCAAGCTCAAGGTCGCCGGCGTGCCGCGTGCGTGCTGAGGCAGTTGCAGAGCGTTTGGCTGCACAAGCGTGGAAAATCGGACGGACGAGCGTGGATTTTCGGACGCTTGTTGAATGAGCGTGGATAATCTCCCGTTTTTAGCTCGTAAGGGGGCTCAAAGTGGGAGATTTTCCACGCTCATCTTGCGGGTGCGATACAGCGGCGGCTAGGCGCTGACGATGTTGGGCAGCGACAGATCGTGGGCGTCGGTGGGAACGTGGTCGACGCACTGTTCGTCAAAGGCGATGCCGACGATTGGGCGTTCAGGTGCAACTGTGGGCAGGTAGCGGTCGTAGCAGCCTCCGCCGTAGCCCAGGCGCGCGCCGGTGCGGTCGAAAGCTACGAGCGGCACGACAACCATGTCGAGCTCGGCGGCGGGCACGATGGGGAAGTGGTCGCTGTCGACGTCCGTGGCTGCGAAGGCCCGCGTAGGGTGGGCGATAAACGGGGCCTCGGACGCATCGCCGGCAGAGACTGCCCGCATGCACATGCACTGGCCACAAGCCATGGCGTCTGTTGCCGAGAGCATGCACGGATAGGCCGCGCGCCAGCCACGCGCGACGGCCGCGGCGGCAAACGCGGCTGGGTCGACCTCGGAACCCATGGCGGCATAGACGGCAACGGTGTGCGGTGCCGCGGCACCCAAGCGATCCAACAGCTCGACAAGTCGCGCACAGATAGCGGCGGACTTTGCCGCCCGCACATCCAAATCAAGAGCATCGCGCCGAGCAATCATCGCCCGTCGCAACTCAGCCTTGTCCATCCCAGTCTCCTCTAGCAAACCTGCCAAAAAGGGATAGGTTTATTTTGGCAGGTTTTATCTGGGCAAACGCGATATGGGCAGTAAAGCCACCGCAAATATGCCTGTGAACTGCGCCCTTTGTGGTTGTTTGGGCCTATGCGTTAATGCTATAACGCCGCAGCGATTGCTTTAGTCACAAACTTATTGAGTGACTCACCCTTCTTTGCCGCTGCCAGCGCCGCTTGCTTGTGGAGCTCAGAGCCCGTTCTTACGTTGAACGAGCCCTTAAAAGCCCGCTCGGGTTTCTTGCCTTTCTCGGCGCAAAACTCAAGGTAATCGTCGACGGCGTCGTGGAAGCATTGCTCCACTTCTTCAGTTGTGGAGCCTTCAAATACGATTGCGTCCCTAATGCCGGTGACCATACCTGTTAGCACATGCTGTTCGGCATCGAACTCGACTGGGGCGAAATAACCCTTGTATGCCAAAACGTTACTCATGACTACCTCCGACATCTTGCAGAAATCGAACGATGTTTCGAATGGTCCCCGCCGTCAATTCGTCAGATGGATGTGGCGCGTGCATTACGAACATCCTGCCATCTGATGGCCTGTAGAAGCGAATGCGCGATCCGGATGTCTTGCCTTTGTTGTCCATTTCAAAGCCATATGAAGCCATGACTTTTAAAAAATCGGTATACCGATACGTCGAAGGGCAGCTAAGCAGTTGGGCGATGAGTTTATCGGTCCGAGTCATCCCACCTCACATTCTGCAACTATATCTTAGTTGCAATTTAAGTCCGATGCAAGCACCCCTACTATAGAACATGTGTACGTATAGAACAAGTGTTTGAACCAACGCAAAGGCACCTGCCCCTTCGTGGGGGTTTTGCTGGTGGGGCGGGTGTCTGCGGCGGTTTGTCTCGATCTGTAACAGTAACTCGGCAAAAATGGGCCTAGCTGTTACAGATTGAGACAAAGGGGCGGCGCCATTCGGAAACGTCTCGATCTGTAACATCTGGAGCCGATATTGCTGCCTAGATGTTACAGATTTAGACAAACTGGTGGGACGGGGTGAGCTGCCCCACCCAAGCAGCGGCAAAAGAAAAGGCTCTGTTAGACCAACATTGACATATAGGTGATGCCACGGTGGTATAATAGCCGTAAGCACTACGGCATTGGAGTATCATGAACGCCGAAGACTTGGTCATCATCTTCAAAAAGAACATGGC
>UQTV01000009.1 GCA_900544095.1 uncultured Collinsella sp.
AGACCTCGAGGTCGCGGTCGCCGAACTTGTTCATGAGGTACTCGAGCTGCATGAGCTCGTCCCAGGTGCCGCCGACGCCCATCAGGAACACGGCGTCGTAGCCCTCGTCGGCGACCTTGTCGGCGAGGGCGGTCATCTTCTTGCCGGTCTCGTAGAGCGCCTTACCGTCCTCGAGATAGCCCTCCTGGTCGAAATGCATGATCTCGATCTTCTCGGTTTCCTTCATTTGTCTCTCCTTTCTGGGGTTGTCTTCACATCCCCCATGCCAACGGGCATCAAACCCGCTTACATTCCGTAACACTCGGCCGCTTTGGCCTTAAGCGCATTGACTGATTCTTCGTAGCCCTCTGCCTTGACCTCCATTTGCTTGGAGACGGCATCAAGATACGGGTGCACGTCCCATGACTTCAGACGCTCGGCGATCATTGCCGCAATCGTCTGGAAGAACACAAGATTGGGAATTGCGCTGAGCAGCGGAGCCACCTGAGGCACCGCAACCTCGTGAGCCCTACCCTTGGGATGGGCCGTGAGCAGCACCGTTTTTTCCGTAACGTTCGATAGCGCATCGGCGATATTCGCAAGACGCTCCGACCCCTGCGGATCGTCGACGATAAACACCAGATAGCCCGGAACGATCTGCATCTCGGGACCGTGAACGAACTCCTCGCCCTCGTGATGCATGGCAGGAATCTTGATGGTCTCGCTCAGCTTGAGCGCTGCCTCCTCGGCAACACCGTAGTTGGGGCCGTTGCCGACGACCATGGCGGGCGTGTGCTCAGAAAGCTCGAGCATGTGGTCTTGGACATATGCCTCGGCGGTCTTGCACATCACGGCATTGGCATGGATAGCCTCGCGCAGGTCGTCAAGACGCTGGGCAACGCCCTTGGCGTCAATCGTTCCGCGCGCCTGACCGCCGTAGATACCAAAGAGCACCAGGTACTCAACGAGAACCTCAACGCCCAGAGTCACAAAGTCCACCGACTCGACGCCCACACCGTAGTCAAGAACGATGTCAGCGTGCTCCTTGATGGGCGCCTCGACGTTTGCCGTGAGCGCAACTGCAGCCATATCGTGTGCGCGCATGTAATCGAGCGCCGCAATCGTATTGGTCGAATAGCCACTCTGCGAGACGGCGATGTTGAGCGCATGCCGCGGATAGGTGTGTTCAAAATCGACGAAGGCCTCGGGCGTCACAACGGACACCTGCATCTGCAACGCATCTTGCAGGTAATCGCGGGTGCAATCGACGGCATGGCGCGACGAACCCGAAGCAACGACGCGCAGTGCGTCAAAAGAACCGGACTGGAAAATATCAACGAGCTGCGCTACCAGCTCAGACGAACGCTCGAGGTTCTCCCCCATGCGCACATGGGCAAGCTGAACGTAATCGAGCATCTTCATCGTCTCACCTCGTTATAAATCATTAGAATTTGATACCAATCACAGTTACAGGTTACGGCTTTTTGATACCTCTTTGTCGATTAATTTATCCCCTTCGGCGAACGGTCGATTTTGAGCGCTGTAAGGTTGTATATACAGTCGGTCAAATTGCCCAAACAGACCGGCCGTTACCGTGCGTGATGCAAAACACCAGCTAGTACGTATAGGTGTAGCCGCCCGCATCGCCGCGGTTAAACGACTTGACGTACTCAATCGCTTGGCCGCTCGCATCGAAGCTTACGCACTCCAGTGTCAAGGCAAGATCGCCCTGCTCCAGTCCAAGCAGGCCGGCATCTCGTGCACCCAGTGCTTCGATATCGAGCTTTTCCTGCGCCATGACTGGCTTTCGGCCCAGCATCTCATAGGTTTCGTACAAACTGAAGACCGACACATCAATCTCTTCGATTGTGGGAAACAGCAGGCACGGGATGAACGCCATCTCAATCGATACAGGATCGCCGTTGACGCAGTTCAAACGCCGAATCGAATACAGCAAATCGTCCTCGGCAATGCCAAACAGATTGGCATAATATGGCCCCGCATAACGCTTGGAACGCGCGAGAATACGGACGGACGGCTCGCCGCCCGAAGCACGGACCGATTCACGAAAACCGCCTGTGCGTTCAAAAAAAGCAGGTACTTTCTGCGCCACAAAGGCACCTTTTCCCCGAACACGGCGAATCTGCCCGCGCCGAACCAGCTCATCGACAGCACTTCGGATGGTCAAGCGTGTCGTACCAAATTCCTCGGCGAGGTCTTTCTCGGACGGAATCATGGAACCCGTGGGATATATACCGCGCTCGATACGCTCCTCGATGCGGCGTCGAATGCGCATATAAACCGGGGTGGCATCTACTGTTTCAGCCATTGTTCACCTGCCACGCTTCTCATGCCGTTCTCTTCGCCGTTATCGGCAAAGCGGAACTTTGTGGGCAAAATCACCGATTTGCAATGCTCCACAAAACGCATGTCCTTATCGAATTCGATCGAGCTCTCATAGAACACCGGCGTTCCCTCTTCTTGTTGGAGAAGTTCGGCCTCTTCGGCGTTTAAACGCGAGATCGAGATATGCTCACGTCCATGCTCAACGCGCACGCCACCCTCTTTGAACAATACGTCGTAGAGGCTCTCGTGCTCAAAATCATGGTCGGGAAGCGACGGGCAAAGCGACAGATTGACATGTGCCGTTTCGATCGACGCCGGCTCGCCCTCAATGAGACGGACACGCTGCATACGGAGCAAAGGAGCGCCTACGGCCACCCCAAGCTTGTCGGCAAGCGTCTCATCCGCCTCGACAGTCTCGGTGGAGACCAAGCGAGAAGAGGGGTGCAGACCGGCAGTTCGCACGGCATCGGAGAAGTTATACGTTTCCTGGAAGATGTTCAGCGGCTTGGGAGGGCACACATACGTACCCGATCCGCGGCGGCTCTCGAGCGTTCCGCACGAAATGAGCCGCGTTATGCCAGCACGTAACGCCGTACGCGAAACGCCGATATCTTCGCACAGCACACGCTCGGCCGGCAGACGATCGCCGCCGGCAAGCTGATGGTGCTGGATGTACCAAAGAATCCCCTCAACAGCACGGTCTTTGGGGGGAATTGCATAAGATTCGCCTGCCATTGCACAGACTCCTCATTCAAAAATGTATGTCACCAGAATTAGGCCAGCCCTCCCATGGCATCAAACTCGGCCTTGATTTTCTCGGCGACATTCCGATACGACTTATATAGGTTTGAATCGCGTTTGACTTCGTCGGTCATAACGGGAATCTCTAATTTGGAAACCTCGTCTTTTCCCGTCTGAACCGCCACAACAACGCCCATACCAAGACACATATTACGCTTGGCAGCGTTTATTTTCGCCGCCTTGGCAGGATTTGCCAGGATACGCTGGGCAAATTCCTGTTTTGAAGTCACTTCCTCGGCCTCCGGATCGCCCGCCTCGGCTACTTCGCACTGCAACACGTCCGCATAGTCAAAAATCTTCGGCTCGCCGCCGCGCTGATGCACGGCCCACTTGCGACGCGTGGCATCCTGGTAGATAGCCGGCAAAAATGTAAACCGCGGCGGGTCCAAAATCGTATCCGTGATGGTAAACACATCGGAATCAAAGGCATCCTGCGGGTTTTTCTTCTTGAACAGCCCCATATCAGCCTCCCGTACTAGCATTAAACAACTCATGCTGAATATAGCACCAATTTCAAGCCACTGCTTTATCGCATCGGTGCGTGGCGTCTATGGCTCGCCCAGCGGAAGAGTTCACGGACGAGGGCCGGGGTGCCTGCCTTGTTTTGAGAAGTGGGCTCCGCGAACTTCTCAAAACAAGGCAGGCACCCCGGCCCCGCCGGCAAATAGCAGACACTCCGCATGCAATCTATGCAAACAAACAAGTACGTTTAGCTACATTCGGTAAGTTCGAGCACGCTGCCCTTAACGATAAGCGCCGGCTCCAGAACGACTTCTTCGGCACGCCTGCCGCCCCTACCGGCAAGACGCTTGGACATACAGCCAAAAGCATGCTCCGCAAGGACACCAGGATCCTGCTCAATCGCGGTCAGCGCCGGCTCAAAGAGAACGTCGGCGGCCGAGTTGTCGTAACTCACCACCGAGATGTCGCCCGGGATGCTCTTCCCCATCTCGTGCAAGCGCTTGAGCAGACCGAGGGCGATGTTATCCGAACTTGCGAATACAGCGGTGGCATCAGTTGCGAGCACCGCCTCCGAGGCCTCGTAGGCACTCGGAATGTAGTACTCGCTCTCAAACTCCAAACGTGCGTCGATAGGCAGGCCAACCTCGCGCAGCGCGCGCTCATAGCCGGCAAGTCGCTTACGCCCCGTATTGGAACGGCGCGCGTTAACCAAGCAGGCAATGCGACGGTGGCCCTGCTCGATCAGATAGCGAGTGGCCATGTAGCCACCCATCTCGTGGTCGAACATCACCTTGTCGCACTCGAGCCCCTCAATGGCACGGTCGACCATCACGGCAGGGATAGGCAGATGGCTGACTTCTTCGCGCAGGGCGCGGTCGTCGGAGAACTCGTCGCCCACAACCAGGAAGACGCCATCAACGCCGCGCGTTACCAGCTGGCGCAGCAGCTCCAGATCGTCGTCGGCACTTCCACCCGAGCTGGTAATGAAGAGCGCATAGCCGTCCTCGCGGCAGCGCTTTTCCAGGCTACCGGCGAGCGAGGCAAAAAAGCGGCTCTCGATGTTAGGGACGATAAGGCCCAGCGTGCGCGACTCGCGCATGACCAGACTACGCGCAATCTGGTTGGGAACATAGTGGTTGCGCGCCGCGACCTCCTTGATGAGTTTACGGTTTTCTTCCGAGATGCGACAGGGCCGATTATTGAGAACAAGCGAGACCGACGAGGGGGAAAGCCCCACCTCCTGGGCGATCTGCTTGAGGGTGACTTTGTTGGCCATCTCGCTCCTTCCGGGTTTACGCGCAATCTCTTGAAAGTATAGCGACTACCCCTCTACCTCGGTGATAAACACTTTACCAATCCGGTAGACGGCTGTTTTATCGCCGCCAGCGCACCAAATCCGTCCAGGTGGGGTATATTGCAATCGATTGATGACAACGACCACCAAAAGGCGGATATTCGTATGCACGAGAACGACTTTTTTAACGAGGACCTGCTGTGCGCACTTGCTGGCGTTGCCGGCGACGACAACGTGCTGATGAGCGAGCCCATGCGCGAGCACACCACGTTTAAGATCGGCGGCCCGGCCGACGTCTTTGTCACGCCCGATACCGAGCAGGGCCTCGTCGCCACGCTCGATACCTGCTATCGCTGCGATCTGCCCCTCACCATCGTGGGCAACGGCTCCGACCTGCTCGTCGGCGACAAGGGCATCCGTGGCGTCGTCGTGGCGCTGGGCGAGGGACTCTCCGACATTACGGTCGACGGCACGCACGTCACGGCGGCAGCCGGCGCCTTGCTTTCCGATGTCGCCGCTGCGGCAGCCGAGGCCGGCCTCACCGGCATGGAGCCCATCTCGGGCATCCCCGGATCGGTCGGCGGCGCCTGCTACATGAACGCCGGTGCCTACGGTGCCTGCATGGCCGATGTGCTGGAGTCCGTGCGCGTCTACAAACCCGCTCGCCAGCTCGACGACGGCACCCGCGGCAGCGGCAACATCATCGAGTTCGATGTCGACGAGCTCAACCTGGGCTATCGCAAGAGCCGCATTGCCGACGACGGTTTCATCGTTCTTTCTGCCACCTTCAACCTCGCACCGGGCAACGCCGCGATGATCAAGGCCGACATGGACGACTACCGCCAGCGCCGCGAGGACAAGCAGCCGCTCGACATGCCGAGTGCCGGCTCCACCTTCAAGCGCCCCGAGGGCTACTTTGCCGGCAAGCTCATCATGGATGCCGGACTGCGCGGCCATGCTGTCGGCGGCGCGCAGGTAAGCGAAAAGCACTGCGGTTTTATCGTCAACGCCGACCACGCCACCGCCGCCGACGTCGACGAACTCATCCGCCACATCCAGGCAACCGTCAAAGACCAATTCAACGTAGACCTAGAACCCGAAGTCCACCGAGTAGGCGAATTTTTATAAAAAGAAGGCCCCGAAAGGGGCCTTCACTTTCTTTAATTCAGACAACCAGTCCGGTGTGCCGCGCCCCGAACCCAAGAGGGCCGCGTGCCCGCCCGCAATATATTTGATTGATCGCGAGTTCCGCACGCAAAGAAGGCCACTTAATGTGGCCTTCGTCTTGCGCAGGACTGCCCGAGCAGGCAATCAAATATATTGCGGGCGGGCACGCGGCCCCGTCGGCTTTACGACAGCGCCACGCCGCCGAGCCAGCCCCAACGCACGCCAGAGCCAGTGCCATAGAAGCTAATAAACGAATCAAGCGACTTAGACGTAATGGCACCCTCGTTGCTCATAACGATGCCGCCGCCAACGTAGATACCCACATGACCGTAGATAAGGCCCGGAGCACCCGTGCCGCTATGCGATGAGTCGGCCACGATCATGCCCACCTGCAGCGCCGAGCGGTCGGAGCTATAGCACCATGCGTTAAACATATCGCACGCGTTACCGCCAAAGTAGCCAACGCCGGCGTTACGGAAGACATTGGTAACCCACGCCGCGCACCAGTTCTGACCCGGCGAAGGCGTGGAGTAACACGCGTTGACGACGGCCTGCTGTTTGCCCGAGCCGGCATTCTGTTGCGGGGTTCCGGGCGCATACGATCCGCCACCCGAGCTTGAACCACCCGAGTAGGAATTGTTCTTGTTCGCGGCAGCCGCGGCAGCGGCAGCCTTCCTAGCGGCCTCCTCGGCCTGGGCGGCAGCGAGGATCTCGGAATCGCGCTGAGCCATGAGCTCCTTGACGTCGTCGGAAAGACCGTTCAGCACGGTCTGGACTTCTTGCTGCTTGGCCTGCATATCCTGCATCTGAGCCGTCTGCTGGTCCTTGAGTTTTTCCAGGTCGGCCTTTTGTGCTTCGAGCTCGGTCTTCTGTGCGTCGAGCTCTTCCCGGATGGTCTGAATGTCCTCGATGGCATCGCGGTCGCTCTTGTTGATCTTCTCAACGTAATGCGCGTTGGCGACGAGTTCCTCAAACGAGCCAGAGGCCAGCAGCAGCGACAGGATGTTCGTGCCGCCGGACTTGTAGCTGGCGGCCACGCGATCGGAAAGGTCGTTGCGCTTCTTCTTGAGCTCGGCCTTCTTTTCATCGATCTGGGCCTGCGTGTCGTCAATCTTGCCCTGGACATTCTCGATGTCATTGAGGGTCTGGGCATTCTTGTTGGCCAGCGCCGCATACTCATTTGCGATGCTGTCGAGCTGGGCCTGAACCTCGTCGAGCTGGGCCTGGGCAGCATTCAGTTTATCGGTGGTTTCTTTGGAAGCCTCCGCCGCACGGGCGCGAGCGGGCAGGCCAAAAAGAACTGCCGCAGAAGCGGCGCCGAACAGGGCCTTGAGGGCAGTGCGGCGCGAGAGCTCCTGGGAAAGGATGAAATCGCTGTTTGGTGACATATGTACTCCGTTACATGTTTATTTATATGTCGCTCAACTCATACATATTAGCGTACATATGGCGCGTCCCAACGATTTCCACGAACGGCAAGAAACTACAAGGTCAGCGGCTCATAAGCAAATGCCAAAGATCAGGTTATGCGTACGCAAGCTCTTCTGATGAGTACGTTAGCACAATCCTCTGCTTTTCCTACAGCGCACGATTTGGGCGTCCCTGCCTGCGCTATACTCCCGTGAAGAAGTGTTCCTGATTCGATAGGAGACTACATGTCCAAAGCACTCGACCCCAAAGACACCTGCGTCCTCGTTACCGGTGGCGCCGGTTTTATCGGCTCGCACACCGTCGTTCAGCTGCTCGAGGGTGGCTACCAGGTCGTCATCGTCGATGATCTCTCCAACTCCAGCGCCGTCGCCGTCGACCGCGTCAAGACCATCGTGGGCGACGAGGCCGCCAAGAACCTCACCTTCTACGAGGCCAACGTGCTCGACCGCGATGCGATGAACAAGATCTTCGATACCCATCAGATCGACCGTGTCATCCACTTTGCCGGCTTTAAGGCCGTCGGCGAGTCGGTGAGCAAGCCCGTCGAGTACTATCACAACAACATCGAGAACACCCTGGTGCTCATCGACGTCATGCGCAACCATGGCTGCAAGTCCATCATCTTCTCGAGCTCCTCGACCGTCTACGGCGACCCGGACAACCCGCCCGTCACCGAGGAGGATCCTAAGAAGCCCGCGACCAACCCCTATGGTTGGACCAAGTGGATGATCGAGCAGATCCTTATGGACGTCCACACCGCCGACCCCGAGTGGGACGTCGTGCTGCTCCGTTACTTCAACCCTATCGGCGCTCACCCGTCCGGCCTGATCGGCGAGGACCCCAAGGGCATCCCCAACAACCTGGTGCCTTATGTCGCCCAGGTCGCCGTGGGCAAGCTCGAGGCCGTTCAGGTCTTTGGCAACGACTACCCCACCCCCGACGGCACCGGCGTGCGCGACTACATCCACGTGTGCGATCTGGCCTCTGGTCACGTTGCCGCCCTTAACTGGATGAACGGCAAAACCGGCGTCGAGATCTTTAACCTGGGCACCGGCACCGGCACCTCGGTACTCGAGGTCGTTGCCGCCTTCTCCAAGGCTTGTGGCAAGGAGCTGCCCTACGTGATCCGCGAGCGCCGCGCCGGCGACATCGCTGCCAACTGGTGCGATGCCTCCAAGGCCGAGCGCATGATGGGCTGGAAGGCCCAGTACGACATCGCGGACATGTGCCGCGATAGCTGGAACTGGCAGAGCCACAACCCCAACGGCTTCGCCGACGCCGAGTAGCAAAAACCTACATACCGCTCTTGCCCCGATCTCACGTTGTGAGGTCGGGGCTTTTTCATGGCATGTAACCATTCGCCGAAAATCGACCAACTTTTTTATCTTGCCTGTACATGTTTAAACAACATGTTTTACAATAGGCGTATCGAATCAGAACATCGGAGGCGGACTGCACACCCATCGGCAGGCCGACCCCACAACAAGAAGGTTGGTGAGCGCATTCATGGAGCGTGCAAGCGGCGTCCTCATGCCCGTCTCATCTCTGCCCGGACCATACGGAATCGGCGGCTTTGGTTGGAATGCCTACGACTTCGTCGATTTTCTCGCCTCGTGCAAACAACATTACTGGCAGATTCTGCCCCTTACGACGACCAGCTATGGCGATTCGCCCTATCAGTCGTTCTCGGCCCGCGCAGGCAACCCCAACTTTATCGACTTTGCCGAGCTTATCGAGGCAGGGTATCTGGAGCAGCGCGATATCGATGGCGTGTATCTGGGATCCGACCCCAGCAATGTCGACTACGGTGCCATCTTTGGTGGCCGCCGTCAGATTCTCGACCGCGCCGCTGAGCGCTTTGCTGCCGACAAGCCGGCCGATTTCGATGACTTTATCCAGGCCAACGAGGACTGGCTCATCCCCTACTGCGAGTTCATGACCGTCAAAGAGGAGTGCGGTCTCAAGGCGTTTTGGGAGTGGTCCGCGGAGCTCCGCCGCCGCGGCGAGGCATCCGCCAAGGTCTGCGCCGCCCATCCCGAGCGCATGCTCTACCACCAGATGACGCAGTACTTCTTCGATCGCCAGTGGAGCCGCCTCAAGGCCTATGCCAACGAGCGCGACATTCTCATCATCGGCGACCTGCCCATCTATGTCTCGCGTGACTCCGTCGAGATGTGGGCGACGCCTGAGCTCTTTAAGATCGACGCCGCCGGCAATCCCGTGAGCGTCGCCGGCACGCCGCCCGACCAGTTCTCGGCCACCGGCCAGTACTGGGGCAACCCCATCTACGACTGGGACGCCATGGAGTCCGACGGCTTCTCCTGGTGGGAGGGCCGCATTCGCGCCGCCCTCGACATGTACGACGTCATCCGCCTGGATCACTTCCGCGGCTTCGAGGCCTATTGGGAGGTGCCGTTCTCCTCGCCCGATTCGTCCTACGGTTCGTGGACGCAGGGTCCCGGCCTCAAGTTCTTCAAGACGCTCGAGGAAAAGCTCGGCACGCTGCCCATCATCGCCGAGGACCTGGGCTTCCTCACCCCCGGCGTCATCGACATGCGCGACAACTCGGGCTTCCCCGGCATGAAGATCCTGCAGTTTGCCTTTGAGGGTACCAACTCGTACTACCTGCCGCATAACTACATCGCCAACACCGTCGCCTATGTGGGCACCCACGACAACGAGACGGCGCGCGGTTGGTTTGAGGGAACGGCCACCCCGCGTCAGCGCGAGCAGACAGCCCTGTACACCCATCAGCAGGCCGGCGAACCCATGGCAGATGCACTCAATCGCACCATCGCCGCCAGCGTGAGTGACACGTGCATCTACACCATGCAAGACCTGCTCAACTTGGGCAACGAGGCGCGCATCAACACCCCTGCCACGCTGGGCGGCAACTGGACCTGGCGCATGCTCGACGGCGCCATCACCCGCGAGCTCGAGCACAAACTCACTGACTGGACCGAGACCTACTTCCGCATCCCGTCGGAAGCCGAAATCGAGCTTCCTCAATAGGAGCTACCGCGCCCGACCCCTCCCCACCGTGCGGACGCGCTTGCTTTTCCCGCGCGAGGCCACCCCGATCCCCTCGCGCGGGCTTCTTATGAATTGCAGACATGAAACAACCCATCACAGGAGAAAACATGCCACAAATTAACCTCATGGAACTCGCCGAGCAGTCTTTTGGCACCTCGCTCGAGCAGCTCGACGACCGTCGCATTTACAAGCTGCTGGTCAAACTCATGCAGGAGCGCTCCGCCGCCTGCCCGCTCAACAACGGCAAGAAAAAGCTCTATTACATTTCCGCCGAATTTTTGATCGGCAAGCTGCTCATCAACAACATGATCGACCTCGGCATCTACGACGAGGTTAAGGACCAGCTCACCGCCGCAGGCCACGACCTCAACAAGATCGAGGAATTCGAGGTCGAGCCGTCACTCGGCAACGGCGGCCTGGGCCGCTTGGCCGCATGCTTCCTGGATTCCATCGCCACGCTGGGCTTGACCGGCGATGGCGTGGGCCTCAACTATCACTACGGTCTGTTCCGTCAGCGCTTTGTCGACAACCAGCAGAAGGCCGTCCCCGACGAGTGGCTCGGTGAGCAGGACATCCTGGTCGACGATGACCGCTCCTACACCGTCGAGTTCGGCGATTTTGCCGTTACCTCCAAGCTCGTCAACATCGATGTGCCCGGTTACGACCAGCCCACCAAGAACCGCCTGCGCCTGTTCGACCTGGCGAGCGTCGACGACGGCCTGGTCCCCGGCAGCTCCATCGACTTCGACAAGACCGAGATCGCCAAGAACCTCACCTTGTTCCTCTACCCCGACGATTCCGACGAGCAGGGCCGCCTACTTCGCATCTACCAGGAATACTTCATGGTAAGCAACGCCGCCCAGCTCCTGATCGACGAGGCCATCGAGCGCGGCAGCAACCTGCACGATCTGGCCGACTACGCCGTTGTCCAGATCAACGACACGCACCCCACCATGGTCATCCCCGAGCTCATTCGCTTGCTCACCACCGAGCATGGCATCGAGTTTGACGAGGCCGTGACCATCGTACGATCCATGGTCGCCTACACTAACCACACGATTCTTGCCGAGGCGCTCGAGAAGTGGCCGCTCGCCAGCCTGCAGAAGGTCTCCCCTGCCATCGCCGACATTATCGTCAAGCTCGATGAGATCGCGAAAGCCGAGCACGATGACCCGCGCGTCGCCATCATCGACGAATACGACACCGTCCACATGGCCCATATGGATATCCACTTTGGCTTCTCCATCAACGGCGTAGCCGCCCTCCACACCAAGATCCTGGAAGACACCGAGCTTCATCCGTTCTACGAGATCTATCCCAAGAAGTTCTCCAACAAGACCAACGGCATCACCTTCCGCCGCTGGATCCATGGGGCCAACCCCGCGCTCGCCAGCCTGCTCGACGATGTGATCGGCACCGACTGGCGCAGCACCGGCGATCTGAGCAAACTCGCCAAGTTCGCCGACGACAAGGACGTTCTTGAGCGCCTGGCCGCCACCAAGGTCGAGGCTAAGGCCATCATGCGCCAGTTCATGGCGCTCGAGCAGGGCGTGACCATTCCCTCCAACGCCATCATCGATGTCCAGGTCAAGCGCATCCACGAGTACAAGCGCCAGCAGATGCTCGCGCTCTACATCATCTGGAAGTACCTCGATATCAAGAACGGCAACAGACCTAAGCACCCCGTCACCATCATCTTTGGCGGCAAAGCGGCGCCTGCCTACACTATCGCGCAGGACATCATCCATCTGATCCTGACGCTATCGCAGTGGATTGCAAACGACCCCGACGTGGCCCCCTACCTGCAGGTTGTCATGATCGAGAACTACAACGTCACCGCCGCCGAGCGCGTGATCCCCGCCGCTGACATCTCCGAGCAGATCAGCCTGGCCTCCAAGGAGGCGAGCGGCACCTCCAACATGAAGTTCATGCTCAACGGCGCCCTAACCCTGTGCACGCTCGACGGTGCCAACGTGGAGATTGCCGAGCTCGTGGGCGACGAGAATATCTATACCTTTGGTGCCTCGTCCAAACAGGTCGAGCAGCTCTATGCCGACGGCACCTATGACGCCGGTGTGCTCTACCGCAAGCCCGGCATTAAACTGCTGGTGGACTTCATCACCAACCCGGCCTTTATGGCGACCGGCAACGTCGAGCGCCTGCAGCGCCTGCACGATGACATTAAGGGCAAGGACTGGTTTATGGCCCTGCTCGACATCGAGGAGTACATCCAGACCAAGGAGCGCGTGTTGGCCGACTACGAGGACCAGGACGCCTGGATGCGCAAGACGCTCATCAATATCGCCAACGCCGGCACCTTCTCGTCTGACCGCACGATCTCCCAGTACAACGACGAGATTTGGCACCTGAGCTAATTTCGCTTCCCTTACCCATCCTCTTGAGAAACGGAGTCGTGGCAACACGGCTCCGTTTTTTGTGCCCGCACGTTACCCTGCGACCCAACTCGGCCAAACAATCTCGATCTGTAACAACTACTCGGTAAAAACGGTCCCAGCTGTTACAGATTGAGACATACCGGCCCCTCCCCTTGGGTTTATCTCGATCTGTAACATCTAGCAGCTGAAATTCACCTTTGGTGTTACAGATTTAGATGAAATGGTTAGCTCAGCGGAACCGTCTCGATCTGTAACATCTAACGTCCGAAATCAGCCTCACCCGTTACAGATCGAGACAAACGACCGGTCAGACAGCCCCAACACAAAGAAAGGCTCCCCTCTCGCCCAGTGGACGGGAGGGGAGCCTTATATGTGACCGCGGCAAAAGGATGGCAATACCGCAGTCGCCCAAAGGGAGGGCCTGGATGCACCGGGCCTAGATAAGGTTCTTGCCAGAGACCTTATCGAAGAGGTGGGTCGCGTTCTTCTCGAACTTGAACCAGATGGTGTCGCCAGCCTTGAGCGCGCCCTTGGCCTCGAGGTCGACGACGGGGATAATCAGGACAAACTGGCCGTCGGGAGCGGTCACGTGGACATGCTCGGTCGAGCCCATGAGCTCGGTCACCTCGACGGTACCCTGGAGCGCGCCCTCCTCGCCCTTGTCGGCAAGCAGGATCTGCTCGGGACGCACGCCGGCCGTAATCTCCTTCACGTCGCCGCCGTCCCAGTTGAGGGCAAGCTGAGCGCAAGTCTCGGGGGCGAGCGCCACGTTCATATCCTCGGTCTTGACGGTAAAGCCGTTGCCCGAGCGCACCAGCTGGGCATCGAAGAAGTTCATCTGCGGCACGCCGATGAAGCCGGCGACGAAGATGTTCGCAGGATGGTTGAAGACCTCCTGCGGCGTGGCGATCTGCTGGACGACGCCGTCCTTCATGACCACGATACGGTCACCGAGAGTCATAGCCTCGGTCTGGTCGTGAGTAACATAAATGAACGTGCCCTTGATCTCGTGGCGCAGCTTAATGAGCTCGGCACGCATCTGGTTACGAAGCTTGGCGTCCAGGTTGGACAGCGGCTCGTCCATCAGGAAGACCTTGGGGTCACGCACGATGGCGCGGCCGATAGCGACACGCTGGCGCTGGCCGCCGGAGAGCGCCTTGGGCTTACGGTCGAGGTACTCGGTAATGCCCAGAATCTCGGCAGCAGAGCGAACCTTGCGGTCGATCTCGTCCTTGGGAACTTTCTTGAGCTCAAGCGTAAACGCCATGTTCTCGTACACCGTCATATTGGGGTACAGAGCATAGCTCTGGAACACCATGGCGATGTCGCGGTCCTTGGGCGCCACGTCGTTGACGCGCTTGCCGTCGATGAGCACATCGCCCGAGGTGATGTCCTCCAGGCCGGCGACCATGCGCATCGTCGTGGACTTACCGCAGCCAGAGGGGCCAACGAGGACGACGAACTCCTGGTCGTGAACGGTGAGGTTGAAGTCCTCTACAGCGAGCACACCGTCCTCGGTAACCTTGAGGTTGTGCTTCTTCTCCTCGGTCTTCTTCTTTTTGCCAAAGAAGCCCTTCTTTTTGGACTCGGTGTTGGGATACACCTTCTGAACATGTTTGAGAACGATCTCGGCCATGTCTTTACCTTTCGATACGCGGCGCCGCGCTGAGGGACGCCGCCAAAACTTGCAAAACAGTTACGGCATCAGCCCTTGACGGCACCTGCCACCACACCGTCGATGATGTACTTCTGGCAGAGGATGTACATGATGACGATGGGGATAACGACCATCATGATGCAGGCCATCATGGGGCCGAGCTCGACGTGGCCATAGCCGCCGCGGAAGTACTGGATCAAAATAGGAATGGTCTTGTACTTGGTGGAGTCGAGCGTAAGGTAGGGCAGCAGGTAGTCGTTCCAGACCCACATGGTCTCGAGAATGCCGACCGAAAGATAGGTGGGCTTCATGATGGGAAGGACGATCTTAAAGAACACCTGGACCGGGTTGCAGCCGTCGATCATGGCCGCCTCCTCGATCTCGAGCGGGATGTTCTTTACAAAGCCGGCGAACATAAAGACTGCCAGGCCTGCGCCAAAGCCCAGATAGATAAAGCAGATGTTGAACGGCGTATTAAAGCCGATGCGGTCCGCCAAATTGGACAGCGTGAACATGAGCATCTGGAACGGTACGACCATCGAGAACACGAACAGGTAATAGAAGAAGTTCGAGATCTTGTTGTTGACACGAACCACGTACCAAGCGCACATGGAGCAGCACACCAAGATCAGCACGACCGACGTGACCGTGATGATGAGCGAGTACATAAATGCTGAGGCAAAGCCCTGCTCGTTCAGAGCGTGCACGTAGTTTGCAAGGCCGTTGAACGACTCGGGCGTGAGCAGGTCGAACGCCGTGGTGGTGCTGATTGCGGTCGCTTTCTTAAAGGAATTGAGCGCAATCATAAACACGGGGTAGATCCATGCGAGCGACAGGATCGTAAAGAAAATCGAGAGCGCGCGGTTGATAGCCTTATCGCGTTTCATTACTGCTGCACCTCCTTGGACCTCGTGGCCTTAAGCTGAATCATAGAGATGGCGACGACCAGGATGCAGAAGATAACTGCCTTGGCCTGACCGATGCCCTGCCATGCGATACCAGCACGCGAATAGAACGTGTTGTAGATGTTCAGGGCGAGCATCTCGGTGGAGTGCGCCGGGGCGCCACCGGTAAGGGCGAGGTTCTGGTCGAACAGCTTAAAGCCGTTGGTGATGGACAGGAACAGGCAGATGGTGATGGTCGGCATCAGATTGGGGATCTTAACCTTCCAGAACGTCTGCCATGCCGTGGCACCGTCAACCTTGGCGGCCTCAATGTAATCGGACGGAATGGACTGCAGGCCGGCGATGTAGATGATCATCATGTAGCCGACCTGCTGCCACAGGGTCAGGATGATAAGGCCCCAGAAGCCAGCAGCGGAGTTAAGGGCGATGAGCTGGGCGCCCACGTTGGAGAGCAGGCAGTTAATCAGAATCTGCCAAATGTAGCCCAGCACGATACCGCCGATCAGGTTAGGCATAAAGAAGATCGTACGGAAGATGTTGGTGCCCTTGAGTGCCTTGCGGGTGAGCGCCTGCGCGATGGCGAGGGCGATCACGTTGATGAGCACCGTCGACAGGAAGGCAAACGCCACGGTAAAGAAGAACGACGTGGCAAACTGCGGATCGGACAGTGCGCGCACGTAGTTCTCGATACCGACAAAGTGCGTGTTGTTGATGGTAATAAACTGGCAGAACGAGAGATAGAAACCCTGGATAAAGGGGATCACGAACCCGATCATAAACGCCAGACACGTGGGCAGCATAAAGAGCGGCCACCAGCGCTTGAGTGCTTTGCCCATAGAAGGGTCCTTTCAATATGCAGGGGGCGGGCAAACCAACGTCTGCCCGCCCCCTGTCGCTAATCAGATAGCTTGGGCAGCAACTGCTTACTCGGAAGCGGCCTTCTCGGTCTTCCAGCCATCGACGAAGGCGTTCTTGACGCCGTCCCACTTGCTGTTATCGGCAGCATAGGCAATCAGAGCCTGCTTGAGGTTCTTCTTCCACTCCTCAGAGGGGATGTAAACGAAGTCCCAAGCAACGGTCTTCTTGCCGTCCTTGGCCATAGCAACGGCCTGCTGCGAGAAGACGTTGGTGGTCTCCTTAGCGCTCTTGAACGGGGCGGTCAGACCCATCTTGTCAGCGATGATGCTGGTGGCGGTGTCAGAAGTGACGCACCAATACATGAAGTCCTCGGTGGCCTTCTGGGCATCCTCGGAAGCCTGGGAGCTGACGCACCAGTAGTTCTCGCCGCCGGAGCACAGGCCCTGGTTCTCCTCGCCGTCGACACCGATGTAGATGGGCATCATGCCAATCTGATCGTCGGTCATGCCGGCCTTGGTGAGGTCAGCGTAGGCCCAAGAACCGTTCTGATAGAAGACGGCCTTGCCGGTTGCGAACTCGTTGGTGGCATCGTCGCCGGTCTTGGAGGCAAGCTGCGAAGGATCGCAGGTGGAGTCGGTGATGTACAGGTCGAAAATCTGCTTGAAGTTGTCGAGATACTCGCCCTTGATCTCGTCGTCCTCCTGGTTGTGCTCCTTCTCGAACTCGTAGTAGAGCGGGAGGTTGGCGAGGTGGGTGGTGTAGCGCCAGCTGGAGGAGTCATCCATGCCGGCAGAAGTAAAGGCACCCTCGACACCAAGCTCGTCCTTGCGGGCCTGGATGTCGTCGGCACAAGCCTTCAGCTTGTCGAAGGAGTTGATGTCCTCGGCCTTGTAGCCAGCCTTCTCGAGCAGCTGCTTGTTGTAGATGATGCCGTAGCTCTCCTGGACCCAGTCGATACCCAGATCCTTGCCATCGGACTGCAGAGCCAGGGAGTCGTCAATGAGCTCACCGCGGAGCTTGGTATCGGACAGGTCGGCGCAGTAATCCTTCCAGTTCTTAAGACCGGTGGGGCCGTTGACCTGGAACAGGGTCGGAGCGGAGCTCTTGGACATCTCGGACTTGAGCTTCTCCTCGTAAGTGTTGGAGGCGGCGGTCACGATCTTGACCTCGACGCCCTTCTCCTTCTTATAGGCCTTGGCGATCTCCTTCCACTCCTTGTCGACCTCGGGCTTGAATTGGAGGAAGTAGACCTCGGCAGCGTCACCAGAAGCAGAGGAGCCGGAGCCGGCAGAACCGCCGCAGCCCACGAGACCCAGACCAAGAACCGCAGCCGCGGAACCAGCAAAGCCCAGGAACTGCCTTCTGCTCATTTCGTTCTTCATTACAATCCACCCTTTCACACCGTGGCGGCACCCTTTGCCGCCGCCTTCGGAGATTGGCTCGGGGACTTTGCCCCTTTTGCTGATTTGTACGATACGCTATTTGGCTAGTTGTTTGAACAAGTATTACTAGAGCGGTAGAAAAACTTCGGTGAACGGTAATTTCAACTTGATACTTGACAAGTTTTGTATAAACAATTATTTGTTATCGAATATAGAGAAAACGTCCGGTCAAGCCGATGCATCGTCGGTTTGACCGGGCGTTTTCTCTTTGAGGGCATGAGTCTCGCCAGGCTGCGAGCTAGCCGGCTATCGCTTGGAGTTGACGCGGTAGTGGAAGATCTCGGGATGCGTGCGGGCATGCGTGACCTCGAACAAGATGCCGTCCGAGGTGTACGACTGGCTCTCCATGACGGCAACGCAGTTGTATTTGCCAAGGTCAAGATAGCTGCAGTCCTCATCGTTGGCAAGCTCGACGCTCACCGTACGGCGACTCGCCATCACTTTGACGCCGCGTTTGTGCTCCAGATAGCCGTAGATAGAATCCGCCGCGATCTCGGGGGTCAGGCCCTTGGCGATCGACGCCAAAAAGTAGCCATGGTCCACTTGGCGCGCGCTGCCGTTGAGGCTTCGGACACGCACTACGCGAATCAGCTCCTCGCCCACCTTAAAGCCCAGGCGACGTGAGAGTTGCTCAGTGCAAATCAAATGTTCAAAAGACTTGACCTCGGTCGATGCGACGGCATTGTTGCGTTTTGCGAACTCGCCAAACGACTCAACCTCTTCGAGTGCGCCCAGCATGTCGGTTTCGCCCTTAAGCCAAATAACGCGCACGCCCTTACCGTGTATAGGCTGCACAAACATCTGGTCGGCCAGCATGCTCAAGGCGCGTCGAACGGTATTGCGCGTGCAGCCAAACTCCGCGGTCAGCTCGGCTTCGGTTGGCAGCATCTCCTGAAACGCATAGGTCCCGTTGATGATGCGCGAACGGATCTCGCGGTAGATTCCTTCGTAAATCGCTTTTGGCATGATTTCACCTCTAATGAATATGTATGGCTAGGCACGATAGCATTTCTTAAAGTTGTTTAAACCGATTATCGGTAAAGCACGGATTATTTACCGTCGACGGTTCCCCCGAAACCCAAATCGGACCGAATCAAAACCGTCAATGCGGCAAGCAGCCAGTCCTCTACAATGAGTTCATTGTTTAAACGTTCTTGCTCGCACAGCATGTTGCATCCGAAAGGCATATTATGCTGCAGAAAATCCAACGTTTTGGCGGAGCCATGTTCGCGCCCGCCATGCTGTTTTCTATATCAGGCCTCATGGTCGGCATCTCCGCCCTCGCAACGACCGTGGATATCGTCGGCGACCTCGCCGTATACGGAACCCCCTGGTACGTTTTCTGGACTATCATTCAGCGCGGCTCGTGGACGGTCTTTAAGCGCCTTCCACTCCTTTTTGCCGTAGCGCTGCCTATCGGCCTTGCCCAAAAGCAACCGGCACGCTGCTGCCTCGAGGCGCTCGTAGCCTATTTTGCCTACTGTTTCTTTTTGAGCGAGATCATTAAGCTGAGCGGAGACAACCTTGGGCTTAAGTACCCGTCGTTTTTGACCTCCGCTAGCGGCATCACCGTCATCGACGGCATCAAGACGCTCGACACCGGCATTATCGGCCCGCTGGCGGTGTCGGCAACCGTCGTCGCGATCCATGACCGCTTCTACGATGCCAAGGTTCCCGATTGGCTCGGCACCTTCTCGGGTTCCTCGCTGGTCTACCTCATCAGCTTTTTTGCCGTGTTTGCCCTTGCCGCCATCTCGGCCGCCATCGTGCCTTTCGCATACGCTGTGACCGAAACGCTGCGCCACGCACTTGCGGGCGTCGGCCCCTTTGGCGTGGGCATCTTTGTGTTTTTGGAGCGAGCGCTCGAGCCCATGGGGCTGCACCACCTGCTCTACATGCCGATCTACTACGACAACCTGGTCATTAACGACGGCATCTACGCCACATGGAGCAGCTTGCTCCCCATCCTCTCCCATAGCACGCGCCCCCTTAATGAGCTTGCGCCGTGGGCCGGTTTTACCGCCACCGGCTGGGTCAAGCTCTTTGGCCTTCCCGCCATCGCAGCCGCGTTCTACTCCACCGCAAAACCCGAGCGCCGCGCCGGCCTCAGGGTCATCCTTGTTCCCGCCATCATCGCCTCGGTGGTTTGCGGCGTTACCGAGCCACTCGAGTTTCTCTTTATGTTCACCCACCCCGGGCTCTTTTTGCTCTACGCCGTCTTATCGTCTTGCCTTGCCAC
The DNA here is from genome assembly GCA_900544095.1 of uncultured Collinsella sp. GTDB lineage: Bacteria > Actinomycetota > Coriobacteriia > Coriobacteriales > Coriobacteriaceae > Collinsella. The sequence continues at coordinate 20,011 of UQTV01000009.1, forward strand.
AGCCATGAATCTCTTTGGCATCGTCGGCATCTTCTCGGGCGGCCTCATGGAGATGGCAGCCTTCAACTATATTCCGCTCATGCGCACGCATGCCGGTGCCTATCTTTTGGCGCTCGGTATCGGCCTTGCCTTTAGCCTCATCTTTTTTGTTAGTTTTCGAGCACTCATCTTGGTCTATGACCTTAAGACTCCGGGCCGCGAGGATCATGTCGTCAATCGCGCGGCAATCGATTGTTTAACGGGAAGCGACTTTGCCAAAGAGCAATCTCCCAATGACGAGGTCAATAGTCGATCCGATCAAGATCACGTCCTCGCTGAGCGGGTAATTCAGCTTTTAGGTGGCGTTGGCAATATCGTGGGCGCAACCAACTGCGCCACGCGCCTGCGCGTCGAGGTCGCAGACCCTTCCATCGTTGCAGATAACGCGTCGTTTGTCGCGGTGGGCGCCAAGGGCCTCATCATTACGGGCAAGACCGCCCAGGTGATTATCGGCATCTCCGTTCCCCGCGTTAAAGAGCATTTTGACCAGATCATGGGCCTCGAGCCGGAATTTGTGCCCACCACCTCGGCCTCCCCTGCCGCCAGCGCAGCCCATAAGCGCGGCGATATTTGCTTCTTCGATATCGACGGAACGCTCGCCTGGCAAGACCCCAGGCTCGCCCAAGACCTTCCCGAAGACGAGCGGGACCTCTCCCCCTATCCCAACGAGGCGGTTTCGCAGGCAATCCGCGAGTTTGTCGCCAACGGCAACATGGCCTTCATCTGCACAGGGCGCACCCTCAGCTGCATCCACCCCAAACTTCTTGAGCTGCCCTGGACCGGCATCGTCTGTCTTGCGGGCGGTTACGCCGAGATCGACGGACACGCAATTCGCGATCTGTCGATGACACCCAGCATGCTGCAGCATCTTGCCCCCTATCTTGAGCAATCGGGCGAGGTCATCCGCTTTGAGGGCCTCAACGGCGTCGTGCGCATGAGTGCCGATGCCCCCGATGCCCCCGGATACGCGCGCACCCTGGGCGACGCAGTCACGCAGCTGCAACATTACAGTGTCTACAAGATCTTGATGTCTACATCGCTCGCCAACCACATCGCTCAAGATAAGACACTTGAGCCGTTGCTGTGCTTTAACGAGCTCGAACTCGAGGTAACCGAAATCTCGCCCCGCGAATGCACGAAGCGCGGGGGCATCCAGTCTGTACTCGACGCCCTTGATCCCCACCACGGAACCGTATACGGCATTGGCGACGCCAGCAATGACATCTCGCTGATGAACGCCGTCGATGTCGGTATCGCCATGGGCAACGCACCAGACTATCTCAAGGATAAGGCCGATTACGTGACCGACACCGTCGATCACGACGGTGTCGTTGCGGCGCTCGAGCATTTTAGGCTGATTTAGGCACACTCCATCAAACGCACGCCCGTTGTCCTAAATCGCCAAAACTGCCGCGCCAAACGCCCTGATGTGGCAATATGTTGTCTGCATATTGCATCAATGCAACCTCAGAAAGAATGCGAGAACCCGTGTCCAGTCCGTTTACCAGCTTTTTAGCCCAACACTTTGACCAGATTAACGACTATCTGGCCACGTTCTTTGACGGACAGGCGACCTCTGCCGATATCGAGCGCTACCTGTACGCGCCGCTCTCGGCTTTTACGGCCAACGCCGGCAAGCGCCACCGCCCGCTTATCTGCATGCTCGCCGCAACCGCAGTGGGCGGCAGCTTTGAGAGCGCCCGCAGCGCCGCGGCAGCTATCGAGCATTTCCAGTCGGGCGCGCTAATCCACGACGACATCGCCGACAACGGACAGCTTCGTCGAGGCAAGCCCTGTATGCACCTTACCGAGGGCACGGGCCTTGCCATCAATTGTGGCGACCTGGCGCTCACCATGGTCACCAAGACGGTTCTCGACGACCCTACGCTGGAGTCCGACGTGAAGCTGCGCGTGCTCCACGAGCTTACCGAGATGATCGTCCGCACCATTGAGGGTCAAGCACTCGACCTGGGTTGGGTCCGTGACGGGCGCTTTGATATCTCGGTTGATGACTACCTGGACATGGCGACGCACAAGACCGCGTTTTACAGCGGAGCCACGCCGCTTGCCGCCGGAGCCATTATCGGCGGCGGCAGCGATGAGCAAATCGAAGCGCTGCGCGCCTTTGGCCTACACACAGGCCTTGCCTTTCAGATTCAGGACGACCTGCTCAACCTTGTCGGCACTAAGGAAGCCGCCAACAAGGACTTCCGCACCGACATCACCGAGGGCAAGCGCACGCTTGTCGCCGTACACGCCCTCTCTGATGAGCGCCACCACGACGAGGTCGAGGCGATTCTTTCCTCGGGCACCGATGATCCCGCGCAGCTCGCACGCGCCGTGGAGATCTTCCAGGAGACCGGCTCCATCGATTACGCCCACACTTACGCGCTCGACCTGACCGCTAAGGCCAAAGCGGCCATCGAGAACGTTGAGCTTGATCCGCACGCACGCGAGCTGTTCCTCTCCATGGCAGATTTCTTTGTGGAGCGCCTTAACTAACGGGGGTTATAAAACCTGTCAGCAGCGTATTTAGGCACAACTTGCTACACTGTTGAGTGCATGTTTATGCATCCCTTTGCGTTGTCTATCCGACAGACGCTCAAATAGTACGAATGGTACGCCGAAAGGGGTTCGTTCATGGAACCTATTACAACGGGCATGCAAGGAGCAGCCGTCGAGGACGTGCAGTCTCGTCTCCTGCAGCTCGGCTACGCGATCGATGCCGCCGAAGTCACCGACAAGTACTTTGGAGCCACCACTGAGCAGGCCGTCAGCACTTTCAGGCTCGACAGCGGCCTTGCTGCTGGTCATGCCGTCGATATCCCCTGTTGGAGCGCCCTTGTAGACGCTTCGTATAAGCTGGGCGACCGCACCCTCTATCTGCGCATGCCCAATTTCCATGGCGCCGATGTGCAGGCCCTGCAGCGCGCTCTCAACGTTTTGGGCTTTGCCTGTGGCGAAGACGACGGCTACTTTGGTCCGCATACCGAGGCCGCCCTGCAGCAGTTCCAGGAAAATGTCGGCCTGTTTGCCGACGGCATGGCCTTCCAGGACACCTACGCCTACATCAACCGCCTGCACCATGTGTGGGAGGGCAAGCCCTCGGTCACCGAAGCCGAGTCCCGCATCGGTTTTGCTCGCGCCGCCAACGTGCTCGAGCGCTTCCAGATCGCCGTTATCGGTGAGGACCCCATCGCACGCAGCGTTGCTTCGCGCATGTGGAACATCGCCACGGCAACGACCGACAACAGCGGCATGATGCTCTGCGACTCCGAGGTCCCAACCGACGTTGACCTGGTGCTCGAGATCGCAAGCGACGAGCTGCCCGCCGACGCCGCGCCACGCGCCACGATTGCCCTCGCCGAGTGCCACAACCTGGCCCAGCGCATCCGCACCGCCAATGTCGCCGCGCAGCAGAAGCCGGCTCGCATTCGCATTGAGCTCACGGGCATGACGCGCTACAACGGCACCTTCACGGCCAGCGACGCGCAGACGCTCGCCGTACGCCTACTCGACGGCGTTTGCGATGCCCTCGCAGATTAGGTAAACTAGACGAGTTGCTTTTGGGCAACACCACACATTGGGACGTAGTTCAACGGTAGAACTCCGGTTTTTGGTGCCGGCTGTTGGGGGTTCGAATCCCTCCGTCCCAGCCATTAAAACTGAGCGCCCTAAGCCCATAACGGCCCAGGGCGCTTTCTTGTGGGCAAGCGGAGGAATTCGAACCCGCAAGGGTGCGGAGCTGAGGAAACGCGAAGCGTTTTCCAGCGCAGCACGCAAGGAGCGAAGCGACGCAGCGGGGCGCGGCCGCCGACCAGGCAGACGCGGAATCCCTCCGTCCCACACCAGCCAAGAGCCCCTCACGTCAAGCAAATCGAGCCAACGCCGCCAAGCGGAGGAATCCGAACCCGCAAGGATGCGGAGCGACGCAGCGGGGCGCGGCCGCCGCAGGCAGACGCGGTGCCGGCACTTGGGGACGCTCCTAAGTGCCGGCATTATAGGAACGTCCCCAAGTGCCGGCTCGGGACTATTTTCGAGGACCCTCCGAAGGACTGTGGCCAAAAAACGGCAAATATGAGTACTGTTACCGTTGTAGCTACATTATTTTCGTTAATAAAAGAAGATCTTAATGAGATTTATTCGCATCAAGGTCTTCCTTTAATGAACACTTGAGGAGATACGGCAGCTTATCTGCTCGATCGACACGTCAAATCACCTTAAATGTGGTCAAAATTACTGCTACTAAAAGAGTATCAGTACTCATATTTGATGTTTTTTGGCCACGGCTCTTTATAGACACCCTGCACAGCGACGGTGGTAGATTTCGGAACGTGTCCGTCAGCCCCGTTCCGAAAAACGAGCCGCATGCAACGGCCAAGCCACGACAGGCCCCGGGAGAGCGGGGACACCGGCTTAGGTTTATCGCGAGTTCCGCACGAACAGGAGGCCACTTAATGTGGCCTCCGTCGTGAGCAGGACTGTAGAGCAGGAAACCTAAGCCGGTGTCCCCGCTCTCCCGGGGCCGGCGGAATTTAGTTGTTCAGCATGCGGTCGAAGCTTCCCGAGTCGCCATCCCGATAGTCGGCGGTCATCAGGATCTCCTGCGGAATGCGCCCGCCCTCGCGTAGCACATTGCGGAACTGCACGCGCGTGACCATGGGCAGATCCTTGATCGTCGCCGCCAAGTTCTGCGGCACGCCCTGGTTGGCAGCCGCGGGCTCGCACTCGCCGCCGGCCTTCACGCGACGCTTATGCTCGGCGAGCATGGCGCGGTACATGCCGGCATGCAGACGAATCTCAACCACATTGGCATTGCGAGCCTGCTCGACGATGCGCGCGCCCTCGCGGTCGATATCGCCCACGTAGTAGACGTAGTTAAAGCGATAGCCGATCTCAGCCAGATAATCGTCCAGGGCATGCGAGACGCTCGCCTTGCATCCGCCGCCAAAAATCACGCCGCCCACCTTGATGCCAAAGAGCTTGGCGTGCTTGCGGCCACGCAGCAGCCTGACGATCTCGTCATAGGTGTCCAGGTTCTCGACCATAATGAACGGCTTATCGGCGCCCAGCGTAAAGAAACCCGTAAAGTGCACGGGGCGGTTGGGGGCGACCTTGATCGCCTGCATGCTGATGCCCTTTTCGGTCATGCGCCTTATCAGGCGCTCACCGTGCTTGCCGTCAAAAGCCTTCTCGTCGTTAAAAATCTGGTAGGCACGCTGGCGGCGCGAGGCAACCGGCGTATCGGCACCTCGGTTTTGCTCGATCCAAGCCTGGATGATTGCGATTTCCTCGGCAATCTTGCGGTTGGACATCTCGTTGTGCTGAGTGCGCTGCGGCGCCTTTTTGCCGTCCTTGCCCTCGACCTTAACAATTTGAGTCTGCTGCTCCTTGATCTTAGAGAGCGCCGTAGGCGTAGGGACAACTTTGAGCAGCTGCCTGCCCAAAACGCGGGCAAGGGCAAACGCCGATACCTCGCCGTGGACGGCCGACTCGGGCTGCTGGGTAGCACTATCAGCCGCGGCAGGCTCAGCCTGTGCATGAGGCTTACGCTTGGAATCTGCCCGGGTATTACGTTCCTGCTTGGGCGCAGACGAGCGCTTTTGCGGACGATCGGACTTGGCCTCCTTCGCCGGCTGGCGCTTGACCTGATCCACCGGAGTCTCGGCCTTCTCATCTCCGTTTTGTGTCGCTGTCTTCTCGGCCGCGGCCTCGGCATTTGAGCCACGACCGCCGCGGTAACGACGACGGCGGGGCTTGCCTGAGGCGCTCTCCCCCGCCTGCTTATCAGCGGTCTGTTGAGCTTTGACCTCAGTGTCAGCCGCAGGCTGCGACTCGGAAGGTTGCTGCTCGCGAGCCGCCGGCTCAACGGTTTTCTCGGTTTGTTCGGCCTTCTCGGCCTGAGCGGTCGAAGCCGGCTCGCCCTTCTCCTGACGCCTTACGGGATACGCGCGCCTCGCAAAACCACGCCCGGGACGGCATGAACCCGGAGCCTTCTTGGCAGACTCCTCAACATCGTCTGCAGCCTCGGAAGGCTCTTCAACCTCATGCGCGACATCCTGCTGCGCAGCCTTAAAGTGGGCACCACGGCGACGCTGGGACTCCTGGGCCTCCACGGGCTTTTGCTCCTTCGCGGGCCTCTGCGACTCGGCAGCAACCTCGTTCTCAACAGCCTCGGCATCCGTCTCACCCTTTTGAGCAACGGCACGACGGAAGCGCTCCTGCTGGGCGCGGCGCTGCGCATCGCGCTTGCCACCCCCGCCAAAACCGCCGCGTCCTGCCTTGGCCGTAAAGGCACGCACGACGTTCTCATCGAGCAACTCATCGGTATCGACATGCTCACGCGGAGCAGCTTCTTCCACAGCAGGCACGTCAGCGGAATCCTCGACGACAAAATCTTCGACGGACTCGGCAGGCTGCTCCTGGGTATCGCGGATCTCGACATTGATGGTATAGAACGCCGGGCGCCCGTTAATGCCGCTGCCCTCGATCTTGGTCACGATATTTGCCGCGATAAGCTCATCGCGCATCGCCTTGGTGTCGCATTCCTTATCGACGGAGCGGAAAATCTGCGCCAGCGCGCTCGACTTAATCTTGAGTGCCTTGCGGCAGAGCAGGTCGTAGGCAACCAGCTTGGCGCGCTCGGCAGAAAGCGATGTCTGGCTGCTCAGACGCTCAGCCAGAGCATCGACATTGTTTTGATTATCGGAATATACCGTCTTGGCCACGGGGCCCCTTTCATATGCACACATATACGTCCATATGGTACAACGCACGAGCCTATCCACGCAAAACATCTGCGAGAACGCCCTTGCACCACCTGTTCTCACAAGAAAAAAGACCGGGTCCGCTTGATTGCGGACCCGGTCTTTCCGAGTCAAATAGATGGGAGATTCAACCCGTCCGACCGACTAGGCCTTGGCGGCCTCGGCGTCGGCAGGAACTTCAGCGGCAGCGGCGCGACCGTACTCGGCCTTGCCCATCTCGGACCACTCGGGCTCCTCGTCGGGCATGGAGCCGGCCTCCTTGCCGAAGAACTCCTTGAGGCAGTTGACGGCGACGATGAGGCCCAGGACCATCAGCAGGACGGCGAAAACGAGCTGCAAGCCCTTGGTGGCGGCGACGGAGACGGCGGCCGTGGTGGCGGTAGCCGGGATGGTGCCGAAGAAGCCGTAAGCCTGGACAGCGGTCATGCAGCCCATGGCGCTCTGGACCAGCGAGGTGAAGGTGCAGCAGAGCAGGAAGGCGACGGGCACGTAGAGCATCCAGCCCTTGCGGCCGGTGCACTTGCAGAACACGGCGAGGGTGATCATGGTCATGCCGCCGAGCAGCTGGTTGGAAGCACCAAAGAGCGGCCAGATGTTGGCATAGCCGCCAAAGGCGAGGGCGAGACCGGGAAGCAGGGTGACGACCGTGGCGAACCAGGGGTTGCCGAGAACCTTCATGTAGCCGGCCTTGGACTCGATGGCCAGGGCGTCGTTGGTCTGGGCAAAGAACTCGGAGAACGAGGTGCGGGCGATGCGGGCGACGGCGTCGAGCGAGGTCAGGGCCAGAGCGGAAACGTTCATAGTCATGAAGACGGTAGCGAACGTACCGTCAACACCGAAGGCCTGCATACCGCGGGAGATACCAGCGGCGAAGATCTGGAACGGGGTGGAAGCGACGCCGGCGTTGAGGGCGCCGGTACCGGCGGTGTTCATGTCGGAGAACATGATGCCGGCGACGATGATGGCAAGGATGCCGACGAAGGACTCGACGATCATGGCGCCATAACCGACCTTGACGGCGTCCTGCTCCTTCTCGACCTGCTTGGAGGAGGTACCAGAAGAAACGAGGCTGTGGAAGCCGGAGAGGGCACCGCAGGCAACGGAAACAAACAGGACCGGGAACATCATGCCAGAAGCGCTGGAGAAGCCGGTAAAGGCCGGAGCGGTGATGGTGGCCTGGCCGTTAACACCCAGGACGACGATACCGAGGACAGCGCAAACGATCATGACGATCATCATGATGGAAGTGAGGTAGTCACGCGGGGTCTTGAGCATCTGGATGGGCATAGCGCCAGCGAAGACCAGGTAGACCATGACGACGGCGAACCACTGGAACTTATCCAGGTAGACCGGGAACTGCATACCGACGGCAAACATGAGAACCATGAGGACCACGCCGGTGACGAACTCGGTAGCACCGGTGAGGTTGAACTTCTTCTGGGCCCAACCAAAGGCGATAGCGACGAAGGTGAACAGGATGGAGATGGTACCAGCGCAGCCGGCGGCATAGGACTTGGTGAAGTCGATGGCACCGGTAGCAGCACCAGAAGCGTCAACGGCCGGGGTGAACATGAACGTCTTGCAGACCATGTCGGTGAAGGCGGCGATGACGATGATGCAGAACAGCCAGCAGAACAGCAGGAACAGGCGACGGCCGGTCTTGCCGATGTACTTCTCGATGAGCTGAGCCAGGGACTTGCCGTTGTTCTTCATCGAAGCATACAGAGCACCAAAGTCGTGGACGGCGCCAAAGAAGATGCCGCCGACGAGGACCCAGAGCACGACGGGCAGCCAGCCAAAGGCCATGGCGACGATCGTACCCGTGACAGGGCCAGCACCGCAGATCGAGCTGAACTGGTGCGAGAACGCGGTGAAGGCGGAGACGGGCGAGAAGCTGTTGCCGTCCTTCATGCGCTTGGCCGGCGTGAGGGCCTCTTTGTCAACGCCCCACTTGTTGGCCAGCCAGCGGCCGTAGCCCAGATAGCCGCAGGCGAGCACCGCCGCGGCCACAACCATGAGCAAAACTCCGTTCATTACATTTCCTCCTCTAAAAAGAACTTCCTAGACATAAAAAATGAGGGCCGTCGGTTGCGCTCGACGGCCCTCATCTTCATCAGCCGCCCGTTATCGTACGGGCTAGCTGTATGTGCTAACCCGCATCAGATAATTGCTACGCTGATAATGTTTAGCTGATGCGTGAACATGTCTAAGAAATCCTCTTCAATCATGATGCGAACGATCCGTGCGGTTCACATCCCCCAGTGGATGAAACGCAGTATGAAACTTTAGTTACCTAAAGTCAACGCAAATATGTAATGAATTTTCAACTTTTTTTGGATTTCTCGGTATCAAACGCCACTGACCCCGGTCTTTACCCAACGACAGTTTTTGCATGAGAGATGCCCCTCGGGAGCGGGCGGGCGTATACAAGGTTTCCTGCTCTACAGTCCTGCTCGCACGGAGAGCACATTAAGTGCTCTCCGGCTCGTGCGGAACTCGCGATAAACCTTGTATACGCCCGACCGCTCCCGAGGGGCTCCCATCCCAAATGCGGAGCAAAGCTCCGCATGCCATCTTTTTCTTTCAGCTAAAGCACGCCGGAAATTCGACGCTGGCTTGTTAACCTTGCTGGACGTTGTCGACGCCGATCCAGCCCAGAAGCTATATCGATACAGAAAGGTCCCCGACCGGAGGGGCCGGATATAAGGTTTATCGCGAGTTCCGCACGCAAAGAAGGCCACTTAATGTGGTCTTCATCTTGCGCAGGACTGTAGAGCAGGAAACCTTATATCCGGTCCCTCCGGTCGGGGACCGCGCTCATACGACTACAGCGTCATGTTTGGATCGGCGTCGACATCGAACGGCGAGATTTCACCTCGGTCGAATTTACGGCGAGCGACCTCCGCGATCATGGCGGCGTTATCGGTGCAAGCAGACAAGGGCGGCACCGTTACGCGGATCCCCTGACGCCCGAGCTTCTTGATCATCATCTCGCGCAGATGCGGATTGGCCGAGACACCACCGCCGATGCAATACTCCTTGCACCCGGTGGCGTGCAGGGCGTTTTTGGCCTTCTTGTACTGCACGTCAAAGACCGCCGCCTCAAACGAGGCCGCTAGGTCGGGCAGGTGAATCGTGCGCCCGGCCTTGGTCTCCTGCTCGATGTAGAGCGTCACCGCCGTCTTGAGGCCCGAAAGCGAGAAGCGATAGTCCCCCCTGCTGTTAAGCGCACGGGGGAAATCGATCGCCTTGGGGTTGCCCGTCTCGGCAAGCTTGGAGATGATAGGGCCTCCGGGATAGCCAAGACCCAGTGCCTTTGCCACCTTGTCGAAGGCTTCGCCCACGGCGTCGTCGAGCGTCTCGCCGAGCACCTCGTAGTCGCCCCACGCCTTGACGTGAACAAGCATGGTATGACCGCCCGAGACGAGCGTGAAGATAAACGGCGGCTTGAGGTCGGGCTGCGCCAGCAAGTTGGCAAACAGGTGCCCCTCCAGATGGTTGACGCATACGAGCGGCTTACCGGCAGCGTAGGCAAAGCCTTTAGCAAAGGCAACGCCCACCACGAGGGCGCCCACCAGGCCCGGACCCTGTGTCACGCCCACGGCGGCAAGCTCGCTAGGGGCAATGGCTCCACCCTCAAGACCAAGCGATGCTGCGGCGTCCTCGAGCGCCGCGTCCACGACGCTCACGATGACCTCAACGTGCTTGCGCGAGGCGATCTCGGGCACCACGCCGCCAAAACGGGCATGGAAATCGATCTGCGTCGACACCTGGTTGGCCAGCATATTGCCATCCGCATCGATAATCGCCACCGCCGTCTCGTCGCAGGAACTCTCGATGGCAAGCACTAGGCGGCGGCGCTCAATTTCGGCACGCTCCCCCTCGGAGCGCCTAGGCGCAGGCAGCGGCCATACGCGCTGCTCTGCCGCCGTCGGCTCGGGCGAGGCATTGTCGACCGGAAGCACCAGGGGCAGCGGAGCCGTCATGACGATGGCATCCTTGCCGGCACCATAATAGCCGCGGCGCCATCCTGCCTCGGTAAAGCCCAGAGCGTTATAAAGCGCGATCGCTCCCTTGTTGTCGTCCTCGACCTCGAGCGAAGCCGTGGTGCAGCCGAGCATCTGGGCATCATAGCTCACATGCGACAGCAGCTTGCGGGCAATGCCCTCACGGCGATGTGCCGGGTCGACGGCGACATCCAGAATCTGCACATCACCGTCCACGACCATACCGCCGGCAAGGCCCAGCAGCTTGCCGTCGTCGTGTGCCACCCACCAACTACGCGGCGCAGCGACGTCCTCGCCCAGTTCGGACAGGAACATGCCCGGCGTCCACGCCTCGTGTCCGGCACCTTCAAAGCAGGCAGCCTCTAGCGCGCTCGCGCCCTCGGCATCCGCCGCGCCCATGGGACGGAACTGCAGATGACGACCGGCGAGCTCATCGGCAACGCCCGTAATTTCGCTCTGTGCACTCTCAGCAAGACCAAGACGCTTGCGCTCGTTTTCCTCGGCATCCGAAAGGCGCGTGTAAATCGGCAGGACGCGAGCCGGATCGCCGTCACCCGCAGCGTGCGCGAGCAGCAAGCCCTCGCCCGAAGGCCACCACAGGTCGCGCTCCACGCAGCGGGCGGTCTCGTCCTCACCCAGCAGCTTGCCATAGCGCACGAGACCGTCACCGGTCAGCTGAACCTGGTCCCAGTCCGCTGCTCGGCGCCACTCATCGAGCGCCACGGCGGCCTTGACCACGTGTTCGCGCTCAAATTGACGCTCGGGGCCCTCATCGACCAGCATATACAGCGCCGGATATACCTCACCGCGCATAGCATCGGCCAAGATACCAAGCTTGCCGCGCACGCCAGCCTTCCACGCCGTCCAAGCGCAAGCGTCGAGCGTCGACACGCCCAGCAGCGGAACATTGGCACCGCGCGCGAGGCCCTTGGCAGTGGAGATGCCGATGCGCACACCCGTAAACGACCCCGGGCCGCGGCCGACCACGTAGCAACCAACATCGCTGCGATCCAGACCGGCTTGAGCCAGCGCGCCATCAACGGTATTCACGAGCTCAACGTTGGCGTGACGGCGACACATGTGGTCGCCACTCACGAGCTTCGTCTCGCCCGTCTGCCCATCAATCCAGCTTGCCGCGCAGGCAAGCATGTCGGTCGAGGTATCGAGCGCCACCACCAGCGCGTTGTCGTTATGCAAGCTCATCTTGTACAGCCTTATCAATCAAATGGGAAAGCTCCATTGCGCGGTCACCGTGCGCCTCGAGCGTTATCGTTCGCACATCGCTGTCGCCCTCATCACGCCTGAGCGTCACCGAAAGATACTCATCCGTCAGCTCGTCCTGGAATTGTTCGCCCCATTCCAGCAGGCAAGCACCCTCATAGCCCAGCACATCAAAAATGCCCGTATCCTCGAGCTCGTAGGCATGCTCCAGGCGGTATAGATCAAAGTGAAACAGCGGAATACGACCTTGATCGTGAACGGCCATGAGCGCAAACGTAGGGCTCGTAACCATATGCCCATCGCCCAGCCCGCGCGAGACGCCCTTGGTAAAGTGAGTTTTGCCCACTCCCAGGCCACCGGTCAGGATGAGCACATCGCCGTCCTCAAGGCACGGTGCAATTAGCTCGCCAAAGTACTCCGTATCGGCAGCACTAGCCGTTTTGTAAGTGCCTACCCCCAGGCGCTCCAGGGACATATACGCTCCTTATTATTCCGAGGCGTCCTCTGGCGCGGGATGTCGCTCCAGATAGTCGCCCAGCATCTTAAAGTCTTCCTCCAGCAGCTCCTGCCATGCCGGATTGCGCAGCGCTGCTGCCGGATGGAAAGTGGGCATTACTACAAAATGCCCCATCTGGTGGAACCTGCCGCGCAGCTTAGTAATGCCAATCTCGGTCTTAAGCACAAAGTGCGTCGCGGGGTTGCCGAGTGTCACGATAATATCGGGCCAGATGCTTCGAATCTGCTCACGCAAAAACGGCGAACAAGCCAGCACTTCCTCGGGACGCGGATTGCGGTTTCCCGGCGGGCGGCACTTAAGCACGTTGGCAATGTAGACGTCTTCGCGTTTGAGCCCCGCCAGCGACAAAATGCCGTTGAGGTCCTCGCCTGCCGCCCCCACAAAGGGCTCGCCCTGCAAATCCTCATTGCGGCCCGGCGCCTCGCCAATAAACATCACGCGAGCGCGGGGGTTTCCCACGCCAAACACGATATTGTGACGCGACTGGTAGAGCTGGCAGAGGTGACAATCGCCCAGAACGGCCTCGATCTCCTCGAGTGCGACCTCACGCGGCGCCTGATGGCTATGGCCGGGGATGTGCATGACGCCCATAGCGGCTCCTACACGTAGACCTTGTCGAGACGCATGCCAAAGCCGCAGGCGACCTCGTAGTTAATCGTTCCGCGCAGTCGGGCCATCTCGTCCATAGTGATCTCGGCGTCGCCATCGCGGCCGACAATGATCATCTCGTCACCATACTCGGCCTCGGGAATCTCGTGTGCCGGGTTGGACTGAATGGCGACCATAAACTGGTCCATGCAGATATTGCCAACCTGATGCACGCGCTCGCCGCGATACAGCACATCCATACGATTGGAAAGCGTACGCGATAGGCCATCGGCATAACCGATCGGCAGCGTGCAGATCTGAACGCGCGTACGCGGTACGCGGTAGGTAAAACCGTAGCCCACGCCCTCGCCCATCGCAGGGTGTGCCACGCGCGTCACGCGCGCATGGACGCTCATAACGGGATCAAGCTGCATCACGCGGCCACTCAGCTCGCACGGATGCATGCCATACAAGCCGACGCCGGCGCGAATCATATCAAAATGCATCGAGGGGTCGAGCATCGAGGACGGCGTGTTGGCGCAGTGCACGATACCGCACTCAAAGCCCGCATCCTTAATGGCCTGAACGGCCTCGGTAAAGCGCTGACACTGCAGTTTGTAGTCCCAGCCCGAAGGTTCATCGGCCGTGGCGAAGTGAGTAAATACGCCGTCGCACTGAATACCGCGATGGAAATTAATACCGCGGACAAAGTCGAGCACCTGCGTGTAATGTACGCCAATGCGGTTCATGCCCGTCTCGATGGCGAGATGATACTTGCCCACCTTGCCCGCCGCGACGGCACATTCGCCATACGCAAGAGCAAAGTCAGACGTATAGACCGAGGGCATGATATCAAACTCGAGCAACGTCGGAATAGCCTCGATAGGCGGCTCGCTTAGGATGAGGACGGGTTTCGTAATCCCGCCCTGTCGGAGCTCAACGCCCTCGTTAACCGTCGCCACGGCAAACATGTCGGCACCGGCCGAATACATGATCTTGGCGCACTCAACAGCTCCATGACCATAAGCATCGGCCTTGACCACGCAGCACAGGCGCTGGCGCGGATTCAGCAAGTTCTTATAGGCCCTCGTGTTGCGACGGAGCGCCCCGCGGTCGATCTCGACCCAGGACCAGCGCGTCAAATCGGCTTTATTCATGATTAGTCATCCGACCCTTCGTCCATGATTCCCAGATCTTCGAGCGCATCCTTTGCCGCCAGCTCCATGGCAGGACCGATCAAGTCGATAAGATCGGTCGCGATGACGCTCTTCTCACCATACTCCGTCGCCGCGGCAAAACCGGCGTAGCTGTGAAGTGCGACGGCGTACGAATACAGCAACTCCCAACGATCCATCTCGTCGCGCATGGTGGCAAGCGTGCCGGCCAAAATACCCGCGAGAACATCACCCGAACCGGCAGTTGCCAGAGAAGCCGGACCCGAGAGCGGCAGCAGCACACGCTCAACGCCACAGATAGCCGTCGTCGGCCCCTTGGCAATGACCACCAGATTGTCGGAGCCTGCAGCCCAGACAACCTTCTGCGCGGCCGCAATCGCGGTACCAAGGTCGTTCACCTCGTCACCGGCAACCAGACGCGAAAGCTCACGATAGTGCGGTGTCATAACCAACGGCTGCTCGCGACGATACATCTCGGGGTTACTATCAATACCGTCAATGGCAATCTTAGCAAGGCAGTTGAGTGCATCGGCGTCCAAAATTAGCGGTACATCAAGCTCGAGCAAGCCCGAAACCACCTGCATAGCGCCGGCAGACGTCGTCATACCGGGACCGCACAGCACGCAGCTGTACTTCTTTGCGATCTCGCACACCGTCATGCGCGCAGCGGCGCCAAAGGAGCCGCGGGAATCAGACGGAATAGCAAAGACCGGAATCGAAGGAAGTGCCATGCGAATGAGATTGGCGCAGGCGTCAGGAGCCGCGACTGCCACGTAACCAGCACCCGCGCGAGCTGCAGACTTGGCCGCCATAATGGCAGCACCAGGATATTGCGCTGATCCGGCGACAATAAGCACGGAGCCACGGGAATACTTATCGATATTCGATGGTAGCGGAGCAAAGTAATCAACTAAGTCACCGGGCTCGACAATCTCGGCGGCGTGGTCGACATCATCGATGACCTCGTCAAGACGGTCGTAAAGATTGCCGCAGATCAAATCGCCAGCATACTCAGGACCATCAGCGCTATACAGACCAATCTTGGGCGCAATCATCGTCACCGTGCGCTCGGCACGAATGCAGTCGTCATCAACAACGCCCGTCTCGGCATTCAGGCCCGAGGGGACATCAATGGATACGACACAATCGGCGCATTCATTGACCGTAGGAATCCAAATGGAGAACGGCGCACGCAGATTCCCGTGGAAACCGGTACCAAAAATGGCATCGACAACAACATCGGCCTTATCGATCAAAACCTCGAGTTCGTCACGCGAGGGACCGACGCAAACGTGCACATCGCGGCCGGCAGATCGACGAGCAACATGACGTGCCAGAGCAGCAGGAATCTCATCCGGCTCAACCGGAGAAACGATATCCACGTCCACACCCTTGTGGCTCAGGATATCGGCGGCAACCCAACCGTCGCCGCCATTATTACCAAAACCGACCAGAACGAGAACCCGATCGGGATTGAGCTTCAAGACCTCGTTGGCGGCAAACTCACCCGCTAGCTCCATAAGCTCGGCCTTCGAAGTCCCTTCGCGTTCGATGATATCCTCGAGACGAACGACTTCTTCGGTACTCAAAACCGGTTTCATCTATGCTCCTAGCGTATCTTGCGAAGCATCGCCCAGGTGCTCCGTCAATGCTGAATTCTGCAGCTGCTCAAGCTCATCTAAAACAGAGCGAGCCTCTTTAAATGTCTGCGCAACGCGTTTCTTGTTGCTCACTTTTTCTTCCTTAGGCTTAGGTCGAGCATCCTCGGTGATTGCAATGGCATTAGCGACAGCCAAGTCACCCGTAAGGGTAATAGAAAGAGCGACCTCGACAACACCCAAATCCTGGGCGATTTCGAGAGCACGACCAGAAAGCAGAGCCTTCGGTTTGCCGAGTTTATCACGCGTTACCGAAACATCCTTGCGACCTACACCTTGACTAAAACCCGTGCCGAGAGCTTTAAGCACCGCCTCGCGCGAAGCAAAGCGGCTCGCATAGTGAGCAGCGGGACGCGATGATGCATCGCAATACGCACGCTCTTCTTCGGTAAACACACGCCGAGCAAACGACGGCGTCTTTTCAAGAATTGATTTCATGCGGGAAATCTCGACGATATCAACGCCGATACCAGCTTCAGCCATGTTCACCTCCATATCGCACAGACTAAGTTATTGTAGCCCGTTCACAGAAGATGCGACAAACGAGGGTTATAAAACACAGCTACTATGTGAGACAAAACCCGTAAACGCAAAAAAGGGGGGAGGCCGCGAGGCCTCCCCCTTCTTCAAGTCTTGCGACGGCTCGGTGCCGTCCACCGGTCAGCGGCGCCCTGGCCTCCCACGGGCTGGCCCCGCAGTACTCTCGGCGCGATGGGGCTTAGCTT